>DASYHU010000004.1:0-9655 GCA_035998215.1 Roseococcus sp. | reverse complement strand
TGGTCGGCACGGCGGCGGCGAACATCTTTCGGCATCTTGGCACGCTCCCGGTGGCGCTTGCCGAGGGCAGCTACGTGTTCAGCCGCTTCGCCGCGTTCCTCAGCGGCTGGGGCGTTCCGGCGCCGCGCTTGACCGCATTCGGCGTGACGGTGACGCCGACGGAGATCACGCCCAGCGCCGCGCTGGTGCGGTATTCGCTGCCCGTGGTGATCCCGTCCGGTGGTGGCTCGCCGGCATTCGCCATCGGCACGAACCCTGCGATTGCAGCCGGGGCGGCGTTGAACCTGGACGCTTTCTTTGGGTGGGACGTGCTGGAAGCGGGCACGTTCGCGTCCACGCCGATCCTGCCTCCCATCGGCACGCCGGGAGCCAGCACGCGCGGCCAGGACAACGTGACGGCGGCCTTCGCCTCCCTGTTCCCGGCTGGCGTCGGCACGGTGCTGGGCTCCTGCATGATCCCGCAGAGCGCGCCCGCGGGGGGCAGTCAAGCCATCGTGGATATCAACGATGGAACGCAAGCCAACCGATTCTCGTTTCGGAATAACGCGGGGGGCAATGACATTGTGGCATCCCTGAACATCGGCGGCACGCCGCTTGTGCTGCCGACGCTCGGCACCATGACGCCGGGGACGCTGCTGCGCTTTGGGCTGACGTGGGACGGCACGACGGTGGTCGCCAATCTCGACGGCGGCGCCAACCAGAGTGCGGCGAGCGCGACCCCGCCTGGGCTGACGACGCTCCGCGCGGGGAACAACGCCAACGGCACCGCGCCGATGTTTGGCGAGATCGCCTATCTCGATGCGCTGCCTTACGTGGTCCCCGCCGCCAACCTTCCGGCCGCCGTCGCGGCCATGCCCGGATAGGAGACGCATCATGGACGAGCAACAGGATGATCTGTGGGTGTGGCAGGGCTTTTTCGGGCCGCCCCCCGAAGCCATGACGGCCTATTCGGCGATCAGCGTGGGCGGCGCCATTGGCGCGCTTGTGCCGCTGGAGGGCGGCCCGCATGCCGTGGACGTGGCCGGCGAGGTGATGATGTTCGCCGTGCAGGTGCGGCCCGACGCCATCATGGCCTGCCCGGCGGGGCTGACGGAGGCCAACCCGGACATCGTCGGGCGCCTGGTGGGCGCGTGAGGCGCGACTGATGCCCACTGGCTTTATCGCCCCGTGCAGCCTCGGCTGGAACACGCGCGATCCCATTTCCGCGATGAAGCCTGGGTTTGCGCCGATCTTTGACAACTTCGTGGTCGAGGGCGGCCTTCCTCGCGTGCGGCGCGGCTGGCGCGTATGGGCCACCGGGTTGCCGGGGCGGGTGGATGGACTGCTGCCTTGGAGCGCGCCCACCTCGCGCCTGTTCGCATCCAGCGGCGCAGGGATCTATGAGGTGACGACGCCGGGGGCGGTGGGAGCGGCGGTGGTGTCGGGGCTGACCAATGCGCGCTGGTCCTCGATCCAGTTCAGCGCGTCGGGCGGGCAGTTCCTTTTTGCCTTCAACGGTGTGGACACGCCCCGGACGTTCAACGGCACCGCATGGGCCACCTGGGCCGGCACGGGTGTTACGCCTGTCGCCTGGGCGGGGGCGTCCAACGGGCGCCTATTCGTGGGGCATCCGGGCGCGCTGTCCTTCTGGTATGGCGCGGCGGGCGCCATCGGCGGCACCTTTACCGAGTTCCCCTTGCAGGGCGTGGCGCAGCGCGGCGGCGGCGTCGTGGCGATGGCCACGCTGTCTTTCGATGGTGGCGCGGGACCGCAGACGCTGACTGTGTTCCTGACCTCCGAGGAGGAGGCCATCGTCTATGGCGGCACCGACCCGAGCAGCGCCAGCTCTTGGCAACTTGTGGGCCGGTGGCGCATCCCGCGCCTGCTGGGCGCGCCTCACCGCTGCGTGGTGGGCTATGGCGGCGATGCGCTGGCCATCACGGAAAGCGGATTGCTGCCTCTGTCGGGGCTGCGGACGGGCGAAGATGTGGGGCGGGTGATGGAGCGGGTAGGCCCGACGCGCCGCATCGCGCCGACCTGGCGCGAGATTGCAGCCGTGCGGGGCGGGTTTTCCGGCTGGGGCGTGACGCCGATCTTCCGCTTGGGTTTGGTTGTGGTGAATGCGCCGTGGACTGCCACGGCCGCGCAGCAGATCGTGGTGAGCGAGGGTGGTGCTGTTTCCCGCTGGGGCAACGTCCCGGCTGCGGTATGGGCCGAGGCGCTTGAGGGTCGCACGTTCTTCGGCGACGCCACGTCTGGCGGGCGCGTGATGCTCTATGGCGAGGATTTGACGGACGCGGGGCTGGGCATCCGGTCGGAGGGGTTGTCGGCATATTCCGCCATGGGCGCAGCGGGCCGCATGAAGCGCTCGCAGCTCGTCCAGGCGATCTTGAATGACGTGATCGCGGTGGACCGCACCCAGCGCGTGTTGGTGGATTGGGCAACCCCGGCGCCGGAATTGGATGCGACCGGCCCGACCGCCGTTGCGCCCCCTGTGCCGCCACTGACAGGGGGCGGGTCGTTCCTGGTATGGGGCGTGGGGCTGTGGGGCGTGGGGCTGTGGGGCGGCACGGGCGGCGTGTCCCGCGCATGGCGCACGGGATCGGCCCAGGGCCATGCCATGGCGGTGCATCTGCGGATGATCAGTGGGCAGTCCAGGCCGGGCTGGCTCGGCAGCAACATCGTTTACGAAGTCGGGGGGCCGGTTCGATGAGTCATATGCCGCGCATCTTCCCGCCTGGGCTGCCGCTGATCGGCTTTGCGCTGGCCGATCCTCGGAACGATGAATTGCTGCGCTGGTGTGCCGCGCGCATCCCGCATGTGGGCCATGCCGGTTTTTCCGGTGGCGGCTGGGCGGTGGGCGTGGTGCGGCAGCGGCAGATTGCGGCGGTGGTGGTGTTCCATGACTGGCAACCTGACCATGGCACGGTGCAGCTTTCCTGCGCGGCGGCGACGCCGATCTGGGCAACGCGGCGCATGGTGGGCGCGATCCTTGGCTTGGCTTTCCAGGGCACCCTTGGGGCGGCGGTGAACAAAGTGTGGACCGCCATCCCGCACACGAACGCGCGCGCGATCCGCTTCAACGTGGGTATTGGGCTGAAACGCGAGGCGACGTTGCGCCAGCACTACGGGCACCGCACGCATGCGGTCATCTGTTCCATTCTGGCGCCTGAGTGGCGCAAGCGTTACGCCAAGGAGGCCTGATAGATGGGGAAAGCAAGCGCGCCCGCGCCTCCGGACCCGGTAGCGACCGCGCAAGCCCAGGGGGCGATGAACGTGGACACGGCGCGCGTTCAGGCGGCGCTGAACCGGGGCAACACGATTACGCCGTTCGGCACCATCACCAACTCGCCTATTGGTGGGTGGGTGCCGAACGAGGCGCAGCCGCGCACCATTAGCGGGTTTCTGACCGGGCAGGCTGCCACGCCGGGCGTGGGCATGCGTCCAGCCACGGACCAGTGGGAGACGCGCGTTGATCTCTCGCCCGAGCAGATGCGGCTCTATCAGCAGGGCGTGGAACTGGACACCCGCACGGGGCAACTGGCGCTGGACGCCATCCCGCGCGCGCAGCGCATCCTCTCGACGGACGTGGATACATCGGGGTTGCAGCCATGGATGCTGGATGACCCTGACGCACGCAACCGCGCCACGGCTGGGATCATGTCGCGCCTTGAGCCCCAATTCGCGCGCGACCGCGAGAGCCTTGAGGGGCGGCTGTTGGCGCAGGGCTTCGTCCCTGGCAGTGAGGCCTACAACCGGGCGGCGGATGAACTTGGCCGGGCGCGGACGGATGCGAGGCTACAGGCCGATGCGGCGGGGCTGACGGAAAGCCAGCGGGCGGCGCAGTTGGCGAACACGCTGCGGCAGGCGCAGCTTGGAGAGCAGTTGCAGCTTCGCGCGCAGCCCATCAACGAGATTTCGGCGCTGTTCGGCCTGGGGCCGGGCATGCAGATGCCGCAATCGGCCAATCTGGCGCAGGTGGGCGTGGCGCCTCCGGACTATCAGGGCGCGGTGCAGAACAGCTATCAGCAGCAGGTGGCGGCGGTGAACGCGCCCAACCAGGCCACGGCGCAGGTGCTGGGGTCTATCTTTGGGATGGGCGGGCGCTTGGTGGGTGGGAGGTTCTAACGCCCAATGCGCGAAATTGCCATGCTCCGCAATGTGTTATCGAAGCATGCGTCAAAGCCTGGCGTGCCAACGGCGTGGCCGTTCGCGGCGCAGATGGTGCGGGCTCGGTCTGAGGCGCAGCCGATCAAAAGCGCGGCCATTGCCGCAAGTGTCATGTATCGCATGGCTGCAATCTAAGAGGGCAACGGCGTGGACATCAATGACCTTCTCGCGCGGCGGCTGCTGCAAGAGCGCCCGCGCGGCCAGGACAGCGCGCAAATCATGGCCCTGCGGCTGCAACAGCCCCAGCAGCCGGGGCCGCTTCTGGACTCCGGCAGCGTGTGGGCCACGGCCCTTTCCCAAGGGCTGAACAGCTTCCGGGGCGCGCAGTTGGAGCGCCGGTCGGAGCGCCGGGCTGATGAGCGCGAAGAACGCAACATTCAGCGGCTGCGCGAGCTTCAACAGGCCCAGGCCCAGGAGGCTGCGTCGTTCTGGCAGGGCGGGCAGGCCCAGCAACCCCCTATGGCGCCCGCACAGCCCCCCATGGCGCCGCAGGCTGGCATGGTGGCGCAAGAGCCGTTGCCGCCGCCCAGCGCCCCCGTGGTCGTGCCGGAGGGCATGTATGGCCGCAATGCCGGGGCGGCTGCCGTGCGGGACGCGAACCTGGGCGCCGATCCGGCGCAGCTTGCGGCGCTGTCGGCTGATCGGATGCCGCCCGGACAGCCTGCCTATAACCCTGCGCGGCCTGGCGCCGATGCACCCGTGCCGCAGTGGGATGCTGGGCTGGCGCCGCCCACCGGGCGCATCAACCCCGGCGTGATGCCGGCCTCTGCACCGGCCGCCATGCCTGCCGCTGCGCCTGCCGCCTCGGGCGCCGCGCCTGGGCTGACCGGCTTGCCGCCCGGTGTCTCCATGGAGCGGCTTACGCAGGCCTTGGCCCATCCGAACCCGCTGGTGCGCCAGCAGGCGGCGGCGATGGTGCAGATGGCGCAGTTGCAGCGGCGGGAGACGCCGAACATGGCCACGGCCGCCCCAGGTTCTGCCATTTTCGACCCGCGCACGGGGCGGATCGTCGGGCAGGTGCCGGAACGGCAGCCGCAGCGCGAGACCTTTGCGCCCGTGCCAGCCGAAGAAGTCGCGGCCCTCGGCCTTCGCCCCGGCGTGCCCTATCAGCGCAACACTACCACAGGTCAAATCACGCAGATCGGCGGCGGTGGTGTGACGGTGAACACTGGCGGCACCTTCAACGACGCGCTGGGCCGCCAAAGCGCGCAGCAATTGAGCGAGTTGCAGACGCAGGCACGCACCGCCGTCAACACTGTGCAGGCGGGCCAGCGCATCCGTGGCTTGTTGGATCAAGGCGTCATCACTGGCACCTTTGCCGAGGGGCGCCTTGGGCTGGAACGCGCCCTGACCTCCCTTGGCCTGATCGACGGGCGCCGCGTGACCAACACCGAACAGTTGATGGCGGACCTCGCCAACAACGTGCTGGGCGCAGCGCAGCAGATGACCGGCGTGCTGACCGACCGCGACATCCTATTCCTGCGCGAGGCTTCGGCGGGCAGCATCACGCTCACGCCTGAAACCATCCGCCGCGTGGTGGAGATTTCCGAGCGCGGCGCCCGGTCGCTGCTGGACCGATACAACGCGGTGGCCGGTTCGCTCGGCCCGGAAATCCCGGATGTGGTGAGGCAGCTTTACCAGCCCATTCAGATCCCCGGAGCAACTCCGCCGCCACCGCCCGGCGATCCCTCGGCAGCAGGAGGCGGCTGGTCCATCCGGCCGGTGCAGTAAATGGCGCAGTTTGAAATCACCGCACCGGACGGGCGCCGCTTTATCATCACGGCACCGGAAGGCGCCGCGCCCGAGGACGTGTTGCGCTTCGCGCAGCAGAACATGGGGCAGGCCGCACCCGAACAGCCAGCCGCCCCACAGATGGGGCCGCTTGGCCAATTCGGCGCGGGCGTAAACCAGCGTCTGGTTGAGGTGGCCGGGGCCCTGCCCAGCCTCTACGACCGGGGCTTGCAGGCTGTGGGGTTGCCGCGCTTGTTCGGTAACGAAACGCAGACCGCGACCGAGCGCATGCAGGGCGGGCTCAATGCCCTAATAGGCGAACCGCCCGCGCCGCAGACGACCGGCCAATCCCTAGCCCGTGGCGCAGGCCAAGGGCTTGTGGACGCCGGAACGGTTCTGGTTCCCGGTGCTGCCGTCGCGCGCGCGACGGCCCCTGTTGCTGGCCAGGCGCCCGGCCTCATCAATCGCGCCGCCACTGCGTTGACGGCACAGCCCGCCATGCAGGCGGCGGCGGGCATGGCGGGCGGCGCTGTTGGCGAGGCGACAGGAAGCCCGCTGGCCGGGCTGGCGGCTGCCGTCGCAACGCCTTCCGTCGTGGGCGCAGCCGGGCGCGTCATTACGCCCGTGCGGAACGCCAACAGCCCCGCGCGCCAGGCGTTGGTTGCGGCGGCCGAGCGTGAGGGCATCCCCGTCACGGCGGGGCAGGCGACGGGCAGCCGGTTTCTTCAAAATGTGGAAAGCCAGCTTGAGCAACTTCCGCTTACCGCCGCACCGCAGCGCGCCATCCGGGAAGCGCAGGAGGATGCCTTCATTCGGGCAGCCATGCGGCGAACGGGCACCGACGCCACCGATACCGGCCCCGCCACCATCACAGCAGCCCGCGACCGCATCGGGGGCACCATCGGCGCCATCGCCAACCGCAACACCTTGAACTACACGCCGCAACTCGATGGCGAGTTGACGCAGATTGCCGACAGTCTGCGCTTCATCCCGGCCGAGGCTGCGGCGCCCGTCGCGGCCCGGATTGAGCAAATCCGGGGCATGGTCATTCCGGCGCAGAACGGGCAGGGCGGCGCCATCCCCGGCGCGGCCTACCGGATGATGGACAGCCAGTTGGGCCGGTCCATGCGGAATACGCAGAACGGCGACCTGCGCGCCGCGTTGGGCGACCTGCGCGATCGGCTTCGCGTCGCCATGGACGCCAGCATCAGCCCGCAGGACGCGGCCGAGTGGGCGCAGGCGAGGCGAGAATACGCCAACCTGATGGTGATCGCCAACGCGGCCGGGCGGGCAGGTGCGGGTGCGGCCGAGGGGCGCATGTCGCCCGTGGCGCTGCGCCAGGCCTTGGATCAATCCACAGGCGGCGGCTACGTCTATGGGCGCGGCGACCTGAACGAGTTGGCGCGCATGGGGCAGAGCGTCTTGCGCCCGCCTCCGGACAGCGGAACAGCGGGCCGCACCATGGCGCAAAACCTGCTGACGGGCGGCACGGTTGCCGGGGGCGGCGGCACGGTTGGCGCCCTATTGGGTGGCCCGGCTGGCGCGGCAGTGGGGGCCGGGACCGCCTTGCTTCTTCCCCGCGCGTTGCAGGCGGTCATGAACAGTCCGGCGGGGCAGGCCTATCTTCGCAACCAGCTCGCGCCCAATGCAGGGCTTACCAGCCCTCTCGCGGCGGCGCTGTTGGCGCAGCAGACGGGCGCCTACTCCATTGGGGGGCGTTCACCCGTGGTCAACCCGCGCGCCGGTCAAACGCCGTAGCAGGCGGATGGCTTTCGTCACCAGCCAAGTGCCGCCGAAACCGACGCCCAGAGCGAAGATCAGCACCTCGTAGGGGTTGGTTGTCGCTGGATAGGACAGCCACGCGGCACAGCCCAGCGTGGATGACAGCGCGCACTTGCCAATGAGTGCCCATAGCTCGGCCGGCGTTTCTTCCATCCTCGCGCGTTACCACGGCGCGGGGCGTCTTGTCATGCAAGGAGTTTCGCATGCCCCGCGACAGCAATAACGTCTACACCCTGCCGGAAGCGCCGTTCCAGCCGAACACGGTGGCGCAGCCGGGCGCAGTCAACAACAATTTCAGCGACGTGGCGGGCGCCCTGACCGACAGCCTGACGCGCGCGGAAACCACGGCATTCACGCGCGGCCTGCTGGATGATGCGGACGCGGCGGCGGCGCGGAATACGCTGGATGTGCCGCGCCGCCGCGATGTGGGGTCGGAATGGTTGGCCACCATCACGCCAGCGGTGGGGACGTTCGTGGAGTTCGCATTTCCGACCGCGTTCCAGTCGGTTGACGTGGACTTGGTGAGCGTGCGCCCCGATGCGACGGCCGCGCTGTTCTTCCATGTCTCCAACGATGGCATCAATTGGTATACCGGGCCGACGAATTACCTGACGGGCGTTTTCGGCAGCAACGCCACAGCGGCGGGCGTGCTCGGGTCTGCGGGGCAATTGTCCTTCGGGGTGCTGGCGTCGGCGGGATTTCTGACCGGCCGCGCGACATTCAGCCGCAGCGGCGAAGCAAACCGCCCCGTGCAGTGCAATTGCACTGTGAACGGGCCGCGCAACGGCGGCACCTGGGACGGCGCGACTTACTTCACCATCGGGCCGTTCGACGGAGTCGCGAGCCACATTCGCATGTTTTGGCTTGGGCAGGCCTGGACGGCAGAAGGCCGCATTATCGTCCGGGGTGTGCGCGGGTGACGGCCGACCGCGACCGCACGGCCAGCCGGCGCCTCCACTGGGACGGCACGGTCACGGCCGGCAACGTGCTGACCGCCGCGACGATGGTGCTGGCGCTGGTGGTCTGGGGCCTGCGGTTGGAGGGGCGGGTGGACCGCACCGAGGAGCGCCAGCGCGCGTTCGAGGCCCTGTCCACGCAATCCCGGATTGAGGACCGCGCCTCAAACGCGCAGACCGTCGCGGACATTCGCGCCGGTATCCGCCGCATCGAGGACATTCTGTTGCGCGGCACGTCGCCGCAGTCAGGTCGCGGGCCGCAATGACCCGCCCCTCCCTCGCGCAGTCCCTGCCGCGCCGGGACAGCATCGCGCGGCGCTAGGCCGCATCCATAGGAGCATCATCATGGAATATCTGACCCAGGTCGCCACAGCGGCCCTGGCAGCCCTGGCGGCTGTCTTGTTGCCCGCTGCCCGTGCGGCCCTGCGTGCTGCGGCCGAGGCGGCTGCGGAGCGCGTGCTGCTGGACCTCCAGGCCCGGCTGGGCGGTGGCGCATCCCGCGTGGCCGGCGAGATCATGGCGCAGGCGCAGGCCGAAGGGCTGGCCAGCGTGCCGCCCGCGCTCATTGACCAGGGCGCGGCCATGCTCAAGAGCCGCTATGCCGATACGGTGGCGCGCGCCAACATCCCGGACGGCACGCTGGCGGGCATGATCGTGGGCGAGCTAGGCAAGCTCGGCGCTTCGGTGCTGCGCCGATGATCGCCTGGCTTCTGTCGCTGTTCCGGCCAGCGCCCGCGCCGGAGCCCCTGCCGCATGTCGTGATCGAGCGGGCAGGGGACGCCATCCCGCCTGCGCCGTCTGATACGCTGGGGGCGGCGACGTTGCCGCCTGAGCCGCTATGGCGCGGCGGCGTGCCCATCGAGGCCATCCACTTTAGCCATGCCTTTGAGGGCTTTCGGGGCGAGCCCTACCTGTGCCCGGCGAACGTCTGGACCATCGGCTACGGCAGCACCAGCGACCTGTTCGGAAAGCCGGTGACGCGCGACACCCTGGCGATCACCGAGACGCAAGCCATGGTGATGGCGACGCGCGACCTC
>DASYHU010000020.1:0-35922 GCA_035998215.1 Roseococcus sp. | reverse complement strand
GCCAGGTTGTACCTCGAAGGGTGCGTCGCAGTACGCCTTCGCCGCCCGATACTTCTCGACGATGTTGGACCACCCTCCCGAGCCAACGTTGCTGGCGCCGAGCTTCTTCTCTCCGCCGTTAACGATGCCGAGTAGGTTGCTTTCGCATTGCACGAGGCCAACCGGGAATCCGTGGACGCTGAAGATGTCCAGGGACTTGAGCGCCATCGTGTCATAGCGGCAAAGCATGTTCTGGTAGCGAAGGAGGTCCGACAAGTTCGTCGCCAGGGCGTGCCGCACACGCTCGTTTTGGACGGCGGCGATGAGCCGGGCACTCGCCTCCAGCCCGAGCAACTGCCTAGCCGAGAACATGTCGCGGTAGCGCCAGTAGCCCCAACGGTGCAGGCGGTCCGTTTCGTCCCCCGGCAGGATCTCGTCATCCGGAACGAAGCGAGGCTTCTCGGCGGCCCAGGTAGATTCGGCGTCGCGGACGCGGGCGAGATCCCGATCGTCGGGCTTTTTGAAGAAGCGGCCCTTGTGGCCCTTCTTGCGCGTGGGGTTGTAGTACTCGATTGCGAACAGGCGGTGCCGCGGAGCCTCCTTCCCCCCGCGCGGGAAGCTGTTCACGTGGCCGCAAGCCTTGCAGGCACACTTGCCGCGCTTTGCCGGACCATCCAGCCGCAGTTCGGCAGCGCAGCCCTTGCACGCGCCGGGGCTCTTCCGGTCCTCCACCTCGTTCAAGTCACCGCAGGCGTGGCAGACCAGCACATTCAGGGGATGTCGCACGTCCTCGGCCAGCAGATAGCCTGGGAACAGGTCCACGTTTTCCCCGCATGCTTCGCAGGCAATGACCTTCACCCACAGGAAGGACTTCACCGGGACATCCCTGTCCCCGTGGAGCGGGCAGTCCGTGAGGTAGAGCCCGCCCATATCCCTGCGCAGGGTCTCGATCAGGCCTCCGGCGGCCGCCGCGTAAGCCTTGAGGTCCAGGTGCTCCACGGCCTCCCGACAAACCCAGGTGGCCATGGGGTTGATATCGAATCCCATGACGTCGCAGCCGAGCCGGTTGGCCTCAATCACAGGCGTCCCGCCGCCCATGAATGGGTCCGCCACCAGCTTCCCGGCGAAATCGTGCGCCTGGTAGTAGGAGTCGTGGAGAGGCGCCTTGCAGAACTCGGCCAGGACCAAGCTCCGAAATAGGCTTCCGGGGCGGCGGGCAAACCATTTGTGGACCGCAACGTAGGGGCGGTAGACTTGCTGGATCTGCTTCTCACGCAGGGCGTGGGAAGCCACAAAGGCGATGTCGAATCCCTGTTCTAGGCTCATGCTTGTCGGCTTAGCTCAGGTGGGCCGCTCATGGAACTTTTGCCAAACGGCGAGAAGCATGAATGCGCGGGCATTCTTTGGGCAAGACAGAAAGCCGCACCGTCACGATCGGCCGACCCTCTCTTTGGAAACTCGCTTCTTCGCTCCTGCACGCGGCGACGTGGACGCTGCGGTGCCGCCGATCGGGCCGAGAACATCACAGGCGGCAAGGAGCTGCCTTGCGTAGTCCTCGGCGGCCGCGGCGACCCAAACCGGGCGAAGGACCCTCCACACCAATGCTGCGTGCGCTAAGCCAATGATGACGATCGCCACCATGCTCGAGGTCGCTGGCATCCCATTAGCTGGAAGCACGGCGAAATATGTTCCCGCGATCATGCCGAGGAGGCCGAACGCAATCATTCCGTCCACCCACAGCGCCAAGCCGCGCAGTGCGGTGAGATTGCGACGAAATCCATAGTCGATGTTGCGACGGAACAACAGATCAAACCTAGCCTTGTCCCGCGTCTGTGCTAGCAGCCAGGACGCTGCGGCCGCATACGTGGCATCCGCCGCGGTCGGGTTCATCACTTCAGCTTCGCGCGAAGGAAGCGGGGTCTCTGATGCGCGCCCGGTGAGGAAGCGATGGTAACGAGCCTTGTCCTCCTTGGTGAGGCGACCATCGCGGTGCCTGAGCATGGCTACAGACGGTTTGCCGCCTTGCATGAGGTACCAGCCAGGTTCTTTGGCCTTCCCGGCATCACGGGCCAAGTGGGTGACGAGCACCAGCAGGCCGCAGCCGGTCAGCAGCGAAAGCATGGCAGTCAGCAGGTCGCGGCCGAGGAAGTGCGGCACTAGGATTGCCAAAGCGACCAAAGCCGGGAACAGGGCAATGAGCGCCGGGTATAGACGGGCGCCGCGATCATAGGGATCGAGGACCAGCGAGATTGGTTTGCTCATGCGTCGGGGTCCTTGCCTCCGTCCGAACGTAAAGCCGACACAACGGCTTCCTCCTGCTCGCCCATGATCATCATCACCGGCGGAATGCCTTCGCGCCCTAGCTGCACGCGAAGGAACTCGAGTTGCGCGAGGTCGGTGCAGCTGGGCGCGGCACCATGGAAGCGCGGATGCGTGTGCCATTCGCCGACATACCGGACCTGGTCGCGGGTAATCGCGCAGACTTCTCGAAGTCGGTCTGTCAGTCCGTCCACGCCACGAACGAATTCCGTGCGGCTTCCAGTGCTGTCGGCAGGTGGAGATAGAGCATCGACAACCAGGATGACCTTCCGATCAACGTCCACGATGCCAACAAGGACGCCGCCGGTTTCGGCTGGCAGGGCGCGCCCGCGGGCAACCCGGATGTCCTCAAGCAGGCCTTCATCATAGAATATGGTCCAGTCCGCCGTCGGGAGCCGCCGGACAGGGCAGGGGTTGGCTGTTGAGACGGTCACAGCGCCTTCGTTGTCCATGCTCCATATCCCGATGCACGCCTCGTCGCGTCCGAGAGCGGCGCTCAGGCCTCGAGACGCGAGGCCGCTCAGCGCGGCCACGCTGCTGGCGGGGATACGGTTGGTGACGTGTCGGCAAGCCCCGGTATACCGAAGGCCATCGCCCGGGGAGGCAAGGTGCTCCCGGAGCGCGCCCTCGCGAAGGATAAGGCGGTAGTACTGGGCCTCCAGCGCATCCAGCCGGATGCCTCTGCCTGCATCTTCTGTCAGCATGATCGAAGCGGTCCCAGCCGGGTTCAGAAAGACCGACACCCGCCTAGCGCCACCTAGCCCGTCTGACAGCTTTCTGGCGACCGCGACCGAAGCTGAGGCATCGATGACAATGTCCGCCTCCGAAAGCGCAGCCCCCAGCACAGCTGCCTGGTCACCTGGGAACAAGATGTCGCCCACGAGGCCGCGGGCGTCGTCACGGCTGCCCAGGACCATTGCGACGTCCTCGGCAAGCGCCTCCGCCTTTGCCATGCCAAGCTCCGCGCGGTTCAGGGTGTGCCGCGCGAGGTTGTGCGGAAGCAGGTGGTCGTCATCGATGATCGTCCAACGGAACTTGCCCTCCCGCGCGAGCGCCATCGCGATGTGCGACCCGATGGCGCCGGCGCCAACAAGGGCTACCCTGCGGGCATCCACGCCTGAACTCCCGGCGCACTGGCTAGCCAACTCTCGGTCAAACTCCAAATGGACCGGCAGAGTCTCGATCGGAACACGTTCCAGGCCGTCGGGCGGCGTTGGCGCAAGAACCCGGCCGTACTGGCAGCCCTTCGCCTTGTTGTTCCGGTCGTAGTCGGGATTCTTGAGCAGGACACCCAAGCGAACCCCGAGTTCGTTCAGCCCGATTGAAATTCCGAACGCCTTCGCGTCCTCTGCAACAACCGGCTCGTCAGTCTCGCGCATCAGAGGCGCTACGACGAGAACAGTGACCAGCCCGAGGTCCTGAGGCGGCAGCGTCAGGATCTCCTGGACGGCCTGGCGCAGCGTGGCAAGGAGATCATGACCGCGCTCCTGCAGGGCGGCGATCAACTCCAGCAAGTTCTGTGGTGCGGTGCCCACCGCCCTCATTGGCTGTGGCGGCAGCCGCACGGGGACAACCACCATGCTGCCGGAGATTGCGCCGCAACTGACCGCCATCCTGCGCAGGTGGAAAAGCTTGGCGGGTCCCGAACCGGCCGCGCGGAGCAAGGTCATATTTCCCGCCACCGCGTCCGGCTGGAGATGCTCCCTTGGGACGGCGATGGCAGGGCCAGTCGGTTTGGCTCGAGCTTGTCAGTATCGACCCCACCACCGCCCAACCCAACGGCCGAAACGCCGCGGCCTGGCGCTTGGACGGGGCCAGCGCCACGCTGGCCAATTACGAGGTGCAGAACGAGGCCGCGCCGCGCCTCGCCACCACCTCGGCCAGCACCATCCCAACCACCGCCTCCACCGGCTGGTCCGTTCTGGAGATCGAGCCGACCAACGATGAATGCTGGTTCCACGGCCGGCTGATGGACACCACGGCGGCCCGCTCCAATTCCTATGTGCGGCACCAGCAGATCCCGGATCCCAACGCGCTGTATCGCTTTCGGGTGCGGGTGCGGAACCGGCAGTTCATCAGCGGCATCTCCGCCGTGGCGGACAGTGGGACCGGTCTGGTCCGCATCACCCGCACCGCCCATGGCTATGTCACCGGCGATGTGGTCACGCTGGAGAATGTGTCGGGCGTGCCGGGCGCCAACGGGACCTTCACCGCCACGGTGATCAACGCGAACAGCTTTGACCTGGTGGGATCGAGCTTCTCGGGGGCTTTCGTCAACACGGGCTGGGCGTCGATGAGCCGGGAGCTGGCGCCGGCCTCCAGCACGGACATCAGGGTGCAGTTCGTCACCATCGCCGACTATGCCGAGCTGACGACAGAGATCACGGCGGGCCGCGGCCAGTCGGTCGCCGGCCAGGGGCTTGGGGTGAACGTGCTGAACGCGGTGACGCCGGTGGGCGGCCAGGCGCGCAACACCTCCGGCGCGCTGCCCGTGCTGGCCGCCACCGGCTACTCGGCCAACCCGACCGCGGTCACCACCGCGCGTGGCGTCGATCTGCTGGCGACGCTGATCGGCGCCTTGGTGACCAAGCCCTACGCGATCCCGGAGGCGGACTGGCAATACGCCGCCGCCGCGGGTGGGATCATCAACACCACCGACGTAGTGCTCCGGGCGGCGGCCGCGGCCGGCATCCGGAACTACGTCACCTCGATCGACATCCGCAACGCGCACGCGACGGTCGCGACGGAGGTGGTGATCAAGGACGGCGCCACCGTGATCTGGCGGCAGCTGCTGCCGGCCGCGATGGCCGCGCCCGTGGAGATCACCTTTCCCACCCCGCTGCGCGGCACCGCGGCCACGGCGATGAACGTCGCCTGCATCACCACCGGTGCGCAGGTCTACGTCAACGCGCAGGGCTTCGCCGCGCCGTAACGGCGCCGCCCCAGGAGCACATCTCATGATCGAGCCGATCGAACCGGGCGGGGAATCCCCCGCGCCGGATCGAATGCCCGACGCTGGGCATTCGATCACCGCCTGCCGCGCCCTGGCCGCGCCCGTCACGGTCAATCGCGCCGCGCGCACGGTCGAGGTGGTGTGGAGCACCGGCGCCCGGGCGCGCAACTTCGTGCCACCCTATGGGCCGATCCTCGAAGAGCTCGACATGGCGCCCTCAGCGGTCCGCATGGATGCGCTGCGCTCCGGCCGCGCCCCGGTGCTCGACACCCATCGACGTGCCGGGACGCGCGACGTGCTGGGCCGCGTCACCGCCGCGCGCCTTGAGGCCGGCCGCGGCTACGCCACGCTCCAATTCAGCGGCGCCGACGACGTCGAACCCGTCTGGCAGCGCGTCGCCGACGGCACCCTGCAAAGCGTCAGCGTCGGCTATCGCGTGCACCGATACGAGCCCCGGCCCGATGCCGCCACCGGCCAGACCATCCACCGCGCGGTGGATTGGGAGCCCTACGAGATCTCGATCGTGCCGGTCCCTGTCGACGGGCTGGCCGTGATCCGTGGCGAGGGGGACCAGGGCAGCCCCGCCACCGCCATCGAACCCGCCCTGACCATCCCCGAGGAACCACCCATGCCCGAGACGACGCCGGCATCGCCGGATCCCGCGCCGGCGCCGCCCGCGCTGCCCACCATCCCGCCCCAGGAGATCCCCGTGACCACCGCACCCGCCAGCACCCCGCCCACCGCGCCGCCCGAGCCGACCCGCTCCATGCCGCCCACGCCCGACCTCGAGGCCATCCGCGCCGAGGCCGAGCGCGCCGCGGTGGAACGCATCGCCGGCTATGAGCCGGTGCTGGCCGCCGCCCGCGGCCTGGTGACCGCCGACATGCTCGACACCATGCGCGAGGCCGCCATCCGCGACCGTGTCTCCCCGGAGGTGCTGCGCGGTCGGCTGTGGGAGGCCTTCACCAGCGGTGCCGCGCGTCCCTCCCTGCCGGCACGCCCCGACACTGGCCCCTCCAACGACGACCCGTCGCAGCTCCTCGACGCCATGGCGGAGGCGCTCGCCGCGCGCACCATGCCGGGCTACCAGGCGCCGGCCACCGGCCGCCACACCGAGTTCCTGGGCTGGCGTCCCTCCGACATGATCGGTGAGCTGCTCCGCGCCCGCGGCGAGCGGAACGTGCCGCGCAACCCGACCATCCTGGCCGAGCGCGCCTTCCACACCACCAGCGACTTCCCCGCGCTGCTCTCGGCCGCGGCGAACAAGATGCTGCTGGCGGCCTACGCGCCGGCCGCGCCGACCTACCGGACGCTGTTCCTCCGCCGCGATTTTCGGGACTTCAAGCCGCACCGGCACCTGCGGGTCGGCGACTTCCCGACGCTGCTGCCGCTGTCGGAGAATGGTGAGATCCAGGCCGGGACCATGTCCGAGAGCCAGGAGCTGGTCTTCCTGCAGACCTTCGCCCGGCGCATCCGCGTCACGCGCCAGATGCTGGTGAACGACGACCTCGGCGCCTTCACTGACTTCGCCAGCATGATCGGCCGGCGCGTCGCCGACTTCGAGAACGCGACGGCCTATGCCCTGGTGAACAGCGCCGGCGGCGATGGCCCTACGCTCATCACCGGTGCCGCGGCGGTGTTCGGCACGGCGGCGGCGCGGGCCAACAAGGCGGGGGCCGGCACGGCGCTGGACCTGCCGAACCTGGCGCTGGGCCGTGCCGCGGTGATGCGCCAGAAGACCCTCGACGGGCTGCCGATCGCGGTCGGCGCGCAGATGCGCCTGCTAGTCGGGCCGAACCAGGAGCTCGCCGCGCGGCAGCTCACGGTGTCGGTGCAGGCGACGCAGACGAGCAACGCCAGCGTCTACGCCGGCTTCGTGCAGCCGCTGGTGGAGCCGCTCATCCCCGCCAACCGCTGGTACCTGTTCTCCGACCCACTGGCGGCGCCGGTCTACGTCTACGGCTACCTCAATGGCGCCGAGGGGCCGCAGGTCACCACCGGCAATGTCCAGGGCGTGGATGGTGTCGAAGTCTCGGTGATCTTCGACTTCGGCGTCGGCGCCATCGACTGGCGCGGCGCCTGGTTCAACCCGGGGACCTGATCCCGGCTCCTCCCTTCCATCGTGAACCCATGCAGAGGGCGCCCTTTCGGGCGCCTTCTGCGTTTCTGGAGACCTCATCCTCATGCGCAGCTATGTGCAGCCCGGCGACAGCCTGGCTCTCGCCGTCCCCTATGCCGGCGGCGTCACCTCCGGCCAGGGCGTCCTGGTCGGCGCGCTCTTCGGCGTGGCCGCCGTCGATGGCGTGCAGAACGCCGTCATCGAATGCCAGACCAAGGGCGTGTTCGACATCACCAAGCAGCCGGCGCTGGCTATCACCGCCGGCGCGCGCCTCTTCTGGGACGACACCAACCGCCGCCTCACCACCACCGCCACCGGCAATTTCCAGGTGGGCATCGCCGCGGTGGCGGCGCTTGCCGCCGACACCACCGTCCGCGCCGTGCTGCTGCGCGCTCCGGCGTCCGGCGCATGACCGCCGATCCCAAGGCCGCGCGAGGCTATCGCAACCGCAACCCGGGCAACATTGAGCACGTCCCGGCCAACAAATGGCTCGGGCTGGCCAACCCACCCTCGGATGGGCGCTTCTGCCGGTTCCACTCGCACCAGCACGGCATTCGTGCCCTGGCCCTGCTGCTGCAGAGCTACCAGGATCGGCACGGCCTGCGCACCGTGCGCGGTATCGTCGCACGCTGGGCGCCCAGCACCGAGAACAACACCCGCGCCTATCAGGACGCGGTGGCCAAGCGCCTGGCGGTGGGGCTCGATGATCCCATCGACCTGCACGACGCCGCCACGCTGCGGGGTATGGTCGAGGCCATCATCCGCCATGAGCTGGGCGGCCAGCCCTATGCACCGGAGGTGATCGCCGAGGGGCTGCGCCTGGCCGGGCTTGTGGAGCCGGGCATTGCCCGCACCGGCACCGTGCGTGCTGCCGCCGGTGCCGCGGCAGCCGGCCTCACCGCCGCGACCGTCCTGGAGGCGGTGGAACTGATCGCCCCCCACGCGGATGGCCTGGCCTCCGTGGCCCGTGCCCTCGGTCCCTGGGGCGTGGCGCTGGCCGTCGCGGGTGCGGCGGCCTGGGCCATCCTCCAGCGCCTGCAGCGCCAGCGGGAGATTGTGCCATGACCGACCATGACCGCGAGCTCGGCGCCATCATCGCGCGCCTCACCGAGATCGAGCGCCGGCTCGGTGAGGGCGACGCCGACATGCGCGAGCTCACGCGCACGGTGACAGAACTGGTCAAGGCCATGGCGGCGCTGACGGCCCGGCTGTCGCTGACTGCGGTGGGCAGCGGCTCCAGCATGCCGATGGCGGTGCCGGCCACCGGGGCTGCGGCGGCAGGCGGCATCATCGGCGCGGCCATGGGCGCCAAGCTGGCCTCCTGGTTCGGGCTGGGATGACGGCGTTCGACGCGGCGCTGGCCGTGCTGGCCGCGGATCCAAACCTCGGCACCAACGCCACCTATCGCGCCGGTGGCACCGGCGCGGCGATCCCGCTCCGCGTGCTGCGCTCCAGCCCGGACCGCGTCACGGACGCCTTCAGCACCGGCATCCTCCAGGCCACCGACATCCTCACCGTGCCCCTGGCCGCGCTGCCCGCCATCAAGCCCGGCGACAGCTTCACCCTCGGCGCGGATGTGCTGACGGTAGACAGCGCCGAGCGGGATGCGGCTGGTGTCGCCTGGCGCGTGCTCTGCCGGCGATAAGCCCATGCGCCTCACCGCCATCGTCGGCGACCTGCGCAAGGCACTGGCCGAGGAGGTCCGCGCCGGTGAGCGCGCCGCCTCCCGCGCCGTGCGCGAGGAAACCGACGCGCTCAAGCGCGAACTGCGCCAGCAGGTCACCGGCTCGCTCGGCGGCAAGGCGCGCGGCATCGCCAATGCCTGGCGCTCGCAGGTTTTTCCCCGCAGCGGCGTCTCGCTGCGCGCGGCCGGCCTCGTGTGGAGCAAGACCCCGCTGGTGATCGACGCCTTCGATCGTGGCGCGCTGATCCGCCCCAAGGGCGGCGGCAAGTTTCTGGCCATCGCGACCGGCTTCAATGCCGCCCGCGGCTGGCGCGGGCGCGGCGACAAGGGGCTGCGGGTCACGCCGGCGCAGATGGTCGCCTCGGGCCAGGCTTTCCTCCGGCCGTTCAAATCGGGCCGGGGCTTCGTCTGGTGCCTGCCGCTGCGGCAGGGACAGGGCACCGGGCGGCAGCGGCGCACCCGTCTCATCGCCGGTGGCGTGGCCGAGGTCGGCACCGCCAACCGCAAGGGGCGTGAGGCCTGGGCGCGCGGCCTGCTCGAACAGGGAATGGTGCCGATGTTTCTCCTTCTGCCGCAGGTGCTGCTGCGCAAGCGGCTCGACGTTCGCGGTGCCTCGCTGCGCGCCCTGCGCCGCCTGCCGCGGCGCTTTGTGGCGGCGTGGGGCGCCGAGACGGGGCGTGGACAGTGAGTGTCCGCGAGTTGGCCCTGACCGCCCTGTCCGCCCGCCTGAGCGCCGCCCTGGCCCTGCGAAACCCCGCGGCCAAACTGCTCCGCAATGAGACCGTGCCGCAGCGCCTGCCGCCTGGCGGGCTGGTGGTGCTGCGCGATGGCGAGACGGGGGAGGAAACGGCGATCCTTTCCCCGCTCGCCTGGCAGATCGAACATCGCGCCGTGGTGGAGGTCGTGGCCACCAGCACGGCGCTGCTCGACGCGCTGCTGGTGGAGATCGGCGCCGCCATCACCGCGGACCGCACCCTCGGCGGTGCGGTCGAGTGGGCGCAGCCCGGCGCCCCGTCCTTCGACGACGTCGAGACGGAGGGCGCTGCCGCGTCTCGCGCCGCCGCCATCCCCGTCACCCTCTGGTTCACCGTCGCCGGCTCGCCGCTGGCCTGATCCCCCTCCAGGAGAACGCCCATGCCCCGTGCCATCGGCGCGAATTGCCGCCTGCTCATGCTGCCCGAGACCACCTACGGCACAGCGCCTGGTAGCAACTGGCGGCGCATGCCGTTCCTGTCCTGCGACCTGGGTGCGGAGCAGCCGCTGCTCGATGCCGACGTCATCGGTGTCGGGAGCAACCGCGATCCGGCGGCGCCCTTCCTCGACACGGTGACGGTCGCCGGCCAGGCCGTGGTGCCGGTCGACCTGATCAACATCGGGCACTGGCTGCGGCTGCTGCTCGGCGCGCCCACCACCACGGGCACGACCAACTTCATCCACACCTTCGCCTCGGGCGCGGCTGCGCTGCCGAGCAACGCGATGGAGATCGGCTACCCGGACGTGCCGTCCTTCGACGTCTGCACCGGCGTGCGGGCCGATACGCTGGAGATGGACTTTTCGCCCTCGGGGGCGGCGACGGCCACCTTCGGGCTGATGGGCCAGGGATCCGTGCGCATCGGCGCCACCTCCGGCGGCACGCCGACCAGCGCCGCCTACACCGCCTTCAACAAGGCGCAGGGCAGTATCACCCGGAGCAGCGTCGCGCTGGCGCAGGTGACCGGGGCGCGGCTCACCTATGCCAACGGCATGGAAGCAGTGCGCACCATCCGCGCCGATCGCCGCGTGGAGGGCGTGGATCCCGGCATTGCCCGCTGCACCGGCCAGATCACGGTGCGCTTTGAGAACACCACGCTTCTGGCGCAGGCGCAGGCCGGCACCCCGGCGGAGTTCGCCATGGCCTTCACCATCGACGCGAATCGTAGCCTGACCATCACGCTGCATGAGGTGTATCTGGCGCTGGCGAAGACCCCAATCGAAGGGCCGGCCGGCGTCGAGGCCAGCTTCGATTTCCGCGCCGCCTTCAACGCGACAGCGACGCGGATGATGACGGCGGTGCTGCGCAATCAGCAGGCTGCAACGGAGTATGCATGATGCTCACCCTCGACCTCCCCGTCGAGCCGTACTGGCTCGACCTGCCGCGCGCCGTCCGCGTGGAAATCCGCCCTGTCACTACCGCCGTCATGGCCGCGGCGCAGGCCGCCGCCGCGCGCCGTCTCGCCGCGATCCGCATAGCGGATCCCGACCTCGACCCCGACATGGCCCGCGGCCTCTCCTTCGCCTTCCTGGTCAAGGCGCTCGCTCGGCACGCGGTGCTGGCCTGGGACGGCGTCGGCGACGCCGCCGGCAAGCCGCTCCCGCTCTCGCCCGAAGCCGTCGAGCGGCTGATGGACATGGACGAGATCGCCGCCGCTTTCTGGGACCGCGCCACGTCGCCCGTCGCCGCCGTGGCGCTGGAGGGAAACGGCTAAGGGCTCGCGCTGCCTGGCACTTCGGCCGCGGGCCCGAATACTGCCGCGGCTGCACGGCCCTCGCGCGCGACTGCGGCGCCGAGTGCCCCTACGCCGCCCACGCTCCCACCACCATTGAGGGCCACGCCTGCTGGTCCGCCGGCACCGCCTGCGCCCAGACTTCGATAACCGGCCTCACTCTCGACACCGCCGGCGCATTGGCCGCTTCCCGCGATCTCGGCGCCACCGGCTGGGCTGCCGCCGAGCTGCTGCTCGCCCTGCGCATCGGCATGGCCGAGGGCGCCACCACCCACCGCGAGGGGGAGACAAGCTGACATGGCCGACGCCACCCGCCGCGTCTCGGTGCGCCTCTCGCTGGACGACGCCGCCCGGGTCAAGGCCGGGCTGCGCGAGGTCGGCGAGACCGGCCAGCGTTCCCTGGAGCAGATCAAGGGCGGCGCCGAGCGCGCCTCCCGCTCCCTCGACCTGCTCGACGTCGCCGTGCGCGGCCTGCAGATCGCGGGCCTCGCCGCCGCGGCCCGCGCCTTCCTCCAGGCCGGCGACAGCCTCACCCAGGGGCTGTCGCGCCTGCAGAACGCCACCGGCTCTATCGAACGCGCCAGCGAAGTCTACGAGGCGCTGTACCGCAATGCGCTCTCCACCGGCGTCGCCGTGGGCGAAAGCGTCTCCGCCTTCCAGCGTTTCTCCATCGCCGCACGCGAGATCGGCGCCACCTCCGATCAGGTGGTGCGCCTGGTCGGCGGGCTGCAGCGCGTCGCCATCGTCTCCGGCGCGTCGACGCAGGAGATCTCCTCGGCCACGCTGCAGCTGGCCCAGGCGCTGGCCTCGGGCGTGCTGCAGGGTGATGAGCTGCGCGCTATCCTCGAGGCCATGCCGCTGCTCGCCGAGGGGCTCTCGCGCGAGCTGGGCGTGTCCATCGGCGAGCTCCGCAAGCTGGGCTCCGAGGGCCAGCTCACCGCCGAGCGGGTGTTTCCCGCCCTGCTGCGCGCGACCGAGCGCCTGGGCGCGGAGTTCGATCGCGCG
Source organism: Roseococcus sp. (assembly GCA_035998215.1). Classification (GTDB taxonomy): domain Bacteria; phylum Pseudomonadota; class Alphaproteobacteria; order Acetobacterales; family Acetobacteraceae; genus Roseococcus. The sequence continues at coordinate 23,380 of DASYHU010000020.1, read as the reverse complement.
CCACTCTCGCTCAGCCGCGCCTTTGGCCAGCTCACCGCCGCCACCAACACCTTTCTCGGTCAGCTGGACCAGGCGATCGGCCTGTCCAACGGCCTGGCGCGTGCGCTGGCCGGCGCTGCCCGCGTGCTGGACGGCATTCGCCGCGGCGCCGGGCTCGGCCTGCCGGGGGAGGTGGACGCCGACCGCCGCCGCCAAGCGGAGGAGCTGCGCGCCGCCATCGCGCGCATGGAGGCGGGGAATGATGGCCGCGACAGCCTGCGCGCCCAGCCGCGCCGCGGCAGTATTCGCGGTGGGCTGGTCGGCACCGCCCAGCAGCAGGCCGGCGTGGACCGCGCCGCCCGGCTGGAGGAGCTGCGCCGGCAGTACCAGGAGCTATCGGAGGAGATCACCCGCGGCGAGCAGGCGGCCGGCGAGCGCCAGCGCGCCGAGCAGGAGGGCGCCGCCGCCCAGGCCGCCGACTCCCGCCGCCGTCGTGCGGCCGCGGAGGCCGAGGAACTCCGCAAGCAGCTGGACGACCGTTTTCGGATCAACAGCGCCTATGAGGAGCGCGTCCGCCGCCTGCGCGAGGCCGAGGCCGCGGGCGGACTGACCGCCGCCGACCGCACGCGCCTGGAAACCCTGGCCCTGCGCGAGCGCGACCAGGCGCTGCAGCGCATCGAGGGCACCACCCGCCGCGTGGCCACGATCCCGCGCCCCGACCGCGAGGCGGAGCGCGAGATCAACGACCTGATCCGCGAGCGCGAGCGGCTCATCCAGAACAACGAGACCGCGTATGAGAAGTACCAGCGCCGGCTGGAGACGCTGGGCCGGTTGGTGGAGCGGGCGGAGCGGGCCGGCCGGCCGGTGCCGGACGAGACCATCTCGCGCGAGGCCAATGCCGCGCTGGAGGAGCTGGAGCGCGGCCAGCAGCGCGTGCAGGCCGCCACCGAGCGCACCAGCAGCACCGCCCGGGATCTCGGACTGACCTTCTCCTCGGCCTTCGAGGACGCGATCATCAAGGGCGAGAAGCTGTCCAAGGTGATGCAGGGGCTGCTGCAGGACATCGCCCGCGTCATCGCCCGGCGCACCATCACCGAGCCGCTGGGCAATGCGCTGACCACCGCCCTGTCGGGCTTTTCCTTCGGCAACCTGTTCTCCGGCCTGTTCCGGGCGGAGGGCGGGCCAGTCTCGGCGGGCCAGCCTTACATCGTGGGGGAGCGCGGGCCGGAGTGGTTTGTGCCCAGCCGGAGCGGCACGGTGCTGCCCAACGGCACGGCGCCGGCCAGCGGGCCGGTGATCCACCAGACCATCTCGATTGATGCGCGCGGCGCCGATGCCGGGGTGGAGGCACGGCTGCGGCTGCTGGCGGGGCAGATCGCGCGCCAGGCCTCGGTGATGACGCTGGACGCGGTGCGCCGCGGGGGCGCGGCCTATGAGACGGTGCGGGGGTAGCGGCGATGGTGGAATATGCCTGGCCGGAGCTGCTGCGCCCCTCGCGCCTCGTTTTCTATCTCCAGCACAACACGCTGCGCTTTGTCTCGCCGGTGACGCGCGCCACGCAGGTCATGCGGCGCGAGGGCGCGCGCTGGGTGGCGGAGGCGAGCTTTGAGCCGCTGAACCCCTCCCGCGCCGGGCTGCTGGAGGGGCTGCTGGCGGCACTGGCCGGCTCGGTGAACACCGTCCGCATCTGGGACTGGCGGCGGGAGTTCCGCACCGGCGATCCCAGGAGCCAGGGGGACGTACCCACCGGCCCCTACAGCTTCTCGGACGCCACGATCTTCACGGATGGGACGGGGCTGGTGGTGGGGTCGGGCAATCCGGCGCTGGCCGCGGGCGCGCCGCGGGGCGCGCTCAGCATGACTACCGCGGGCTGGTGGCCGGGCACGGTGGCGGTCGGCGCGGGGGATCACATCGGGCTGGGCGGGCGGCTCTACATGGCGACCGAGACGGTGGTGGCGTCGGGCGCGGGCACGGCCACCATCCCCATCGCGCCGCCGCTGCGCGAGGCGATGCTGATCAGCGCGCCGCTGGTGCTGACCAAGCCCAGCGTGCCGATGCGGCTGGTCTCGGATGACGAGGCAGCCAATCCGACCCGGCCGGGGCGGTTCACGGCGATCACCATCCGCATGGAGGAGGCGCTGTAGTGTCCCACACGAACGGCACACCCCGTCTCTCCGCCCACGCCGCCGCCTCGGCCACCGCGCCGGTCGCCGCGCCGGTGGTGATGGTGGAGCTCGACTTCGCCTCCGGCGCCTTTCGCGCCTGGACGGGGCTCGACCTGCTGCACTGGGCCGGAAAGGTCTTCGAGGGGGTCGGCTCGATCGGCGCCGTGGGCGAGATCGAGGAGACGGTTGAGCTGCGCGCCGTCCGCCTGTCCCTGGCCCTCTCGCCCGTACCGCAGGAGGTGGTGGACATCGCGCTCGCCGAACGCAGCTTTCGGCTGCGGCCGGCCCGTCTGTGGGGCGCGCTGCTCGATGCCGAGGGCGCCTTCATCGCCGATCCGTTTCCGCTCTGGGCCGGGCTGATGGACACCATGCAGGTGACGGATGGTGCGGAGCCGCGCGTGACCCTCACCTGCGAGAGCCGGCTGGTGGACCTCGAGCGGGCGGAGGTGCGGCGCTACACCGATGCCGACCAACAGGCCGAATACCCCGGCGACCGGTTTTTTGAGTACGTGCCGGCGCTGCAGGAGGCTGAGATCCGCCTGCCGGCGCGATAATGCGTCACCCAGACTGGGCCTCGCGGCTGGCAGCCCTGCTGTCGGCGGCGGAGACGCGCCCGTTCGACGCCCATCACTGGAACTGCGCGCGCTTCGCCATGGCCGCGGTGGAGGCGGTGACCGGCACTCGGCCACAGGTCCGCGTGCTGCCGGACCTCGCCGCCTCTGCGGACAGCGCGGGCTTTCCCCGCATCCCGGCAGCCTTCGCCCGCACGGGCGATGTGGTGCTCGCAGGCGATCCGCCGCGCCTCGGCGTCGTCGTGGATGGCGGCCGCGCCGCCTTCGTCGGACCCCGCGGCCTCATCCGCCTCCCGATCACCACCTGCACCACCGCCTGGAGGATTGGCTGAATGCCGGCTGCCATCCCCCTCATCGCCGTCGTGGCCGGCGGCGTGGCCTCCGCGGCCCTCGGCGGCGGCCTGCTGGGCGCGCTGGTCGGCGCCGGCGCGGCCTTCGTCATCTCCTCCATCGGCGCCTCGGTCTTTCCCGCCAAGCGCCCCACTACCCCGACCCGGCCCGGCGACGACCCCTCCGCACCCGGCGCAGGCCGCACGCAGTCCTTTCGCCAGCCCATCACCGAGCACCAGATCGTCTTTGGCCGCTGCAAGGTCGGCGGGCCCATCGTGTTCATCCACTCGGCACCCGACGATGAGGGCCGGGCCGATGGCTGGTTCTACTCGGTGGTGGTGCTCGCCGCGCACCGCGTCCGCAGCATCGGCGATGTCTGGCTCGGCGACACGCTGGCGACCGACGCGAAGTTCGCCGGGCTCGTGCGGATCGATCGCCATCTCGGCACAGTGGACCAGCCGGCCGACGCCAACCTGATCGCCGAGACCGGCGGCAAGTGGACCGCGGAGCATCGCGGCCGCGGCCGCGCCTATGTCGCGCTGCGCCTGAAAATCACCGCCGAGGCCTTTCCCGCCGGTCCGCCCAACATCGCCGCCCTGGTCGAGGGCGCCGACACCATCCTCGACCCGCGCACCGGCGCCGTGGGCTGGTCCGACAATCCCGCGCTCTGCCTCGCCTGGTACCTCACGGCGCCCTTCGGCTGGAAAGCCTCCTGGGATGATATCGACATCCCGGCGCTGATGGCCGCCGCCAACATCTGCGACGAGCTGATCGGCACGCGCGCCGGCCTGCATGAGCGCCGCTACACCGTGAACGGCCGCGTCTCGCTGGGTGAGGGCAAGATCGCCATCACCCGCAAGCTCGTCGCCGCCATGGCCGGGGCGATGGTGGTGTCGGGCGGGCGGTTCTTTATCCATGCGGGCGGACCCGCGCTGCCCTCGGCCACGCTCACCTCGAACGACCTGCGCGGCGACGTCACCATCCAGGGCTCCCGGCCGCGGCGCGATCTCTTCAACGGGGTGCGGGCGGTCTATGTCGACCCGGCGAAAAACTGGCAGCCCACCGACGCCCCGCCGTTGCTCGCCGCCAACTACGTGGCTGAGGATGGCGGCGAGCAGATTTTTCGCGACCTGGAGTTCCCGCTGACGACGTCAGTGGCGACCGTCCAGCGGCTGATGAAAGCCGAGCTGGAGCGGGTGCGGCGCCAGCGCGAGGTGGCGTTTCCGGCGAACCTCTCCGCGCTGCGGCTGCGGCCCTGGGATGGGGTCACCGTGGCGCTCGACCGGGTGGGGGCCTTCCCGGCGCGGGTGACGGGCTGGCGGCTGTCGCCCGATGGCGGGGTGGACCTCGCGCTGTCGGAGGAGGACCCCGCCGTCTGGAACTGGAACCCCGCGGTGGACGAGCGCGCGGCGGGCGACAGCCCGTCGGTGGTGCTGCCCAACCCGGGCGTGATCGCCGCGCCGGCTGCCATCGCTGTGGCGACGCCGGTCACCGCCGCCTTTGGAGCGCTGGGGGTGTCCTGGTCCCCCGTGGGCTCAGCCTATCTCGCCGGCTACGAGTTGGAGTTCCTGCCGGCCTCCGTTGCCGTCTGGCAGGGCTACGGGGGCGCCCTGGGCGCCACGGCGGCCTCGGTCCCCACCACGGAGCCCACCGCCTTCCGGGCGCGCGCCGTGGCGCGCAGTGGCGCCGTGTCGGGCTGGCGGGAGGCGGCGGTGCCGGGTGCCGTGACCGCGCCGGCCGCACTCGGCATCACCGGCGGCGTGCGCCTCTCGGGCGGCGTCCCCGTCGGCGCCGCACGGCTGCAGCTGTTCGAGGCGGACAGCGCCAGCCTGGCCGCAGCCGCCAAGCTGGCCACGGAGCCCACCGCGCTGCCCTGGGACCGCACCGGCCTCACCGCGGGCCAGACCCGCTGGTACTGGCTGCGCAGCGTCTCGGCCGAGGGCAATGTTTCCGCCTTCGCCGGCCCGGTCACCGCCACAGCCCTCTGATCGGAGATCCGAGAAAATGCCGGCACGCATCGACGACCTGCTGGTCCTCAACGCCAACCTCAACAAGAGCGACTTCGCGAAGTACCTGCGCGACCGGGAGGCCGTGCTGCCGAACGACTTCGGCGGGCTGGGCGATGGCGTGGCGGACGATCGCACCGCCATCCAGGCCGCCTTCGATCGCGCCGGCGCCGACCAGAAATTCGCGATGATCCCGCCCGGCACCTGGAACGTCTCCGGCACCGTGACCCTGCCGGGCGGCGCGCGCGGGCTGATCATGCAGGGCACCATCCGCTACACCGGCACCGCGCCGACCTCCGTGCTGGTGCTGGGCGACGGCGGCACCATCCGCAACGCCGAGAAGCTCTACACCGGGCTGAACGTCATCCGGCAGACGATCTCCGACTGGTCCTCCGAGGCCGATATCGGCATCACCGTGCGCAACGTCGATGCCTCGCAGATCGAGTTGCGGCGGGTGGAGGGCTTCACCATCGGCATGCGCACGCTGGGCGATGGCCGCGGCGTGGAGGACAGCACCTTCACGCTCGGGCGCATCGTCAACAACCGCATCGGTCTCGACATCTGGTGCGCCACCGCCACCGCATGGAATACCTCCGTGCGCTACTATGGCGGCCACTTTGCGCACGCGACGGGGGTGAACGCGGCACAGGACCGCTTCGGGATCCGACTCGGCAATGAGGCCGGCGCCTATACCAACCACAACCGCCATGTCTTTGACGCGCCGAACTTCGAGCTCCGCCAGGCCGGCAGCAACATCGCCATCCCCTTCCTGAACCAGACCTCGGGCTCTGCCATCATCGCGCGGAACATGCGCATGGAGGCCTGCTCGCCGCTGGCGGCACGGCACACGGCCGGGGCGCAGGATTGCGAGTACGACGTCGCCTGGACCAACACCTACCTGGTCGGCATCGACTACACCGCGACGGCCAACCGCTGCGGCAATGCCGTGATCAACCGGCACCGCGCACCAGCGTCGCGGTTCCAGCGGTTCCTGGCCGGCGTGCCGAACACCCGTGCGGCAGCGTTCTGGCAGTCTGCCACGGAGGTGGGCGTGGAGGGGCTGATCACCATCGCCACCTCGACCACCACCGCGACCTTCATGGCGGATTTCTGCTTCAACGGGCTGGCGGATGTGACGCCGACCGATCGTGCGGTGACGCTCGCGGCAAACCGTGGGCTGGGGTGGATGCTGGATACCTCCCAGGCGAAGGAGTTCGCCCTGGCGCATTGGCTGACGACCGGCGCGTCGGGCGGGCGGTTGTTCGTGCGCGTGTTCGATGGCGCGGGGAATGTCCGCGAGGACATCGCGGGCGACGTGCTGGCGTCGATCACCACCATGCAGTGGAACGGGCCGGCCAAGGGGTGGAACGCCGGCGCGCCGATGGACGATGCGAACTTCAATCGGCGGCAGACCATCCGCGTCGGCGCGTCCGTCGCCTATGCGCAGGTGGGGGTGATCGGCTTCGACGGGGCGATCGACCTGCAGTCGCTGCGGTTGTACGGGCTGCCGGAGGCGGCGCCTGCCGTGCTGAACGGCACGCCGCTGCTGACGGGGGCGCTGTTCGGCTCAGGGCGGCGGGAGTTTGCGGCCGAGGTGTCCTGGGATCTGCCAAGCCTGGCGCCGGGCGCGACGGCGCTGATCGACGTCACGGTGAACGGGGCACGGGCGGGGGATCTCGCGCAGGCGTCGCTGGTGTCGTCCACGCGGTTCATCGAACTCGACGCGGCGGTGTGGTCGAACAACACGGTGCGCGTGATGGCGCGGAACATCTCCGCGGCGACGTTCGATCTGGCGGCGGCAACGCTCTCGGTGGAGGTTACGAAGCGGCGGGTGCCTTGAACTCCTTCGCCATCCTCACCGAGCTATATTGATGATATGGGGCGTGTCTGCCTGAGATTAGCGGGGCTGGCGCTAATGAAGCCCATCAGGCACCAAGGCATGAAGCCGGCAGCGCGCACCGATCGTATCCGGCGCCGAATCACGTACACGAGCCGCTCAATGCGGCCGGCGCAGGCGGCGATCGATGGACACAGGGATGCCAGAGGTCGGCCAAGACGCAACACGAACTGACTTCGGCCACAGGGTGGTGCTGGTATTGTGTCGGCTTACCGGCGACGGAGCTCTTGCGGCCAGGTGCTGGCGATATAGGCAATGACAGCTGCGATCTCTGAGTCGGTGAGCACGCCCTCGAAGGCAGGCATGTCACTTTCATAGCCGGGCACAAGGCCGGCCACCCCTTTGCGGGTCAGTTCAATCAGCTGTGCCGTTGAATGGTGCCAAGTGTGGCCAGTGGCGTCATGCGGCGGCGCGGGCAGTCGGCCGTCCGGCCGGCGCGTTTGCCAGTCCGGCTGGCCTTCAAGGTTCGCACCGTGGCAGGAGGCGCAATACTCCACATATACACGCTGCCCGAGCAGAATATCCGCGGTTTCTACCTCCGCGCCTTGATTGCTTGACCCCCAAAGACGCCATCCACCCGCGACCCCCGCAGCCATGACAAAGGCTGCTGCCGCGGCGAGCAGATATGCCGGGAAACGGATCAGCCGCGTCATCTGACCACGGACGCGGCAAGCGCCAGGGCAGGGAGCAGCAGCCCGACCAAACCCATTCCCCAAAACATTTCGCCACTCATCATTGCTTCGTCACTCATGTTTGCCGCTTCTTCCTCCGCAGCGCGTGGTCTCGTTCATCGAGGCGGGTCGCCCGGAGCCTCAGCGCGTTGCCCACAACGCTCACCGAGGAAAGGGCCATCGCCGCCGCCGCGATGATGGGCGTGAGCAGAATCCCGAATATCGGATACAGCACGCCCGCGGCTATCGGCACGCCGGCCGCATTGTAGGCAAAGGCGAAGAACAGGTTCTGCCGGATGTTGCCCATCACGGCCTCTGACAGCCGCCGCGCTCGGACGATCCCCATCAGGTCGCCCCCGAGCAGCGTGACGCCCGCGCTTTCGATCGCAACGGCCGTGCCGGTTCCCATGGCAATGCCGACCTCGGCCGCCGCCAGCGCCGGCGCGTCATTCACGCCGTCACCCGCCATGGCCACGCGGCGCCCCTCGGCCTTCAGCTTTTCGATGATGCGCTGCTTGTCCTCGGGCAGGACCTCCGCTTCCACCTCAGTGATGCCGAGCCGCCGTGCCACGGCCTCGGCCGTTGTGCGGTTGTCTCCAGTGAGCATCACCACGCGGACGCCTTCCTTCGCGAGACCTGCGAGGGCAGCCGCCGTCGTCTCCTTCACCGGATCGGCCACGGCGACGATCCCGAAGGCACGGCCGTCCACCGCCACAAAGAAGACGGTGGCGCCATCGCCGCGCAGGCGCTCGGCTTCGGCGGATAGCGCGCCGATGTCCACCTTGGCCTCATCCATCAGCCGCGCGTTGCCGACCGCCACCTGGCGTCCCTCGACCGTGCCGGTTACCCCACGTCCAATGGGGGCGTCGAAGCCCTCAACCGCTGGCACGGCGATCCCGCGCTTCTCCGCCGCCCGCACGACAGCTTCGGCAAGGGGATGCTGGCTCGGCCGTTCCAACCCCGCAGCCAGGCGTAACACCTCCTCCTCGACCACGCCTGCTGCCGGGATCACCGCCACGACGTCCGGCCGCCCCTGGGTGAGGGTGCCGGTTTTGTCGACGACGAGCGTGTCGATCCGCTCCATGCGTTCCAGCGCCTCGGCGTTCTTGATCAACACGCCGGCCTGCGCGCCCCGGCCCACGCCGACCATGATGGACATCGGCGTCGCCAGCCCCAGCGCACACGGGCAGGCGATAATCAGCACCGTCACCGCGGCGACCAGCGCGAAGGCGAGGCGCGGCTCCGGTCCCCAGACGGTCCAGACCGCGAAGGCAATTATGGCTATCGCCACCACCACCGGCACGAACCAGCCGGAGACCTGATCGGCCAAGCGCTGGATCGGCGCGCGGGAACGCTGCGCCCCCGCGACCATGCGGACGATCTGCGCCAGCACCGTGTCATGGCCGACACGGTCGGCGCGCATGATGAAGCTGCCCTGGCCGTTCAGCGTCCCGCCGACGACCTGATCACCCACCGTCTTGGTGACCGGCACCGCCTCACCCGTTACCAAGCTCTCATCGACGTTGGAGGCGCCCTCCAGCACCGCCCCGTCGAGCGGCACCTTATCGCCTGGGCGGACGCGGAGCCGATCGCCGACCACGATGGCAGCCAGCGGCACTTCCTCGTCGGATCCGTCATCGCGCAGCCGACGCGCCTGGGCCGGTGCCAGATCGAGCAAGGCGCGGATTGCGCCGCCTGTCTGCTCGCGCGCCCGAAGTTCGAGCACCTGCCCGAGCAGCACCAGCACGACGATTACCGCCGCCGCCTCAAAATATACGGCAACCGAGCCATCGGTAGCGCGGAAGGCCGCCGGAAAGATGTCAGGCGCCACGGTCGCCACTACGCTGAATACCCAGGCGACGCCAGTGCCCAGTGCGATCAGGGTGAACATGTTGAGGCTTCGGTTCACCAGGCTCTGCCAGCCACGGACGAAGAACGGCCAGCCTGCCCAGAGCACCACGGGCGTCGCCAGCGCCAGCTGAATCCAGTTGCCGACGCGCGGCCCACCGACGAGGTGCATCATCCCCGTCAGGTGGCCGCCCATTTCCAGCAGGAAGACCGGGATGGTCAGCACAAGCCCGATCCAGAAGCGCCGGGTGAAATCCACAAGCTCCGGGTTGGGTCCCGTCTCGGCCGAGGGGGTTTCAGGTTCGAGTGCCATGCCACAGATCGGGCAACTGCCGGGGCCCGGCTGTCGGATCTGCGGGTGCATTGGACAGGTGTAGATGGTGCCCGGCGCCACAGCCTCGGCGCGCAGCGGGGCGCGTGGCTGCAGATACTTGCCAGGCTCGGCGATGAACTTGGTGCGGCAACCTGCTGAGCAGAAATGGTAGGCATGCCCTGCATGATCGGCGTGGTGAGCCGTCTTTGCCGGGTCCACCATCATGCCACAGACCGGATCCTTCACGGTGCCCGATGCCGCCGCAGTCCCTTCAGGCTGGGGATCGTGCTTGCCGTGGGCGGTGTGGGAGCCGTGATGTTCCATGTCCGTCTAGCTCCTCAGCGCGCAAAGAGTCGCGCGGGCGTCCGCACTGTCAGCATCGCCAGTGGCGGCAGCAGCAGCCATTGAAGGAAAGGGGTGAGCCCGGTTCCCCACGGCGGAAGGCGCGGCATGGCGGCCGTGTAGGTCCACGATTGGCGCAGATCGACATTCAGCCACTCGCTGAACACCGTGTATCCAATGCCCACTAGGGTCGTGGTAACGGTGACGCGTCCCCACCCCTGGCTCGGCCATTGCCAGGATCGTGTCAGCAGTATCGCGATCGCCAGCGCTGCAGCAGCGATCATCGCGTCGCCGGCGGTGCAGTGAACGACTGCGAAGGCGATCTCGCCCGGCGTTCCCTCCGCCCACAACGTGTAGAAGGGGAGCTGCGCCACTTCCCAGATCAGATTCAAGGCTACCATGACCGCGAGGTAGCGTGCAGCGGGGGTGGCCAAGCCAGCCCACCCTCGCGGCGCGAGTTGGATCATTTGGCGCCGGTGCCACGATCTGAACCAGCGTTTTGCCCGCCGCCGCCGTTGCCATGCCCGTGGTGCATGAACAGGTGCAACAGCGGACAGGCGAGGAGGATGAGATACGGTAGCGCGCCGAATGCGTGGCCCCAATGCTCTCGCAGGACGTAGAAGGCCGCGATCAGCGCGAAGCCGATCACGGCAATTACGGTGCGGGTGCGCCACCAGGATGGCGCGCCCTGCGCGTGGACGCCAACCATGCGGTCCATGTCACCGCATCCCCATCCGCATGCCGCGCAGGTGTTCGGTTATAAGCTCGTCGGCGGTGCGGCGCTGCTGCTCGGAAAGCGCCGCATAGAACGGTGTCGCCGCCGCGCTGACCGCGCGCATCGCTTCGAGATGGGCGGAGAGCTGGGCGATACGGCGCTCCATCTGTTCTGGCGCGGTGCCAGGGCCGGTGCTGCTGCCCATTGCCTGCTGCATTGCCTGCCGAAGCCTGTCGCTCTGGGCGCGAACCGCATCCGCGAATGCGTTCCACTGCGCGATCTGGCCGTCCGTGACCCGCAGCTCAGCGCGGAAAAATGCCAGATGTCCCTCAATCCGGCGGAAGGGCTGCATCGATGCAGCTGCCATCCGGTTCTGCATCATCTGCTGCATCATGCGGCCCATGTCGCCACCCATCATCCCCGCACCCGGGCCTACCATGCCAGGACCTGGCGCGCCGTGCTGGGCTGGCGGCGTCGCTGTCTGCGGGGCGCCAGCGGGCGCTCCGGGATGGTGGGGATCGGTTGCGCCGCCAGCAGGGGCTGGCGCTTGCGCGAGCGCCGTTCCGGCCACTCCGAACGCCAGGATGGCTGCCGTTGTGAGAATGCTGAGCTTCCTCATGGCCTTGTCCTCTTCGTTATTGGGCAGCCGTGTCGTCAGACGCACGGGAGCCGGTTGAGTGCGCGCAGGGTGCCGCCTGACGTCGGCTCAGCGCGTCATCGCGAAGGCGTATGCGCCAAAAAGGCACGTAGTTCGGTGATCTCCCGCTCCTGCTCCCGGATCACGGCTTCGGCCAACCGGCGCATCTGCGCATCCCGTCCGTGCGCCAACTGAATGCGAGCCATCGCAATCGCGCCTTCATGATGGGGGATCATGGAAGCAGCGAAATCGCGGTCGGCATCGCCGGTGAAGGTGATGGCCATGTCGCGATGCATCTTCTCGTTCGCAGCCAAAAAGGCGACTGTCGAGGGGGGCTGAGCGCTGGATGCGCCCGGCTGCTGCGAGGTCGGCAAGTGCTGCATTGCGGTCGTGTGGCCCGGCGACATTGGCATTTGGCCCTGCATCATCGTGCCGTCCGGCATTCGATGCCCCGGAGAAATGCCCTGCGACAGTGCATAGCCGACGCCAACGCCAACAATCAGACCGGCCACAAGAGACAGCACGAGAGGTGTGCGAGGCATCAGTCGATTTCCTTTCTTGGAACGACCTTGATCATGAAGTCCGCTCTTGTGGCGAGCGTCACGCTTCATGACCAAGCATGGCTGTGCGGGATCAGGCGGGGATGCGTTCGGTCTTCCAGCCACCGTCGCGCAGCGCTTGCTCGAAACTCGCTGTATCCATGGCCGACGTCACCGAGGCTTCCCGCATGTCCAACTTGATCTCGATCTCCGCCTGCGGGTCGGCCAGCCGGAGCGACGCCGTAACGCCCTTCGCGCAGCCGCCGCAATTCATGTTCGCGATCCGAAAGCGATGCATTTCGCCCTCCTTATGGTTTCTGGCCCAATCAGTTATGTGGTGATTGCCACAAGGGGAAGATCAAGAGGCGCAACAGCGTGCGATAAACAGATTCTTGGACGGCCGATTTCGCAATCTTCCGCCCATCGGTCGCTTTTGCCAGGGTCGCCATTAAAATGATCCCGTCATGCACGCCCGGGCTGTGTCCGCGCGCCGGACAATGGGTGTCAGCGCGCTCGCTGCGATCCCATGGACCGGTCCATCTGGTCGCATTGTGTCATCATCTGCTGCATGTCAGAGGACAGCCGCGCACCCTGCTGCACCGACTGCCGCATTTGCGCGCAGTGCGTCATCATCGCCTGATGATCCATGCCCCCCATACTGTGGCCCTGCATGCCAGACATTCCCTGGTTCGGCGATACCTGTGAGCCACTCCCACTCCGCGCTGAGGCCGCTGTGGGAGAATTCTGCTGCGGTGCACACGCGGCTACGCCCATGGCGAGCAGCACAGCCAAGCTCACGCCGATACCCCTAGTCTGTCCAATCACGGCTTTCTCCTCTTGCTTGCCCTTGACGCCGACCTCGGTACCGTTGGGGCACCGTCGCTTAGCGCGAGCCCTTCATAGTGCGCGAACATCCCAAACGGTTGTAATAGTTCGCCACCAGCAATACTTTGTCTTATTGTAGCAGCGGCGCGGACGCATGATCGAGCTTGATCTCAGGGCGCTGCGGCGCGAGGCGGAGGCTGACGGTGCCGGATTGAGTGTGCGACTGCGCGAATTGGCGGCCGAACGTCGGCCGTTCGGCTATCGGCGGCTGGGCATTTTGCTGCGACGCGAGGGGGTGGCGATGAACAAGAAGAAGCTGTATCGGCTGTATTGCGAAGAGGGCCTGTCAGTCCGTCGCTGACGCGGCCGCAAGCGGCCGCAAGCGTGCGACGGGCACGCGAGCGCCGCTGGCCCTGCCGTAGGGGCCAAACCAGCGCTGCTCGCTGGACTTCGTCTCGAACGCGCTGAGCGGGGGCCGGAGGATCCCATTCTGTGTACCGTGGACGATTTCACCAGCGAGGAACTGGCGCTAGCTCTGATGCGCCTTCGCGTGACGAAGGACGGACGATCCCGCCCATGGCATTCGCCGTGAGCCGGTGCCGCAGCTTCGAAATCAGGCACCGACAGACCGGGGCGGCATCGAGACGAGCAGGGCCGCAGCATAGAGAACGGCCAACGCGATGAATGCTTCGATGGTGATGGAGCGCGCAAGCCGTGGCCCGGCCCCCTGCTCCCCCGCCTCTAGGGCAGGGGTTAGGCGCCAGAGATGCCAAGCCGCAAGTGCCAGCATGCCCGATGTCAACGCCGCTTTGGCAAGCAGCACAACGCCATAGCGCGTCCCCAACAGGTTGGCGACGCTTCCGGCCAGCAGCCAAGCGAGGACGATACCCGCGGCGAGCATCAACGGAACGACCCAGGCCGCGGCGCGCGACCAAGTGCGGATCAGCGCAATGTCGCGCCCCCCCCCGCGGCGTGCGGCCCAGGCGAGCGGCGGCAGGCTGCCGATCCAGAAGGCTCCGACAAGCAGATGCACAATCAGCAGCACCGAGGGCAGGGGCCAGACGTCGGCCACCGGCGTGTGCCCGAGCAGGGTGAAGCTGGCACAGGCCAGGAAGCCCCCGGCGAAGGCAACTCCGCGCACCGCGGCCATGGCAATCACAAGCCCGATCAGCCCCAGCCCGTAAGACATGCCGGCCGGCGATCCCAGGATTATTTCCCAGAGCTCGGCGTCAAGGATCGTGGAGCCGCCCGCGAGGTCCGAAACATTGGACGTGAGCAGGGCAACGGCTGCGGCCGACCCGAGCGCGAATGCCAGCGCTCGCCAGCGGCGGAGCCGCGCCGTATCGTCGGCGGCCAAGTCCCGTGCGAAGAACGCAAAGAAGAACCCGAGGCCAGCGCCGCCCAGCACGGCGACATACCAGGTGGCGCGAAGCAGTTCGGCAATCGACACGGAGCCTGTTCCGGCAGCCATCGGTCAGCGCCGGGTGGGATCAATCAGGAAGTTCACGGCGCCTCCGCCGACATGGCCATCGGCGGAAATGCCGCGGAATTCAATCCGGAAGGCTCCCGGCGGGAGCGGCGACGCCAAAGTGGCCTGCGCTTCGGTGACGGCTGCGGTGCGCGAGCCCTGGCGTTGCAAGGATTGTTCTCGTCCCGCGAAGTCGAGTATGCGGAGCGAAGTGATTTGCATTGGTGCCGTGAAGCGCAGCGAAATGCGCTCTGGCGAACTCGCCAATACGGCTCCATCGGCAGGTGCTGACGCGATGACCTCCGAATGCGCGCGCGCATCAGGCGCAGACGCCAGGGTGGCCAGCATAAAGGCGCCGAAAAGCGCAACGAAAAACAGTTTCATTTTCGATCTCCAACAAGAAGAAGCGCCCCGGCCGGCTGGCCGGAGCGCCGCCGATCAATGGTGGCCCTGGTGCGGCCCGCCCCGTACAGTCCCCGTGTTGTCGCCGGCCCGGTCAGCTGCCGCGCCAGCACCGAGTCCGTGGGCGTGGTGTCCGGCGTGCGGATTGCCGCCGAGCTGCGTGGCGCTTGCAGGAGTTGGAGCCGCGTGCGCCCCGTGACCGCCGGGACCGTGCTGCATGCCTTCCATGCCGTGGACCATGGAAGGCGGCACCTCGATCAGGTCGGCGTTCCCGGGATAGGCCGCGATGATCCGACGCAGAAGGGCGATTTCCTGCATCTGGTCCGTCTGGACGTAAACGTTCATCCATCCAAGAAAGCCGTTCCGTGCACCGGAATTCGCCAGGTAGTCCCGCGCCATGTCCACTGCACCCTGGTGATGGATGATCATCGCTTTCGCGAAGCGCACATCCGTCTCCGAGACCGGCCCGATCGCATGGGTCAGCCTGGACGGAATCGGGGTCTTGAGGAACCGCTCGGCCTGCGCCATGCCGCCGGTCGCGACCGGCTGCAGCGTCAGCCCGAACATCCGGACAGGTGGCGCGTCGAGATTTCGGGCGATCTCGTCCAGCACCCCGATCTCGAAGGTCTGATTCGCGACGATCGCACGCGAGAGAGCCTGAAGGAGCGGCGACGACCGGCCCGGATCGCGCAGGTATTCAGCACTCATCGTCAGGGCGCCCGCGTGATGCGGACGCATGCCCGTTACATACTCTCGGTCGATCCGTTGGGCGGATTCCGATCGAAGGGCGAACCATGTGCTGGTCGCCACACCGGCACCGGGCTCGTATTGCTCGCCGATGGCGGCTCTTGCCGGATTGGCGAACAGGGCGGAGCTGGCAGCCACTGCCGCGGCACATGCCAAGAAACGCATTCTCACGCTGAAGATATGACTGGTCATTGTTCTTTGCTCTTTTCTGCCTGCTGCCCCACGGCCGGGGCGCATTGTTGCTGATGTTGGAAGCGAGCTGCCCGGAGCGCGATGCGCGGGCGCCGCCGATCAGGTGCGACGAGGAGGCGGCAGGTCAGGACCGGCGTCCCATCCCGCCGACGCGGCGGCTCGGCTGTCGGACGACGCCGCCACGAAGGCGGGATGCGGCGGGCTGGCAGGAATGCATGCCCCCTCAACGCCGGACCAGCACCCCGCCGCGATGACGCAAGCGAGCTCAGCAACCGGAGCATACTTAGACCCGGAGTTTGCCTGCGCCTGAATTCCTGGTGCAAGGCGATCCCCGGCGGTCGTCATGTCGCAATCGGCTTGGCTCGCAGCCACGTTCACACCCGGCGGGTGAGCGCGATAGAAATGGGGCTCCACCACGAGCGGCAGGCTGAAGGCGATAAGGAATACGGCCGCGAGAAGCGTTCGGGCAATCCGCCGGAGGCGCCCTAACTCACTTTGCCCAACATCAGCCATCGTCGGCCCGCCTGCCCCTTGCTCCGGGCAAACAAGCGCCCCTCCTGCAGGAATTGGTTCCGCCTAAGCGTCGTTCAAGATCCCCGTTGGCTCCAAGCCGCGAAGAATCAGGTCGATGCAAACGCGGCTGGTCCACGGCAATCGTGGGTGATTCGAAATGATGCGACGCAAGCCGGCGACCGGCCACGACATCCCAGTGCGGCCGTGCCCGCTCGCACGGTCCGCTCACGCCGGCTCCGCACCGCGAAAGCGCAAGAAGCTCATCCGGCCACGTCCGCCGTCAAAGGCGATGACGTCGTAGGTGTCCGGCGCTGCGCCAGGCATCTCCATGCCCGGCGATCCCAGCGGCATGGCCGGCACCGCGAGCCCGCGGACACCTGGGGGACGCGATGCCAGCAGGCGCTTCACGGCAACCGCTGGCACATGGCCTTCCAGGACATAGCGGTCGACCAGCGCCGCATGGCAGGAGAGCAGGTCGGCTGGTGTGCCGAGCGCCCGGCGCGCAGCGGCTACCGATCCCACGACGTTGTCTTCAACGGCGAAGCCTGCCGTCCGCATGTGCTCCACCCAGGCGCCACAGCAGCCACAGTTCGCGTCTCGCCAGACCTGAACGCGAGGCAGTCCCTCCGTGGCAGCGGCGGGCGGTGCCGCCAGCAAGCTAAATCCCGCCAACAGCAGTCCACGTCTTCCTGGCATCACGACGCACTCTCCTTCGTCACTGTGATTGGTGATCTGGGCAGCGTAACCTCTGCCAACAATCCAGTAGCGGGCAGATTTGAAAGCCGCAGCGTGCCGCCATGCTGCTCCACAGCCTGACGAGCGATGGTCAGACCGAGCCCGCTGCCGCCGGTGCCGCGATTGCGAGACGTCTCAAGGCGGCGGAATGGCTCGAATACCGATTCAAGCTCCGAGTCCGGTATTCCCGGACCAGCGTCCCGGATCCTCAGCACCAGCAGATCTCCTTGATCCTGTAGCTCAACGCGCGCGCCGCCTCCGTACTTGATGGCATTGTCGATGAGATTGGCGAAAGCGCGCTTGAGGGTCACTGGTCGACAGACGAGCCGGGCTTGGGATGGGCCAGAATAGATTGCTGCTGCGCCGGCATCGGCTGCGGCGTCGCACAAGGTTTCCAGCATCGCCACCACGTCTACCGGTCGCCGGCCTTCTGCTTCCGTATCTCCGCGCAGATAGGCAAGCGTCGACGTGACCATTGCCTCCATCTCATCAAGGTCAGCGTCGATCGCCTGTGCCGCCTCCGCATCGTCGAGAAATCCGGCGCGTAGCCGCAGCCGCGCGATCGGCGTGCGCAGGTCATGGCTGACTGCGGCGAGCGCCTGTGTACGATCGGCGATGAGGCGATCGATGCGCGCCTGCATGCGGTTGAAAGCCTGCGCTGCATGACGCACCTCGCGCGGCCCTTCCTCCGAGATCGGAGATGGACGTTCGGTTCCGCCAATCCGGTCCGCCGCCTCCGACAGCGAACGCAGAGGACGGGCAATTATTTGAACGACGATGAGCGCGATGGCCAGAATCCCGATACCCATGGCGGTGGTGGAGAGAAGCGTCGCATGTTCGGCAGCTTGCGACTGCAATATGGTGGCCGAAAAATTCAACCAAGAGCCATCCGATAGTTGTAGGGCGCCGAGCAGCAGGTGACGCGCCGCTTCGGTCCCTGCTGCCCCCTCATCGGCATAGCCGAGCCGCAGGCTCGCAAGTTCTGGTGCCGGGACCAATTCGCCGAGACGGGCCCGTAGAGCATCGATACGAGGGCTTCCCCCCTCCACGACACGTACCGTCGGTTCAGCTGTCCAGTGCAGGTCCAGACTGACAGATGAGAGGGCGTGAGCCGTCAGGTCACGCTCGGCAAGCGGCAGTGCTGCCACGGCACGCTTTGCAGAGACGACGCGCTCCGCGAGTTGCGCCTCCCTGGTGGTGCCGAGCAGAGCATCCGTTCCCACCTGGTGTACCCAGAGACTCCCGACATGGAACGAGAGCAGACCGACGAGCAAGACGAGGACCACGCGCCCGCTCAATGTTCCGGGCACCAACCGGCCAAGCAGTGTCACTTGCCACGCTTCACAGCCGGGATGAACATATAACCGGTACCGCGAACCGTCTTGATCACGGCTGGACTCTCATCCGTCGGCTCCAGCTTGCGACGCAGCCGGCTCACCATCACGTCCACCGAGCGGTCCGTCCCATTGAAGGCGTGGCGATTGCGCGCAAGGTCGAGAAGCTGGTCGCGGCTGAGCACCCGTTGAGTGTGCTCGCAGAAAGCAAGCAGAAGGTCATACTCGCCTCCAGATAGGTCCACAGCCACTCCATCGGGTGAAACCAGCTCCCGTCGGCGAGTGTCGAGCGACCAGCCTCCGAAGCTGAGATGGTCGCCGGCTGCACCGGCAACCGGCTCGCCAGCTATGCCGTGCGACCGGCGGAGCAGTGCACGCACCCGCGCCAGCAGCTCAGCCCGGCCAAAGGGTTTCGCGATATAGTCATCGGCTCCGAGCTCAAGCCCGAGCACCCGGTCGGCCTCCTCCCCGCGCGCAGTCAGCATGATGATTGGCACGGCGAATTTGGCACGCAGCGCACGGCACAAATCGAGCCCTGACTGCCCGGGCAGCATGACGTCGAGTAGGATGAGATCGACCGGAGCAGTGGCCAATATTTCCCACATCTCGCGGCCGTCGCGTGCGCCCGTGGCGCGGAAGCCGTGTTGCCGCAGGAGTTTTGCGATGAGGTTTCGCATCTCCCCGTCGTCTTCGACGACGAGGAGATGCACTTCGGGCGGTAAATGAACGCTCCGCATTGCGTCCATCTCTACAGATGCGCAGTCAACGGCAATTAGAGATACTCCTCAAAATAGCGACCGAATGCCGATCACGGCGTAGGTGTTAGAAATCCTTTCACCACTCGCCCGAGACGCGTTTGCGGTTTCACCCAGCTGCCGCTCCCATCCAACCTCGACATAGGGGGCGATTTGAGGGGTGAATTCGTAGCGAAGTTGAAGTGACATCTCGACGTTAGTCAGTCCACGCCTGACCTCAAGCTCACGATCATTGCCTGCGCTCGCATTCAATTCGATGGCTGGCTTCAAGTACAGGCCGGGGCCGTTGTCGTTGAATATGCTGCGCGCAACGAGCAGCTCGGTCGAGAGCTCAAGGCGCCCGCTTAGCACGCCCTCCTCGCTGACATAGCCAGTGGCCTCAACCTCGACAAAATACGGAGCGATGCCAGAGAAGCCGAATGCGGCATAGTTTCGGTTGGTACGGAAGAAGTCGCGGCGCCATCCGACATTGACGTCCCAAAATTCGCTAATGGGCCGATTGTAGAAAAGCTGGATCTCAGCCCGCTCCGTCTGCCCCCTGATTTGCTCGCCCTCGGTGCGGAACAACAGCCGATGGTCGTAAGTGCCAACGCGAGCATCAAGACCCCAGGAGAACCGGTCTCCAGCCGATGATCCGCCGTAGTCAAGGTTGTTCAGCCGGACCACATATCCGATCGCATTATGGCTATGGGAGAGGGCTGGTGTAGCCGCCGCAAGAAATAATCCTGCGGCGGCGGAAAACACTAGAGCCCGCATCAACCGGCACTCGCCGTGCGCGCCGGCTCGACGATAAGTCGTGTCATCATCCCAGCTTTCATGTGAAAGAGGAGGTGGCAGTGCAACGGCCAGTCGCCGACCTCGTCGGCCGTTAGCAAGACCGAAGCTTCCGCACCGGGCCGCACGACCACGACATGCTTGTAGGGAAGCCGGTCGCCAGCACCGTTTTCCAACTCCATGAACATCCCATGCAGGTGCATCGGATGTGCCATCATGGTCTCGTTCATGAAGCGGATCCGCACGCGCTCGCCCTCGCGCACGCGGATCGCCTCCTCGGCCCCGAAGCGGCGATCGTTCAGGGACCAGGAGTAACGCCCCATTTGTCCTGTCAGGCGCAAGATGATCTCTCGCGACGGCTGTGGCGCATTCGGACGGGCTCGTGCACTTCGAAGGTCTGCGTACCGCAGCGCACGCTTGCCCTCCGGCGTACCGGCTTGTTCCCAACCGAGCGCACGGTCCGGATCGGCCATTGCGGCGGCACTCGGCATCGCATGCCCAGCATGCGGATCGGCCGCCGCTGCCGTGCCCGGCATCGCGTGCCCGGCGTGCGGATTGGCGGCGGAGGGTGCGGGAGGTGTCATGCCCGGCATCACGTGCCCGGCATGTGGGTCCGACCCGCCGCCGCCCATGGGCATGCCACCGTGCGCCATGCCCATGTCGGCCATGGTCAGCACAGCCCGAGGCCGGCGCGGCGGGATAGGCGCCTGCATACCTTCCCGCGGCGCGAGTGTGGCTCGCGCGTAGCCGCTTCGGTCGATCGACTCCGACATGATAGTGAAAGCGCGCGCGGTCGTCGGATTGACGATCACGTCATAGGTCTCGCCGATCCCGATCCGGAACTCATCGACAGGTACCGGCAGCACGGGAAGACCGTCCGCGGCTATCACTGTCATGCGCAGGTCCGGAATCGCGACGTCATAAAACGACATGGCTGAGGCGTTAATGAAGCGAAGCCGCACACGCTCGCCAGGTGTAAACAAAAAGGTCTTGTTGTCGTTCGGTCCCAGTCCGTTGATCAGGAAGGCGTACCCGGTGACGTCGGCCAAATCCGTGGGATCCATCCGCATCTCGCCCCAGGCCATGCGATCGGCCACGGTCGCGCTCCAGCCATCGCGGCGAACGTCGCGAGCGAAGTCCAGGAAGGTACGCTGCCCGCGGTTGTAGTAACCCTCGCGGTTCCGGAGGTTGCGGAAGATGGCGTCGGGGGCCTCCGGGCTGTGATCGGATAGCAGCACCACGTAATCGCGGGCGACCCTGACAGCTTCGGGCTGGGCGGGCTCGATGACGATCGCGCCGTACATCCCCGCCTGCTCCTGTGCGGCGGAGTGACTGTGGTACCAGTAGGTGCCGGCCTGCCGGAGTTGAAAGCGGTAGGTGTAGGTCTGGCCTGGCGCGATGGCCTCATATCCGTTGAAGCCGGGGGCGCCGTCCATGACACCGGCGAGCAGCAGACCATGCCAATGGATGGAGGTCGCTTCGGTCAGGCGGTTGGTCACGCGGATCACCACCTCCTCGCCCTCGCGCCACTGCAGGAGTGGACCGGGCACCGTTCCACCGATGGCGAGCGCATTGCTCTGCACGCCATCAACCGTGATGCGCGTTGCCTCAACGGCTAGATCCTGCACGCGATGGGCGTTGGCAAAGCTACGCCGACCGGGATAGGCGGTGACCACGCCCGCCATTCCGGCGGCCGCGGCGAGCTTCAGGGAGTCACGACGGGATAGCGGGTGTGTCATGGCGACCTCCGAGATCAGCGCGGCGTCACGACGAGCTGGGCAACCATGCCCGTCTCGTAGTGGCCGGGCAGGTTGCACGCGATCTCGATCGTGCCGGCGCGGGTAAAGCGCCAGGAGATTTCACCGGTCTTGCCCGGCTCGACCAGAATGGAGTTCGGCGCGGTGTGATCCATGCGTTGACCGTCAGGCATCGTCATCGTCAGACTGATGACGCGTTCGTGCGTGATCATTCCATGATCCATCATCATCGCCATCTCCGGTCGATGAGCGGCGTGCACTTCGGCCGGTGCGAAGCTGAACTCGTGCAGGAACTGGCCGCGATTCACCACGACGAAGCGGATCGTCTCACCCGCACGCACCTGGACCCGCGGCAGGTTGTAGGCATTTTCCGTCATCTCGATGCGGACCACCCGGCCGGTCCCGCGCGGCGCCGGCTGTCCGAGCAACTGAGCAGGATCGCCGTGGCCATGACCAGCTTGTCCGGGACTGGCAATGGCAGGGGATGGCGCGAGGAGCGCAGATGAAGCGAAGCCAGCCGACAACATGGTCAGCACGGCCAATTGGGGCAGCTTGATCACTCGTCTCTCCTTGAAGCGGTTGCCAAAACCGGAGGGACAGGACCCTCCCCACGTGAAGATGCCCTGCCAGCATGTATGGAACACGTCGCGATCATGACAAAGTATTGCAGGCTGGGGCGGCACATGCCTGCCCCAGCCTGGGCTGATCGTCAGCGGATCGAGGGCGGAAGGTTTCGCAGATTCCAGAGCGCGGCATTATGGCCGCCGCCCACATTTGGCATGGTGTGCGGGAGATTCGCGCCGGCCTCCTCGTCGTACTCGATGCGCACACTGTCGCCATCCTGCACGACCCTCCGTACGGGTAGCGTCACGACCGGTCGCGGCGTGGCTGTCATGTCGTACTCGATTTCGACGTTTTCACCGCTTCCGGTCACGCGGAGGACCGGCAGCGAGGTTACCGGGGAGGCACGGTCGGAGTAGATCCACACCGGAAGCCGGCCGAGCTGCATCGGCTCCAGTGAAACGACGGGCTGGCCGTCCGCCCTTGCAAGCACAGGCACGGCTACAGCGGTTACGAGAACCGCCGCTGCCAACGCAGCGTGAAATCGGGGAGCCATCACGTTCTCCTTAGATGTGCCGATCACCCCTCTGGTGCGGCAAGGAGAAGATGCGCGTTGAACGTTGCAGACGTTTATCGCTTAGAAAACAAACTGCGATCCATCTGTCATAATTCAGCCAGATCGCCACACTGTATCAACCTGCGAGTCCGGCCTTATGTTTTGCCGCTCGTGCGAGACTGCGTTAATGAAAAGCACATCTGATCGAGAAGGTTGACGCTTTCCCGGAAATCCTAGGTGCAAGACGCCTGCGGTCCGGGACCGCTTACTGCAGTCACCCACCGGCAGACTGAATGTCGGTCGAGGAGCACGCCAAGGACGGACAGCCGATGGCTGCCTGGGTGGTGCTTTGGTGCATACTGGCTTGAGGTACCAGGGTCCAAGCCATGGCGAGCCGACCTCGTTCGCCATGGCCGATAGGTGGCTAGAGCATTTTTGGTTTACTCGAATGCATAGCCTGAGTTGGTGAGGTAGTTACGGCACTCGGTGGGGCTGAAGGTATCGAGCAGTTGGCCGATGGTGTTCCACAGCGCCTCACGCGTGCGGGCGCCCGCCTTGCGGAGCCCGGCCTTGAGCTTGGCAAAGGCCTGTTCGATGGGGTTCAAGTCGGTCACGTCCGTCAACGTGGTGGAAAATGGTGATGTGCTTGAGGTGGCCACGGCTCAGGCGGCCTTGGGTGGAAGTTGCAGGGTTTCGTTGGTGGGTGGCGGGTTGAGCATCTCGCCCATGGCCTCCACACCCATGTAG
>DASYHU010000012.1:0-14882 GCA_035998215.1 Roseococcus sp. | reverse complement strand
TACGCCGTGAACGTCGCACCACCCGTCTTCGCCAGCGTCTTCGTGATAGCCGCCGTCAATGACGTCTTGCCATGATCCACATGGCCGATCGTCCCAATGTTGCAGTGCGGCTTGTTCCGCTCAAACTTCGCCTTGGCCATCGTCGTGCATCCAATCCGAAAGGGGTCTCAGGCGCTCAAAGCGCCAATCAAATCACCAGCGATAGTGGCTGAAGGCCTTGTTGGCCTCGGCCATGCGGTGCGTGTCTTCGCGCTTCTTCACGGCGGTGCCACGGTTGTTCACCGCGTCCATCAACTCGCCGGACAGACGCTCTTCCATCGTGCTCTCGCCGCGCTTGCGGGCCGCGTCAATCAGCCAACGGATGGCCAGCGCCTGACGCCGCTCGGGACGAACCTCGACCGGCACCTGGTAGGTCGCACCACCGACGCGACGGGAACGCACCTCGACAGCCGGCTTCACATTGTCCAGCGCCTCGTGGAACAGGCGCAGCGGATCGCTGTTGGGGCCACCCTTGCGCTTCAGCGTGTCCATGGCGGCATAGACAATGCCTTCCGCCACACTCTTCTTGCCGTCATACATCAGCACGTTCATGAAACGGCTGAGGACAACATCGCCGAACTTCGGGTCCGGCAGGACTTCGCGCTTCTCTGCGCTGTGACGACGCGACATCTCTCAGACCCTCACTTCGGCCGCTTGGCGCCGTAGAGCGAGCGCCGCTTGCGCCGCTTCGGCAGGCCCTGCGTATCCAGAACACCGCGCAGGATGTGGTAGCGCACGCCGGGAAGGTCCTTCACGCGCCCGCCACGGATCAGCACCACCGAGTGCTCCTGCAGGTTGTGGCCTTCACCGGGGATGTAGCTCACCACCTCGAAACCATTGGTCAGGCGCACCTTCGCGACCTTACGAAGCGCCGAGTTCGGCTTCTTCGGCGTGGTCGTGTAGACGCGCGTGCAGACGCCGCGCTTCTGCGGGCAACCCTGCAGGGCCGGAACCTTGTTCTGGCTCCTCCGCGGCTCGCGCCCCTGCGCGATGAGCTGGTTGATCGTCGGCATGACGCCCCTTCGTAACCTTAATCGTTTCCCAGGTCGCGCACCAAACGACACGCGGCCCGGCGGGCGCGCTTGCGCTCCGACCGGGCCACCGCGTCAACTCCGGGCCTGGGCCCTCCGAAAAGGGCGGCGTCCGAAGCAAGGCGTTTGAACCAACACACCCAAAGGAAGCCGAAACCACCCTCAGGCCAGGCGGGTGTGATACGCACCCACCCCGGCGGAGTCAAGTGAACCCCGCCGGTAAAAGCCGAGGCGAAGGTCGTTAACCCCCGCCCCTGGCACAAGGCCCTATTCCGCCGCCGCGGGGCGACCGTCAGGCTCCGGCAAAGCGGGCGCAGCCGCCGGCAGGCGCCCACTGTCACGCTGCGCCGCGATGGCACGCAGGCGGTTCATCACCGAACCCGTGCCCGCGGGGATCAAGCGCCCCACGATCACGTTCTCCTTGAGGCCACCCAGGTTGTCCACCTTGCCGGCGGTGGCCGCCTCGGTGAGCACACGAGTCGTCTCCTGGAACGAAGCCGCCGAGATGAAGCTCTGCGTCTGCAGACTCGCCTTGGTGATACCCTGCAGCACCGGCTCGGCCCGCGCGGGGCGTTCGCCGACTCGCAGGCGCTTTTCGTTCTCCGCGTCGAACTCGAAGCGGTCCACCTGCTCGCCAATCAGGAAGGTCGTGTCGCCGGGCTCCAGAATCTCAACCTTCTGCAGCATCTGGCGAACGATCACCTCGATGTGCTTGTCGTTGATCTTCACGCCCTGCAGGCGATACACATCCTGGATCTCGTTCACGAGGTAGTTGGCCAGCGCCTCGACGCCGAGCACCCGCAGGATGTCGTGTGGCACGCGCGGGCCGTCCACCAGCGGGTCGCCGGCCTTCACATAGTCGCCTTCCTGCACCGAGACGTGCTTGCCCTTCGGCACCAGGTACTCGCGCTCGATCGGCGGCTCATCGCCCAGCGGCTCGCTCTTCACGATGATGCGGCGCTTGGCCTTGTAGTCCTTGCCGAACTCCACCCGACCGTCGATGTCGCTGATAATGGCGGCATCCTTCGGGCGGCGGGCCTCGAACAGCTCGGCGACGCGGGGCAGACCACCCGTGATATCGCGCGTCTTGGACGATTCGCGGGGCATGCGGGCCACCACGTCACCGGCCTCCACCGTGGCACCATTGTCCACGCTGAGCACCGTGTCGGGGCTGAGGAAGTAGCGCGCTTCGGCCCCGTTCGGCAGCTTCAGCACCTCGCCACGCTCATCCTTCATGACGATTCGCGGCCGCAGATCCACGCCCTTCGCCGCGGACTTGTAGTCCACCACCACCTTGGAGCTGAGGCCCGTCACCTCGTCCTGCCGCTCGACCAGCGTGATGCCCTCGATCAGGTCGGCATATTCCACGCGGCCAGCGCGCTCGGTGAGGATGGGCAGCGTGAACGGGTCCCACTCGGCCAGTTTCTGGCCGCGCGTGACCGTCTCGCCTTCGGTGGTGATGAGCTTGGCACCATAGGGGATGCGGAAGCGCGCTCGCTCGCGACCATTCGCGTCCATCAGCAACACTTCGCAATTCCGGCTCATCACGATGGGCGCGCCGGAGCTGTTGGTCACGAGGCTGAGGTTCAGCAGCTTCGTCGTGGCCTCCGTCGTGGCCTCCACCGCCGACTGCTCGGCGCCACGCTGCGCCGCGCCGCCGATGTGGAAGGTCCGCATGGTGAGCTGCGTGCCCGGCTCGCCAATGGACTGCGCGGCGATGACGCCCACCGCCTCGCCCATGTTCACGGGCGTGCCACGCGCCAGGTCACGACCATAGCACTTGCCGCAGACGCCCTGCTTCGATTCGCAGGTCAGCACCGAGCGGATCATCACCGCCTCGACGCCCGCCTGCTCCACGCGCTCGGCCGCGGCTTCCTCGATCAGGGCGTTGCGCGGGACGATGACCTCGCCCGTCGCGGGGTCGAGGATGTCCTCCTGCGCGGTACGGCCCAGGATACGCTCGCTGATGGAAGAGACGACATCACCGCCATCCATCACCGCGCGCACGTTGAGCCCGCGCTCGGTCCCGCAATCATCTTCCATGATGATGCAGTCCTGGGCCACGTCCACAAGGCGGCGTGTCAGGTAGCCCGAGTTCGCGGTCTTCAGCGCGGTATCGGCCAGGCCCTTGCGGGCGCCGTGGGTGGAGTTGAAGTACTCCAGCACGGTCAGGCCTTCCTTGAAGTTCGAGATGATCGGCTGCTCAATGATTTCGCCCGAAGGCTTGGCCATCAGCCCGCGCATGCCAGCCAGCTGGCGCATCTGCGCCGGCGAACCACGCGCACCGGAATGCGACATCATCCAGACGGAGTTGGTCGGACGGCCGATCTCCTGCTTCTGGATTTCCTTCATCATGGCGCCAGCGACCGCATCCGTGCAGCGCGACCAGGCGTCCACCACCTTGTTGTAGCGCTCGCCGGAGGTGATGAGGCCGTCGAGATACTGCTGCTCGAACTCCTTCACCTCGGCCTTGGTCGTCGCGATCAGGCCTTCCTTCTCGGCCGGGATCATCATGTCGTTCTTGCCGAACGAGATGCCGGCCTTCGCCGCATGGCGGAAGCCCAGGCCCATCAGTCGGTCGGCGAAGATCACGCTCTCCTTCTGGCCGCAGTGACGGTACACCGCGTCAATCACGTCGGAGATGGTCTTCTTCGTCAGCAACCGGTTCAGCAGGCTGAACGGCAGCGCCGGATGCTTGGGCAGCAGCGCCGCCATCAGCATGCGGCCCGCCGTGGTCACCACGCGCTCCATCACCAGCTGGCCTTCCGCGTTCATCGTCTCGCGGCGGGTGCGGATCTTCTGGTGCAGTGTGATGGCGCCGACGGCGAGCGCGTGCTCGATCTCGGCCAGCTCACCCAGCAGAGGCGCGTCCTTCTCCTCGGTGGCAAGGAATTCGGGCGTCTCCAGGCTGAGGTAGTAGATGCCGAGTACGATGTCCTGGCTCGGCACGATGATGGGCTTGCCGTTCGCTGGGCTGAGGATGTTGTTGGTGGACATCATCAGCACGCGCGCTTCCAGCTGCGCCTCAAGCGACAGTGGAACGTGCACGGCCATCTGGTCGCCATCGAAGTCCGCGTTGAAGGCGGTGCAGACCAGCGGGTGCAGCTGGATGGCCTTGCCCTCGACCAGCACCGGCTCGAAGGCCTGGATGCCCAGGCGGTGCAGGGTGGGGGCGCGGTTCAGCAGCACCGGGTGCTCGCGAATCACCTCCTCCAGGATGTCCCACACCTCGGGACGCTCCTTCTCCACCATCCGCTTGGCCTGCTTGATGGTGGAGGCGTGGCCGTACTTCTCGAGCTTCGAGTAGATGAAGGGCTTGAACAGCTCCAGCGCCATCTTCTTCGGCAGGCCGCACTGGTGCAACTTCAGCTCCGGGCCCACGACGATGACCGAACGGCCCGAGTAGTCCACGCGCTTGCCCAGCAGGTTCTGCCGGAAACGGCCCTGCTTGCCCTTCAGCATGTCCGACAGCGACTTCAGCGGGCGCTTGTTGGTGCCCGTGATGGCGCGGCCGCGGCGGCCGTTGTCGAACAGCGCGTCCACCGCCTCCTGCAGCATGCGCTTCTCGTTGCGCACGATGATGTCGGGCGCGCGCAGCTCGATCAGCCGCTTCAGGCGGTTGTTGCGGTTGATGACGCGGCGATACAGGTCGTTCAGGTCGGAGGTCGCGAAGCGGCCGCCATCCAGCGGCACCAGCGGGCGCAACTCGGGCGGGATCACCGGCACCACGTCCAGGATCATCCATTCGGGACGCGCGCCGGATTCCGAGAAGGCCTCGATGAGCTTCAGGCGCTTCACCAGCTTCTTGCGCTTGGCCTCGCTGGTCGTCTCCTTCAGCTCCGCGCGCAGGCGCGTGCCTTCCTTGTCCATCTCCAGCCCGGCTAGGATTTCCTTCACCGCCTCGGCGCCAATGCCGACGCGGAAGGCGTCCTCACCGAACTCCTCCTGCTTCTGGTAGAGTTGGTCCTCGTTCACGAGCGAGTGCAGCTTGAGGTCCGTCAGCCCCGGCTCCAGCACCACATAGCTCTCGAAGTAAAGGACCTTTTCCAGCTCCTTCAGCGACATGTCCACCATCAGCCCGACGCGGCTGGGCAGGGACTTCAGGAACCAGATGTGGGCGACGGGCGCCGACAGCTCGATATGGCCCATGCGCTCGCGCCGGACCTTGGCGAGCGTCACTTCCACGCCGCACTTCTCGCAGACGATGCCGCGGAACTTCATCCGCTTGTACTTGCCGCAGAGGCACTCGTAGTCCTTGATCGGGCCGAAGATGCGGGCACAGAACAGCCCGTCCCGCTCCGGCTTGAAGGTGCGGTAGTTGATGGTCTCGGGCTTCTTGATCTCGCCATAGGACCAGGAGCGGATCTGCTCCGGCGAGGCCATGGAGATCTTGATCTGGTCGAAGGTCATCGCCTGGCCGGTCTGGCCCAGGATCTTCATCAGCTCGTTCATGCCGCCTCGCTCTCTGCCCGGCGCGCACGCGGGGCCTTGAAGGGGGTGTGGCGGGGCGCCTCAGCGCGCCCCGCGAAATGCGAAATCAGGGGCCGCGGTTCTCAAGGTCCACGTTCAGGCCGAGCGACTTCAGCTCCTTCACCAGAACGTTGAAGCTCTCGGGAATGCCAGCCTCGAAGCTGTCCTGGTCGCGGACGATCGCCTCATAGACCTTGGTGCGGCCGGACACGTCGTCCGACTTCACCGTCAGCATCTCCTGCAGCGTGTAGGCGGCGCCGTAGGCCTCGAGCGCCCAAACCTCCATCTCGCCGAAGCGCTGACCGCCGAACTGCGCCTTGCCGCCCAGCGGCTGCTGGGTGACGAGCGAGTACGGGCCGATCGAACGCGCGTGGATCTTGTCATCCACCAGGTGATGCAGCTTCAGCATGTAGATGTAGCCGACCGTCACCTTGCGCTCGAACCGCTCGCCCGAGCGGCCATCATGCAACCAGACCTGGCCCGAACTGTCGAGGCCCGCACGCTCCAGCATGCCCTCGATGTCACCCATCCGGGCACCATCGAAGACAGGCGTCGCGATGGGGATGCCCTTCTTGAGGTTGTCGCACAGCTCGATCAGCTGGTCCTCATCCATGGGGGCGATGTCGCGCTCGAACACCTCCTCGCCATAGACTTCGCGCAGCTTCGCGTGCAGTTCGTCCCGCACGGCGGAGGAGCGGCGGAAATCCTCCACCAGCTCACCCACTTGGCGGCCGAGATTGGCGCAGGCCCAGCCCAGATGCGTCTCCAGGATCTGACCGACGTTCATGCGAGAGGGCACGCCCAGCGGGTTCAGCACCAGGTCCACGCTCGTCCCATCCTCCAGGAAGGGCATGTCCTCGATAGGCACCACGCGGGAGACGACGCCCTTGTTGCCGTGACGACCGGCCATCTTGTCGCCGGGCTGCAGCTTGCGCTTCACGGCCACAAAGACCTTGACCATCTTCATCACGCCGGGCGGCAGCTCATCGCCGCGCTGCAGCTTCTCGACCTTGCTGTCGAAGCGCTTCTGCAGCCGCTCCACCGCCGCGTCGAATTCGCGCTTCAGCGCCTCGATCTCGGCCATGGCGGCATCGTCCGCCACCGCGATCTGACGCCAGGTGGCCTTCGCGAACTGCTCCAGCACTTCGTCCGTGATGACCGTGCCGGCCTTCACGCCCTTGAAGCCGCCGCTGGCCTTGCGGTTCAGCAGGCGCTCACGAAGACGGCCATAGAAGCTGCGCTCCTGGATGGCCTTCTCGTCGTCGCGGTCCTTGGCCAGCCGCTCGATCTCGGCGCGCTCGATCGCCATGGCGCGCTCATCCTTGTCCACGCCGCGGCGGCTGAACACGCGCACATCCACGATGGTGCCGGACACACCGGGCGGCAGGCGCAGCGAGGTGTCGCGCACGTCCGACGCCTTCTCGCCGAAGATGGCGCGGAGCAGCTTCTCCTCCGGCGTCATCGGGCTTTCGCCCTTGGGCGTCACCTTGCCCACGAGGATGTCACCGGGGTGCACCTCGGCGCCGACATAGACGATGCCCGCCTCGTCGAGGTTGCGCAGCGCCTCCTCACCCACATTCGGGATATCGCGGCTGATCTCCTCCTGGCCGAGCTTGGTGTCGCGGGCGGAGACCTCGAATTCCTCGATGTGGATCGAAGTGAAAACGTCGTCCCGCGCGATCCGCTCGGAGATCAGGATCGAGTCCTCGAAGTTGTAGCCGTTCCACGGCATGAAGGCGCAAAGCACGTTGCGGCCCAGCGCCAGCTCGCCCAGCTCGGTCGACGGGCCGTCCGCGATAATCTCGCCGGCGCTCACCTTGTCGCCCACCTTCACCAGCGGGCGCTGGTTGATGCAGGTGGACTGGTTGGAGCGCTGGAACTTGCGCAGGCGATAGATGTCCACGCCCGTCGTCTGGCCGTCACCGCCCGTCGCCCGCACCACGATGCGCGCGCCGTCGATCTGGTCCACCACTCCCTCGCGGCGGGCGGAAATGGCGGCACCGGAGTCCCGAGCCACGGCGGCTTCCATGCCCGTGCCCACCAGCGGCGCATCGCTCTTGATGAGCGGCACGGCCTGGCGCTGCATGTTGGAACCCATCAGCGCGCGGTTCGCGTCGTCGTTCTCCAGGAACGGGATCAGCGCGGCCGCAACCGAGACGAGCTGCTTCGGCGACACGTCAATCGCCGTCACCTCCTCGGGCTTCACCAGGCGGAAGTCGCCGCCCTGGCGCACGCTGACCAGCTCGGAGCGGAACTCACCCGTCTCGGCGTCCACCTCGGCATCAGCCTGGGCGACGACCAGCTTCTCCTCCTCCATGGCGGAGAGGTAGCGCGGGTCGCCCACGATCTTGCCTTCCTTCACGAGGCGATAGGGCGTCTCGATGAAGCCGTACTTGTTCACCCGCGCGAAGGTGGCGAGCGAGTTGATGAGACCGATGTTCGGCCCTTCCGGCGTCTCGATCGGGCAGATGCGGCCGTAATGCGTGGGGTGAACGTCGCGCACCTCGAAGCCCGCGCGCTCACGTGTCAGACCACCCGGGCCAAGCGCCGACAGGCGGCGCTTGTGCGTCACCTCGGAGAGCGGGTTGGTCTGGTCCATGAACTGCGAAAGCTGGCTGCTGCCGAAGAACTCGCGCACCGCGGCCGCCGCCGGCTTCGCGTTGATCAGGTCGTGCGGCATCACGGTGTCGATGTCCACCGACCCCATCCGCTCCTTGATCGCGCGGTCCATCCGCAGCAGGCCGACGCGGTACTGGTTCTCCATCAGCTCGCCCACCGAGCGCACGCGCCGGTTGCCGAGGTTGTCGATGTCGTCGATGGAGCCGCGGCCATCCTTCAGGTCCATCAGCACGCGCATGGTGCTGACGATGTCCTGCTTGCGCAGCGTGCGCAGGTAATCCGGCGCCTCCTCCAGGGAGAAGCCCAGGCGCATGTTCATCTTCACGCGCCCCACCGCCGAGAGGTCATAGCGGTCCGCGTCGAAGAACAGGCCCTTGAACAGCGTCTCCGCGGTTTCCGGCGTCGGCGGCTCGCCCGGGCGCATGACCCGGTAGATGTCCATCAGCGCCTCTTCCCGGTTGCTGTTCTTGTCCACCACCAGGGTGTTGCGCATCCAGGGACCGACCGACTGGTCAATGGCCAACGTGGGCAGGCGGTCCAGCCCGGCATCCTCGATGGCGGCGAGCTTCGCCTCGGTCAGCTCCTCGCCGGCCTCGGCCCAGATCTCGCCCGTCTCGTAGTTGACGAGGTCCTCGGCCATGAAGCGGCCCAGCAGGTCGGCGCGGCCAACCAGAACCTCGGTCGTCCCGGCTTCCGCGATCTTGCGGGCGGCGCGGGGCGTCATCTTTGTGTCCTTCTCGGCCACCACGGCGCCGGTGCGCGCATCCACCAGCGGCTCCAGCAGCTTGATGCCCTTGAAGCTGTCCGGATCGAAGGCGCGCGACCAGCCCTTGGGCGAACGCGTGAAGATCACCTGGCCATAGAACGCCGCGAGGATTTCCTCGGCGTCCATGCCGCGGATCTCCGCCGGGTCCATTTCCAGGCCCTGCGCCGCGCGGTCCACGCGCTTGGCCTCGGTGGCCCCGCTGTCCAGCGCCATCAGCAGGGTGGAGGCGGGCAGCTTCCGCTTACGGTCAATGCGGACATAGCAGATGTCCTTGGCGTCGAACTCGAAGTCGAGCCAGGAACCGCGATAGGGGATGACCCGCGCGGCGAACAGGTACTTGCCGCTGCTGTGCGTCTTGCCGCGGTCATGGTCGAAGAACACGCCGGGCGAGCGGTGCATCTGGCTGACGATGACACGCTCAGTGCCATTGATGATGAAGGTGCCGTTGTCCGTCATGAGCGGCATGTCGCCCATGTAGACATCCTGCTCCTTGATGTCGCGGACGGAGCGCGCGCCGGTGTCCTCGTCCAGGTCCCAGACGATCAGGCGCAGCTTCACCTTCAGGGGTGCGGCGAAGGTCAGGCCCCGCTGGATGCATTCCTCGACGTCGTACTTGGGCTCCTCCAGCTCGTACTGGACGAATTCCAGACGGCCGCGGCCCGCGAAATCGTTGATGGGGAAGACGGACTTGAACACCTCCTGCAGCCCGGTATTGGTCCGGCTGTCGGGGTGCGTCTCCATCTGCAGGAAATTGGCGTAGGAGGCGCGCTGCACGTCAATCAGGTTCGGCATCGGCGCAATCTCGGGCAGGCGCCCGAAGCTCTTGCGGATCCGCTTGCGTGCCGTGAACGACTTGCTGATTGCGTTCATGCCTGTTCCGCTTTCCTATCAAGGCTTGATGCGCGGACCCATCGCCCGGCATCGGTAGTTTGGGCTCCAGCGGGCACCCTGCCCCCCGGAACAGCCAGAGGGGCGGCAACCAGACCCTGATTGCCACCCGCCCCAACTTGGCAGAAACCGTGGCGCCGAAGGTGGCGCCGCGGGATTACTTGACTTCGACCTTGGCGCCGTTTTCTTCCAGCACCTTCTTGATCTTGTCCGCCTCTTCCTTGGACACGTTTTCCTTCACGGTCTTCGGAGCGCCCTCGACCAGATCCTTGGCTTCCTTCAGGCCCAGGCCGGTGATGGTGCGGATTTCCTTGATCACGTTGATCTTCTTGTCGCCGCCGGAAGCAAGGATCACGGTGAATTCGGTCTGCGCCTCGGCGGCGGGGGCGGCAGCGGCGGCCGGCGCGGCGGCAACCGCCACCGGCGCGGCGGCGGAGACGCCCCACTTCTCTTCCAGCATCTTGGAGAGCTCGGCGGCCTCCAGGACGGTCAGGGCGGACAGCTCGTCAACGAGCTTAGCGAGATCGGCCATATGCGTATTCCTTCGATTTAATAGCTTGACTGTGGCTTGACAACCCCACCGCGCCACGCGGCAGGGCCAGAGTGTTCGGTGGCAGCCTCGGCCCCCTGTGCGGGGAGAGGACGCGCGATCCGGCGGCGGGGCGAGCCCCGGCCCGGATCACGCGGCGTCCTTCTCCGCATAGGCCTTCAGCACCCGCGCCATCTGCCCGCCAGGTGCCTGCAGCACCCCGGCGATCCGCGTGGCCGGGGTCTGGATCAGACCCACAAGCCCCGCGCGCAGCGTCTCCAGAGACGGCAGCTCGGCCAGCGCCTTGACCCCTTCCGGGGCCAGGTTCTGGGTGCCGAGCGCACCGCCCAGGATCACGAACTTGTCGTTCGTCTTGGCGAACTCCACGGCGGTCTTCGCCACGGCCACAGGGTCCGACGACCACGCAAGCGCGGTCGGACCCTTCAGCAGCGGCGCGATGCCCTGGAAGCGGGTGCCGTCGAGGGCGCGAGTGGCCAGCCGGTTCTTCGCGACCTTGTACGTCGCGCCCGCGGCCCGCATCTTCCGGCGCAGATCATCCACCGCCGCGACCGTCAGACCCTTGTTCTGGGCGACGAGGACGAAGGACGTCTCACCGAAGACGCCGACCAGGGACTCGACGAACGCGCGCTTTTCCGTGCGGTCCAATTCACGTCTCCGTCGGTGGCCGGAACCTTTTGGAAGGGCGCCGGCCGGTTCACACGGGGGTGGCGGGACCATTCCCTCCACCCCGTTCGCCTGTCGTTGCCGGAAAGCCAAGCCATCATTGCCCGGGCCCGCGGCCCAGGAATGGCATCTCGGTTCCCCGTCTCATGCGGGCGGGGCGGACCCCTTCAAGCAGCCCGTTCCCGGGCGGCACCTGCAATCTCCGACAGGATCGGCGGGGGCGAACCCCCGCCTGCGCGGCCAGGCCCTGAAGGTCCCGGCCGAATTCCGTTCAGCCCGCGCCGATGGTGGACACGTCCACCTTCACGCCCGGACCCATGGTGGAGGACACAGCCACCTTCTTCACATAGGTGCCCTTGGCGCCCGTGGGGCGCGACTTCTGGATGGCATCCACAAAGGCGCGGGCGTTGTCCAGAAGCTTGTCGGCGTCGAAGCTCGCCTTGCCGATGCCGGCATGGACGATGCCGGCCTTCTCGGCGCGGAACTCCACCTGGCCGGCCTTGGCGGCGGTGACGGCACCCTTCACATCCATCGTGACGGTGCCGAGCTTCGGGTTCGGCATCAGGCCGCGCGGGCCCAGCACCTTACCGAGGCGGCCGACGAGCGCCATCATGTCCGGCGTCGCGATGCAGCGGTCGAAGTCGATCTTGCCTTCCTGCACGGCGGCGGCGAGGTCATCGGCGCCCACCACGTCGGCGCCGGCGGCCAGCGCCTCCTCGGCCTTCGGGCCACGGGCGAAGACGCCCACGCGGACCGTCTTGCCGGTGCCGTTGGGCAGGCCCACCACGCCGCGGACCATCTGGTCGGCATGGCGCGGATCAATGCCGAGGTTCATCGAAATCTCGATGCTCTCGTCAAACTTGGCCTTCGCATTGGCCTTGGCGAGCGCGATCGCCTCCGCCAGCGGATAGAGCTTGGCGCCGTCCACCTGGGCGGAGAGGGCCTTCATGCGCTTGGTCATCTTGGCCATGGATCAGCCCTCCACCACGGTCATGCCCATGGAACGGGCGGAACCGGCCAGCATGCGAACCGCGGCTTCCTCGTCCACGCAGTTCATGTCCTTCATCTTGACCTTGGCGATCTCGAGCAGCTGCGACTTCGTCACGCGGCCCACCATCGCGCCCTTGCCGGGGGTGGTGCTGCCCTTCTCGATCTTCGCGGCCTTCAGCAGGAAGTAGGTGTTGGGCGGGGTCTTCGTGATGAAGGAGAAGGTGCGGTCCGTGTACGCCGTGATGACCACGGGCGTCGGCGTGCCCGGCTCCATCTGCTGCGTCGCCGCGTTGAATTCCTTCACGAACTGCATGATGTTCAGCCCGCGCTGACCCAGCGCCGGGCCCACCGGCGGCGAGGGGTTCGCCTTGCCGGCCGGGATCTGCAGCTTGATGTAGCCTGCGATCTTCTTTGCCATGAACCTGTTCAGTCCTCTCGTGTTGTGAGAGACCCGCGGTACCAGCGGCCCCCCGCCAAGTCGGGCGAGGACAACCTCCCGCGTTTCTCCACCCCGGCGGCGTGGCCTCCGGGGTTGAAGCGGGGCGCGTAGCGCGGAACGAGAGGCCTGTCCATCCCCGGCGGCGGACTGGAATGCGTGCCCCTCGTGGCGCGCATGGGTCGCATCTCACCCCCCTGCCCTGGACGCGGCCCGCGC
Organism: Roseococcus sp.; assembly: GCA_035998215.1. Classification (GTDB taxonomy): domain Bacteria; phylum Pseudomonadota; class Alphaproteobacteria; order Acetobacterales; family Acetobacteraceae; genus Roseococcus. The sequence continues at coordinate 2,211 of DASYHU010000012.1, read as the reverse complement.
CCCGGCCCCATCCTGCGGCGGTGAGTCACATCGCCCCCCCTTCCCGCATCCTCGTCGGCATCCTTTTCATGGTCACCGCGGGGTTGCTGTTTCCCGTCATGGGGGGGTTTGCGAAGCTGCTGGGGCAAGACTACTCCTCGCTGCAAATCTCCTGGGCACGGGCCTTCGGGCATATCCTCTTCCTCTCCGCCCTCTTCATGCCGCGCATGGGGCTGGCGCTGTTCCGGACCAAGCGGCCCGGTTTGCAGCTGGCGCGCTCCTCCATGCTGTTCACCTCGAACCTGTGCTTCTTCTACGCCATCGCCTTCATTCCGCTGGCGAAAGCGGCTGCCATTTCGCTGGCGGCGCCGCTGATCGTGGCCTTGCTGGCCTGGCCCATGCTGAAGGAACGGACCACCTGGGGCCGCGTGATCGCGCTGCTGATCGGCTTCGTGGGGGTTCTGGTGGTGATCCGGCCCGGAACAGCGCTGTTCCACTGGGCCTCGCTCTTCATCCTGACCAGCGCCACCGCCTATGGCGTCTATCAGATCCTCACACGGCTGATCGCGAGTTCCGATTCGCCCGAGACTTCCGCCCTCTATTCCGCCTTCGTAGGTGGCTTCGGCATGCTGGTGGTGCTGCCCTTCGTCTGGGTGACGCCGGCGAGCCTGCTGGATGTCGGGCTGTTCATCGGGGTGGGCGTGCTGGGGGCGCTGGGCCACTATTGCGTGGCACGGGCCTTCGGATATGCGCCGGCCAACATCATCTCACCCTTCCAGTATTTCCAACTGTTGGGGTCGGTGGCCGTGGGCTGGCTGCTGTTCACCGAATTCCCCGACAGCATGACCTGGCTGGGGGCCGCCATCATCTGCGGCGCAGGGCTCTATATCGGCTGGAGCCAGACGCGCCGGCGGCCAGCATGAGGCAGGCGCCTATCTAAGAGATCCCCGCCGCCATGCGGCCGGCGCCGCCAGACGAAGCGCCCGGCGGCTGAGGGCTGAAAAGCTAAAGCTTTTCGACTTGGCCGTATTCCAGTTCCACCGGGGTGGAACGGCCGAAAATGGAGACGCTGACCTTCACGCGGCCCTTCTCTTCGTCCACCTCCTCCACCGTGCCGTTGAAGCTGGTGAAGGGACCGTCGGAGACGCGCACCTGCTCGCCCACCTCGAAGAGCACCGCGGGGCGACGGGGCTTCTCGGCCCCCTCCTGCACGGCGTTGACGATGCGCATCGCCTCGGCCTCGGTGATGGGCTGGGGCTTGTTGCGCGCACCGAGAAAGCCCGTGACCTTGGGCGTGTCCCGCACCAGGTGCCAGGTGTCGTCGGTCATTTCCATCTTCACCAGGACATAGCCCGGGAAGAACTTGCGCTCGGCGTCCACCTTCTGGCCGCGGCGCACCTCGGTCACCTGCTCGGTCGGCACCAGGATGTCGTCAATCCGGTCCGCGAGGCCGGATTTGGCCGCCTGCGCGCGAATCTGCTCGGCGATCTTCTTTTCGAAGCCCGAATAGACATGCACCACATACCAACGCTTGTCGGCCATCGGCCTGAACCCCGCTTGCGCTGTCACAGACCGAACACCCAGCCCATCAGGAGCTGGATGATCTGGTCCACGATCAGGAAAAACACCGCCGCGAGCGCCGACAGGGCCAGCACCAGGCCAGTGGTGATGAGCGTCTCCTTGCGTGTCGGCCAGGTGACCTTGGAGGTCTCCTGCCGCACTTCCCGGACGAACTGGACGGGGTCGGGTTTGGCCAAGATGCTGTGTCCTGAAACGTCGCCGCGATATGCGGCCTCTGAAAGCATGACGGCGGCCGTTGTGCAACGTGCCGCCGCCAAGCCTGTCAAATCTGGCAGGGGTGGAGGGTCTCGAACCCCCAACCTCCGGTTTTGGAGACCGGCGCTCTAGCCAATTGAGCTACACCCCTATCCCGACGCCACCCGGAGGAAGCCGCCACACCAACCCTTACTCCGGGCGGTGGGCACTTTCTCCTGGAGACGCCTCGTGCGGCGGCCGAACCGGGCCACCACAACAACCCTGGCTTCGGCCGCCGGGCGCATCCTCACGGATGCGCGGCCGCGCCGCAAGCGGGCCTTACTTCGAAATGCTGGCGACGACGCCCGCACCCACGGTGCGGCCACCCTCGCGGATCGCGAAGCGAAGCCCCTCGTCCATCGCGATCGGCGCGATCAGCTCCACGTCCATCGAGACGTTGTCGCCGGGCATCACCAT
>DASYHU010000011.1:0-18911 GCA_035998215.1 Roseococcus sp. | reverse complement strand
CAGTCTGTCGTCGGTCATCGGGTCCTCGGTCGGTCAGAGGTGGGAGCTCGCAACTCCACCCTAGCCGCCAGAGCCGATGGCCACCCCAGCCCTACACCCCGGCCGAAACCGGAATTTCCACCACCTCCACGGACGCTACCGGGTTCTCCCCTGCCCGCCAGCCGCGCGCCCGGGCGAAATCCAGCACCGCCTCGATGCGCCCGCGCAGCCGCGAGGCCGTCTCAGGGGTGCGGGTGTGGAGGTGGAGGCCGTCCCCATCCGTGTGCCGGCCGGGGGTGTGGCGGTCCTTAAGGGTGAGGGAGGCAATGGTTCGGGCGGTGAGCTTTCCGGATATGTGCAGGATGTAGCTCGCCGTCCGTCCCAACATGAGTCCCAACGCGATCGGATGGATTAAGGCGGGAAGTCTATGACGAGAGTGAACAGCATCAGACCATTTAATCAGCTATCACAATGCTTTCTGTCACAGACCTGACCGAGTCAGGATAAACCTGGATAGCCGCTTGGCAGACACCCTTTCCGCCAACTCCACCCGCCAAACAATTGTTTGAAAAATATTGGACTGGCGACACGGCGGGGCTTGGATGGGGTGGGGACGGCCACGCCGACGCGGCGCCGGCCGCCCCGGCCCCTACGCGGTCGGCACCGTGCCCGGGTCGCGGCCGGTCGCAAGCGGCAGTCCCTCGTCGATCCAGCCGGTCATGCCGCCCGGCATCGTCTTCACCGGACGCCCGATCTCGGCGAGGCGCAGCGCGCCACGATCGGCGCCGTTGCAGTGCGGGCCGGCGCAGTAGGTGACGAACACGGTCCCCGCCGGCCAGGCGGCGAGCCGCTCGGCCGTGATGTCCCGGTGCGGCAGGCTGACGGCGCCTGGCACGTGCCCGGCGGCATAGGCGGCGCGGCCGCGCACGTCGAGCACGACGAAGCCCGGCGTTTCCTCGCGCGCCGTCGCATCCCGCAGGGCGGCGAAGACATCCGCGCAGTCGGTCTCGAGCGCCAGGCGGCGGGCGAGATGCGCGCGCATCTCGGCCGGGCTGACGGGCGGGACTTCGGTGACGGGATCTGGCACGATCTGATCTCCTCGATGGCAGGATCGGCGCGTCGTCCGGCGCCGTGCTTGGCTAGAATGGCGGCGTCGCCGCAGATGGCGTGAGATGCCGCCGTGCCAGCAGGAGGTCAGATCGTGCCAAAGCGCGCCCACCCCGCGCCGCCCCCTAACCGCCTCGTTGTCGTCATCGCCTATGACGGGCTCTGCACCTTCGAATTCGGCTGCGCGGTGGAGGTCTTCGGCCTGCCGCGGCCGGAGATGGGCGAAGGCTGGTACCGCTTCGCCGTGGCGGCGGCCGAGCCCGGCCCCTTGCGCGCGGCGGGCGGCGTGCGCGTTCTGGTGGATGGCGGCGCGGAGCTGATCGAGCAGGCGGGCACGGTGATCGTGCCCGGCTGGCGCGGCGCCGCGGAGGCGGTGCCGGAGAGCCTCTGCGCATCGCTGCGCGCGGCCCATGCGCGGGGCGCACGCATCTTGTCGCTGTGCTCGGGCGTTTTCGTCCTGGCCGCCGCCGGGCTTCTGGAAGGCCGGCGCGCGACGACGCATTGGCGCTATTTCGAGGCGCTGGCCGCACGCCACCCGGGCCTGCGGCTGGTGCCGGACGTGCTCTATGTGGACGAGGGCGCGGTGCTGACGGCGGCCGGCAGCGCCGCGGCGCTCGACCTCTGCCTGCACCTCATCCGCCGCGACTTCGGCCCGGCCGCGGCAAACAGCGTGGCCGAGCGCCTGGTCGTGCCCCCGCACCGCGACGGCGACCGAAAGCAGCGCCTGCCGCGCCCGGTGCCGAAGGAGCGCGCGGGCGGATCGCGGCTCGCCGCCACCCTCGACCGCGTGCGGGCACGGCTCGCGGAGGACTGGCCGATCGCGCGGCTGGCCGCGGAGACGGCGACCAGCCCGCGCGGCCTGCACCGGCGTTTCCGGGAGGCCGTGGGCCTCGCCCCTGGCGCCTGGCTTCTGGCCGAGCGGGTGGCGCGCGCCCGCGACCTGTTGGAGACCACGGCACTGCCGGTGGAGGAGGTCGCGCGGCTGGTCGGCTTCCATGAGGTGGCGGCGCTGCGGCGACACCTCCGGCGTCGCACCGGCCTCCCGCCGAGCGTCTATCGCGGTCGCTTCCGGCGCGAGGCGGATGCGGTCACCTCGCGCTGACGCACCGCCGCCAGGTCCGGACCCGGAGGTGCAAACTCCTTGGCCACGGAATCTCGCGCACCCGGCGCGAGCGCAGGCAAGCGGCAGGCAGGCCCGCGGCACGGGCGCCTGGTCCGGCCATGGCGGGGCCTGACGCGCCGCGTCCTCACCACAGCCCGCCGGTCAGATACGCGGTCGAGGTCCTGGCGAAGCTGCGGATCGCCTTGAGGCCATCCTTCAGCGCCGCCCTCCGCCCGGCCGGCAAGGCCGCCGCGTCCACGAGGCTCCCTGGTGCCCGCCCCGCCTCCAGGTCCTCCAATTGCTGCCGCAGCACCGCATCCAGCAGCGCCGCGAAGGCCTCTCCCAGCCGCGCGGCCTCCGCTGCCGAAATCGCGCCCCGCGCGGCAAGGCCGGCCAGGCGCGCAGGGGTTGCGGGCTCGCCCACGCCCGCGCGCAGCGCCGCAAGCCGCGCGGCGGCCACCAGCGGCATCAACCCGTGCAGCTTGAGGTCGGTGCGGGTGCCGGGGCCGGGCTCGTCATCGGCGAAGCCGCCCCAGAGGGTCAGTCCCACCTGCAGCTGCGCCCCTTGCGCGGCCAGCATCGCCGCCCAGGCCGGCTCCTGCTTCAGCAGTGCCATGGCCTGGGCGCGCAGCGCCTCGGCCGGGGCCGCCTCGCCCCAACCCGCGCGCAGGTCGAGGAAGATGTCGGCATGCAGCAGGGCCGCACCGTGCCGCTTCAGCGCCCAGAGGCCCAGCTGGTCGCGCCATTGCCCGCGCGTCTTCCGCCAGAGCGGGTTCATCGCCATCACCCCGCCCTTGCAGAGCGGGAAGCCGGCCTCGGCCAACGCCAGGCAGAAGCGTTCCGAGACGCGGCGGAACCAGGCGTCCACCTGGACGTGCGCGGCATCGGGATAGTCGTCCAGCAGGAAGCCATTGTCCTGGTCCGGCCGCAGCAGGGATTCGCCGCGGCCGAGGCTGCCCATGAGCAGCAGGGTGAAGGGCACGGGCGGCGGCTCGGCCTCCGCCGCCAACACGCGTTCCAGGATGCGGCGATGCAGGTCGGCGTTGATGCCACTGACCAGCGAGATGATTTCGCTGGCCGGCAGCCCCTCCTCCAGCAGTGCGGCGGCGAGCCCCGCCTGGGCGCGCTTCACCGCCGCGTCATCGCCCGCCAGCGCGTCGAGATGGCCCAGCACGGCGCCCGAGGCCGCCTCCAGCGCATCCGCCCGGTGCAGCAGGCCCACGCAGCGGCCGGCGCCGTCCAGCAGCGGCAGGTGGCGCAGCCGGTGCGCGCGCAGCAGGGCCACCGCCTGCCAAAGCCCCTGCCCCGCGCCACAGCCGATGACAGGCGAGGTCATCGCCGCGGCGAGCGGCGCCTCGGGCGGCAAGCGGAAGGCGACGCGGCGGGCGATGTCCTGTTCGGTCAGGATGCCGAGCGGCCTTCCCTCGGCGTCCACCGCCAGCACGGCGGAGGCACGCGCGGCCGCCAGGGCGGCCAGCGCCTCGCCGAGGCTCGCGCCGGGGGGCAGGCAGGGTGGCATCGGCGCCAGGGCGGTGCGGGCCGGGCGAAGCAGCGCGCCGGCCGGTGATGTCGTGTCCATCGGGGGCAAGAATGCCACGCGGCGCCCGGGCGATGCTTGATCCAGGGCAAAGCGTTGGGTGCCGCGCCGCGGCTGCGAAAAAAAACTTGCAGGGCCGCAGGAAACGCTTGCAAGCGCATCAACCCCACATGATAAAGATAACGTAAAAATTACGGGTTTGCAACGTCAAACAAGGGATGGATTCGATGAGAGCCGAGCCGGGCGCCCATGCGTCCAGGGAAACACCCAACTACGCATCGCCGGATGCCGCGGGACATGATGACGCGGCGATCAGCCGCAAGCTTCGGTCCGCGATCAAGCTGCTGGCCATCTTCTGCGTGTCCTACTTCGTGGCCGCCATGATCGCGACGCCGGAGTTCCGGCACATCGCGCAGATCGAGCTGCTGGGCCTGCCCCTGGCCTTCTACACCGGCATCCTGGTGTTCATCGTGGGCATCATCGTGACCCGCATGTGCCTCAACCAGGACCAGGAGCGCTGAGATGCCCAATCCCATCGCCTTCTCCATCCTGGTGGCCAGCCTCCTCGCCGTCGTCTACGTGAGCTGGTGGGGCAAGAAGTTCACCAGCACGACCACCGACTTCTACGTGGCCGGCGGCAAGATCTCGGCCCGGCTGAACGGCTGGGCCATGTTCGGTGACTATTGCAGCGCCGCGAGCTTCCTGGGCGTCGCCGGCGCCATCGCGCTGACGGGCATTGACAGCTGGTGGGTCGCCATCGGCTTCTTCGGCGCCTGGATCTTCGTCCTTGTCATCCTGGCCGGCCCGCTGAAAAGCTCCGGCAAGTTCACGGTGGGCGACGTGCTGGTCGGCCGCTTCGGCGGGCGGAGCCTGAAGTTCCTCGCCATGCTCACCACCGTCGTCATCGGCACGCTCTACCTCGTGCCGCAGATCGTGGGCGCGGGCCACCTGTTCCAGCTGCTGCTCGGCCTCGACTACCTGGTCACGGTGTTCATCTCGGCCACCATCATGGGCGTCATGGTGGTGATGGGCGGCATGATGGGCACCACCTACAACCAGGCCATCCAGGGCGTGATCCTGCTGGTGGCCATGCTCGTGCTGCTCGTGCTGTCGGCCATCGTGTATTTCGGCGGCAACCCGATCGCGATCATCACCCAGGCGATGGACACCGTGCCGCCCACTTCCGCGGTGGGGGTCGTGGGGCAGCTGCCGCCGCCCGCCGACGGCACCAGCTATGGCGCGCTGGCCCTCGCCGAGGCCATCCGCAACGGCTTCCAGAACCTGCCCAGCGCGCTGACGCCCGGGGTCGGCGTGCCCAATGCGCTGAACCAGTTCAGCCTGGTGCTGGGCCTGCTGCTGGGTGTGGCCGGCCTGCCGCACATCCTGATCCGCTTCTACACGGTCAAGGACGCGAAGGACGCGAAGAAGGGCGCGGAGCTCACCATCATCGGGCTCGCCGTGTTCTACATCGCGGTGCTCTTCGTGGGTTACGCCACGATGACCATCCTGTATCCTTACCTGATCGAGATGCTGCAGGCCGGCCAGCGCGGCCGTGCCACCAACATGGCCATCCCGCTGCTCGGCATGGAGCTGGGGGGCGAGGTGGTGCTCGGCCTCATCGCCGCCGGCGCCATGGCCGCCATGCTCAGCACCTCGGTGGGCCTGCTCATTTCCATGAGCACCAGCCTCTCGCACGATGTCTATGCGGGCGTGCTCCGCCCCGACAGCAGCGACCGCGAGCGCCTGGTCTTCGCCAAGCTGGGTGCGGCCGTGCTGACCGGCATCGCCCTGCTGGCCTCCATCTGGCTCAAGGACCAGAACGTCGCGATCCTGGTGGCGATGTGCTTCGGCATCGCGGCCAGCACCTTCGCGCCGGTGCTGATCCTGGCCATGTGGTGGAAGGGCCTGACGAAGGAGGGCGTCATCGCCGGCCTTGTCGTGGGCCTCGTGGTGTCGCTGACCTTCACCTTCGCGCGCTTCTCGAACGTGCCCGAGGTGTTCGGCATCACCGTGCTGGGCAACCCGGCGCTGTATGGCGTCATCGCGGCGCTGGTCGCGATCATCGGGGTGAGCCTGGTGACCAGGACCACCGGCAACGCCCGTGAGTTCATGGCCATGGCGCATCGCGGCTGACCCCCGCGATCCGTCCTGCTCCAGGGAAACCCGCCGCAAGGCGGGTTTTCTTTTGCCGCCACCCCGGCTGGCCCCCATCGCCGCGGCCCCTCCGGTGCAGGCGGCCATGATCCGTGGCAAGATCAAAAGCTGTTGCGGTGAGATGGAACGATCACGTTAAGTTGAGCGAGGGGCCAGCCACAGGCCGCTCCCTCCGCCACCCACAACCCACCGCACGCGCACACCGAACAGGGCCTCCATGCTGGCTGCACGCAAGCTCTTCCACCTGCACATCTCGAAATGCGGCGGCACGGCGCTGAACGCCGCTCTCGATTCCGAGGTCCATGCCGAGCGCGCGCGGCCGCCGGCCGAGCTGGGCCAGCGCCTGCGCGACCGCGGCATCGCCCACACCGACATCGCGGCCCTCCAGGACCCTGCCCTGCGCCCCCTCATCGCCGAGGCCGCGCGCGAGAGCATCGCCTGGTTCGACGTGCTGCACGGCCATGTGGACATCGCCCCCTGGCTGGCGCCCGAGGACCATGTGTTCACCGTGCTGCGCCGCGCCGACCGGCGCGCGCTGTCACAGTTCCAGGACTACCGCCGCCTCGCGCCGCACGACTACGCCCACAAGTCCGAGGAGTGGCGGCGCATGCACGAGGCCTGCCGCGAGCTGCCCGACTTCGCGCGCCTGCGCGGCGCCTTCGGCGACACCCTGCCCTTCCGCGCCATGTTCGAGGATCACCAGTGCCGCGCCCTGACGCAGCACAGCGTAAGCGCGGAGGCCTTCGCCGCCATGCCGCCGGAGGAGCGCGCCGCCCAGGCCTGGCGGACGCTGCAATCCTACGGCGCGCGCATCGGCGTGCTGGAGGAGGTGGACCGGCTGCGCGCGGAACTGGCGCGCGACATGGGCTGGTGCCCCCCCACCCCGCTGGAGGTCCGCAACCGGACGGCGCCTGAAGGACAGAACGAGGCCGCGCTGGCCGCCGCCGCCGCGGTCACCATGGGTGACCGCCTCCTGCATGCACGCGCCCTGGAGGCGCTGCGCGCGGCCCCTGCCGCCGGCTACACCCTCGAGGAGTTCGAAGCTGAGTTCGCCGCCGCCCGCCTCACCGCGCTGGCCCCCATGCGGATCGGCGCGGAGCATGTCTTCGACATGAACATGCCGCTGGTCGGCCGCGGGCTGCATGGCCGCGACGCCGCCGGCAGCCGCGAATGCTGCCGCTGGCTGGGCGCGAGCCGCGACGCCCTGATCTACCTGCCGGTGCCGGGGCCCGGCGCGCGGCTGACGCTGCGCCTCTACAACAAGGGCTGGGTGGACCCTGGCCTGCGCGACCGGCTGGCCATAACGGTGGACGGGCGGCCGGTGCGGACCTGGTCCGAACCCCGGCGCGAGGTCGCCGAGGCGATCTGCTTCCGCGCGGTCGCCCGGCGGGGCTGGATGCGAATCGGCCTGCATGGCGAGCAGGCGCTGACCGACACCGAGGCCGGCCGGCCCAGCGACGACGGCCGGCCCAAGATCTTCAACCTGTGGCGCTACAGCTACCAGGCGGACTGACGCCAAGGGCGGCGTTGAAGATTCCAGCACGGCAAGCCCCGACCATTCTTCAACTTTACATGTTTTCTTGCCATGCTGACGCCATGGAAGAAGCGTTGCGCGACAGTGAGGCAGCGGGGCGTCGTCCGCATGATGGCTTCGCGGCCGGCACACCAGAAGATGAGCGCACGGGCCTCCTGGCCAGGGCGCATCAGGCGCGCGACGCCGGTGACCACGCGGTGGCGCTACCCTTGTGGGACGAAGCCCTGCACCGCTGGCCGGAGCAGGCGGGGCGCGAGGAGCATCTCGCCTTCGCCCACGCCCTGTTCGCCTTCAACCGGCCGCGCCGCCCCGAGGATGCGCTGCTGCCGCCGCACGCCGCTGAAACCCTGGCCCGGCTGCACGCAAGCTGGCCGGAGGAGCCGCTCGGCTGGATCGGTGTGGCCAAGCTCGCCGAATGGCGCCACGCTTGGCGTGAGGCACGGGTGCATTGGCGGGCGGTGCTCGACCGCTTCGACGCCGTGGCCGAGGCCGACTGGTATGAGCAGGCCATGAACGCGGCCTGGATGAACCATGACGGGGAGGGCTTCAAGGCGCTGCGCGTCCTCCTGCACCGGCGCTGGCCAGGCCACGAGACCTGGTGGGACCGCTACGCCTCCGGCGGCCGCGCCATCACCATGAGCGGCGCCGAACCCGGCCGGGGGCCGAGCCTGCGCGATGTGGAGGACCTCCTCCGCTTCGGCACGCCCGCCGAGGCCAAGCGGGTGCTGGAGACCCTCTCCCCGCTCGACCAGGGCAGCGCCACCGGGCGCGCCTGCGCCCAGATCATCCGCACCATGGAACGCAGCGGCCTGATGGAGGACCTCGCGGCCGGCGGCGCCGACCTCGCGCGGCCCGCCACCAGCTTCGTCTGGCGCAACCCGGCCGGCACGGACCGGGCGCTGATCGTCTTCGCGGGCGGCGGGCGTGGCTTCTGGCCGCTGGTGAACGAACTGCACGGCGTGCTGCGCGGCTGCGGCGCCCACCTGATCTACCTGCGCGACCTGGGCGGCAGCTTCTACCTGGCCGGCGACCCCGATCTCGGCATCGCGGACTATGCCGGCGTGCTCGCCCTGCTGCGCGGGCAGGCCGAGGCACTGGGGGCCACGCGCCTCGCCTGCCTTGGCAATTCGGCCGGCGGCTACGCGGCGCTGCGCTACGCGCTGGACCTGGGTGCTGAGGCGGCGCTCGCCTTCAGCATGCCCACCAATCCACAGGCGCGGCACGACCCGCAGGTCTCGCCGGCGCTGCATGGCATCGCGCGGCGCAACCCGGGGCTCGTCCTCGACCTGGCGCAGGCCTACGCCGCGGTGCCGCGACCGCCCCGCGCCATCCTGTGCTTCGGCGATGGCCATGAGGGGGACCGCCGGGAGGCCGAGCGGATGAAAGGCCTGCCCGGCGTGCGGCTGGTGGTGGCCGAGGGCCTGGCGGACCATGGCGCCATCCGCTGGTTCCTGCGCCAGGGCGAGGTGCCGGGCCTCGTCGCCGCCCTGTTCGAGGCGCCGCCCAGGTGAGGATCACGCTGCGTGGCATCGGGCTCGACTATCCCGGGCCGCACGGCCCGGTGCGCGCCGTGGAGGGGCTGGACCTGGAGGTGGCCCCGGGGGAATTCCTGGGCCTGATCGGCCCGAGCGGCTGCGGCAAGTCCTCGCTGCTCGCCATGCTGGCCGGGCTGCGGGCGCCCAGCGCCGGAAGCATCGCCTTTCCGGGCTGGGCCGGCCCCCGCCCGCCCCGCCGCCTGATGGCCTTCCAGGAACATGGGCTGCTGCCCTGGCTGAGCGTGCTGGACAATGTGGCCTTCGGCCTGGAAGCCCAGGGCATGCCGCGCGCGGCGCGGGAGGCCCGCGCCCATGACATGCTGCGCCGCCTGGGGCTTGAGGGCTTCGCCGCCGCGCGCCCGGACCAGCTTTCGGGCGGGATGCGCCAGCGCGCGGCGCTGGCCCGCCTCTTCGTGGCCGAGGCCGAGGCCATGCTGCTGGACGAGCCCTTCTCCGCCCTCGACGCGCAGACCCGCGTGCTGCTGCAACAGGAACTGCTCGACCTCTGGTCCGGCACCGGCCGCAGCGTGGTCTATGTCACCCATGACATCGAGGAGGCGCTGCTGCTCTGTGACCGCGTGGTGGTGCTCTCGGCGCGGCCGGGGCGGATCATCGCGGACATCACGGTGCCCTTCCCGCGCCCGCGGCGCATCCTGGGCGCGCCCCCGCCCGAGGTGGCCGCCCTGCGCTGGCGCATCTGGGACATGCTGGCGCCCACCCTCGCGCCTGCCCGCGCACCGGCCGCCTGATGGCGCATCTGCTCGCTCTCTTCCTCGTGGCCGCGAGCTGGGAGGGCGCCGCGCGCGCGGGCTGGGTGGCCACGCTGATGTTCCCGCCGCCCACGACCATCCTCGGGTGGCTGCTGGAGAGCCTGCGCGGCGGCGAGATGGCCGAGGCCCTGCTGGCCAGCGGGCAGCGCCTGGCCATCGGCTTCGGCCTGGGTGCGGGGCTGGGCACCGTGGTCGGCCTTGCCATGGGGCTCGCGCCGCGGCTGCACCGGGCCTTCGACCCCGTGATCGCCGCGCTGCACCCCTTGCCCAAGGTGGCGCTGCTGCCGCTGTTCCTGGTGCTGTTCGGCTTCAGCGAACAGGCGCGGCTGGTGCCGGTGGTGCTGGTGGCCTTCTTCCCCGCGGCCATCGCGGCCGCCGTGGCCGTGCGCGGCATTGACCCGCTGCTGTGGAATGTGGCGCGCAACTATGGCGCGCCCCCCCTGATGGTGCTGCGCCGGCTGGTGCTGCCGGGCGCCTGGCCGGTGCTGCGCGCGGGCCTCAGGCTCTCGCTCAACGCCGCGATCGTGGTGCTGATCTCGGTCGAGATGCTCAGCGGCAATGACGGGCTGGGGGCCGCGGTTTGGCAGTCCTGGCAGACCATGCGGGTGGAGCAGCTCTACGGCACGCTGCTGGTCCTGGCCGTGCTCGGCCTTCTCTTCAACCGTTGTCTTGGGCGTTGAGCCGACATGGCCGGCCGCCCTTCCCAAGGAGCTTTCCAGATGCGCACCAAGCCAGCCTGGGCGCCCATCGCACGCCGCGCGGCACGAATGAGCCGGCTGCTCGCGCTTGCCCTCTGCCTCGCGGCGCTGCTGCCGGCGGCTTCCCAGGCGGAGCGGGTGCGGCTCGTGGTGCTGCCCTTCCTGTCCCAGGCGCCGATCTTCATCGCGCTCGAGGAGGGCCTCTTCGCGCGCGAGGGCATCACGATTGATCCGGTCGCCCTCTCCTCCTCCCACCTCGCCGTACCGGGGCTGATGGGCGGGGACCTGGATGCCGCCATCCCGCAGGCGGGGCCCGCGCTGTTCAACGCCGTGGCGCGGGGCGGCCGTGCCCGGGTGGTCGCCTCCGGCGTGGTGCTGGCGGAAGCCGGATGCTCCTACGCGGCCTTCTACGGCACGGGGCTGACGCTGGCCGCGCTGACCTCCGGCGAGGCGCGGACGCTGCGCATCAGCGCCGAACCCAACGCCTTCGAGGGTTTCCTCGTGGACCTGCTGCGGCAGCGGCCGGGGGCCGAGCGCCTGCAGGTGCAGTTCCGCGAGATGCCGGTGGCGGCGCAGCAGGCGGCACTCACCTCGCGGGCGATTGACCTCGCCTTCCTGTCGGAGCCCTGGGTGGCGCGGCTCGACCAGGCGGGTGTCGGCGGCGTCGCCTTCGGCGCGGAACAATTGCTGCCCGACGGGCAGTTCACCACGCTGATGTTCTCGGAGCGCATGCTGGCCAATGGCCAGGCGCTCGGCCGGCGCTTCCTGCGCGCCTACCGCGAGGCCCTGCTGCGCTACAATGAGGGCAAGACGCCGCGCAACCTCGACATCCTGGCCCGCGCCACCCGGCTCTCGCCCGAGCTGCTGGCCCGCGCCTGCTGGCCGAGCCTGCCCTCCGACGGGGCGCTGCGAACGGACAGCCTCCTCACCTACCAGAACTGGCTGCGGCAGCGGCAGCTCATCGACCGCGTGCTGGCGCCGGGCGAGTTCATCGCGGAGATCACGCCGTGATCCCCTTCGAGCGCGCCGAGTTCGACGCCACCATCCCCTCCCGTCTGCGCCGGGTCGTCGCGGCGCTGCCGGACGCCGTGGCGCTGGTGGATGGCGACCAGGTCCTGACCTATGCCGCGCTGGATGCCGCGACCGACCGCGCGGCCGCCACGCTGGCCGACCTGCCGCCGGGCGCCGCGGTGGCGCTGGTCTTCGGCATCGGCATGGACGCCATCATCGCCCTGCTCGGCGCGCTGAAGGCCGGCGTGCCGGCCGTGCCGATAGACCCCGCCGCCCCGCCCGAGGATGTCATCGGCCTCTTCGCCCAGGTGGCGCGCATCGTGACCGGGCCCGCGCAGGAGGCCTGGTGCCGCGACCGCGCGGGCCATGTCCCGGTGCAGGTCGGCCTGGCCTCCGGGGCATCCGGCGCCGTGATCCGCGCGCCGCGGCCGGAGGATACCGGCATCATCTACCTCACCTCCGCCAGCACCGGGCCGGCGAAGGGGGTGGTCCGCAGCCAAAGGTCGCTCTGCTGGCATGGCGGAATGCAGACCCGGCACCACGGCTACGCCCCCGGCGACCGCATCGCCCACCTCTCCTCCTTCGCCTATGCGGGCTCGACGCCGGCCATCCTGGGCGGGCTGCTGGCCGGCGCCACGGTGGAGGTCTTCGACATCCGCCGCCATGGCCTTGTCGCGCTCGGGAATTGGGCGGCGGAGCGGCGCATCACCGTGCTGCCCCTGACGCCGCCCGTCCTGCGCGACCTGGTCGAGGCGCGCCTGGCCGAACGCGAGGCCTGGCAGCCGCGCCGCATCATCGTGGGCGGCGACGCGTTGCGGCCCGAGGATGTCACGGCGCTGCGCGACCGCCTGGGCTGGGATTGCGCGGTGGTGAACCGCCTGGCCAGCAGCGAGGCCGGCATGATCGCGGAATGGGTGGTGGACCCCGCGGCCATCCAGGGGCGCGAGGTGGTGCCGGTCGGCTGGCCGGTGGAGGAACGCCACGTCACCCTGGTGGACGAGCAGGGCGAGCCGGTGCCCGTGGGCGAGATCGGGGAGATCGTCGTCTCGGGCGACTACACCTCCCTTGGCTACTGGAACCGCCCGGACCTGACCGCGGAACGCTTCCGGCCCGACCCCGAACGCCCCGGGGGCGTGCGCATCTTCAGTGGCGACCTCGGCCGGCTGCACCCGGACGGAATGCTGGAGCATCTCGGCCGGGCCGACCAGATGGTGAAGATCCGCGGCTATCGCGTGGAGTTGGCCGCCGTGGAGGCGGTGCTGTGCCGGCAGGAGGGTGTGGCCGAGGGCGTCGTCCAGGCCGTGCGCACGGCGGGCGGCGACATGCGCCTGGCCGCCTGGGTGCAGCCCACGCCGGGCGTGGAGATCAATGGCATCGCCCTGCGCCGGCGCCTCGCCGCGCTGCTGCCGGACTACATGCTGCCCTGGCGGGTCGGCGTCTTCGCCGCCCTGCCCCGCTCGGCCGGCAACAAGATCGCCCGCGGGCGCCTGCCGCCGCTGAGCGGCGCGCGGCCCGATGGCATGGCCCCGCCCGTGCCCACGCGCAGCGAGACGGAGGGGCTGCTGGCCGAGATCTGGAGCGAGATCTTCGAGGTGGACGAGATCGGCCGCGAGGATGACTTCTTCGAATTCGGCGGAGACTCGCTCGACATGCTGCAGGTGGCGGCCGGCCTCTATGAACGGCGCGCGGTCTTCATCACCGATTCCGACCTGCTGGCGCACCCCCGCCTCGCCGACATGGCGGCCGCGGTGGACCTCCACACGGAGGAGGCGAGTTGAGGAAGCCCCGGTGACCTACCCCCTCGAACCCCGCGCCGGCGAAATGGACCGGCTGGCGGCGCAGGGCGCCTGGCTCACGGGCGAGACCGGGACGCTGCTGTCCGCGATCGGGGTCGGGCCGGGGTGGCGCTGCCTCGACCTCGCCTGCGGCCTGGGCGACGTGACGCGGATGATGGCGGCGCGGGCCGGGGCATCGGGGCAGGTGCTGGGCGTGGACCTCGAGCGCCGCTTCCTCGATCACGCGCGCGCCGAGGCACAGGGCGCGGTCGAGTACCTGGAGGCGGATGCCTGCCGCACCGGCCTGCCCGATGGCGGCTTCGACCTGGTGCATGGCCGTTTCCTCTTCGCGGGCTCCGCGCGGTTCGACGCGCTGCTCGCGGAGGCGATCCGGCTCGCCCGTCCCGGGGGGATCGTGGCCTTCCAGGAACAGGACCTGTCCAGCATGGCCTGCTTCCCGCCGCACCCCGCCTTCGCCCGGCTGAAGGCGATGCTGGGTGCGGGGCTGGAGCAGGGCGGCACCGGGCGCGGCGTCGCCCGGCGGCTGTTCGGGCTGCTGCGGCAGGCGGGGCTGCAAGACCCGCGCTACCGTCCCTTCCTGGTGGCCGGCCAGGCGGGCGATCCGCAGACGGCCTGGCTGCCGGACATCGTGGATTCCCTGCGCGGCCCGCTGCTGCGCGCGGGCCTGACTGATGGTGCCACGCTGGACGAGGCAATCGCCGCCTGCCGGACGCACCTGGCCGATCCGGGCACGACGGTCATCCTCTACACGGTCGTGCAGGTCTGGGGCCGGAAGCCGGGCGAAGCGGCGCCTTAGCGCCTACGCCACCCCCAGCGCCTGCAGCAGCGGCAGGCGGTGCGTGGCGAAGCCCTCGGCCAGCCGTGTCATTTCCGCGAGGTTGTCCTCTTCCGAGGCGAGCGGCTTGCCCTCGCGCAGCAGGCCCTGGCCCTGGCTGGCAAGCGTGGCGCAGGCGGCCTCGGCCCAGGCGGCGGGCCGCGCGATCCCGGCCGCGCGCGCGCCCAGGAACATCTGCGCCACCCGGTCCACCGGCACCCCGCCCCCCGTCACCGGGCTGGCCAGCCAGCCCACATCCGCGCTGCCGCGGGCCGCGGCGCAGAGATGCGCGTTCAGCCGCGCCACGACGGGCCGCGCGGCCTGGATGGCCGCCTCCTCCTGGGCGGGCGTCACTTGGCCCGAGCCGCACAGCAGCAGCACCGCCTCCAGCAACTGGCCGAAGCCGCCCTGGGCGGGCAAGGGCAGTTCGCCGATGGCGCGGGGCGCGTGGTCGGCCAGCGCGTCCAGCACAGGGCCATAGACGGCGGGGTTGAGCGTGACCTCGCCGAGCGGTCCGGGCAGCGTCAGCGACACCTCCTGGCGCGGCACCGCCAGCACCACGCGTTCGGCCCGCAGCCGCTCGACCAGTTGCAGGGGCGAGGCCTCGCGCCGCCCCTTCACCCAGTAGTCGCGACGGAACTGGGTGTTCAGCATGAAGTCGCGCACCGTCTCGCGGAACATGCGGTCGGGGATTTCCGCCAGCAGGCTGCGCTGCTCGGGCGTAAGGCCGAGGGCGGGCACATGTTCCGTCAGGTTCGCGGAGCAGGCGTAGCTGAGCTTGGCCGGGGCCAGCCAGTCCGCCACCGTCGCCACATGCATCGGGTGCCAGTCGCGGTTGAAGAATTCATGCGCGAGGTAGTGGCGGTTGTAGCCCTTCATGGCCTCCACCCGCTCCGCCACCAGCGGGTTGGCGCGGGCGAAGAGCGGTTGGGTGGCGAAGAGCCGGCCCACGAAATCCAGCGCGCCATCAATCCGCGCCGTGATGCCCTGCCCGTCGCTGCCCAGCACGCCCATGTGCTGCGCCATCAGATGCCGCATGGGCGCGAAGGAAGCCCAGCCCGGCATGGTGTTGTAGCTGATGCACAGCACCCCCCCCACCGCGAGCTTGCGGCGCAGGAAGTCCACCAGCACCTCGCGGTTCGCATCCGACACCCAGGACCAGACGCCGTGCAGGCCGATGAAGTCGAACTCCGGCAGGGTGGGGTCGGCGCAGAATTCCGCGAAGGCCTGGTCGCGCAGATGGGCCGCAACACCCGAGGCGCGCGCCATGTCCTGGGCGAAGGCGGTCTGGGTCGGATTGAAATCCGTGCCGTGCCAAACGGCGCCCGCCGCCGCGGCGTGGATGTTGACACTGACACCCTGCCCAAAGCCGAGTTCGCAGGCATGGCGGAATTCAGGCGGCAGCAGCCCCGCGCTGAGCAGCGCAAGGCGCGCGCGCTGCGGGTTCAGCTCCGGGTAGTAGCCATAGGTGTAGGCGATCTCGGACACATAGCCCGCGGTCCAGTCCTGCATGCTGAAATCCTTTCCGTGAAGGGCCCCGGTTTTCGGGGCCTTTGCCGTTTCAGAAGCGAAGCGCCGCGCGGGCGGAGAGATCCCCCGAAAAGACGCCATGGTCGGAGACGCCCGCGCCCCCGTTCAGGCGCAGGCTCAGCGCACCCGTGGGGCGGAACTCGACGCCCATCCGCGCCTCGCCCGTGACGGTGCCAAGCCCCGGCGCGTTGACGGAGAAGCGGCCCGCATCGCCCGCGAAGCCCGCATCCACCCGGCGGCGGGAGCCCGCGAAATCCGCGACCACGCGCAGCCCGCCCGTGACGGTGAAGCGCTCCGAGGCCTGGAACGCCGTGCCGAACCCCGCATCGAGCACGAGTCCCGAGGAAGTCTGCCGGCCCACGCTCAAGGCCTCCAGCGCCGCGGCATTGGTCTCGGTGAAGGCGCGGGTCGTGGCGCTGCCATAGCCGAGGCCCACCTCGGGGCGCAGCTGCCAGCGCCCGCTGCGCCAGGCGGTGTAGCCGGCCGCGAGCCGCACCATCCCCGCATCAGAACGGGTGCGGAAGCGCGAGGTGCCGTTCAAGGTCTGGCGCCGGCCATCCTGGCCGAAGCTCGCGAAGATGCCGTCGAGCGACACCGTGAGGTCACGCGCGGGGTCCAACAGATAGGAGAGCCGCCCGCCGAAGCTCCAGCCATCGGCATTGCCGCGCAGCAGGGGGGTGTTGACCGTGCCCCGCTCCATGCCCCCGAAGACCGAAAGGCGCAGCCGCTCGAAGCCCGTCTCGGCACCGAACTGCATCCCGGAGGAGGTGATGGTGTAGCCCGCCCCGTCATGCGAGCGGGAACGCCCGGCGCGCGACATCTCGCCGCCCGCAAAGAAGGTGAAGCGACCGACCTGCTGCCGCTCCCCGCCGCGGAAGGCGGCCTCGAGGTGGGAGCGCGCGGCGCGGCGCGCGAAGTCGTTCAAGCCCGCATAGCCCTCGGGCGAACTGCGCTGGAACACCCGCGAGGCGGCCTCGGGCGAAACGCCATCGGCCCTGAGCGCATCCGCCACCAGGCGCCCGCCGTAGAACTGCTCCACATTGCCCGCGGTGCCGGCCACGCGCAGGTCCCGCACCATCCGCCGCTCATTGGCGGTGCGGCCGAGGCTGGCTTCCAGCGCCTCGCCCACCGGGCGGCCGGTGCCGATGGCCTCGCCGGTGCCGAGATTCACGACGATGCCCCGGCCGAAATCGGAGGTGATGGTGCCGAAGGCGCCCGAAATCCGGCCCAGCCCGGCTTCCAGGAAGCGGAAGCTCTGGCCGCGCGCAGCCTCGAAGGCGCCGTTGGAGGTGAAGGGCCCGGTGTATCGCCGGATGTCCAGCACCGCCGCGCGGTCAATGGCGATGTCGCCGCTGGCGCGATAGACGTCATGCCCATCCAGCGCGCCGGCTCCGGCCGCGCCCTCGATCTCCAGCTCCACCCGGCCGCCGGCGCCGATGGTCAGGTTGTCGAAGTTCAGCGCGCCGACCGAGAAGCCGGCCGAAAGTGTTCCGCCGCCCATCACTATGGTGTTGCCGGTCACGCCGCCCGAGCCGCCCAGCGAACCGCCGAGTCCCGAGATCATCATCTGGGTGTTCTGCACGGTGCCGCCGGTCAGGGTCATCGTCCCCAGCACCTGCGTCAGGCCCGATTGCAGCGTGCCTCCCACCTGGGTGGAGCCGCCGGGGGCCAGCGTGAAGTTGGGGGTGTTCACCTGGCCGCCCGGCGCGATGGTCATGTCGCCCTGCACCATGGTCATGTCGGTCGAGGTGACGGAACCCGTCACGTCGAGCTGCCCGCTCTGCCCCACCGTCAGCAGCGTCTGCTGGGTGTCGCTGCCGATCTGCAACTGCCCGGCCGTGACCAGCACGTCGCCCGCCCCCTCGAAGGCGCCGGTGAAGACGCTGTTCCCCGTCACCCGCAGTTCGAAGCCGTTCAGCACGATGTTGCCGGCGCCGCTGAGGTCGCGAATGGTCTGGTCGCCGCCCAGCAGCGCAAGCCGGCCGGTGGTGCGGACTTCCACCCCCGCCTGGTCGCTGAGAAGCTGCGCGCCCATCAGGCCGAGCGTGGCATTCTCCAACACCACCACCGTGCCGGCCGCGGCGGGCGCGGTGAGGAAGGTGTTGCCCGCCACCTGCAGGAACCCCCCGCCCAGCGGCGCGTTGACCGCGGCGTTGGTCAGTTCATAGCGGGGCGCGGTGAAGGTGGCGGGGCCGTTCAGCGTGCCGGCCGAGACCTGCAGCGTGCCCGCCACCTGGACCGGCGCCTGCGCCTGCGCGACACCCCCCGACCGCACCGACAGCGCCTGCAGGTTCACGCCTGGCGAACTGTCCTGCACGGTGAACAGCCCATCCACCAGCACCTGCGCGGAACCCGCGATGCCGCCCATCCCCCCCAGCGCCAGGCTCGCGCCCGTGGCGATGGTGGTGGGGCCGGTGTAGGTGCTGGCGCCGGTGAAGATGGCGGCGCCGGCGTCCACGAACAGGCCGCCCGTGCCGGTGATCTGGCCGCCGAAGCTGCCCTCCGCCGCGGTCAGGCGCAGGCTGCGCGGATTGCCGGCATCACTGCCCAGCGCCACCTGGCCCGTGCCGGTCAGCGCCCGCAGCGAAGCCCCGCCCGAAGTGGCCGAGATGTCGAAGATGCCTCCGAGCGCGAGGCTGGAAGCTGTGGCGATGGCGCCCGCACCGCTCAGGGCCAGCGTGGCGCCGGCCTGCACCGTGGCCAGGCCCGTGAAGCCCTGCGCGGCCGTCAGCGTCAGCGTGCCGCTGCCCACCCGGGTGAAGTCACCCGGCCCCTGCATCACGCCCGCGAAGGTGGAGTTGCCGGATTGCGCGATGGTCAGCCGCGCGCCGTCGGACAGCGTCACGCCGCCGCCGCCGGTGAACTGGCCGAGGGTGAGCGTGCGCTGGCCCGTGACCGTGATCGTGCCATCCTGCGTGACGGTCTGGCCGGTGGCGTTGAGGTCGGCGTCCAGCGCGATGGTCCCGCCCGCCTGGTTCTGCACCGCGCCCAGGCTGGTCAGCACGCCGTTCAGCGTCATCGCCCCCGTGCCGGTGTTGACCAGGCTCGCCACCGTCAGCGTCTGCCCGGCGTCCAACGTCGTGGCGCCGCTGTTGGCCAGCGCGCCGATCACCTCGGAGGTGCCGAAGGTCAGCCGCGCGCCGTCATTCACCGTGAAGGCCCCGCCGCCGGCGAGCCGCCCCGCGCCGCCCGAGGTGCGCAGGTGCCCCGCCTCCACCGTGGTCAGCCCCGTGTAGGTGTTCAGCCCCGTGAGCACCAATTCACCCTTGCCCTGGCGGTGGAAGGCGCCGCTGCCCTCGATCACGCCCGCGAAGGTGGAATCCCCGCTCTGGTTCAGGTCCAAC
>DASYHU010000028.1:2500-25850 GCA_035998215.1 Roseococcus sp. | reverse complement strand
GTGGAGCGTCAGCTCGACGGTCTGATCGATACGATCACGGATGGGTTCCGGGCTCCTGGGCTGCAGGCCAAGCTCGACGCACTGACGGCGCGGCAGGAGGCCATGCGCGCAGAGGTGCGGAGGGCCGAGCAGGCGGAGTGGATGCCTGCGCTGCATCCGAATCTGGCGGAGGTTTATCGGGCACGGGTCACGAGCCTGCGGGAGGCGTTGGACCGGGAGGGCTCGACGGAGGTCAGGGAGGCTCTGAGAGCGCTGGTCGCGCGTGTCGATGGCCACTCCGACCGGCTTGAGCTGGTGGGGGAGTTGAGCGCCTTGCTTCGTGCTGGCGGCTGGCCCCAGAACGCCGAAAGCCCCTCTGGCATGGGGCCGGAGGGGCTTTCGATTGTATGTTCGGCAAATGGCGATGCGGGGACACACAACCTGCTTGAATTGCTGCTGGTTGCCTGACGGACAAACCAAACCTTCCCGTGCGGACTGCCGACGCCCCCCATGCGCCGCGCTCAAGTGCGGGATAACCCCGCCCTGCGCCTTTGTTCATAAAGACCTTTCAGGAAAATCTTTCATTAAGGTTGACCGAGCCGTCGCTGACCGGACAACCTGGGAGTCCAGTAGGTAAGTTCATGAGGCATTTCAGTGAAAATAGTCCGTCTGCCGCTCAAGGTCATGTGGCTACTGTTGTGCTTGGGACTGCTGCTCACTCCTGTACCGGCGACAGCCCTAACGCTGGTTCTTGCCACCGATCTTGATGTGACACCCGGCGAATGTCGGGGCGTCCTGTCCGCCACCGCCGCAGCACCGACGGACGTGGCTCTTGAGGGGCTCGCGGCGCGGGACCTGCGACAGGGCCGCGACCTGCCGATTCAGACCTCAGTGCAAGCCAGGGTGTCGGCGGAACCTGTTGCACTCCTGACCCTGGCCTTGCAGGGCCGGTGCAGCGATATCCGTGTCTCCCTCGCATCGCTCTCCTGCGCGGGCGGACCCTGCGCCAAAGCCGCGTGGCCGGAGGTGTTCGGATTTTCTGGCCTGCGGTTACCCCCGGCGACCCCTGATCTGCTTGCAGCGACGGTCACGGCGGCCGCCCCGGTCTCGATGCGTGATTTCTTCGCCGCGATGACGCCCCCTGGCGACGCGCCACCGCATCTGCCAAGCACCCAAGCCACCGTATTTGCCACCGCCAGCCGC
This sequence comes from Roseococcus sp., assembly GCA_035998215.1. Taxonomy (GTDB): domain Bacteria; phylum Pseudomonadota; class Alphaproteobacteria; order Acetobacterales; family Acetobacteraceae; genus Roseococcus. The sequence goes on along the minus strand of DASYHU010000028.1, from coordinate 24,668 downwards.
CCCCCGCCTGCGGCCGCGCCCGGCATCGCACCCACGCCCGCACCTACCGCAGCCGCCCTGCCCCGCCTCGAACCTGACACCGACCGACCCGGCGGAGACCTTGCCCATGGAGAGCCGCTGGCCTCCGGCGGGCCACCCGCCTGCCTGGCGCGCTGCGAGGCCGAGCCGGCATGCCTGGGCTTCACCTTTGTCCCGGAGGGCGCAGGGAGTGAGGCCGGCGCCTGCTGGCTGAAGGCCGAGTTGAACGAGCCGAACGCGAATCCGGGCATGACCTCCGGCGTGGTGCGCCTCACGGCCGCTCCCCCACGCGAGGCCCCCGCGCCAGCTGCCTCCGTCGCCGAGGCACCACCCGGCGTCAGCCCCGAATTCGCGCTGCCCTTCCAGCGCGTCGAAGGCGGGCCGGAAGGACGCCTCGTGATCCGCGTGGGCGACGTGGACAATCTCGGCCATGGCTGGGCGCCCGGTCATGACCCGTTCTCCGGTCGCCGCACCGACCCCCATCCCTGGCCCTTCACCCCCGCCCCCACGGACCCGGCCGGCACCGACCGCATCATGCTCGGCAGCGGCGTGGCGGACCCCACGGCGACGAATGGTGGGGATGGCTACCACAGCGCCCTCGACCGCGCGCAGACGCGGCCCGAGGCAGTGGTCATCCCGCTCGAAGCCCTGCCCGGCGGCGTCTCGCGCGTGTTCCTGCAGCTCTTCGTGGATGACTTCCAGGCGCCCTCGAAGAGCAGCCTCTTCCAGGTCACGCTCAATGGCCGGCGCATGCCAGAGATGGAGAGGATGCTCAACGAACTCGACCAGACCGGCCCGGTGGGCGAACTGCTGACGCTGCTGCTGCCGCCCGAACACCATGACCTGCTGGCCACCGGGCGGCTCGAACTCCTGATAGACGACCCCACCACCGGCGCGGGGGACGGCTATGCGCTGGACTTCGTGCGCCTGGTTCTCGATCCCGCGCTGCCCGTGCACGCGACGCTGCGGGTGCTGGTGCAGGACTACGAGCACCACACCCCCATTCCCGGCGCCACGCTGCAGGCGCTGGACCTCTCCGCCACCGCCGATGCCGAGGGCCGCGCCGCCCTCACCCCCCTGCCCGGCGGGCGCGTCGGCATCTCCGCCGCGGCGGCGGGCTACCTGCCCGAGGTGGCCCTGGCCGAACTCGTGATCGGCGAGGCGGCGGAACTCACCATCCGCCTCAAGCGCGACGCGTCGGCGGCGGCCCCCGCCCCGGCCCCCGCCCAGACCGCCTCGGCCGACCCCGAGAGCGACACCGCCCTGCGCACCGCGCTGCAACGCGATGGCCGGGTGGTGCTGCGCGGCATCCGCTTCGACACCGACAGCGCCATTCCCCGGGCCGACAGCCTGCCCACGCTCGAAGCCCTGGCGCGGCTGATCGCGGCATCGGGCGAGGACCGCCGCTGGCTCATCGAGGGCCACACCGACAGCAGCGGGGGCGCCGCCCACAATCGCCGCCTCTCGGCACGCCGCGCCCAGGCGGTGGTGGAGTGGCTGGCCGGGGCGGGCATCCCGCCCGACCGCCTGCTGGCCGTGGGCCATGGCCCCGACCGCCCCGTGGCCAGCAATGCCAGCCTGGACGGCCGCGCCCTGAACCGCCGCGTGGAGGCGGCCCCCCTGCCATGAAGCCCCTTCTTCTCCTTGTCGCGCTGCTGCTGCCCTGGCCGGCGGCCGCGCTTCCGCCACCGGGGGCCGAGGCGCCCGTCAGCGCCGAGATCAATCCGCTAGAACTGATCGACCGGCTGGAGGCGCTCGCCGAACGCCACGCCGTGCCGGAGGTGTCCGCCCTCGCGGCCCGCCTCGCGACCGCCGAGGCCGCGCTGGACTTCGTGCGCGCGCAGGTCCGCCCCATGGCCTATCCGGGCGTGATGCGCGGCGCGCGCGGTGCGCTGCTCGCGCGCGGCGGCAATGCCATGGACCGCGCCCTGCTGCTGGCCGCGCTGCTGGAGGCGCAGGGCGTGCGCCACCGCTTCGCCAGCGCCGAGCTCACGGCGGCGCAGGCCGCGCCGCTGCTGGCCGCCGTGCTCGCGGTGCCCAGCACGGCGCCCCGGCTGGAGGGGCCCTTCGGCCGCGCCGTCGCCGCCCGGGCCGAGGCGGATGCGGCGCTGCTGAACCCGCTCGGCCTTGGCCTTGTGTCGGCCGGCTTCGACGCCGCCCTGGCCCGGCGCGAGGCGCTGTCCTGGCTCGGCCGCCATGTCTGGGTGGAGATGGAGCGCGACGGCGCCTGGGTGGCGCTGGACCCCGCCGCCCTGGGGCCGGGCGAGACCCTGGCGCCCCCCCAGGCGCACCACGCGGAGCTGCCAGCCGAATGGGCGCAGGGCGTGCGCCTGCGCGTGGTCGCGGAACATCTGCGCGAGGGGCGGCTGGAAAGACGGGAGGTGCTCGCCACCGAAATGCCCGCCGCCGAGGCCTCCCGCAGCCGCCTGGTGCTCACCTTCCAGGACCCGCAGCGCGACGCGATGGGCGGGGCGGTGCTGGGGCGTGCGCTGGGCCTCGCGCAGCGCGTGCCCATCCTCTTCGTCAATGACGGCGGCGTGCGGGGCGAGGCCTTCCCCCTCGGCGCCGCGGGGGCGCGCGCCGGGGGCGGGCTGGGCGGCCTCATGGCCGCGCTGGACGCAGCACCAGCCGAGCCGCCGCTGACCGGCGTCTTCCTGGAACTGCACCTGACGGCCCCCGGCGCCGAACCGCTCACGGCGCGCCGCGTGCTGTTCGACGCCCTGCCGGCCGGCCAACGCCTGGCCCATGAGGCCCAACAGGCGCCGATCGAGGCCCCGCCCGCCATGGCCGCGCCGCCCGCGGTGCTGTCGGGCCTGCATGTGCTGCACCTCTTCGACGGCGCGCACAATCTGGGCGGCTGGCTGGGCGCCTCGGCGGGGCGGCTGCACGCCCTGCTCGTGGCCGCCGCGGAGGAGGCGCCGGACGCCGCCATGCCCGCGCCAGAGGCGATGCTCACCCACAGCGTCATGTGGCGGCTGCTGCCCATCCTCTCGGACCGGCTGGCGCTGGCGGCGGTGGATGACCACCCGGCGCTGCGCGCGACACCCACGCGGCCGCGCGCGATGGTCGTCTCGATGGTGCCGGACGGGGAACGCGTCGGGATCAGCTTCGACTGGATGCAGGATGCCATCGCCTTCCTGCCCGCCGAGGGGGTACCGCCCGCCGAGGTCGCCGCCCGCGCGCTGCGCTTCGCCGCGCTCCAGCACGCCATCGAGGTCGAGGCGATGGGGATGGCGCTGGCTGACGCCGCGCGGCATGGGCCGGTCGAGGTCATCGCGGCCTCGGGCCGCGGGCCCTTGCGCGCGGCGACCGCGGCCGACGCCCCGGCGGCCGGCATCGCGCTGCGGCGACGCATCGCCGCCGGCGCGCCCGCGCTTCTGGCCGAGGAGGCGCGCGGCACCTTCTGGGAGATCGACCCCGCAAGGGGCCATGTGCGGGCCGTGCTGGAGCCGGGGCTGGGCGGCGCGGACGGGCTCTCGCAGGAGGCCGCGTGGCGGCAGGTCCGCATGGAGCAGAAGCGCCGCGCCGCCGCGGCCTTCGAGCGGGTCTACACCGTCGACAACCGCGGCAATGTCCTGCGCGAGACAGTGGCCCATGGAACGCAGCAGGGCCGCCGCGTGGACCAGATGGGCCGGGCGGCGCAGCGCGGCCCACGCGGCTCCCAGGGCGGCGCCGCGATGGAGTACGTGGAACTCGTGAACTTCGTTCTGGAGAACATGGTGTTCACCAGCTTCAACTACGCGATGGGCGGCATGCTGGTGCTGTGCAAGGGCACGCTCTGGCTGTTCGACATCGTGACCGATGGGGTCTTCGCCCAACCATGACCCCTGGTGCCCTGCCCCGAAACCAATGGAGGAGACACCCCTGATGCGACTGTCGCGATGGACCATGCTGCCCCTTGCCGCCACGCTTCTGCTGGCCCCCCTCTCCCTCAGGGCCGATGAGGTGCGCGACGCCCTGGCCGAGGCCAGCCGCGCCTACGCGGCGGGTGACATTCCTGCCGCGCGCATGGCCCTGGCCGAGGCGCAGCAGCTTCTGCAGCAGCGCGCGGGGGATGAATTGGCGGCGGCCCTGCCCGAGCCGCTGGCCGGCTGGGAGGCCGAACCCGCCACCGCAGGAGGCAATAGCGGCCTCGCGCTGCTGGGGGGTGCGGGCATGATCCAGGCCTCGCGGACCTACCGGCACCGCGAGGGACGGACCGTCGAGCTGCAGGTGTCGGCCGACAATCCGCTGATGGCGCAGATGATGATGGTGTTCAACAACCCCGCCATGGCCGGCGCCATGGGCCGTCTGGTGCGGGTGGGAAGCCACCGCGCCATCCAGCAGCAGAGCGGCGAGCTGCTCATGGTGCTGAACAACCGCTTCCTCGTGCAGATCTCGGGCGATGGCACCGCGCAGGAAAAACTGGCCTATGCCCAGGCGATCAACGTCGCCCGCCTGCCACAATGACAAAGCGCCCGCCAACCAAGGCAGCTCCGAGATAATGCCCTGACGTGGTCGCGCAGGGCGTTCAGCTTGAAGAACATAGCCCTCCCGGCCGGAGGGCGCAGAGGCTCTTGCCCGAGGGCGCCCAGAAATTCACCTCCGTCAGATCTGGCCGGCGGCGCAGCATCTCGAACCAAGCCCCATCGGTGACGGCGACAACCAGGTTGATGGCCATGCGCCCCCCTCCTTCAGTTTCGGTTCAGCCCGAAGGCGCCGCGCGTCAGCAGGATGCGCTTCCAATGGGCTTCGCGGCGCAGGATGACATCGTCGGCGGTGCCCACGGGGCGATGTTCCAGCAGCGCGAAGCGGAAGGCGTGGCGGATGTAGGTGAGGCTCGGGTCGGGTGCGAGCTCGCGTAGCTCGACATTGCCGCCATGCCCGGTGGCCACGTAGTCGCACCAGCGGGACCAGATGCCGCCCTCGCCCAAGGCGGCCCCCACATAGCGCCGGCCTGTCACCACATCGGTGATGAGGTAGATGCCCTTCACGCTCGCCAACGGCGCCTTCCAGTCTGGCCGAGCATTGCGAACGAGGGTTTCCAGCTCCTCGAAGCCGAGGTCGATTTCCTCGAAACCCGGGAAGGCGCGGCCCGCGTAGGGCTCCCGCAGGAGTTCCAGCACCTCGAGGCCCGCGTAGTGGTTCTCGAAGTTCACGCGCGTGGAGCGGTTGCGCCAGGTGCTGCCGAGCTTGAGGCGGCCGATGAAGCCCGCGCCCTGGTCCGTCAGTTCCACCGCGTAGCGGTCCGCATGGCGGGCCAGGACGCGGAAGACACCACCGAAGAGCCAGGCGTCGGGCTCGTGGTAGAACTGCATCAGCGCGAAGATGAAAGGGCGGTTGAAGTCGTCGCGCGCGGGCCGGTATTCCTGCCAGCTCTGCCATTCCGCCCGGCTGCGGGCCCAGACCTCCAGCGGCTGGCTTTCCTGGTTCCAACGGGCGAAGTGGAGCTTGTGGGCCTCGGGCGCGGCGATGGGCCAGATGTCGGGCAGGTGGAGCGTCACGCGGCGGCGTCATGTGCCATGGCCTTGGCCGGGGCGAGGGCTTCGGCGAGGGTGGCTTCCAATAGGCGCGTGCGCGCGGTGGTGGCGTCGGCGAGGCTGGCTTCCAGCGCGTCGCAGAGGGCCAGCAGGGCGTTCACTTTGGTCACGATGCGGTGCTGTTCGGCGAGGGGCGGGATTGGAAGCCCGACCGTGTGGAGATCGCCGAGGTTCAGCTTGTTCGTATGCGTCCCGCCCCCGATCTTGATTCGGTTGAACTCGGCCTCAACGAAAGGCGAATTGAGCAGGTAGCGCAGGTACTCGGGAACCAGCGTCGCATGGCTGAACCTGATCAAGCCCACGCTGACGAAGAGGCTGAACTCGCGATCGGTGTCGACGAGCACCGCGCGCCCTAGTGTTCCAATTCGGCCGATAAGGATGTCGCCACGACGGGGGTCGCAACGTTGATAAAGCTCGCGATGCTCGTCCTCAGTGATGAACTTGGTGTTTGATAGATCCAGCCGTCCGCCGCTGAAATCCTTCACTGAGACGAACGGAACACCCCAGGCGACGTAGGTCGGGGTGTGATGCGCGCCGTCGGTGATCTTCAAGGCCACTTCACCAAGGCAAGACAGTACCCATCCCCGTGGGGCATCGAAGGAGATCGCCTCGGTGCGAGGCCGTGCCTCGCTTCGCCGACCGCGGCCCGCTTTCGGAGTTGCTCGGGCCTTCTCCAGCCCGATGCGCTCCAACAGCTTGGTGGCTGGTTCGTCGTTCGGATTCTGCGCCACCAGCTTCCCCCGCACCGCGAGGTTCAGGATGGTCTGGCGGAGGTGCTTGATCTGGTCGGGGCGTGTGGTGAGGGCGGGCAGGGCGTCGAGGGCGAAGCGGGCGTCAGAGGGGAAGGTCTCGGGATCGGGGGTGTTGAGGCGGGCGAGGCTCGCCGCCGCCAGCCGGTCGCGCGTCGCCTCCCGCGCCGTCCGCGCCGCCTCCAGCCGGTCGCACAGCGCCATCAACTCATCCACCTTGGCGACGATGCGGTGCTGCTCGGCGAGGGGTGGGAGGGGAAAAAGGGCGTTCACCGCATCTGGTGTTCGGAGTCGTGGCATCTTGGTGCCTCGCCCCAGGCGCTCAACGTATTCCACGAAATCGGGACGGCGGAACGCGAGGGCACAGTACGCAGCGGAGCACAGCATGAGCGGCCGGATCGCAACAATTTCTGTGGTGGAGTACCCCTGCTCGTCCGCAACAAGCACCTTGTTGAGGTACGGGCGCAGCTTCCCGTAGAGGATATCGCCCGCCCGGAACTCAGACTTTGTGCTGAGCGATAACCTCTCCCTGACACGAACCCGCTCCAGAAGCTTGCCGGTATCCTTCTCGATGTCCTCCAGTTCCAATAGCCATCCATTCGGATCCAGGCTCTTGGGGTCGCGTTTCGCGCCTGCATCATACTGGAACGCGTCACCGACCCTTACCCAGGCCCAGCTTTCTGGCAGGGCGTAAGGAGCATCGCGTCCCTTCAAGTCGTCACATGAATCGCCGCCTCCTCGCCGCCGAATCTGGCCGAGCTTGGCCATCATTCTTGACGCCGGCTCATCCCTCGCATCCTGCGCCACCAGCTTCCCCCGCACCGCGAGGTCCAGCACAAACCGCCGCAGCCGCGCCACCGCATCCGGCGCCTCGGCGATGCGCTCATACAGCGCCAGCAGCCGCGCCGCGTTCATGCCCCCTCCTCCGGGGGCAGCAGGGGTTCCAGCATGGCCAGCAGCGGCCCCAGCCGCTCCGTCGCCACGTTCCACACCAGGTCCAGCCGCACCTCGGCATAGCCATGGATCAGCCGGTGCCGCAGCCCCGTCATCTCGCGCCAGGGCAGATGCGGCAGCGCCGCGCAGCTCTCGCGGGAGACACGGCCCGCCGCCTCGCCCAGCACCTCCAGGGCGCGGATCACGGCCGATTGGTGCAGGCGGCTCGTCAGGAAGGCGGCCTCGTCCAGCCCCGCCACAAAGCTCTGCGCGTCCAGCGCGGCCAGCTTCATGTCCCAGAGCAGCGCCAGGTCACGCTCGGGCAGTGGCGGCGGCTCAGGCGGCATAGAGGGGGCGGGCCTCGGCCAGGATGCGGCGGCGGCGGATGGGGTTGCGGCTGGCCTCGATGGCCTCGCGCTCCAGCAGGTCCACGGGGCGGTGGAACAGGGCCTCCAGCGCCTCGCGCAGCGCGAGCAGCGCGCCGAGGTCGTGGCGCCGCGGGGGCGTCAGCGTCACCAGGAAATCGAGGTCGCTGCGCTCCGGCGCGAAGTCCGCCCCGCGCGCGGCCGAGCCGAACAGCTCCAGCCGCGCCACCCCGAAGCGGTGGCAGAGGGCGGCGAGTTCCTCGCGCTTGGCTTCCAGCTCGGCGATCATGGGCGCGGCCTCCTTCCCGGGCAGGCTAGCATGGGTCACCGGGTCAGCGCCTCGGCCAGGATGGCCTTGAGCTGGCCGCGCAGGCGCGCGGCCTCGGCCTCCGCGGCGTCGAGTTCGGCCAGGAGGGTTTCGGGGTCGCCATGATCCTCCGCGACCGTGTTGGGGTTCTTGATGTCGAGGTTGTAGCCGCGGGCCTTCACGGCCTCGGCGGTGACGCGCCAAGCCTGGGGCCCCTCCTCCCGCCCCTCACGGGCCGCGCCGCCCCACCAGGCCGCGCAGTCGGCGAAATGCTCCTGCCGGATGGGCTTGGTCATGGAGTAGGCCTTCTGGCCCGCCGGCACGCGGTGTTCCCAGAACCAGGTCTCCGTGGTCGGCGTGCCCTTCTCGAAGAAGAGCAGGTTGGTGCCGATGGAGGCGTAGGGCTTGAAGACGGAGTTGGGCAGCCGGACGATGGTGTGCAGGTTGCACTCCTCCATCAGGGCTTCCTTGAGGCGGGTCTTCACGCCCTCGCCGAACAGGCTGCCATCGGGCAGCACCACGGCGGCGCGGCCGCCCGGCTTCAGCAGGCGGATGATGAGGGCGAGGAAGAGGTCGGCCGTCTCGCGCGTGCGGAAATGGGTGGGGAAGTTGCTCTCGATGCCGTCTTCCTCGCGCCCGCCGAAGGGAGGGTTGGTCAGCACGATGTCCACCCGGTCGGACTGGGTGTAGCTGATGTAGGGGCGGGCGAGCGTGTTGTCGTGGCGGACGAAGCTAGGGTCCTCCACGCCGTGCAAGAGCATGTTGGTGACGCAGAGCATATGCGGCAGGGGCTTCTTCTCGACGGCGCGCAGGGCGTTCTGCATGAGCCATTCGTCGGTGGGCTTCTTCACGTAGCGGTCGCGCATGTGGCGCAGGGCGCAGGTCAGGAAGCCGCCGGTGCCGCAGGAGGGGTCGAGCAGGATTTCGCCCGGACGGGGGTCGATGCGGTCCACCATGAAGGCGGTGACGGCGCGGGGGGTGTAGTACTCGCCCGCGTTGCCGGCGGATTGGAGGTCGTTCAGCAGCTGCTCGTAGATGTCGCCGAAATGCTGGCGCTCGGAGAGGTTGTTGAAGTCGATGCCGTTGATGCGGTTGACCACCTGGCGCATCAGCTGGCCGGACTTCATGTAGTTGTAGGCGTCCTCGAACACGTCACGCACCACGCGGCGACGGTCGCCTGGGTTGGCGGAAATGGCGAGGTTCTTCAGGGCCGGAAAAAGCTCGCCATTGATGAAGTCGAGCAGCGCGTCGCCAGTGATGCCTTCCGGGTCGGCGGCCCAGCTGCGCCATTGGAAGCGTTCCGGAACGGGGGAGCGGTAGCCCTCCTTCAGCAGTTCCAGTTCCTGGTCCTGGTCGTCGATGATCTTGAGGAAGAACATCCAGCAGAGCTGGCTGAGGCGCTGGGCGTCCCCATCCACGCCGCTGTCCTGGCGCATGATGTCCTGGATGGATTTGACGATGGTGCGTGCGGACATGGTTCAGGCGGTATCCCGGTAAAGCGCGTCCTGCAATTCCCGCGCGGCGGTCTCGAAACCCTGCTTCCCCCCAAAGGCGCGGACCAGTTCCACCACGCTGCCCATCTGGGCGAAGGGGGTGACGCGAAGGACGTTGGCGTCGTCCAGATTCATCACGCCCTCATCCGCGTATTTGGCCAGCAGCGCGTCGAGCACCGCACGGGCCTGGGGGCCGAACCTGGCGAACGCATCGCGCTTGCGGACCTGCTCGGCCCTCTCCCGCCGCGTGAGCGGCTTCCGGTCAAAGGCGATGTGGCAGATGAGGTCGAAGGGATCGAGGTTCCTGCCCAACTCGTCGGCGATGGGATCGAGGGGCAGCCCCTCGGCCTCGAGTTCCTCCAAGATGGCCTGTTTGCGCGTGGTCGCCTTCCAGCGCTTCAGGAAGTCATCCAGGCTCGCGAAACGCTTGCGCAGGGCGGCCTTGGTGAAGTCGCGCAGGGATTCCGTAACCAGCTTGCCGTTCTCATCAAGGTACTCGACGCGCTCTGCGATGATGCGGGCCTGCACGCCGTCCACATAGACCTTGCGCTGGCCCGCGCCCTTGGGCGGTGTGAAGAGGCCGCCAGGATCCTCCAGTACGGCTTCCTCCGGGGATTGCCCCTCAGGCCCATCCTCGGGCTGAGGCGCGGTCTCCGGGGGAGTGATGGGATCATCGGGGCCGGGCTCATAGATCTGCACCGGCTCACCATCGAACTCGGGGTCGGCGAAGTGGCTGGTGGCGCCCCGGAAGTCAATCACGGTGAAGTAGAACTTCCGCGTGTCCTCATGCACCCGCGTGCCGCGGCCCACGATCTGCTTGAACTCCGTCATGGAGCCCACTTCGCGGTCCAGCACGATCAGGCGGCAGGTCTGGGCATCCACGCCCGTGGAGAGAAGGCGAGAGGTGGTGACTAGAACAGGGTGGCTGGACTCCGGGTCAATGAAGTTGCCCAGCTCGGACTGCCCTTCCTTGTCGTTGCCCGTGATGCGCATGACATAGCGGTGATTGGCCGCGACAAGGTCCTGGTTCTCGTTCACCAGGGCCTGGCGCATGCGGCCGGCATGCTCCTGGTCCACGCAGAAGATGATGGTCTTCTGGAACCGATCCCCGCTCTCGCGAAGGAACTCCGTCACCTTCCGGGCCACCAGCTTGGTGCGGTCATCCAGCACGAGGGTGCGGTCGAAATCCTTGGTGTTGTAGATGCGGTCCTCGACCTCCAGGCCGGCGCGGTCGAGCTGGCCCTTCTCCGGGCGGTAGCCCTCCACGTCTCGGTCAATGTGGACCTTCACGACCTTGTAGGGCGCCAGGAAGCCGTCCCGGATCCCCTCCTTGAGGGAGTAGGAATAAACAGGGGTGCCGAAATACGCGATGTTCGACGCGTAGCTCGTCTCCTTGGGCGTGGCGGTCAGGCCGATCTGCGTGGCCTCGGTGAAGTATTCCAGGATTTCGCGCCAGGCGGAGTCGTCCGCGGCGCTGCCGCGGTGGCATTCGTCGATCACGATGAGATCGAAGAAGCCCGGGGAGAATTCCCGGTAGAGCTTCTGGCGCTCCTCCGGCCCGGTGATGGCTTGGTAGAGGCCGAGATAAATCTCGTAGGCGCTGTCGATACGGCGCTGGCGGTCCAGCGCGAGGGTCAGGTCCACCTTGCTGCCGTCGGCGCGCTCGATGGTCTTGGCCTGGGTGGACAGCTTGGCCATGGCGCCCCCGAAGGGACGGAAGTCGTTCACCATGGTCTGGTCCACCAGGACATTCCGGTCTGCCAGGAAGAGAATGCGCTTCTTGAGGCCGGTCTTCCACAGGCGCCAGATGATCTGGAAGGCGGTGTAGGTCTTGCCGGTGCCGGTGGCCATCACCAGCAGGATCCGGTCCTGGCCCTTCGCGATGGCCTCGATGGCCGCGTTGACCGCGCTGATCTGATAGTAGCGGGGCGCCTTCCCGCTTCCGTCGTCATAGTAGTCTTGCAGGACGATCTTTTCGGCCTGCGGATCCAGCCCCTTCCAAGCGCGATAACGGGCCCAGAGCTCGTCCGGGGTGGGGAACTCATCGAGGGTGAGATTGGTCTCCTGCGCGCCCGCGGGCGCGGTCCTGTCATGGAAGACGAAGCCATCGCCGTTGGACGAGAAGACAAAGGGGACCTGGAGGGTTTCGGCGTAGCCCAGGGCCTGCTGAAGCCCATCACCGACGCCGTGGGTGTTGTCCTTCGCCTCGATGATGGCGATGGGGATGTTGGGCTTGACGGAGAGGATGTAGTCCGCGCGCTTGGCCGCGCCTCGGCTGACCAGCTTGCCGCGCACGATGATGCGGCCCTTCGTGAAGGTGACCTCCTCGCGGATTTGCAGCATCTCATCCCAGCCCGCGGCGCGCAGGGCCGGGGTGATGAACTTCGTGCAGATGTCCCGCTCGCTGAGGTCCCGCTTGTTCATGGCGCTCTTGCTGCGGGCTGTGTGATGTCCTGGCTGCCCGTCAGTGCAGGGCGGGGTGCCGAGAGGATCGCAGAGCACTCCAAGGCAACCACCTCTCCCAAAAGCGGCTCATGCGCCCCTACTGGGAGACTGCATGCGCCGACGCCGTAAGACAATCTGGAATTAAGCATCGTCAATTTCGGACGCAGAGACCGAGGCTGCTCCAGCAATGGTTCACCGGCGTTGTGCTGTCGCGCCGCGGCCGCGCGTGGGAGGGCGGGGGGCGGTGTTGCCGTTATATTGTGTGGTGAAACCACACAGCGGCCACGCGACCTTCCCGTCAGGAGCAACCGCTGAGGATGAGCGCCGCGGGGTGTTTGGGTTATATTGTGTGGTGAAACCACACACGAGGCAGCCGCCGCCGCTGCTCCCGCCAGAGGCGGCGCCTCCGCCAGCAGCATGCCCGGCCAGATGGAGCCGCGAGACCGCGGGCGGCGCGTAGGCGGCCGTGGCAGTCCCGCCCCGCACCGGCACGGGCCCGTCAGGCGGCATCCTACCAGAAGGCCGAAAGCTCGGCCTCCAGCTCAGCCTGCTCGGGCTTGGCACCAGAGAGACCGCGCCCTTTGGCGGTGAGGCGATAGAGCCCCCCCCCCTCGGCGTCCGCATACTGGGTGGGCAAATTGCAACGTAGCCTCGCTCGATGAGGTGAGCGGTCGCGTTGCGCAGCGCTGTTTCCCCTAAACCCGGCACGGCATCCTTTTCGGCCATGGCCCTCACCGCTAGCGCGAACGGCTCCTGTCGGTAGGCGTGGGCGCGGCGCAAGCACATGAGGAGCAGGACGGCCGGGGCGTTGGCCAGCTCCTTGGCGTGCGCAGGGCTAATAGCCATCACGCCCCCGGTGGCGGCCCAGTTGCGCCCTTTGTGGTGGGCACGGGCATGGGTGGTACTCCTTCATTCGGCGCGGGGATCGCGGTGGGATGGGAAGTTGAGCGCGCTTCCGCGTCAATGATGGACGCAGGGGCTGGACCGACGCCGCGGGCTCTCGTCAGGATGGTATCGTCGGCAGCTTCGGCTCGTGCTCCGGACATCAACGGCGTGGTGGCGGGGCGGCAACGACAAAACGCCCAGCCCCGCGGGAGCGGGACTGGGCGTCTGTCAGGTGTTGGTGGTGCGGTTCTCCATCTGGCTCAGGAGTTGGGCCAGGCCGCGGCTCTCGTCGCGCAGGGCGCCGAAGGCCTCGTTCAACTTCTCGGTGGCCGTACCGACGTTACGGCCGGTGAGTGCGACGGCCTGGCGGTGCGCCTCCTGCTCGTGCTTCCCCGCGGGCGGGGTGCGCTGCATCTCGGCGAGATGCGAGCGGACAGCCACCGAGAGTTCAACGACGACCTGTTGCAATTCAGCGACGAGGCCAACGAACGTGCTGGAGGGATCCTCCGCGCGCGGGCGCGCGGGGTCTTGAGGTGACATGATGTTCTCCGTGGAGGTTTGCTGCTGTTGCCCTATGGGCAGCAGGTCAGGGGTAGCCTGACGCTTGTATTGTAACGTTTGTTTGATGCATTTTCAATATATTTCGTAATAATTAGGTTATTGCAAGTTATTATTTGTCTTTTACTTCCCAAAGGCGGCTTTTACCGTCGCAAGGTGCCGACCTTTCAGGATTTTTGTAACTGAAATACGGCCAAATGATGGCAAGCGCGGCGGATGATTTTGATCATCATACTGTTTTCGCGCTGTATTATCAGATCGCAGAAGCGCCGACTTCACATGATCATGTGAAATAAACCCGGCGCTCCAGACGGCATTTTTCCTCTTCCAAAAGAAAAAATCATCTCGCCACGGTGAAACCATGGCTGAGACGAATCGCGCGCTGCCGGCTCTCGACACTGCTTCCGTAGCACCCGCGACCGCGGCGAGAGCACTCCAGGAACTCATCCGCGCCCTGGCCCGCCAGGCCGCGCGGGAGGCCTGGGCTCAGCGTGACGAGGGGGGCGAGCCGTGAGGCGAGGCCGTCCCTCCTTCCTCCGGGCTCCTGAGGTCCGGGCCCCTGAGCTCCGGGAGCCCCTGACCGCTCGGCCCAGCGCCGCCACCCCGGCGGAGGCGGCGTCTTCCATCACGCCGCTGATGACGGTGGACGAGGTGTCCGCGGTGCTCAAGCTGTCGTCGCGGCAGGTCCGGCGCCATGTGGCGGAGGGGTCTCTCAAGGCGGTGCGGCTGGGCGGGCGGGTGCGTTTCGAGGTCGAGGCGGTGTCGGCCTTCATCCGTAGGGGGCGCGCATGAACCCCAGGAATTCCGCGGCTTTCCGGACGCCTCGCAAGACCCCGGCCCCACAAATCTCGCTCATCAACTGGGCTATGCGCTTGCAAATGTCCGCCCCTGTCATCCCCTGTCATGGAGCCTTCCGATGAGCTTTGACCGCCTTCGTGGTGCCGAGCAGCTCGACCTTTTCGCGCAGCTCGCCTCGGAACCTGAGCCCCAGCCCACCCCCCAGCCCAACCCCGAGCCCGAGCGGGCGCTCCAGCCGATGGGCACGGCGCGCGTGGCGCCGGAGGCGACCATCACGCTGCCCGACGAGGTGGGGCCGGCGCCTGTGCCCGAGGAGCAGCTGGAGGTGGAGCGTTCCGCACCGGCGCTGCGGCCCAGCCGCCAGCACGAGCCCTTTACGCTGCCGGCGGGCCCGCCGCCCAACTTCGCGGCGCTCATGCAGTGGGTGGGCCAGCAGCAGAATCTGCCCGAATCCACCAGGCACGACCTGCGCTCGGCCCTGCGCCGGACGGCCCAGATCCTCCACCAGCCCCCGGCCAATGTCCTGGCCAATGTGAGCCAGCTGAACCACGACCTGTACCGCCACGCCCCTGCCGCGCATGGCATGGGCCACGCGGCCTTCGAGCAGCTGGTCAGCCGGCTGCGGCGGGCGCTGCGCCTTGCGGGTTGGCACGCCCCCGACATCAAGGGCGAGGGACGGCTTTCGCCCCCCTGGAAATCCTTTCTCGGCCATGTGAGCCCCGAGGGGCTGCGGGCCGGGCTTCGCGGCTTGGCCCGCTATTGCGACCAGCGTGGCTTGTCTCCCGCTGATGTGGATGACGCGCTGCTGGCGCGGTTTGCCACCGAGGATGCGGCCACACGGATTTTCCCCAATGCCCATACCCGCGCGCCGGAGCTCGCGCATTCGTGGAACCGCGCCCTTGGCCAGCAGCCGGATCAGGCGGGTCTGTCCACGGTCAGCGCCCCGCGTCGCCGCATCCCCTACACCTTCCCGCTGGAGGCGTTGCCCGCGAGCTTCCAGGCGGATGTGGATGCCTTCACGGCGCGCTTCACGGGGATGATGGTCGCCAAGCCCATGCGGGGGCGTGAGGGAGGCGAGAGGGCGGGCCCCTGGACGCGGCCCCCCCTTCTGGTCACCGGTGGCTCGCGGCGTCGTCTGCGCCCCTGGCGCCCAGCCACGCTTGCCACGCGGCAGTTTTCCATCCGGCAGGCGGTGGCCGCCCTGCTCGCCAGCGGCTTTCCGATGGAGGCGGTGACCAGCCTCGCGGTGCTGGTCCAGCCTCTCGAGAACGCGCGGCGCATCCTCGAATTCTACCTGGAGCGGGCCGATGGCAAGATCGGTTCGCAGCGCGAATCCATCAGCAAGGTGCTGGCGCTGATTGCCCGTCACCATCTCGCCTTGCCTCCCGAGGAGGTGGAGACGCTGGTGGAATGGCATCGCGAGCTGACCCCGCGGAACCAGCTTGAGATGGGGCCCAAGGCGCGGGAATGCCTGCGCCTCCTCTGGCAGGAGGAGCGCCGGGCGATCCTCCTCGCGTTGCCCGCCCATCTGATGGCGCGCGCGCGCCAGGACGGGCTGGAGCCGATCGAGCGGGCGCGGCTGCAACGCGCCGCCTGTATCATCGAGCTCCTGATCTGCTGCCCCATGCGCATCGGCAATCTGCATCGGCTCACGCTGACGCGGCATCTGCGGTACCTCGATGGGCCGCGGCGCCCCACCCATATCCAGCTCGAGGGGTGGGAGACCAAAGGTCATGAGGATCATGACTTCGGCATTCCCCGCGCCGCGGGGGAGATGCTGCAGACCTTCATCAGGGAGGGGCGCCAGCTGCTGGCCACGCCCGGCAACCCCTACCTCTTTCCTGGGCAGAATGGTGAGGGCCCGCTCTCGACCGACCAGCTTCGGGCGATCTTCCAGGACGAGGTGGAGGGCGCGACCGGGGTGCGGGTGCATCCGCACGCCATGCGGGGCTTTGCCAGCCTGATTTTTCTCACGAGCTACCCTGGCCAGTACGAGGTGCTGCGGCGCGTCCTGGGTCACAAGGATGTGGAAACCACGCGGCGCTACTACACGGGGCTGGAGAGCATCGTGGCCTTCGAGATGGTGGACGAGGCGCTGCTCAGCCAGCGCCGGGACAGCCGCCTGCGGGGCGAGGCCGCGCTCGCCAAGATGCGGCCGAGCCGAACCCGCCCGAGGGGGCGCTGACCATGGCGCGCTTCATGGAGGAGGAGCGGCGCATCCTCCGCCTTGCCGACTGGCCGGCCCTGGAACGGGGGCTCTGGCAGGGGGCGATGGCGACGCGGGACCGGCCGCTTTCCGGACACGCCTATGTGCGCCGCCTGGCGGAGGCCACGTTGGGCAAGGCCGCGCGCGGATATGGCCGCTGGCTTACCTTCCTGACACGGCGCGGATGGCTCGAGGCCGTGGACAGGCCCAGTGGCAGGGTCACGCCCGAGCGGTTGGACGCATATTTCCATGAACTGTGTGATCTGGAGAACGCGGACTACACGGTGGTGGGGCGGATCGGCGAGCTGGTCAGCGCGCTGCGGATCATGGAGCCGCGCGGGGAGCATGGGTGGATCCTGCGCCCGGGTGGGCTGTGCCTGCGGGACTTCCTGGCCATGGAGCGCCAGGTGCATGTGCTGCACCACCCGGCCGACCTTTTTCTCTGGGGACTCGACCTGATGGCCGAGGCACGGGAGATCGCGCATCTTCAGCAGCGGGGGCCCCAGCTGCGCGACGGGCTCTTGATCTCGATCGAGGCGCTGCGGGGATTGCGCCTACGCAGCGTGCTGTCACTCCGGTTGGAGGATAGCATCCTCCGCGATCCGCTGGATGGGGTGTGGCACCTGCGGCTGCCGCCCGAGGACGTCAAGAACCGCCGGCATATCGAGGGGGCAATCACGCGGATTCTGGCGCCCTGGATCGACCGCTATGTGGAGGTGGAGCGCCGGGAGATGCTGCGCGGCGCGGTGACCGATGCCTTCTGGGTGGGATATCGCGGCGGGGCGCTTTCGGAGTCGGGTCTGTCCAATGCGGTGGCGGTCCGGAGCGCGGCGCGGTTTGGTCCTGGCGCAGGCTTCCGGACTCACCGCTTCCGGCATTGCCTGGCCTCGACGCTGCCGCTGCTGGTGCCGGAGCATCCCTACCTGGCCTCGCAGTTGCTGCGCATCAGCCAGGCGACCATGCAGAAGCATTATGACCGCAGTGGCGATGTGCTGGCCTTTCGCCAGTACCATGACGCCTTGGCCGCGGAGCGCCGGCGGCTGGCGCCCCGCGCGCGGGCGCTCATGGGCCCTGTGTCGTGATGCGGGGCTCTGTGGACTCGGATATGATGGAGGTCTTCCAGCTTGGGGAGGGTCGCCCATGACAGGACATTCGCGCCAGGCCAGGTCGCAGGGAATTCGCGCTGCGATCTATGCGCGCTTTTCCAGCGAGAACCAGCGGGATGCCTCGATTGAGGACCAGGTTCGCGTGTGCCGGGCTTTGGCGCTGCGCGAGGGCTGGGAGGTGGCAGAGACCTTCACGGATTACGCGGTGTCGGGCGCGAGCACCTTGCGTCCTGGGTACCAGGCGCTGCTGGGCGCCATGCGGGCGGGCACCATCCAGGTGGTGATTTCCGAGAGCCTGGACCGGCTGAGCCGTGACCAGGAGCATGTGGCGGGTCTGTTCAAGCAGGCGAGCTTCGCGGGGGTTCGGATTGTCACCCAGTCCGAGGGCGAGGTCTCGGAGCTGCACATCGGGCTCAAGGGCACGATGGGGGCGCTGTACCTCAAGGACCTGGCCGACAAGACGCGGCGTGGCCTGGAGGGCCGGGTCCGGCAGGGGCGCAGCGGCGGGGGCGTGAGCTATGGCTACCGCATCGTCCGCGGCCCCATCGACCGTAATGGCGAGTTCGAACGCGGCCTCAGGGAGATCGACCCCACCCAGGCCGAGGTGGTGCGCCGGATTTTCCGGGACTATGCGGCGGGCGTTTCGGCCATTCGCATTGCCCATCGGCTCAACAAGGAGGGGATTGCCTCCCCCCGGGGCGGCGCCTGGGCGCCCAGCGCCATTGTGGGCAACCGTCACAAGGGCACGGGCATCCTGAACAACCGGCTCTATGTGGGCGAGCTGGTGTGGAACCAGCGGCGCTGGATCAAGGACCCGGCGACGGGCCGGCGGGTGGCGCGCGACAATGAGGCGGGCGCGGTGGTGACGCAGGAGGTGCCCGAGCTGCGGATTGTGGATCAGTCGGATTGGGATCGGGTGCGGGCGCGCCAGGCGGCCATGGACAAGGCGGAGGGGGCAAGCTCGCCTGGGGAGGCGAACCCCTTCTGGGCCAAGCAGCGTCCGAAATTCCTTTTTTCCGGGCTGATGCGGTGCGGGCTGTGCGGGGGCGGGTACTCCAAGAGCAGCGCGACGCATTTCAGCTGCTCGGTGGCGCGGAACCAGGGCGAGACGGGCTGCACCAACCGGCTGACCATCCGGCAGGACAAGCTGGAGGGCACAGTGATCGGGGCGCTGCGGGAGCGTCTGATGGACCCTGATGTGTTTGCTGTCTTCGTGGAGGCGTTCACGGAGGAGTGGAACCGGCTGCAGGGGGAGCGCTCGGCGGTCCTGGCCCAGCAGCAGGGCGAGCTCGCACGGGTGGAGCGCCAGCTGGAGAAATTGGTGGACGCGCTCGCGGAGGGCGCGCCGGTCTCCACGGTCAAGGACCGGATGGTGGCGCTGGAGGCACGGCGGGAGGAGCTCAAGGCCGCCATGGCGGAGAGCAAGGCCCCTGCCCCGCGGCTGCATCCCAATTTGGCGCAGGTGTACCGCCGCAAGGTGGCGGAGCTCGCGGACGCCTTGGCGCGGGAGGACGGCGCGGAGGTGCGCGAGCAGCTGCGTGGCTTGGTGGAGGCGGTGCGCCTGATCCCCGAGGAGGGCACGCTGCGTGTGGAGGTCCGCGGCGCCCTGGCGGCGGTGTTGGCGTTGGGTAACGAGGCCCAGAACGCGAAAAACCCCAGCGTGATGGCTGGGGTTTTGGTTTCGCAAATCAAGATGGATGCGGGGACAGGATTTGAACCTGTGACCTTCAGGTTATGAGCCTGACGAGCTACCGGGCTGCTCCACCCCGCGTGGGTGCTTTTATGATATTAAGGATGGTTGGGTGGCCTGGCGCTGACCGACTCTCCCGCCGCTTAAGCGGCAGTACCATAGGCGCTGGAGTGTTTCACGGCCGAGTTCGGGATGGGATCGGGTGTATCAACTCCGCGATGGGCACCAGGCCACCGAACCATCCTTGCCGTCGTTTCTGACGGAGGGCGGTTCAGGTGGCGGAAGGCTGGTTGAATGAGAGTGAAAGTTGTGGGGTTTGGTGCTGCGCACGGTGTTCTGATCATCGCTGACCTGAACCGCGCTGGCGGCGTAGTATTGAGCCTATCGGGCGATTAGGACCGCTTAGCTGAGTGCATTGCTGCACGTACACATGCGGCCTATTGACGTGATGGTCTATCACGGCCCTCAGGGAGACCTGGTTTTGAGGTCGGTTTCCCGCTTAGATGCTTTCAGCGGTTATCCGTTCCACACTTAGCTACCCAGCGGTGCCACTGGCGTGACAACTGGTGCACCAGAGGTATGTCCATCCCGGTCCTCTCGTACTAGGGACAGATCCTCTCAAGTCTCCAACACCCACAGCAGATAGGGACCGAACTGTCTCACGACGTTCTAAACCCAGCTCACGTACCGCTTTAATCGGCGAACAGCCGAACCCTTGGGACCTGCTCCAGCCCCGGGATGCGATGAGCCGACATCGAGGTGCCAAACCTCCCCGTCGATGTGGACTCTTGGGGGAGATCAGCCTGTTATCCCTAGAGTACCTTTTATCCGTTGAGCGATGGCCCGTCCACGAGGGACCACCGGATCACTAAGGCCGACTTTCGTCTCTGTTCGCGCTGTCACGCTCACAGTCAGGCGGGCTTATGCCTTTGCACTCAACAGCCGATGTCCGACCGGCTTGAGCCCACCATCGCGCGCCTCCGTTACACTTTAGGAGGCGACCGCCCCAGTCAAACTGCCCACCACGCAGGGTCCCGGCCCGGGATAACCAGGCTCGGTTAGACGCCAAAAAGAAACAGGGTGGTATTTCAAGGTTGGCTCCACACAAGCTAGCGCCCATGCTTCAAAGCCTCCCACCTATCCTACACAGTTCCTTTCTGGCGCCACTGCGAAGTTGCAGTAAAGGTTCATAGGGTCTTTCCGTCTAACTGCGGGTACCCCGCATCTTCACGGGGAATTCAATTTCGCTGAGCCCATGCCGGAGACAGTGGGGAGGTCGTTACGCCATTCGTGCAGGTCGGAACTTACCCGACAAGGAATTTCGCTACCTTAGGACCGTTATAGTTACGGCCGCCGTTTACCGGGGCTTCAGTTCGGAGCTTGCACTCCTCCCTTTAACCTTCCGGCACCGGGCAGGCGTCAGACCCTATACGTCATCTCTCGATTTCGCAGAGCCCTGTGTTTTTACTAAACAGTCGCCACCCCCTGCTCTGTGCCACCCACCAACGGTTGCCCGCCAGCGGGTCTCGCTTATCCCGAAGTTACGCGAGCAATTTGCCTAGTTCCTTCGACATGGTTCTCTCAAGCGCCTCGGTATTCTCTACCAGTCCACCTGTGTCGGTTTCGGGTACGGTCCAATGCCAGAGCTGTTTCCCGGATCCATCCAACTGCCAACTCAATCCAATAAGAATTGACAGAACTTCAAGACCGTCACTTCTGGCGGGCCCAGGAATATTCACCTGGTTCCCATCAGCTACGGCTTTCGCCCTCGCCTTAGGGGCCGGCTCACCCTGCGCGGATTAACCTTGCGCAGGAACCCTTGGACTTTCGGCGACAGGGTTTCTCACCCTGTTTGTCGCTACTCATGTCCGCATTCGCACTTCCGATACCTCCAGCACACCTCACAGTGCACCTTCACAGGCCTACGGAACGCTCCGCTACCACGTGCTTACGCACATCCACAGCTTCGGTGCATGGCTTGAGCCCCGTTACATTTTCGCCGCAGGACAGCTATTAGACCAGTGAGCTATTACGCTTTCTTTAAAGGATGGCTGCTTCTAAGCCAACCTCCTGGTTGTTTTGGCCGTCCCACATGCTTTCCCACTTAGCCATGACTTGGGGACCTTAGCTGGTGGTCTGGGCTGTTTCCCTCTCGACTATGGACCTTAGCACCCACAGTCTGTCTGCCAGGCTGCACTCTTCGGCATTCGGAGTTCGGTAGGGTTTGGTAAGGCTTTGGGCCCCCCTAGCCCTTCCGGTGCTCTACCTCCGAAGGTGACCACCTAACGATCTACCTCAATAGATTTCGCGGAGAACCAGCTATTTCCGAGTTTGATTGGCCTTTCACCCCTAGCCACAGCTCATCCCCGACTTTTTCAACAGGCGTGGGTTCGGCCCTCCAGTGCGTGTTACCGCACCTTCAGCCTGGCCATGGCTAGATCACTCGGTTTCGGGTCTCATGCCGGCAACTATGCGCCCTATTCAGACTCGCTTTCGCTGCGCCTACACCTAACGGCTTAAGCTTGCTGCCAACACGAACTCGCGGACCCATTATACAAAAGGTACGCCGTCACCCCACAATGAGGGCTCCGACTGCTTGTAAGCGTCCGGTTTCAGGTCTCTTTCACTCCCCTCGTCGGGGTGCTTTTCACCTTTCCCTCACGGTACTTGTGCACTATCGGTCGCCAAGGAGTATTTAGGCTTGGAGGGTGGTCCCCCCATGTTCAGACAAGGTTTCACGTGCCCCGCCCTACTCGATCAACACATCAGACATCACGCCTACGGGGCTATCACCCACTATGGCCCACCTTTCCAGATGGTTCGGCTTATTCCAATGCATCAAATGGCCTAATCCGCGTTCGCTCGCCACTACTAACGGAATCTCTGTTGATGTCTTTTCCTCCAGGTACTGAGATGTTTCAGTTCCCCGGGTTCGCCTCCTGTCCCTATGTATTCAGAACAGGATACCCTTGCGGGTGGGTTTCCCCATTCGGACATCCGCGGATCAACGATCGCTCGCATCTCCCCGCGGCTTTTCGCAGCGTGCCACGTCCTTCATCGCCTCTTGGCGCCAAGGCATCCACCGAACGCCCTTAT
>DASYHU010000023.1:0-38776 GCA_035998215.1 Roseococcus sp. | reverse complement strand
CCGCTGGCGGCGCATGCTTGGCGGGGAGTGCCGCCATGGTCAGCCCTGCCGCGTGGTCGCCCGTGGCCGCCTCAACTCCGTGCTGGTCGAGTTCCGCGACGGGTGGCGCGTCGTCACATCACGGTATGCAGTGAGGAAGGCCGATGCCTGAGACGCCGCCCCCCTACACCCCCGAGAGCCTGGCCGAGCGGTGGTCATGCAGCCCCGAGCACGTTCGCAACCTCTGCCGCCGGGGCAAGCTGCGCCATTTCCAGATCGGCCGGGGCATGTATCGTATCCCGGCCGAGGCTGTCCCGGAGTATGAACGGCGATGCGCGCTAAGCTGTATCGAGGGTGGTGGTATGCCGTCTGGCGCGAGGGCGGTGAGACGAAGCGCCGCGCCCTCCGCACCCAAGATCGTGATGAGGCCCTGAGGGCGCTTGCGGACTACCAGCGCGCCATCCAGGCGCCGCGTGACACGGTGGCGGGCATCTGGGAGGCCTACCAGCAGGATCGCCCCAGGGAACGCGCCGCGTGGGCGTGGAAGCGCCTCAAGCCCACCTTCGGCCATCTGCGCCCCGACCAGATAGACGGCGCCCTGTGCCGCGCCTATGCCGCTCAGCGCCGGCAGGACGGGGCGGGCGACGGCACCATCCACACCGAGTTGACGTTCCTCCGCGCCGCCCTGAACTGGCACGCGGCCGGGGCAGGCCATGCGGTGGAGTTGCCCGCCAAGCCCGCCCCGAACAGCCGCCACCTGACGCGGGCCGAATACGCCCGGCTGCTCGGCGCCTGCGTGACCCCGCATGTCCGGCTCTTCGTGGTGCTGGCGCTGGCCACCGCCGGCCGGATGGGCGCCATCCTGGATCTGACATGGGACCGGGTGAACCTGGAGGCGGGCATGGTGCGCCTGGCCAACGGGCCGCAGACGCGGAAGCGCCGGGCCACGGTTCCGCTGACGGATGCGGCGCGGCGCGAACTGGCAGCGGCCTATGCGGCGCGGACCAGCACATACGTCATCGAATATGGCGGGGAGAGGGTGGGGAAAATCCGCAAGGCCTTCGACCGGGCGGCCGAGGCGGCAGGGCTGGCGTGGGTCACTCCGCACGCCCTGCGCCACACTGCGGCGGTGTGGATGGCCGAGGCCGGCGTGCCGATGGCGGAGATCGCGCAGTATCTCGGCCACACCTCGGAGGCGGTGACCTTCCGGGTTTATGCCCGTTTTTCACCGGCTTACCTGCGGCGGGCGGCGGGTGCGCTGGAGGTGTGAGGGTTCAGGCTGCACGCCGCGCACTGTGCTGTCGTCGGCTAAGACTTTGAAACGGCTGGTCGGAGTGAGAGGATTCGAACCTCCGGCCCCTGCGTCCCGAACACAGTGCTCTACCAGGCTGAGCTACACTCCGGTGCCGTGCGCGTCTCATAACGTTACGGCGCTTGGCGGGCAAGCCGGGGGTGTGCGATGAAAAGCCTCAACCTGTGAGCGACAGCCGAATGTCAAAGCCACTCCTCATCGGTCTCGGCCTGCTGGCCCTGCTGGGCACCGCCGCGGCGCAGACCAACCCCGCCCAGATCGTCCAGGAGCGCCGCGACGGGCTGCGCGCCGTGGGCACCCATATGGAGGCCATGGCCGCCATCGCGCGCGCCGGCGGCGACCCGCGCCCCGCGGCCGAGCGGGTGGCCGCCGTGCAGGCCTTCTTCGTGAACTTCCCCGACCGTTTCCCCGCCGGCACGGCGCGCGGGACCGCGGGGCTCGACACCCGCGCCCTGCCCGAGATCTGGACCGACCGCGCCAATTTCGAGCGCGTCTCGGCGGCCCTCGGCCCCCGGCTGGAGGCACTGAACGCCGCCGCCCAGTCAGGCGACGCGCGGGCCTTCGGTGCGGCGCTGCAGGCCACCGGCGCCTCCTGCGGCGATTGCCACCGGCCCTTCCGCGCGCGCTAGTGTCTGATCGCCTTTGGCGGAAGCGCCAAAGGCGTGAATCAGCCGCTCGGCGACGCCCACAGCGTGATCAACGCATGATGATCATGCTGTGGCGCGCGGAAGGGGGCGGCCTTCAGACCAGCTCGACCCGCCCGGTGGCGAGGTCGTAGAGGCCGCCCCGCACCGCCAGCTCGCCGCGCGAGATCAGCCCCGCCAGGATGGGCGAGGCCGTCTCCAGCGCCCGCACATTGTGCCGGACGTTGGAGACCAGGGCGCGGCGGGTCAGTTCATGCCCGCCAGGCCCCGCCATCGCGGGCTCGATGCCGGGCTTCATGGCCGTGACCAGCCCCGCGATGCTGCCGGGCAGGGCATTGCCCTGGCGCAGCGCATCTACGGTGGCATTGACCGCCCCGCAGCTCGTGTGGCCCAGGACCAGGATCAGCTTCGTGCCCAACACGGCGGCGCCGAATTCGAGGCTGCCGAGGCCCTCCGCCGTCACGAAATTGCCCGCCACCCGCACGACGAAAAGGTCGCCAGGATTCTGGTCGAAGGCCAGTTCCGGCGCGACCCGCGAATCCGCGCAGCCCAGCACGGCCGCGAAGGGCGACTGCCCCTGGGCGAGGGCCACACGGCGCGCGGAGAAGTCGCGGCGGCGGGGCTGGTTGCTGGCGTAGCGTGCATTGCCCTCCACCAGGGCCTGCAAGGCGGCGGCGGGATTGGCCGGCGCAGCCGCGCTTCCCTGTGCCATCGCGGGTGCGGCGATAGAAGTCGCAAGCAATCCGGCCCCACCGGCAAACATCGCCCGCCGCGCCATCCGCGGGCCATCACACAAGCTGCACATGTCGTTCCTCCCTTGTTGTCTTCGGGTATTTCAAGTGTCCGAAGCCAATTCCACAAGGCAAATCGACAGGTACATACCAGTTCAGGTTGGTTGCTCCGCCTCTTCAGCCGGCTGTTCCAGGCTCCGTTGTGCCGAACCCGGCCCGGGCGAGCGGCCGCAGCCCCTCCCCGCCGGGCAGGAAGAAGAAGGTGAAGATGTAGGGGTCCGAGGCGGCGAACACGCTGGGGTCGGGGCTGGCCACCTGCATGGTGGCCGCGTCGAAGGCCGCGAAGGGGTGCAGGCGCCCCGCATGCCAGAACCAGGCCGTATAGCCCCATTCGGCCAGCAGCGCCGGCACGGCCACGGTGCTGCCCGGGCGATGCCGTTCCTCGATCTCGACCGAAAGCACCGGACGGCAGCGGCGCAGCGTCTCGCGGCCGCCGCGCAGCACCTCCTCCTCATAGCCCTCGGCGTCGAGCTTGATGGCGGTGACATCGGTCAGCTCAAGCGCGTCGAGCGGCAGGACGGTGACGGGATGGCGCTCGGTGGTGACGCCGGCGTGACCCGCATAGGTCTTGGCGAGGCTCGCCCATTGCTCCGCCGCCTCGCCCGCCACCACCGGCAGGGTCAGCGTGGCCTCGCCATGGGCGGCGCCCAGGGCCTCGGTGCGCAGGGTGACGCGGGGGTGGGTGCCGAGCCGCTCGCGCAGCCGCGCCATGGCGCTCGGCAGGGGTTCGAAGGCGATGACATGGGCGCCGGGAAGTTCCGCGAGCGGCGCGGTCAGCAGCCCGTCATGCGCGCCGATGTCGAGAATGGTGCCGGGCCGGTGCAGGGCGCGAAAGAAATCGATCTCCTCCATCACACCCAGATGGTGCCGCGCGCGACGGGAACCACCCCGCCGCCCACGCGCACGCGGATGGCGCCGTCCGCGTCGCGCCGCGCGGCCAGGTGCAGCAGGCTGGGGCGGCCCATCTCGACGCCCTGCTCCACCTCCAGGTTCAGCACGCTGCCGCCGGCCACGGCCAGCAGAAGCCCGGCCAGGGCGCAATTGGCGCTGCCCGTGGCCGGATCCTCGCCGATGCCATCCAGGGGCGAGAACATCCGCACGCGGCGCCGGCCCAGGCCCAGCGGCGCGTGCAGCAGCAGCGCGCCGGTGCGGGCGAGGTGGCGGCGGAAACCCGCGATGTCGGGGGTGGCGGCCGCGAGGGTCGCCACATCCTCGACCTCCGCGATGGCGAAGGGCAGGCCGCAGCCCGCCTCGATGGGAGGGTGGCCGTTCGTGTGGATGGCGCCGGGCGCCAGGCCGGCGCAGAGGGCCACCTCGGCGGGGTCCAGATTGGCGCCGAGTTGCAGGGGCAAGGGCGCCTCGATCTCGGCGGCCGCGGGCGCGCCGGCGGCGTTGCGGCTGATCCAGGCGGTGACGATGCCGGCCTCCTGCTCCAGCCGGAGCGTGCCGGACGCGCCTTCCATCCGCCGGGCCAGCAGCACCGCCGCGCCGACATTGGGGTGGCCCGCGAAGGGCACCTCCTGCCCCGGCGTGAAGATGCGAAGGCGCGCATCGGCGACACCCGAGGGCAGGACGAACACCGTCTCGGAGAGGTTGAACTCCCGCGCGATGGCCTGCATGCGGGCGCCGTCCAGCGCCTCGGCGCCATGGACCACGGCCAGCGGGTTGCCACCGAAGCGGGTGGTGGTGAAGACGTCTGCGGTTTCGTATTCAAGTTCCATGGGCGGGGGTCTCGGCCAAGGCGGCGGCAATGGCCGCATTCATGGCGGCCACGCCCGCCGCCGGGCCTTCCGGGTGGTTCCACACGGCGCCGACCACCGCCAGGAAATCCGCCCCCGCCTGCACCAGCGGCGCACAGTTCTCCGCGGTGATGCCGCCGATGGCGACCGAGGGAATTTCCATCACCGAACTCCACCAGGACAGCAGTTCGAGGTCCGCCACATGCTGCGTCTCCTTCGTGCTGGTGGGGAAGAAAGCGCCGAAGGCCACGTAGTCCGCGCCCATTTCGCCGGCCGTCATGGCCAGGTGGCGAGACGCATGGCAGGTGATGCCGAGGATGCGCCCCGAGAGCAGCATCCGCGCCCCCGCATGGTCGCCATCGGATTGGCCCAGATGCGCGCCGTCGCAGCCCAGTTCTGCGGCCAGTGGCGCGTCATCGTTCAGGAGGAAGGCCACGTCGCGCGCCTGGGCGATGGGCATGAGGCGACGGGTCCAATGGCGGATTTCATCGGGGGGCGCGTCCTTCAGCCGCAGCTGCAGGCAGGCCACGTCGCCCCCCTCCAGCGCCGCTTCCAGCCGCGCCTCGAAGCCCGCATCGAGGCGCGGCGGGGTGATGAGATAGAGGCGGCAGCGGTCATCCATGGCGCCTGTGTGGCGCCTGCCGCCGCGCGCGGCAAGCGGCGCGCGGCGGCAGCTGATTCACGCCTCCGGTGATTCCACCGAAGGCGATCAGGCGCTACGCCCGCGGCTGATTCACGCCCCCGGTGATTCCACCGAAGGCGATCAGGCGCTATGCGGCCCGCAGTCGCCGCACCAGCGCTCCCACCTCGGCATCCAGCCGGCCCGACTGTTCGCCGATCAGGCCGATGGCCTCGCCCACGCCCTGCACCGCGCCCCGCGCGGCATCCACCTCGCCGGCCACGCGCTCGGCCGCGGTGGAGGCGAGCGAGGTGCCCGCCGCCGCTTCCTGCACCGACCGCGCGATCTCGCGCGTGGCGCTGCCCTGCTCCTCCACCGCGCCGGCAATGGCGGTGGTGATCCCGTCCAACCGCTGGATGGTGCTGGCGATGTCGGCCACGGCGGCGACCGCCGCCTCCATCGCGGCCTGCATGGCGGTGATCTGCCCGCCGATCTCCTCCGTCGCGCGGGCGGTCTGGCCGGCCAGGTTCTTCACCTCGCTCGCCACCACGGCGAAGCCCTTGCCGGCGTCGCCGGCCCGTGCGGCCTCGATCGTGGCGTTCAAGGCCAGCAGGTTCGTCTGGCCCGCGATGCCGCTAATCAGCCTCACCACATCGCCGATTCGGCTCGCGGCCTCGGTCAGGGTCTGCACCTTGGCGTCCGTCTCGCGCGATTGCTGGCTGGCCTCGGAAGCGACGCGTGCGGCCTCGCTCACCTGGCGGCCGATCTCACTGGTGGAAGCGGCAAGTTCCTCGGCGGCCGCGGCCACGGCGCGCACATTCTCGGCCGCCATGCCGGCACCCTGCGCCGCATCCTGGCTGGCCTCGCCGGAACGCTGCGAGGTTTCCTCCAGGCGCGACTTCGCCTCGGCAAGGCGTGCGCCGGCCTCGGTCAGCGCCGTGGTGACGCCGGAAAGCGAGCCCTCCACCTCGGCCGCCGTGGCGGCGGTGGCCTCGGCCCGGCTGGCGGCGAGGCGCGCCTCGGCCTCAGCCTGGGCGGCCTTCAGCCGCTCAGCCTCCACCAGCGCGGCACGCAGGGTGGCGAAGGCGCGGGCCATGCCGCCGATCTCGTCGCGGCGCTCGGCCCCCGCGGCGCTGGCATCCAGCCGGCCCGCGGCCAGGCCTTCCAGCGCCAGCGTCATGCCCTTGAGCGGGCGGCTCAGGCCGCGGGCGAAGAGCAGCCCGGCCGTGGCGGCCAGCAGCAGCATGACCAGCGCGGTCAGCCCCACCGAGCGCAAGGCGTCCTGGAAGGCAGCGGCCTTCGCGGAGAGGTCATAGGCGAATTCCACCGTGCCGATGGGCTGGCCGGCGAAGTCGCGCAGCGGCACGGCCAGGATGGCGAAATCCCGCCCGCCGGCCGCGCCCTCGCGGCGCAGCTCGGCCCCGCCCAGGATGGACTGGCGCGTGGCGGCGTCCAGCGTGCCATCCGGGGCGCCCGGCAGGCCGCCGCCGATGCGCGCCGTGCCATCGGCCGTGCGGCGATAGAGGGTGAAGTCCAGCCCCGCGGCGTCGCGCAGGCGGCCCAGCACCTCGGGCGTCAGGCCCAGCGCCACGTCCATGGTGCCCACCACCTGACCACCGGCCCGGATGGGCGCCACGCCGAAGAGGGAGACCTCGGCTGCGCCGACCTCCAGGCCTGCGACGCTGCGGCCGGTGGTGGCGGCCTGCACCACGGTGCGACGGCGGGAGGCAATGTCGTCGCCATGCTGCTCGGGCCGCCACACGCGCAGCAGGTTCACCGCGGGCGGCAGATGCACGTTCAGCCGCTGGCCGCGCGCCTGGGCCGCCACCTGGCCGTCACGCAGCAGGGCCAGCAGGGCCTCCCGGTCGCGCGCGGCAACGGCCTGGGTGACGGCGGGCAGGGCGGCGAGGATCTCGGAAGCCGTCAGCACTTCGCGCGCCTCGGCGGCCAGCGCGGTCTCGAAGCCGGAGCGGGCGCTGGCGAGGCGGCGTTCGGTGTCCTCGTCCAGGGAGGCGCGCTGGTTCACCAGCAGCACGGCGGCGAAGCCCGCGCAGGCCAGGAAGGCGACCAGCGTCATGGCCAGCGCCAGGCTGGTGCCGAGGCTCTTGAAGCGGAACAGGGCGAAGCGTTGCATGCGAATTCTCCTCGGACACGAACCTTGCATCCGGAAGGTGAAGAATTCGTGGGCATTCTCCGCCGTCAGCCCAGGGCGATCGCCGCCCCCAGCACCGCCAGGCCCAGGAAAAAGACCTGACGGAAGCGCGCCTCAGGCAGGACATGGCGCAGCCGCGCGCCCAGCCACTGCCCGGCCAGCGCCGGGGCCAGCGCCAGCAGCGAGGCCAGCACCAGCCCACCCTCCAGCAGCCCCGCCCCGCCCAGAAGCCCGCCCAGCGCCAGGGTCGAGACGGTGAAGGACACGCCCAGCGCCCGCACCAGCCCATCCTTGCCCAGGCCCTGGGCCTGCAGCCAGGGCACGGCGGGCAGGACGAAGACGCCGGTCGCGGCCGTCAGCGCGCCGGTGGCCATCCCCACCGGCAACCCCGTCCGCGCCGGCCAGGCGGGCCGCCAGCCCGTCAGCCCGAGCCCGCCATAGGCCATCAGCGCCACGCCCAGCATCACCGCGCCCAACCGCCCACCGAAGCCACCCCAGAGCCAGCCGCCCAGCGCCGTGCCCAGGCCGACGCCCAGCAGCATCGGCCAGAGCCGCACCGCCATGGCCAGCGCCGCGGCGGGCGGGCCCATCTGCACCAGGTTCGTCACGAAGGAGGGCAGCAGCAGCAATGCCGCGGCCGGCGCCGGCCCCAGGATCAGCCCCAGCAGCCCCATGGCGATGGTGGGCAGGCCAAGCCCGATCACCCCCTTCATGAAGCCGGCCAGGAGAAAGATGAATGTGATGGCGAGGAGGTCGGTCATGGCCACCTGCTACCGCGCCCCGGGCGGCACGGCTTCAGCGGGCAGCGAAACGACCCGGCTTGACGGGGCCGGGCCGCGCGGCTTTCTGGACGGTAATCCGTTGCATGACCGGGAGGACACCCATGCTGACCCGCCGCCTTTCCCTCGCCCTGCCCGCCCTGCTGGCCGCCGGCACCGCCAGCGCCCAAGGCTGGAGCCCGAACCGCCCCATCCGCATGATCGTGCCCTTCTCCGCCGGCGGCGCGGCGGACAGCAGCACCCGCACCCTCGGCCCCCGCATGGGGGAACGCCTGGGCCAGCCCATCGCCGTGGAGAACCGGACGGGCGCGGGCGGCTCGCTGGGCGCGGGCGAGGTGGCCCGGGCGGCGGCCGATGGCCAGACCCTGCTGATGGACGCCTCCAGCCACATCGTGAACCCCTCGCTGCTGCAGGGGCTGCCCTTCGACTACACCACGGCCTTCACGCCCATCTCGCAGGTCGTGACCTTCCCGCAGGTGCTGGCCGTGAAAGCCGACCTGCCGGTGCGGACGCTGGAGGAATTCGTGGCGCTGGCCCGCCGACAGCCGCTGAACATCGGCACCCAGGGCAATGCGACGGCGGGGCATCTGGGGCTTGCCATGCTCTCGCGCGCGGCGGGCGTGGAACTGACGCACGTGGCCTATCGCGGGGGCGCCGCCGCAGCGCGGGACCTCGCGGGCGGCACGCTGGATGGCGTGTTCATCACCCTGCTCTCGGCCAAGCCCATCGTGGAGAGCGGGCGCGCGCGGTTCATCGCGCTGTCGGCGCCGCGGCGCGTGGCGCTGGCGCCGGAACTGGCCACCTTCGCCGAGCTGGGCATCCAGGGGGTGGAGCTGTCGGAATGGACCGGCCTCTTCGCGCCCGCGGGCACGCCCGAGGCCACGATCAACACCATCCATGCCGCGTTGCGCCACGCGCTGGAGGATGCCGAGGTG
The DNA here is from genome assembly GCA_035998215.1 of Roseococcus sp. Classification (GTDB taxonomy): domain Bacteria; phylum Pseudomonadota; class Alphaproteobacteria; order Acetobacterales; family Acetobacteraceae; genus Roseococcus. Next base: position 29,826 of record DASYHU010000023.1, on the reverse strand, counting down.
GCTCAGCGCCTCGCGCAGATCGGCGCGGTGCCGCTGGGCAGCAGCCCCGCCGAATTCGCGCGCTTCGTCACCGAAGGCCGCACCACCATGGGCCGGCTGGTGCGGGAGGCGAATATCCGCATCGAGTAGCGGACATGAAAAAGGGGGCGCGGAACCCGCGCCCCCCAGCACTCGACACCAGGCCCGGCCTTGGATCAGGCCTTGCCGCGGTAGATGTCAATCATGTCGGAGAGCAGCTTCAGCGCTTCGTCGCGCGGGCGCTGGAAGGCGTTGCGGCCCACGATGGAGCCGTTGCCGCCGCCCTGGTGGATGGCGCGGGCCTCGGCCAGCAGGCTGTCGGCGCCCTTGGCCTCGCCGCCGGAGAACACCACGAGGCGACGGCCGTTGAAGCAGGCCTTCACGATATGCGCGAAGCGTGCCGCCGCGTCGTCCTGCACCGGGAAGCCGTCATAGGTCTTCTTCGCGGCATCGAGGCTGATCGCGGAGGTGGGCGGCTTCACCTTGATGATGTGGGCGCCCATCAGCGCCGCCATGTGCGCGGCATAGGCGCAGATGTCGAGCGCGGTCTCGCCCACCTTGTCCAGCATCGGGCCGCGCGGATAGGACCACACGACGACGGCGAGGCCGGCATCCTTGGCCTCGGCGGCCAGCTCGCGCAGCTCCTCCATCATCTCGAACTGGTATTCGCTGCCCGGGTAGATGGTGAAGCCGATGGCCGAGCAGCCCAGGCGCAGCGCATCCGCCACCGTGCCGGTCACGGCCTGGTCCTTGGTGGTGGAGAGGCTGTTGCTGCTGTTCACCTTCAGGATGGTGGGGATGCAGCCGGCATAGGTGGCGGCACCCGCCTCGATCATGCCCAGCGGCGCGGCATAGGCGTTCAGCCCCGCGTCAATCGCCAGGTCGAAGAGGTAGTGCGGGTCATAGGCGGGAGCATTGGCCGCGAAGCTGCGGGCCGGGCCGTGCTCGAAGCCCTGGTCCACGGGCAGGATCACCATGCGGCCGGTACCGCGCAGGCGGCCCGTCATCAGGATGCGGGCGAGGTTCGCCTTGGTGCCGGGATTGTCGCTCTCATACCAGGAGAGGATCTTCTTCACCTGCGGGGTCAGCTTCATCGCATGTCCTTTCGGGGGCAATCGGCCTGTTTGCGGGGTGTTAGGCCAGATCATGGATGCGGGGAAGCCCGAGCCAGCGCGCCAGATGCCTCCGTCCCGCGGGCTTGTGCAACTGCACCCGGGCGAGATCGAGCGCCGGTGGAGCCTCGGGCAGCAGCGTGGCGCCCTCTTCGGCGAAGAGCGCGGCCAGGGCCGGGAAGGCCGGCACGGCGGGGTCCAGCACGACGGTCGGGAAGCCCGCGCGCAGGGCGGCCAGGGCATGGCCCGGGGCATCGGCCGTGTCGAGGATGCCGAGCGGCAGAGCGCCATGCGCGTCCAGCAGCGCGCGAAACCCCTCCACCCCCCACCAGGCGGCGGCCCCTGGTGCCGAGAGCAGCCGGGGCCGCCTGTCCCCCGCCAGCGCCAGCACGGCGGCCAGCTCGGGCGCGCCATGGATGATGACGCAGGGGGCGAGGACTACGGGAGGGAGCATGCTGCAATGCGGTTGACCCTGCTTCCCTGGCATGTCAACGCTTTCGGGAAGGGTTTTCCCACGGGGCGGCATCCGGCTCGTCGGGCGTGGGCCCAGCGAGGCGTGGGCACGGCAAAGGCATGGGCGTGGAGAGACGGGCTTGGCCGCGAAGGACATGAACATGCTGGCGGCCGAACGACTTGAGGCTGCGGTGGAACGATTGGCCGGCGCATTGGAGGCGTGGCGTGCCGCCCGCCTGCGCCAGGCGGAGGCCGATGCGCAAGCGGGCGACACCGTGCCGCGTGCGGAGCTGGAGGCCCTGTCGGCCCAGCTCGATGATACGCTGGTCCGGCTCCGCGGGGCGCTGGACGAGCCGGAAGCCTGAACGGCGGGAAGGATGCGGCCCCGCGCGGGCTGCCAGCAGCAGGGAGGGGCCGATGGGCCAGGTGAATGTCCGGGTGAACGGCTACAGCCACACCATCGGCTGCAAGGATGGCGAGGAAGGCCATGTCCAGGACCTGATCGCGCAGATCGAGGAGAAGGTGCGGTTGATCCGCTCCATGGGCGGGCAGCTCAGCGAATCGCGGATGCTGCTGCACGTGGCCCTGCTCTTTGCCGACGAGGCGAATGACCTGCGGATGGATTTGCTGCGCCTGCGCCGCGAGGTGGCCCAGCACCAGGCCCAGCCCCCCGGCCTGATCCAGCTGCCGCCGCAGGAGCAGGACCCGATGCTGGCGGAGCGGCTGACGCGCATCGCGGAGCGGATCGAGGGCATCGCGCAGAATTTGGAGAAGGAGTGAGGCGCCCGGCCGCGGACCGGCCTGCCATTCGCAACCGCGCATCGCGTCCGACTGCCAGGACATTGCGCGCCCCACGAGAATCCGGCCGCAACGCGGCCGGCGCGCCCGAACCGCCCTTCGAACGCAAACCGCCAGCGCACGGCGCGAAAGCCAAGCCGCCGGAGGCGGCGCCCGGCGCCTGAGGGCATAAAAAAAGCTTGACCCCATTCAGCCGCAAGGCGGCTGAATGGGGTCAAGCGCGAAGCCACCCTGGCCGTTGGCGTCTGCATCCTCCCAAGGCCTGCCATAAGCAGGTGGGCACCAGATAGCCGAACCACGGTTCGGCCAGCGCCAGTTCCCGGGAGTTGCGTATTGGCCCTGGGGATGTCTGTGCCTGACGCACCGGGCAGCCTCGCCACCAGACAGTGGCCCCTCAGGGCGGCGGGAACAAGGGGGCGCGACGCTTCAGCGGCAGCTCAACACGCGCAGGTCGTAGACCGGATGTTCCAGCATGTTGACGGCGGGGGTGGCCGCGAAGAGCCAGCCCTGGAACACGGGACCGCTGTTGGGCGGGCTCAGCGAATCGGTGATCTCGAGCCAGGCGGCGGCGTCGGGCACCTCGTCGGGCGGACGGGCGTGGCAGGCCCGCAGCGTGATGGTCAGCGTGCCGAACTGCAGCGGCTGGCCCAGCGTGGCGCGGATCACGGAGATGCGGGCCGTCACCTTGTCCAGCGCCTGGAGTTCGGCCGTGCGGCGCTCCACCCAGCCTTGCGCCTGGGCAAGCGTGGGCAGCGCGAGCGCGAGCAGGGCGGACAGGAAGAGGCGGCGCATCACGCCCCCCGTCCCTTCGGGCTCCGCAGCCCGGCCACAAGCCCCGCCAGGATGTCACGCATCGCGGCTTCGTCCACGCCCATCAGCACCGCGTCCTCGAAGGCATCCTGCAGGATCTGGGCAGCCTCCTGGTGGTTTTCCGCGAGCACCTTCAACTTCTCCCGGCAGGCGATGGGCTGGCCATCGGCCCCGGGCCAGATGGCGGGCAGGCCGGTCACCGCGGGGGAGTGGCCGGCGCGGCCTCGCCGCCGGCCGGGTTCATCTGCGTCACCGAGAAGATGAAGCGGCCGAGCAGGCTTTCCAGGCTGATCGAACCCTGGGTGTCGGTAATGCGACCCCCGTTGGCCAGCACCTGGTCCGCCCCGCCTGGCACGATGGCGACGTAGCGGCCGCCCAGCAGGGATTCCGACTGGATCTCGGCCGAGGAGTCGCGCGGCAATTGCAGGTCCGAGCGGACGTTGAGGGTGAGCTCGGCCAGGAAGGTGCGCGGGTCTATCCGCATCTCGGTGACGGAACCCACGCGCACGCCGCCGATGCGGACATCGGCGCCGTTGCTCAACCCGTCCACACGGTCGAACGAAGCGGTCAGGACCAGCCCGCCATTGCCCGCGCTGGCGCGGCCGCCCTGCACGACGGCATAGGCCAGGAAGAACACGGCCACGGCGATGACGACGGCGCCCGTCGCGATCTCGGCCAGTCTTTGGGCCTTCATGCGATCATTCCTCATACGGGGCAGAGACGCCCGACGGCGTCCATGTGGCGGCTCAGCCGCCCGGCGTCCAGGCCTCGTAGTCGCCGCCCGTGACGCGGCGGCGGCCGCCCGAATAGTCATGCCCGGCCGGGCGCCAGGCGCCGGGGGTGCCCGTCATGTTGGGGCGGTGCGGCTTCTGCCACGCGTGCTTAGGCCCGGAAAGCGGCGCATCGGTCGTGTGGTGCAGCCAGGCATGCCACTCGGGCGGGACCGACGAGCTGTCGAGGCCGCGCGCCAGCGCCACAAGGCGGCGGGGCCGGTTGTAGACGGGCATGGGCTTGCGCGACTCGTAATACACATTGCCGAACTCATCCGAGCCGACCTTGCGGCTGGTGAGGCGGGCGAAGAACAGGCGGATCGCGGACATGGATGCGTTATCCCATAAAACGCGCCGGCCGTCCAACCGCGGCACCAAGTGGCTTTTCCACAACATATGGTGGCCCCAGGGTACTCCGACCACCGCATCCGGCTTCCCTGGCAGAACGCGGCGGGCTAGCCTGCCAGCCATGGCACGCAATGACGGCACGCTGTGGGAAAGTCTCGCGCTGCGGCGCACGCGGGCGGGGGCGGACCCCGATGCCGCCCCGCGCCCCGTGGCCCTGCCCGCCGCCTGGGAGGAGGAGGCTGCGACGGCACTCGCCGCCCTCGCCCCCGGACAAGGCCCCATCTCGTTGCCCCGCCTCGCCGAGGGCTGGATTTCCCGCGCCCTCGTCCGCGGGCGGAAGGCCGGCGTGGTCGAGGAAGAGGAGGCGCGCGCCCTGGCCGAAGGCTGGCGCGCCCTGCTGCTGACCCGCCGCGGCGCCCCAGGCGCCGAAAGCTGGCGCGGCGAGCCACGCGGGGAACCCCGCTTCGTCCTGAACCTGCCCGCCTTCCTGGAGCCCGAAGGCGGCTTCGACCTGGAAGGCTACACCGAGGCCTGCGCGCTGGGCCTGCGCTTCCTGGACGCCAGCACGGGCGGCAAGCCGCTCAAGCTGCGCCTGGGCTTCGCGGATCTGGCCGGGCTGCTGGCCGGGCTTGGCCTGCCCTATGACAGCGTGGGCGCCCGGCAGGTGGCCGCCGCCATCGCCGCCATCACCCGCGGCGCCGCCGAGGCTGAGAGCGGCCGCCTCGCCCGGCGCCTGGGCGCGCGGGAGCCGGTGGCGCTGATCTGGCCCGAACCGCCGGCCGAAACCCCCGTGCCGGGCCTGGCCGCTGCCGCGCGCGCGGCGCTGGACGCGGCCATGGGCGCCCCCGGCCTGCGCCACGCGCGGGTGGTGGCGCTCTCCCCCGCCGATGCGGCCGAGGCGCTGCTGGGGGCCGAGACCGCTGGCATCGCGCCCGCGCCGGGCGCCAGCCGGCCCGTCTCCACCCCCTCGGGCGTGGTGGACGTGCCCACCGCCGCCGCCCGCCGCGCCGCGCCTGACCAGGTGGCACGGCTGCTGGCCCCGGTGGGCGAGGCGCCGCGCCGCCTCATGCTGGAGGCGGTGACGCCCTTCCTCAGCGCGCCCGCCCCTGCCCCTGTGGCCCTGCCCGCCCCCGCCCGCCCGGCCGCCGCGCCGCGCGCGCCACTGCGCCGGCAGTTGGGCCAGACGCTGCATGTGACCATCGGCGGACATCGCGTGGCGCTCCGCACCTCCGAGGAAGACGGCAAGCTGCGCGAGATCGCCTTCAGCCTCGCCAAGGAAGGCGCGGCCTACCGCAGCCTGATGGATGGTTTCGCCCAGGCCGTCTCGCTCGGCCTTGCGCAGGGCGTGCCGCTGGCCGCCTATGTGGACGCCTTCGCCTATACGCGCTTCGGCCCGGCCGGGGTGGTGGAGGGCGACCCGGACATTCCCCGCGCCACTTCGGTGCTGGACTGGGCCTTCCGGCGCCTGGCCATGGACTACCTCGGCGGCGCCCTGCCCCAGCCCGAGATGGAGGATGTGGCGCCGGATGCCGCCGCCCGCGCCTCCGAACAGGCGCCGCTGCTGCCGCTGGACCTGCCGGCCACCCCTGCCGCGGAGCGGCGCGGGCGGCTGCGCGTCGTGGCCTGAACCAAGGAATTGCCGATGAACCCCGAAGCCCGCCTCGCCGAACTCGGCCTGACCCTGCCGCCGGCCGCGGCGCCGGTCGCGAACTACATTCCCTTCACCATCTCGGGGAAAACGCTCTACGTCTCGGGCCAGGTGCCGCGGCGCGAAGGAAAGCTCTGGCCCATCGGGCAGGTGGGGGCCGAGGTGTCCGTCGAGGACGCCAAGGCGGCCGCCGAGAACTGCTTTCTCGCCATACTCGCCCATGCGCGGGCGGCGGCGGGCGGCGACCTCAGCGGCATCAAGCGCGTGCTGCGGATCACGGGCTATGTGAACTGCGCCCCCGGTTTCGGCGACCAACCGCTTGTCATCAATGGCGCGTCCGATTGCGCGGTGGCCGTCTTCGGCGAGGCCGGGCGCCATGCGCGCAGCGCGGTGGGGGTCTCGGCCCTGCCCGGCAATGTGGCCGTGGAGGTCGAGGCCATCCTGGAACTGGCCTGAATTGCATTACATGGGGGGAATGGATTCGCCCCTCCCCCTGACGCTCAGCCTGCACCGCGCCATCGCGGAAATCCCGGTGGCCGAGTGGGATGCCTGCGCCGGGGACAACCCCTTCGTCAGCCACGCCTTCCTCTCGGCCATGGAAGACAGCGGCAGCACCGGGCCCCGCACCGGCTGGTTGCCGCAGCACCTGGCGCTGCGCGACGAGGGCGGCGCGCTGCTCGCCTGCGCCCCCTGCTACGCCAAGGCGAATTCCTATGGCGAATATGTCTTCGACCATGGCTGGGCCGATGCCTATGAGCGGGCGGGCGGGCGCTACTACCCCAAGCTCCAGGTGGCGGTGCCCTTCAGCCCCGTCCCCGGGCCGCGGCTGCTGCGAAGGCCCGGCGTGCCGGTGGCGGCGCTCGCCGAGGGGCTGCGGCAGGCCATGGGCGCGCTGAACTGTTCCTCCGTCCACGTCACCTTCTGCACGGAGGAGGAGTGGCGGGAACTCGGTGCCTTGGGCTGGCTGCAACGCCTGGGCGTGCAGTTCCACTGGCACAACAGGGGCTACGAGAGTTTCGAGGATTTCCTGGGCGCCCTCTCTTCCCGCAAGCGCAAGGCGCTGCGGCGCGAGCGGCGGGAGGTGGCGGAAAGCGGCCTCACGCTGCGCACCCTGCGTGGGCCAGAGATCACGCGCGAACATTGGCGCGCCTTCCACGGCTTCTACCGCAACACGGTGGATTCGCGTTGGGGCAGCGCCTACCTCACGCCCCAGTTCTGGCCCCTGCTGGGCGACCGCCTGGGTGAGCGCGTGGTGCTGATGTGGGCCGAGCGTGACGGCGAGCCCGTGGCCGGCGCCTTGAACCTGCTGGGCCGCGAGGCCCTCTATGGCCGCAACTGGGGCTGCGTGGAGGAGGTGCCCTTCCTCCACTTTGAACTCTGCTACCTGCGCGCCATAGATTTCGCCATCCAGCACAAGCTGCCCCGCGTCGAGGCCGGCGCGCAGGGCGAGCACAAGATCCAGCGTGGCTACCTGCCCTGCCCCACCTGGTCCGCGCATCTCATCGCGCACAAGGGGCTGTCGGACGCGGTGGGCAATTTCCTCGAGGCCGAGCGCCCGGCCATCATGGAACGCATGCGCGACCTGGCGGAACTCTCCCCCTATCGCCGCGACGGGGGCGAGGCGTGAAGCCGAAATCTCCCCACTATGCGCGCATCCGCGCCGATGTCCTGGCCATCGCCATGCATGTGCCGCGCGGCGCGCTGGTGAGCTTCGCGGCGGTGGGGGCGCATCTGGACGTGATGCCGCGGCATGTGGCCTACATCCTCGCCATGCTCGACGGCCCCGAACGCGACCGCCTGCCGTGGCACCGCCTGGTGGCGGTGGATGGCCGCGTGACCAAGCCCGTCCAACGCGAATTGCTGGAGGCCGAGGGCTTCGCCTTCGACGACAAGGGCTACATCGCGGGCTTCCCGGCGCAGCTGGTGGATGTGGACCGGCTGAAGCACGGCGTGCCCGCCCAGGCGCCGCCAGCATGACTGGGGGCACGGCCCGCGTGAGCCGGAGCGCGCCCCTGCCGTGATGCTGGCCTACAGCCAGCTTGCCCTCGCCATGGCGCTGGTCGGCGCGAATGTGGCGGTGGCGAAGCTGCTGGCCGAGGCGCTGCCCATCGCCCTCATCGCCTTCCTGCGCTGCGCGCTGGCCGTCATTGTGCTGTGGCCGCTGGCGCGCTGGCTGGATGGCGCGGTGCGGGTGCCGGGGGCGGTGAAGCGCAACCTCTTCCTCCAGGCGGTGTTCGGCACGGCGCTCTACAATGCGGGGCTGCTGGCGGGGCTGCGGCTGACCTCGGCACTCGAAGGGGGCCTCGTGCTGGCGACGCTGCCCGCCGTGGTGGCGCTGGGCAGCTTCCTCTGGCTGCGCGAGCGGCTTTCGGCGCGGCAATGGGTGGCGGCGGGGCTGGCGGGCCTCGGCATGGCGGCCATCACCCTGGCGCGGCTGGGCGGTGGCGCGGGCGCGTCCTCGGCGCTGGGGAACCTGCTGGTCTTCGTGGGCGTCTGCGGCGAGGCCATCTATGTGCTGCTGGCCAAGCGCATCGCCGGCGCGGTGCCGGTCTTCACCGCCTCCCTCTGGATGCAGGGTTATTCCGCGCTGGTATTGCTGCCCTTCGCGGCACCCGGCTTCGGGGCCGTGGCGGCGCTGGGCGATCCGTCGCTGCTCGGGCTGCTGGTGTTCCATTCGCTGACGGCCAGCGTGTTGTGCCTGGTGCTGTGGTTCGCGGGGTTGCGGCGCGTGCCGGCCGGCGTGGCCGGCGTCTTCACGGGCTTCCTGCCGGCCACGGCGGCCGTCACGGCCGTGCTCGTCCTGGGCGAGCATTTCGGCCTGGTCCATGCGGCGGGCTTCGCGCTGATGATGGGGAGTTTGTTGTTGGCGACCTGGCCTGGCAGGCTCCGGGGATGAGGGCCTGGCTGGAACTGAGCGTCCCGGAACTGCTCGCGACCCCGCCGCGCGTGGTGGCGGAGCGGCTGAGCTTCCTCCAGACGCAGCACCGGCTGGCGGGCGAGCCCGCGCAGCTGCGCGCCTGGGAGGCGCAGGCCGAACTCCTGCAAGCCGCGCTGGCCGCACCCCGCTGGGCGGGCGCGCACCTCGCCTTCGAATACGACATGCTGCGGCTGGAACGCCGCATGGACGTGGTGCTGCTGACCGCCCGCGCCATCATGGTATTGGAGTTCAAGGTGGGCGCCACGCCGCCAGCGGCGGCCGACCTCGCGCAGGTCGAGGATTATGCGCAGGATTTGCGCGATTTCCACGCGGGCAGCCGCGCGCACCCCATCATCCCCATCCTGGTCGCGACCGGGGCGCGCGCGGTGCCGCTGCAGTTCGGCCTGCCCGTGCCGGGCGTCGCGCCCGTGGCTCAGGCCAATGCCGCGAACCTGGCAGAACGCCTGGCGCTGCTGGACGACGCGGCGCCGGCGACCACGCCGCTCGATCCGCGCGCCTGGCTCGGCGCGGCCTATGCGCCCGTACCCACCATCGTGGAGGCCGCCGCACGCCTCTTCGCGCGCAACAGCGTGGCGGACATCGCCGCCGCGCGCGCGGATACGGCCAACCTCACCGCGACCACTGATGCCATCCTCCGCGCGCTGGACGCGGCGCGGGAGGCGGGCGGGCGCGTGGTGGTCTTCGTCACCGGCGTGCCCGGTGCCGGCAAGACCTTGTGCGGGCTGAACGTGGTCTTCGGCGAGCATCGGCGAGAGGGAACGGCCTTCCTCACCGGCAATGCGCCGCTGGTCGCGGTCCTGCGCGAGGCGCTGGCCTGTGACCGCGCGGGCATCAGCCTGGCACTCGGCCCCAGCAACGACCCCGAGCGGCGGCGGCGCGGCGGCAGGTTGCGCGCGGCGCGGCACGAGACCGCCCAGGCCCTGCAGAACGTCCACCGCTTCCTGGCCGACAACGCCCACAAGGCCGGCCCGCCGCATGAGCGCGTGATCGTCTTCGACGAGGCGCAGCGCGCCTGGAACGCCGCCCAGGCCGGACGCGACACGCAGCGCCGCAAAAGCGTGCTGACCATGAGCGAACCCGCCCACGCGCTGGCCATCATGGGCCGCCATGCGGGCTTCGCCGCCATCGTGGCGCTGGTGGGCCAGGGGCAGGAGATCAATACCGGCGAGGCGGGGCTGGCCGAATGGGGCCATGTCATTGCCACCACACCAGGCTGGCAGGCCGTGGCCACACCCCGCGTGCTGGAAGGTCCGGACGCCGCGCAGCGCCTCATGCCCGGGCCCTGGCTGCGGCTCGACCCGGCGCTGGACCTCACCGTGCCCATTCGCTCCGTCCGCAGCCCCGCCGGCGCGGCATGGGTGGACGCCGTGGTGCGGGGCGAGCCAGGGCAGGCCGCGCGCATCGCGGCGGAGGCGGGCGGGGTGCCCTATTTCGTCACGCGTTCGCTGGCCGAGGCACGGGCGGCGCTACGGCGCCTCGCGCCCGGGTTGCGCCGCGCGGGCTTCGTGCGCTCCTCCGGCGCGCGGCGTCTGCGCGCCGAGGGGTTCGGCGCGGAGCTGACCGGGACGGAGGAGCCGGTGTCCTGGTTCCTCGAACGCTGGCCGGACATCCGCGCCTCCGACGCGCTGGAGGTCTGCGCCACGGAATACGCCTGCCAGGGCCTCGAACTGGATGCCGTGGGGCTCGCCTGGGGCGGCGACTTCGTGCGCCGTGGCGAGGCATGGCAATGCCGCGCCTTCGCCGGAGCGCGCTGGCAGGTGGTGGCCGGCGTGGAGGAGCGCGACTTCATTCGCAACACCTACCGCGTGCTGCTGACCCGCGCGCGCTACGAGACCGTGATCTGGGTGCCGCCCGGAAGCCCGGCCGACGACGCCTTCCACGACACCACCCGCCCCGCCACAGAGATGGATGCCATCGCGGATTTCCTCCGCGCCTGCGGCGCGCGGGAGCTTGCCGCCGCCCCCGTTCCGGCGCCAGCGCCCCTCCTGCTCTGAACCCGCCTCGCCGCGCGGCGCATTTCCCGGCATGGTGGGGGCATGCGGTTCCTGCTCCTTGCCTTCCTGGTCCTGGCGGCGCCCCTCCACGCGGCCGAACTCAAGCTCGCTTCTTGGAACATCGCCTGGCTGTCGCTGCGCGGCGGCGAGGCGGACCTCATCCCCCGCGACATTCCCCGCCGCGACCGCGCCGACTACGCCCGCCTCCAGGGCTATGCCCAGCGCCTGGAGGCCGACATCGTGGCGCTGCAGGAGGTGGACGGCCCCGACGCCGCCGCCCAGGTCTTCTCCACGCGCGACTACGCCTTCCTCTTCCCGCGCGAGAACGACGTGCAGCGGACCGGGTTCGCGGTGCGGCGGGGGCTGCGGGTGAGCCAGAACGCGGACCTCGCCGGCCTCGATGTGGCGCCGGACTCGCGGTATTCCCACCGCCGCGGCACCGACATCACCGTGGAATGGGCGGGCGGGCGGCTGCGGCTGCTCTCCATCCATCTTGCCGCCGGCTGCCAGTCCGGCCCGCTGGAGGCCGAACGCAGCCGGCAATGCGCGAACCTGGCGGAACAGTCGGCCGTGCTGGCCGGCTGGATCGCGGCGCGGGAGCGCGAGGGCATCCCCTACGCCATCCTGGGTGACTTCAACCGCCGCATGGACCACCCGCGCGACGAGATGAGCGCCAGCCTGGAGCAGGCCGGCCGCCTGCTGCGCGCCAATGAGGGCGCCTCGGACCCCTGCTGGGCGGGCCCGCGCGGGGGACGGCCCTTCATCAGCCACATCCTGCTGGGCGGGCCGGCACGGGGCTGGATGGTGCCCGGCAGCCTGCGTGTCCTGGTCTATGCCGAGCGTGACCGCGCCCTGCGCCCGCTGATCTCGGACCATTGCCCCCTCACCATCCGGCTGCGTGCGCGGTGAGGGCCTTCCTGCGCGTCACCCTGCCGCTCGCGGCCGTGAACTTCCTGAACCAGGCGAGCCGCGCGGTGCTGGCGCTGATCGGGCCGCTGCTGGCGCTGGAATTCGCACTTTCGGCGAGCGACCTCGGGCTGCTCGCGGCCGTGCTCTTCGTGGCCTATGCGGCGACGCAGCTTCCCGTGGGCGTGGCGCTGGACCGCTACGGGCCGCGCCGGGTGCAGGCGGTGCTGACGCTGCTCGCGGCACTCGGCTTCTTTCTCTGCGCCTTCGCCACCGGGCCCATCATGCTGGGCGCGGGGCGCTTCATCACGGGCATCGGCATCGCGGCAGGGCTGATGGCCATGCTCAAGGCCAACACGCAGTGGTTCCCGCGCCACCGCGTCGCGGCCATGACAGGGGCCGGCGTCTTCGTGGGCGCGCTGGGCGGCATGTCGGCCACCTTGCCCATGGCGACAATCCTGCCCTTTGTAGGCTGGCGGGGCGGCTTCCTGATCCTGGGCCTGCTGGCCCTCGTGGTGGCCGCCTGGATCTGGTTCTCCCTGGCCGACGCGCCCCCCGGCGCCGCGCGACCCGCCCGCCGCGACCTGGCGGCGGAAATCGCGGCCTATGGCCCCATCTTCACCCACCCGCTCTTCCTGCGCTTCGTGCCGGCCATCATCGTGCTGTCGGCCATGAACTTCGTCTATTCGGGGCTTTGGGCCGGGCCCTGGCTGCGCGACGTGGGCGGGCTGGACGAGGGGCCACGCGCCACCATCCTGCTGGTCTATGCGGCGGGCATGGCGGTGGGCTCCATCCTGATGGGGCAGCTTTCCTCGGCGCTGCAGGCGCGCGGCGCGCCGGCCATGCTGGTGCCGATGCTGGCGGTCTGCGCGCAATTCGCCATCCAGCTCGTCTTCATCCTGAACCCGCCGGCGGGGCTGCTCACCATGGGAATGGTCTGGTTCGCCTTCTCGCTGTTCGGGGCGGCGGGGCCGGTGGCCTATGCGGCCGTGGGCCAGGGCTTCGGCGCGGAGCTGGCGGGGCGCGTGGCGACGGCCATCAACTTCGCCATGCTCGTGCTCGTCTTCATCCTGCAATACCTCATCGGCGCCATCATTGACCTCTGGCCGCGCACGGAGGCGGGCGGCTGGGCCACGGCGGGCTATGGCTGGGCCATGGGGCTGACGGCGACCCTGCAGGCGGCGGGGCTGATCTGGGCTTGGCGCGGCGGGCGCGTGCTGCGACCATCGCCCCCATGAAGCGCAAGACCTCCGCCGCGCTGGCGCGCTACCGCATCACCTCGGGCAAGGGGTTCCGCCTCGCGGACCACGCGCCGGACGACGCGGGCAGCCTCGGCCTGTCGAAAGCCGATGCACCGGACCTGCTGGCCAAGGGGATCGAGCGCCTCTCCGAATTGCAGGACATGCTCTACGCCCAGAACCGCTGGTCGGTGCTGTGCCTCTTCCAGGCCATGGACGCGGCGGGCAAGGACGGCACCATCAAGCATGTGTTCTCGGGGGTGAACCCGCAGGGGTGCCACGTCACCAGCTTCAAGGCGCCGACCAGCCAGGAGCTCGACCAGGACTACCTCCGCCGCCACATCCAGGCCCTGCCCTCGCGCGGGCAGATCGGCATCCACAACCGCTCCTGGTACGAGGAGGTGCTGGTGGCGCGCGTCCACCCGTCCATCCTCGCGAAACAGCAGCTTCCCCCCGCCTGCGTGACCAAGGACATCTGGAAGGAGCGGCTGGAGGACATCGCGGCCACCGAACGCTACCTGACACGCCAGGGGACGGTGGTGCTGAAGTTCTTCCTCAACGTCTCGCGCGAGGAACAGAAGAACCGCTTCCTCTCCCGCCTGGACGAGCCGGAGAAGCACTGGAAATTCCGCGCCGCCGATGTGAGCGAACGCCGCCACTGGGACGACTACATGGCCGCCTATGAGGAGGCCATCCGCGCCACCGCGACCCCCGAGGCCCCCTGGTTGATCGTGCCCGCCGACCGCAAATGGCTGACACGTCTCGTCGTGGTGGGCGCCATCGTCGAGGCGCTGGAGAAGCTGGACCTGCACTACCCCCATGTGGGCGAGGCCGATCGCGCGGCCTTCGCCGAAGCGCGCGCCGCCCTGTCATGACGCTCTATTTCGGCTATGGCTCCAATCTCGACGCCGCGGATTGGGGCGCCTGGTGCGCGCGGCGCGGCTTCGGCGCGGCGCGGCTGGAGCCGGTCTCGACCGCGCTGTTGCTCGACCATGAACTCGTCTTCGACTGCTACTCGCGCACGCGCCAGGGCGGGGTGCTGAACCTGCGCGCCCGGCCCGGCCAGGCAGCGGAAGGCGTGGTCTTTCGCGCCAATGACGCGGCCCTCGCGGCGCTCGACGCCAAGGAGGGCGCGCCCTTCGCCTACCAGCGCGCGCGGCGCCACATCGTGCTGCCCGATGGCAGCGTGGTGGAGGCCATGACCTATGTGACGCGCAGCGAGGGCTTCCACGCGCCCCATCCCGATTACCTCGGCATCGTCCGCCGAGGCCAGGCCACGCACGGCATCGCGCATGCCATGCTGGAGGCGGCCGCACGGAACGCACCCGCCCCGCTCACCATCGCGCACCTCTTCGTCTATGGCACGCTGATGGCGGGCGAGGCCAATGCCCATCACCTGGAAGGCCTGGCGCGCGAAGCCGGGCGCGTGACGGGCACGCTGCATGATTGCGGCCCCTACCCCGCCCTGGCGCTGGGTGAGGGCGAGGTGGCGGGCGAGGTGCTGGAGCTGCCGCTGGCGCGGCTCGCCGCCATGGACGCGCTGGAGGGCAGCCCGCCCGGCGGCGCGCCCGGCGGGCTGTATCGGCGCACCGTGCTGCCGGTGCGGGCCGCGGGCGGCATCGTGCGCGCCTATGCCTATGTGATGGACACGGCCGCGCGCCATCCGCGCCTCGTGGCAGGCGACTGGCGGGCGAAAGCCAGCCGCCATGCGGATTGGGCGGCCTACGCCGCCCGCACCCCGGCCCCCGAGCGGTAGCGGCCGCCCGGCAACGCCGTCCTACTGCTTCGGCACCCCCGCCTCGCGCAGGATGGCGGAGTAGCGCGCCACCATCTCCGTCATCAGCGCCTTCACCTGGTCGGGCGTCTCGAAGCCGGCGCGGGGCGTGACGCCGGCCATCTCGGTCAGGCGGGCCGCGTTCTGGCGGATGGCGCCCTGGAAGGCGGCGGCCAGTGCCGACACGATCTCGGGCGGCGTGGCGGCGGGGGCGACGATGGGGAAGAACTCCTCATGCACCAGCCCGGTCATGCCCGCCTCGGTCGCGCTGGGCACGTCCGGCAGGGCGGGCGTCCGGTTTTCGGCGAGGACGCAAAGGGCGCGCAGCCCGCCGCCGCGGATCTGGCCAATGGAGGAGGCCATGGTGGGCGTGCCCACCTGCGCCTCGCCCGCCACCAGCGCCACAACGCTCGGCCCGCCGCCGCGGTAGTGCACAACCTCGGCCTGGAGGCGCTGGGTGGAGCGCAGCAGCTCCGCCGCCAGGTGCACGCCGCTGCCCAGGCCCGCGGTCGCGATGTTGTACTGGCCCGGGTTGGCGCGCAGGCGCTCCACCATCTCGCGCGCGTTCTGCGCGGGGAAGCGCGGGTTCACGACCAGCGCATGCGGCGAGAAGCCGGCCACGGCCAGGCCCACGAAGTCATTCACGGGGTCATAGGGCATGCGCTCGACGATGGCGGGGACCGTCGCATGCGCGCTGTTGATCAGGATGGTGTAGCCATCGGGCGCCGAGCGCGCGACATGCTCGCTGCCGATCACGCTGCCGGCCCCCGCGCGGGATTCGATGACGATGGGCTGGCCCAGCGTCTGCGAGGCGGGCTCGGCGATCAGCCGGCTGACGATGTCGTTCGACCCGCCTGGCGCGAAGGGCACCACGAGGCGGATGGGGCGCGTGGGGCGCCAGGCCTGGGCCCGTGCCCCCGTGGGCAGCAAGGCCGGCGCGGCGAGCGTGCCCGCGACGGCGAGGCCAAGGGCGTGGCGACGATTGAGCATGTCCATTTCTCCCTGCATCGGGCGGGCGAAGACATCGCCCCACCTGTTTTGCCAGAAAGGATGGACGGGAAAACGCGGCTTGCCAACCGGCAAGCTTGGCGGCGTATCGGGGCGACTGGATTCGAACCAGCGACCTTCTGCTCCCAAAGCAGACGCACTACCAGGCTGTGCTACGCCCCGCCGCCGCCGCTTGTAGGCGCAGCGCGCGGGGCACTCAAGGCTGGCGTCTGGTCGCCGTGGGCGGAGGCGTGAATCAGCCGCTCGGCAACCTCTAGGCGCGTCAGGGCAGCACCTTGCCCGGGTTCATCAGCCCCTCGGGGTCCAGCACGGATTTGATGGCGCGCATCAGGTCCAGTGCCACCGGCGATTTCAGCGCGGCCATGGCGCGGCGCTTGGACTGGCCGATGCCATGCTCGGCCGAGAAGCTGCCGCCCAGTTCCACCGCGATCTCGCCCACGCGGTCCTCGAAATCGGGCGCGCGCGCGTGCCACTCCGCATGGGTCATGCCTGCGGGGGCTTGGAGCGAGAGATGAATGTTTCCATCGCCCATGTGGCCCAGCGCCACCATCCGGCCTTCCGGCCAGTTCGCCGTGATCAGCGCGGCACTGCGGTCCAGGAAGTCCGGGATGCGCGAGACGGGGACGGAGGTGTCGGTGGGCAGGCCCGGCCCCTCCATGCGCGAGCAGGTGGGGAAGGTCTCGCGGATGTTCCAGAGGTTCTGGCGCTGCGCCTCGCTCTCGCACAGCACCACGTCCTCGGCCTCGCCGGCCTCCAACCCGGCCATGAGCGCCCCTTCCAGCGCCTCGCGCACGGGGATGGCGGCATGGGTGCTGGCGGCCTCGATGAGGCAATACCAATCGGTTGAAAGCTCCATGGGCTGGCGGATGTTGGTGCCATGCTTCAGCGTGATCTCGATGCAGTTGCGGCGGATCAGCTCGAAGGCCACCAGTTCCGCGCCGCTTTCCTGGCAGCGGGCCAGCAGGCGCAGCGCCTCGTGCGGGGAGCGGACGGCGACCAGCGCCGTCTCGCGCGTCACCAGCCGCGGGAAGAGCTTGAGCGAGGCGGCGGTGATGACGCCCAGCGTGCCCTCGGCGCCGATGAAGAGGTGCCGCAGCGCATAGCCGGAATTGTCCTTGCGCACGCGCCGCAGGTCATCGAGCACGCGGCCATCGGGCAGCACCACCTCCAGCCCCAGCACGAGGTCGCGCGCATTGCCGTAGCGCAGCGTGCGGATGCCGCCCGCATTGGTGGAGAGCGCGCCGCCGATCATGGCCGAACCCTGCGCGCCGAAATGCAGCGGGAAGAAACGGCCCGCCTCGGTGGCCGCGTTCTGCACGGCCTCGACGGTGCAGCCGGCTTCGGCCACCAGGGAATTGTCCAGCGCATCCACGTCGCGCAGGCGGTTCATGCGCTCCAGGCTCAGCACCACGCTGGGCGGGCCGTCCGCGCCCGGCACCACGGCGCCGCAAAGCGAGGTGCGCCCGCCGGCCGGCACCACCGCCAGGCCTTGCGCGGCGCAAAGGCGCAGCGCCTCGCCCACCTGCGCCGTGTCCGCGGGGCGCAGAACGGCCACGGGGCGGCCGTGGTACACGCCGCGCCAGTCCACGGCGTAGGGGGCGATGTCCTCCTCGGCGCGCAGGCAGGCGGCGGGGCCGAGGGTGGCGCTGAGCATGTCGAGCGGGGGCATGGGGCGTTTCCTTCCGGCCCGCATGGCAATCCCGGGCGGGCGGCGCGTCAAGCGCCATAGATGGCGATTGACCTGCTCATGCCGTGGCGCAAGCATGACGCGAACGGGGGAAACAACCATGGACGAGACGGATGTGGTGGTCATCGGCTCCGGCTCGGCCGGCAGCGCGGTGGCGGGGCGGCTTTCGGAAATTCCAGGGCTGCGCGTGACGGTGCTGGAGGCCGGCAGCCGCGACTCCAACCCCTGGCTGCATGTGCCGGTGGGCTATGCCAAGACGATGTACCACCCCACCCTCTCCTGGAACTACATGACGGAGCCCGAGCCGGAGCTGGGCGGCCGTTCCATCCCCTGGCCGCGCGGGCGGGTGCTGGGCGGAAGCTCGGCCATCAACGGGCTGATCTACATCCGCGGCCAGGCGGAGGATTACGACCATTGGCGGCAGCTGGGCTGCACCGGCTGGTCCTTCGAGGATTGCCTGCCCTGGTTCCGCCGCGCGCAGCGACAGGAGCGTGGCGCCTCCGACCTGCATGGCGCCGATGGCCCGCTCTCCACCACCGACCTGCGCGACAAGGGCGCGCTGTCCCAGGCCTTCATCAACGCGGCGCTGGAACTGGGCTTCCCCGCCAATGACGACTTCAACGGCCGCGTGCAGGAAGGGGCCGGCTGGTACCAGGTGACGGTGCGCGACGGCTTCCGCTGCTCGGCCGCCACCGCCTACCTCAAGCCCGCGGTGAAGGCGGGGCGCGTGCGCCTCATCACCGACGCGCATGTCACGCGCATCCTGGTCGAGGGCGGGCGCGCGGTCGGCGTGGCCTATCGCGTGGGCAACGAGGAACGGCAGATCCGCGCGACGCGCGAGGTGGTGCTGTCGGGTGGCGCCATCAACTCGCCGCAGATCATGATGCTGTCGGGCTTCGGCCCCGCCGCGCACCTGGCCGAGATGGGCATCGCCGTGCAGCGCGACATGCCCGAGCTGGGCCGAAACCTGCAGGACCATTACCAGGCACGGCTGATGTACCGCGCGAGCCAGCGCGTCTCGATGAATGAGCGCGTAAACTCCTGGCTCGGCATGGCGGCGATGGGCGTGCAATACGCGCTGACGCGGCGCGGCCCGCTCACCTTCGCCGCCGGAACCTCGGGCCTCTTCGCCCGGGTGCTGCCACAGAGCGCGACGCCCGACGTGCAGTTCCACTTCATCCCCTGGAGCGCCGACACGGTGAAGGAAGGCCTGCACAAATGGCCGGGCTTCACCATCAGCGTCTGCCAGCTGCGGCCCGAAAGCCGGGGCGAGGTGACGCTGGCCTCGCCCGACCCCATGGCCAAGCCGCGCATGGTGGCGCGCTATCTCAGCACCGAGACGGACCGGCAATGCATGGTGGAGGGGGCGAAGCTCGCGCGACGGCTCGCGCGCACCAGGGCGCTCGGTGCCTTCATCGAATCCGAGTATGCGCCGGGCAACGCGGCCGCCGACACGGACGAGGCCATGCTGGATTTCGTGCGCCGCACGGGGGGCACCATCTACCACCCCACCAGCACCTGCCGCATGGGCAGCGACGAGGGCGCCATCGTGGACACGGAGCTGCGCGTGCGCGGCGTCGAACGGCTGCGCATCGCCGATGCCTCCATCATGCCCACCGTGGTCAGCGGCAACACCAATGCCGGCTGCATCATGATCGGCGAGCGCTGCGCGGATTTCATCCGGCGCGCGGCCTAACCTTGGGCGAGGTCGGAGCGAAACGGTCTCCGGAGAACCGGAGACCGCCCGTATGGAACTGCGCGACATCAACCAGTTCCTGGCCGCCGCCCGGACGCTGAACTTCACCCGTGCCGCCGAGGAATGCGGCGTCAGCCAACCCAGCCTCTCGCGCGCGATCCAGCGGCTGGAACATGCGCTGGGCGGGCCGCTCTTCGCGCGGGAGCGGGGCCGCACGCACCTCACGGCGCTGGGGCGCCTCGTACTGCCGCGCCTGTCGGAGCTGGCCGAGCGGAGTGCCGCCATCCGCAGCGAAGCGACACTGCACCACAGGCTGCAAAGCGCGGACCTGCGGCTGGGCATCCTCTGCTCCATCGGGCCGGGCGTCTTCGCGAACTTCCTCGCCGCCTTCCGCGCGGCGGAGCCCGGCATCGACATCAGCCTCTTTGACGCGAGGCCCGACCAACTGACCGAGCGTCTGCGGCAGGGCGAACTGGACGCGGCGCTGATGCCGCCGCCACCGGCCGGCACCGAGCGCCTCAGCGCCGAACCACTCTACGAGGAGCGCTACATGGTGGCCTGCGCCCCCGGCCACCGCTTCGCGGCGCGCGAGAGCCTGCTCATGGCCGACATGCATGGCGAGACTTATCTCTCCCGCATCAACTGCGAACATCGCGAAGCACTGGGCGCGGCGTTGGCGGCGGCCGGCGCCAGGCTGCGCGTGGCCTGCCTGAGCGAGCGCGAGGACTGGATCCAGGGCCTGGTGGCGGCGGGCATGGGCGTGTGCTTCCTGCCGGAATACAGCGCGGCCCAGCCAGGCCTGCTGCTGCGGCCGGTGCAGGATTCCCCGGTGGCGCGGCAGATCGCCCTCGTCACCGTGCCGGGGCGCCGCTGGTCGGCGCCGCTGACGCGCTTCATCGAGGCGCTGCGCGGCGTCCGGCTGCCGCTGGCCGGCGATGCGGGAAGTGAATGGAATCCATGTCAGCCATCGGCTGGAAGCGACGGCTTCCCACGCCTCAAGCTCCGTCCGGCGGCGCGACGTGGCGCCGTGAAGCCCGCCGCCTGAGGGCGGCCTGCATGATGGAGAGACCTCGGATGCGTCATCTTTTCCGGCCCCTGGTGGCCGTCGCCCTGATCGCCCTGGCCACGGCGGGGACGGCCACGGCGCAGAGCTATCCGCGCGTGGTTGCCCAGGGCGACTCCTTCGCGGTGGATTACGGCCCGATGGGCCAGGGCAATGTGGTCGGCGGCGGCCGCGTCATGGTTTCACAATCCCCCGACGGCATGCAGCTGACCGTCGTGCATCTCGACGCGATGTTCTCGCAGCAGCCCCGCCCCGGCTTCGTGCCGCTGAGCATCGGCAGTGGCGAGGGCCTGATGGTGATCTATGTGCCGGCCATGATGGTGGAGCAGATGCGCCGCGCGCTGGGCGCGATGGCACGCTGAGAGGGGGCGCGGGTGCCGGCGCCTCAGGCCGGCACCAGCAACACCTCGCCCCGCTCCGGGTCGGGAATGCGGCGCATGGCGATCCCATAGGCGCGGCGCACCGTCTCGGGCGTGAGCAGTTCCGTAGGCGGGCCTTCGGCCACGCGCTGGCCGGAGGCCATCATCAGCAGCGTCTCGCAATAGCGTGCGGCGAGGTTGAGGTCATGCAGCACGGCCACCACCGTCGCCCCCGCCCGGGCGCGTGCCGCCGCCACCGCCATGATGGCGTGCTGGTGCGGAAGGTCGAGCGCCGAAGTTGGCTCATCGAGGAACAGCACGCTGTCGGCCGGCGGCACGCCGTCCAGCTGCGCCAGCACGCGGGCCAGCTGGACACGCTGCTGCTCGCCGCCCGAGAGGGTGGCGTGGTTGCGGCCGGCCAGGTGCGCCACGCCGGCCTCGCGCATGGCGGCGCGGACGCTGTCCTGTGGCCCGCCGCGCCCGGCATGGGGCAGGCGGCCCAGCGCCACCACCTCCTCCGCGCGCAGCGGGAAGCCCAGGGTGGAATGCTGCGGCAGCACGGCGCGGCGCCGCGCGAGATCGCCCGCGCGCCATTGGCCGAGCGGGCGCCCGTCGAGGAAGGCCCGGCCGGAATCCGGCGCCATCTCGCCCGCCAGCACCCGCAGCAGCGTGGACTTCCCCGCGCCGTTTGGGCCCAGGATGCCGAAGACGCCACCAGGCGCGATGGACAGCGCCGGCAGGTCCAGGATGCGCCGCCCGCCGCGCGTGACGAGAAGGTTCTCGGCGCGGATCATCGGCCGTCCAGTGCGAAGCGCTGCCGCAGCAGCAGGGCCAGGAAAAAGGGGCCGCCCAGCAGCGCCGTCAGCAGGCCGATGGGCAGTTCGGCGGGGGCCACCAGCACGCGCGCCGCGGCATCGGCCAGCGGCAGCAGCGCCGCACCGATCAGCGCCGAGGCCGGCAGCACCCAGCGATGGTCCGCCCCGCGCATCAGCCGCGCGAGGTGCGGGGCCACGATGCCCACGAAGCCGATCATGCCGCTCGCCGCCACGGCCGCGCCGACGGCCAGCGCCACCAGCAGCACCGAGGCCCATTTCAGCCGCTCGATGGGAATGCCCAGCGTCTGCGCCTCGCGCTCGCCCAGAATCAGCGCATTCAGGCCGCGCACCAGGAAGGGGGCCGCGATGATCAGCGGCAGCGCGGCCAGCAGCGTGGCCCCCAGCACGGCGGGGGTGGCGCCCGCGACCGAGCCCATGGTCCAGAACAGGATGTCGCGCAGCTGCATGTCATCGGCCGCGAAGATCAGCGCCGAGGTGGCCGCGCCCGCCAGCGCGTTGAAGATGATGCCCGCCAGCAGCATGGAGGCGATCATCACCCGCCCCTCATGCTGGGCCACGCGCATCACCAGCAGCGTGACCAGCAGCGCGCCCAGGAAGGCCGCGCCCGCCGTCGCGTAGGGGCGCAGCGGCGCGGGCAGCAGCGCCAGCCCCACCACGATCATGAACACCGCCCCCAGCGCGCCGCCGGCCGAGACGCCGAGCAGCCCCGGGTCGGCCAGCGGGTTGCGGAACAGCCCCTGCATGATGGCGCCGGCGAGACCGAGCACGCCGCCCGCCAGCATGGCCAGCAGGGTGCGCGGCACCCGCAGCGTCCAGATGATGGCGCCCTCCGGCCCCGGCGCGCTGGTGGCGAGGCCGAGCGGCGCCAGCAATTCGCGCAGCACGCCATCGGGCGGGATGCGGATGGCACCGATGCCGAGCGCCACCAGCAACCCGCACAACGCGGCACCGGCCAGCAGCAGCAGCGCCATGCCATGCCCCATCGCCCGCGCGCGCGGCACGGAGAGTGCGGCCTCGCTCATGCCGCCCCGCGCAGCCAGGGCCGGTCAGGCAGCGCCGCCATGTCGGGCCGCGCGTGCAGCGCGGCGGCCAGGTCGCGCGCCGCATGCGCCGTGCGCGGGCCGAAGCCCAGCATGTAGAGGCTGTCGAAGGTGACGAGCCGCCCCGCCCGCGCGGCCGGCAGCAAGGCCAGCTGCGGCTGGGCCAGGAAGGGCGCGATGCCGCCACTGCCCTCGACGGTGTGCGAGGGCGCCACGACCCAGTCGGGCGCCGCGGCCAGCGCGGCCTCGGCCGTGACGGCGCGATAGCCCTCATAGGATTGGATGGCCGAGCGCGCGCCCGCGAGGCGCAGCATGGCCTCGGCCGAGGTGCCGCGGCCCGAGGCCATGGGCGCCCCTGCCCCGGCCGCCAGCAGGAACAGTGCCGTGGGCGGCGTGGCGGGGCGCGGCAGGCTGGCCGCGAGGGCCGCGAAATCCTGTTCCAATGCCGCGTTCAGCGCCCGTCCCTGCGCCTGCCGGCCCAACGCCTCGGCCACGACGGTCACGGCCTGCATCAGCGTCGCGGGGGATGCGATGCGCGGCGCGCGAATGATGTTCACCCCCGCCGCGCGCAGCTGCGCGAGCGCCGGCGGCGGCCCGGCCTCATGCGCCAGCAGCAGCAGGCCGGGCTGGAGGGAGAGCACGCCCTCCGCCGAGAGCGCACGCAGGTAGCCGATCTGCGGAAGCTGGCGCAGCTCCGCGGGAAACAGGCTGGTGCTGTCCGCGCCCACGATCGCGTCCCGGGCCCCCAGCGCGCAGACGATCTCGGCGATGCCGCCACCGGCCACGACCAGGCGGGGCATGCCCTGGGCGAAGGCCGGCAGGGCCAGCCCCGCCGGCAGCGCGAAAAGGGCGCGGCGCCTCATGCGGCGATGCCTTCGGCCAGTTCGCGCCAGCCCAGATCCTCGGCCTGGCCGGGCTTGCGCTTGCCGAAGACCATCAGCACCACCTCGCCATCGGCGTCGAAGCCCTCGATGGAGGTGACGACCCCATCCTCGGTCGGCTTGCGGACGAGCCACGCCTCGGCGAGGCCCGTGGTGCGCAGGTGCAGGTTGAAGCTCGGGTCGAGCACGTTGAACCACTCGCCCATCGGCACCAGGCGCTTCACCTCGCCGGTGTGGATCTGGATGCAGCCATGATTGCCCACGAAGATCATGATGGGCAGGGCGGCCGCACCCGCGGCGGACAGCGTCCGCTCGATGGCCGAAGATGGCAGGCGCCGCGCCCAGTGGGGGCCGGCCAGGCGCAGCGCCTGTTGCCGCGCCACATCGAAGCGGCGCAGCATGGGGAAGAAGTCGTGCGTGTCGCGCAGCGCGGCCCAGGCGTCGCGCAGCCCGGTGGTGTCAATCTCCGCATCGGGGCGCGGCGTGGGGCGCGGCGCGCGGGGCACCGTCCGGATGGCGGCCGGCGCATCGTCGCGCAGCGCATCGGCCAGGCGGTCCAGCGCGCCCTCGGGCGTCGCTTCGGTGGCGAAGACCTTGTGCACCGCCTCGCCCGCCGCGTCGAAGACCTGCACGCTGCCGCGCGGGCTGCCGGGGTTGCCGCCGGGCACATGCAGCGCATGCACCCAGTTGCGGAGGAAGAGGCGCAGGTCAATGTCCTCGCCCAGCACGAGCCCCATGGGGCCGCTGACCGAGACCTGCTCGTAGCGGCCGTGGCGCTCATGCACGCAATGGTCGTTGCGCGTCAGCGCCATCACCTCGCCGGAGGCGTGCAGCGCCTCCAGCAAAGCCAGCCAGTCGGGCCGCAGGCGGGTGGCGCCGGGCAGGCTCGCCACCAGCTCGGCCTCGGTCACGTCGAGGCGCTGGGCGGCGTCGCGCACGCGCAGCCGGGGCTCGGCCTCGCGCAGTTGGGCCCAGCGCGTGGCGAGGTCGTGTTCGTGTTCCAGTGTCGCGGACATGAAGGCCTCCTTGGCTCAGAAGTTGGCGGAGAGGCGGAACTGTACGTTCCGGCCGACGTCGTAGAAGGAGGAGCGCTCGCTGCTGCTGTCCCAGGCGAGCCGCCGGTGGCGCACGTCGAAGAGGTTCGACACGCCCACATCCAGGCGCAGCCCCGCGAGCGGGCCTTCTGGCGGCGCGTAGGTCACGAAGAGGTCCGTCAGCGCATAGGCGGGCGTGGCCTGCGGGCGGATGCCGGTCTGGGTGTCGATCGGCTTGCGGCCCTGCTCGGCCACCAGCTGCACGCGCCCGCCCAGGGTCACGCCCTGCTCCTGGAAGCGACGGCCCAGCGAGAGCGAGAGCTTGTGCGCGGGGATGAGGGCGAGCGGCCCGCCCTGGCTGCGGTTCTCGCCCCGGAGGATGGAGGCGCCGAGGCCCGCGAACCAGGTGCCGCTTTCATACTGGCCTTCCAGCTCCAGCCCCTGGATGCGCGCACGGGTCACGTTGCGCTGCTCCGTCGTGGTGGCGAAGACCAGCGTCTCGATGAAGTCGTCGAGGTTGTTGTGGAAGGCCGAGGCGCGGATGCGGATGCTGTCGCCCGCGGTGATGGTGTCGCGGAAGCGGAAGTTGACGCCGGCTTCGAGGTTGCGCGAGGTCTCGGGCCGCAGGTTCGGGTTCGGCACGAAGGTGTTGAAGCGCGGGAATGGAAAGAAGCTGATGGGGAAATGGACGCCCGAGTTGTAGAGCTGGCTCAGCCCCGGGGCGCGATAGGCCTCGGCGTAGGAGATGTAGGGCTGCATCCAGTCCGTCACGCGGTAGGCGAAGGAGACGCGCGGCGAGAGGCGGTCATTGGAGGTGCCGCGCTGGCCGGTCGCGGATTGCTCGTAGCGATCATAGCGCAGGCCGCCCGTCAGCGTGGCGCGGCCCAGCGTGATCTCGTCCTGCACGAAGAAGCCGATCACGTCCTGGCTGGCGTTCGGATACTGCGCGCGGGCCAGGCCGTTGCGCCGGCCCTCCTGCGTGTCGCGATAGCCGTCGAAGCCCAGCGTCAGCGCGTGGCGCTCGGCGCCAAACACCGAGAAGCGCGAGGTGTTCTGCACCGACATGCCCCAGGTCTCGAGGTCGGTCAGGTCACGGCGGTTGTCGGTCAGGCGCCGTTCGTTGATGTCCACCGTGTTGCGGTAGACCTGGGCGCGCAGGTCGATCCAGGGATTGTCCGGCGGCGCCCAGTCGAAGTTCAGCGCGAATTGCTGTGCGCGCAGGCGGCGGTCCGTGATGTCGGCGGTGCCCAGCGTGTTGGCCGCGGAGGGGATGATCTGGTCCTCCTCGCGGTGCATGAAGCTGGCGCCGAAGCGCATGCCGGGTGCCGGGTTCCAGCCGAGGCGTGCGAGGAAGGTCTGGGTCGTCGGGTCGGTGTAGGGGAGGGTCTGCCCCGCGCCGTCCACGATGTTGTTGCCGGCGTTGCGCGCATAGGCGACCAGGCCATCCACCTGGCCCGCGCGGAAGGCCGCGGCACCCGCGCTGCGCCAGCGCCCGCCATTGGTGTCATAGCCCTGGCTGAGGAAGAAGCCCGTGGCCCGGCCGGGGCGGATGATGTCCTCCGCCTCGATGGTGCGCAGCGCGACCACGCCGCCGATGGCGCCCGAGCCATAGAGCATGGAGGCGGGGCCGCGCAGCACGTCCACCTGGCGCAGCAGCTCCGGCTCGAAGAAGAAGCGGCCGCGGTGGCCGGAGCTGAAGTTCTGCCGCACCCCGTCCAGCGTCGTGATCACGCGGTCACCGCCCAGGCCGCGGATCTGCGGCTGCTGCACGCCGGGGCGGGGAATGCCGTCGGCCTCGACGCCCGGCAGGTCGCCCAGGATGTTCTGCAGCTGGGTGGGCTGGCGGCGGCGCAGCTCCTCGCGGGGCACCACGCTGATGGGCGCGGCCACGTCGCCGGCCACCTGCGGGGTGCGGGTGGCGGTGGTGGTCACGGCGTCCAGCGGCGTCAGCACCAGGGCGGGCGCGGAGGCCGGCGCCGTGGCGGGCGCTTCCTGTGCCATGGCGGGAAGAACCAGGAAGGCGGGAGTGGCCAGGAGCCACAGGCGAAACAGACCCGACACGATGCGTCCTCTCTCGAAGCCCCAAGGGGGCTGCTGATGTGAGGCGCTGGCTGGCTGGCTCGCTTGGCCCGGGGGCCCAGTGGCGTGCGCGCTGGCGCTGTAGAAAATGGCTACTTGGTCAGAATGAGCTTGCCGGCGCGGGTGTGGCGCAGCCGGTAGACCTCCTGGCCGTGGATGATCTCCACCTCCACCTGGCCGCGCAGCAGGCTCTGGCTGTCAATGCGCGGGGCGGGCGGGGGCGGGAATTGGCTGGGCATGGCGTGGCTATATCGCGATTGCGAATCGTTCGCAATATAGGGGTGCGGGTGCCGGGGACGTTCGTTCATCGCAGGCTGAACCGGATGGGGGCGGCGAACATGGCTTCCTCCGCCGGCCAGGTGCCGGGCAAGGGTGGCAGGGGCGAGACGCGGGCAAGCAGTGCCACGGCCTCATTGTCGAAGGCGCCCACCCCGCTGCTGCGCAGGATGCGGACGCCGCGCACCGCGCCGTCGCGCGCCACGCTGAACTGGACGATCACCTCGCCCTCCAGCCCGCGCTCGCGCGCCAGCATGGGGTAGCGCAGGTGGCGCCGCAGCGCGGCCGAGAGGCCTGCGCGGTAGTGGTCCGGCAGCAGGGCGCCGGGGGCGGCACGCGGTGTGGGGCTGGCGCCGCCCTGGGGGTTGGGGCTGCCGGGCGCGCCGAGCGATGGGTCGCCGGCGGGGGCGGCGGCCCTGGCCGGGCCGGCGGGGGCCGTCGCGGCGGCGGGGCGCGCGGGGGCCGGACGGGCCGCCGCCTGGCGCGACGGCGCGGGGCGCGACGTGGCGACGGGCGGGGGCGTCGGGCGCGGCGCGGCGACAGGAGGAGGGGGCGGCGGTGCGGGCGGGGGCGGCTCCGCGATGGGCTCCGGCTCGGGCACAGGCTCGGGCGGCGGTGCCTCGGCCAAGGTGAGGGCCGGCTCGGGAATGGCCTCCGACTCCGGCACGGGCTCAGGCGGCGGCAGCTCAGCCACCACGGGCGGCGGCTCCGCGATGGGGGGTTCCTCGGCCATGACGGGCGGCGGGGGTTCCGCCACCGGGGGCGTCGAAGCCTGCATCTCCGGCAGCAGCGGTGCGTCATCCTCGGCCACGGGGGCGGCATCGGCGGTCAGGGCGGCGCCACCCACCTGCCCTCCCCCTTGGCCCATCTCGGCAAAGACCACGCCGAAGCCCGGCGGCGCACCACCCAGCCTGGGCTGCGGCCAGAGCGCCATGAGCACCGCGCCATGCAGGGCCAGCGCGAAGCCCCAGGCGGCGGGGTGGGTGGCGGGGGCGGCGTGCGCGGGCATCAGCGGGGCAGCTCGGCCAGGAGAGACACGCGGCTGAACCCCGCGCGCGACAAGGCGCCCAGCACCGTCATCGCCTCGCCATAAGAGAGACTGCGGTCGGCGCGCAGCAGCACGGGGCGCTCCGGCGCCTCAGCGGCCAGCGGCGCCAGGGTGGAGGCCACCTCCGCCGCGCCCATCGCCTGTTCGCCCACGCGGACCACGCCATCGGCCGTCAGCGTCACCACCAGGGGCTCGCGCGGTTCAGCGAGGCGCGGCGCATCGGTGCGCGGCAGATTCACGGGCACGCCCGCCACCATCATGGGCGCCGCCACCATGAAGACGATCAGCAGCACGAGCATCACGTCCACGAAGGGGGTGACGTTGATCTCGGACAGCGGGGCCAGCGCGTCGTCGTCCTGGCCGCCGCCGGTGGGGGTCATGGCCATGGGCCTACTCCGCCGCCTGGAGGGGCAGCGACTTGGCCGCCTCCATCGGCGGGCGGGCGGCAAGGCGCGCGATGCCGGCATTGGCGCGCGCCCGCGTCTCGGCCGCCAGCGCGGCCAGGCGGTTGTAGGCCAGCACGGCGGGGATGGCGGCAAACAGCCCCAGCGCCGTGGCAAACAGCGCCTCCGCGATGCCGGGGGCCACGGTGGCAAGGCTGCTCTCGCCGCTGCGGGCGATGGCGGTGAAGGCGTTCATGATGCCCCAGACCGTGCCGAACAGGCCAATGAAGGGTCCGGCCGAAGCGACGCTGGCCAGCAGCGGCAGGCCCGATTGCGCGGGGCGCATGGTATCGGCCAACGCAAGGCGCATGGCGTCGGCCAGGCGGGCCCGGCGGTCGGCGGCACTCTCGCCCGGCCATGCGGGGCTGGTGGCGGCGGCGCCCAGGATGGCGTCGGGCAGCCGGCCATGGGGGGCGCGGCCGCCCTCGGCCGCGTGGCGATCCAGCAGCGCCGCCTCATGCGCCAGGCGGCGCAGGCGCATCCAGCGGTCAATCGCCACGGCCCACACGGCCAGCGATGCCACCAGCAGCAGGATCATGACGGAACGCACCACCCAGTCGGCCATGAGGAAAAGGCCGAGCGGGCTCAGGTCATGCAGGTTGTCCGGGCTGGGCATATTGCAAACTAGTCGCAATTGCAGAACGGCCGCAAGAGGGGTTGCGGCTGCGAGTCAGTTGCAAATTGGTAGGGTGTGGTGAGGCGGCTCCATGGCCGGCAGGACCGCCAGCGCCCGAAGTCTGCGGCAGCGCGCGGCCGGGCTGCGCAAGGGCAATGTCGCGCGGCGCGGCTGTGATGATGCGCCTCAGAGAAGCGACGTGGCGCCAAGCGATGTCGTAGGAGGAAAAATGGTAGTGGTGGGCGGACTTGAACCGCCGACCCCGGCATTATGAGTGCCGTTTTGTTACGTCGCAACCAGCTGACATGGCTAGAGAAATTTACCGAATGATGCGGCGATGTTCACTTGGCGCACAAGCGCCCCATGAAAAAGCCCCTCGACCACCACGGCCGAGGGGCTGAACGCGCGGGGCCTCGGAGAGCAGCCGCGCGCGAACTTGTAAGAGATACTTACATGTTGCCGGGACGTGTGAAGGAAATGGGCCGGTCGCTTACATTGGTAGCGCCGGCCAATCGTCCACATGGCTGATTTCGGCCCACGCGCGACGGTGTGCTTCGTCAGCGTCCATCCCCAGCGCATAGGCTGCTTCGGCCCAGCGGCGGCGGCGCAGGCCAAGCAAGGGCTTCCCAGCCCCGTTGCGATACAGCCGCATCTGGTGGGCAGCCTCGCGCCACTGGCCCGCCAGAAGCTGCTTGTGCAGCGTCGGCCCCCAGCGGGTGATGTCGCCCATGTTGTTGCACATCAGGACCAGCACCGCGCCCCACCGCTTCGGCAAACCATCCGGGAACGCCGCCGCCGCGAGGCTGGCGGCTTGGTCGAGGTCGCGCGTCGCCATCACCATGGCTTGCGTCTCGGTGATCGCCAGGGTGTCGCGCGTCACCGGCTTTCCGAACAGGTCGCTGGTGCTGCCGTAGCCGATGGTCCAGACGTTCGCCGGGCACAGGTAGGGCTCG
>DASYHU010000009.1:0-270826 GCA_035998215.1 Roseococcus sp. | reverse complement strand
CGGCAGTGTAGCGTCGGCGGCGCTGGATGCCGGTGATGATTTCGACGCGCTCGATCGGCTTCGACATAGGCGCACGCCTAGGCTTCCACCTAGGCCCTCACGGTTGCGCCGCCTGTCCGGTCGAATTGGGGGCCATTCCAGACCGTGACCTCGGCCGGCGCCGCGTGCATGGCGATGTTGGCGAAGATTTCCTCCGCGCAGAGGTGCAGCGCATGGGCGCGCGCGGTGGGCAGGTTCCAGGCCGTGATGGCGCCCTCGACCCAGGCGGCGAGCTCGGCCGCGCGGGCCAGCTCCGCCGGCAGGGTGAGGCTGGTGGGGGTCAAGCCAGGACGCGCGCCTCGGCCTCGGAGAGTTCCGCCACCATGGGCAGCAGCGCCTCCAGGCCCGAGGTGGTAATGACCTCGGCCACGACGGGCTGGGGCCGCCACAGCACCAGGCGCCCGCCCTTGGAGGCGGCCTTGCGCGCGGCCATGACCAGCAGGCGCAGGCCCATGGAGGCCATGAACTCCACGCCCTGCATGTCCACCACCACGGAGGCGTGGCCGGCGGCGAGCGCGGTGAAGCGCAGTTCCACCGCGCTGGCGCCCGTGATGTCGAGACGCCCGTTCAGCGCGATGCAGAGCGCGCCGGAGGGCAGGGTTTCGAAGGCAAGGTCCACGGAAACAACCTCTTCTCAAGCTGGCGTTGCTGTAGCCCTGCCTCCGCCCGGGTGTAAGTGACGGTTACGTGACGGCGGGCCTGGGCCCCTCCCGCCGCGACTTCAGGAAGTTCACCAGCAGCACGGGCGCCGCCAGCGCCGCGCCCACGATGGCGAGCGGCCCGTTGGGCGCGATCATCAGCAGGGCGGCCGCGATGAGGCCCAGCTGCGAGAGCAGCCCCATATGGGTGAAGGCATAGCCCGTCAGCCCCATTCCGATGAGCAGCACGCCGAGCGCGCAGGTCACCGTCACGATCAGGAAGGCGTCCAGCGTGAAGCCGTCCGTCACGATGAGCATGACGGGCGCATAGGCGAAGACGAAGGGCACCGTGGCCTTCGCGATGCCCAGGCGGAAGGCCGTGAGGCCGGTGCGGAAGGGGTTGGACCCCGCGATGCCCGCCGCCGCATAGGCCGAGACGCAGACGGGTGGCGTGAGGTCCGCGAGGATTCCGAAATACAGCACGAAGAGATGCGCCGCGATCGGCGGCACCCCCAACTGGATGATGGAGGGTGCCGCGATGGCCGCCAGGATGATGTAGAGCGCGGTGGTGGGAATGCCCGCGCCCATCAGCACGCAGATGATGGCGATGAAGACCAGGGTGAGGAACAGCGTCAGCCCCTGCAGGGAGACGAAGCCCGCCGGCATCAGGTCCAGCACCGGGGTGAAGAAGGCGGCGGCGGAACTGGCCGCCTGGGTCACGATGAAGCCCACGCGGAAGCCCGCACCCGTCAGCGTCACCACGCCCACCACCATGCCGACGGCGGCGGCGGCGGCACCCACCGCCAGCGCGTAGCGCGCGCCGGTGTCGAAGGCGATCCAGAGATCCTTCAGCGTCAGCCGGTTGCGGGGGTTGAGGAAGCCCACCACCACGCAGGCCGTGATGCCCACGAAGGCCGCGAGATAGGGCGTGTAGCCCGCCAGGATCACGTAGACGAGCAGCACGAGGGGAATGACGGTGGGCCAGCCATCGCGGAGGGTGGGCCACAGCTTCGGAAGCTCCTCCGGCTCCATCCCGCGCAGGCCCAGGCGCTTGGCTTCGAAATGCACCTGCACGAAGACGCCCCAGAAATGCATGGCGGCCGGGATGGCGGCGGCGATGAGCAGCGTCGTCAGCGGGATTTCCAGGAACTCGATCATGATGAAGGCGGCAGCACCCATGATGGGCGGCGTGATCTGCCCGCCGGCACTCGCCGCGGCTTCCACCGCGCCCGCGAAATGCGGCCTGTAGCCCACCTTCTTCATGGCCGGGATGGTGAGCGAGCCCGTCGTCACCGTGTTCGCGATGGAGGAGCCGCTGATCGAGCCGAACATGGCCGACGCCAGCACCGCCACCTTGGCCGGCCCGCCGGCGTAGCGCCCGGCGATGATGGAGGCCAGGTCAATGAAGAACTGCCCGAGCCCCATGCGCGTCGCGATCACGCCGAACAGCACGAAGTGGAAGACGTAGGTAGCCACCACCTTGGCCGGGATGCCGAAGATGCCTTCCTGCGTGAGATACACATGGTTCACGAAGCCCGCCCAGTCGGCCCCCGGATGGGACAGCACGCCCGAGAGCATGTTGCCGAACAGCGCATAGGCGATGAACACGCAGACAATGATGGGCAGGATGATGCCCATGGACCGCCGCACCGCCTCCAGCGTCAGCACGATCATGATCGTGCCCATCAGCATGTCCATGTCGTTGGGCATGCCGATGCGGAAGGTGAGCTCGTCGAAGATGACGGGCAGGTAGATGGTGGCCACGATGATGGCCGTGGCCAGCACCCAGTCCAGCACCGGCACCCCGCCCCATTTCGGCCCCAGCGAGAAGATGCGCCCGCCGGGGAACATGATGAAGACCAGCGCGAGCACGGCGGCCAGGTGGATGGCCTTGTGCCAATGCTCGGTCATGATGCCGAAGCCGGCCGTCCAGTAGTGGAAGATGGAAAGCGCGACCAGCGCCGCCGAGACGATGGGCGCGGCCAGGCCCGAGATCTCCCGGAAGCGCAACTCGCTGTCCGTGGCCTTCTCCAGCTTTTCCGCCGCCTCGAGATCGAGCCTGGTGCTCGATGAACGCTGTTCGCTCACGCTGACTTCCTCACACGAAAAATGGCCCCGCGCGAACCGCGCGCGGGGCCAGCAACCACGCTCTCAGCCGGTCTCAGAGCATCCCGGCTTCACGGTAGAAACGCTCGGCACCCGGGTGGAAGGGCACCACGCCGCGCCCGGCCAGCGCGCGCTCGCGGATGATCTCGCGGCCCTTGGCGTGGCCGCGGTCGAGCAGGCCGCGCGTGGTCTGCGACCACAGCGCGCGGGTGATCTCGTACACCACGTTGTCCGGCACGCTGTCGCGCACGATCCAGCAGGCGCCGACGGTCAGCGTCGGCACGTCCTGGGTCACGCCCTGGTAGGCGCCGGCCGGGATCACGCCCGTGGCGTAGAAGGGCGCGCGCTGGATCACGCGCTGCGCTTCCTCGCCCGCGATGGGCAGGATGCGGCAGCCCGTGCGGCTGCAGAACTCCGTGAAGGCGGCGGCGGGGTAGCCCACCACGGTGAAGGTGGCGTCCAGCCCCCGGTCCTGCATGCGCTCCGTGCCCTGGGCCTGGTTCAGGAACTCGGCCGTGAACTCGCGGCCCGCGCGCAGGCCGTTCGCCTCCAGGATCATCTCGCTGCCCACGCGGGCACCCGAGGCCTGCAGGCCGATGGCGATGCGGCGGCCGCGCAGGTCGGAGAAGGCGCGGATGTCGCTGTCCGCGCGCACCACGGCGTGGATGTGCTCGGGGAAGAGGTGGCCCAGGAAGCGCAGGCGCTGCAGTTGCGGGCGGCCCTCGAACAGGCCCGTGCCGGTGTAGGACCAGTGCAGCACGTCGGACTGCACGAAGCCGCTCTCGGCATTGCCGGACTGGATCAGGTTCACGTTCTGCACGCTGCCCTGCGTGGCCTGCGCCACGGCCACCATGCCGGGCACGCCGTCGGTCGCACCCGCCACGTTGCAGGCGGAGCCGGGCGGGCAGGAGATGGCGTTCGCGATGATGCCGCCGATGGGGTAGTAGGTGCCGCCGGCCGAGCCCGTGCCGATGCGGAAGAAGGAGGGCGTCTGCGCCGCGGCCTCGCGCCCGATCAGCGCGGGTGCTGCGAGGGCCACGCCGGCCATCAGGCTGCGGCGGTGGAATGTGTTGCTTGCCATGTGTCTCGTCTCCTTGAACCGGATCGAGGCAGCCTAGACCCGCAACCGCGTTTGTCCAACGCGCATGTCGCTTACGCCACGGCCAGCACCAGCAGGATGAGCGTGCCGAGGCCGATGCGATACCAACCAAAGGGCGTGAAGCCGATGCGCGCGATGAAGGCGAGCAGAAGCTTGACCGTGAACAGCGCCACCACGAAGGCCACCACCATTCCCAGCGCGATCTGCGCGATTCCGTCGGTGGTGAGTTCGTCGCGCACCTTGAACAGCGAATAGGCGCTGGCCGCGATCATGGTCGGAATGGCCAGGATGAAGCTGAACTCGGCGGCCGTCTTGCGGTCCACGCCGCACAGCAGCGCCGTGATGATGGTGGCGCCCGAGCGCGAGGTGCCCGGGATCATCGCCAGCGCCTGGCCGAAGCCGATCAGCACCGCCGCGATGGGGTTGATCTGCTCGACGGCATGGATGGTGGGCTCCGGCCGCTTCTTCTCGATGACGATGATGGCGATGCCGCCCAGGATCAGCGCGCAGGCCACCACGAAGGGGTTGAACAGCAGCGCCGTGATGGTGCCGTGGAAGGTGGCGCCGATGAAGGCTGCCGGCAGGAAGGCCAACGCCACGTTCATGGCGAAAAAATATTCCGGCGTGCCGCGCTTCCAGAAGCCCTGCGCCACCTGCCACAGCCGCGCCCAGAACACGACGATCACGGCCATGATGGCGCCGAGCTGGATGGTGATTTCGAACACCTTCCCCGGCGGGCCGTGAAAGCTCAGCAATTCGCCCAGCAGGATCAGGTGGCCGGTGGAGGAAATGGGCAGGAACTCGGTCAGCCCCTCGACCACGCCCATCAGGAAGGCGTCGAACATCTATTCCTCCAGCAGCACCAGGTCGTCGCGGTGAATGATCTCGTCGCGGCCTCGCCAACCCAGGATGGCCTCGATTTCGGCACTTCGATGGCCGGCGATGCGGCGGGCATCGGCGGCGTCATAGGCCGACAGCCCGCGCGCCCATTCGCGCCCCGCGGCGTCGCGCACCGAAAGCGGATCACCGCGCAGGAATTCGCCGCGCACCTCGCGCACGCCGGCCGGCAGCAGGGAGGAACCGCGGCGCAGCGCACCCACCGCGCCCTCGTCCACCACCAGCGTGCCGAGCGGTGCCAGGCTGCCCGCGATCCAGCGCTTGCGCGCGGTGCGGGCCTCGGGCGGCGCCAGGAACCAGGTGCAGCGCGCGCCCTGGGCCAGCGCGCGCAGCGGGTGCATCGCCTCGCCCTTCGCGATGGCCATCGCGCAGCCCGCCCCGGTCGCGATGCGCGCCGCGATCAGCTTCGTCCGCATGCCGCCGGAGGAATAGCCGGGCGGCGGCTCGCCCCCCATGGCCATGATGTCATCCGTGATGCGCTCCACCACGGGCAGATGGGTGGCCGTGGGGTCGCGGCGGGGGTCGGCGGTGTAGAGGCCGTCAATGTCGCTGAACAGCACCAGCGCATCGGCCTGGACCATCTCGGCCACGCGCGCGGCCAGGCGGTCATTGTCGCCGAAGCGGATTTCGGCGGTGGCGACGGTGTCGTTCTCGTTGATGACGGGCACGCAGCCCAGTTCCAGCAAGGTGCCGAGCGTGGCGCGGGCGTTGAGGTAGCGCCTGCGGTCCTCGCTGTCCTCCAGCGTCAGCAGGAGCTGCGCGGCGCGCAGGCCCTGGGCGGCCAGGGCCGTGTCCCAGGCGCCGGCCAGGCGGATCTGCCCCACGGCGGCGGCGGCCTGCTTCTGCTCCAGCCGCAGCACGCGCCCCGTCAGCCCCAGCGTGTGGCGGGCGAGTGCGACGGCGCCGGAGGAGACGACGATCACCTCGCGCCCCTCGGCGCGCAGGGCCGCGATGTCCTCGGCGACCGAGGCGAGCCAGGCGGCGCGCGGCTCGGCGCGCGCGGCCTCCACCAGCAGGGCGGAGCCGATCTTGATGACGATGCGTTTGGCCTGGGCCCAGGGGGTGGGCCAAGGGGCGGGGCAGGGGCCGGAACAGGGCGCGGCGGCGGACATGGGCGCGGTCTGTGCGGGTTTTGGCGCGGCACCGCAAGTCACCCCTCCCCATCGGACGGGGCGAGCTGTTAACTTCGCATGAATGCTTCGCGCGGCGATCCCCTGCCTTTTCCTGTTTCTCGCGGCCTGTGGGAGCGATGGCGCGACCTCGGGCATGGCGCGGGCGGTGATGGGCGGGCTTGGCCTGCCCCTCCCGCGCGATGCCACCCCGCCCGAGCCCGACCGCCTGGCCATCGCCGAGGCCGAGAGCGCGGAGGTGGACGCCGCCGCGCCGCAGCTTCGCCTGGGCCTCGGGCCGCGCACGGCGACGGCGGTGCTGATCCACCAGCAGGGCAACCGGCGGATGTGGCGCGCGCCGGGAGGCGTGGTGGTGGCGACGGACGGGCCGCGTGTGGTGGCGACCTCCGGCCTGCCCATGCTGATCACCGCGACCCGCTTCGACGGGCCGGACCCGCTGGACGCGCCGGTGCAGCTCATCGGCCGGAGTGCCGAGGCGCGGCGGCTGGTGGATGTGTCCGGCGCGGGGCGGGACCCGGCCTCGATGCGCTTCGGCATCGCCTTCGACTGCCGCCTGCGCGCCGCCCGCACCGAGGAGGCCGGGGTGGTGCTGGTGGAGGAGCGCTGCCGGGTGCCGGGCCAGGCGCCCGTGGTGAATTCCTTCTGGGCCAATGAGGCGAGCGGCCGCGTCACCCATGCGGAGCAATGGGTGGGGACGGGGATGCCCAGGATGGTGCTGGTTTTCCCGAACTGACGTCCGGGCAAGCCGGGTGGGCTACTCCGCCGGCGCCGCCGCCGTGCGCGGCGCGGGGTCCTCGGCCTTTTCCCAGAGTTCCGGCTGCAATTCCTCCGGGCTGTTCGGGAACCACAGCGCGCAGGCCAGCGTCACGGTCGCCGCCCCCGCCAGCGCGACCATGGCGGCGGCCAGGTTGCCCGTGCTGGCGTGCAGGAAGCCCACCAGCGGCGCCGCCAGCG
Source organism: Roseococcus sp. (assembly GCA_035998215.1). Taxonomy (GTDB): domain Bacteria; phylum Pseudomonadota; class Alphaproteobacteria; order Acetobacterales; family Acetobacteraceae; genus Roseococcus. The sequence goes on along the minus strand of DASYHU010000009.1, from coordinate 263,963 downwards.
CGGCCCCCAGGAAGCCCACGGTGAAGCGCAGCGAATAGAGCTTGGCGCGCAGTTCCGGCGCCACATAGCGGGCGGTGATGGTCTCGTTCACCGTCACCTGGCCGAAGATGGCGGCCGCCATCAGCCCGGCCAGCGGCAGGACGATCCAGCCCTCCAGGAAGGACAGCGCCAGCATCCCGGGCACCAGCACGATGGCGAGCGGCATGAAGACCGATTTCAGCGTCATCCGGTCAATCATGTGGCCCACGGTGAACTGCGCGAGGCCCCCGCACAGCGTGGCCAGGAAGGCCAGCATGCCCACCACCGGCAGCAGCTCGGGCGAGGAGGCCAGGCGTTCCTCCATCAGCTTCGGGATCAGCATGGTGTAGGCGTTGAACACCAGGCCCGAGACCACCGCGATCAGCATCAGGGAAATCACCGCGCGGCGGACGATGGCGCGCGGGATGCGCGGGAAGGGGCGCGTCTGCACGCCGGCGCGGCGCGCGTCATAGGCGGGCTCGCGCAGATAGGCCAGGCCGATGACCATGCAGGCCAGGCCGGGCAGCACGAAGGCCCAGCGCCAGCCGAGCTGCGCGGCCAGGAAGGCCGTGACCACGGGGGCGAGTGCGACGCCCAGGTTCCCGAACACGCCGTTGATGCCCATGGCGCGGCCCACCCGGTCGCCGCCCGCCTCGCTGATGATGGCGGTGCCGATGGGGTGGTAGATGGCCGAGAACGCCCCCATCACGGCCAGTGCCACGGCCAGCCCGAGCGGCCCCGAGGTGAAGCCCGCCGCGGCCATGGCGGCACCCGAGCCCAGGAAGAAGGCCGACATCATGGCCTTGCGCCCGAAGCGCGCGGCGAGCCAGCCCATCGGCAGCGCGCCCAGCCCGTAGATGACGAACATGGCGGTGCCGAGCGCGATGATGGGCCCGTAGTCGGTGCCGAAGGGCGCCCCCGGCTCCTGCACCATGGCCAGCACGGCGGTGGCCAGCACCAGCAGGCCGTAATGGGTGAAGGTATGCGCGGCGTTGATGAAGCAGATCTGGCGGGTGGTGCTGGTCATGGGTCGGAGGCTAGCCTGTCCGCCCTTCAACGTCCGGACGGAAGATGTCGGCAGACGGACAAAACCCGCGCAACCCGAATCCGCGGACCTTGGCCCAGGAACAGGCCGACCGGCCGCTGACCGCCTATGCCCGCGACTACACCGATGGCGAGCGGACGGGCTGGCACCAGCATGGCCGCGCCCAGCTTCTCTACGCCACGCGCGGCGTGATGCGGGTGGCGACGCGGGAATACAACTTCACCGTGCCGCCGGGCCGCGCGCTATGGGTGCCGGCCGCCATGCCGCATGCGGTGGCGGTGGAGGGGCCGCTCGCCATGCGCGCGCTGTTCTTCCGCGCCGACGCGGCGGTGCTGGGCGAGGGCAGGGCGCTGGTGCTGGCCGTCTCGCCATTGCTGCGTGAACTCATCCTCGCCGCCTGCGCCGAGCCGCTGGAATGGGATGTGCAGGGCCGTGGCGGGCACCTGGCGGCGCTGATCGCGGAGGAGGTGGCGCGCGCGCCACAACTGCCCTTCGGCCTGCCCGCCCCGCGCGACGCCCGGCTGCGCCGGTTGGCCGAGGCGCTGGCCACCGACCCGGCGCGGGACTGGACGCTGGAGCAATGGGCGCAGCGCTGCGGCGCCTCGGCGCGGACGCTCGCCCGGCTGTTCCAGGCGGAGACGGGCATGGGCTTCGCGCGCTGGCGCCAGGCCCTGCGCCTGACCGAGGCGGCGGCGCTGCTGGCCGGCGGGGCCACGCCGGCGCAGGCCGCGGCGGCGGTGGGCTATGCCAGCGCCCCGGCCTTCGGGGCTGCATTCCGGGCGGCCTTCGGTCTCACGCCCGGCGAGGCACGGCCGCCAGCGTGATCGGCTTCGGCCGGGCACGCCGCGGGCGGCCGGTTCACCGGCGCCGGTGCTGCCACCGAAAGCTACTCGACCGGGGTCATCGCCTTGATGAGGTCGAAGACGCGGCGGCGCACGGCGGGGTCCTGGATGCGGTAGTAGGCGCGCACCAGTTCCAGGGTCTCGCGCCGGTGCAGGGTGTCGTCCTCGAAGGGGGAGGATTCCTCGGCGAACCCCCCCACGCGGCGGGCGAAGCCCTGGCTGCCGCCCACTTGGCCCGGCATGTCGTCGAAGAAGAAGCTGATGGGCACGTCCAGCACGCGGGAGAGGTCGAACAGGCGGCTGGCGCCGATGCGGTTCACCCCCCGCTCATACTTCTGGACCTGCTGGAAGGTGAGGCCCAGCGCTTCGCCCAGGCGTTCCTGGCTCATGCCCAGCAAAGTCCGGCGCAGCCGCACGCGGGAGCCGACATGAACGTCAATGGGGCTGGGGCGATGCTCGCGTTCCGCCTTGGCGTCCTGTCCGGAAACCGGCTCCTTCATCGCAATGTCCACCTTTGCACTCCGCCTCTGGCAACGCTCCGGGGGCGACCACACCCGGGATGGGCACGATCAGGCGCGCTGGATCGGCGGGTCCGGCGTCGGGTGACGACATCTTCATTTCGCACGATCACGCAACAGTCATTAACGCAAAAGAAAGAAAGCGTCAATTCCCGATCTATGGTCTCAATAAAATTACAATCCCGCGCGGGGGAAATGAACGCTGTGGTTGCGTTACGCGGCCCGGCGCCGGCGCAGCGCCACCCCCAACATGCCGAGGCATAGCAAGCCGCCCAGCGGCAGCCAGAGCCCCCAGCGGCTGAAGGGCGTGGGGGCGCCCGCGCCGGGCAGGGGGGCGATCGCGAAGCCTGTCTCGCCCAGCCCGATCCGCGCACGCTCGCGCCCCCTGGCATCATACACGATGGAAATGCCCGTCTGTGCCGCGCGCACCAGGGGCAGGCCTTCTTCCACCGCGCGCAGGCGGCTGGCCGCCAGATGCTGGTAGGGGCCGGCGGAATGGCCGAACCAGGCGTCGTTCGTGATGTTCAGCAGCCAGCCGGGGCGCGTCGGCCCCGTCACGCGGCCGGGAAAGATCACCTCGTAGCAGATCAGCGGGCTGAAGCCCGGAATCCCGGGCAATTCCAGGGTTTGCCGCCCAGGCCCGGCGGTGAAGTCCATCCCGCCCGTCACCATGCGGATGGGAATCAGCCCCCGCAGCGGCATGTATTCGCCGAAGGGCACCAGGTGCGACTTGTCATAAGCGGGGCCCATGGTGCCGGCGGCGTCCAGGCTGACCAGGCTGTTCCATAACCGCGCGATGCGCCCCTCGGGGGTCCATTCGGCGCGCGCCGTGCCGGCCAGCAGCACCCCACGTTCCGGCAGCACCGAGGCCGCGAGGCGCTGCGCGTCCGCGTCCTGGGCCAGCAGGAAGGGGCTCGCCGTCTCGGGCCAGATGGCCAGGATGGGCGCCTCCGGGGCGGCCTGCGCGGCCTCGGTGGTGCCCTCGCGGGTCAACTGGAGGTATCTCTGAAAGATGGCGAGGCGCTGTGTCTCCTCCCACTTCAGATCTTGCGGGATATTGCCCTGGACCAGCACCACCCGGGCGACGTTGTCCTCCGGCGCGGGCTGGCGCAGCACCCAGGCGCCCCCGCTGCCCCACAGCGCCAGGCCTGACAGCAGCAGCGGCGTCGCCACCCGCCAGCCCAGCGCGGGCAGGGCGGCCAGCAGCGCCGTCAGCAGCGAAAGCCCGTGCACGCCGATGAAGGCGGCCGGTTGCAGCGGGATTTCGTGGAAGGCCCAGGCGGTCCCCAGCAGGTTCCAGGGGAAGCCCGTGAACAGGACGCCGCGCAGCATCTCGGATGCCGTCCAGGCGGCGGCGAAGACCAGCACCATGGGCCAGCCCAGGCCGTCCTGCCCGCGCCCGGCCCGCCACGCCGCCCAGGCCGGCAGCGCCATGAAGGCCGCCAGCGGCAGCGCCACGCCGGGCGCTGCGAAGGGTACCAGCCAGAACCAGGTGGCGATGTCGGTGAACAGCGCGTGCGTCAGCCAGTAGAGGCCAGCCATATGGTGCCCGAAGCCGAACAGCGCCCCCCACCACAGCGCCTGCCGCGCGCTTCCGGCCCGCGCCAGCACCGCCAGAAAGGCCGGAAAGGTCAGCAGCAGCATCGGAAGCAGGTGCAAGGGCGGCAGCGCGAGGGCCGAGGCGGCGCCAAGCAGCAGGGAGATGAGGCCCGGGCGCGCCTTCAGGAAATTCCGCATGGCGCGGCTTATGCCCGGAAAACCGGATGCTGGATACGCGGCGCCCCCTACGCCGCGTTCCGCCGCGCCGCCTGGTCTCTACTCAGCGGCGTTCCGCGCCGCGCCGGCGGCCGGCCGCCGGACGCGCAGCCGGCGGATGCGCCGCGCATCAGCCTCCAGCACCCGGAACTCCAGGCCCGAGGGATGGGAGAAGATCTCACCCCGCGCCGGCACCCGCTCGGCCAGGGTGAAGACCAGGCCGCCCACCGTGTCTATGTCGGCGCTGCGTTCCTCGGGCGTCAGCACCTCGCCCAGCTTCTCCTCGAAATCCTCGATGGGGGTGCGGGCGTCGAGTTCATAGACACCCTCGCCCCGCTCGATGATCTGGGGCGCGCCATCCTCGTCATGCTCGTCGGCGATGTCGCCCACGATGGTCTCGACCACGTCCTCGATGGTGACCAGGCCATCAATACCGCCATACTCGTCCACGACCAGGGCCAGGTGCATCCGCTCCTGCCGCATGCGCAGCAGCAGGTCCAGCACGGGCATGGAGGGCACCACGAAGAGCGGCTTGCGCAGCACGGAGCGCAGGGTGAAATCCCCCTCGCGCCCCATGGCGGCGATGATGTCCTTGATATGGACCATCCCCAGCACGTCATCCAGGTGGCCTTGATAGACCGGATAGCGGCTGTGGCCCTCGCGCTGGATGGCGGCCATGGCCTGGCCGAAGGTGAGGCCCACGGGCAGCGCGATGATGTCGGCGCGGGGCACCATCACGTCATTGGCCGTGGCGCCACGCAGCTTGAGCACGTTGGAGAGCAGGGCGCGTTCGTGCCGGTCCAGCGCGCGGGCATCCGCGGCGCCGGCCGTGTCGGGCGAGGCGCCGATCAGTTCCTCGACACGGTCGCGCAGGCTGTCGGCGGCGCGGCGGTTGAACAGGCCGCGGATGCGGCGGATCAGTTCGGGTTGTTGGCCGTCGCTCATCAGGCGGCCCCCCGCCAGCGCGCCCGCCAGGGGTTCGCGACACCCAGGCGGCGCAGGATGCGCGCCTCGGCCCGTTCCATCAGCATGGCCTCGCCGGCGGCCAGGTGGTCATGGCCCAGCAGATGGAGGGTGCCGTGGACGACCAGGTGCAGGAAATGGTCCTGCATGGCGCGGCCCTCGGCCAGCGCCTCGCGCCGCACGACGCCGAGCGCCAGGGCCACGTCGCCCAGGGTCAGGCTGCCATAGGGGGCGGGGAAGGAAAGGACGTTGGTGGCCTTCTCCTTGCCGCGGAATCCGGTGTTGAGCCGACGGATCTCGGCGTCATCGGTCAGCAGCAGGGTCAGGTGGCCATTGGCGCCCTGATCCGCCAGCGTGGCCGTGACGGCCCGCCGCGCAAGGGTCTCCACCCTTGGCAGGGCGGCACGCCAGCCCGGCGCGCCCAGCACCACATCCACATCCGCAAGCCCGGCGGCGATCTCCGCACCGCCGGGCGAACTACTTCCCGGTTCCATCCACATCCTTCCCGGCGGAACGGCGGGGCACATTCCCCCCGCGCGACGCCTCCATCGCACCATAGGCCGCGACGATGCGCCCCACGAGGGGGTGCCGCACCACGTCCTTTTCGTCGAAATGGGTGAAGCCTATTCCGGGCACCCCACGCAAGACGGAAATGGCCTCGACCAATCCGGATTTCATCCCCGGCGGCAAATCCACCTGTGTCGGGTCGCCGGTGATGGCCATGCGCGTGCCCTCCCCCATGCGCGTCAGGAACATCTTCATCTGGGCCGGGGTGGTGTTCTGCGCCTCGTCCAGGATGGCGAAGGAATGGGCCAGCGTGCGGCCGCGCATGAAGGCCAGCGGCGCGATCTCGATCTCGCCGGCGGCGATGCGGCGCTGGACCTGCTCAGCCGGCAGCATGTCGTGCAGGGCGTCGTAGAGGGGGCGGAGATAGGGGTCCACCTTCTCCTTCATGTCGCCCGGCAGGAAGCCCAGGCGTTCGCCGGCCTCGACGGCGGGGCGGGAGAGGACGATGCGGTCCACCCGCTGCGCCAGCAGCAATGCGACACCCTGCGCCACGGCGAGATAGGTCTTGCCCGTGCCGGCGGGGCCGATGCCAAAGACCATCTCGTTGCGGGAGAGGGTGTCCATGTAGGCCGCCTGGGCCGGCGTGCGGGGGGCGATGGCGCCGCGCCGGGTGCGGATTTGCGGGATGTCCTGGAGCGGCAGGCGGGGGTCGGCCTCGGCCTCGCCCTCGGCCATGCGGATGGCGGCCTCGACCTCGGCGCCGGTCAGGCTGCCGCCGCGTTCGAGGGAACGCCACAGGCCGCGCAGCACCTGTTCGGCCATCTGGGTGCGTTCGGCGCTGCCGCTCAGCGTGATGCGGTTGCCGCGGCAGGCCAGCCGCACGCCGCATCGGCTCTCGATCCGCGCCAGGTGCTTGTCATGCTCGCCATAGAGCATCGGCAGCAGGGCGTTGTCCTCGAATTGCAGGGTGACGCTGCGGGATTCGGAGGAAGGGGGTCCAGGGGGTTGACCCTGGCGGGCGCGGAGCGCGAGGGCGTTGCTCAAGCGGCGTGTTGCTCCTGGTTGGGCGGGGGGGAAACCAGTTCGCCCGCGAGGGAATTGGGGTGTCCCGCGCGAATTCGCAGGGGCTGCACCGTGCCCACAAATTCCAAACCGGCGATGGCATGCACCGGTTGCAGCCAGGGCGTGCGGCCCGACAATTGCCCCGGGTGGCGGCCCGGCCCGGTGAACAGCACGTCCACCACCTGCCCGGCCTTGGAGGCGTTGAAGGCGGCCTGCTGGTCGCGCAACAGGGACTGGATCTCCTGCAGGCGGCGGTCCTTGGTGGCTTCGTCCACATGCAGGGGCGCGCCGGCGGCGGGCGTGCCGGGGCGGGGGGAATACTTGAAGCTGAAGGCCTGGGCGAAGCCGACCCGCTCGATCAGGCGCAGCGTCGCCTGGTGGTCGGCCTCGGTCTCGCCGGGGTGGCCCGCGATGATGTCGGTGGAGAGCGCCAGGTCCGGCCGGGCCGCCCGAAGCCGGTCCACCAGGCGGAGATACTCCTCGGCCGTATGGCCCCGGTTCATGGCCGCCAGCACCCGGTCGCTGCCCGACTGGATGGGCAGATGCAGGAAGGGCATGACGGCGGGGATGTCGCGGTGGGCCGCGATCAGCGCCTCGTCCATGTCGCGGGGGTGGGAGGTGGTGTAGCGCAGCCGCAGCAGGCCGGGAATTTCGGCCAGGGCTTCCAGCAGCCGGGCGAGGCCCCATTCGGCCCCCGCCGCGTCCTGCCCGTGATAGGCATTCACGTTCTGGCCGAGCAGCGTGATTTCGCGGGCACCCTGCGCGACCAGGCGCCGCGCCTCGGCCAGCACCGCCTCGGGGGCGCGGGAATATTCGGCGCCGCGGGTGTAGGGCACCACGCAGAAGGCGCAGAACTTGTCGCAGCCCTCCTGGATGGTGAGGAAGGCCGTGACACCCTGGGGCGCGCTCGCCTCGGGCAGGTGGTCGAATTTTTCTTCCGTCGGGAATTCGGTGTCCACCACGGCTCCGGCGGCGCGGGAGATGCGCGCCACCAGCTCCGGCAGCTTGTGGTAGCTCTGCGGGCCCAGCACCAGGTCCACATAGGGGGCGCGGGCGGTGATCTCGGCGCCCTCGGCCTGGGCCACGCAGCCGGCGACGGCCAGCAGCATGTCGGCGCCCTCGGCGCGGCGGGCGTCCTTCATGATCCGCAGTCGGCCCAGTTCGGAGAACAGCTTCTCCGTCGCCTTCTCGCGGATGTGGCAGGTGTTGAGAATGACCATGTCGGCCGCCTCGGGCGCGTCCACGGGGGCGTAGCCGAGGGGCGCCAGCACGTCGGCCATGCGGTGGCTGTCATAGACATTCATCTGGCAGCCCCAGCTGCGCAGGAAGAGCTTCTTCTTCGGAGGGGTCGTCTGCGTCATGGAGGGGCCTCGCCGGCCGCCGAAGGGGCGGTCCAGCGGGGATAGGTGCGGAACAGTGGCCGCGCGGTCAAGAAGCGCGGCCCCCGTCCAGGGCGGGGTTCTGACGCATCATCGGTCTGAACGGTTCCAGAACGGGGCCGCGCCGGTCAAGGGAAAGCGTGTGAAGATGCGGTGTCGGGCGCTCAGCCGCGGCGAAACAGCACGGTGAGGTTGTTGGCCGGCATCTCCACCACCCGTTCCAGTGCGAAGGCCGGCTCGGCGGCGGCCGCCACCTCCTCCAGCGCGCGGATTCCCCATTCCGGGTTCCGGGCGCGCAGGTCCGCGTCGAAGGCGATATTCCCTGGCGCCGTCTCCACGCCGGCCCGCAGATAGGGGCCATAGAGGATCAGCGGGGCGCCCGCCGGCAGGGCGGCGGCCGCGCCGCGCAGCAGGCCCAGCGTCGCCGCCCAGGGCGCGATATGGATCATGTTGATGCAGAGCACGGCGGCGGCCGGCGGGAAGGGCGCGTCCTCCCGCACGTCCAGGCGGAGGGGCGCGCGGAGGTTAGGCGGGCCTTCCGCCACGCGCCAGGCCTCGATGGAGGCCCGCGCCTCCTCGCCCGGGTCCGATGGCTGGAAGTCCAGCGCCGGGAAGGCCCGGGCCAGGTGCAGCGCGTGCTCGCCGCTGCCCGAGGCGATCTCCAGCACCAGCCCCGAATCCGGCAACATGTCCCGCAGCGCGGCCGCGATCGGCTCCCGATTGCGCGCCACCGAGGGCGCGTAGAGCCGGGCGTCGGTCACGCCGGCACGCCCTTGCTGGTGGAGTATTCGAAATGCAGCGCCTCGCCCGGGAACACGCGCGGGTGGATGGCGTGGGCGGCCATGGCGGCCTCGGAAAACCCCTGCAGGATCAGCTTCAGCTTGCCCGGATAGGTCGCGATGTCGCCGATGGCATGCACGCCCGGGATGTTGGTGGCGCAGGTGGCGGGTTCCACCGTGATGTGGCTGCGCTCCAGCCCCAGCCCCCATTCGGCGATGGGACCGAGTTCCATGGACAGGCCGAAGAAGGCCAGCAGGTGGTCGGCCTCGACGCGCTTCTGCTCGCCCTTCAGCGTGGCCAGCGTCACGGCGGACAGGCGCGAGCCGTCGCCTTCCAGGGAATGGAGCTGGTAGGGGATGGCCATCTCCACCTCGCCGCGCTCCGCCGCCGCCGCCAGTTGCGCGGCGGTCTCGGGGGCGGCGCGGAACTTGTCGCGGCGATGGACCACGATGACCTTGGCGGCCACGTCCTTGAGCGAGAGCGCCCAGTCCACCGCGCTGTCGCCGCCGCCCGCGATCACCACCCGCTTGCCGCGGAATTCCTCGCGCTTCGTGACCATATAGCGCACGGCGCCAGAGGCCTCGTAGCCCGGCAAATCGTTCAGGGGCGGGCGGTTGGGGCCGAAGGCGCCGGCACCCGCGGCCAGGATCACGGCCTTGGCGCGCACCACCTGGCCCGCGCTGGTGGTCAGCGTGAAGCCCGCCTCCTCCGGCCGCAGCGCCTCGACCCGCTGGGCCAGGAGGTATTGCGGGCTGAAGGGGGAGGCCTGTTCCTCCAGCGCGCGGATCAGCGCCGCGCCGTCAATGCGCGGATGGGCCGGGATGTCGAAGATGGGTTTCTCGGGGTAGAGGGCGGCGCATTGGCCGCCGATCTCCTCCAGCGTGTCAATCACGGTGCAGCGCATTTTCAGCATGCCGCACTCGAAGACGGCGAAGAGCCCCACGGGCCCCGCGCCGATGATGGCCACGTCGGTGGTGATGGTCTCGGTCATGGGGGTGGGATGCCCGGCTTCGAGGCGCCCGTCCAGTCTGGCGGAGGGCAGGGCAGGGGGCCAGAATGGAGCGGATGCATTTGAACGTTTCCACCCTGGCCGAGACCGAGGCCCTCGCCGCCCGCCTGGCCGCCCTGGCCCGCCCCGGCGACGTGATCCTGCTGCGCGGCCCGCTGGGTGCCGGCAAGTCGGCGCTGGCCCGCGCCTTCCTGCGCGCGGCGGCCGGCGATGCGGCGCTGGAGGTGCCCAGCCCCACCTTCACCCTGGTGCAGTCCTACCCCCTGCCGGGGGGTGTCGTGGCGCATCACTATGACCTCTATCGGCTGGATGGGCCCGGGGGGCTGATGGAACTGGGCTGGGACGAGGCGCGGGAAGGGATCGTGCTGGTGGAATGGCCCGAACGCCTGGGCGGGCTGGCGCCGGCGGGGGCGCTGACCGTCACGCTGGATCCGCTGGAAGGGGATGCCCGCCGCATCACCCTCGCGGGCTGGGAGGGGCGGCTGTGAAGCTCCTGGAAACCCACGGCTTCGCCCAGGCCCGCGCCGAGACGCTGCCCGGCGATGCCTCCAAGCGCTACACCCGCCTGCATGGCGGCCCGCGCCCCGCCTTGGTAATGCAGACGCCCGATGTGGACTACCTCGACGCCTTCCTGCGCGTGGCCGAACACCTGCGCGCCATCGGCGTGGCGACGCCCGAGGTGCTGGCGGTGGACCGGCCGGGCCTGACCGCGCTGGTCGAGGATCTCGGCCCCGCCAGCATGGCCGATGCGCTGGATGCGGGGGCGGACCCCGGCCCGCTCTATGCCCAGGCGGTGGCGAGCCTGGCCCGCGCCGCTGCCGCCCCGCCCCCGCCCGGCCTGCCGGAATGGGACGCGGCGGCCATGTCGCGCACCGCGGCGGCGACCTTCCTCGACTGGTGGTGGCCCGCCCGCTTCGGCGCCCCGCCCGGGGACGCTGTGCGCGCGGGGCTGGACGCCGCCATCCGGCAGATGCTGGCGCCCTTCGCCGGCTCCGGCTTCGTTCACCGCGACTACTTCCCCGCCAACCTCATGCCCACGCCCCGTGGCATGGCGCTGATTGACGTGCAGGACGCGGCCATGGGCCATCCGGCCTATGACCTGGTGTCGCTGGTGGAGGACGCCCGGCGGGACGTGGCGCCCGCCCTGCGCGAGGCCGCCCTGCGGCAATACCTGGCCGCCAGGCCGGAACTTGGCGCGGCGGAGTTCGAAGCCGCCATGGCCGCCTGCGCCGCCCAGCGCCACCTGCGCGTGGCGGCCCTCTGGGTGCGGCTCGACCGGCGGGACGGCAAGCCGCACTACCTGCAACACGGCCCGCGCTGCTGGGCGTTGCTGGGCCGCGCGCTGACCCACGCCGCCACGGCGCCGCTGGCCCGCTTCCTGGACGCGCATGTGCCGCCGGCGCTCAGGGGGAACCCGTGAAGCGGGGGATGGTGCTGGCCGCCGGCCTCGGCACGCGGATGCGGCCGCTGACGGCCACCACCGCCAAGCCGCTGCTGCGGGTGCGCGGGCGCTCCCTGCTCGACCACGCGCTGGATCGGCTGGCGGAGGCCGGCGTGGAACAGGTGGTGGTCAACGCCCATTGGCGGGCCGAGCGCGTGGCCGAGGCGCTCTCCGCCCGCGCCGCCCCGCCCCAGACCCGCCTGCAACTGGAACCCGAATTGCTGGAAACCGGCGGCGGGGTGCGCCGCGCCCTGCCCTTGCTGGGCGAGGCGCCCTTCGCCGTGGTGAATGGCGACGCCTTCTGGCTGGACGGACCGCGCCCCGCGCTGGCGCGGCTGCGCGACGCCTTCGACCCCGCGCGCATGGACGCGCTGCTGCTGATGGTCCGCACCTCCACCATCGAGGGCGAGGTGGGGCGCGGCGATTTCCACATGGACCCGATGAGCCGGCTGCGGCGGCCCGCGCCGCACGAACAGGCGCCCTACCTGTTCGGCGGCGTGCAGGTGATGCGCCCCGAACTGGTGGCACCCGAACCCCAGGGCCGCTTTTCGCTCAACCGCTGCTTCGACCGGGCGCTGGCGGCGGGGCGGCTGTTCGGCCTGGTGCATGACGGGTGGTGGTTCCACCTCTCCACCCCGCCCGACCTCGCGCGCACCGAGAGGCGGCTGGCGGCCATGTCCGCGCCTGACGCATCGGGGCGCTAGCTTCCCCCCATGCGCCTCTTCGCTATCGCCCCCGGCATGCCCTTCCTGCCCGCGCTGGCGCGTGGCGCCCTGGCCCGGCTGGGCGTGGGCGAGGAATTGGCCGCGGCCACCATCCTGCTGCCCACCCGCCGCGCCGCCCGCGCCTTGCAGGCCGCCTTCCTGCGCGAGGCCGATTCGCCCGCTTTGCTGCTGCCCCGGCTGCGGCCGCTCGCGGGGCTTTCGGTGGAGGATGCGGACGAGCTGGCCCTGCCTTCCCTGCTCGACCTGCCCCCCGCCGTGGACCCGCTGCGCCGCCAGGCGGTGCTGGCGGGCTTCGCCGCCCGCTGGCCCCCCCGCTTCGGCGGCCCCCCCACGGCCGAGCACGCCTGGGCGCTGGGCGGGGAACTGGCCAAGCTGCTGGACGAGATCGCGCTGGAGGAGGCCGAAACCCTCCCCGACGACCCCGCGCTGCTGGAGCACCGCTGGCTGGAGCGGCTGGACGGGCTGGCTCCTGAGCACCTGGCGGGCCACTGGCAGATCACGACCACCTTCCTCCGCGCCGCCGTGGTGGAGTGGCAGGCCTGGCTGCACGGCCAGGGGCTGCTGGATGTGGGGGTGCGCCGCGTCATGGCGCTGCGCGCCCAGCGCCGCGCCTGGGAAGATGCCCCGCCCGAGGGTGCCGTCATCGCGGCCGGCATCGGCATGGGCGGCACCATCCCCGCCGCGTCCGACCTGCTGCGCGTGGTGGCCACGCGCCTGCCGCGCGGCTTCGTGGTGCTGACGGGCGAGGATGCCGCCACCTCTGGTCTGCCCGAATCGGCGCTGCGCGAGGCCCCCACCCACCCCTTCGCCGGCCAGCGCGCCATGCTGGCCCGCATGGGGGCGACGCTGGCCGATGCCACGCCCTGGGTCGAGGGCGAGGCCACGCCGCGCGCCCACCTGCTCGGCACCGCCCTGCTGCCGGCCGGGCACCTCGCGCCCTGGCTGGAACCCGGCTTGCGCCCCGAGGCGCTGGAGGGTGTGACGCGGCTTTCGGCGGGTGATTCGCAGCATGAGGCGACCGCCATCGCGCTGGCGCTGCGCGGCGCCCTGGAAACCCCCGGCGCGCGGGCCGCGCTGGTGACGCCCGACCGGGACCTGGCGCGCCGCGTCGCCGCCGAGTTGCCGCGCCATGGAATTCTCGCCGATGACAGCGCGGGGCAGCCGCTCTCCGACACGCCGCCCGGCGCCTTCCTGCGCCTCATCGCCAAGCTGGCGGCGGGGGAGATGGGGCCGGTGGCGCTGCTGGCGCTGTTGAAGCACCCGCTCTGCGCGGCGGGGATGGCGCGGGCGGAATTGCTGGCCGCCGCCCGTGCGCTGGAGGCCAAGGCCCTGCGCGGCCCGGCGCCCGCGCCCGGGCTGGCCGGGCTGCGCGCCCTGGGGCTGGCCGAGGCCGCGCCGCTGCTGGATGCGCTGGAAGCCTGCCTGGGTGGCTTCACCGCCCTGCCGGACGGCGCCGAACCCACGCCCCCGGCCGAACTGCTCGAAGCCCAGCTTCGCGCCGCGGAAGCCCTGGCCACCACGCCCGAACTGCCCGGCGGCCTGCGCCTCTACGCCCAGGCCGAGGGCGAGGCCCTGGCCCGGCACCTCGCCGCCCTGCCGCCCGCGCTGGCCGAACTGCCCCCCATCGCCCCCGCCGAATGGCCCGGCCTCTTCGAGGCGCTGCTGGCCGCCGGCACCACCCGTGCGGCAAGGGTCGCGCGCGGCCGCACGGGGGCCGCGCTGCACCCGCAGGTGGAGATTTTGGGTCTGCTGGAAGCCCGGCTGCTCGATTTCGACCTGGTGGTGCTGGGCGCGCTGGACGAGACCATCTGGCCCCAGGCCGCCGACCCCGGCCCCTGGATGAGCCGCCCCATGCGCCGCGACTTCGGCCTGCCCTCGCCGGAATTGCGGATCGGCCGCGTGGCGGCGGATTTCTTCCAATTCGGCGCGGGCTCGCGCCGGGTGGTGCTGTCGCGCGCGGCCCGGCGGGGTGGCAGCCCGACCGTGCCGGCGCGCTGGCTCACACGGCTGGATACGCTGCTGAAGGGGCGGAACCTCTCCATGGCCGCCGCCCCCGAGGCGCATTGGGCCCGGCTGCTGGACGCGCCCGCGCAGGTGCGCCCGCAGGAGCGCCCCGCGCCCCGGCCGCCGCTCACGGCCCGGCCGCACCGCCTCACGGTCAGCGATGTGCAGATGCTGCTGGCCGACCCCTACGCCTTCCACGCCAGGCATGTGCTGCGCCTGCGCGCCCTGGCGCCGCTGGAGCAGGAGGCGGACGCGGCCGACTACGGCAACCTCGTCCACACCGCCATGCACCGCTTCCTGGCGCAGCTCGGCGCCTCCTGGCCCGGTGAGGCCATGGCGCGCCAGATGTGGGAGGCCGCGATGGCCGAGGCCCTGGCCCGCGCCGCGCCCCGCCCCGCCGTCGCCGCCATCTGGGCGCCGCGGCTCGCGCGCATCGGCGCCGAGGTGATCCGGCTGGAGGCCGAGGCGCGGCCCGTGCTCGCCCGCAGCCTGGCCGAGGTGAAGGGACGGCTCGACCTGCGCCGGCCTGGCGGCGTGCTGCGCCTCGACGCCCGTGCCGACAGGCTGGACCTCTTCCAGGACGGCAACCTGCGCCTGGTGGACTACAAGACCGGCACCACCCCCTCGGGCAAGGAGGTGGAGCGCGGCGACGCCCCCCAACTGCCGCTGGAGGCGCTGATCGCGGAGCGCGGCGGCTTCGCCGGGATGGAGGGCGGCCCGGTGACCGCGCTCGAATACTGGCGCCTGACCGGCGCGCTGGAACCGAGTGAGGTGACACGCCTCAAGCTCGACATCGCCGAGGCCATCGAGCAGGCCCATGCCGCGCTGGCGCGCCTCGCGGACCGTTTCCTGTTCGGAGAAGCCCCCTTCGCCGCCCACCCCCACCCGCGCCGCCGCGCCGCGCAGGATTACCGGCATCTGTCGCGTGCCGATGAATGGTCGGCCGGCGAGGGGGGCGAGGCATGAGCGCGCCCCCGCATGCTCCGCATGACGCCCGCGCCGAGGCCAATGCCCGCCAGCGCGCGGCCTCGGACCCGCTGGCCTCTTGCTTCGTCACGGCCTCGGCCGGGTCGGGCAAGACCAAGCTGCTGACCGACCGGCTGCTGCGGCTGATGCTGGGGGGTGCGCCGCCCGAACGCCTGCTCTGCCTCACCTTCACCAAGGCGGCGGCGGCGGAGATGGCCTCGCGCCTCAACGCAAGGCTGGGCGGATGGGCGGTGGCCGATGCGCCGGCCCTGCGCGCCGAACTGACCGAGTTGCTGGGCCGCCCGCCCGGCCAGGACGAGACGGAGCGCGCCCGCGACGCCTTCGCCCGCGTGCTGGAACTGCCCGGCGGCATGCGGATCGCGACGCTGCACGCCTTCGCCCAATCCCTGCTGCGCGGCTTCCCGCTGGAGGCCGGCCTCGCCCCCGGCTTCGCCGTGATGGAGGAGATGGACGCCGCCGCCCGCATGGCCGAGGCGCGGGAGGTGGAACTCCCCGTCAGCCCCGCCACCGGGCACCTGGCCACGCTGACCGATGCGCGCGGCATGCAGGCCCTGCTGCGGGCGCTGCGGGATGAGGAGGCGGCGCTGGAGGGCGCCATCACCGCCGCGGGCGGGACACTGGCGGGGCTGCGGAAGCGGCTGGCGGCCAGGCTCGGCCTGGCGCCGGACGCCGACATGGAGGCGCTGGGCCTGGAAGCGGCGGCGGGCGGCGATGACGGCGCGCTCTCCCGCGCCGCGGCCGCCCTGCTGCTGAGCGGCAATGGCAACGACGTGACGCGGGGCGAGGACATCCGCGCGTTCCTCACGCTCGGCCCCGCCGCGCGGCTGGTGAAGCTGGCGGATTGGATGGCGGTGTTCCTCACCAAGGATGGCACCGTCCGCAAGAGCTTCGCCACCAAGGGCTGCGGCGCGGCCCAGGCCATGATCCAGGCCACTCTCGCCACCGAGGGCGAGCGGCTGCTGGACATCGAGACGCGGCGCCAGGCGTTGGCCCTGCTGGACGCCACCATGGCGGCGCTGACGCTGGGCCGCCCCGTGCTGGGGCATTTCGCGGCGGCCAAGCGGCGGGTGGGAAGGCTCGACTACGACGACCTGATCGCCTCCGCCCGCGCGCTGCTGAATGATCCGGGGGCCGCCTGGGTGCTCTACAAGCTCGATGGCGGCCTGGACCATGTGCTGCTGGACGAGGCGCAGGACAGCAACCCGGAGCAATGGGGCATCGCGGGTGCGCTGACCGCCGAATTCACCACGGGCGAGGGCAGCAACGCCGCCCCCCGCACCCTCTTCGCCGTGGGCGATGTGAAGCAGTCCATCTTCGGCTTCCAGGGCGCGGACGCCGCGGGCCTGCCGCGCGAGGCGACGCGGTTCGAGGCGCGCGCCGCCGCCGCGGGGCAGGCGTTCCGGCGGGTGGAGCTGAACGTCTCCTTTCGCTCGGCCCCCCCCGTGCTGGCGCTGGTGGATGCGGTCTTCGCGGACGGCGCCGCCCGCCAGGGCGTGGTGGGCGAGGGCGAGACGCTGCGCCACAACCCCGACCGCGCCGGCATGGCGGGCTGCGTGGAAATCTGGCCCCTGCTCGCGGCCGGCGACGCCGAGGAAGCCCCCGAATGGGAGGTCCCCGAGACCCCCATGGGCGAGACCGGCCCCGATGCCCGCCTGGCCCAGGTGCTGGCCCGGCGCATCCGCCACATGCTGGACCACGAGCGCCTGCCAGCCCGCCATGAGGGCGACCCGGAACAGGGTGAAGCGGAGGGGGGCCGCCGCATCCGCGCGGGCGACATCCTGGTGCTGGTCCGCAAGCGCGACGCCTTCCTGGCGCAGCTGGTCCGCGCCTTGAAGGAGCTGGACGTGCCGGTGGGCGGCGTGGACCGCATGGTGCTGGTGGAACAGCTGGCCGTGCTGGACGTGCTGGCCACGCTGGATGCCATCCTGCTGCCGGAGGACGACCTGCAGCTGGCGGCGGCGCTGAAATCGCCGATCTTCGGCCTGGAGGAGGGCGACCTTTTCGCGCTCGCCCATGGCCGCACGGGGTCGCTGCATGCCCGGCTGATGGCGCGGCGGGGCGAGGAGAATGCGATGGGCCGTGCCGCGGACCTTTTCGCGGAGCTTTCGGTGCGGGCGGACCACCTCCCGCCCCACGCGCTCATCGCGGAAATCCTGTCCGAGCGCGGCGGGCGGGCCAGGCTGCTGGCGCGGCTGGGCCCCGACGCCGCCGACCCGCTGGACGAGTTGCTGACGGCCGCCCTGGCCCATGAACGCGCCCACCCGGCGAGCCTCCAGCATTTCCTGCACTGGCTGCGCCGCGCCGCCACCGAGGTGAAGCGCGAGCCCGAGAACAGCGCCGACCGCGTGCGGGTGATGACGGTGCATGGCGCCAAGGGGTTGCAGGCGCCCATCGTCATCCTGCCCGACACGGCCTCGGCGCCGCCCGCGCGGGCGGGCCTGCGCTGGACGGAGGACGACCTGCCGCTCTGGGCGCCGCGCGCGAAGGGTTTCGCCGCGACCCCCTGGACGGACGCGCAATCGGCCGAGACGGCGCGGGAGGCGGAGGAGGCGAACCGCCTGCTCTATGTCGCGCTGACGCGGGCGGAGGACCGGCTGCTGGTGTGCGGCTGGTATCGCAAGAAGAAGGCCGCCGCCTGCTGGCATGACAAGGTCGTGGAGGGTTTCCGCCGCCTGGAGGGCGTGGAGGAGGTGCCCTTCGACCCCGTGGCCTGGGGCGCCGAGGCCGCGGGCTTCCTGGATGGTCCCATGCTGCGCCTGGAGACGCCGCAGGAGGGGCCGCGCAAGCCCGAACGCCCCGCCGATTCAGCCGCTGCCGCCCCGCCTTTGCCCGCCTGGGCGCGCAGCCTCGCGCCGGAGGTGGAGGGGCTGCGCGTCGCCACCCCCTCGCACATGGAGGATGAGGAGGTGGAGGGCGCCGCCGCCGCCCCGCACGCCCCCGGCGACCCGCTGGGCACGCGTTTCCGCCGCGGCAACCTGATCCATGCCCTGCTGCAATCCCTGCCCGAGTTGCCGGAGCGGCAGCGCGAGGCAGCCGCCGCGCGCTACCTGGCGCGGCCCGGCCATGGGCTGGATGTGGCGCAGCAGGCGGAGATCCTGGCCGAGGCGCTGGGCGTGCTGGCCCACCCCGACATCGCCGCCGCCTTCGGGCCTGGCAGCCTGGCGGAGGCGCCCATCGCGGGCCGGATCGGCGCGCGGCTGATCCTGGGCGTGGTGGACCGGCTGCTCGTCACGCCCGATGCCGTGCTGATCCTGGACTTCAAGACCAACCGCCCGCCGCCCTTGGTGCCGGGGGCCGCGCCGGCTGGCTACCTGCGGCAGATGGCGGCCTACCGGGCCGTGCTGCGCCTGGCCTATCCGGGGCGCGAGGTGACTTGCGCGCTGGTCTGGACCTATGGCGCGCGCGTGATGCCCCTGCCGTCAGCCCTGCTGGACACGCATGCACCGACCGCTTGACCTGGAACGGGCGTGATCCGACTTATCGCGGCATGTGCAAGGATCACATCCGATGAGCGAACTGACCAAGGCCGTGAGCGACGAGACCTTCCAGCAGGATGTGCTGGAGGCGAAGGGTGCCGTGCTGGTGGATTTCTGGGCCGAATGGTGCGGCCCCTGCCGCATGGTGGCCCCCATCCTGGATGAGATCGCCCAGGAGTATCAGGGCAAGCTGACCGTCGCGAAGGTCAACATTGACGACAACCCGGAGACGCCCAGCGCCTATGCGGTGCGCGGCATCCCCACCATGATCCTGTTCCAGGACGGCAAGCCGGTGGACACCAAGGTGGGTGCGATGCCGAAGAGCCAGATGAAGGACTGGATCGCGTCCAAGCTGGCGTAGCGCCTGATCGGCGAAGGCGGAATCGCCGGAGCCGTGAATCAGTCGCGATAAGCTGGAGCTGGGTCTAACCCCGCTCCAGCATCCCATGCCGCCAGAGATGGGCCGCGAAGTCGCGGTCCTCTGGGATGGCGCCCTCGGCGAGCGCCGTCAGTTCGTCCATCTGCGCGGGCGTCAGGATGTCCACGCCGCCGGGCCAGTGCAGCGCCACGACGCCATCCTCGCCCTGCACCACATGGTGGTGCATGCCGTCGGCTAGGCGCAGCCGGCCTTCCGGCATGCGGTCCAGCAGGCCGCGCGCGGGTAAAGGCTGGCGGTCCTGCGGCAGGTGGGAGAGCAGCAGGTTCTGCAGGCGCTCCGCGAGGCCCGGTGCGGCCAGCCGCGCCAGGGCGCCTTCGAGGGCGGGGTGCAGGTCATCCTCCCCGATGCGCCAGGTGGGCACGGATTCGCGCAGCGCGGGGTCCGTCGCTTCCACATCCTCCAGCAATTGCCGCAGCGCCTCGGCCCAGGAGGGTTCGAGGAAGCCCAGCGTGATGTGCAGCGAGGTCTCGCCCGGCTCCGTCGCCGCGTCGTGGAAGACGCCGCGCGGGATGTAGAGGGCGTCGCCGGGTTCCAGGACCATCACATGCGGTTCGCCCTCGGGAGAGAGCTTGCCGGTCCAGCCGGTGCGGCGGGTGGGGCGGGGCAGGGGCTCGCCATCCCAGACGCGCCAGCGCTTGCGGCCCTCCACCTGCAGCACCAGCACGTCATGCGTGTCGTAATGGGTGCGGAAGCCCTGGGCGGCCGGCGGCGTGAGGTAGAGGTTCGCCTGGACGGCGTGGAGGAACAGCTTCTCCAGCCCCCGGCAGAGGCGCTGCAGGGGCGGGTGCGTCTCGTCGAACTGGGAGACGACCAGGGAGGCGCCGGCGTCGAAGCGCGCCAGCAGGCGCGGCAGGTCCACGCGGCCATCGTCGAGGGTGAATTCCTCGGCCGGCACGCCCGCGCTGCCCCGCTGGCTTTCATCGGCCATGGCGATGCGCGGCGCGCGGGCGGCGTCGGTGCGCAGATGCGCGTCAATGGCGGCGGTGGAGAGCACCTCGGCGAAGCGGTTCACCCCATGGCCGGGCAGGAAGCGCCAGTTGCGGGATTCCCGCATGGACAGCGCCTCGCTGACGCCCAGCCTGCCATAGGTGATGCCGAAGGCCCATTCGCCGAGGGATTCGGCAATGGCGGGCGCGAGGCCGCCCTTGTGGCTCCCTTCCGGGCTCACCAGCGGCGGCCTCCGCGGCCATAGCCCACGCCGTCATTGGGGTCGCTGTCGGTCAGGCCGGTGCGGATTCGGTTGCTGCCGCCACGAAAGCCTCCGCGCCCGTAGCCCGCGCCGTCATTGGGGTCGCTGTCGGTGAGGCCGGTGCGGACGCGGTTGCCGCTGTAGCCGCCACGATAACCTCCCCGCCCGTAACCGGCGCCGTCATTGGGGTCGGCGTCGGTCAGCCCGGTGCGGACGCGATTGCCGCTGTAGCCGCCGCGATAGCCGCCCCGGCCATAGCCTACGCCATCGTTCGGGTCGGCGTCGGTCAGGCCGGTGCGGATGCGGCCGGGCATGGGCGCCACATAGACGGGCCCGGGCTGGGCGGGCACGCAGGCGGCCAGCGAGGCGCCGGCGGCGCTCAATGCGGCCACGCGGAGAACCAGCAGGCGTCGGGAAAGGCGTTCGGTCATCTGTCTTGGGCTCCGTATGGGCGGCGCGGACTATCTGCGGCCGCCGCGGCCATAGCCGGGGCTGTCATAGGGATCGCTGTCGGTGAGGCCGGTGCCGCGCCGCCCGCCACGGCCATAGCCGGGGCTGTCATTGGGGTCGCTGTCGGTGAGGCCGGTGCCGCGCCGCCCGCCGCGGCCATAGCCGGGGCTGTCATTGGGGTCGCTGTCGGTGAGGCCGGTGCCGCGCCGCCCGCCACGGCCATAGCCAGGGCTGTCATTGGGGTCGCTGTCGGTGAGGCCGGTGCCGCGCCGTCCGCCACGGCCATAGCCGGGGCTGTCCGTCGGGTCGCTGTCGGTGAGGCCGGTGCCGCGCCGCCCGCCGCGGCCATAGCCGGGGCTGTCATTGGGGTCACTGTCGGTAAGGCCGGTGCGGTATTGCGCGCTCGCCGGTGCGGCGGCCAGGCCGCCCAGCAGAAGCGCGGCGCCCGAGGCCACGCGGGTCACGAAGAGGCGGCGGCCAAGCCTGGACCGCGCCGTTGGCGTCTCGTCTTGCCTGCCTGGACCCTCTTCGGGGTCTGGGTGGGACATGGCCTTCCTCCACTTCTTCGAACCGTTGTGTCATTCTGGATGCACGATGTTACGGACGCAAGCTTTCGTCCACCACAGATGACACTCGCGGGCCATGCCGCGCCAACAGGGGTTGAACAATGTCCGAAGCCGCCTCCCCGCTGCCACCGCTCTATGGCGGGCTGGTGCCCCTGAACCAGATGCAGCACGCCCATTGGCGCGTGCGCGACGTGGGCTTCGGCTTCGCCGCGGGCCTGCCCGCCGTGCCGCTGGCGCTGGAGGAATTCCCGCTGGCCGCCCGCCACATGGGCGTGGTCTTCGCCACCGGCGCGCCGCACATGCCACTCGCCATCCTGGGCGGCGGGCCTGGCCGAAACCTCTTCATCAACGAGGCGGGGCAGTGGCGCGAGGGCGTCTATGTCCCCGCCTATCTCCGCCGCTACCCCTTCCTGCTGGCCCGCACCGCCCCGGGCAGCGAGGAACTGGCCCTCTGCCTCGACCCCGGCGCGCCGCAATTCTCCGAGGCGGAGGGCGAGCCCCTTTTCGACGCCGAGGGCAAGCCCACCGCCATGGCCAGCCGCGCCTTCGAGTTCACCCGCGCGGTGGAGGGCAGCTTCCTCCGCACCCAGGACTTCGTGGCCGCGCTGGCGGAATTGAACCTGCTCGGCCCCGCCGCCGTGCAGTTCGAACAGGGCGGCCGCAACCTGCGCGTGGACGGCTTCCACGCCGTGCAGCGCGACGCCTTCAACGCGCTCACCGGCGAGCAACTCGTCATGCTGCGCGACAAGGGCTGGCTGGAGGCCATCCACGCCCACCTGTTCTCGGTGGCGGCCCTTCCCTCCATCGTGCAGCAGGCGGCGGCCTGAGCCTGTGCCCGAAGCGCCGCTGCTGAAGCCCGAGGCCCCGCCGCGCCCGCGCCGGAGCCGCGCCTGGGGCTCCCCCTTGCTGCGGCGCATCCTGCTGGTGAACGCCCTGCCGCCGGCGCTGCTGGCGGTGGCCCTTCTCTATCTGGACCAATACCAGGACGGGCTGCTGGCCGCCGAGGTCGAGGCCATGCGGACCCAGGCGCGCATCTATGCCGGCGGCATCAGCGAGGCCGCCGTCCGCATCCAGGATGACCGCGCCGTGCTGGTGCCCGAGGCGGCGCGCCCCCTGCTGCGGCGCCTCGTGGAACCCTCGCCCAACACCCAGGCACGCCTGTTCGACACCGCGGGCCTGGTGGTGGCCGACAGCCGCGTGCGCGAGGGTGTGGGCGGCGCCGTCGTCACCGAACCCCTGCCGCCGCCCGCCCCGCGCGGCCTGTTCTCGCAAGGCGTGGCGGGCGTCTATGAACGGCTGCTGGGGCTGCTGCCCAGCGCCTCCCGCAACCCGGTGGTGCTGGACACGACGCCGGACGCGCAGAGCTTCGACTGGCAGCCGGACCTCGGCCCCGAACGCCAGGCGGAACTGCGCCTGGCCCTCGAAGGCGGCGTCACCCCCTATATCCGCCGCACGCCCGATGGGCGGCTGCTGGTGAGTGTGGCCGAACCCGCGCGGCGCGGCGCGCAGGCCGTGGGCATCGTGCTGCTGACGCGCGAGGCGCGGGAGGTGGATGCGCGGCTGCTGGAAATCCGCGCCAGCGTGCTGGGGCTGTTCCTGCTGGCGCTGGCGCTGACCGTCGCCGTGTCCTTCTATTTGACGCAGACCTTGGCGAGCCCGATCCTGCGCCTGGCGGATGCGGCGGCGGAGATGCGGCAGGGCAAGGGGCGCGGTGGCTCGGTGCCCGAGGACCTTCTGGCGCGGCGGGACGAGATCGGCATCCTCGCGCGGGATTTGCGGGCGGCGGCGCTGGCGCTCTGGGCGCGGATTGACGCCAATGAACGCTTCGCGGCCGATGTGGCGCATGAACTCAAGAACCCGCTGACCAGCGTGCGCAGCGCCATCGAGACGCTGCGGCGGGTGGAGGATGTGGAGCAGCAGCGCAGGTTGCTCGGCATCATCGCCAATGACGCGGTGCGGATGGACCGGCTGATCACGGACATCGCGGATTCCTCGCGCGTGGATGCGGAGCTGTCGCGCGTGGTGGCGGAGCCGGTGGATATTGCGCCGATCCTGGGCGTGCTGGTGGAACTGCACAACACGATCCGCCAGGAGGGCGAGCCGGAAATGATCCTGGAGGCGCCGGGCAAGCTGGTGGCGATGGGCGTGGAGGACCGGCTGGTGCAGGTGTTTCGGAACCTGCTGGGCAATGCTGTCAGCTTCAGCCCGGAGGGCGGGCGCGTCTGGCTGCGCGCGCGGGCGGCGGGGCCGGAGGTGGAGGTGGTGGTGGAGGATGAGGGGCCGGGGATCCCGGAGGCGCGGCTGGAGGGGATTTTTGACCGGTTTTATTCCGAACGCCCTCGGGGGGAGCGGTTCGGGCAGCATTCGGGGCTGGGGCTGTCCATTTCGCGGCAGATTATCGAGGGGTTGAGGGGGAGGATTGCGGCGGAGAACAGGAGGGATGCGGAGGGGAGGGTGATTGGGGCGCGGTTTTTGGTGCGGTTACCGGTAGGGTGACGATAAAATTGCAAATACGCCCCTAAGGGATCTAATATTTGATCAATAACCCTTGATAATCTGAGAAATAATCGTGACTATTCCGGTCGCGGATAAATTTCCTGCCGCTCCTTCCGCGATGTTTTTTATCGACCTGAGCATTTCCGAAATTCTACTGGTGTTTTTTGGATTTTGAATAATGTTCTCTTCAAGAACATCTAGCGCCTCCCGCATTTTTTGCTGTTGATCCGCGGTAAGGCCTAATTTTCCATCCAATTCACGAATTTTCTCGACCAAGCTCTTGATTGTCGATGCATCAAAAGTTGAATTCGCAACGGTTACGGCGATGTCGCGTCCAGCATCACCGCCAAGATTTCCGGTAAATGTACCAATCTGATTTATGTTGTAGATATTGGTATTTTGCGCCACGGTCTTTTCCTTAACCGAAAAACTTAAACCTTCTCCACGGACTCCAATTTTATCTAAAGCGAGTGCCCAATCTACAAGTCTCGTTCTAACAGTGTCGAGTATATGGAGCACGGAGCCTTGGGAAAAAAATAAATTAATCGGCACCAAAGGTAGGTTGGCGTTTCTGCACAATTGTTGGATTGTTGAACCAGGCAACTGTAGCGTAATCTCGCCATCCCCAGAAGCTAAATGTTCAAGTTCTCTTATTGACTGAGAGAACTTGGTCAAGCAAATTTGGTTTTGATGATTTAAATCACTGAACACTACAGGCATCCAGCCATATGCTGGATTTCTAAACCGTGCGTTGCCGTGTATAATACGATACTCAGGGACATCGTTGCCGCTATATCCATTTAACTCATGGCTAAGCCAGTCGTGCGATTCATCTAGATCAAGTTTAAACGCAATTGCTTTCGCCTTGCGAAGTAGATCTGAAAGCGGTGCGGTGGTGCTGAGAGCCTCTCGCGCAAGCTCCTGAATAATTGATTCGGTCATGTCACCAAGCCTACGATTCGATTTTTCGCCTTCAGTGTATCACATGAAGAGAGCGCGGAATTGCCAACGCTGAGCATCCTGGCTGGCCTCCGCATCCCCTGTAATCGCGCTCCTCGCCGAGGGCCGCGGCGCTTGCCGTCACCCCTTGCACCCCCCTCCCAAAAAGCGCATATCTCCCTCCACTCACACCATCTGAACCATCAGGGGGGTGGCCTTCCGGGGCCGCCTTTTTTGTTTTTGACCATTGAACGTCCCCGCCATGAAGGGCTCGACGCCCGCATCGCCGACCTCGTGGCGCCGACCATCGAGCACATGGGCTATGAGCTCGTGCGCGTGCAGGTCAGCGGCAAGGAACGCCCCACCGTGCAGATCATGGCGGACCGTGCCGATGGCGCGGCCTTCACGGTCGAGGATTGCACGGAGATCAGCCACGCCATCGGCGCCGTGCTGGACGTGGCGGACCCCATCAAGGCCGAATGGATGCTGGAAGTCTCCAGCCCCGGCATTGACCGCCCGCTGACGCGCACCAAGGATTGGGAGCGTTACGCCGGCCACATCGCCACCGTCGAAATGCTGGTGCCCTTCGAGGGCCGCAAGCGCTTCCGCGGCGTGGTGCTGGGCGCCGACATGGACCATGCCCGCCTGCGCCTGGACGAAGGCGGCGAGGTCACCCTCCCGCGCGACCAGATGCGCCGCGCCAAGCTCGTTCTCACTGACGAACTCATCGCCGCCACGGCGGCATCCCAACCCGAAGCGAGGAACTGAACCCCATGGCCCTCGACGCCGCGATTCCGCGCCCCGAATTCCTGCAGGTGGCCGATGCCGTCGCCCGCGAGAAGATGATCGAGCGCGAGGAGGTGCTGGAGGCCATGGAAATGGCCATGGGCAAGGCCGGGCGCCAGACCTATGGCCAGAACAAGGACATCCGCGCCGAGATTGATCGCCGCACGGGCGCCGTGAAGCTCTCCCGCTGGACCCTCATCGTCGAGGATGACGCGGTCGAGGACGAAGAGACGCAGATGCCCATCCGCATCGCGCAGAAGATCAAGCCCGGCATCGCGGTCGGCGAATACATCGTGGACCCGCTGCCGCCGATCGATTTCGGCCGCATCGGCGCGCAGACGGCCAAGCAGGTCATCGTGCAGCGCGTGCGCGAGGTGGAGCGGAAGAAGCAGTTCGAGGAATACAAGGACCGCGTCGGCGAGATCATCAACGGCACGGTCAAGCGCACCGAGTACGGCAACCTGATGGTGGACCTCGGCCGGGCCGAGGCGCTGCTGCGCCGCGACGAATGCATCGCGCGCGAGGCCTTCAAGAATGGCGACCGCGTGCGCGCCTACATCTACGACGTGCGCGAGGAACCGCGCGGGCCGCAGATCTTCCTCAGCCGCACGCATCCCGGCTTCCTGGCGAAGCTCTTCGCGCAGGAGGTGCCGGAAATCTATGACGGCATCATCGAGATCAAGGCCGTGGCGCGCGACCCCGGTTCCCGCGCGAAGATGGCCGTCATCAGCCGCGACAGCAGCATTGACCCCGTCGGCGCCTGCGTCGGCATGCGGGGTTCCCGCGTGCAGGCGGTGGTGGCCGAACTCCAGGGCGAAAAGATTGATATCATCCCCTGGAGCAGCGACATCGCCACCTTCATCGTGAACGCCATGGCGCCGGCCGAGGTGACCAAGGTGGTGCTGGATGATGACGACAAGCGCGTGGAAGTGGTGGTGCCGGATGAGCAGCTTTCGCTCGCCATCGGCCGGCGCGGGCAGAATGTGCGGCTCGCGTCGCAGCTCACGCGCTACGACATTGATATCCTCACCGAGGCCGGTGAGAGCGAGCGCCGCCAGGAGGATTTCCGCAAGCGCAGCGCGCTGTTCGTGGAAGGCCTCGACGTGGACGACGTGATCGCGGGGCTGCTGGTGACCGAGGGCTACGGCTCGATCGAGGAGATCGTGGACGTGGACGATGAGGAACTCGCCGGCATCGAGGGCTTCGACGAGAACATCGCGGGCGAACTCAAGCGCCGCGCCATGGCCTTCCTGGAACAGAAGGACGCGGAGATGGCGCAGAAGCGCTCCGATCTCGGCGTCGAGGATGGCGTGGTGGACCTTGGCTACTTCACCAACACGCAGCTGGTGGCGCTGGGCGAGGCGGGCGTGAAGACGCTGGACGACGTGGCGGACCTGGCCTCGGACGAGCTGATCGAGATCCTGGGCGAGGGCGCGATGGACGAGGAGACGGCCAATGCCGTCATCATGGCCGCCCGCGCCCATTGGTTCGGCGAGGAGGGCGAGCAGCCTGGCTGACGCGCCCGCACAGGACGACGAACTCCCTGATGACGCGGTGGCGCGCGAGCGTGGGCCGCTGCGGCGCTGCATCGTCACGCGGCAGGTGTTGCCGAAGGAGGCGATGCTCCGCTTCGTCATAGGGCCCGCGCGCGAACTCATCCCCGATCCGGGTGGACGTTTGCCGGGCAGGGGCCTATGGTTGGCCGCGCAGGACGGGGTTCTTCGCAAGGCGTTGAAGCAGGGGGCGTTCGCACGGGCAGCGCGGGGGCAGGTGACTGTCCCGGCGGACCTGGGCGCCTTCGTCGTTTCCGCGCTGCGGCAGCGGGTGAAGGATTTCCTCGGTTTCGCGCGCCGTGGCGGTGAAGCCGTGGCGGGGCGGGAGGCGGTGCTGGAATGGCTCCGCGCCGGGCGGGTGGCGCTGGTGGTCCAGGCCTCCGACGGCAGCCCGGCCGAGCGGGAGCGCCTGCTGGGCCGCCGGGAATTGCCGGTGCTGGCGCCCCTTTCGGGCGAGGCGCTGGGCGCGGTCTTCGGCCGGGATCGGGTGGTCCATGTCGCGGTGGCGCCCGGGAAGCTGGCGCAGGGCTTGCTGGTCGAGGCGGAACGCCTGGCCGGCTTTGAAATGGACGCGGGCCATGGCCCCGCGTGAGGAACGCGCCTTATGGCGTGACGGTGCAGCGGCCGCGGGCCGCGTGTTTTTCAGGTGCCCCCGCGTGGTGACGCGTGGGGGACGAGTTCGGAACGGCGGATGAGCGACCAGAACGATCAAGATGCGGCGAAGAACCGGCTGAGCCTCCGTCCCGCGGGGCGGCTCGAGCTCGGCAAGACGGTGGACGCCGGAAGCGTGCGGCAGAGCTTCAGCCATGGCCGCAGCAAGGTGGTGCAGGTCGAGGTCGTGAAGAAGCGCGCGCCGACGCCGGCCGCCCCCACCGGGGCCACGCGCCCGACCGGCGCCGCGCCCACGGCCCCGCGCCCCGCGGGTGCGCCCTCCGGCCCGCCGCGCAGCGGTGGTCCCGCGCGCCCCGGCAGCGGCCCCGCCCGCAGTGGCGGCGGCGCCCCCACCGTGGGCCGCCCGCTGACCGCGGCCGAGATGGCCACCCGCCAGCGCGTGCTGGAAGAGCAGCGCCGCGTCGAGGCGGCACGTGAGCGGGAGCAGCGCGAGCGCCAGGCGCTCATGGTCCGCAGCGCCGCCGAGGAAGCGGCGCGCCGCGCCGAGGAAGAGGCCCGCGCCGCCGAGGAGGCCCGCGAGGCCGCCCGCCGCGCGGAGGAGGAGGCCGCCGCCGCCGCGCGCGAGACCGCCCGCGCGCCCCAGCCGGAACCGGAGGCCACCCCCACCCCCACCTTGGCGCCGGCCCCCGCGGCCGCCCGCCCGCCCGAGCGCGCCCCGGCCCCCGCTTCCCGTCCCGCGCCCCGTGCCCCGCAGCAGCCCGCCCCTGGCATGCCCGGCAGCACCGTGCGCCCCGGCACCCAGCGCGTGACGCCGCTGGCCGCCCGCGCGCAGCCCGGCCCCGCGCTGCGGCCCAGCCCGTCGGCCGCCACGCCGGCGGCCAAGCTCAGCCTCGGCCCGCCGCGTGCGCGCGAGGATGACGAGGACCGCCGTGGCCCCGCCCGCCGCAGTGGCCCGCCGGGCCCTGGCGGCGCGCGCCGCCCTGTGGTGACACCCGCGAAGAAGACCCCGCTGGCCGGCCCCCGCCGCGAGGGCCGCATTGACGTCGCCGCCGCGATGGATGGCGATGATGACCGCAGCCGCTCCATGGCGTCGGTCCGCCGCGCGCGTGAGCGTGAGCGGCGGCAGCAGGAACTGGCGCGCCTGCGCGCCGGCCAGGAGCGGGTGGTGCGCGACGTCGTCATCCCCGAGACCATCACGGTCCAGGAACTGGCCAACCGCATGGCGTCCCGCGCGGGCGAGGTGGTGAAGGCGCTGTTCCGCATGGGCGTGATGGCGACCATCACGCAGTCCATCGACGCCGACACGGCCGAGCTGGTGGCGCAGGAATTCGGCCACCGGGTGAAGCGCGTCTCCGAGGACGACGTGGAAGTGGGCCTGGAAGGCGCCGTGGACGAGGAGGGGACGCAGCTGCCCCGCCCGCCCGTGGTGACCATCATGGGCCATGTGGACCACGGCAAGACCAGCCTGCTGGACGCGCTGCGCAAGACCGACGTGGTGGCGAAGGAGGCGGGTGGCATCACCCAGCACATCGGCGCCTACCAGGTGCAGACCTCGGCCGGCACCGTCACCTTCATTGACACCCCGGGCCACGAGGCCTTCACGGCCATGCGCGCCCGTGGCGCCTCAGTCACGGACATGGTGGTGCTAGTTGTGGCCGCCGATGACGGCGTGATGCCGCAGACCATCGAGGCCATCAAGCACGCCCGCGCGGCCAACGTCCCGCTGATCGTGGCCGTGAACAAGATCGACAAGCCGGGCATCAACCTCGACCGCGTGCGGAACGAGCTGCTCCAGCACGAGATCGTGGTAGAGAGCCTGGGTGGCGAGACGCAGGAAATCCAGGTTTCGGCGCTGAAGGGCACGAACCTCGACAAGCTGCTGGAAGCCATCCTGCTGCAGGCGGAAATCCTTGACCTGCGCGCCAACCCGGACCGGGTGGGCGAGGGCACGGTCATCGAGAGCAAGCTCGACCGCGGGCGCGGCCCGGTGGCGACGGTGCTGGTCCAGAAGGGCACGCTGAAGCAGGGCGACATCGTGGTGGCCGGCGCCGAATGGGGCCGGGTGCGCGCGCTGGTGGACGACAAGGGCAAGCAGATCAAGACGGCCGGGCCCTCGGCCCCCGTCGAGATCCTGGGCCTCTCGGGCGTGCCCTCGGCCGGCGAGAACTTCGTGGCCGTGGAAAACGAGACCCGCGCCCGCGAGGTGAGCGAGTTCCGCCAGCGCCGCGCCCGCGACAAGGCGGCCGCGGCACTCGGTGCGGGCCGCGGCACGCTGAACGACATGCTGGCGCGCATCCAGGCGGGCCAGCAGAAGGAAGTGGCCGTCGTGGTCAAGGCCGACGTGCAGGGTTCCGCCGAGGCCATCAACGTCACGCTGGGCAAGCTCGGCAATGACGAGGTGAAGGTCCGCGTGCTGCACTCGGCGGTCGGCCAGATCACGGAGAGCGACATCCAGCTCGCCAAGGCGTCCAACGCGGTGGTGGTGGCCTTCAATGTCCGCGCCACCAGCCAGGCGCGCGAGATGGCGCAGCGCGACGGCGTGGACATCCGCTACTACTCGATCATCTACCAGGTGTCGGACGACATCGAGGCGATCTTCAAGTCGCGCCTCGCCCCCGTCCAGCGCGAGAACTTCCTGGGCTACGCGCAGATCCTGCAGGTGTTCGAGGTCAAGCGCATCGGCAAGGTGGCCGGCTGCCGCGTGACCGAGGGTGTGGTCAAGCGTGGCTGCGGCTTCCGCCTGATCCGCGACGGCGTGGTGGTGCACGAGGGCGAGTTGTCCACGCTGCGCCGCTTCAAGGACGACGTGAAGGAAGTCACGAACGGCTACGAATGCGGCATGGGCTTCCGCAACTTCGACGACATCCGCGTGGACGACCAGATCGAGTGCTTCGAGACGGAAACCGTCGCCGCGGCGTGATGTGAGGGATGGAGACGGGCGAGGCACGGCGCGATGAGGAGGTCTCCCTCCTCCTCGCGGCCATCCATGACGGGGTGATGCAGATCCGCTTCAACGTGGCGGAGCTGAACACCCCTGGGCGGCCCACCCATTCCTACCGGGACAACTGGCTGGTGATGGGGGCGCCCTTCGTCATCGCCATGCTGTTCTATCCCATCGCCTGGTGGCTGGCGCTGGGCTTCCTGGCCACGGGCTTCGCCTATGTGGCGAAGCTGGGCCGCCCCTGGATCTTCGGGCGGTGCATGAAGCGGGCCATGGCGCTGCTGGAAGCCGACCATCGTCACTTCAACGAATTCTGGCGGGAGGGCATGTTCATGCTGGTGCACAACCCTTCCGGCGACACCTGTCCCGTCCGCCACCCCGAGGTGCGGGGCTTCATCCGTCACCACCTGGCCCCCATTCCGCAGGCCGAGGAGGCCTGAGACCATGGCCCGTTCATCTTCCCGGGGGGCTGGCGCCGCCGCCGGCCCCTCGCAACGGCAATTGCGCGTGGCCGAGGAAATCCGCCACGCCCTTGCCGCGCTGTTCGAGCGCGCGGATTTCCGCGACCCGGACCTGGCGAACGCACGCATCACGGTGACCGAGGTCCGCGCCTCGCCGGATCTCAAGCACATGACGGCCTTCGTCAGCGGGCTGGGCCGCGACCTGCCGCCCGAGCAGTTCGCCTCACTCAAGCGCGCCGCCCCCTTCCTGCGCAGCCAGATTGCCAAGGCGGTGCGGTTGAAATACGCGCCGGACCTGCATTTCCAGCCCGATACCGCGCTGGACTACGCCCTGCACATGACGCGGGTGCTGCGCCAGCCCGAGGTGGCGCGCGACCTCACCCCCCGCCCGGATTCCGACGAAGAGGGCTGACCCGCCCTCAAGGATTGCACATGCCCCGCCAATTCAAGAAAAAGCCCCGCGGCCGTGACATCAACGGCTGGTTGATCGTGGACAAGCCCAGCGGGATCGGAAGCACCGATGTCGTGAACAAGGTGAAGCGCGCCTTCGACGCGCAGAAGGCGGGCCATGGCGGCACGCTGGACCCGCTGGCGACCGGCCTGCTGCCCATCGCCTTCGGCGCGGCCACCAAGACCGTGCCCTATGTGATGGACGGCACGAAGGTCTACCATTTCACGCTGCGCTTCGGCGAAGCCCGCGATTCCGACGACGCCGATGGCGCGGTGACGGAAACGAGCGAGGCGCGCCCCACCGACGAGGCCATCCGCGCGGCGCTGCCCGCCCTCACGGGCGACATCATGCAGATCCCGCCCATCTATTCCGCCATCAAGATCAACGGCGAACGCGCCTATGACCTGGCGCGCGACGGGCAGGAGGTGGTGCTGGAAGCCCGCCCCGCCCGGGTGGACCGCTTCGAACTGATCGCGCGGCCGGACGCGGATACCGCCATCTTCGAGGTGCAGTCGGGCAAGGGCGTGTATATGCGTTCTCTGGCGCGGGACCTGGCGCGCGCGGTCGGCACGGTGGGGCATATCGCCGCCCTGCGCCGGCTGCGGGTCGGCCCCTTCCTGGAGGCGCATGCCGTGCCCCTGGACAAGATCGCGGGAAGCGGCGATACCCCGCCTCCTTCACTGGACGTCCTGCTTCCGTTTGCGACCGCGCTGGCCGACATCCCGGCACTGGCCGTCACGGAAGGGGAGGCCGCCCGTCTCGGCTTCGGCCAGGCCCTCAGCCTGGTGGAGTTCATGGGCCGGGTTCCGCCCGACGCCGACCCCGATGGGGGCCTGGTGCGCGTGGTGGCAGGGGAGCGGTTCGTGGGCCTGTGCCGTCTCGAGGAAGGGATGCTCAGGCCCGAACGGCTGATGGCCGACGCCATTCGGGCGGCCTGATTCCGGCGCGCCGTCCCATCCCTCAGACCCCACAAGGAACACGCCGATGTCGATCACCGCTGAGCGCCGCAGCGCGCTCATCCAGGAATACGCCCAGAAGCCGGGCGATACGGGCAGCCCCGAGGTGCAGGTCGCGATCCTGAGCGAGCGCATCTCGAACCTGACCGAGCACCTCAAGACCCACGCCAAGGATTTCCACAGCCGCCGCGGCCTGCTGGTGCTGGTCGGCCAGCGCCGCGGCCTGCTGGACTATGTGAAGCGCAAGGACCGTGCCCGCTATGAAGCGCTGATCGGGCGGCTCGGCCTGCGCCGATGATGCGGCGCCGCCCGCCGGTTCTGCTCTTCGAGTCGAACCGCGGGCGGGTCATGTGGCTCTTGAGCGTGATTGCCGTCGCTTGCGTGGCTGGGATGGCGACGGCGCTCTACGCCAGCCTGAACGAGGTGGTGCCAGGGGGCGACAGCCCTGGCATCCTCTTCCTGGCGCAGATTTTCCTGGTGGTGGTCGCGATCCTGGTCAATCGCCGGCGGGCCGTCACCATTGCGCGCATCTGGCGGGTGCCCGAGGGCCTCATCTTCGAGACGCAGGGGCTCGTGAGGCCATTACGTCGCTATGCGGCCCAGGCCGAGCTGGGCCGCATCCATGTCTATCCTCCGGACACCTATGGGCGCATGCGGCTGCGCCTGCCTGATGGCGGGCCGCGGCTGGTGATGCATACGGGTTTCCAGGAGCTGAACCTCGGCCTGCCGGAGCCCGAGCACAAGAAACGCCAGCGCTGAGGCGCGCGGCGCCACGACTTTCCCCTGGTGTCCGGGCGCCATCCGGTCCATAAGGGGGCCGGCCTTGCCGGAACACCCGGCGCGGCACAACCGACCGCGTGCGCGGCGGGTTGTCAGAGCCACCGGGCATTCCTGACGGAAGATGGGTCGGCGGCGCCTCCGGCCACATGGCCCTGCCGCGGGTGTGCGCACCCCGGCCCCATGTCCCCCGAGACGCCGAGAGCCTCCCCTCCTGCAGGGCGGCCGGGTGGATGGACTGCCTTCCTGTCGCGTCGCGCACATCCATGCCCCATGACGGCCCATCCGGGGCCGGGGGCAAGCTAGGACGACGCATGTTCGACAACTACTTCCGCAAGGACATTCCCTGGGGCGGCCAGATCCTGACGCTCGAGACGGGCAAGATCGCCCGCCAGGCCGATGGCGCCGTGATGGCCCGCCTGGGCGACACCATCGTGCTCTGCACCGTGGTCGGCAGCCGCAGCGTGAAGCCCGGCCAGGACTTCTTCCCGCTGACCGTGAACTACCAGGAAAAGGCCTTCGCGGCGGGCAAGATCCCCGGCGGCTTCTTCAAGCGCGAGGGCCGGCCCAGCGAGAGCGAGACGCTGATCTCGCGCCTCATTGACCGCCCGATCCGCCCGCTCTTCCCGGAAGGGTTCCGCAACGAGGTGCAGGTCATCGCGACCGTCCTCAGCCATGACCTGGAGAACGACCCGGACATGGTGGCGCTGGTGGGTTGCTCCGCCGCGCTGACGCTGTCGGGCATTCCCTTCTTCGGGCCCGTGGGCGGCGCGCGCGTGGGCTTCATTGACGGGCAATTCGTGCTGAACCCGACGGCGGCGCAACGCAAGCTGTCCAAGCTCGACCTCGTCATCGCCGGCACCGCCGAGGGCGTGCTGATGGTGGAGAGCGAGGCGCATGAGCTGAGCGAGGAGCAGATGCTCGCCGCGCTGGAATTCGGCCACAAGGGCTTCCAGCCGGTCATCGAGGGCATCATCGCGCTGGCGGAAGTCGCCGCGAAGGAGCCCTGGGACCTGCCCGAGGCCGACCCGGCCCTCGAGGCGCTGAAGGCCCGCATCGCGGAACTCGGCACCGCGCAGATGGCCGAGGCCTACAAGATCACCGACAAGCAGGCCCGCCAGAAGGCCGTTGGCGAGGCGAAGAAGGCCGTGATGGCCGCGCTGGAGGCCGAGGGCGCCAACACCGACGCCGCCAAGGGCATGATGAAGGCGCTGGAGGCGGACGTGGTCCGCGGCGCCATCCTCGACACCGGCATCCGCATTGACGGCCGTGACACCAAGACCGTCCGCCCCATCGTGGCGGAAGTCGGCGTGCTGCCGCGCGCGCATGGCTCGGCGCTGTTCACCCGCGGCGAGACGCAGGCGCTGTGCGTCGCCACGCTGGGCACCGGCCAGGACGAACAGGTGATTGACGCGCTTGCGGGCGAGTACCGCGAGAACTTCATGCTGCACTACAACTTCCCCCCCTACTCGGTGGGCGAGACGGGCCGCATGGGCAGCCCCGGCCGGCGCGAGATCGGCCATGGCAAGCTCGCCTGGCGCGCCATGCACCCCGTGCTGCCGGAGAAGGAGAAGTTCCCCTACACGATGCGCATCGTCTCCGAGATCACGGAGAGCAACGGCTCCTCCTCGATGGCGACGGTGTGCGGCACCTCGCTCGCGCTGATGGATGCGGGCTGCCCGCTGGCGCGGCCGGTGGCGGGCATCGCCATGGGCCTCATCAAGGAAGACCGCGGCTTCGCGGTGCTCTCCGACATCCTGGGCGACGAGGACCACCTCGGCGACATGGACTTCAAGGTGGCGGGCACCGAGGCGGGCATCACCTCGCTGCAGATGGACATCAAGATCACGTCCATCACCTTCGAGATCATGAAGACCGCGCTGGCGCAGGCCAAGGACGGCCGCATCCACATCCTGGGCGAGATGGCCAAGGCCATCACCGGCGCCCGCACCGAGATGGCCGCGACCGCCCCGCGCATCACGATCATCAACGTGCCCAAGGACAAGATCCGCGAAGTGATCGGCACCGGCGGCAAGGTGATCCGCGAGATCGTCGAGCAGACCGGCACCAAGATCGACATCGAGGATGACGGGACGATCAAGATCGCCTCCTCCAACCCCGAGGCGACCCAGGCCGCCATTGATCGCATCAAGGGCATCACGGCCGAGGCCGAGATCGGGCAGATCTACAACGGAAAGGTCGTGAAGACCGCCGAGTTCGGCGCCTTCGTGAACTTCCTGGGCGCCAAGGACGGGCTGGTTCACATCAGCGAACTGGCCAATGAGCGGGTGAACCGCACCACCGACATCGTCAAGGAAGGCGATGCCGTGAAGGTGAAGGTCATCGGCTTCGACGACCGCGGGAAGGTGAAGCTCTCCATGCGGGTGGTGGACCAGGCCACGGGCGCCGACATCACCGAGCAGGTCGGCGAGCGTCGCCCCCGCGCGGAAGGCGAGGGCGAGGATCGTCCCCGCCGCGAGCGCGGCCCCCGCCGCGAGCGCGACTGAATCACGACCAAGCCGGCCGGCGCCCCTTGCGCCGGCCGGGATCGTGGTAACGTAGTTGTCAGAATAATTCTCCAGGGTAGGTCGCCGTGAAGGCCATCAATACAATCCGCATGGGCGGCGTGGACGTGCTGCCCCTGGTCGAGGGCGGCAAGGGCGTCGCCGTCAGCAATGGGCTGACCGCCGGCGCCTGGGCGGCGGCTGGTGGTGTCGGCACCTTCTCGGCCGTCAATGCCGATAGCTACGACGCGGAAGGCCGGACCATCCGGCAGATCTACAAGGGCACCACCCGCCGCGACCGGCATGAGGAGCTGGTGGCCTATGGCATTGCCGGCGGCATCGCCCAGGCGCGCGAGGCGCGGGAGGTGGGCGGCAAGGATGCCCGCATCCATGCCAACATCCTGTGGGAGATGGGCGGCGCCGAGCGCGTGATCCGCGGCGTGCTGGAAGGTGCCCGCGGCCTCGTCAACGGCATCACCTGCGGCGCGGGCATGCCCTATCGCCTCGCTGAGATCGCGCGGGATTTCGGCGTCCACTACTACCCCATCGTCTCCTCCGGCCGTGCCTTCTCGGCGCTGTGGAAGCGCAGCTATTCCAAGGTGAGCGAATGGCTGGGCGGCGTGGTCTATGAGGATCCCTGGCTGGCTGGCGGCCACAACGGGTTGTCCAACAGCGAGGACCCGAAGAAGCCCGAGGCGCCCTATGAGCGCGTGCGCAAGCTGCGCGAGCAGATGCGCGCCTTCGGCCTCGACTCCACGCCCATCATCATGGCCGGCGGCGTCTGGTGGCTGGAGGAATGGGAGGACTGGCTCGACAACCCCGAGCTGGGCCCCATCGCCTTCCAGTTCGGCACCCGCCCGCTGCTGACCAAGGAATCGCCCATCAGCGACGCCTGGAAGAAGCGCCTGACGGAATTGCAGCCCGGCGACGTGCTGCTGCAGCCCTTCTCGCCCACCGGCTTCTATTCCAGCGCCGTCCGCAATGACTTCCTCTCCGAGCTGGAGGCCCGCAACGAGCGCCAGGTGGCCTACACCATGGAGCCCGTCGGCGAGCACACGGCCGAACTCGGCATCGGGCCGCGCAAGCGCCTGGTGTGGCTGACACCCGGGGACCGCGCTCGCGCCGAGGCCTGGCTTTCCGCGGGCTTCACCGAGGCGATGCGGACACCGGACAGCACGCTGATCTTCGTCACCCCCGAGAAGTCGCGCGAGATCGTGGCGGACCAGGTGGCGTGCATGGGCTGCCTCAGCCATTGCCGTTTCAGCAACTGGACGCAGATCGAGCCGGACTATTCCACGGGCAAGAAGGCCGACCCGCGCAGCTTCTGCATCCAGAAGACCCTGCAGGACATCGCGCATGACGGCAGCCTGCAGGACAATCTGATGTTCGCGGGCCACAATGCCTATCGCTTCGGCAGCGACCCCTTCTATTCCAATGGCTTCGTGCCCACGGTCCGCCAGCTGGTGGATCGGATCATGACGGGGCGTTGATCCGCATCAAGGCGGGCGCCCCCGCCTTGCATTAGCTTTCGTGCAGATAAGGCGGCGGGCCTCTCCGCCGCCCTGGCGAAGGGATGAGGGCGATGTTCGCAACCAATGTGGGCGGCGTGGACCGGATGCTGCGGGTCGCGGTGGGGCTGGCGCTGATTGTCGCCACCCTGGCGGGACTGGTGGGCGCCTGGGGCTGGGTGGGCGTGGTGCCGCTGGCCACCGGCTTGTTGCGGACCTGCCCGCTCTACACGCTTCTGGGCATTCGCACCTGCCCGGCGGCAAAAGGGGCCTGACGCGCCTCGCATTTCCGCGTAATGATCGGGGGATGGACTTCCAGGCCAACCCAGATCCCGGGACCATTCCGCCTTCCGCGCTGCCGCCGGAGATGGAGCAGCGCGCGGGCGAGGCGGCGCAATTGCTGCGCCTCTTGGCCAATGAACGGCGGTTGCTGTTGCTGTGCCACCTCATCACCGAGGGCGAGGTGACGGTAGGCCGGCTGGCCGAGATGGTGGGGCTGTCGCAGCCCGCCATCTCCCAGCATCTGGCGCGGCTCAGGGCCGATGGGCTGGTGGCCACGCGCCGCGCCGCCACCACCATCCACTACCGCGTGGCGGACCCGCGGGTGGGTCGCATCATCCTGACCCTGCGGGACATCTTCTGCCCACCAGAATCAAGTAGCGCCTGATCCGCGGAGGCGGCTTCGCCGGAGCGGTGAATCAGTCGCTCAGCCAAGGCTTCTAGCCCGGCCAGGCCTTCACCTCGGTCTCGACGAAGCTGAGCGGGCCGGTTCCGGCATTGACCACATTGTGCTCCACCCCGGCGGGGCGGCTATAGGCCACCCCCGCCTTGAGTTGCGCCTCCATGGTGCTGCCATCGGGGAATTCGATGTGCAGCGTGCCGTCCATCATCGGCACCACGACATAGAGCCAGCCATGGCGGTGGAAACCCGTCTCCGCGCCGGGCTCGAAATCCCAGCGGATGACGCGGACCTTGTCGTCATCCAGCTGGGGCACGGGCACGGCGGGGGGGCGGCAGCGCAGGGGTTCGCGCATCAGGTCACCTTCAGCGGCAGGAGCAGGCGGCACCGATGCCGCGATGGTTGCGGTCAGCCAGGCGCACCGCGGAGGAGCGCGGGGTGGAGCCCTGGCCCATCACTCCGCCGCCGCCTTCATCAGCCCCGGCAGGGGCAGGGCGCCGGCCGCTTCCCAGGCGGCCCAGGCCTTGTCGGCATCGGCCTGGGAGAGCGGCAGGTGCGGCGGGCGGATGGTGCGCCAGCCGGCATCACCGGTGCTGCGCGCGATGATCTCGCGCAGGCCGGGGATGAGGGCGACGGAGGTCGCGGCCTTGCGGGTGGCGGTCAGCATGGCCTGGGCGGCATCCGCCTCCGGCCCCGTGCGCTTGGCGTAGACGATGCCGCCCCAGTGGGAATTGCCGTTGGAGGCGGCGGTGATGCAGCCCGCGCCGCCCTCGGCCAGGATCTTCTGCAGGAACTCGTCGCTGCCCGAATAGACCTCGAAGCCGCGCGCGGCGAAGGCATCAATCATCGCCTTCATGTTCGCGTAGTCGCCCGAGGAATCCTTCACGCCCTTGAACACGCCCGGATGCGCGTCCAGCAGCCGGCCGATCACGGAGAGGCTGAAGGGCACCGCCGATTGCTGCGGGAAGTTGTAGAGATAGAGCGCGATGCCGCCGCCGACGCGCTTCGCCACCTCATCGAAGAAGGCGAAGATGCCGTCATCGGAGGGGTTCTTGTAGTAGAAGGGCGGCAGCAGCAGCACGCCACGGCAGCCCTGGGCGCGGGCATGCTGGGTCAGTTCCACCGTCTCGGTGATGGAGGAGACGCCCGCACCCGGCATCATGGTGGAAGCGGGCACGCCGCGCGCGATCAGCCCTTCCAGGATGGCCTTGCGTTCGGCGGTGGAAAAGCTGTTCGCCTCGCCCGTGGTGCCCAGGATGCCCAGGCCATTGCAGCCATTGGCCAGCAGCCACTTGGCATGCGCCGCCATGCGGTCGAGGTCGGGCGAGAAATCCTCGCGCATCGCGGTCAGCACCGCGGCGTTCACGCCGCCGAACAGGGCATCCTTCATGGGGCAGTTCCTTCCTTCAATGAACCAGGCGGCGGCATCGGCCCCGCCCGGCGTGGCCAGTTGCCCGGCCAAGTGGTGATGTGGTCCTCGAGGGCGCCCGCCTCGCGTTCCGACACGGCGCGGCCGCGCACCGAGACGCCGGCCCGCACCACGCTCTCCGGGTCGCCGGAGCGGAGCGGGTGCCAGTCCGGCAGATCCCGCCCCTCGGCCAGCAGGCGGTAGGCGCAGGTGGGCGGCAGCCAGTCCATGCTGGCCAGCCGCTTGGGCGTGAGGCGGATGCAGTCCGGCACGCGGGCACGCCGGTTCGCGTAGTCGGTGCAACGGGCCGTGGCGCGGTCCAGCAGCCGGCAGGCCACGTCGGTGTGGTGAAGTTCCTCCGTGTCGGCGTCGCGCAGCTTGTGCAGGCAGCAGCGGCCGCAGCCATCGCACAGGCTTTCCCACTGGGCGCGCGTCATGCGCTCCAGCGGGACGGTCTTCCAGAAAGGCGGTTCAGGGGCCACGCCCCCTTTGTAGATCAGGTGCGCTAGCGCGCCAGCCCCGCGGCCGTCAGGAAGGCCGCACCCTCGCGGATGCGGGCGTTCTC
The DNA here is from genome assembly GCA_035998215.1 of Roseococcus sp. GTDB lineage: Bacteria > Pseudomonadota > Alphaproteobacteria > Acetobacterales > Acetobacteraceae > Roseococcus. The sequence continues at coordinate 224,172 of DASYHU010000009.1, read as the reverse complement.
CTTCAGCTCCAGCTTCAGGCGGGGCGTGGTGCCGTGGGCGGCCATGACGGCCGCGATGGCGCGGAACACGGCGGGCCAGGGGATGTTGCCCTCGCCCGGCACCCAGTGGCGGTCGCCATAGCCGTCGGTGTCCTGGAGGTGCACATGGTCCAGCATCTCGCCCGCGGCGGTGATGTAGTGGTCCACCGGCGGCGCGCCCGTGCTGCCATGGGCGTAGTTGGCGTGGCCCGTGTCCACCGAGACGCGCACCGCGCGGCTGGCGAAGCTGCGCGCGAGCACCACGCGCTCCATCGGGTCCTTGTCCTCAATGTTCTCGATGACAAGGACGACACCCAGCGATTCGGCGCGGCGCACGGCGGCGCCCAGGGTGTCGTGGCTGAGGTCCAGCACCTGCTGCCGCGCGGCCTGGTCATGGCCCAGGTTGTTGTAGCCCCAGGTGGTGTAGGGGCTGTGGACCACCATCATGGTGGCGCCCAGCTCCGCGCAGGCATCGAGGCCCTGGTCCAGCCGCCGGCGCACCACGGCGCGGATCTCGGGGTCCTTGGAGGCGATGGTGAAGCCCCAGAAGGGGCCATGGATCCCGAGCCGCCCCTTGTGCCCTTCCAGCAGGGCCTTGGCGCGGGCGCAGCGGGCGCGCCAATCGCTGTCCAGCACCTCGGTGCGGCAGAAATCCTGGAGTTCCAGGTCGCGCGGCTGCTCCAGCAGCCAGTCGCGGTGGTCGGGCAGGTCCTCGACGTTGAGGCAGGCACCGAGCAGGGGGAGGGCGGGCGTGTTCGACATGCGGCCGAGCCTCCGCCACCCCCGCGCGCCGCGCAAGGCGGGGGGTGTGAAGCGATGATGAAATCGGCCGCGAGAAACCCTCAGCGCGCGATGGGCGCCAGCGGGGCGCGGCCCACGCCGCTCGGCGCGGGGCCGGGGGCGGGGTTCACGAAGCCGGAATCGGCGGGCGCGGGCGTGAAGGCGGGGCTGGGCGCGGCCGCGCGGGCGGGCGTCGCGGCGCGCAGCAGCGCGGCCCGCAGCGGGTCGGCGCCCGGATTGTGCACCGTCATGTTCCGCACGATGTCGCGCGCCACCACGGCACGGCCGTAATAGGCCTGGTTCCATTCGGGCTGGGGCTGCAGCACCGTGCCGTCCAGCGCGATGCCCGCGTAAAGCCCGCGTGAACGGGAGAAGGCCACGAGGTCCGCGCCCAGCGCCGTGGTGATGGCCCCCTCCACCGAGCCGCCGACATGCAGCACGGCCAGGGAGGCATCGGCGCCGAGGGTGAATTGCCGGTCAATCATGGCGTCCAGCGCGCGGTCATTCATCACGAGGACGAGCGTCTGGCTGTCGCTGATGCCGGCCTGCAGGCCGAAGCTGGCCGAGCCCAGCACGTAGAAGGCCGGCGAGGACCAGGAGCCGGCGGCGTCACGCCCCAGCAGCACGCAGCCCCCACCCTCGCCGCCGGCGAAGAAGGCGGCGCGGAAGCGGCGCGGACAGACCACGGCGCCGCGGGCGCGCGGCAGCAGGGTCGCGGCGTTCAGCCGGTCATTCTCGGATGAGAGGATGTCCTGCACGGACAGCGCGGCATTGTCCACGAGGCGTTGCGGCCCCGTGGCGCCGGGCGGCCCGGCGCAGGCGGCAAGAGCCATGAGGCCCAGGCCAAGCCCCAGCTTGTGCAGGATTTTCCGCCCCGGAAGGCGCGGCGAAACCAGGTTCCGCCAGATGATGTTCCGCATGAGTTTCCCCCGATAACCCGTGCTGCGATCAACATTCCTAACCGCAAACATGGCGGCACGAAAGCCGTTTTGCGGCCATCAGGCGGCGCCGGGGAAGGGCCAGGGCTCCTCGTTGACGCCGGCGACGCGCCAATGCGCCCCATGTTTCTCCAAAGTGGTCAGGGACAGGTTCTTCACCGAGAAGGCCAGCGCCTGCTGCGCCGAGAGCCCCATGGCGTGCATGATGGCCGCGCGGATGCTGCCGCCATGGGCCACCACCACGGCGTCGCTCGCCTCGGCCGCCAGGCGTTCGATGACCGGGCCGACCCGGCCGCGCACATCCTCCAGGCTTTCGCCCCCTGGCGGGCGGGTTTCGGCGGCGTGGGGCCAGAAGGGATGGGGCGGTTCGCGCAGGCGTTCGGTCAGCGCCTCATGGGTGATGCCCTGCCATTCGCCCAGGTGCTGCTCGGCGAGGTCCGGCTCCACGGCCACCTCCTGCTCCGGATAGCCGGCGGCGAAGATGGCGGCGGCGGTGGCGCGGGTGCGGGCCAAGGGCGTCGCCACCCAGCGCGCCGGGCGCGGCAGGCGGGCGGCGAGCCAGCGATACAGCGCGGCTTCGGCCGCCAGCTGCGCCTCGCACAGCGCCACATCCATGTCGCCATAGAGGATGGCGCGGGCCGAGGGCTCCACCAGGGCGTGGCGGACGAGGAAGAGGCGCGAGACGGACATGCGCGCGATGTAGCGGAGCGGCCGCGCGCCTGATAGCCAGGGTGGATGCGCGCCTTGCTCCGTGACCGCCGATTCCTCGTGATGCTCGCCCTGGGCTTCTCGGCCGGGGTGCCCCTGCCGCTGACGGGCTTTGTGCTGCGGCAATGGTTCGCGGAGAGCGACATCCCGCTCGCCGCCATCGGCTTCACGGCGCTGATCGGGCTTTCGTATTCGCTGAAATTCCTCTGGGCGCCGGTGCTGGACCACGCGCCGCCGCCCTTCTTCGGGCATCTGGGGCGGCGGCGGGGCTGGCTGCTCTCCATCCAGCCGCCGCTGATGCTGGCCATCGTGGCACTCGGCTGGACCGACCCGGCCACGGCCGCGGCGGTGACGGCCGCCGTGGCGGTGGTGGTGGCCTTCCTCTCGGCCAGCCAGGACATCGTGATTGACGCCTACCGCATCGAGATCCTGGGCGAGGAGGAGCAGGGCTACGGCTTCGCCTGCTATGTCTGGGGCTATCGCTTCGCCATGCTGGCGGCCAATGCGGGTGCGCTGGGCATGGTGGGGCTGGTGGGCTGGGATGGCGCCTTCCTCTATTGCGCGGCGCTGGTGGGGGTGGGCCTCGTCGCCGTGCTGCTGGCGCCGGAGCCGGAGGCGCCGCCGCGCGTGAAGCTGGCCTGGGGGGCGCGCCTCAAGCTGGCGGTGGTGGACCCCTTCCGCGACTTCATGCAGCGCCGCTACTGGCTGGCCATCCTGCTCTTCATCGCGCTGTTCAAGCTGGGCGAGGCGCTGGCCGGCATCATGACGGCGCCCTTCTACCGCTCGCTCGGCTTCACGCGGGGCGAGGTGGCGGCGGTGGCCAGCGTGTTCGGCCTGATGATGACGCTGCTGGGCGTGCTGGCGGGCGGCTGGTTCGTGGCGAAGATCGGCGTGGGCCGCGCGCTGATCATCACCGGCATCCTGCAGATGGTGTCGAACCTGATGTATGTGGCGCTGAACGAGGTGGGGCGGGACATGGGCATGCTCTACGCCCAGGTCGGCGTGGAGAACTTCACCGATGGCCTGGCCGACGCCGCCTTCGTGGCCTACCTGACCAGCCTGACCAACCGCGCCTTCAGCGCGACGCAATATGCGCTGCTGTCCTCGCTGGCGGCGGTGCCGCTGCGCTTCCTGGGCGGGTGGTCCGGGCAATTGGCGGAGGGCCTGGGCTGGACGCCCTTCTTCCTGCTGACCACGGTGGCGGCCCTGCCCGCGCTGTGCATCATGTTGTTCCTGCTGAAGCGCCTGCCGCCGCCGCCGCGCGTGCCGGCCGCCGTCGCGACGGGGTGAGGCTGGCCCCGGCGCGCGCCCGGGTAAAGACTGCGCGGGCCGTTTCGGAGCCCGTCGCATGTCGCTTCTCACCTCGCCCTTCCTCGCCACGCCGCTGCTGCTGGTGGCGAGCAACATCATGATGACCTTCGCCTGGTATGGGCACCTGAAGGCGCCGCACTGGCCGCTCTGGGTGGCGGTGCTGGTGTCCTGGGGCATCGCCTTCTTCGAATATTGGCTTGCGGTGCCGGCGAACCGCATCGGCTACGGCACCTTCACTGGGCAGCAGCTGAAGGTGATGCAGGAGGTGATCACGCTGTCGGTCTTCGCCGTCTTCAGCGTGATGTTCCTGGGCGAGGCGCTGCGCTGGACCTATTTCGCGGCCATGGCCTGCCTGGTGGCGGCCGTCATCTTCATCTTCCTGCCGGTGGATTGATACGGTGGCGTGAAATTCCTGGGGAAAACCCCCCAAGGGGCGCATCGCGGCCCCGCCAGGGCCCTGGAAGGGGTTGCGGCGCGGGAATCCGGTGCCATACCCTAGCCATGGTGGCGTTGCGCTGCCTGGACCCCCACCGCTTGCGTCAAGGGCGCGGTGGCCGGGCCGGACCCGCGGGGGAGGGTCCGTCACGGGGCCAGGCGCCCACGGGCCCGAGGAGGCCCCCACCCGCATCCCCGTGCCGCCCGGGCCGGAGCTGCGTTCCTGACCGGGTTCCAGGGGGAGTGCCACATGTCCGGTATGCTGGCAGAGGTGACCGAGCGCGCGACAAACCCGCTCGATGTTCTGGAACAGATCGTCATCGCGCATGACTGGACCTTCGAGCGCCGCTCCGAGAGCGAGATGGCGGCGGAGGCCCCGGGGAAATGGTGCAACTACACCCTGTTCTTCTCCTGGGCGCCCGAGATCAGCGCCATGCACTTCTCCTGCGCCTTCGACGTGAAGGTGCCCGCGGGCCACCGCGCGCCGCTGTTCGAACTGCTGGCCATGGCGAATGAGCGCCTCTGGATCGGCCATTTCGGACTGGAGGTGGAGGAGGGCGTGCCCGTCTTCCGCCACGCCGTGCTGCTGCGCGGGGCGCCCGGCGCCAGCGCGGAAAGCCTGGAGGACATGGTGGACATCGCGCTGACCGAGTGCGAGCGGTTCTATCCGGCGTTCCAGTTCGTGCTGTGGGGCGGCAAGAAGCCCGGCGAGGCGCTGGATGCCGCCATGCTGGATTGCGTGGGCGAGGCGTAGTTTCCGCCCTCAAGCGCCGGCGCGGCCTCCGGCCGCTGGGCTTTTTCTGCCCTCAGGCGCCGGGCGCGGCCTCCGGCCGCTGGGCTGCGGCGCGCGGCGGTGGGGCTGGCGGCGCGGGTGCGTGGGCGCCGCCGGCCGCGTTGCGGCCGGATGCTCTGAGGGCGCGCATATCCTGGCCTATGCGGGCCTGACCCGCAGCGGATTGCTCCCCATCCGCCGCAACCGGGCATGGCCCGCGTGCCTTTCCCACGCTCCGGCCGCGAAGCGGCCGGCGGCGCCCATACTCCCTTGCCACTGGCGCCCCCGCCGCGCGCCGCAGCCCAGCGGCCGGAGGCCGCGCCCGGCGCCTGAGGGCGAAAAAACGGCATTGCGGGGCCCAACCGCCGCGCCCCGCCCGGTTGCGCGCTTCGCTTGCAACCGCCTTTGCCCCAAAAGCCCCGCAATGCTAGGGACAGGTTTGCCCGTGGCGCGAATCGCCGCGGAGATGCCGGACGTTTGGGGACCAGAGAGATGAAGTTCAGCGTCGAGCGCGCCATCCTGCTCAAGGCCCTGGCCCACACGCAATCCGTGGTGGAGCGCCGCAACACCATCCCCATCCTCGCCAACATCCTGCTCGACGCCTCGGCCGAGGGTGTGCTGCGCCTGACGGCGACCGACATGGAAATCGCCATCGTCGAGGAAGTGCCCGGCGTGCAGGTGGCCCGCCCCGGCCGCACCACCGCACCCGCCGCCACCCTCTACGAGATCGTCCGCAAGCTGCCCGACGGCGCCACCATCGAGCTGGACCACAAGGGCGGCGACGCGCCGCTCGCCCTGCGCGCCGGCAAGTTCAACACCACCTTGCAGGTGCTGCCCGTGGAGGACTTCCCCTCGATGACCGAGGGCAGCCTGCCGCACCAGTTCAAGATCGAGGCGCAGCGCCTGCGTGGCATGATTGACCGCACGCGCTTCGCCATCTCCACCGAGGAGACGCGCTACTACCTGAACGGCATCTATTTCCACGTGGCCGAGAATGACGGCCGCAAGATGATGCGCGCCGCCGCCACCGACGGCCACCGCCTGGCCCGCGTGGAAGAGGACCTGCCCGATGGCGCCGGCGGCATGCCCGGCGTCATCATCCCGCGCAAGACCATCAACGAGCTCCGCAAGCTGGCCGACGAGACGCGCGACGAGATCGAGATGCGGCTGTCCGACACCAAGGTCAGCTTCCGCATCGGGCCGGTCTCCCTCACCTCCAAGCTGATTGACGGCACCTTCCCGGATTATGAGCGCGTGATCCCGCGCGGGAACGACAAGGTGATGGAGGTGGCGCGCCAGGCCTTCGCCGACGCGGTGGGGCGCGTGGCCGCCATTTCCTCCGAGCGGTCGCGGCCGGTGAAGCTCTCCATCGGGCGGAACCACCTGCTGCTGACGGCGTCCTCGGCCGAGCAGGGCTCCGCGCAGGAGGAGCTGGACGAGGATGTGGTGACCTACGCCGCGGCACCCATCGAGATCGGCTTCCAGGCGCGCTATCTCGCCGACATCACCGACCAGGTGGGCGACATGCTGCGCTTCAAGTTCTCGGACGGCAGCGCGCCCACCGTGGTGCAGGATGCGGGCGATGAGGGTGCGCTCTACGTCCTGATGCCAATGAGGGTTTGATCCCCACGAAATCGCCTTCGGCGCTTTCGCGAGGACCCCGATTGGCGCCTGTCCTGGGCGTTGGGCTCCGCCTCGCGGGGCAAAGCCCCGCGAAGCTACCGGGGGGCTGAGGGCGCTTCGCGCTTGGCCGGGCCGGTTTCCCTCCCGCCTGGGGCGGGGTAGGGGTTTGCCGTGCTGCGTCTCTCGCGCCTTCGCCTCACCCGCTTCCGCAACCACGCCGCGCTCGATCTGCGCTTCGGCGGGCGTGCCGTCGTGCTCACGGGGCCGAATGGCGCGGGCAAGACGAATGTGCTGGAGGCCATCTCCCTGCTCGGTGCCGGGCGCGGGCTGCGTGGGGCGCGGGGGGCGGAGATGGCCATGCAGGGCGCGCCGCCCTGGGCCGTCTCGGGGCATTTCGAGGATGGCGCCGGCGGCTTCGAGATCGGCACCGGCAGCGAGGACGCCAACCCCGACCGCCGCGCCTGGCGGCTGGACGGCGAGAAGTTGCGCGGCCAGGCGGAACTGGCCGAGCGCGTGGCCACCGTCTGGATCACGCCGCAGATGGACCGCATCTTCCAGGACAGCGCGGGCGGACGGCGGCGTTTCCTGGACCGGCTGGTGCTGGCCCTCGAACCCCACCATGCGCGTGAGGTCGCGGCCTATGAGACCGCCATGGCCCACCGCAACCGCCTGCTGGCCGATGCGCGCCGCGCCGACCCCGCCTGGCTGAACGCGGTGGAAGACGCCATGGCGCGCCACGGCATCGCCACCGCCGCCTCGCGTCGGGCGCTGCTGGCGCGGCTGAATGCGGCGCTGGAAGGCGGTGTGGCCGGCGCCTTTCCGGCCGCGCAACTGGCGCTGCAATGCCCGGCCACCGCGCTGCTGGAGACCATGCCCGCCCTGGCGGCGGAGGAGGCGCTGCGCGACGGCCTGCGCCAGTCCCGCCCGCGGGATGCGGCGGCCGGCGCCAGCCTCTCGGGCCCGCACCGGGCGGATTTGCTGTTCACCCACGCCGCCAAGGGCGTGCCGGCCGCCCAATGCTCGACCGGCGAGCAGAAGGCGCTGCTGGTCTCGACCGTGCTGGCCCATGCCGCGTTGATCGCGCGCGCGCGGGGCTTCGCGCCGCTGCTGCTGCTGGACGAGGTGCCGGCGCACCTGGACGCCGCCCGCCGCGACGCGCTGTTCGCGGCCCTGGCCGCCCTGCCGGGGCAGGCTTTCCTGACGGGCACCGATGCGGGGCTGTTCGTGCCCCTGGCGGGGGGCGAATATTTCAGCCTGGAAGAGGGCGAACTCCGCCCGGCCCCCTTGGGCTGAGGCGCGAAAAAATGCCATAATGCGGGGCTTTTCATCGTCGCGCATCTGCGCGCACCGCCCCTGGCCGCAAGCGGCCGGATGGGGCCCCAAGAACCGAGGTGTCTGCCCACCCATGATGTGTCCCGCGCCATGACGGATGAACCCACGCTGCCCAATGGCGAAGACTACACGGGCGCCTCCATCACCGTGCTGCGGGGGCTGGAAGCCGTCCGCAAGCGCCCGGGGATGTATATCGGCGACACCGATGACGGCTCAGGCCTGCACCACATGGCCTTCGAAATCATTGACAACGCGGTGGATGAGGCCCAGGCCGGCTATGCCTCCCGCGTGGACGTGGTGCTGAACGGCGATGGCAGCGTGACCGTCACCGATGACGGCCGCGGTATCCCGGTGGACATCCACGCCGAGGAAGGCGTGTCGGCCGCCGAGGTGGTGCTGACGCGGCTGCACGCCGGCGGCAAGTTCAACCAGAATTCCTACAAGGTCTCGGGCGGGCTGCACGGCGTGGGTGCGGCCGTGGTGAACGCGCTGTCGGAGTGGATGGAAGTCCGCATCTGGCGCGAGGGGAGCGAGCACCTCATCCGCTTCGAGCATGGCGAGACGGTGCAGCCCTTGCGCATCGTGGGCCCGGCGACGCGCGCCAAGGGCACGGAGGTCACGTTCAAGCCCTCCGCGCTGACCTTCACGAAGACCGAATACGACTTCGCCATCCTGGAACGGCGCCTGCGGGAGCTGGCCTTCCTGAATTCCGGCCTCGCCATCACCCTGCGCGATGACCGCCACGTGCCGGCGCAGACGGCGGAGTTCAAGTTCGACGGCGGGCTGGTGGCCTTCGTGGAGTGGCTCGACAAGGGCAAGGACCCGCTGTTCAAGCCGCCCATCAGCGTCATCGCCAAGGAGGGCGACGGCATCCGCGTGGAGCTGGCCATGTGGTGGACCAGCTCGCCCCGCGAGGTGATGCTCTGCTTCACCAACAACATCCCGCAGCGCGATGGCGGGACGCACCAGGCGGGCTTCCGCCAGGCGCTGACGCGCGTGGTGGGCAAGTTCGCCGAGGATCTCGCCAAGAAGGAGAAGGTGGAACTGGCCGGCGAGGACATGCGCGAGGGGCTGACCTGCGTGCTGTCGGTGAAGGTGCCGGACCCGAAATTCTCCAGCCAGACCAAGGACAAGCTGGTCAGTTCCGAGGTGCAGCCGGTGGTGCAGATGGCCGTGGCCGACGCACTCACCCACTGGTTCGAGACGCACCCCAAGGAAACCCGCCAGGTGCTGGACCAGGTGGTGCTGAGCGCCGTGGCCCGGAAGGCCGCGCAGCTGGCGCGGGAGAAGGTGGGGCGGAAGAACGCGCTCGACATCTCGACGCTGCCCGGGAAGCTGGCGGATTGCCAGGAGAAGGACCCGGCGAAGAGCGAACTCTTCATCGTCGAGGGTGACAGCGCGGGCGGGTCCGCCAAGCAGGGCCGCAACCGCGCCAACCAGGCCATCCTCCCGCTCAAGGGAAAGATCCTGAACGTGGAGCGTGCCCGCATCGACAAGATGCTGGGCAGCGCGGAGATCGGCACGCTCATCACGGCACTCGGCACCGGCATCGGCGCGGGCGACCCGGCCAAGGGCGGCTTCGACGCGAACAAGCTGCGCTACCACCGCATCATCATCATGACGGACGCGGATGTGGATGGCTCGCACATCCGCACCCTGCTGCTGACCTTCTTCTTCCGCCAGATGCCGGAGCTGATCGAGCGCGGGCACCTCTACATCGCCCAGCCACCGCTCTACCGCGCCAAGCGCGGCAATGAGGAACGCTACCTCAAGGACGACCGCGCGCTGGAAGACTTTCTCCTGGAGAAGGCGCTGAGCGGCGCGCGGATGCTGCTGGCCGATGGGCGGGTGCTGGAGGGTGCGGAACTCGCCACCTTCGTGGAGACGCTGCGCCAGATCACGGGCCGCATGCGCCGCATGGCGGCCAATGTGCCGGTGGAGGTGCTGGAACAGGCGGCACTCGCCGCCACGCTGACGCCCGACGCCCAGCGCGCGCTGGAAAACGCGCCCGAACTGGCCGCGCGGCTCGACGCCATGGCGCCGCCCTCCGAGCGCGGCTGGGTGGTGACGGTGGACGAGGCGGGCGTGCACATGCACCGCATGGTGCGCGGCGTGGCCGAGCGCCATAGCCTGACCGCCGCCGCCCTTCGCAGCGCCGAGGCGCGCTGGCTGGATGAGCGGCGCGACCTGCTGCGCGCCAATTTCGCGCAAGGCGCGACGCTGGCCTTCGAGGGCAACGAGGCGCCCGTGCGCGGCCCGCTCGCGGCCTATGACCGGCTGCTGGCGCAGGGCCGCAAGGGGCTGAGCTTTCAGCGCTTCAAGGGCCTGGGCGAGATGAACCCCGACCAGCTCTGGAAGACCACGCTGGACCCCGCCGTGCGGACGCTGCTGCAAGTGCGCGTGGACGACGCCGAGGATGCCGAGACGGTGTTCTCCACCCTGATGGGCGATGTGGTGGAGCCGCGGCGGGAGTTCATCGTGGGGAATGCGCTGAAGGTGGCGAATTTGGATGTCTGACCCCCATGGGTGAGTATGGCGCGCCCCCGCGTGGCGGCTGGGCGCGCTTCGTGGTGGAACTCCATGTGAACGACCTCGACGCCAGCCTCGATTTCTGGCGCGGCGTGCTGGGCTTCACCACCGCCTATGCCAGGCCGTCGGAGGGCTTCCACTACCTGGAACACGCGGCGGGCATGCAGGTGATGCTCTGCCGCCGCAATGGCCGGTTCGAGACGGGGCCGATGCCATATCCGCTCGGCCAGGGCGCGATGATGCAGCTGTATTTCGACGACCTGGCGCCGGTGCTGGAGGCGCTGGCAGCGCGGTCCTGGCCCGCCCATACGCCGCTGCGCAAGATCTGGCGCCGCACCGGCGATGTGGAACTCGGCCAGCGCGAAATCTTCGTGCAGGACCCGGACGGCTACCTGCTCATGCTCGCGCAGAATATCGGCACGAGGCCGCTCAGCGTCGGATCGCCTTCGGTGAAATCACCGAAGGCGTGAATCCGCCGCTCCGCTAGCGCCTGACGATCACGGCCACCGGCCCGCCGCCATCCGGCCCCTGGTGCTCCGCGCCGCCGGAGACGAACAAATCCGTCCGCCCCGTGGCCGCCGCCACCACGCCGCCCACCAGCGCGCGGGCATGGCGCGTCGCGTTGATGTCGCTGTCATCCCACATGATATGGCGCCGGCCGCGGATCAGGCCGGTGGAGCTGGGCTCGGCCTTGCACAGCAGGGCCACCAGGCGCCCGGCCTCCTCGGCGGGCAACTGGCCAGGAGCGGCGTCCAATCCGGCGGCGGAAAGCGCCCGCTGCACGGCCGGCAGGTCAATGGCGTCGCGCATCACGGCATGGGCGATGGTCAGCTCCCCGCCCCAGTCCGGCGAATTGCCCAGCACCACCACCTCGTTGCGCGTCAGTTCCACGCCGGCCGAACAGCTCGCCCGGCCGGAGAACAGGCGCCAATCCTGGCCCACCACGCCGTCATCGAGCGCCGCGCGCGGCACCTCGCCCAGCGCCAGCGCCACCCCCAGCGCCGAGGCCCCGCGCGAGAGGCCCATGGAGGCGTAGGTGTCCTCGGTGGCGCAGGCCGCGCCCCGCGCGCGGGCCTCGGCCATGCGCTCGCTGGTCAGCAGGGGGCATTTCACCTGGACGTAGTGAACATCGCGCGCGTCGCTTATGCCGGCCTGCGCCATGGCCGCGCGCACGGCGGCGGCGGTGGCGTCCACCTGGGCCATGCGGCCCAGCGCCTCGGGCGGGAAGTCGGGGGTGAAGGCGACGCCCAGCGCCAGGGAAGGCGCGGGGGCGGGCGGCCCGTCCGCGCGCACCCCCAGCACCAGGAAATGCGGCGACAGCCCGCCCTCGGTGCCGCCCGACATGACCATGGCCACGCGGCCCAGCACGGTGGCCAGGTCCGTGCCCAGGCGGGCGGCCAGCATGTGGCCCAGCGCCTCCACGGCATAGGCGCGGGTGAAGTCGTTCACGCAGCCATTGCCCTCGGTCTTGCCCAGGATGGCCACCACCTCCTCCGGCCGCAGCGCCCCCTGGTCGAACAGCGTGGCGACCGCGGCGGCGTCACCGGGGTGGCGGGCAGGGACGAGGAAGGCGAGGGCCTGACGCGGCATGGATCACCATGGGTTGTGGAGGGGGCGGAAGATGCCCCCTGCCACGCCCTTGCGAGGTTTTCAACGCGGCATGGATCGGCTAACCGAAACCCCTTGGCCCGATGAGGCAGGGCCGTGACAGATCAAGGATGCCATGCGCCCCGTCAGGATCGCCCCCTCGCTGCTCGCCGCCGATTTCTCGCGCCTGGGCGAGGAGGTGCGCGCCATCGAGGCGGCCGGCGCCGACTGGCTGCACCTCGACATCATGGACGGGCATTTCGTGCCCAATATCAGCTTCGGGCCGGGGCTGGTGCGGGCGCTGAAGCCGCATTGCGGGCTGTTCTTCGACGTTCACCTCATGATCGCGCCGGCCGATCCCTACTTGGCCGCCTTCGCCGAAGCGGGCGCGGACCTGATCAGCCTGCACCCGGAGGCGGGGCCGCACCTGCACCGCTCGCTCCAGACCATCAAGGCGCTGGGGAAGAAGTGCGGCGTGGTGCTCAACCCCGCGACCCCCGTGCAATCCGTCGCGCATGTGATGGACCTGGTGGACCTGATCCTCGTCATGGCGGTGAACCCGGGCTTTGGCGGGCAATCCTTCCTGGACAGCCAGTTGGCCAAGATCACGGCGCTGCGCGGCATGATCACCGAGAGCGGCCGCGACATCGCGCTGCAGGTGGATGGCGGCGTCACGGCCGCCACCGCCCCGCGCTGCCTGGCCGCGGGCGCCGATGTGCTGGTGGCCGGCACGGCCGTCTTCGGCGCCAAGGACTATGCCGCCGCCATCCATGCCCTGCGCGGGGCCGCGGCATGAGCGACATGCTCCGCAATGCGCGCCGCCTCTTCTCGCGCATCAAGCCCGTGCGGGTGCCGGAGGCGCCGGCGCGCTCCTTCCGCGACCTCTGGCCCGGTGATGCCAATCGCGGCGCCGCCCTGCTGCGCGGCGAGATGGAGGTGATGGGCAGCATCCGCACGCTGGATGGCTGGGGGCCCGAATCCGGCCCGCTGCCCTGGCGGATGGCGGCGCATGGCTTCGCCTGGCTGCGCGACCTTCGCAGCCTGGGCAGCGATGCCGCCCGCGTCGAGGCGCGCGATTTGACGGAGGCCTGGCTCGCCCAGGGGGCCAATGAGCCGGTGGCGAACCTGCCGGAGGTGGCGGCGCTGCGCGTCTCCTCCTGGCTCGGCCATTGGGACTTCTTCGCCGCCTCGGCCGAGGAGGGGTTTCGCCGCGCGCTGATGCAGCGCCTCGCGCAGGATGGGCGCCGGCTGGCCGCCTCCCTGCCGGACGAGGCGGCGCATCGCGGCGCGCTGATGGTGCTGAAGGGCACCATCGCCGCCGCCGTGGCCCTGGGCGAGGAAGCCTGGATGGTCCGCGCCATGAAGTTCCTGCCGGCGGAACTCGAACGCCAGTTCCACCCCGATGGCGGGCATGTGGAGCGCAGCCCCGCCGTGCAGCTGCTGGCCTTCCAGGACCTGATCGAACTCAGGAACCTGTTGAACGGCAGCGGCGTGACCGCGCCGGCGCAACTCGCCACCGTGATTGACCGCGCGGGCCAGGCACTGCGGCTGTTCCGCCATGGGGATGGCACGCTCTCCCTGTTCAATGGCACGCGGGAGGAGCCGGCCTCGCTGGTGGACCTGGTGCTGACCCAGGGCCAGGCCAAGGGCCGCGCGCCGCTGCTGCTGCAGGAGACGGGCTTCCACCGCCTGGCCGCGAGCCGCACCCTCGTCATCGCCGATTGCGGCGCGCCGCCGCCGGGCCGCGGCGCCGACCCCGCCACGGGCGCGCCCCGCGGGGCGGACCGCTTCGCCCATGCCGGCGCGCTCTCCTTCGAGATGTCGGTGGGGCGGGACCGGCTGATCGTGAATTGCGGCGCCTCGCCGGCCGGGGAGCCTGCCTGGCGCGACGCGCTGCGCTCCACCGCCGCGCATTCCACGCTGACGCTGGCCGACACCAACAGCGCCGAACTCCGCGCCGAGGGCCTCGGCCGCCGGCCGGAGCGGGTGGAGGTGGAACGCTTCGAGGCCAATGGCGCGCAATGGCTGGAAGCGACGCATGACGGCTATCGCCGCACGCACAACGCCATCCACAAGCGGCGCCTCTATTTGTCGGAGAATGGCGACGACCTGCGCGGCGAGGATGTGCTGGAACCGCAAGGCACGGTGGACCAGCCCTGCGTGGTGCGCTTCCACCTGCACCCGGCGGTGAAGGCCGTGCTGCAGGAGGAGGAGGGCGGGGTGCTCATGCGCCTGCCCACCGGCCAGGGCTGGCGCCTGCGCGCGCGGGGGGCCGCCATCGCGCTGGAGGACAGCGTCTATCTCGGCCTCGGCGCCGAGGCGCGGCGGACCAGCCAGATCGTCCTCACCTCGCAGGGCGAGGCGGAGGGCATCCAATGGGCCATCACCCGCGTGGCCCCGGCCGAGCCCGCCTCGCCCCCCGCCTGATGGCGTGCGCGTCCTCGAAGTCTCCAATGTGGACTATTCGCTGCGGCATTTCCTGCTGCCGCTGATGCGCGCGGCCCGCGCGCGCGGGCATGAGGTGGTGGGCATGTGCGCGGAGGGCCCGCTGCTGGAGGTGGCGCGCGCCGAGGGGTTCCGCATCATTCCCGTGCCCATGGCGCGCAGCCTGTCGCCGCGCGCGAACCTGGCGGCCTATCGCGCCATCCGTGCCGCCCTGCGCGCCGAACGCTTCGACCTGGTGCATGCCCATATGCCCATCTCGGGCCTGCTGGCGCGGCTGGCGGCGCGGGCGGCGGGCGTGCCGCGCGTGGCCTATACCTGCCACGGCTTCCTGTTCAACCAGCCGGGGCCGCTGTGGCGGCGGGGGCTTTCGCTCGGCCTGGAATGGGTGGGCGGGCGGCTGACGGACCGCTTCGTGACGGTCAGCGCGGAGGAGGCGGCGGATGCGCGGCGCCTTCGCATCCACCGTGGCGCGGTGGCCTTCGGCAATGGGCGCGACCCCGCGCTGTTCCACCCCGACGCGGCCGCGCGCGCGGCCCTCCGCGCCGAACTGGGCGTGCCGGAGGGGGCGGTGGCGGTGGTCGCGGTCGCGCGGCTGGTGCGGCACAAGGGCTGGCCCGAATTGCTGGAGGCCATGGCGCGCGTGCCGGGCGCCCATCTCTGGGCGGTGGGTGAGCGCCTGCCCACCGACCATGGCCCCGACATGGAACCGCATTTCGCCCGCGCCGCCGCCGAGATGGGCCCGCGCCTGCACCGCCTGGGCCATCGGCGCGACGTGGCCCGGGTGCTGGCCGCCGCCGACATCTTCTGCCTGCCGAGCCACTTCGAAGGCCTGCCGATGAGCGGCATCGAGGCCATGCTGACCGGCCTGCCCGTGGTGGCCACCGACATTCGCGGCTGCCGCGAACTGGTGCGCGATGGCGAGACGGGGCTGCTGGTGCCGCCCATGCAGGCCGCGCCGCTGGCCGATGCGTTGGCGCGTCTGGCGGGGGATGCGCAACTGCGCCACAGCATGGGGCAGGCGGGCCAGGCCCGCGCGCTTTCGCACTACACCGAGGCCCGCGTGCTGGAACGCACCCTCGACCACCTGGGACTTTGAGCCATGACCGACCGCCTGCCCATTCGCCGCGCCCTGCTGTCCGTTTCGGACAAGACGGGCATCGTGGATTTCGCCCGGATGCTGGCGGGGATGGGGGCCGAGATCCTCTCCACCGGCGGCACCGCCCAGGCCATCCGCGCGGCCGGGATCCCGGTGAAGGACGTGTCGGAGCACACGGGCTTCCCCGAAGTGCTGGACGGGCGCGTGAAGACGCTGGTGCCGCAGGTGCATGGCGGGCTGCTGGGCCGGCGCGACCTGTCGGCCCACATCCAGCAGATGGAGCAGCATGGCCTGGCGCCGATAGACCTGCT
The DNA here is from genome assembly GCA_035998215.1 of Roseococcus sp. GTDB lineage: Bacteria > Pseudomonadota > Alphaproteobacteria > Acetobacterales > Acetobacteraceae > Roseococcus. Next base: position 208,287 of record DASYHU010000009.1, on the reverse strand, counting down.
GGCGGTGAACCTCTACCCCTTCGAGGCGACGGTCGCGAAGGGCGCCGAGTTCGACGACTGCATCGAGAACATTGACATCGGCGGGCCGGCGATGATCCGCTCGGCCGCCAAGAACCACGCGCATGTGGTCGTCTGCACCGAGCCGCTGCACCTGCTGCGCGTGACCGAGGAGCTGGCGACGCAGGGGGGCACGAGCCTCGCCCTGCGGCGCGAACTGGCCGCGGCCGCTTATGCCCGCACCGCTTCCTATGATGCCGCCATCAGCGCCTGGTTCGCGGGGCAGGTCGGGCAGGAGTTTCCGCCGCGCCTGGCCTTCGCGGGGCAATTGGCGCAGACGCTGCGCTATGGCGAGAACCCCCACCAGCGCGCGGGCTTCTACCTGGACGGCACGGGGCGCCCCGGCATCGCCACCGCGCGCCAGGCGCAGGGCAAGGAACTCAGCTACAACAATCTGAACGACACGGACGCCGCCTTCGAATGCGTGGCGGAGTTCGAGCGCCCGGCCATCGTCATCGTGAAGCACGCGAACCCCTGTGGCGTGGCGGAGGGCGCGGACCTCGCCGCCGCCTGGGATGCGGCGCTGCGCTGCGACCCCGTCTCGGCCTTCGGCGGCATCGTGGCGGCGAACCGCGTGCTGGACGCGGTGGCGGCGGAGCGCATCAGCGCCATCTTCACCGAGGTGGTCATCGCGCCAGATGCCGATGAGGCGGCGCGCGCCATCTTCGCGCGCAAGAAGAACCTGCGCCTGCTGCTGACGGGCGGGCTGCCCGATCCGGCCGCGCCGGGGATGGTGTTCCGCAGCGTGGGCGGCGGCTTCCTGGCGCAGTCGCGTGATGCGGGGCGCGTGACGGAGGGCGCGCTGAAGGTGGTGACGAAGCGCGCCCCCACCGCGCAGGAGATGAAAGACCTGCTGTTTGCCTTCCGCGTCTGCAAGCATGTGAAGTCCAACGCCATCATCTACGCGAAGGGGGGCGCCACGGTGGGCATCGGCGCGGGGCAGATGAGCCGGGTGGACAGCGCGCGCATCGCCGCCTGGAAATCCGCCGAGGCCGCGCGTGCGTCCGGTTCTGACACGCCCTTGGCGCAGGGTTCGGTTGTGGCGTCCGACGCCTTCTTCCCCTTCGCCGATGGGCTGGAGGCGGCGGCGGCGGCGGGGGCCACGGCGGTGATCCAGCCGGGCGGTTCGATGCGCGACAACGAGGTGATTGCCGCCGCGGATGCCGCCGGGCTGGCCATGGTGTTCACGGGGATGCGGCACTTCCGGCACTAATCCCCACGAAGTTTTCGCCGCCGCGCACGCCGTTCCGGCGTGTGTGGCGGCGAAACCTTCGCGGGGGCCCCGGTTTGGCGCTTCGTCCTGGCATGTGGGTTCCGCCTGCCGTGGCGAAGCCACGGCAGGGCACCGGGGGGCGGAGTTTCCTGTTGGGGGGCGTGGGTGATGTCGGTGGAAGTGGTTTTGCTCGGGCTGGTGGTGCTGCTGCTGCTCGCGGTGCTGGCCGTGCTGCTGGCGCGCAGGCCCGGGGCTGATCCGGGGGTTGCGCTGCTCCAGGCGGCGCAGGAACGGCAGGGGGAACGCCTGGGCGCGCTGGCGGGTGAGGTGAAGGCGGCGCTTTCCGCCAGCGAGGCCGCCACGGGGCGCACCATCCAGGGCTTTTCCGTCGAGCAGACCAAGGTTCTGAGCGAAGGCCTGACGCGCCTCGCCCAAGGCACCGGCACCTTGCAGACCGACCTCGCCGGCAAGCTGGAGGCGATGCGCGCGGGCCTCGCGGAAGGCCAGGCGGAGTCGGCCAAGGCGCTGCGGGCGGAAATGTCCGAAAAACTCTCGGCCATGAACGTGATGGTCGAGCAGGTGCGCGCGGCCCTCACCGAATCCCAGGCCGCCATGCGCGCCGCCATCGCGCTGGAAATGACCACCGCGCGTGACCTCATTGACCGCAAATCCGCCGAATCCCGCGCGGAGATCGAGGCCCGCCTCCGCGAGATGCGCGAGGCGAACGACAAGCGCCTCACCGACATCCAGGCCAGCGTGAACGAGAAGCTGGGCGAGGCGGTCGAGAAGCAGATGACGGAAAGCTTCACCCGCGTCATTGACCAGTTCAACGCCATCCAGGCCATGATGGGCAATGTGCAGTCGGTGGCCTCCCAGGTGGGCGACCTCCGGCGGCTGTTCTCCAATGTGAAGACGCGCGGCGGCTGGGGCGAGGCCCAGGTGAAGGCCATGCTCGACGACTTCCTGCCCGAGAACAGCTACGAGACGAATGTGAAGCTGCGCGAGGACAGCAACGAGGTGGTGGAATTCGCCATCCGCATGCCCTCCAGCGGCGAGGGCGTGGTGCGCCTGCCCGTGGACGCGAAATTCCCGGTGGAGGACTACGAACGCCTGCTGGCCGCGCATGACGCCGGCGACGTGGCGGCCGAGGCCCAGGCCCGCCGTGCGCTGGAGGCGCGCATCCGGGGCGAGGCGCAGAAGATCCGCGAAAAATACATCCACCCGCCGCTGACCACGGAATTCGCGGTGCTCTACCTCCCCACCGAGGGCCTCTATGCCGAGGTGGCGCGCATCCCGGGCCTGATCGAGGATGTGGGCCGCTCGGGCCGCGTCTTCATCGCCGGCCCTTCGCTGCTGCCGGCCATGTTGCGGACCATCCAGCTCGGCCATGTCACGCTTGCCTTGTCCAAAAATGCGGAAGGCGTGCGGGATTTGCTTGCCGCCACCAAGGCCGAGATGGCCAAAATGGACAGCGTTCTGGAGAAGCTGGGAAAACAGGTGGGGACGGTGAACAACACGATCGGGGATGCGCGCACGCGCACCCGCGCCATCGCGCGCAAGCTCAAGACCGTGGAGGCCATGCCGGGTGAGCAGTCGGCCGCGGCGCTGGGCCTCGATGCCCCGGAACAGGACGAGGAAGAAGGCGTTTGAGCGCGCTGCAATGGCAGTCCCTCGCCGGCATGGGGGCGCTGTGCCTGCTGGCCTGGGCGCTGGGCGGCTGCAAGCGCGGCGTCTCGCCGCGGGTGGTGGTGGCGGGGCTGGCCTCGGTGCTGGTCCTGGCCGCGCTGCTGCTGAACATCGCCTGGCTGCGCGCGGGCTTCGGCCTGATCGGGCAGGGGGTGGACGCGCTGGCGCGGGCCACGCGGGCGGGCACCTCGCTCGTCTTCGGCTATCTGGGCGGGGCGCCGCTGCCCTTCGCCGAGCCCTTTCCGGGCGCGGGTTTCATCCTGTTCTTCCAGGCGCTGCCGCTGGTGCTGGTGGTGGGCGCGCTTTCGGCCGTGCTGTTCCACTGGGGGGTGCTGGGCTTCCTGGTGCGCGTGCTGGCGCGGGGGCTGCGGGGCGTCTTTGGCCTGGGCGGGGCCAGCGGCTTCGGCGTGGGCGCCAATGTCTTCGTGGGCATGGTCGAGGCGCCGCTGATGATCCGCCCCTGGCTCGCGCGGATGAACACCACGGAGTTGTTCGTGGTGATGGTGGCGGGCATGGCCACCATCGCGGGCAACATGTTCGTGGTCTATGCGCTGGTCATCGCCCCCGTGGTGCCGGATGCGGCGGGGCAGCTGCTCACGGCCTCGCTCATCTCGGCGCCCGCCGCCGTGCTGGTGGCGCTGCTGATGCGGCCGGGCGAGACCGCCACCACGGCCGAGGAGGCGCCGGTGCTGCGCTATTCCTCGACCATGGAGGCGCTGGTGCAGGGCATCGGCAATGGCTTGCAGCTCATGCTGGGCGTCATGGCCGCGCTGATCGTCTTCGTGGCGCTCGTTGCCCTTGCGAACGAGGTGCTGCAACCCCTGACCGGCCTGACGCTGGAGCAGATGGCGGGCGTCCTGTTCCGTCCGCTGGCCTGGGCCATGGGCGTGGCGCCGGAGCACGCGGCGCGCGCTGGCGAATTGCTCGGCGTGAAGGTGGTGGTGAACGAGTTCGTCTCCTACCTGGCGCTGGCCCAGGAGGGCGAGGCGATGGACCCCCGCACGCGGCTGATCCTGGCCTATGCCATGTGCGGCTTCGCCAATTTCGGCTCGGTCGGCATCATGCTGGGGGGCATGTCGGCCATGGTGCCGGAACGCCGGGCGGAGATCGCGCGGCTCGGTTTCCCGGCGTTGGCGGCGGGCACCATCGCCTGCTGCCTCACGGGCGCGGCGGTGGGGGTGCTGACGGCGCCGTGAGGCCGCGGGCCGTTTGCGCGGCGGACTCACGTCTTCGGTGATTCCACCGAAGACGATCCGAAGTGCCCTGCATTTGCGCGGCGGATTCACGTCTTCGGTGATTCCACCGAAGACGATCCGAAGTGCCCTGCATTTGCGCGGCGGATTCACGCCTTCGGTGATTCCACCGAAGACGATCCGAAGTGCCCTGCATTTGCGCGGCGGATTCACGCCTTCGGTGATTCCACCGAAGACGATCCGACGCTACGCTTCCCGCCCATGACACATCTCGTCCATCGCAGCCTGCGCGCCGCCCCCCCCATCGCCATCTCCGGCCAGGGCATCTGGCTGCGCGAGAAGGGCGGCCATGCCGTGATGGACGCGAGCGGGGGGGCCGCCGTGGCCTGCCTCGGCCATGGCCACCCGCATGTGCTGGGTGCGATGCGCGCGCAGCTCGACCAGCTGACCTACGCGCACACCGCGCTCTTCTCCTGCGAGAGCGCGGAGCAACTGGCCGACATGCTGGTGGGCCATGCGCCGGGCGGGCTGACGCACGCCTATTTCTGTTCCTCGGGCAGCGAGGGGATGGAGGCCGCGCTCAAGATCGCGCGGCAGCATTTCGTGGAGGCGGGCCAGCCGCAGCGCCGCAACTTCATCGCCCGCCGGCAGAGCTATCACGGCAACACGCTGGGCGCGCTGGCCGCCGGTGGCAACATGATGCGCCGCGCCACCTACCTGCCCATCCTCAGCGACGCCTTCCACCATGTCTCGCCCTGCTACGCCTATCGCGACCGGCGCGATGACGAGGGCGATGCCGACTACGTCCAGCGCCTGGCCAACGAGCTGGAGGCGGAATTCCAGCGCCTCGGCCCCGACACCGTCATCGCCTTCTGCGCGGAGACGGTGGTGGGCGCGACCCTCGGCTGCGTCACGGCCCTGCCCGGGTATTTCCAGAAGATGCGCGAGGTCTGCGACCGCCACGGCGCCCTGCTCATCCTGGACGAGGTGATGTCCGGCATGGGCCGCACCGGCACCCAGCACGCATGGGAGGCGGAGGGCGTGGCCCCCGACATCCAGGTCATCGCCAAGGGGCTGGGCGGCGGCTACCAGCCCATCGGCGGCATCCTGGTCAATGACCGCGTGCTGGCGCCCCTGCGGGATGGTTCGGGCGGCTTCATGCATGGCCACACCTACCAGGCGCACCCGCTGGCCTGTGCCGCGGCGGTGGCGGTGCAGGAGGTGATCCGCGCCGAGAACCTGCTGGCCAATGTCCAGGCCATGGGGGCGAAGCTGGAACAGGGCCTGACCGAGCGCCTGGGCAACCACGCCCATGTGGGCGACATCCGCGGCCGCGGCCTGTTCTGGGCGGTGGAGCTGGTGGCGGACCGCGCCAGCAAGGCCGTCTTCGACCCCGCGCTGCGGATGAATGAGCGCGTGAAGCAGGCGGCCTATGCGCGCGGCTTGGGCTGCTACCCCATGGGCGGCACGATTGATGGCCGCCAGGGCGACCATGTCATCCTCGCACCACCCTACAACGTGACCGAAGCGGAAATGGAGATGATCCTCGACCGCTTCGCCGCCGCGCTGCGCGAGGCCCTGGGCGGCTGACCGCCGCACCGAGGCTGGACTTTCATCCTGAAATCGCATGAAAAGCACGGCATGATCATGTTTGTGGAGGCGCGCGCCGCCTCGCCCATGCCGTGACGGATGCCCCTTCCTCCCCCCCGCCGGCCACGGACCCCAAGACCCGGCGCCTGACGCCCGAGCAGGTGGAGCTGGGATACCGGCTGCTGCTGGGCCGCCCGCCCGAGCGCCCCCAGGTGATCGAGAACCATGTGAATTCCGGCCGCACGGTCGAGCAATTCGGCTGGCTCCTCATGCAGAGCCAGGAATTCCGCATCCGCATGCGTGACGCCGCGGGAATGGTGGCCGCCCTGCCGCCGCCGCCGCCGGCCGGCACCCACAGCATGCCGCGCGGCCGGGCGCTGGACGCGATGCCGATCTACTACTTCCTCCACATCCCCAAGACGGCGGGAACGGCGATGTGGAAGCTGCTGGGCGACATGTTCCACCCCTTCGTGCAGTTCTACCACCTGCTCCTGGCCGAGGCGGGGGGCGAGGCGCAACTGGCCGAGCGCCTGGCCAAGGACACGCAGGTGCTGCAAAGCAAGCTGCTGGTCTGCGGGCATTTCTCGGTGAACCACCCGCTGGTGCAACGCGCGCCGCGGCGCAAGGTGCTGCTGTCGGTGCTGCGCGAGCCGGTGTCGCGCGCGGTGTCCTTCTACGACCATGTGCGCTCCCGCGCCGACCATCCGCTGCATCAGCGCCTGCGGGAGGTCAGCTTCGCCCGCGCCCTGGCCGAGTTCCCGGAATTCTCCCACCAGCTGGAGAACTACCAGCTGCGCCAGCTCTTCGGCACGGTGGAGGAGCGCGGCATCCGCCGGATGATGAACCTGAACAGCTACATCCTCGGCCGCTTCGACGAGCTGCCGCGCTTCATCGAGGCGGTGGAGGACGTGACGGGGCTGAAGCGCTGCTCCGAGCTGATGACGACCAATGTGAAGCGCATGCCCAAGGGCCTGGAAAGCGGCGCCATGCAGCCCGATTTTCCCGAAGTGGCCGAGGAGCTGCGCCGGCGCAACGCGGCCGAGATTGCCTTTTATGAGGCCATGGGCCCCGTCCGGGTCACGGTGCCGACGCGCAGCCCCCCGGCCCACCCGGCGCAGGAGCCGCAGGCATAGGCCGCTATCGTCGCGCGCGCAGGGCCGCGGCCAGCGTGCCATCATCCAGCGCATCCAGGCTGCCGCCGATGGGCACCCCCTGCGCGAGACGCGTGACCGTGACCGGCGCGCCCGCCAGCCGGTCCTGGAGATAGTGCGCGGTGCTGGCGCCCTCGACGGTCGCGGGCAGGGCCAGGATCACCTCGCGCACCACACCGCCCTCGGCACGGTGCAGCAGCGGGGCCACGCGCAACTCTTCCGGCCCCGTGCCCGACAGCGCGGAGAGCGTGCCGCCCAGCACATGATAGACGCCCGGATGCGCATGGGCGCGTTCCAGCGCCCAGAGGTCGGCCACACCCTCCACCACGCAGACCAGGCCCTGGTCCCGCTCGGGGTTGGTGCAGATGCGGCAGGGGTCGGTGGCGTCGAGATTGCCGCACACCTGGCAAGGGGTGACGGCCTCGGCCGCGGCCCGCAGCGCGTCGGAGAGCGGCAGCATCAGCGCCTGCGGGTCCGCCAGCATGCGCAGCGCCGCCCGCCGCGCGCTGCGCCGGCCAAGGCCGGGCAGGCGCGAGAGCAGCGCGATCAGGTGCTCGACGGGGTCCAAATGCTCAGAAGGGCAGCTTCAGCCCGGGCGGCAGGCCCATGCCGGCCGTCGCCTTCTGCATCTCCTCGGCCATGGTGGCCTCGACCTTCTGCTTGGCGTCGGCATGGGCGGCGACCAGCAGGTCCTCCAGCACCTCGCGGTCGTCCGCCGTCATCAGCGAGGGATCAATGGTGACGCGGCGCAGGTCGCCCTTGCCGGTCAGCTTCACCTTCACCATGCCCGCACCGGCCTGGCCCTCGACCTCGGTGGCTTCCAGCTTCGCCTGCATCTCCGCCATGCGGGTCTGCATCTGCTGGGCCTGCTTCAGCATGTTGCCAAGATTCTTCACTCAATCCTCCTCGGGGAATTCGTCGTCATAGGCGGGTTCGGCGTCGGGGGGCGCGAATTCGGGCAGCTCCTCCTCCGCCGGCGCCACGGGGGCCAGGCCATAGGCGTCCAGGTTCGCATCGCGCACCGCGTCCAGCGTGGCGCCCGGAAAGGCGGTGAGAATCGCCACCACCAGCGGGTGGGTGGCGGCGGCCGCGCGGCGGTCCTGCTCGGCGGCCTGGGATTGCTCGGCGAGCGTGGGTTCGCCCGGCGCGTTGGAGAGCGCGATGGTCCAGCGCGCGCCGGTCTTTTCCTCCAGCAGGCGCGTGAGTTGCGCGGCCAGGTCGCGCGGGGCCTGGGGCCGCACGCGGATCTCGACCTGCCCGCGCGCGACGCGCACCGGGTGCACGTCATGCAGCAGGTGGGCGTGCAGCAAAGGGTGGCTGCCGCTGGCCAGCGCCACCACCTCGCGCCAGGCGGAGGGCTGGGGCAGGGCGGCCGGCGCCGGGGTGGGCGCGGCCGCCATCACGGCGCCACCGCCTGCCACCGCGCGCAGCCCGCCGCCATTGCCGGACGGCGCCGGCGTGCCCCCCGCCGCGATGCCCCCGCCCGATTCGAGGCGCTTCAGGATGTCGCCGGGCGTGGGCATGTCCGCCACATGGGCGAGGCGGATCAGCACCATTTCCGCCGCCGCGCGGCGGTCGGGGGCCTGCTGCACCTCCTCCAGCCCCTTCAGCAGCATCTGCCATGCCCGCGCCAAAGCGGGCACGGAGAGGCTGGCCGCCAGCGCCGCGCCGCGCACACGCTCATTCTCGGGCAGGCCCTGGTCCTCGCGCAGGGCCGGGATGGCGGCGAAGCGCGTCAGGATGTGCACCTGCTCCAGCATGTCGGAGAGGATGTTGGCGGCGTCCGCGCCGCGCTCATGCGCCTCTTCCATGCGGGCGAGGGCGGGCGGCAGGTCGCCGCGCAGCACGGCCTCCAGGATGTCCAGCACCAGGCCGCGGTCGGCCAGGCCCAGCATGTCGCGCACGCTCTCGGCCGTAACCTGCCCGCCCTCGCCGCCGAGCGCGATGGCCTGGTCCAGCAACGACAACCCATCACGCACCGAGCCATCGGCCGCGCGGGCCAGCAGGGCCAGGGCGGCGTCTTCCGCCGCGCTGCCCTCCAGCCCCGCGATGCGGGCGAAATGGGCGCGGAGACGGTCCTCGGGCACGCGCTTCAGCGCGAAGGTCTGGCAGCGGCTGCGGATGGTGATGGGCACCTTCCGCAATTCCGTGGTGGCCAGGATGAAGGTGATGGCCGGCGGCGGTTCCTCCAGCGACTTGAGCAGGGCGTTGAAGGCCTGCTCCGTCAGCATGTGGACCTCGTCCAGGATGAAGACCTTCTGGCGGCCCTGGGCGGGGCGGAAGCGCAGCGCCTCGCGCAGTTCGCGCACATCGTCGATGCCGCGGTTGCTGGCCGCGTCCATCTCGATCACGTCGGGGTGGCGGTCGGCGAGAATCGCCACGCATTCGGGGCAGACGCCGCAGGGGTCGGCCGTCGGGCCGCCTTTCCCGTCCACGCCCACGCAGTTCAGCGCGCGGGCGATGATGCGCGCCGTGGTAGTCTTTCCCACGCCGCGCACGCCCGTCATCAGGAAGGCGTGGTGCACACGGCCGCGGGCGAAGGCGTTGCGCAGGGTGCGGACCAGGGCCTCCTGGCCGATCAGGTCATCGAGCGCCTGGGGGCGGTATTTGCGGGCCAGCACGCGATAGGGCGTGGGCTTGGCGGGCGCGGGTGCCAGGGGCGCCGGGGCGGGCGCCTCCGCCAAGCCGAACAGGCCGGGCCCTTCGGGCGGGGGGGGCTCGGGGAGGCCGGCTTCGGCCTCCGCCGGGCTCATGTCGCGCTCGAGATCGCTGGGCATGGGTCCTGGTGGCGAAATGCGGTGGAAGGCCGGACACGACCCGGGCAAGAACCCGTTACGGCTGCTTCCTTCCGGACCTGACCGGGTTGGCGAGGAGCCCGTCCGCGCCGACCTTCCGGGAGCACATATAGCACGCGCCCCCCGCTTTGGCACCCGCCCCGCGTAACCCCGGGCGGCCGTGCGGCGAACCCCCCGAAACACCGAGGGATTTCCGATGCGGCGCCGCCATCTCCTGGGCCTTGCCCCGATGCTCCTGGCCGGGGGCCTCCTGCTCGCGCCCCGCCGTGGCCGCGCCCGCACCAACCAGGAGGGCGGGGTGGCGGTGCGTGGCACCGATGTCGTCGCCTATGCCACGGAGGGCCGCGCGCGGCCGGGCCGCCCCGAATTCGCGCATGACTGGCAGGGCGCGCGCTGGCTCTTCGCCACCGCCGCCCACAGGGACGCCTTCGCGGCCGACCCGGCGCGCTACGCCCCCGCCTATGGCGGCTTCTGCGCCTTCGCCGTCTCGGAAGGCTACACCGCGGCCATTGACCCCGAGGCCTGGCGCATCGTGGGGGGGCGCCTCTTCCTCAATCACGACAGGGGCGTGCATCGGCGTTGGGAACGCGACATGGCGCGCCGGATCGCCCAGGGCGATGCGAACTGGCCCCGCCTGGCGGGCGGGTGACATGGCCGCCCGCGGGCGGCCCTGCGCAACCAGGGGGAGTGTCAGGCGTTGGAACGGCATGGAAAAGCCGAATCCCGACAAGACCCTGAGTGCCCAGGAGGCCCGGCAGGGCCGCACGCTGGGCGTGATGCGCTGGGTGCTGCTGGCGAGCCTGATCCTGGTGGTGCTGGGCTTCATCCTGGCCCGCCTCATGGCCTGACGGGCGGCGGCCGGTTGGCGCCGCCGCGGCGCGGGCGTAGTCTCGCGACATGCTCGCCATTCCCGCCCAACGCGCCAATGCCTACACCGGAAGCCCGCTCGACCGCGCGGGAAAGCTGCGCGACGACCCGGCCTTCATCGAGGCCGCGCTGGCCGATGACGCCACGCTCTTCGTTCCCGTCTGGCGCGCCCGCAACCTGATGCGCGGCGTGGAGGAAGGCCGGCCGGAGGCCGTGCTGCTCTCCCGCCCCGGCGCCGAGGCGGTGCGGATGGCGGGCGGCCCCTGGGCCTTCCTGGGCCTGTGGGAAAAGCGCCCCGTCTTCGCGGTGGATTGCTCCACGGCCGATGACCCACTTCCCTTGCTGCCGCCCGAGATGGGCGCCTTCACCGACCTGCGCGCCGTGGCCGGCCTGCTGCCGCCGGGCGAAGCGAGCGTGCTGGCCCATGCGCGCGGCATGATGCACTGGCGCGTGAAGCACCGTTTCTGTGGCGTCTGCGGCGGGGTGTGCGAGGCGCGCAGCGCCGGCCACGCCATGGTCTGCACCGCCTGCAACGCCCAGCATTTCCCTCGGACCGACCCCGCCGTGATCATGCTGGTGGTGCGCGGCGATGCCTGCCTGCTCGGCCATTCGCGCCGCTTCCCCAACAGCGTGATGTATTCGACGCTGGCGGGCTTCGTGGAACCTGGCGAAAGCTTCGAGGAGGCCGTGCGCCGCGAGGTGATGGAGGAGACGGGCGTGGAGGTGGGCGACGTGACCTATCATTCCTCGCAGCCCTGGCCCTTCCCCTCCTCCATCATGATCGGCTTCCATGCCGAAGGGTTGAGCGATGCCATCACGCTCGACGACGAGGAATTGCAGGACGCCCGCTGGTTCACCCGCGACCAGATCCGCGACCCCGCTTCCCATGGTTTTTCCCTGCCGCGTGCCGATTCGATCGCGCGGCGCCTGATCGAGGACTGGATGTCGGCATGAGGTATGCGCCCTTCCTGCTGCTGTTCCTGGTGGCGGCCTGTGCCCAGCCGGACGAACCCCTGCGTGGCGGCGCCCCCATGACCAATGCCGAATGCCGCGCCGAGGCCGAGGCCGCGCCGGCGGTGCGTGCCTCGGGCGCCCAGGCCGGCCCCGCCGCCTTCGGCCCGAGCCGCCGCGCCCAGATCGCGCGGCAGGAGGCCTTGTCCCAGGCCTACAGCGACTGCCTGCGCCGCCGGAACCTGCCCGCCCCGGGCGGGGTCGAGCGGCTGCGGCCCTGAACCGGGCGGCGCCGGCTATGGGGTTTCGCGCGCTTCTCCTGGCCGCGCTGCTGCTGGCGCCCCCCGCCTTGGCGCAACAGGCGCCGGCCGAGCCGCCTGAGATCGCCCAGATCCGCCGCGAATTGACCGCCGGTTGCCGCGCCCGCTCGGGCCAGGCGCCGAGCTTCGGGCCGAACTTCCTCCGCCAGGCCAACCTGACGCCCGATGGGCGGCCGGACTATGTGGTGGATGTCTCGGCCATGACCTGCCCCGGGGCCACGGGGGCCTTCTGCCGCGGCCGCGAGTGCCCGGTGCATGTCATCGTGAGCTTCCCGGGCGGCTATCGCCGCGTGCTGGAACGCTTCGTGGAGGGGGTGGACATCCGCCCTGGTGCCGACCGCGACGTACTGGTCCTGGGGCATGAGGCGCTGGCCTGGGATGGCAACCTCTTCACGGCCGTGCCCATGCCGCCCGCGGCGGCCGTGGCCGCGCCGCACGCCGCGACCGGCCCCGCCTGGCGGCTGGAGACCTCGCCACGCGCCATGGCGTCCAGCCCGCCATTGGGCATGGTGCGGGGGCTGCACCTCTATTGCGACGGCCCGCTGAACCCGGTGGCGGAAGTCGCCTTCACGGGCCCCATGTCGCCGCGCGTGGACATCACGCTGGAAACCGGCGGGCAGCGCTTGCAGGTGAGCTTCCTGCGCCATTCGCCCCTGGAAGCCTTGTGGCGCGCCGATGTGCACGGCGCCCCCGAGGTGGCGCGGCTGCTGGTCCAGGCTGTCACGCCCGTGGACCTGGCCGTGGACGGCATGCCGCAGGGCGCGCTGGGCATGGGAGGGGCTGAGGCTGCGATGCGCCAGGCGCTGGGGCGCTGCCTGCGGCTGCGTTAGGCAACGTCCGATCGCCCGCGGTGCCTTGCGCCGCGGGCGTGAAGCGGCCGGTCATCCGTCCGATCGCCCGCGGTGCCTTGCGCCGCAGGCGTGAATCGGCCGGTCACCCGCCCGATCGCCCGCGGTGCCTTGCGCCGCGGGCGTGAATCGGCCGGTCAGCGAAACCCCTTACCGCCCCTCATGCGCCACGCGGAACGGGTGCGCCGTGTAGCAGCCCAGCACCTTCACCTCGCGCGAGAAGAAGCGCAGCTCCTCGAAGGCACGGAACAGCGCGGGGTCGTCCGGGTGGCCGTCCACGTCGCAGAGGAACTGGGTCGCGGTGAAGGCGCCGTCCAGCATGTAGCTTTCCAGCTTCGTCATGTTCACGCCGTTGGTGGCGAAGCCGCCCAGCGCCTTGTAGAGCGCGGCCGGCATGTTCCGCACGCGGAAGACGAAGGTGGTGAGCGTGTGGGGCGTGCCCAGCGCGGGCATGCGGCGCTCGCGCGCCATCACGTAGAAGCGGGTGGTGTTGTGCGAGGCGTCCTCGACATTGCGGCGCAGGATGTCGAGGCCATAGACCTCGGCCGCCAGTTCGCTGGCCACCGCCGCGTCCTCCTCCGTGCCCTCGCGCGCGATGAGTTCCGCGGCACCCGCCGTGTCGGCCTGGATCACCGGCGTCAGGTTGAGCTCCTTGATCACCTTCAGCACCTGGCCCAGGGCCATCGGGTGGCTGTGGGCGCGGCGGATGGTGGCGAGTGTCACGCCGGGGCGGGCCAGGAGGCAGTGCTCGACGCGCTCGAAATGCTCGCCCACCACGGAGAGGCCGGATTCCGGCAGCAGGCGGTGGATGTCCGGCACGCGGCCGGCGAGCGAATTCTCGCAGGGCAGCATGGCCAGCTGGGCGTGGCCTTCGCGCACCGCGGCCATCGCGGCCTCGAAGCTGGGGCAGGGCAGGGTGGTCCAGCCGGGATAGGCCTGGCGGCAGGCGAGGTCCGAATAGGCGCCGGGGACACCCTGGAAGGCGATGGTCTGGCTCATGGTCTCGTGTTCAGAAGGAGGGGTTGCGGGCGTTCCGGAGGCGAAACCCGTGCCGTGGGCGGTTGATGCGGCGGCGGGTGGCAGCTATGTGGTCCCGAACGCATAAGTCAGGGCTGGCCTTCGCGCAAACCCGCGCGACGGCCGCCGGGAACGAGGAAGGGTGAGCTCGGCATGAGCCTTGAGTTCAACAAGATCGCCGCGGCCGTGCTGACCGCGGGTGTGGCCTTCATGGGCGCGGGCATCGTCGCCGAGGTGGTGATCCACCCCAAGCGCCTGGCGGAGCCGGCGATCAGCCTGGGCCGCGATGCGACCGCCGCCGCCGCCCCGGCCGCCGCCGCCGCCCCGGCCGCGCCGGCCGCCCCCGCCATCGAGCCGATCGCGCCGCTGCTGGCCGCCGCCAGCGTCGAGAACGGCGCGGCCGCCGCTCGCCGCGCCTGCGCCGCCTGCCACAGCTTCAACGAGGGCGGGCGCAATGGCGTGGGCCCGAACCTCTGGGGCATCGTGGGCGCCAACCATGCGCGCGCGGAAGGCTTCAACTACTCCGCCGCCAACCGCGCCCTGGCCGACAAGCCCTGGGACTACGAGGCGCTGAACGAGTTCATCGCGGCCCCCGCGCGCGCCATGCCGGGCACCCGCATGGCCTTCGCCGGGCTGCGCGATGCGCAGCAGCGCGCGGACATCATCGTCTATCTCCGCAGCCTCTCGGCCAACCCGGTGCCGCTGCCCTGAGCCTCGACCCGGCCCTGGTCGCCGCCGCGGAAGCGGCGGCGGAGCTGGCGGGGGAGGCGATCCGTCCGCTGTTCCGCTCCGCCCTGCTGGTGGAGGCAAAGGGCGATGCCTCGCCAGTGACCGAGGCCGACCGCGCCGCCGAACGCGCCCTGCGGGCCTTCCTGGCCGAACGCTTCCCCACCCATGGCATCATGGGCGAGGAATACGGCACCGAGCGCGGCGATGCGGAATACCTCTGGGTGCTGGACCCGATTGACGGCACCCGCGCCTTCCTGACGGGCCGCCCCCTCTTCGGCACGCTGATCGGCCTGCTGCACCGGGGCGTGCCCGTGCTGGGCCTGATTGACCAGCCCGTGACGGGCGAGCGCTGGGTGGGTGTGGCAGGCGAGGGCACGCGCTTCACTTCGCGCCTGGGCGGCACGGCGCAGGCGCGCCCCTGCGCGCGCCTCGCCGAGGCGGAACTGGCCGTCACCTCCCCCGACATCTTCGACGCCGCGCAGCGCCCGGGCTTCGAGCGCGTGCGGAAGGCCGCCCGCCGCGTGACCTGGGGCGGCGATTGCTACGCCTATGGGTTGGTGGCGCTGGGCCTGGTGGATGCGGTGGTCGAGGCCACGCTCAAGCCCTGGGACTGGGCGGCGCTGGTTCCCGTCGTGGAAGGTGCGGGCGGCCGGATGACCGATTGGCAGGGCCAGGCGCTGACGCTGGACAGCCCTGGCGAGGTGATCGCCGTGGGCGATGCCGCGCTGCTGCCGGAGATTGTGGGAGTTTTGGCGGGCTAGAGCAGGATGCGTTGAGGTGGAATCACCGAAAACGCTGAATCCGGCTCTCAACGACGGTTGGGGCGGGCTGCGTCAACGCAGCACGCTCCACGCGCCGTGGTGCTCAGCGTGTGCGCGCGGGCGCCGTGGTGCCGCCACCGCTGCCGGGCAGACTGCCCGCCGCGATGGCGCCGATGGCCGCCAGGGGCACGATCAGCGCGGGTGCCGTCAGCCCAATGCCACCGGTGATGGTGCCCAGCGCCGGCGGCGCAGCCTGCATGGGCGCCGTGACGGTGGCCTGGGGTGCGCCGGCCGGCGGCAGAACCGGGCGTGGGCGTGCGGCAAGGGGCGCGCCGCGCGGCGGCACCATCACCTGCTCGCCAGGCGGGATCACCATCGCGGGTTGCGCGGCGGCAGGCAGGGCGGGAAGGGCTAAGGCGGCCAGCGCCACCATGATGCTACGCATGGTGGCGCAGTAGCGCCGCGGGGCAACCGGGGGCAAGCGAATTCCGTGCGTGTCAGCCCCGCAGCAGGTTGCGGGCGATGATGACGCGCATGATCTCGTTCGTGCCTTCCAGGATGCGGTGCACGCGCAGGTCGCGGACGATCTTCTCGATGCCGTAGTCCGCCAGGTAGCCATAGCCGCCCAGCAATTGCAGCGCGTCATCGGCCACGCGGTGACCGGTGTCGGTGACGAAGCGCTTGGCCATGGCGCAGAAGGCGCCGGCGTCGGGCGCCTTTTCGTCCAGCTTGGCGCAGGCGCGCCAGAGCAGGGTGCGGGCGGCTTCCAACTCCGTCGCCATGTCGGCCAGCCTGAACTGCGTGGCCTGGAAATCGGCGATGGGGCGGCCGAAGGCGCGGCGTTCCTTTACATAGGCCAGCGCGATGTCGAGCGCCGCCTGGGCACCCCCCAGCGAACAGGCGGCGATATTGAGCCGCCCGCCGTCCAGCCCCGCCATGGCGTAGCGGAAGCCCTGGCCCTCCTCGCCCAGCAGGGCGGCGGCGGGGATGCGGGCGTCCTCGAGGATGACCTGGCGGGTGGGCTGGGCGTTCCAGCCCATCTTCTTCTCGTTGGCCCCGAAGGAGAGGCCGGGCGTGCCGGCGGGGATCAGCAGGGCGGAGACGCCATCGGCGCCGGCGCCGCCGGTGCGGACCATGGTCAGGTAGAGGTCCGCGGCCCCCGCCCCGCTGATGAACTGCTTGGTGCCGTTGAGAACGTAACCCTCATTGTCGCGCGCGGCGCGGGTGGACAGCGCGGCCGCGTCGCTGCCCGAGCCGGGTTCGGTCAGGCAGTAGCTGGCCACCTTCTCCATGGTCAGCAGCGACGGCAGCCATTCGGCGCGCTGGGCGTCACTGCCCCAGCGGTCCAGCATCCAGGCCACCATGTTGTGGATGGAGAGGAAGGCGCTGGTGGTGGGGCAGCCGGTGGCCAGCGCCTCGAAGACCACGGCGGCGTCGAGGCGGGTGAGGCCGGCGCCGCCGCTCTCCTCGCGCACATAGAGGCCGGCCATGCCGAGGCCCGCGGCCTCGCGCAGCACCTCCACCGGGAAATGCCGCGCCTCGTCCCATTCTTGCGCGTGGGGGGCGATGCGCTCGCGGGCGAAGTCCAGCGCGGTGGCGCGGAGTTCGCGCGTGGCCTCGGGCAGGTCGAACATCAGGCGGGATGACCCACGGTCTGGACCTCGTAAAACATGGCGATCATGATAACTAGGGATGGTGTGGGAGACTGGAAGTGGGCGACTTTCTAAGTCAAGGAATTTTAACAATATTTTGGCAAATCGTCTTCCTATTACTATTCGGGAGCAGCGGCATATTTCTATTATTCTGGATGAAATTCAAAAAAATATTCAAGAGAACGCATATCTTAGAGGGGGAATGGTTCGGCAGGTGGTCAGAATTTCGGCGTGAAAACTTCGAAGAAACAGACGAGGTCATGATAAGGAGGCCTCGGTTAATCGGCTCGAAATGCGAAATACGCGAGCAAAAAGGTAATGCGATTCAATATGAAGGGCGTATATTCATACTATTTAAGAGATTCATATTTATAATTTGGAGTGGTGGTACGCGTTTTCCTTCCTATAATGGAGCAAGCTTAGGATATTTGGATATCAAAGGAGATCGCATCCTAGGATTTTGGGTGGGCCCTTCACTGGAGCCTAGCGGTGGTGGCGCGATAACGATCGGCCCCTGGGTTTCCGGTCGAACCCCTGTGGATCGCGACGCGGCGTGGGACGAGTTGCACGAGCGCATGCATCTTACCCTTGATCGCTACAATCAAGTCAAAAAAGCAACGCAATCTGCCTCATCTACTCCCCTTCAACCTTAGCGACTCATGTTCTCTCCACGACAAGCCAGCGGGTGCGGACCTTCTCCACATTCGCGGCCTTGATGGGGCCGAAGCCCTTGATGCCGGAAGCCGCCTCGGCCCAGTCGCAGGCGCGGGCGTGGCTCGCGGGCGTCAGTTGCGCCAAGGCGCGCTCAATGCCGGCACGATATAGCGTGATGAGGTCCCGTTCCATCCGGCGTTCCGCGGTGCGGCCGAAGGGGTCCAGCAGGGTGCCGCGCAGCGCCTTGCCGTGGCGCAGCAGGCCCATGGCCCGCAGCATCCAGGGGCCGAATTCGCGCTTGGCCGGGCGTTCGCCCTTGGACATCAGCGGCGGCGCCAGGTGCATGTTCACCCGCGTGGTGCCGGTGAAGCGGCGGGCCAGTTCCGCCTGCCAGGCGGGGTCCGTGTGCAGCCGCGCCACCTCGTATTCGTCCTTGTAGGCCATGAGGCGGTAGAGCTGTGTGGCCACGGCGCGGGAGAGGCGTTCCTCGCCCGGGATCACGCCGCTTTCCGCCTCGCGCACACGGGCCACGAAATCGGCATAGGCGCGGGCGTAGCGGGCGGATTGGTAGTCGGTCAGGTCGGCCATACGGCGGGCGATCAGGCTGTCCAGGCTTTCGGGCGTGCGGGGGGCGGCCTCGGCGGCGCGGCGGCCGGCTTCGAAGGCCAGCAGGTTCCGCTCCACCGCCGCGCCGTTCAGCGTGATGGCCTGGCGCAGCGCGTCCCGCCCCATGGGCACCAGGCCGCGCTGCCAGGCGGCGCCCAGCAGCCAGATGTTGAGGAAGATCAGGTCGCCGAAATCGCGCTCCACGATGCGGGCGCCGTCCAGCGCCACCACCTCGCGCGCGACCGCGCGCACGCTTTCCAGCATGGCGGGCGCGTCCTCGCGCGTCTCGGGGTCCAGCACGAAGCGGCCGGTGGGCGAGACATTGGCGCTGACCACGACGCGCGTGCGCCCGGGGCCGAGCAGCGGGCGGGCCACCTTGCCATGGGCGCCCACCAGGTCGGCGGCGATGACGGCATCGGCCTGGCCCTGGCCGATGCGCGGGTTGGCCACGCTGCCGCCCGGCGCCCCGATGCGAAGCTGGGCATAGACGCCGCCCCCCTTCTGCGCGAGGCCCAGCATGTCCAGCGTCCGCACCGGGCGGCCCTCGATATGCGCCGCCATGGCGAGGATGGCCGAGAGTGCCGTCACCCCCTGGCCGCCCACACCGGCCAGCAGCAGGTTCCAGGCCTCGCCGCGGCGGGGTTCGGGGAGGGTGGGTTCGGGCGGTTCGCCCTCCAGCACGGGGGCGGGGGGCTTCGCGGGCTCCGCGCCCTCCAGTGTCAGGAAGGACGGGCAGAAGCCCTCCACGCAGGAAAAATCCTGGTTGCAGCCGGACTGGTCAATGCGGCGCTTGCGGCCCCATTCCGTCTCGATCGGCTCGATCGCGATGCAGTTGGACGCGCGGGAGCAATCGCCGCAATCCTCGCAGACGCGCGGGTTGATGACGGCGCGCTTCGTCGCCTTCACGGCGAGGTCGCGCTTGCGCAGGCGGCGGCGTTCGGTGGCGCATTGCTGGTCGTAGATCAGCACGGTGACGCCGGGGGTTTCGCGCAGGCGGCGCTGCACGGCGTCGAGCTCGGCGCGGGGTTGGAAGGTGACGCTGCGGGGAATGAGCGGGTCGCCGCGGTGGCGGTCGGGGTCGTCGCCCACGATGACGACGGCGGCCGCACCCTCGGCCACCATCTGGGCGGCGATGCGCGGCACCGTGACCTCGCCTTCCGGCGCCTGGCCGCCCGTCATGGCGACGGCGGAGTTCACCAGGATCTTGTAGGTCATCGTCACCTTGGCCGCGATGGCGGCGCGCACCGCCATGCTGCCCGAATGGGCATAGGTGCCGTCGCCCATGTTGGCGAAGACATGCGGCGTTTCGGTGAAGCGGTGCTGGCCGATCCAGGGCGCGCCCTCGCCGCCCATATGGGTGAACAGGTCGCTCTCGCGGTTCATGTCCTTGGCGAGGTAGTGGCAGCCGATGCCGGCCAGCGCATGGCTGCCCTCGGGCACGCGCGTCGAGGTGTTGTGCGGGCAGCCCGGGCAGAAATAGGGCTGGCGCAGCGAAAGCGGTTCGGCCGCCTGGGCCGCCAGCGCGTCGAGTTCGGCGACCCGCGCCGTGAGCTGTTCGGTGTGCAGGCCGGGCGGCAGCGTGGCCGCCAGCGCGCGCAGGATTTGCGCGGCGTCGAGTTCGGCGAGGTCGCTCAGCACGTCTTTCCCGCGGATCGCGGGGCGGGTGGGCAGGTCATACAGCGCCTCGCGCAGCTGGTTCTCCAGGAAGGCGCGGCGGTCCTCCACCACCAGGATGGTGTCGAGGCCGCGCGCGAAGTCCCGCGCCGCCAGCGCATCCAGCGGCCAGACCAGGCCGGGCTTCCAGATGACCAGGCCCATCATGCGCGCCAGCTCCGGCGTGATGCCGGCATCGGCCAGCGCCTGCTTCAGCGTGGACCAGGCCTTGCCACGCACCGCGATGCCGAAGCGCGGGTGCGGCGCGTTCCAGATCACGGGGTTGAGGTTGTTGGCGCGCGCGAAGGCCAGCGCGGCGGGCAGCTTGTGGCGGCGCACACGCTCCTCGATGGGCAGGGCCGCATCCTTCAGGCGGATGTGGAGGCCGCCCTCGGGCAGGGTGATCTCGGGCGTGATGGTGGCGAAGGCGGCCGGGTCCACCGTCAGGCTCATGGTGGCGTCCATGGTCTCGGCCACGCATTTCAGGCCGACCCAGAGGCCCGAGAAGCGCGAGAGGGCGATGCCCTTCACGCCATATTCCAGCACCTCGCCCACATCGGCGGGGTCGAGCAGCGGGATTTCGAGGTCCGCGAAGGCATATTCGCAGCCCGAGGTGACGGTGGAGGATTTGGACGCCGGATCATCGCCCGCCAGCGCCAGCACGCCGCCCAGGGGGGCCGTGCCCGCGCCATTCGCGTGGCGCAGCACGTCGCCGGAGCGGTCCACGCCCGGCCCCTTGCCATACCAGATGGCGAAGACGCCCTGGTGCTTCGCGTTCGGATAGAGCCCCACCTGCTGCGCGCCCCAGCAGGCAGTGGCGGCCAGGTCCTCGTTCAGCCCCGGTTCGAAATGGATGGCTTGCGCCTGGAGGCGCTTGTGCTGCTTCGCCAGCTCCCGGTCGAACCCGCCGAGCGGCGAGCCCCGATAGCCGCTGATGAAGCCCGCCGTGTCCAGCCCCGCCGCCGCATCCAATTGCCGCACCACCAGGGGCAGGCGCACCAGGGCCTGGGTGCCCGTCAACAGGGTTTCCCGGCCGGCGGCGTCCCAGCGTTCCTCGAGCGTGATGTCGGCGCGCACGATGTTGTTCATGGAAGGCCTCCCGGGGCTTTACAACTTGGAAGCTTGCGCGGGTTCGCGCAAGATTTCCTACCGTATCCTGTTGTGCGCCGCCGAAATCCCGGAAGGATCTGCTGCCATGGACGCGATTGACCGCCGAATTCTCCGCGCCCTGCATGGCGAGGCGCGGCTGAGCAATGCGGAACTCTCCGAACGGGTGGGCCTCTCGCCCTCGCCTTGCTGGGCGCGGGTGCGGAAGCTGGAGCAGGCGGGCGTGATCCGTGGCTACCGGGCGGAACTGGACCAGGCGACACTTGGCTTGCCCGACACCGTCATCATCGAGGTGATGACCGAGAAGCATGACGAGCGGCAGTTGCGCGACTTCGAACAGGCCATCGCCGCCATGCCCGAGGTGATCGAGGCCTGGCTGGTGACGGGCGAATACGACTACATCCTGAAGGCTGCCGTGGGCGGCACGGCCGGGTATGAGCGGCTGCTGCGCGAGAAGATCTATCGCCTGCCCGGCGTGCGCCACACGCGCACGGCCTTCGGCATACGGTGTTTGAAGCAGGTGTTCACGCCGGTGCCGGGCTGAGGCGAGCACACCACATCAGCTTCCGGCCGCACAGCGGCCGGAGGTCGCGCCCGGCGCCTGAGGGCGAAGAAACTCGCGCCCGGCGTTTGAAGGCATGAATCAAGACCGCGCCGCGTCCTTCGCGTCATAATACCTTTTCACGATGCCGTAGCCGTAGAACAGGCCGAAGCCCATCAGCATCAGGCCCCAGGCGTAGAAGAAGCCTTCGCCCACCGCGACCACGAACATTCCGGCGAGCACCATCAGCCCCGCCATCACCAGGAACACGAAAGAGGAAACAGGCATCAGCGTCGGTCCTTCCTGACATCATCATCGTCGAAGAGGATGCGGGCGGCGGCGCCGTCCAGATCCTCGTATTGCCCCGAGCGCATGGCCCAGAGGAAACCCCACAGCCCCAGGCCGCCCAGGAACAGCGCCAGCGGAATCAGCCACACCAGGATGTCCATCAGCGCATCTCCCTTTGCAGGCGCAGCGCGTTGCCGATGACCAGCAGCGAGGAACTCGCCATCACCAGCGCCGCGATCAGCGGCGTGGCGAAGCCCAGGATGGCCACGGGCACCGCCACGATGTTGTAGAGGAAGGCGAAGCCGATGTTCTGCGCGGCCACCCGTTGCGCCAGGCGCGCGCGCGAAATGGCTTCGGCCAGCGGCAGCAGCCCGCCGCCTTGCAGCACGAAGTCGGAGGCCGCCTGGGCCACGTCCATGCCCTCGGCGGGGGCCGCGGAGACATGGGCGGAGGCGAGTGCTGCGGCGTCGTTCACGCCATCGCCCACCATCAGCACGCGCCGGCCCGCTGCCGCCAGTTCGGCGATCCGCGCGGCCTTGGCCTCGGGGCTGGCATTGCCGCGATGGGTCTCGATGCCGGCCTCGGCGGCCACGCGGGCCACCACTTCGGGCGCATCGCCCGACAACAGTTCCACCGAAAGCCCCGCACGCCGGAAGGCCGCGATGGCGGCGGCGGCATCGGGGCGCAGGGCGTCGGCGAAGCGGAAGGCGACGGGGGCCTGGCCGGGGCGGGCCAAGTGCAGGCCCATGCCGGTGCGGTCCTCGCCCAGGCCGCAGAAGCGCGCGGAGCCGAGGCGGGTCTCGCCCTGGCGCAGCCCCTGGCCGGGGAGTTCCTCCACGCCCTCGGCCGCGGGCGCGTCCGGGCAGGCGCGCACCAGCGCCTGGGCCAGCGGGTGGCGGCTGCGGCGGGCGAGAGAGGCGGCCGCGCGGAGGTCCGCGTCGGTCCAGGCGCCGGGCAGGAGGCGCGGGCGGCCCTCGGTCAGGGTGCCGGTCTTGTCGAGCACCACATGGTCCGCGCTTGCCAGCCGCTCGATGCCGGTGGAGGAGGCCACCAGCACCCCGCGCCGGAACAGCGCGCCGGAGGTCACGACCTGTACGGCCGGCACGGCGATGGCCAGGCCGCAAGGGCAGGTGATGATGAGCGCGGCCACGGCCGGCACCAGCGCTGCCTGCCACGGTGCGCCCACCAGCAGCCACCAGCCGAGGAAGGTCAGCACCGCGACCACGTGGGCCACGGGGATGTAGATGCGCGCCGCGCGGTCGGCCAGCGCGGGGAAGCGGCCGCGCGCCTGCTCGGCGCGTTCCAGGAAGCGGCCCATGGCGGCGAGCGAGCCATCGGTGGCGGTGGCCGTCACGGTGGCGGTGAAGGGCGCGCCCATGTTCACGCCGCCGGCGGCCAGCTTTTCGCCGCGCGCGAAGCGGCGGGGCAGGCTTTCGCCGGTGGTGCTGGCGGTGTCGAGCAGGGCCTCCGCATCATCCAGCCGCGCATCCAGGCGCAGGCGTTCGCCGCTGGCCACCAGGATGCGCGCGCCCACGGCCACACGCTCCACCGGGATGGGCGCGGGCGCGCCCAGCACCTGCACCTGGCCCTCCTGCAGCGCCAGCAATTCCGCGACGGATTGCCGCGCGCGGCGGCGTGCCGCGCGGTCCAGCAGGCGGCCGGCCAGCATCAGCGCCAGCAGCGCGGTGGCGCCATCGAACCAGGTGTATTCGCCGTTGCGGAAGGTCTCGGACAGCGACATCAGCGTGGTCGCGATGACGCCGAGCGAGACGGCGCTGTCCATGTTCAGCCGCCCGGCCTGCAACCCGCGCCAGGCGCCGCGATAGAGCGGCATGCCCGCGATGAGCACGGTCGGCATGCCGATCAGCGCGGCCAGCCAGTGCATGAGGTGGCGCGACTGCTCGCCCAGTTCCATCCCCACCCAGACGGGCACGGAGACGAGCATCACGTTCATCGCGCCAAAGGCCGCGATGCCCAGCGCGCGGGCGAGTTCACGCCCCTCGGCATCCTCGGTGGCGCGCAGGCAGGCGGGCGAGAAGGGCGCCATACGGAAACCGAGCCGCGCGATCAGCGCCGCGAAATCATTTGCGCGCTCGGCCGGGCCGTCCCAGCCGATGACGAGGCGCCGCGTGGAGAGGTTGGCGCGCGCGCGCCGCACATCGGGCTCCGCCGCCAGGGCCTGTTCCACCAGCCAGATGCAGGCGCCGCAGGTGAGGCCGGAGACGACAAGCTCCAGCCGCCGCGTGCCGTCCTTCTGCGCCACGGCGTGCGCCGCAAAGTCGAGGTTCGGGGCTTCCACCGGCTTGAGGTTGCCGTCCGCCGCCTCGCGCTTGCGGTAGAAGGCGTCGAGGCCGAGGCCCTGCACGAGATGGTGCGCGCCCTCGCAGCCCGTGCAGCAGAAGCGGCTCGTGCTCGGCGCCCCGCAATGCGCGCAGGCGGCGTAGGACTGCGGCGCGGCCTGTGGCGCGGGGCGGCCCAGCACGCTCATGGGAAGATCAGGCGCTGGCGGATGTCGAGGCGCTGGCCATGCCCGTCCAGGAGGAAGCCGCGGAATTCCCACTGGCCGGAGGCGACGTCGGGTGCCACGAAGCCCTCGCGCGGGGTGCTGGTGCCGAGCGCCACGCGCGTGCCCTCGATGGGGCGTTGCAGATAGGCCTCCACCACGCCCGGCACGGGGCGGCCCTCCCGGTCGGTGATGGCCAGCGTGATGCGCCCGCCCTCCAGCCGCACGCGCGGCGTCCAGCCCAGCGCGTCCTGCCGCGCGGCTTCCGCCAGCACATGGTTGTAGGCGCGGCCGCGGTCATAGGCCTGGCCGGTGGTGAGGCCGGTGAAGCTGCTGATGGCGGTGTAGGCCATGAAGCCGTTCACCACGACCACCACCAGCATGCCGCCCACGAAGACCCAGGGAATCCAGCGACTCTTGCGTTGCGTCATCGTGTTCATCGGCGCGGTCCCATGAAGGCGCTGCGTTGCGTCACCAGCGTGCGGCCGGCGCCGTCCACCAGGCGGAAGGTGAGGGGGGTGTTGTCGCCCAGGCGCAGTCCGGGCGGGGCGGTGACCAGCGCGCGCCACTGCGTGATGCCGTCATCGCGCGTGGTCAGGATAGGGCGGCCGGCGGCGTCCTCGCCCGTATCCTGCACGGTGAGCTGCAGGCCCTGCGGCCCGTCCAGCACCAGCGCCAGGTGCAGATCCTCGCCGCGGGTCTTGTTGGCGAGCTTCAGCGTGTAGCCATTGCGGATGCCGCCATCGGAGAGCTGCACGAAGAGCGGCGCGCGGTCCCGTTCCACCGAGAGCGTCAACGTCGCGCGCAGCATCCAGGCGCCCAGCATGATGGCGACCACGCCGAGGATCGCGCCGGAATAGATCAGCGTGCGCGGGCGCACCTTCTTCTGCGGCACGCGCGCGGCCATGCCGGCAGCATGGCGGGCGGGACCGGGTTCCATGCCCGCCACGGCGGCCTGGCTCGCGGCCAGGTTCTTCAGCGTCTCGAAGGCGACGAGGCCCTTCTCGCGGCCCAGCTTCGCCATCACGTCGTCGCAGGCATCCACGCAGAGGCCGCAGCCGATGCATTCGAGCTGCTGCCCGTCGCGGATATCAATGCCCGTGGGGCAGACATGCACGCAGGCCTTGCAATCCACGCAGTCGCCATGCGCCGTGTCGGGCTTGCCCCGCGGTTCGCCGCGCCAGTCGCGATAGGTGACGACGAGGGAGTTGTCGTCCAGCATCGCGCCCTGGAAGCGCGGCCAGGGGCACATGTAGGTGCAGACCTGCTCCCGCGCGGCGCCGGCCAGCACATAGGTGGTGGCGGTGAACAGCGCGAAGAAGCCATAGACGGAGAGCGAGGCCTGGCCCGTGAGCATCGCCCAGGTCACGGTCGGCGCGTCGTTGAAATACATGATCCAGGCGCCGCCGGTGGCCATCGCGATGAACAGCCAGGCGGCGTGCTTGGACAGTTTCAGCTTCCACCAGCGGCCACCCTTGGCGCCCTGGTCCAGCTTCATGCGCGCGTTGCGGTCGCCCTCGATGCGGCGCTCCACCCACATGAACAGGTCCGTCCAGACCGTCTGCGGGCAGGTGAAGCCGCACCAGAGGCGGCCATAGAGCGAGGTGACGGCAAACAGGCCGATGGCGCCCAGCACCAGGGCGCCGGTCAGGAAATACACCTCCTGCGGCCACAGCTCGATCCAGAGGAAGAACAGGCGGGCATGGGAAATGTCCACCAGCACCGCCTGGTCGGGCACGCCGGGCCCGCGGTCCCAGCGGAACCAGGGCACGACGTAGTAGAGGGCCAGCAGCACGACCAGCACGGCCCACTTGATGTTGCGCACGCGCCCCTTGACCGCGCGCGGATAGACCTTCTGGTGGGTGGCGTAGAGCGAGGGCTCGGGCTTCGTGTCCACCTTCGGCCGCTCCGGCGCGATCTGGTTCATGGCGTCCTCACTCACCCCCGCCGAGGGCATGCACGTAGACGGTGATCATGTTGATCATCGCGGGATCGAGCCGCCCGCGCCATGCCGGCATGACGCCCGCGCGGCTGTAGGCGATGGAGCGCACGACGCTCGCGCGGTCGCCGCCATAGAGCCAGATCTGGTCGTTCAGCCGCGGCGCGCCGAGGTCGCGGTTGCCCTCGCCCTGTTCGCCGTGGCAGCTCGCGCAGTTCTCCGCATAGGGTTCGCGCCCGCGTTCGGCGGCGGCGGCGTCGGTGCTGCGGCCGGAGAGGCTCAGCACGAACTCCGCCGTGTCGTTGATCTGCGCCTGTGTCAGCATGCCGGTGGTGAGGAAGGCGGGCATGGCGATGCCGCGTTCCTCATCGCTTTCGCCCGCGCGCACGCCGTGGGTGATGGTGGTGTGGATGGCCTCGAAGCCGCCGCCCCACAGCCAGTCGTCGTCGGCGAGGCTGGGGAAGCCGCCGGCGGCCCCCTGGCCACCCGCGCCATGGCAGCCGGCGCAGTTGTTGGCGAAGCCCACGCGGCCGCCGGCGAGCGCGAAGCCGCGCAGCTCGGGGTCGGCCGCGATCTGCTCCGCGCTGACTTCGCGCAGCCGGGCCAGGATGGGGGCCTGGCGGGCGCGTTCGGCGTCCATCTGCGCGGGCAGGGCGCCGCGCGCGGTCCAGCCCGTCAGCCCCGTCCAGCCCTGCACGGGGATGGCCGGATACAGCACCACCCAGACCGCGGCGAAGAGGATTGTGGCGTAGAAGGTGTAGAGCCACCACTTCGGCAGCGGCGTGTTCAGCTCCTTCAGCCCGTCCCACTCGTGGCCGGTGGTCTCCTGGCCGGTGATGCTGTCCTTCTCGATCTTGGTCGGCATCGGTTCAGCCTTTCCCGCCGTCGCGGAAGATCATCTCGCCATGCCGCTTCCAGTCCGGGCGGCGCGAGGGTTTGAGGGTCCAGATCAGGATTCCGCCGAAGAGCAGGAAGAACCACACGACCCAGAGGGTGGAGAACAGCCATTGCAGGTCCGCGAGCATGCCGCTGCCTCCGCTACTGCTGGCGCAGCTGCTCGGGCGTCACGTCGCGGAAATCCACGAGCGTGCCGAGCATCTGCATGTAGGCGACGAGTGCATCCATCTCCGTCACCACGCCCGGGTTGCCGTCGAAGGCCGCCTGGCGGGCGCGGGCGTAGCGGGACTGGAAGGCCGCGGGGTCCTGGTCCGGGCGCGCCTGGGTCTCGAGGTCGGCGCGCGCATTCGCGATCATCTCCGCGGTATAGGGCACGCCCAGCGCCGCCTGTGCCTGGAGGTGCCGCTGGATGTTGCGCGTGTCGAGCGGCCGGTCGAGGAAGGCGTAGGGCGGCATGATGCTCTCGGGCACCAGCGCGCGCGGGTCGCGCAGGTGGGCCGCCTGCCAGTCATCGGAATAGCGGCCGCCCACGCGCGCGAGGTCCGGCCCCGTGCGCTTGGAGCCCCACTGGAAGGGCCGGTCATACATGCTCTCGGCCGCGAGGGAGTAGTGGCCGTAGCGCTCCGCCTCGTCGCGGAAGGGGCGCACCATCTGGCTGTGGCAGGCGTAGCAGCCCTCGCGCACATAGATGTTGCGGCCCATCAGTTCGAGCGGCGTGTAGGGGCGGATGCCCGCCACGCGCTCGATGGTGGTCTCCACCGTGAAGAGCGGCACGATCTGCGCGAGCCCGCCGATCGAGACGGTGATGAGGGTGAGCACGCCGAGCAGGAGAATGTTCCGCTCGATCATGCCGTGGCTGAACTTCTTGAGCATGTCGGGTCCTCCTTACTCGGCGGCCACGGCGCGGGCGGGGGCGGGTGCGAGGTTGCGCTCCGCCTCGGGCGCCTCGGCCACGGTGATGGTCTTGTACATGTTCCACGCCATCAGCAGCGCGCCGGTCAGGTAGAGCACGCCACCCAGCACGCGGATCACGTAGTAGGGGTGCATGGCGGCGACGGTCTCGACGAAGCTGTATTGCAGGAAGCCCAGCTCGTCATACGCGCGCCACATGAGGCCCTGCATGATGCCCGAGACCCACATCGCGGTGATGTAGAGGACGATGCCAAGGGTGGCCAACCAGAAGTGCCACTCGATCAGCTTCGTGCTGTACATCCTGGCGCGCGACCACAGCGCGGGCACCAGCCAGTAGAGCGCGCCGAAGGTGATCAGCCCGTTCCAGCCCAAGGCACCCGAGTGCACGTGCCCGATGGTCCAGTCCGTGTAGTGCGACAGGCTGTTCACCGCGCGGATGGACATGACCGGGCCTTCGAAGGTGGACATGCCGTAGAAGGCGACGGCGGTGACGGAGAAGCGCAGCCCGGGGTCGGTGCGGAGTTTGTCCCACGCGCCCGACAGCGTCATGATCCCGTTGATCATCCCGCCCCAGGAGGGCATCCAGAGCATCACCGAGAACACCATCCCCAGCGTCTGCGCCCAGTCGGGCAGCGCGGTGTAGTGGAGGTGGTGCGGGCCCGCCCAGATGTAGAGGAAGATCACCGACCAGAAGTGCACGATGGACAGCCGGTAGCTGTAGATCGGCCGGTTCGCCTGCTTCGGGATGAAGTAGTACATCATGCCGAGGAAGCCCGCGGTCAGGAAGAAGCCCACCGCGTTGTGGCCGTACCACCACTGGATCATGGCCCCCTGCACGCCGGCGGGCGCCGCGTAGGAGAAGCCGCTGCCCCAATGGATCGGCAGGGAGATGTTGTTGCCGATATGCAGCATCGCCACCGTGATGATGAAGGCGAGCAGGAACCAGTTGGCCACGTAGATGTGCGGTTCCTCGCGCTTGATGATCGTGCCGCCGAAGCCCACCAGGTAGGTGACCCAGAGCACGGTCAGGAAGATGTCGATGAACCACTCCGGCTCGGCGTATTCCTTGCCCTGGCTGTAGCCGAGCACGTAGCTGAGTGCCGCCGAGACGATGAAGAACTGGTAGCCCCAGAAGAGGAACCAGCCCATCTCCTCGCCGCCGAACAGCCGCGCGCGGCAGGTGCGCTGCACGATGTAGAGGCTGGTGCCGATCAGCGCGTTGCCGCCGAAGGCGAAGATCACGGCGCTGGTGTGCACGGGGCGCAGCCGGCCGAAGCTGGTCCATTCCAGGTCGAGGTTCAGCAGCGGCCACGCCAGTTGCGAGGCGATGACCACGCCCACCAGGAAGCCCACGATGCCCCAGAACATGATCGCGATGGCGAAGGCGCGGATGGGGCCGTCCACGTAGTCGGGCATGGGTCTCGGGGCTGACATGGCCCCTGGTTGCGTGGCGCTCAGCGTGGCCATCCTTGCTGTCCTTCCTCGTCAGGCGGCGCGTCCCGGCCGCCGGTGCGATGGAGGCGCGCGGCCACCGGGCCGGGCTTGCCTCCATGCCGTCGGAAGAAAGCATCCCACTCCGTCAACGTCCTTGATGTGGATCAACCGCATGGTGCGATGCGGCGATGCTATATGCGGGGCAGCAAGCCGAGCAGCGCAGGGCCACCCGACATGAGCACCGACACCACCGCCGAAATGACGCCGACCACCGGCCGCATCCGCCGCATCGCCACCGACCGTCCCTGGACCTGGCTGACGCTGGGCTGGCGCGACATGATGGCCAACAAGCCCATCAGCCTCGCCTATGGGGCGGTGCTGACGCTGGCGGGCTGGGTGCTGGCCCTGCTGCTGTTCGAGATCGGCACCGCCTGGGCCATCCTGCCTGCCACGGCCGGCTTCTTCATCATGGCGCCGATCCTGGCGGCGGGCCTCTATGAGGTGAGCCGCCGCCGCGCCGCGGGCGAGGCCGTGACGCTGGCCGAGGCCGTCGCGGGCTTCCGCCGCAACCCCACCCAGATCGCGATGATGGGGGTGACGCTGCTGGTGCTGCACCTGTTCTGGACGCGCATCGCGGGGCTGCTCTTTGCCCTGTTCTTCGGCATCAACTTCGCGCCCAGCCTCGGCCAGCTGCCGATGGCGATGCTGCAGAGCGAGCAGCTTCTCCCCTTCCTGGTGGTGGGCACGGGCTTCGGCTTCGTGCTGGCCTCGGTCACCTTCGCGGTGGCCGCCATCTCCATCCCCATGTTGCTGGACAAGCCGGAGGTGAGCTTCCTGGAAGCCGCGACGGTCTCCATCCAGGCGGTGATGGAGAACTGGCGCGCCATGGCGCTCTGGGCCGGGCTGATCGTGGTGTTCACGGGCCTCGCGCTGGTGCCCTTCTTCCTGGGCCTGGTCATCGTGATGCCGCTGATCGGGCACGCCACCTGGCACGCCTATAAGGATCTGGTGGCCCGCTGAGGCGTCAGCGCGCGAACAGCGGCAGCATCAGGATCAGGCTCAGCAGCAGGGCGTTCGCCAGCGTGACGAACAGCCCCGCCGTGAGCGAGACGATCAGGATGGCGCGCGGCATGGGGCCGTGATGGTTCTCCATCTCGCGCATGGTGGCGACCGCGGTGGCGGTGGAGCCGATGGCGAAGCCGAAGAAGCCCGCGGCGCAGACCGCGGCCTCCCCGTCGCGGCCCATCACGCGGAACACCAGCCAGCGGGCGAACAGGGCGGTGGCCAGCGTCTGCGCCGCCAGCAGCAGCAGCAGCGGGCCGGCCAGCGCCACCAGCTCCCACAGGCGCAGCGCCGCCATGGCGAGTGCGAGGAACAGCGCCAGCGTCAGCCCTGACAGCGCCTCCAGCGCGGGCGGCGGCGGCGGCTGGCGCAGCGGCGCCAGCACCAGGTTCCGCAGCAGCACGCCGGCCAGCAGCGCCCAGAGGAAGTCCGGCAACGTCACGGGCCAGGTCCGGGCCAGCGGCACCAGTGCCATGGCGGCGGCCACGCAGAGCAGCACCAGGGCGAGGGTGGGGGCCAGCGCCGCCTCATCCGGGCGGCGGGGTGGGGGCGGGGGCGAATCGGCGCCGCCCCCGCCCGCGCCGCCGCCCAGCCCGCGCGCCACCGGCCCCGCCAGCAGCCCGCCGATGACGATGCCCATGGTCGAGGCCGCCAGCGCCAGCTCCAGCGCCGCCGGCACGCCATATTCCCGCGCGAAAAGGCCGCCAAAGGCCGCGCCCGTGCCATGCCCGCCCACCAGCGTCACCGAGCCCGCCAGCAGCCCGATCAGCGGATCAAGGCCCAGCGCGAGCGCGAGCCCCACCCCCAGCGCGTTCTGCGCCAGGATGAACAGCACGGTCAGCAGCGCGAAACGGGCCAGCAGCGCGCCGCCTTGCAGCAATTGCCGCAGGTCCGCCGAGAGGCCCACGGTGGCGAAGAAGGCCAGCAACATGGGCTCGCGCATTGCGGCGCTGGTCTCGGGCACGGGGGCGCCCAGGATATGCAGCAGCGCCACGCCCAGCGCCCAGGCGGTGCCGCCCGAGACGGGTTCGGGGATGTGCCAGCGGGTCAGCGCCGGGAGGCCCCGGTGCAGCGCCCGGCCCAGCAGGATGACCAGGGCGGCCACCGCCAGGCTGCCTACCGCGTCCAGCGCCATGCCACCCCCTCGACCACCGAGAGCGACTGATTCAACGCTCCGGCGATTCCCCCTGCGCGGATCAGGCGCCAAACGCGGCGAGGCTACACCGGCGCGGCCAGCGCCTCCAAACCCGCCACGCGCGGCCCGGCCAGGTAGCGGTTCACCGCGCCGGCCAGGGCGCGGGCCAGGCGCGCGCGGTGCGCGGGGGTGTTCAGCAGCGCCTCGTCCCGCGGGTGGGAGAGGAAGCCGCCCTCGACCAGCACGGCCGGCACGTCGGGCGCCTTCAGCACCACGAAGCCCGCGCGGCGGTGCGGCTGGTTGAGCAGCTGGAAATCCCCTTCCAGCGCATCCACCGCCAGGCGCGCGACGCGGGTGGAGGCGGCATGCGTCTCCCGCCGCATGAGGCTGAGGAGGATGCGCTGCACCTCGGGCGAGACGGAGGGCAGGCGCAGCCCGCCCGCGCGGTCGGCCAGGTTCTCGCGCTGGGCCAGCGCCGCGGCCAGCGCGTCCGAGGCGTCTTCCGAAAGGGTATAGACCGAGGCGCCGCGCAACCCCGAGGCCTGGCCCGGGGGCGCGGCATCGGCGTGCAGCGAGACCAGCAGCGCGGCCTCCTGGTCCCGCGCCACCTGCACGCGGCGGCCGAGCGGCACGAAGACGTCGCGTCCCCGCGTCAGCACCACCCGGCAGCGCCCGCCGGCGAGCAGCTGGCGGCGCAGTTCGATGGCGAGTGCCAGCGTGATGCGCTTTTCCTGGGTGCCGCCGGGGCCTATGGCGCCCGGATCGGCCCCGCCATGGCCCGGATCGAGAACCACCACGGGCAACCTGGCGGCCGGGCGGCGCTGGGCCGCGGCGGGCGGGGCGCCCCATGCCAACCCCGCCATGGCGGCGAGCCAGGCCCGCCGATGCATATCCGTCATATGGTCGCGCCCCCCAGCGCGGCGGCGCGACCCCCCGATCGCGCCAGGGGGCATTCTAGCCGGAAGCGCCCCCGGAATCCACCTTCGGCTGCCTTCGCGCGCGGCAAACCGCCCGTTGGCTGGGCAGGGCCGGGGGAAAACCTGGGCGCGATGGCAATGGGCGCCTTGTGGGACAGGGGCGCGGCGCGTAAGGTGAACTGCCCCAGCGATAGGTGTTGCGGGCGGAACGGGGCAGGCGGCAGACGCGCCACCCCCGTCGCGGCCTGGTCCGATGCCCCCTCCCGGAAGGGAGACCGGCGGCGCCATCCCTGACAAGGGGGGCGGGCCGGGCCGGCATCCACCACAATCCGCGACCTGTTCCGCCGGTCTCATCCGCGGTGCATGCGCCCTGCCGTACGCGGTGGGGCCTGCCGCACTATCGCCCGCCCGTGTCGGGCGCACATGAGTGGGGGTGCAGCCATTGGGCCTGCCAGCCCGCCGCGCGCGCAGCGCCGGCACAGCCACCGGCAGGCCCCCGAGCGAGGAAAGACGCCCGATGTCCCCGACATCGCCGGATGGCCGATCCCGCCCGGAATCCGTCCCTTCCTTCCCATTGCGCGCCCTCCCTGCCCTGGCCCTGCGCCCGGCGGGCCTGCGCGCGGAGTTTTTGCCGCATGACCAAGCGCATGTTGATCGACGCCGCCCACCCGGAAGAGACCCGGGTGGTCGTCATGGATGGCCACCGCGTTGACGAATTCGACCTGGAGGCCGCCAATCGCCTCCCCCTGAAGGGCAATATCTACCTGGCCCGGGTGGTCCGGGTGGAGCCCAGCCTGCAGGCCGCCTTCGTCGAATATGGCGGCAACCGCCACGGCTTCCTCGCCTTCGGCGAGATCCACCCCGACTACTACCAGATCCCCGTCGCCGACCGGCAGAAGCTGATCGAGGCGCAGGAAGCCGAGGCCCGCGAGGAGGCCGAGGCCGAGGCCCGCGAAGAGGAGCGCCGCGCCCAGCGGGAAGCCCAGCGCGAGGCCCAGAAGGAAGCCCAGAAGGAAAGCCAGCGCGCCGCCGCCAAGGCCATGGCCGAGGAACGCCGCGCCGCCGCCCAGGCCATCCTGGACGCGACCCCGGGCATGGAAGCCCCCGCCGAGGGCGCCGAAGCCCCGGCCGAGGACCTGCCCGAGGGCGAGGTGGCCGAAGTGCTTGCCGCCGAACTCGCCGCCGAGACGCAGGCCCGCGCCCGCCACGCCGCCGAGGAGGCCGCCGGCGAGGAAACCCTGCCCGACGACGTGGCCACCGATGAGGGCGATGGCGAGGAGGAGGGTGAGGAACCCTCCGGCCGCGTGGAAATCCTGCCCCCCTCCGACAGCCCGCGCCCCGAGACCATCGGCGTCAGCGAGGGCGATGCCGAGGGCGACGCCGAGGCCGAGGCCGAGGAACAGGCGCGCGAGCGCCGCTCCTCCCCCCGCTTCCTGCGGAACTACAAGATCCAGGAGGTGATCCGCCGTCGCCAGATCCTGCTGATCCAGGTGGTGAAGGAGGAGCGCGGCACGAAGGGCGCGGCGCTGACCACCTACATCTCGCTGGCCGGCCGCTTCTCGGTGCTGATGCCCAACTCCCCGCGCGGGGGCGGCGTGTCGCGCAAGATCACCTCGGCCGCCGACCGCCGCCGCCTCCGTGAGGTGATCGAGGAGCTGGAGATGCCCAAGGGCATGTCCCTCATCGTCCGCACCGCGGGCGCGCAGCGGCCCAAGCCCGAGATCCGGCGCGACTGCGAATACCTGCTGCGCCTGTGGGACGGCATCCGCGAACGCACGCTGGCCAGCACCGCGCCCGCGCTGATCTATGAGGAAGCGGACCTCATCAAGCGCTCCATCCGTGACGGCTATGCCCGCGACATGGACGAGATCTTCGTCGAGGGCGACGACGCCTACGCCCAGGCGCGCGAGTTCATGGGCATGCTGATGCCCGAGCACCTGGGCAAGATCAAAGCCTATCGCGACGGCGCCGTGCCGCTCTTCTCCCGCTTCCAGGCGGAGGGGCAGCTCGATGCCATGCACGACCCCAATGTGCAGCTGAAGTCGGGCGGCTACATCGTCATCAACCAGACCGAGGCGCTGGTCGCGATTGACGTGAACTCCGGCCGCTCCACGCGTGAGCGCAACATCGAGGACACGGCGCTCAAGACCAACATGGAAGCGGCGGAGGAGATCGCGCGGCAGCTGCGCCTGCGCGACCTGGCCGGGCTGATCGTGATCGACTTCATCGACATGGACAGCAACCGCGCCAATGCGCTGGTCGAGAAGAAGCTGAAGGACGCGCTGCGCCATGACCGCGCGCGCATCCAGGTGGGGCGCATTAGCCATTTCGGGCTGCTGGAGATGTCGCGCCAGCGGCTGCGGCCCTCGCTGGCCGAAACCACCTTCATCACCTGCCCGCATTGCCAGGGCCGCGGCGTGGTCCGCAACATCGAGAGCGCCGCGCTGGCCGCGCTGCGCGCCGTCGAGGAGGAGTGCGCCAAGCGCCGCGCCGCCGAGATCACGGTGCGCGTGACCAGCGCCGTGGCGCTCTACCTGCTGAACCGCAAGCGCGACCGGCTGGCCGACATCGAGGCGCGCTGGGGCGTCACCGTGATCTTCGAGCCCGATGACACGCTGATGGGCGCCGAGACGCGCATCGAGCGCAGCAAGGCCCCGCCGCCCCCGCCGGCCGAGGAACGCCCCACCGCGCTGCGCATGGACTT
Source organism: Roseococcus sp. (assembly GCA_035998215.1). Lineage (GTDB taxonomy): Bacteria > Pseudomonadota > Alphaproteobacteria > Acetobacterales > Acetobacteraceae > Roseococcus. The sequence continues at coordinate 173,105 of DASYHU010000009.1, read as the reverse complement.
CGCACCCCAGCCCGAGGACACCGAGGAGGAGGCCGAGGAGGCAGAGGCTCCCGCCGAAGCCGCGGCCAGCCCCGCCAATGGCGAGGAGAATGGCCGCCGCCGCCGCCGCCGCCGTGGCCGTGGCCGCCGCGAGAGTGGCGATGCGAGCCCGGCCGGCGAGGGCAGCCCCGATGGCGAGGGGGAGGCGGAGTCCGAGGGTGAGCCCTCCGAAGCCAAGCCCGACGCTGAGGCGCCGGACGCCGAGGCCACGCCCGCCGAACCCCCCGCCGAAGGCGAGGACGAGGCCGGCCGCCGCCGACGCGGCCGTCGCGGTGGCCGCCGCCGGCGCGAGGGCGAGGCGCCCGAAGGCGGCGCCCCCGCCCCGCGCGAGGCCAGGAGCTACGAGGGCCCCACCCCGGCCGACCCCTTCGCTGGCACGACCGATGGGCTGATGGCCGCCATGGAAGCCGCCGAAGCCGCGGCCGAGGCGGCGCTGGCGGCCAACCGCGCCCGCCCGGTGGCGGCGCCTGAGGTGCCGTCGCTGATGGTCGAGGCGGAAGCCGTCGCGACCGCCGAGGTGGCCCCGGCCCAGGCCGCGCCTGAAGCGGCGCCGGTGGCCGAGGCCCCCCCGGTGGAAAGCCCCGCCCCTGAGGCGCCGGTCACCGAAGCACCTGTTGCCGAAGCGCCGGCCGCCGAGGCGCCCGCGCCCGAGGTGGTGCCAGCCCCCGAGCCTCCCGCGCCCGAACCTGCCGCGCCCCAACCCGCCGCGCCCCAACCCGCCGCGCCGGTCATCGGCCCCGCCATCCTGCCCAAGCCCGTCGAGGAGGTGGCCGCCGCCGCCCCGCGCCGTGGCGGCTGGTGGAAGAAATGAGCGCGCCGCCCGTCCTCGTCTCGCGTGAGGGGCCGGTCGTCCATGTCACGCTCAACCGGCCCGAGCGGCGCAACGCGATCGGCGGCGGCATGGGCGAGGCGCTGGATGAGGTGATCGCCGCCCTCGCCACGGACCGTGACGCGCGTGCCGTGGTGCTGCGCGGCGCGGGCGGGCATTTCTGCGCGGGGCTGGACCTGTCCGAGGTCGGCCAGGGCAGCCCGGAGGAGAGGCTGGCCGGCGGCGAGGCGCGCAACCGTGCGATTGGCGAGCGGTTCCGCAGGCTCTCCGCCTTGCCGCAGGTCGTGATCGCAGCCGTGGAGGGGGCCGCCCATGCGGGTGGCCTCGGCTTCGTCTGCGCGGCGGACCTCGCCTTCGCCACGGCCGATGCGCGCTTCGCCGCGCCCGAGGTGCGGCGTGGCCTGGTGCCCGCGCAGATCCTGCCCTGGCTGGTGCGCCGCATGGGCCGCAGCCAGGCCACGCGCCTGGTGCTGGAAGGCCGTGTGGTGGATGCGCCCGCCGCCTTCCGCATGGGGCTGTTGCACGAGGTGGTGGCGGACCGCGCGGCCCTCGACGCCTTGCTGGCCGAGGTGCTGGCCGCCCTGCGCGAGGGCGCGCCTGGCGCGCTGGCTGAGACCAAGGGGCTGCTGGCGGCACTCGGCCCCATCGCGCCCGAGGGCTATGCCGAGGCGGGTGTCGCCGCCTTCGCCCGCACCGCCGCCGGCCCCGAGGCCGAGGAGGGCATCGCCGCCTTCCGCGAGAAGCGCCGCCCGGCCTGGGCGGGCTGAGTTTTTCCGCGGCCGGGCGTAACCCCGGCCGCGCGCCCGCCGAAAACATGGCGTGAACGCCACCAAACCGGGCTAGGCTCCATGTCCCATGCCCAACCCCTCTGTCTGATGCTGGCTCCTGGTCAGGTGGCGCGCGATGCGCGCGACCTTCGCTGGTCCGCCCTCATGGGCGCGGCCCAGGCGGGGGATGGGGCGGCCTATGCCACCCTGCTGGCCGAATGCCTGCCCTTCTTGCGCGCCATCTGCCGCGCGCGGCTGCGCGACGCGACCGAGGCCGAGGACGCCGTGCAGGACGCGCTGCTGACCCTGCACCGCGTGCGCCACACCTATGACCCCGCCCGCCCCTTCCGCCCCTGGCTCGCCGCCATCGCCGAACGCCGGGCGCTGGACCGGCTGCGCCGGCGCGGCCGGCAGGTGGCGCGCGAGACCCTGCTGGACGACGCCACCGAGCTGGGCGCCGAGGGCGAGGCCGAGGAACGCCTGGCCGCCCGCCAGCTGCGCGAGGCGGTGGGCGGGCTGCCCGCCTCCCAGCGCACCGCCCTGCAACTGACGAAGATCGAACAGCTCTCCCTCCAGGAGGCGAGCGCGCGCTCGGGCATGAGCGTGGGCGCTCTGAAGGTCGCAACCCACCGTGCCCTGCAAAGTCTCCGGCGCCGGCTGACCGGCGGTGCGCCATGAAAACCGAGGAGATGATCGCCCGGTTGGCCGAGGACCTGCGGCCGGTGCGGCGCATGCCCTCGCCGCCCGTGCTGCTGGCGCTCTGGACGGTGCTGGCGGCCTCGGTCATCGGGCTCGCGGCCCTGGTCTTCGGGACGCGGGAAGTGCTGGGCCGCCCCATGACCGGCTTCGACCTGATGCACAGCCTGGCCGCGCTGCTGACGGCCCTGCTGGCGGGGCTCGCGGCCTTCGAGCTTTCCCTGCCCGACCGCGACCGCCGCTGGGCCTGGCTGCCGCTGCCGGCCATCGGGCTGTGGCTCGGCACCATGGGGGTGGGCTGTGTGGGGGAATTGGTGCAGGCCGGCCTGGACGGCATCCGCTTCCATGTGAGCTGGCCCTGCCTGCAGTTCATCATCGGCATGGGGCTGCCCATGGCGGGGCTCATGCTGTGGCTGACGCGGCACGCGGCCTGGATCAGGCCCGGGCCGGTGGCGGGCTTCGGCGCGCTTTCGGCGGCGGCCTTCGCCAGCATCGGCCTGACCCTGGTGCACCCCACCTTCGGGCCGCTGATGGTGCTGGCCTGGCATGGCGTGGCGGTGCTGGTGGTGACGGGGCTGGCCGCGTTGTTCGGCCCGCGCCTCGCCTGGCGCGGGAAGGCGTAACCTTCCGCCCCGGCCGCGCGTATCGGCCATGACAGCGAGACGGAAACCCCATGGCCCACCCGCGAACCCCACGGCTGAAGAATGGCGTGCTCCACGCGGACCTCTGCGTGATCGGCGCGGGTTCGGGCGGGTTGTCCGTGGCCGCGGGCGCGGTGCAGATGGGCGCCTCGGTCGTGCTCATCGAGAAGGGCGAGATGGGCGGCGACTGCCTGAACACGGGCTGCGTGCCGTCCAAGTCGCTCATCGCCGCCGCCCATGCGGCCCATGCGGCGCGGCAGGCGGGGCGCTTCGGCATCCATCTGCCCGCGCCGGAGGTGGAGTTCGCCGGCGTCCACCGCCACGTCCATGGCGTGATCGCCTCCATCGCCCCGCATGACAGCGTGGAGCGCTTCGAAGGCCTGGGCTGCACCGTGATCCGCGCCGCGGCGCGCTTCACCGCGCCGGACCGGCTGGAGGCGGGCGGCCAGGTGATCCGCGCGCGGCGCTTCGTCATCGCCACCGGCTCGCGCGCCGCGGTGCCGCCCATCCCGGGGCTGGACCGCGTGCCGCACCTCACCAACGAGAATGTCTTCGACCTGACCGAGCGCCCGGAGCACCTGGTGGTGATGGGCGGCGGGCCGATCGGGGTGGAGATGGCCCAGGCCTTCCGCCGCCTGGGCGCGGCGGTGACGGTGCTGGAGCGCGCCACGATCCTGCCGCGCGACGCGCCCGAGGCCGTTGCCCTGCTGCGCCAGCACCTGCTGGAGGAGGGCATCGCCATCGAGGAGGGCGCGCAGGTGGCCGCGATCCATCCCGGCGCCGAAGGCCAGGGGCTGGAGGTGGAGTTCGACCAGGGCGGCCGCCGCCGCACGCTGCGCGCCTCGCACCTGCTGGTGGCCGCGGGGCGTCAGCCCAATACCGCGCATCTGGGGCTGGAGGCCGCGGGGGTGGACCACACCCCGCGCGGCATCACGGTGGATTCCGGGCTGCGCACCAGCAACCGGCGCATCTTCGCCGTGGGCGACGTGGCGGGCGGGCCGCAATTCACCCATGTGGCGGGGTATCACGCCGGCATTGTCATCCGCCGCGCGCTGTTCGGCCTGCCGGCCAAGGTGGATTACCGCGCGCTGCCCTGGGTGACCTACACCGACCCCGAACTGGCCCATGTCGGCCTGGGCGAGGCCGAGGCCCGCGAGGCCGGCGAGGCGGTGACGGTGCTGACCGAAAAACTCTCCGGCAATGACCGCGCCCGGGCCGAGGCCGCGGGGGAGGGGCTGGTGAAGCTCATCCTCGGCGCGCGCGGGCGCATCCTGGGCGCCACCATCCTGGCCCCCCGCGCGGGCGAGATGATCGGGCTCTGGGGCCTGGCCATCCAGAAACGGCTGCGCGTGGGCGATGTGGCGCAGATGATGGCGCCCTATCCCACCATGTCCGAGATTTCGAAGCGCGCGGCGGGGGCCTACTACACGCCCTCGCTGTTCTCGGCGCGCACGCGCTTCCTGGTGGGGCTGATCCAGCGGGTGCTGCCATGAGGGTGCTGCGCGACAAGCGGCTGTGGCTGGCCCTGGCGGCGGTGGGCGTGGTGCTGCTGCTGCGCTTCACGGGGCTGGGCGAATTCCTGTCGCTGGAGACGCTGGCCAGGCACCGCGCCACGCTCACGGGTTTCGTGGCGCAGAACGCGCTGCTGGCCGGGCTGATCTACGTGCTGGCCTATGCGGCGGCGGTGGCGCTGTCCGTGCCCGGCGCCGTGATCCTGACGCTGACGGGCGGCTTCCTGTTCGGCGCGCTCTGGGGCACGGCGCTGACGGTGGTGGGGGCGACGCTGGGCGCGACGGGCGTCTTCCTCTTCGCCGGGCTGCTGTTCGGCGAGAAGGCGCTGGACCGCTTCGGCGCGCCGGCGCAGCGCCTGGCCGAGGCCATCCGGCGCAACGCGGCCTCCTACCTGCTGGTGCTGCGGCTGGTGCCGCTGTTCCCCTTCTTCCTGGTGAACCTGGTGCCGGCCTTCGTGGGGGTGCGGCTGCCGGTCTATGTCGCCACCACCTTCCTGGGCATCATTCCCGGCACGGCGGTGTTCAGCCTGACCGGGGCGGGGCTGGGCAACATCCTCGACGCGGGCGGCACGCTGGACCTTCGCAGCGTGCTGTCGCCGGAAATCCTGGCGGGGCTGCTGGGGCTCGCCGCCCTGTCGCTGGCCGCCATTCCCCTCAAGAACCGTTTCGCGGGGCGCTGACATGACCATGACCCGACGTGCCATTCCCGGGCTTGCCGCCGCCGCGCTGCTGGTGCGGCCTGGCCGCGCCGCCGCGCCCGAGGCGCTGGACGCGCTGCTCGCCCGCCATGTGGTGCTGCCAGAGGATGGCGTGAGCCGCGTGCGCTACGCCGCCTGGAAGGCGAGTGCCGCCGACATGGCGGCACTCGAGGCCTGGATCGCGGCCGCCGCATCCGCCCGGCCCTCCGCCATGGCGCGGGCGGAGGCCTATGCCTTCTGGGCCAACCTCTACAACGCGCTGACCCTGAAGGTGGTGCTGGACCGCCACCCGGTGCGCTCCATCCGCGACATCCGCTCGACAGGCGTCCCCTTCGACCCGCGTCAGTTCATCGGCCCCTGGCGCACGCGGCTGGTCACCATCGAGGGCCGCCGCATGTCGCTCGACGACATCGAGCACGAGACGATGCGCCCCACCTTCCGAGACCCGCGCGTGCATTACGCGGTGAACTGCGCCTCCATCGGCTGCCCCAACCTCTGGCAGCGCGCCTGGCGGGCCGAGACGCTGGAGGCGGCGCTGGACGAGGCCGCCCGCGCCTTCGTGAACCACCCGCGCGGCGCCGCCTTCCGCGCGGATGGGGGGTTGCGCGTCTCCTCCATCTACAAGTGGTTCCAGGAGGATTTCGGGGGTTCCGAAGCGGGCGTCATCGCCCATCTGCGGCAATACGCCACGGGTGACCTGGCCCGACGCCTGGCCACGGCCACCCGCATCGCCGAAGACGCCTATGACTGGGCCTTGAACGACGCCGCGACCCTGTCCTGAAGGAGCACCGCCCTTGTCCATCCGCACCCAGGACGCCCCGCGCCTGAACCCGGCCAAGTTCCAGCACCCGGAGGTGACGCTGAAGGGCGAGCGCCGGGCGCGGGTGGAACTCACCGCGCTCGACACGCTGTGGGTGAACACCGGCACGCTGTGCAACATCACCTGCGCGAACTGCTACATCGAGAGCAGCCCGCGCAACGACGCGCTGGTCTACATCTCGCCCGCCGAGGTGGGCGCCTATCTGGACGAGGCGGAGGGAATGGGCGTGCGCGAGGTGGGCTTCACTGGCGGCGAGCCCTTCATGAATCCGGGCCTGGTGCCCATGCTGGACGACGTGCTGGGGCGGGGCTTGCGGGCGCTCGTGCTGACCAACGCCATGCAGCCCATGCGCCGCTACGCCGAGCCGCTGCGCGCGCTGCTGGCGCGGCATGGGGGCGAGCGGCTGGTGGTGCGCGTCAGCCTCGACCATCACGACGCCGCGGTGCACGACATCGAGCGCGGCGCGGGGAGCTATGCCCGCACCATCGAGGGTCTGGAATGGCTGGCGCGGGAGGGCTTCACGATCCATGTCGCCGGCCGCGTGGGGTTCGGCCATGATGGTGAGGGCGCGATGCGCGCGGGCTATGCGGCGCTGTTCGCGCGCCACGGCATTCCCGTGGACGCGGACGACCCCGTGGCGCTGATGCTGTTCCCGGAGATGGATGCGGGGCGCGACGTGCCCGAGATCACGGAGGCCTGCTGGGGCATCCTCAAGAAGTCGCCGGACAGCCTGATGTGCGCCTCGGCCCGGATGGTGGTGAAGCGGAAGGGCGCCGAGCGGCCCGCGGTGCTGGCCTGCACGCTGCTGGCCTATGACGAGGGCTTCGAACTGGGCGCCACGCTCGCCGAGGCCGCGCGGCCCGTGGCCCTGAACCACCCGCATTGCGCGACCTTCTGCGTGCTGGGTGGCGCCTCCTGCTCCCGCTGAAGGGGCGTGCGCTGGTCTGGTAGGCCGCGCCGCCGCGCGCTAAGTCGTCCGGATGGATTTCGACACGGTCTATGACGTGCTGGTGGTGGGGGGCGGCAATGCCGCCTTGTCCGCCGCCATCACCGCCCGCAAGCTCGGCGCCTCGGTGGTGGTGGCGGAACATGCCCCCAAGCCCATGCGCGGCGGCAATTCCCGCCACACCCGCAACCTCCGCGCGCTGCACCCGGCACCGACCGAGGTGCTGACGGAAAGCTACCTGGAGGAGGAATACTGGGACGACCTGCTGCGCGTGACCGGCGGCCGCACGGATGAGCACCTGGCCCGCATGTGCATCCGCGCGAGCGAGCATGCGCCGGGCTTCCTGCGCGATTGCGGCGTGGTGTTCCAGCCCTCGCTGTCCGGCACGCTGTCCCTGTCGCGCACCAACGCCTTCTTCCTGGGCGGTGGCAAGGCGCTGGTGAACGCGCTGTACCGCACGGCGGAGAAGCTCGGCATCACCATCCTCTACGACACCGAGGTGCAGCACATCGCGGTGGAGGAGGGCCATGCGACGGAGGCCATCGTCTCCTGGCGCGGCTTCCCGCAGCGCATCCGCTTCAAGGCGCTGGTGGCCTCCGCGGGCGGGTTCCAGGCGAACCGGGAATGGCTGCGGCAATACTGGGGCGACGCGGCCGACCGCTTCCAGGTGCGCGGGACGCCCTATGCCCAGGGCACGGTGCTGAAGGACCTGCTGGCCTCGGGCGTGCAGGAGGTGGGCGACCCCACCCAGTTCCACGCCGTGGCGAACGACGCCCGTGCGCCGATGGAGGATGGCGGGCTCGCCATGCGGCTGGACTGCGTGCCCTTCTCCATCGTGGTGAACCGCGACGTGGAACGGTTCTACGATGAGGGCGAGGATGTCTGGCCCAAGCGCTACGCCATCTGGGGGCGGATGATCGCGCAGCAGCCGATGTCGCGCGCCTATGCCATCACGGACAGCAAGGCGCTGCACAACTACCTGCCCAGCGTGTTCCCGCCGATGAAGGCGGACAGCATCCGCGAACTGGCGGGCATGCTGGAACTTGATCCGGACAAGCTGGAAGCCCTGGTCGCGCGCTACAACGCCAGCGTGCGGGATGGCACCTTCACGCCGATGAAGCCTGATGACTGCCGGACGGAGGGGCTGGCGCCGCCCAAGAGCCATTGGGCGCGGCGCATTGATACGCCCCCCTTCATCGGCCACCCGCTGGCGCCTGGCATCACCTTCACCTTCCTGGGCGTGAAGGTGAACGACAAGGCGCGCGTCATCATGGCCGACGGCAAGCCCAGCGCGAACATGTTCGCCAGCGGCGAGATCATGGCTGGCAATATCCTGGGCCAGGGCTATCTGGCGGGTTTCGGAATGACGATCGGCACCGTCTTCGGGCGGCTGGCCGGGGAGGGGGCGGCCCGCAATGCGCGAAACTGAGACCACCGCCGAAGCCCGGCGGCAGATGGAAATCTGCAATGCCTGCCGCTACTGCGAGGGGTATTGCGCGGTGTTCCCCGCCATGGCGATGCGGCGGGAGTTCTCCACCGGGGACCTGACGCACCTGGCCAACCTCTGCCATGGCTGCAAGGGCTGCTACCACGCCTGCCAATACGCGCCGCCGCACGCCTTCGGGGTGAACATCCCGCAGACCTTCGCCACGCTCCGCGCCGAGAGCTATGCCGAATACGCCTGGCCCCCCGCCATGGGCCGGCTGTTCGAGCGCAACGGCACGGTGGTGGTGCTGGTGACGTTCCTGGCGCTCACGGCCGTGCTGCTGCTGACCATGGGGCTCCAGGACCCGGCCATCCTCTACACGGCGCAGACCGGCACGGGCGCCTTCTTCCGCGTGATCCCCTATTGGCTGATGACGGGGCTGGCGGGGCTGACCTTCGGCTATGCGCTGTTCGCGATGGGGATGGGCGCGCTGCGCTACTGGCGCGGCACCGCACCTGGGGCGGGGCAGGCGCCCATCACGCCGGCGCCGGTGGCCACCGCGGCCGTTGATATTCTTACGCTGCGCAACCTGGGCGGTGGCGGGCATGGCTGCAACGACCTGGATGACAGCTTCGCACAGCACCGGCGCTGGCTGCACCACGCCATGTTCTACGGCTTCATGCTGTGCTTCGCGGCGACGACGACGGGCGCCTTCTACCACCATTTCCTGGGCTGGAAGTCGCCGCACGCCTTCCTGAGCCTGCCGGTGCAGTTCGGCACCTGGGGCGGCGTGCTGCTGTGCATCGGCACGGCGGGGCTGATCTGGGTGAAGACGGTGACGGACCCGGTGCCGGTCGCGAAGAAGCTGCTGGGCAGCGAATACGCCATGCTGTCGCTGCTGTTCCTGGTGTCCATCACCGGGCTGCTGCTGCTGGCGGTGCGGCACACGGGGGCGATGGGCGTGATGCTGGCCATCCACCTGGGGCTGGTCTTGGCCTTTTTCCTGCTGCTGCCCTACAGCAAGATGGTGCATGGGGTGTATCGGGGCCTGGCCTTGCTGCGGAACGCGCAGGAGCGCGGGGCGCAGGAGGGGGCGAGCCCGGCCAAGGCGCCCTCAGGCAAGGCCACGCTCAAGGCGGCGAGCGCGAGCTGAGGGGGGCGGCGCCACCGCCATAGCTCAGCGCCGCCCTTCGAGGATCCGGCCGCAATGCGGCCGGCGCGCCCAGACCTACCGCTGTGCCAGCGCAACCGCGGCGGCGCGAAAGCCAAGCGGCCGGAGGCCGCGCCCGGCGCCTGAGGGCGAAAAATAAAGCGCTCGCCCTCGAAACCTAAATGTGAAGAGCGCGCCCTTGGACAGCGAGTGCCGCCTCCTTCACCGCCTCGTTCAGCGAGGGGTGGGCGTGGCAGGTGCGCGCCACATCCTCGGACGAGGCGCCGAACTCCATCGCCAGCGCGATCTCCGCGATCAGCGTGCCGGCATCCGGCCCGATGATGTGCGCGCCCAGCAGGCGGTCCGTCTTGTCGTCGGCCAGCAGCTTCACGAAGCCGTCCATCTCGCCCATGGCGCGCGCGCGGCCATTCGCCGTGAAGGGGAACTTGCCCACCTTGTAGCCCTGGCCGCGGGCCTTGAGCTGTTCCTCGGTCTCGCCCACGGTCGCCACCTCGGGCCAGGTGTAGACCACGCCCGGGATGGTGAGCGGGTTCAGGTGCGGCTTCTGGCCGACCAGCTGCTCGGCCAGGGCGACACCCTCCTCCTCGGCCTTGTGGGCCAGCATGGGGCCGGCGATGGCGTCGCCGATGGCCCAGATGCCGGGGACATTGGTGGCGAAATGCCCGTCGGTGGCCACGCGGCCGCGCTCGTCCAGCGCGACACCCGCCTCCTCCAGCCCGAGGCCGGACAGATAGGGCCGGCGGCCGATGGCCAGCAGCACCACATCGGCCCGCAGCGTCTCGGCCGCGCCGCCGGCGGCGGGCTCCACCGTCAGGTCCACGCCGTCCGCGTCCACCTTCGCCCCCGTCACCTTGGTCTTGAGGCGGAACTTGAAGCCCTGCTTGCCCAGCACGCGCTCGAAGGCCTTGCCCACCTCGGTGTCCATGGCGGGGACCAGGCGGTCCAGATATTCCACCACCGTCACTTCCGCGCCCAGGCGGCGCCAGACGCTGCCCAGCTCCAGCCCGATGTAGCCGCCGCCGATCACGACCAGGTGCTTCGGCACTTCGGACAGTTCCAGGCCGCCCGTGCTGGTGACGACGCGCTTCTCGTCCACCTCGACGCCGGGCAGGGGAATGCTCTCGCTGCCGGTGGCGATGACGATGTGCTTCGCCGCGTATTCGGTGCCGTCCACGGCCACGCGGCCAGGGGCGAGGATGCGCCCCGCGCCCTTCAGCCAGGTCACCTTGTTCTTCTTGAACAGGAACTCGATGCCCTTGACGTTGGAGGCCACCACCTCGCCCTTGCGCGCCTGCATCCGGGCCAGGTCCAGCGTGACGCCGCCCACCTGCACGCCATGGTCGGCCAGCTTGTGCAGGGCCTCCTCGTAATGCTCGGAGCTTTGCAGCAGCGCCTTGGAGGGGATGCAGCCCACATTCAGGCAGGTGCCCCCCAGCGTCGCGCGCTTTTCCACGCAGGCGACCTTGAGACCCAGCTGCGCGGCGCGGATGGCGCACACATAGCCGCCGGGGCCAGCCCCGATCACGATGACGTCGAACGCTTCGGACATGCTCTGCCCCTCAAAACCTGGAAAATCGCGGCGGACCTTGGCGCGGGGCGGCACAGGATGCAAGGCGCCGCGGGCATGGTCATGCTTGGCAAAAGGCTTTCGGCCGGTCCACCATCAGAAGGTCAAGGGGCGCCGCAGACGCGCCCTGCCCAGAAGAGGAGGTTTTCCATGACGTTCAAGCCCGGCGCGCTGTCGCGCCGCACCGCCCTGGCCGCCGCCGTCGCGACCCCGCTCGCCGCGCCGCGACTGGCCGGCGCCCAGGCCGGCTTTCCGACCCGCCCCATCAAGCTGATCGTGCCCTGGCCGCCGGGTGGCAGTTCGGACGTCCATCTGCGCAGCCTGGCCGACATCGCCTCGCGCAATTTCGGCCACCCCGTGACGATCGAGAACCGCGCGGGCGCCGGCGGCACGCTGCACGCCGTCCATCTGGCGCGCGAGGCGCGGCCGGATGGCTACACCATTGGCCAGATGCACCTCTCCGTGGTGCGGCGTCCCTTCCTGGTGCGCCAGCCGCAATGGGACACGACCACGGACTTCACGCACATCATCGGCCTGACGGGCTGGCTGTTCGGCATCGCGGTGCGGGCGGACAGCCCCATCCAGACCTTCGCGGACCTGCTGGCCGAGGCCCGCCGCCGCCCGGGCGAGCTGAGCTATTCCACCTCCGGCATCGCCACCACCAACCACCTGGCCATGGAGGACATCGCGGGGCGGGAGCGCGTGCAGCTCATCCATGTGCCCTTCCGCGGGGCGTCCGAGGGCATCACCGCGGTGCTGGGCGGGCAGGTGACCATGATCGCCGACAGCTCCACCTGGGCGCCGCATGTCGAGGCGGGGCGGATGCGCGCGCTGTGCGTTTGGAGCGCCGAGCGCGCGCCGCGCTTCCCCAACGTGCCCACCCTGCGCGAACTGGGCTATGACATCGTCGTCACCTCCAACTACGGCATCAGCGGCCCGCCGCGCATGGACCCGGGCATCGTCCGCAACCTGCACGATGCCTTCAAGCAGGCGCTGATGAGCGAGGAGAACACCCGCGTCCGCAACCAGTTCGACATGCCGACCGTCTATCTGGACAGCGAGCAGTATCGCGACTTCATCGTGCAGCGCGCGGCCTATGAGCGCGAGATGGTGACGCGCCTCGGCATCCGGATGGAATGAGCCACTACCGGTGACCAGCCCGGGGGGGGCGCGGCCATCGCGCCCCCTTCCTTTCATTGGAATTCCCACAGCATGAGCTTTCCGCACCGCGCCGGTACCCTGGCGCGCCCTGACTGCACCCTGGCCTATGAGGTGACGGGGCAGGGGCCACCGCTCGTCTTCGCGCATGGGCTGGGCGGTTGCCTGATGTCCTGGTGGCAGCAGGTGGCGCATTTCGCGGCGAACTACACCTGCATCGCCTTCTCCCACCGGGGCTTTTACCCCTCCACCGCCCCCGCGGGCGGCGTGGACCCGGCCGAATACGCGCCGGATCTCGCCGCGCTGCTGGACCATCTGGGCCATGGCGAGGTCGCGCTGGTCTGCCAGTCCATGGGCGGCTGGACCGGGGTGGAATTCGCCATCGCCCATCCCGGGCGCGTGAAGGCGCTGGTGCTGGCGGCGACCACGGGCTCGCTCGACCCGCGCCAGGCGGCGGCGCCGGTGCCGGAACGCCTCGGCCCCTGGCAGGCGGAGAGCGCCAAGGCCCGCGCCGCCATGCTGGAACGCCACATCCTGCCCGCCTCCGGCCCGCGCATGGCGGCCGAAAGCCCCGCGCTTGCGCATCTCTACCGCCAGATCAACGGGCTGACCCAGGGCTGGGACCGCGAGGCCCTGCGCGCGCGCCTGGGTGCCGCCCGCACCCGCCCGCCCGCCGACCTCGCCGCCGCGCGCTGCCCCGTGCTGTTCCTGGCCAATGGCGAGGACCAGGTGCTGCCGCCCTTCGCGCCCGCCGGCATGGTGGACGCCATCCCGGACGCGCGGGCGGCCATGATCCCGGCCGCCGGGCACTCCGCCTATTTCGAGAAGCCGGCCGCCTTCAACGCGCTGGTCGAGGCCTTCCTGGTGCAACACGGCTGGGGCGCGGCGCGTTGACAGGCCGCGCCTTCCTGGCCGACAAACCTCGCAACGAAAAACCCCGGAGGCAAACGACATGATCACTCGCCGCAACACCTTCGCTCTTGGTGGCGCGCTCGGCGCCGCGGGCCTCGCCACGCCTGCGCTGGCGCAGAGCCGCAACCTGGCCAACCTGCCGGCCACCATGATCTGGTCGGTCTATGACGTGGGCTCGACGGGCTATGTCGAGGCTTCCGCCATCTCCGACGCGCTGGGCCGCGCCCATGGCACGCGCGTGCGCCTGCAGCCCTCCGGCACCTCCATCGGCCGCATCCTGCCGCTGAAGCAGCGCCGCGCGAGCCATGCCTGGCTGGCCAATGAGCTGTATTTCGCCGCCGAGGGCCTCTACGAATACGCGACCCCCGACTGGGGCCCGCAGGATTTCCGCGTGCTGGCCGGGCGCAAGAACGCCTTCTCGGTGGTCGCCACGCGCGAGAGCGGAATCACGAAGCCCGAGGACCTGCGCGGCAAGCGCATGGCCTGGGTGCCGGCCAATTCCTCGGTGAACATCAAGGTGGAGCCCATCCTGGCCTTCGCCGGCCTCACGTTGAACGACATCCAGCTTGTCCAGTTCCCCTCCTATGCCGCGAGCCTGCGCGCGCTGATCGAGGGCCGCGCCGACTGCGCCGGCGCCGCGCCCGCCGCCGCCGTGCTGCGCGAACTGGAAGCCAGCCCGCGCGGCATCTCCTGGGTGCAGCTCGACCCCAACAACGCCCAGGGCTGGGAGCGGGCGCGCCGCGCCGTGCCCTTCGTGGAGCCCTTCGCCGAGACCATCGGCGCGGGCATGTCCGATCAGAACCCGGTGAACGTCATGGGCTACCGCTACCCCATGATCACGGTGAACGCCGATGCGGCCGAGGCCGAGGTCTATGCGCTGATGACCGCCATCACCGACAGTTTCGACATGTTCAAGGACGCGAACCCCATCATGTCGCGCTGGGCCATGAACCTGGCCGGCACGCCGCCGATGGACGCGCCCTTCCACGAAGGCGCCATCCGTTTCCTGCGCGAGCGCAACATCTGGAACGCCGACATCCAGCGCTGGCAGGATGCCTCGCTGAACCGGCTGAACACCCTGCGCGCCGCCTGGGCCGAATTCCTGCCCGGCGCCCGCAGCCAGCCGGCCGAGGCCTTCGCCGCGGCCTGGACCGAACGCCGCCGCGCCGCGCTCGCCACGCTGGGCTGAGCCTTCCCCCGCCGCCGGACCCCTCCGGCGGCGGTTTTCTTTTCATCCCGCCCGGGTTTTGTCGCATGTCCAGCACCGCCGCCCCCGCCCCTGTCATCGAGGATCCGGAGGCGCGGTCCTCCCGCCTGACGGGGGCTGCCTTCTGGGCGGCCTTCGTGCTGTCGGCGGCGGGGCTGCTGCTGACCATCAACCAGGTGTTCAACCTGGGCGTGGCGGGCTTCCGGCCGATCAGCACGGCCTATTACTACCTCATCATCGGCTGCTTCGGCGCCTTCGCCTTCCTGGCGTTCCCCGCGCTCAAGCGACAGAAGACGCATGTGCCCTGGTTCGACTGGGTGCTGGCCGCGGCCACGCTGGGCATCAGCATCTGGCTCGCCACCGTCTCGCTCACCATCCAGCTCGCGGGGTGGAACGCGACGGCGCCGGACTGGGCGGCCTGGCTCGGTGTCGCGCTGATCGTGATGATCCTGGACGGGGTGCGGCGCACGGGCGAGGTGGTGCTGTTCTTCGCCTGCCTCCTCTTCGGCGCCTTCCCCATCTTCGCGGGGGAGATGCCGGGCTTCCTCTGGGGCGTGCAGTTCAGCCCGCTGGACACGGTGCGCGAGCATGTCTTCGGCACGGAGAGCATCATCGGCATCCCCATGCAGGTGGTGGCCGACACGCTGATCGGCTTCCTCGTCTTCGGCGTGGTGCTCTCCGCCACGGGCGGGGCCGCCTTCTTCATGGATTTCGCGCTGGCCTTGATGGGCACCTCGCGCGGGGGGCCGGCCAAGGTCGCGGTCGTGTCCTCCGCCACCTTCGGCATGCTCTCGGGCAGCCCCACCTCGAATGTGCTGACCACGGGCACGCTCACCATCCCCACCATGAAGCGCTGCGGCTATTCCGCGCATTACGCGGGCGCGGTGGAGGCCTGTTCCTCCACCGGGGGCGCCTTGATGCCGCCCGTGATGGGGGCCGCGGCCTTCATCATGGCCACCTTCCTGAACGTGCCCTATGCCGAGGTGATGCTGGCGGCGCTGCTGCCCTCGCTGCTGTTCTACGCGGCGCTGTTCCTCCAGACGGACCTCTACGCCGTGCGCAAGGGGCTGCGCGGCGTGCCGAAGTCGGAGGTGCCGCCGCTGGGGCCGACGCTCGCTTCGGGCTGGTATTTCATCGGCGCCATCGTGGGGCTGACGGTGCTGCTGCTGGCCTTCCGGATGGAGGCGCAGGCGCCCTTCTGGGTGTGTCTCTTCCTGCTGGCGGTGGCGGTGCTGCGGCGGAAGGCGACCGGCTTCAACCTGATGTCCTTCTGCCGGCTGGTGGTGGATGGCGGGCAGGCGGTGGCGCAGATCGTCGCACTCATCGCGGGCATCGGCCTCATCATCGGGGCGCTGTCGGTCACGGGTGTCGCCAACTCCTTCTCGCGCGAGCTGGTGCAGTATGCGGCGGGCAATATCGGGCTGCTGCTGTTCTTCGGCGCCATCACCAGCTTCATCCTGGGCATGGGGATGACGGCGTCCGCCTGCTACATCTTCCTGGCCATCGTCCTCGCGCCCGCGCTGGTGCAGGCGGGGTTGGACCCGATGGCCTCGCACCTCTACGTCCTCTACTGGGGCATCGTCTCCTTCATCACGCCGCCGGTCGCGCTGGCGGCCATCGCGGCGGCCTCCATCGCGAAATCCTCGCCGATGAAGACGGGGCTGATGTCGTTGCGGATCGGCTGCCTGCTGATGCTGCTGCCGGTGCTGTTCGTGCTGCAGCCCGCGCTGATCCTGCGGGGCGACTGGCCGCTGATCCTCCAGGCGGTGGTGACGGCCGGCCTTGCCATCTTCATGCTGGCCTCGGCCTTCGAGGGCTATGTGTATCGCGTGGGGCCCACGCCGCTCTGGGCGCGCATCCCCATCCTGGCGGGCGGCCTGCTGCTGCTGATCCCGGAGGGGATGACGGATCTGGCGGGGCTGGCCATCAGCCTGGCGGGCATCGGGGCCATGTGGCTGGCCAGGCCGCGCGCGGTGGCGTGACGGGGGGCTCGCGCGCCCCTCGACGAAGCCGGCCGCGCAACGGCCGGCGCCTGAGGGCGTGAAAATCATGGCGGCCAGGGTGTGACAGATCGTCTCACCGCGCGGAATTGACCTGCGCCGGGGGGTGTTTCGTGGGATAACCACCCCGCAATGCAACCTCGCCCCGCCGACTGGCCTGTCTGTCCATGAATATGCTCGATGCCCGTCCGCAGGAGGCGGAGGAAGCCCGCGCCTCCCGCCCCGCACAGCGGCGTGGGCGCGTGGTCATGGCCGTGCTGGCGCTGCTGGCCCTGGCCGCGGCGGGCTGGTTCCTCTGGCCGCGCCCCGGCGCCACCCCGCCGGCCCCCGCGGCCCGCGGCCCTACCGCCGTGCTCACCGTTCCCCTCATCCCCGCCACCACCCGGCCGCTGGCCGTGCCCGTGGTGGGCGATGGCAGCGTCGCCCCCTGGCAGGAGCTGGTGCTGGGCGCCGAGGTGGGCGGGCTGCGCGTGCTGGAGGTGCGGGTGGAGGAG
This sequence comes from Roseococcus sp., assembly GCA_035998215.1. Classification (GTDB taxonomy): domain Bacteria; phylum Pseudomonadota; class Alphaproteobacteria; order Acetobacterales; family Acetobacteraceae; genus Roseococcus. The sequence continues at coordinate 156,223 of DASYHU010000009.1, read as the reverse complement.
GGCGACCAGGTGCGCGCCGGCGACGTGCTGGTGCGGCTGGATGACGCCCTGCTGCGCGCCCAGGGCGCCCAGGTGGAGGCCAGCATCAACGAGGCCCGGGTCGCGCTCGAATTCGCGCAGAGCGAGGTGGCCCGCGCCCGGACGCTCGCCAGCGGCGGCATCGGGCCCCGACAGGTGCTGGAGCAGCGGGAATCCGTCGCCGCCCAGGCCGAGGCGCGCCTCGCCGCCGCCATCGCGCGGCGCGAGGAGGTGGCCGCCCGCCTCGCCCAGGCGACCATGCTGGCGCCGACCGATGGCCTGGTCTCGCGCGTGGTGCTGCGGATCGGCGCGGTGACCGGGGCGGGGCAGGAGGCGCTGCGCCTGGTGCGCGACGGCCGGCTGGAGCTGAACGCCCGCGTGCCCGAACTGGAACTGGCCGGCATCGCGCCCGGCCAGCCCGTCCGGGTGCGCCATGGCGGGCGCGAGATCATGGCCGAGGTGCGCGCCATCGCCCCCACCATCACGCCCGAGAACCGGCTGGGCACCGTGCATGTGGCGCTGCCGCCCGGCTCGGGCCTGCTGCCCGGCATGTTCGCCCGCGCCGAGATCATGGGCCCGCCGCGCCCGGCCGTGCTGGTGCCCGCCGCCGCCGTGGTGTTCCGTGACGGCGCGCCCGCCGTCTTCACCCTGGCCCCCGGCGAGGAGCGCGTGCGCCTGCGCCGCCTGACGCTCGGTGAGCGGCTGGAGGGCATGGTGGAGGTGCGCGAGGGCCTGGCGGAAGGGGAGCGCGTGGTGCTCTCCGGCGCGGGCTTCCTGGCCGATGGGGATCTGGTGCGGGTCGCGGCGCCATGAGCCGCATTCTCCCCCAGCACCGGAACATCTCGGGCTGGGCCATCCACAACCCGGTGGCGACGACCGTGCTGTTCCTGCTGCTGACGGTGGCCGGGATTTTCGCCTACCCCATGCTGCGCATCAACAACACGCCGGACCTCGATTTGCCGGCGGTGGTGATTTCGGTGCTGCAATCGGGCGCGGCGCCCACCGAGATGGAAACCCAGGTGACCCGCCGCGTCGAGGATGCGGTGGCGGGGCTGGGGCAGGTGAAGACCATCCGCTCCATCATCGTGGATGGCAGCTCGACCACCATCGTGGAATTCACGCTGGGCACGAACATAGACCGCGCCGCCAATGATGTGCGTGACGCGGTGGGGCGCATCCGCAGCGACCTGCCCGCCGGCGTGCGCGAGCCGGTGGTGACGCGGGTGGAGGCAACGGGCGGCGCCATCGTCACCTTCACCGTCTCCTCGCCGCGCCTGACGGTGCCGGAGCTGAGCTGGCTGGTGGATGACACCATCTCGCGCGCCATGCTGGCCGTGAACGGGGTGGCCCAGGTGAACCGCGTGGGGGGCGTGGCGCGCGAAATCCGCGTGGCGCTGCGCCCCGACCGGCTGCTGGCGCTGGGCATCACCGCGGGCCAGGTGAACGCGCAGCTGCGTGAGCAGAACATCAACCTGCCCGGTGGCCGTGGCACCATCGGCACGGGCGAGCAGGCCATCCGCACGCTCGGCTCCGCCATCACCGTCGCGGAACTGCGGGAGCGCAGCATCATCCTGCCCAGCGGCCGGTCCGCCCGGCTGGCGGACCTGGCCGATGTGGAGGACGGCACCGCTGAAATCCGCACCGCCGCGCGGCTGGATGGCAGGCCCGTGGTGGGCTTCGAGATCGTCCGCACGCGCGGTTCCTCGGAGGTGCGCGTGGCGGAGGAGGTGATGGCCCGCGCCCGCACCCTCTCGGCCGAGCTGGATGTGGCGGTCACACCCGTCACCACCACCGCCACCTTCGTGCTGGCGGGCTACCACGCGGCGATCGAGGCGCTGGTGGTGGGCTCCCTGCTCGCGATGCTGGTGGTCTATCTGTTCCTGCGCGACTGGCGGGCGACCATCATGGCCTCGCTCGCCATGCCGCTCTCGCTGATCCCGACCTTCTTCGTGATGCAGTGGCTGGGCTTCTCGCTCAACAACGTGACCCTGCTCGGGCTGACGCTGGTGGTGGGCGTGCTGGTGGACGACGCCATCGTCGAGATCGAGAACACCGTGCGCCACATCCGGCAGACGCCGGGGATCAGCGTGTTCCGTGCCTCGCTGGACGCCTCGGCCGAGATCGGCCTCGCGGTGGTGGCGACGACGGCCACCATCCTGGCCGTCTTCGTGCCCGTGGCCTTCATGCCGGGCATTCCCGGCCAGTTCTTCCGGCAATTCGGGCTGACGGTGGCGGCGGCCGTGGTGTTCTCGCTGGTGGTGGCGCGGCTGCTGACGCCGCTGCTGGGCGCCTATTTCCTGAAGCCCCCGCGCGACGAGCCCGAGCGACAGGGCCGGGTCGGCCGCTGGTATGACGGCGTGCTGCGCTGGTGCCTGCGCCACAAGCGCATCACCATCCTGGGCGGCGTGGCGTTCTTCGCGCTCTCGCTGGCGCTGATCCCCTTCATCTCGCGCGATTTCGTCCCGGGGGCGGATCGCGGGCGGATTTCCATGTCCCTGGAACTCGCCCCCGGCGCCACCATCGAGGAGACGGATGCGGCGGTGCGCGAAGCGACCCGCATCCTGCGCGCCCGGCCCGAGGTGGTGACGGTCTTCGCGAGCCTCGGCACCCAGGTGGGCGGCGGCGGTGGCCCGGGCCTCGGCAGCGTGACCCGCAATGGCGACCCGCGCGTGGCGAACATCCTGGCGACGCTGGTGCCCTTCCAGGAACGCGCGCTGCGCCAGGTGCAGATCGAGAACGCGCTGCGGCCGGAACTGGAGATGATCCCCGGCGCGCGTATCCGCTTCGGTGCGGATGGCCAGAGCGGATCGCGCCTGCAGGTGACGCTGGTGGGGCAGGACCCCGTGGCGTTGGCGGCGGCGGGCGATGCGCTGGCCGCGCAGATGCGGACCATCCCTGGGCTTTCGGGCGCGCGGTCCACGGCGGCCCTCGCGCGGCCCGAATTGCAGATCACCCCGCGCGAGGCGCGGGCGGCGGATCTGGGCGTTTCGGTCTCGGCCATCGCCAACACGATCCGGCTGGCCACGGTGGGCGATGTGGACCAGGCCCTGCCGCGCTTCACCCTGGCCGAACGGCAGATCCCCATCCGCGTCATGCTGGACGAGCGCGCCCGCGCCGACATGGCGGAGCTGCGCGCGCTGCGCGTGGAAGGCCGCGGCGGGCAACCCGTGCCGCTGGAGGCCGTGGCCGACATCGCCCATGCCGCCGGCCCTGCGCAGATTGACCGGCTGGGCCGGCAGCGGCAACTGACAGTGGAGGCGGAGCTGGGCGGCATGCCGCTGGGCGACGCCATGCAGCGGGTGGCCGCGCTGCCCATCATGCAGAACCTCCCGCCAGGGGTCGCGAACCGCCCCACCGGCGACAGCGAGGTGATGGCGGAACTCTTCAGCGGCTTCCTGGTGGCGCTCGGCACCGGCGTGCTGCTGGTCTACCTGGTGCTGGTGCTGCTGTTCGGGGGTTTCCTGCAGCCGCTCACCATCATGTCGGCGCTGCCGCTTTCCCTGGGCGGGGCGTTGCTGGCCCTGCTGGTGACGCAGCAGGCCATGGGCGTCTCGGCCGTCATCGGCGTGCTGATGCTGATGGGGATCGTGGCGAAGAACTCCATCCTGCTGGTGGAATACGCCATCATGATCCGCGCGGACGGGAAGGTGGACCGCGAGACCGCCATCATCGAGGCCTGCCGCAAGCGCGCGCGGCCCATCGTGATGACGACCATCGCGATGGTGGCGGGGATGGGGCATATCGCGCTCGGTATCGGCGCGGAGAGCGAGTTCCGCGCGCCGATGGCGCTGGTGGTGATCGGCGGGCTCGCGACCTCGACGCTGCTGAGCCTGCTCTTCGTGCCCGTGGCCTATGTCTATATGGACCGCTTCGAGGGCTGGGTGGCGCGGCGGTTGCGACCGAAATCCTGGGCGCCGGCGGAGTAGCGTCTGATCGCCTTTGGCGGACCGCCAGAGGCATGGATCAGCTGCGAGGCAACGCCGCAGGCCGGCGCTTCAGTTGTAGGCGGCTGTCACGCGCGGATCATCCGTCTCGCGCAGGAAGTCCAGGAACCAGGCGTAGCGGTTGGACAGTTTCCAGATGGTGCGGGGCCGCAATTCCTGGCGGTGGCGGCCTGGCGCGGTGTCCGACCCGGCCCAGGACTGGCCGATCCATCTCGGGTTGCCGGCCAGGTTGTCCACGCGCTCCTGTTCCAGCGCGGTCCGCTGGGCGGGGGTCATCGCGTCGAGCGAAGTGCCCATGAACTCCGCGATGCGCTGCGTCACCTCGTCGAAATACAGGCAATACCTCACATAGCCGATGAAGATCCGGTCGGCCGGGTCCAGGCTGCGCGCCACCTCCATGAAGCGGCGGCACATGGGCGTCAGGTCCTGGGCCAGCACCCATTCGTCTATGCCCATGTCCATGATGCGCTGGCGCCGCGCCGCCTCCTTCTCGGGCGTCTCGCCGAGGAAGGGGTGGACGAATTGCCAGTGAAACTGGTTGCACAGCACGTCCCGCGGATCGCGCGCGTTCAGGATGAAGCGGTATTCGGCCAGCGGGGTGTCGCGGTTGAAGTAATGCGGCGCGTTGTGGTTGATGAGGTGATCCGTGGCGGGCGGCAGTTCCGTCGCCACCCGGTCCATCCGCTGCGCCATGTAGCGTTCATGCACGAAGCCGAGCGGCCGGTAGCGGCCGCCATTGATGGCCAGCAGCGCGCGCCACAGCGAGCCTGACGCGCTGGTCGGCGTGGTAAGGAATATGATGCTCCGGCTCATGCTTCCCAGTTTGCGCGAGCGGCAAACCGCTGGGAAGCCGGGCCGAAGCTCACCTCACCCGGTTGTCCACCAGTTCCTGCACCACGGCGGGGTCGGCGAGCGTCGAGGTATCGCCCAGGCTGTCCGTCTCGTTGGCGGCGATCTTGCGCAGGATGCGCCGCATGATCTTGCCCGAGCGCGTCTTGGGCAGGCCAGGCGCCCACTGGATGGCATCGGGTGTCGCGATGGGGCCGATCTCCTTGCGCACCCAGGCCACCAGCTCCTTCCGCAGCGCGTCCGACGGTTCCTCGCCCGCATTCAGCGTCACGTAGCAGTAGATGCCCTGGCCCTTCAGGTCATGCGGCATGCCGACCACGGCGGCCTCGGCCACCTTGGGGTGGGCCACCAGCGCGGACTCGACCTCGGCGGTGCCCATGCGGTGGCCCGCCACGTTGATCACGTCATCCACGCGCCCCGTGATCCACCAATAGCCATCGGCGTCGCGCCGCGCGCCGTCGCCGGTGAAGTAGAGGCCGGGGAAGGTCGAGAAATAGGTCTGCACGAAGCGCGCATGGTCGCCATAGACGGTGCGCATCTGGCCGGGCCAGCTGTCGGTGATGACGAGGTTGCCCTCCGTCGCGCCCTCCAGGAACTTGCCCTCGCCATCCACCAGCGCGGGCTTCACGCCGGGGAGCGGCAGGGTGGCGGAACCGGGCTTCTGCGCCACCGCGCCGGGCAGGGGGCTGATCAGGATGCCGCCCGTCTCGGTCTGCCACCAGGTGTCCACCACGGGGCAGCGCTCATCGCCCACCACGCGGTAGTACCAGAGCCAGGCCTCGGGGTTGATGGGCTCTCCCACGCTGCCGAGGATGCGCAGCGAAGCACGGCTGTGCTTCTTCACCGGTCCCTCGCCATCGCGCATCAGCGCGCGGATGGCGGTGGGCGCGGTGTAGAAGATGTTGACCTGGTGCTTGTCCACCACCTGCCAGAAGCGGCCATTGTCGGGCCAGGAGGGCACGCCCTCGAACATCAGCGTGGTCGCCCCGTTCGCGAGCGGGCCGTAGACGATGTAGGTGTGGCCCGTGACCCAGCCCACATCGGCCGTGCACCAGTAGATCTCGCCCGGGCGGTAGTCGAACACGATCTCATGGGTGAAAGACGCCCACACCATGTAGCCGCCCGTGGTGTGCAGCACGCCCTTGGGCTTTCCGGTGGAGCCCGAGGTGTAGAGGATGAACAGCGGGTCCTCCGCGTTCATCCGTTCCGGCTCGCAGCTGGTGGGCTCGCGGTCGCACAGCGCGGCCCAGTCGTGGTCACGGCCCGCCTGCATGGCCACCGCGGTGCCGGTGTTCTTCGCCACGATGACGTTTCGCACGCTGGGGCAGGATTTCAGCGCCTCATCCGCATTGGCCTTGAGGGGCACCTTCCGCCCGCCACGCCGCCCCTCATCGGCGGTGATGAGCAGCGAGCACTCGGAATCCTGGATGCGCGAGGCCAGGCTGTCGGGCGAGAAGCCGCCGAACACGATGGAATGCACCGCGCCGATGCGCGCGCAGGCCAGCATGGCCACCGCGGCTTCCACGATCATGGGCAGGTAGATGCAGACGCGGTCGCCCTTCCGTACGCCCAGGCCCCGCATGGCATTGGCCAGCTGGCAGACGCGCGCGTGCAGCTCGGCATAGGTGGTGCGGCTGTCGGCGCTGGGGTCGTCGCCTTCCCAGATGATCGCGACCTGGTCGCCGCGCCCTGCCGCGATGTGCCGGTCCAGGCAGGAGACGGAGGCGTTCAGCTCCCCGTCCTCGAACCACTTGATGGAGACGTCGCCCGTGAAGTCGGTGTTCTTGATCTTGGTGGGCTCGCGCATCCAGGCGATGCGGCCCATCTCGCCGCGCCAGAAGCCGTCGGGGTCGCGGGCGGCGGCCTCGGCCATGGCGGCGCGGCGCTCGGCCGTCACGCGGGCCTGGGCCGCGATCTCGGGCTTGATGGCAATGAGGCCGTCATCGGGCATGGCGTGGCGTCTCCCTCGTTTCAGGCATTTTATCCTGGAATTGGCGCATGGCGTGTTGCCGCGCGTCAATGCCTTGTCAAGGTTTGGGGCCCGTCAACTTTCAGGACGGATGCCGAGGCGCTGGATCACCTCGCCCCAATGGGACAGTTCGGCGCGGACCAGGCCGGCGAGGGTGCCGGGCGGCGTGCCCAGCGGCTCGAACCCCGCGGTGGTCAGCGCGCGGTGCGTCTCCGGCGCGGCGAGCGCGGCCGCGGCCTCGCCGGCCAGGCGGGTGATGCGCGCCTCTGGCGTGCCGCGGGGGGCGAACAGGCCGATCCAGGCATAGACGCCGATGTCGGGCTCATTCTGTTCGCGCAGGGTGGGAATGGCGGGAAGCTGGTTCATGCGCGCCTCGCCGGTCACGGCCAGCGGCCGCACCTGCCCGGACTGCGCCTGGGGCAGCACGGCGCCGGCGGCGGCCGCCATGACCTGCACGCGGCCGGCCACCACCTCCGCGATGGCCTGTGGCCAGGAGCGGAAGGGCACATGCGTCATGTCCAGCCCATGCCGCGCCGCGAATTCCGCCGTGACCAAGTGCCCCAGCGTGCCCGCGCCGACCGAGCCGTAGTTCAGCCGCCCCGGATTCGCCCGCGCATGCGCAACCAGGCCCGCCACGTCCTGCACCGGCACGCCCGGATGCACGGAGAGCACGAAGGGCATGCGCGCCAGCAGGCTGATGGGCAGCAGGTCGGTCGCCGGGTCATAGGGCAGCTGCGGGTTGACCAGCCGCGCGATGGAACCCGGCCCGCCGATGGTGACGATCAGGCTGTGTTCGTCCTGGGCGCGCAGCGCCGCATCCACCCCGATGGTGCCGCCGCCGCCCGCGCGGTTGTCCACCACCACGGGCTGGCCCAGCACGGGCTGGAGGTGTTGCGCCAGCGCGCGCGCCGCGATGTCGGGCGTGGAGCCGGCCGGGAAGCCCACGATGAGCCGCACGGGGCGGGAGGGCCAGGCCGGCTGCGCCCCTGCGGCCGGGGCCATGGCAAGCGCGGGCAGGGCCAAGGTGGCGCGGCGGGGGATTTGCATGGGCGGCCTCCGGTTCACTTCCCCGCCCTATAGGGCGGGACGCGGCCCGGCGAAATCACCCTTGCGCGAGTTCCAGCAGCAGCGCGGCCAGTGCCTCGGGTGCCGTGATGTTGGGGCTGTGGCTGGCCGCCATCTCGTGGAAGCCCCAGCCTGGGGCGTGGCGCAGCCGGTCGGCGATGGGGCGGAAGGGGTCATGGTCGCCCTTCCGCGTGCAGTGGACATAGGTCCGCGCGAAGGGCGGGGTGGCGTGGTTGAGCCGCAGCTTCTGGGTGAAGCAGCGCGCGGGCTGGTGGCGCCGGCGCGGATGGGTCCAGGCGAGGTCCTCGGGCGCCGTGTCGGGCGCGCCGGGCAGGGGCGGGATGAGCCAGCCCACCAAGGGCGCCTCGGGCCCGCCACCGCCCACCATGTCCTGCAGGGACTGGCCATCCTCCGGCACGAAGGCGTCCAGATAGACCAGGTGGCGGATGCGGCCCGGCACGCGGTCGCCCACGCCCGTGCCCACCATGCCGCCATAGGAATGGGCCACCAGCAGGATGTCGCGCAGGTCCTCGGCCTCGATCACGCCCAGGATGTCCTGGATGTGGGTCTCCAGGTCCAGCATCGGGTGGGCCAGGTGGGCGCGTTCGCCGAGGCCGGTGTAGGTGGGCGTGAACACCTCATGCCCCGCGGCGCGCAGAGGTTCGCGCAGCTTCTTCCAGGACCAGCCGCCCGACCAGGCGCCGTGGCAGACGAGGATGCAGCCCATGTCGCGCCTCCTTCAGCGCCCCGCCACCACCGTGCGCGGCAGGATGAAACCATGCGCCGCGAAGACGGTGTTGCCCAGGGCGTTGATGCGCGGATACCAGACCCGCACCTGCGTCCAGTCATTGCGGGGCGAGACGTCCAGCACCGGCTGGTCCTCCGCCACGCGGCCGCGCAGGCTGCCCGAGGCCCAGTTGGCGTGGTCCACCCGGATTTCCCGCGAGGAGACCACCCGCCGCACCACGGACAGATGCCCCGAATTCAGCCGGGAGGTGCGGGCCAGGACCAGCACGCCGCCCGGCTCCGGCCGGCGGGCGCGGGTGTAGCGGCCCGCCGCCGCGTCCCACCACTGCCAGGCATCGCCGGCCAGCTGGATGCCCGAGCGCTGCCGCGCATAGGGCACGCAGGAGAGGCCGGCATAGGGGCCGAGGCCCGGAACATCGGCGATGACGGGCGGCGCCGGGGCGCGGCTGGTGCCGCAGCCGGCCAGCATGGCCAGCGGGGCGCCCAGGGCGCAGGCGCCGAGAAGCGCGCGTCGGTGCATGTGGTCCACTCCCCCCAGCGGATGGCCCAGATGGATGGCACCACCTTCCCCAAGGTGGCGCCTTGCGTGCTTTAGCTTGGATTTCCTCCGGAAAGCCAGCTTTTCAAAGCCGCCAGCGTGTCCTTCTCAACGCCGCCAGCGGCGCTTCCCTCAACGCCGCCAGCGGCGATACGCCTAACGCCGCCAGCGGCGATGCATCCACAGCCACTGCCCCGGGTCCTCGCGGATCCAGCCCTCGATGATGCGGTTCAGCAGGGCGGTGCTGGCCTCCACATCCACCCGGCCCGTGGCGTCGCGTGGCAACTCCACCGGCCCCACCAGCTCGATGCGGAAGCGCGGCCCGGGTTCGCGGATGGCGCGCATGCCATAGACCGGCACCTCGAAGCGCCGCGCCAGCCGCGCCAGGAAGGGGTTGGAGGCCGCGGGCTGGCCGAAAAAGGGCACCACCGGCCCGCGCCCGAAGCGCTGGTCCACCAGCATGCCGAGCGACTTGCCCTCGTCCAGGGCCGAGGCCATGCGGATGGGCGCGGCGACACTGGCCGGGATGAGTTCACCCATGATGGGCGCGCGGCGGGCGATGATGTCGGCCGCGATGAAGCGGTTGTTGGGCGTGCGGTAGAGGATGGCCCCCTGGTGGCCCATCCGCGCCGCCACCACCGCCGGCAATTCCCAATTCGCCAGGTGCGCCGAGAAGGTCAGAACCGGCCGCCCCTCGGCCAGCAGCGCCTCCAGCCGCGCCTTGGTGTCGGGGTGGGAATAGACACGCCCGCCGTCGAAGTCCCAGATGCGGTCCAGATGCGCGTATTCGCAGGCGGTGCGGCCCAGGTTGTCCCAGGCGCGGCGCGCGATGGCCTGGTGCTGCGCCGCGTCCAGCTCCGGCAAGGCGAGGCGGAGGTTGTCCATCATCTGCCGGTGGTTGCGGGTCAGCGGCCCCAGGTTCCGCAGCACGAAGCCGCCCAGCGCCGAGGCCGTCCGCAGCCCCAGCAGCCGCAGGAAACCGAAGGCCCCCCGCGCCACCATCGCGAGCGCCCATTCGCCCGCCAGGACCAGCCGCGCGCGCATGGCCGGATTACAGTGTGACGACGATCTTGCCGAAGACGCGCCGGGATTCGAGCCGCGCCAGCCCCTCCTCGAAGCGATCGAGCGGCAGCACGCTGTCCAGCACCGGGCGGATGCCCTGGGACATCTTCTCCAGCCCCTCGGCCACGTTGCGCACCGTGGCGCCGAAGCTGCCGATCAGGCGCAACTGCCGCTGGAACAGCATCATCAGGTTCGTGTCGGCCGAGACGCCGGAGGTGCTGCCGCAGGTCACCAGCCGCCCGCCCATCTTCATGGACAGCAGGGAGCCCTGCCAGGTGGCGGCCCCCACATGCTCGAACACCACGTCCACGCCGCGCTTGCCGGTGACGCGGCGGGCCACGCTCTCGAAACGGTCCTGGTTGTAGTTCACCACATGGTCGGCGCCGAGGGCGCGGGCCTTCTGGGCCTTCTCCTCATCGCCCACCGTGCCGATGACGGTGCAGCCGATGGCCTTGGCCATCCGCACCGCCGCACTGCCGATGCCCGAGCCCGCGGCATGGACCAGCACGGTCTCGCCCGGTTCAAGCTTCGCGTTGTCGAACAGCATGTGCTGGACGGTGGCGAAGGTGATGCTGGCGCAGGCGGCGTCCTCGATGGAGACGCCCTCCGGCACGGGCACGCACAGCCGCGCGGGCATGTTCACCAGCCCCTGCGCGAAGCCATCCACATGGAAGCCGCGCACCCCGGCCACGTTCTCGCAGAGGTTGTCGCGGCCGGCCAGGCAGTGCCTGCAGGTGCCGCAGGTCATCCCGCCATAGGGCACGACGCGCTGGCCGGGGCGGAATTCCGTGACCCCTTCGCCCAGGGCCGTGACCTCGCCCACCGCCTCGGCGCCCACGGTCAGCGGCAGGCTCCGCTTGGCGAAGGCCATGCCGCGCCAGCCCCAGACATCAATGTGGTTGAGCGCCACGGCCTTCATGGCGATCTGCACGTCGCCCGGGCCGGGGGGCGGGGGCGGGGGGGCTTCGGTGAGGCGGAGGTCGCGGTCGGCGAGAAGACGAAGGGCGTGCATGGCGCGCCCATAGCAGGGAACGCCGCCCGCTCCTACCGGATCACTGCCGCAGGACCCTGGGGCCCCGGTCCACCGTCAGCGCCTCCGGCCAGCCAAAGCCCCATTCGACGAGGGCGACCAGCACCACCACCGCCAGCGTCACCCCCATGATCCAGAGCTGCCGGCGCGAGGGCGGGCGGCGGAACCATTGGAACAGGCGCAGCAGCAGGCGCATCTGCGCGTCCATCGCGTCAGCCCAGGCAGGCGGCGGCCAGCGCCCTGAAGGCGCGCGCGCGGTGGGACAGGCGGGCCTTTTCCTCCACGCTCATCTCCGCATAGGTCAGCGCCTCGCCCTCCGGCACGAAGATGGGGTCGAAGCCGAAGCCCTGGGCGCCGCGGGGCGGCCAGGTCCAGTGGCCCTCGGTGCGGCCCTCGAAGCCCTCCGTGTGTCCGTCGGGCCAGGCCAGCACCAGGGTGGCCACGAAGGCGCAGCCGCGGTCGGGGTTGGCGTTCGCCTCGCGCCAGACGCGCTCCATGGCGGGGCCGTAGTCGCGGCTTCCGTCGGGCTGGGTGGCCCAGTCGGCGGTATAGACGCCCGGCGCGCCACCCAGGGCCGCCACCTCGCAGCCGCTGTCATCGGCCAGCGCGGGCAGGCCGGTGGCCTGGGTCGCGGCCAGCGCCTTGATGCGGGCGTTCTCCAGGAAGGTGGTGCCCGTCTCGGCCGGTTCGGGCAGGCCGAGTTCCTTGGCCGAGACCACTTCCAGCCCATGGGGCGCCAGCAGCCCCGCGAATTCGCGCAGCTTGCCGGCGTTGTGGCTGGCCAGGACCAGCTTGCCTGGAAGAAGCTTCCTCACAACCCGACGGCGGCCTTCTGCTGGGCCACCAGCGCGGCCACGCCATCGCGCGCCAGGTCCAGCATGGCCAGGAACTGGGCTTCGGTGAAGGGCGCGCCCTCGGCCGTGGCCTGCACCTCCACCAGCGCGCCGCCCCCGGTCAGCACGAAGTTCGCATCCGCCTCGGCGGCGCTGTCCTCCTGGTAGTCCAGGTCCAGCACCGCCTCGCCATTCACCACCCCGCAGGAGATGGCGGCCACATGGTCCGTCAGCGGCACCTGGCTCATGATGTTGTTGCGCACGCAATGCTGGAAAGCGAGGTGCAGCGCGACCCAGGCGCCCGTGATGCTGGCGCAGCGCGTGCCGCCATCGGCGTTCAGCACGTCGCAGTCGAGCGTGATGCTCATCTCGCCCATCGCCTTGCGGTCCACCACGGCGCGGAGGCTGCGGCCGATCAGGCGCTGGATTTCCTGGGTGCGGCCAGATTGCTTGCCGCGCGCGGCCTCGCGGTCGCCGCGCGTGTGGGTGGCGCGGGGCAGCATGCCGTATTCGGCCGTCACCCAGCCCATTCCGGTGTTGCGTAGGAAGGGCGGCACCCGCGTCTCGACGCTGGCGGCGCAGAGCACCTCGGTCTGGCCCACGCGGATGAGGCAGGACCCCTCGGCATGCTTGGCGATTCCCGTCTCGATGATGACGGGGCGGAGGGCATCGGGGGTGCGGCCGGATGGGCGCATGGTCATTATTCCTTGGCAAAGGCGGAGCGCGCGCACCATACGCGGGCGCGCGCCGAAGGCCAGGGGTTCCACGACATGAGCGACGACAGCACCACGCACGAGGCCTGGATCGGCCTGCCGCCCATGGCGGCCTTCCGCCTCTTCACCGATGGCTTCGACCGGTGGTGGCCGCGCGAATACACCTGGGGCGGGGCCGCCTGCGTCGAGATCGGCATGGAACCCGGCCTCGGCGGCGCCTGCCGCGAGATCGGGCCGCACGGTTTCCGCTGCGACTGGGGCCGCATCACGCTGTGGGAACCGCCGCGCCGCCTGCGCTTCACCTGGCAGATCGCCCCCGACCGCGCGCCCCAGCCCGACCCGGCCTTCGCCTCGGAGGTGGAGGTGGTCTTCGAGGCCCAGGGTGCGCGCACCCGTGTGGTGCTGACCCATGCCGGCATGGCCCGCCATGGCGAGGGGTGGGAGGCGGTGCGGGAGGGCATGGGCTCGCCCCAGGGCTGGCCGTTGCTGCTGGGGCGGTATGTGGCCCTGGTCTGATCCGGCTTGACCCACCCCCCGCCAGGACCCACCTTACCCACTTGTGATGTACACGCCCTTCAAGCCGGGCTTCCTGCCCCTCGCCGCTGCCTCGGGCCTCGATCAACGGGCCACGGCGGTGCTGCGTGAACTGGTCGAGGTCTATGTCGCGACCGGCGAGCCGGTGGGCAGCCGCACCCTCTCGCGCCGCCTGCCGCTGAACCTCTCGCCCGCCTCCATCCGCAACGTGATGGCCGACCTGGAGGAGGCGGGGCTGCTTTACGCCCCCCACACCTCGGCCGGCCGCCTGCCGACCGAGCGGGGCCTGCGCCTCTTCGTGGACGGGCTGCTGGAATTCGGCGACCTGTCGGAGGAGGAGCGCGAGGCCATCGCCGCCCGCTGCGCCGCCCATGGGCGTTCCTTGCAGGAGACGCTGGCCGAGGCGGGGCAGATGCTGTCCGGCCTCGCGGGGGCCGCGGGCCTTGTCGTGGCGCCCAAGGGCGAGGCGCCGCTGCGCCACATCGAATTCGTGCCGCTCGGCCCCGGCCGGGCGCTGGTGGTGCTGGTGCAGGGCGATGGGCGCGTGGAGAACCGCGTCATCGAGGTGCCGCCCGGCCTGCCGCCCTCGGCGCTGATCGAGGCGGGGAACTACCTGAACGCCCGCCTCGCCGGCCGCACCTTGGACGAGGCGCGGGAGAAGGTGGAGGGCGAGATCGCCGCCAACCGCACCGCGCTGGACGCGCTGACCCAGCAGGTGATCGCGGCCGGGCTGGCCACCTGGGCGGGCGGGGGCAATGCCGCGCTGATCTTGCGCGGCCAGGCGAAGCTGCTGGAGAACCTGGAGACGCTGGCCCGCGTGCAGGAAATCCAGGCCCTGTTCGAGCGGCTGGAGGCGCAGGAGACCACGTTGCGCCTGCTGGAACTCGCCCAACGGGGCGAGGGCGTGCAGATCTTCATCGGCGCGGAAAGCGGGCTGTTCAGCAGCGCGGGGCTGTCGGTGGTGGTGGCGCCCTTCCGCAACGGGCAGGAGAAGATCGTGGGCGCCATCGGCGTGATCGGCCCCTCGCGCATCAATTACGGGCGGGTGATCCCGGTGGTGGACTACACCGCCCGCGTCATCGGCCGGCTCTTGGGTTGATCGCCCGCCGCTCGCCCATTACGTGACGCGCATGTCCAACGATCCCAACGCCAAGCCCGACGCCGCTCCCGAGCCTGAAGCCCCCGCCGCCGAGGCGCCGCCCGCCCCCGAGCCCACTCCGGAGGAGCGGATCGCGGCCCTTGAAGCCGCGCTGGCCGAGATGAAGGACCGCTGGCTGCGCGCCGAGGCCGAGATCCAGAATGTTCGCAACCGCGCCCGCGACGATGTCGAGAAGGCGCGCAACTTCGCCGTGCAGAAATTCGCGGCCGATGTGGTGGAAGCGGCCGAGAATCTGCGCCGCGGCCTGGACGCCCTGCCCGCCGCCACCGAGGGCGAGGCCGACATCATCACCAAGCTGCGCGGCGGCTTCGAGGGTGTGGAGCGCTTCCTGCTCCAGCGCATGGAAGCGAACGGCGTGGCCCGCAAGCCCGCCCAGGGCGAGAAGTTCAACCCCGACCTGCACCAGGCGATGAGCGAGGCGCCGGCGCCGGAAGGTGTCGAGCCCGGCACCATCCTCCAGGCCTGGTCCTCGGCCTGGACGCTGAACGGCCGCCTGCTGAAGCCCGCCATGGTGGTGGTGGCGGGGCAGCCCGCCGAACAGGCGCCTCAGCAGTAGGGCAGGCGCAACCCCTTCTCCCGCCAGGGCATGCTGACCAGCTTGCCCGTGGTGGAGAGCGTGATGAAGGCCACATCCAGCCCCGGCCCGCCGAAGCAGATATTGGTGGGCATGGGCTCGGGCATCTTCACCACGTCCAGGATCTCGCCCGCGGGTGAGACGGTGGTGATTTCGCCCGAGACCAGGGTCGCCACCACGATGTTGCCCTCGGCGGTGATGGCCAGGCTGTCCAGCCGCCGGAAGCCCGGGAACTGGCACAGCATGTTGCCGCCATGCGGGCTGGGCCAGGGGGATTTGCGCAGGCGCCCCGGCCCTAGGATGTCGAAGGCCCAGAGGCGGCCCGTCTCGGTCTCGGCCACGTAGAGCTTCTCGCCATCGGGGCTGATGCCGATGCCATTGGCGCCGCCGGGCACCGGGTGCGCGGCCTCCACGATGCGCGAGCCGTCCAGCGCCGCCCAATAGACGCCGCCATGGTCGCGGTCGCGCGCGCGGGACTTGCCGAGGTCGCTGAACCAGAACCCGCCCTTGCCATCCAGCTGCAGGTCGTTGGGGCCCTTGAGCGGCACGTCGCCGCAGCGGTCATAGAGGGTGCGGACCTGGCCGGTCGCCATGTCCACCACCTCGATCCGGCCCGTGGTGTAGTCGGGCGCCTGGCCGGTGGGGCGGAGCTGGCCCGGCGCGTCATGCCAGGAAAACCCGCCATTGTTGCAGAGGATCAGCGAGCCATCCGGCCCCGCCGCCAGCCCGTTCGGCCCGCCGCCCGGGGTGGCGATGACGCTGGTGGTGCCATCGGGCGCCACGCGGGTGACGGTGCCGCGCTCGATCTCGACCAGCGCGATGGAGCCGTCGGGCAAGGCCACCGGGCCTTCCGGGAAGCGCAGGCCTTCGGCCAGCGTGGTCAGTTCCATGGCGCATCTCCCTCTTTTTGTCGGGGTGAGGATGCGCCACGCTGGCGCTTGCGCCAAGTGAAGGAAGCCGCATGGACCCCGTGACGCTCGCCGTGTTGAACGCCCGCTTCACCGCGATCGTGGAAGAGATGGGCGAGGCGCTGCTGCGCACGGCCTACAGCCAGATCCTGAATTCCTCGCGCGACTTCTCCATCGCGGTGACGGATGGCCAGTGCCGGCTGGTGGCGCAGGCGGACCACATCCCGGTGCATGTGGGCGCCATGCCCTTCGCGGCGCGGGCGGTGCTGGACCGCTTCGGCGAGGCGATGAAGCCGGGCGATGTCTATCTGTTGAACGACCCCTGGCATGGGGGCAGCCATCTTCCCGACCTCACCATCATCCTTCCCATTTTTGGAGAGGGGGCGTTGCGCTTCCTCGCCGTGGTCCGCGCCCATCACAGCGACATCGGCGGCGCCACCCATGGCGGCTACAACCCCGGCGCCACCGAGATCTGGCAGGAGGGGCTTCGCATCCCGCCCATGCTTCTCGGCGAGGGCGGCGAAATGCGGCCGGACCTGGTGGACATGCTGGCGCTGAACACCCGCATCAACCGCGACTTCCGCGGCGACCTGGCCGCCATGCTCGGGGCCGCCAAGCTCGGCGCGCTCAGGCTTGGCGCGCTGCTGGAGCAGCATGGCGCGGGGCCGCTGATGGGCGCGGTGGACGCCATCCTGGACCTGGCGCACGCCCATGCCGCGCGCATCGTGCAATCCTGGCCGGATGGGAGTTGGACGGGCGAGGCCTTCCTCGACGATGACGGCCATGGTGCCGAGAACATCGCCATCCGCGCCACCTGCACCAAGCAGGGCGGCACGCTGACCGTGGACCTCTCCGCCAGCGACGACCAGGTGCGGGGCTTCGTGAATTCCTCGCACCCCAACATGGTCAGCGCCTGCTGCATGGCCTTCGCCTATCTGCTCGACCCTGAGGTGGCGAAGAACGAGGGCGCCTTCCGCGCCCTGCGCGTGGTGGCGCGCGAGGGCAGCGTGGTCTGGGCGCGGGAGGGGGCGGCCGTGACGCTCTGCACCAGCCACTGCTCCAACGAGATCGTGGAAGCCATCATGCGCGCCATGCAGGGATGCTGCCCGGAGCGCGTGGTGGGCGGATGGGGGCGGCGCTTCCGCATCGCCATCACGGGCGAGGATGCGCGCCGACCGGGGCGGCGCTTCGTATGGCACCTGTTCCACGCGCGGCCGGGCGGCGGCGGGCACGCGAAGGGCGATGGCTGGTCCACCGCCGGCGAATGGCACAGCGCGGGCGGGCTGAAATTCGGCAGCGTGGAAATGGCCGAGGCGCGCTTCCCGCTGCATTTCCGGCGCCATGAATTCCTGCCCGGCTCGGCGGGGCAGGGGCAGCATCGCGGCGGCCTCGGCGCCATTCTCGAACTGGCGGTGGAAAGCGCCGGCCCCGCCCGCGCCAACACCGCGGGCGACGGCGCGCGGCATGGCAGCGCGGGCCTCCATGGCGGCCAGGACAGCGCGCCGCACCGCTACGCGCTGCGCCATGCGGATGGCACCGAGCGCGTGCTCCGCACCAAGGAGGTGGGCGTCGTCATCCAGCCCGACGAGGTGATCGAGGTGCGTTCGGCCGGCGGCGGTGGCTGGGGTGATCCGGCGCGGCGCGACCCCGCCGCCGTCGAAGCCGACCGCGCGGAAGGGCTGCTCTGATGCGCTATGTCATCGGCGTGGATGTGGGCGGGACCTTCACCGATGTGGTGGGAGTGGACGAGGCGGGCCAGGAATACCTGGCCAAGGCGGCCTCCACCCCCCACGACCAGAGCGAGGGCGTGATCCAGGGGCTGCGAAACCTCGCTGCCATGCTGGGCCTGACGCTGGGCGAGATGCTGGAGACCACCACGCGCATCGTCCATGGCACCACGGTCGCCACCAATGCGCTGCTGGAGCGGCGGGGCGCGCGCACGGCCATGCTCACCACCGAGGGCCACCGCGACGTGGTGGCGATGCGCGAGGGGCTGAAGCCCGCGCGCTATGATCTGCGCCTGCCCGCGCCCGAACCGCTGGTCCCGCGCCGCCTGCGCCTCGCTGTGCGCGAGCGGTTGCGGCCCGATGGCGCGGTGGAGGTGCCGCTGGACGCGGCCAGCCTGGACGCCGCCATCGCGACCCTGCGCAAGGAAGGCGTCGAGGCGGTGGCGATCTGCTTCCTCCATTCCTGGGCCGCGCCCGCGCATGAGCATGCGGCGGCCGAGGCGGTGCGGGCGGCGCTGCCGGGCGTCTTCGTCACCTGCTCGGCCGATGTGCTGCCGCAGATCAAGGAATACGAGCGTTTCTCGACGGCCGCGGTGAATGCCTATGTGGGGCCGGTGGTGTCCCGCTACCTCATGCGGCTGGAGGCGCGGCTGGCCGAGGCAGGGTGCGCGGCGCCGGTCTTCGTCATCCTCTCGCATGGCGGCGTGGCGCCGATCGCGGAGGCGGCGCGGCTGGCCGCCGGCACGGCGCTGTCCGGGCCGGCGGGCGGGGTTGCGGCGGCGGTGGCGCTGGCGCGGCGGGGGATGGGCGCCCCGCCCGATGACCGGAGGGCGGAGCCCGGAGGTCTGAATCGGCCGGGGGAGACGCCGCCCGATGACCGGAGGGCGGAGCCCGGAGGTCTGAATCGGCCGGGGGAGACGCCGCCCGATGACCGGAGGGCGGAGCCCGGAGGTCTGAATCGGTCGGGGGAAAATCCGCCCGATGACCGGAGGGCGGAGCCCGGAGGTCTGAATCGGTCGGGCAACACCATGGTCACGTTTGATATGGGCGGCACCTCGACCGACATCGCCCTGGTGACGGAAGGCGCCGCCGCCATCGGCCGCGGGCGCGAGGTGGGCGGCGAGCGCATCGCGCTGGACAGCCTCGACATCATCACGCTCGGCGCCGGTGGTGGGTCCATCGCGCATCTGGGCGCGGGTGGCACCTTGCAGGTGGGGCCGCAATCGGCCGGGGCGCGGCCTGGCCCGGCCTGCTATGGGCGCGGCGGCACCCTGCCCACGGTGACCGATGCCAATCTGCTCCTGGGTTATCTCGACCCCGGTAGCTTCCTCGGCGGCGCGCAGCGCCTGGACGTGGCGGCGGCCGAACGCGCCATGGCCCCGCTGGCCGGGGCGCTGGGGCTGGCGGCGGCCCAGGCCGCGTTGGGCGTGCATCGCCTGGTCAATGCCCGCATGGCCGATGGCGTGCGGGTCGCGACGGTGCGGCGCGGCGTGGACCCGCGCGGGGCCACGCTGCTGGCCTTTGGCGGTGCCGCCGGGCTGCATGCCAGCGCGGTGGCGCGGGACCTCGGCATGGCGCGGGTCGCGGTGCCGCTGTTCGCGGCCGGGCTTTCCGCCTGGGGCATGTTGCAGACGGAACTGCGGCACGAGATCGCGCGCAGCGTGGTGGGTGCGGGTGCCATGCCGGCCGATGACGCGCTGCCCGCCCTGTTCGACGGGCTGGCGGAGGAGGCGCGCGCCCAGCTCGCGCAATGGTATGGTGGCGAGATCGCGCTCAACCTGGCCGCCGACATGCGCTATGGCGAACAGGTCTTCGAGATCACGGTGCCGCTGGACGGCGTGGCCCCTACCCGCGCGGCGCTGCGCGAGGCCTTCCACGCCCGCCACCGCGCCCTGTTCACCTACGACCTGCCGGAAGAGGAGGTGGTGCTGGTCACCGCCCGCGCCGCCGCGCGCGGGGTGTTGCCCGCCCTGCCGCGCATTCCCGCCGGCGCGCCCCGCCCCGCCGCGCCCGACGCCGAGCGGCGCTGCCTGTTGGAAGGGGGCTGGGCCATGCTGCCCGTCTGGCGCTTCGAGGCGCTGGCGGCGGGGCAGCGCGTGCAGGGCCCGGCCATCGTGGAAAGCCCCACCACCACGGTGCTGCTGCAACCGGGCGATGTGGCGGTGATGGAGCCGGGCGGCTGGCTCGCCCTCAGCCTGGGGTGAGCTGCGCCCGCGCCAGGTCCTCGGGCGTGTTGATGTTGAGGAAGGGCTCGCCCGGCCATTCCACCCGGGCCACCCCCTGGCTGGCGGCGAAGCGGCCCACCGCGCGTTCCCCCGCCGCCAGGGCCTGGCGCAAAGCCGGGGCGAGGGCGCGCGGCCACAGCGCGATCACCGGGTGCGCCTGCCCGCCCGATCCCGCCTGCGCCACCGCCGCCGCCCCGCGCCCCGCATGCAGCCGCGCCACCAGGTCGGGCGGCAGGAAGGGCGTGTCGCCGGGCACGGTCAGCACGAAGGGCAGGGGCGAGGCCTCCAGCGCCGCCAGCACCCCCCCGAGCGGCCCTGCGCCTGGCACGGCATCGGGCCAGACCGGCAGGCCGTAGGTTGCGAAACGCGCCGCATCGCCATTGGCGCTGATGGCCAAGGCGCCGCATTGCGGGGCGAGGCGCGCGAGGATGTGCGCCAGCAAGGGCCGCCCGTGCAGCACGCGCAGGGTCTTGTCGCCGCCGCCCATCCGCCGCGCCGCGCCGCCCGCCAGCACGCAGCCCAGCGTGTCGGTGCGCCCTGATGCGCGCAAGGCTCAGGCCTGGGGGCGCAGCGGCGGCGGGCGGGCGGCGCGGCGCGCGGGCGGCGGCGCCTTCACGCGGCGCAGCGCCAGGGGGCGCAGCAGGAAGCCCGTGCCGAAGCCATAGGCCGCGTTGATCAGCCCCGCCCGCAGCAGCGTCTGGGTGTCGCCGCCGGCATACATGGGCAGGCCGCGCGCCTGCGCGACCAGCGTCACCGCCACGAGCGTGCAGCCCACGGCGCCGATCAGCGTGGCGGTGAAGAGGTCGGGCAGGGGGGTCCAGCGGAGGATGGCCGCGATCAGGATGCCCCAGACGCCGCCCCAGAACATGGCGCTGAAGAATTGCGGGATGTGCAGCCCGGCAACGGGCGGATTCGCCATGGCCCGCGCGACATCCCAGCCCGGCCCCTGCACCCGGCCGATGACGGAGGTCAGCGCCTCCACATCATTTCCGTAGTTGTACAGCAGATGGATGGTGCCCTGGTGGAACGCCAGGACGGAAAGGGCTCCGATCACGAAACCCCCGATCAATACCTTCAGCACGTGGCGCCCCCAAGGCTTGCCCGACCGGCATCTTCGGCCCAGGCTGCGCGCCAGTCCAGTTCAGAGGGGAATACGCGGTGAACGGTGCGGAAAGTCTGGTCCACAGCCTGTTGAAGAGCGGTGTCGAGGTGTGTTTCTCCAACCCCGGCACGAGCGAGATGCATTTCGTCGCCGCGCTGGACCGCATCCCCGGCATGCGCTGCGTGCTGGGCCTGCAGGAGAACATCGTCACCGGTGCGGCCGATGGCTATTGGCGCATGGCCGGCAAGCCCGCCGTCACGCTGCTGCATTGCGGCCCCGGCCTGGCCAATGGCCTGGCCAACCTGCACAACGCGCGCCGCGCGCGGTCGGGCATCGTGAACTGCGTGGGCGACCAGGCCACCTATCACCGCCCCTATGACGCGCCGCTGACCGCCGACACCGAGGGCTTCGCGCGCGGCGTCTCGCAATGGGTGCGGACCACCACCAAGGCCGCCGATGTGGGCGCGGACGCGGCCGCCGCGGTGCAGGCCGCCCGCACCTCGCCGGGGCAGATCGCGACCCTGATCCTGCCTTCCGACACCTGCTGGGATGAGGGCGGCACCGTCGCCGCCGCCCTGCCCGTGCCCGCCGTGCCCCAGGCCGACCCGCACGCCATCCGCGCCGCCGCCCGCGTGCTGCGCGAGAAGAAGAATGTGCTGCTGCTGCTGGGCGGCTCCATGGCGCTGACCCAGGCGGCGCAGGAGGCCGTGCAGCGCATCGTGGCGCACACCGGCTGCGACATCCTGGCCGAGACCTCCAACGCCCGCTTCCAGCGCGGCCAGGGCCGCATGCCGCTGGAGCGCGTGCCCTATCCGGTGGACCTGGCGATCCAGCGCCTGTCGAAGGTGGAGCACCTGGTGCTGCTGGGCTCCAAGGCGCCGGTGGGCTTCTTCGCCTATCCGGGCAAGCCCTCGAAGCACTACCCGGAGAATGCCAGCATCACCGTGGCCTGCCGGCAGGAGCAGGATGCGCTGGCCGCGCTGACCGCGCTGGCGGAAGAGCTCGGCGCGCCCAAGGTCGCCATTCCCTCCAATGGCGAGAAGCCCGAGGTGGTGCGCGGCGCGCCCTCGCCGGAGGGCCTGGCGCGCACGGTCGCCGCGCTGATGCCCGAAGGTGCCATCATCTCCGATGAATCGGTCAGCTACGGGCGCGGCTTCTTCCCTGCCACCCACGCGGCCGCCCCGCATGACTGGCTGCAGATCACGGGCGGCGCCATCGGCTGCGGCATGCCGCTGGCCACGGGGGCGGCCATCGGCGGCGGCGGGCGGCGGGTGATCAACCTGCAGGCCGATGGCAGCGCCATGTACACGGTGCAGGCGCTCTGGACCCAGGCGCGGGAGAAGCTGCCCGTCACCACCATCCTGCTGTCCAACCGCAAGTATCAGATCCTGCTGGGCGAGTACCAGAATGTCGGCGCCAATCCCGGCCGCGTGGCGATGGACATGATGGACCTGGGCAACCCGGACATCGCCTGGGCGCAGCTCGCGCAGTCCATGGGCGTGGAGGCCGCGACCGCCACCACGCTGGACCAGGTGGCCGACCTGATGAGCCAGAGCTTCGCCCGCCCTGGCCCCTTCCTGATCGAACTGATGATCTGAACAGCGCCTGGCGCGGGGCGGAAAGACGATTCCTGCGGTTGCGCTTCCCGCCCCCGGCCCCAAATGCGGCTTCGACATTGATGGTGGGCCTGGATGATCCGGCCCACCGGAACCGAGGAAATTCCGCGCCCATGAACATCCAGGTGCCCAAGTCCGCCCGCCCCGCCGACGAAAAGGCCTCCGCCATCGCCCGGCCGAGCCGCGCGGAGGCCGAGGCCGCCGTCCGGACCCTGCTGCTCTGGGCCGGCGACGACCCCGACCGCGAGGGCTTGGTGGACACTCCCGCCCGCGTGGCCCGCGCCTATGAGGAATTCTTCGCCGGCTACGAAAGCGACCCCGTCGAGATGCTTGCCCGCTCCTTCGAGGAGACGGATGGCTATGACGAGATGGTGGTCCTGCGCGACATCCGCCTGGAGAGCCATTGCGAACACCATATGGTGCCCATCATCGGCAAGGCGCACATCGCCTACCTGCCGAGCGGCCGCGTGGTCGGCATCAGCAAGCTGGCCCGGGTGATCGAGACCTATGCCAAGCGCCTCCAGATCCAGGAGAAGCTGACGGCGCAGATCGCCAACACCATCGAGAGCGTGCTGAAGCCCAAGGGTGTCGCCGTCGTGATCGAGGCGGCGCACCAGTGCATGACCACGCGCGGCATCCACAAGCCGGGCGTGACGATGGTGACCTCGCGCATGCTGGGCGAGTTCCGCAGCAATGACGCCACGCGCCGCGAATTCCTGGCGATGATCGGCGGGTCGCGCGGGCCGCTGGAGGGGTAATGGCCTTCGCGTCCGATCGTCCTGGCGCAGCCGGGACGTGAATCGGCCGCGGGGCTAGCGTCCGATCGTCCCGGCACAGCCGGGGCGTGAATCGGCCGCGGGGCTAGCGTCCGATCGTCCCGGCGCAGCCGGGGCGTGAATCGGCCGCGCAAAAAAGAAGTGAGGGCGAGGCCTGCTATGGCCGCGCCTTCACGGCGCCATGTCGTAGGTGATCCACCAGGTGCGCTTGGCCAGCCGGTCATAGACGCCACGGCCGCGATAATTGTCGTCGGCCGTGATCCAGCGCACGGTGGACCAGCCGTTCTTTTGCGCCAGCGCGCGCAGGTGTTCCAGCAGTGCATCCGCCACCCGCCTGCCGCGCTGGGACGGGTCCACGAACAGGTCATCCAGGAAGCAGCCGGTGCTGGCCGACAAGGGCCTGGCGAAGGCGCGATAATGCGCGAGGCCGACCGCGCGGCCCGCCTCATCCTCGGCCACGACGGCGTTGACCTCATGCGCGGGGTCACGAATCCAGGACCAGACCGTGGCGCGCATCTCGGGCGTCTGCGTCGCCTTGTAGAATTCGGCATAGCCCGCGTAGAGGCGCTCCCAATCCGCGCGGTGGCGTTCGGCGAGCGGGACGATCTGCACCATCACAACCCCAACACGTCATTCATGGAATAAAGGCCCGGCGCGCGGCCCTGCAGCCAAAGCGCCGCGCGCACCGCGCCGGTGGCATAGGCACGACGGTCAAAGCTGCGGTGGGTGAGCGCGATGTGCTCGGACCCGGCGGCAAACAGCAGCGTGTGCTCGCCCACCACCTGGCCGCCACGAAGTGCCGCGAAGCCGACGGTGCCGGTGCCACGCGGGCCGGTGTGGCCGTCGCGGCCGGATTCCCGGCCCGCCTGCTCCAGCGTGGTGCCGCGGCCCTTCGCGACCGCGCGGCCGATGGCGATGGCGGTGCCGGAGGGCGCGTCCACCTTCTGGCGGTGGTGCATCTCCACGATCTCGGCATCGTATTGCGCGCCGGGCAGGGAGGCGGCGAGTTTTTCCGCCATGGCGATGACGAGGTTCACGCCGGTCGCGAAATTGGCGGCATAGACGATGGGCGCGCGCGTCGCGGCCTCGGCCACGGCGGCCTCCTCCTCGGCGGAGAGGCCGGAACTGCCCAGCACGAGGCCCTTGCCCGTCTCGGCCGCCAGGGCGGCATGGATCGGCGCGGCATGGGCGTGGGTGAAGTCAATCACCACCTCGCTGGCGTCGAACAGGGCGCGGGCGTCATCGCCGCGCCTGGTGCCGCCGGCAAGGGTGGCGCCGGCGGCCTCCACCTCCTCGACCAGCAGCTTGCCCATGCGGCCGGCGATGCCGGTGATTCCGATCCTCATCGTCCCAGCCCGTCCCAGAATTCCTTCACCTTGGCGAAGAAGCCCTCGCTTTCGGGGCTGCCGCCCTTGGCGGCCTCGGCCTCGAAGGCCTCCAGCAGCTCGCGCTGCCGGGGCGTCAGGTTCTGCGGCGTCTCGACCACCACCTGCACATACATGTCGCCGCGCGCGGCCGAGCGCAGCACCGAGAAGCCCTTGCCGCGCAGGCGGAAATTGTCCCCCGTCTGGGTGCCGGCGGGGATCTTCACCGAGGCGCGGGAGCCATCAATGGAAGGCACTTCCACCGCCCCGCCCAAGGCCGCCTGCGTCATCCGCAGCGGCACGCGGACCATGATGTTGGGCCCCTCGCGCTGGAAGATCGGGTGCGCGTGCACGCCGATATCCACATAGAGGTCACCCGCCGGGGCGCCGCGCAGCCCGGCCTCGCCCTCGCCGGAGAGGCGAATGCGCGTGCCATCCTCGACGCCGGCCGGAATGGTCACGTTCAGCGTGCGGTCGCGCTGCACGCGGCCGGCACCCTGGCAGACCTTGCAGGGGTTCTTGATGATCTGGCCCGAGCCATTGCAGGTCGGGCAGGTGCGCTCGATCAGGAAGAAGCCCTGCTGGGCGCGCACCTTGCCCGCGCCGCGGCAGGTGCCGCAGGTCTGCGAACTGGGCTTGCCGCCCTCGGCCCCGGTGCCGCTGCAGGCCTCGCATTGCACGCTGCTGGGCACGCGGATGGTCTTCTTGGTGCCGGCGAAGGCCTCCTCCATGGAGATGTGCACCTCCTGCCGGAGGTCCGCGCCACGGCCGCTGGCGGCACGCCCGCCGCCGCCCCGTCCGCCGAAGCGGCCGAACATCTCCTCAAAGATGTCCTCGAAGCCGCCGCCGCCGAAGGGGTTGCCGCCGCCTCCGCCGCCACCGCCCATCCCGCCCTCGAAGGCCGCATGGCCGAAGCGGTCATAGGCGGCGCGCTTGTCGGCGTCCTTCAGCGTGTCATAGGCCTCGTTCACCTCCTTGAACCGGGCCTCGGCGTCGGCATCGCCCTGGTTCCGGTCGGGGTGGTATTTCATTGCCAGCTTGCGGTAGGCCTTCTTGAGATCGTCCTCGGACGCCTCCCGGCCCACGCCGAGCACCTCATAATAGTCGCGCTTGGCCATGGTCAGCCCGCTCCCGCGAGAAAAGGTCGAAGAAGAGACGCCCGGACCATCGCTGGCCCGGGCGCGGTGTCACTCAGGGCAGGAATGCCCGCTCACCTCAACCCTGGGGCTTCTTCTTGTTCGGGTCCACTTCCTCGAACTCGGCGTCCACCACCTTGTCCTTGGGCGTGCCGCCGGGGGCGGCCGGCTCCTCGGCGGCGGGGGCCGCCTGCTCGGCCTTGTAGAGGGCCTCACCCATCTTCATCGCGGCCTGGGAGAGCTTCTCCGCAGCCGCGTTGATCGCGTCCACGTCGCCGCCATCCATCACGCCGCGGGCCTCGGCCAGGGCCGCCTCGGCCTCGGCCTTCTCGGCGGCCGGCACTTTGTCGCCGCTGTCGCGCAGGGTCTTTTCGGTGGAGTGGACCAGCGCGTCCAGGCTGTTGCGGGCCTCGACCGTGGCGCGGCGCTTCTTGTCGGCGTCGGCGTTGGCCTCGGCGTCGCGCACCATCTTCTCGATGTCGGCGTCGCTCAGGCCGGACTTGGCCTGGATGCGGATGTTCTGCTCCTTGCCGGTGGCCTTGTCCTTCGCGCTGACGCTGACGATGCCGTTCGCGTCAATGTCGAAGGTCACTTCCACCTGCGGCACGCCACGCGGCGCGGGGGGCAGGCCGGTCAGGTCGAAATTGCCCAGCAGCTTGTTGTCGGCCGCCATCTCGCGCTCACCCTGGAACACCTTGATGGTGACCGCGGTCTGGTTGTCGTCGGCCGTGGAGAAGACCTGCGACTTCTTGGTGGGGATGGTCGTGTTGCGGTCAATGAGGCGCGTGAACACCCCGCCCAGCGTCTCGATGCCGAGGCTGAGCGGCGTCACGTCCAGCAGAAGCACGTCCTTCACGTCGCCCTTGAGCACGCCGCCCTGGATGGCGGCGCCGATGGCGACCACCTCGTCCGGGTTCACGTTGCGCGCGGGCTCCTTGCCGAAGAAGCGCTTCACCTCCTCGATGACCTTGGGCATGCGCGTCATGCCGCCCACCAGGATCACCTCGTCCACCTCGCCGGCGGTCAGGCCGGCATCCTTCAGCGCCTGGCGGCAAGGCTCCAGCGTGCGGGAGACGAGGTCATCCACCAGCGCCTCCAGCTTGGCGCGGGTCAGCGTCATGACCAGGTGCTTCGGGCCCGAGGCATCGGCCGTGATGAAGGGCAGGTTGATCTCGGTCTGCTTGCTGGAAGACAGCTCGATCTTGGCCTTCTCGCCGGCTTCCTTCAGGCGCTGCAGGGCGAGCTTGTCGCCGCGCAGGTCGATGCCGTTCTCCTTGCGGAATTCCTCCGCCAGGTAGTCGATGATGCGCTGGTCGAAATCCTCGCCGCCCAGGAAGGTGTCGCCATTGGTGGACTTCACCTCGAAGACGCCGTCGCCGATTTCCAGGATGGACACGTCGAAGGTGCCGCCGCCGAGGTCATAGACCGCGATGGTGCCGGAGGTCTTCTTGTCCATGCCATAGGCGAGGGCGGCCGCCGTCGGCTCGTTGATGATGCGCTTCACCTCGAGGCCCGCGATGGCGCCGGCCTCCTTGGTGGCCTGGCGCTGGGCGTCGTTGAAGTAGGCGGGGACGGTGATGACGGCTTCCGTCACCTTCTCGCCGAGATAGGCCTCGGCCGTCTCCTTCATCTTGGTCAGCACCATCGCGCTGATCTGCTGGGGGGCGTATTTCTTGCCCTCGATCTCCACCCACGCATCACCGTTGTCGGCCTTCACGATGCTGAAGGGGGCGAGGCCCTTCTCCTTCTGCACCATGCTGTCTTCGAACTTGCGCCCGATCAGGCGCTTGACGGCATAGAGGGTATTGGTCGGGTTGGTGACGGCTTGGCGCTTGGCGCTTTGGCCAACCAGACGCTCGCCATTCTTCGCGAAGGCGATCATGGAGGGGGTGGTGCGCGCGCCCTCCGCGTTCTCCAGCACCTTGGCCTCACCGCCTTCCATGATGGCGATGCAGGAATTGGTGGTGCCGAGGTCGATACCGATGACTTTGCTCATATGAGCCTGCTCCCGTGCGGCGGCTCAACCCCGGCCCTGGCAGGCACCGGGCAGAGCCCCTTGGTGGTCCGCGCCCCATGCGCGGTCTCTGACTGGTGCCTATGTATTGAGCAGCGATGGGCGCGACAAGGGTGGCCCCGCTCAACCCAGCAACAAATCCCGCGCCTCGTTGACGCGCGAGGCCAGCCAGTCGCTGCCGCCGCGGTCAGGGTGGGCGGATTGCATCAGGCGGCGGTGGGCCGCGCGGATTTCGGCGGGCGTGGCACCTTCGGCGAGGCCCAGTATGGCGAAGGCCTCGTCGCGCGACATCGGGCCGGCGGCGGGGCGCGGCGGGGGCTCGTCGCGCCACTCGGGGTCGGTGCGGTCCAGCCAGGCTTCCAGCAGCGGCACGCTGTCGGGGTCCTGGCTGGCACATTCGGCCATGAGGTCCACCAGCGCCGCCCGGTCCAGCGCCGCCAGGTCCTGCCCCGCCCAGGCGCCACGGCGCACCTGGCCCGACATGGCACCCGTCGCGATGTCGAGGCGCATCGTCAGCGTGGCGGTCTCGACCACCGTGGCGCCCTCGTCGCCGGGCGGCGAGGTGAAGGCGCGGCGCGCGCGCCAGCGGTTGAAGGCCTGGAGGATGGCCGGGCCGAACATGAAGGCGGCCCAAAGCGCGCTGACCCCGCGCCCCGTGGCCAGCAGCACCGCGAAGAGCACGACACCCGCCGCGCCCAGCCCCCAGACGAGGGATTTCTTCACCGCCCCCGGGCTTGCCGAGGCGAACAGGTAGAGAAAGGTGATCGCCACCAGGAGGAAGACGGCGCCGCCCGCCAGCCAGACCATCTCCGCCTACCTCGGCGCGGGGAGTTGGCCGGCGATGGCGCGGGCGCCATGTCCGGGCAGGCGGGTCAGCGCGGCGCGGCCGCCGGCGGCGAAGACGGCAACGGCGCGCAGCAGGTCCCGCAGGGCCTCGGCGCTGCCGGCGTCGAAGGGCGCCCAGGCGCCGCCCGAAACCTTCGCGATCTGGCGGAAGCCCATCTCGGCCGCGCGGTCGCCGCCTTCCTGGAAGCAGAAGACGGGCGTGCCGTGCAGCCCAAGCTGGCCGGCGGCGTGGCAGGCGGGGTCCACCGCCTCCTCCAGCGCGTCGCCCACCAGGACGAGGGCGTTCACCTTTTCGCGCTTCGTCTCGTTCAGCGCGTGTTCCAGGCAGCGCAGCACCTGGGTCTGCCCGCCGAGCACCGTCACGCCGGACATGCGGCGGGCAAGTTCCATGGTGTCGGTCAGGAAGGGGGTGGCGGCGAATTCCTGGTAGCCGCGCCAATAGGCCAGCTGCACCGCCAGCCCGCCCAGGTCGCGCGTGGCCTGGAACATCTCGGCCTGGAGATGGCAGGCCCGGTCCCAGGCGGGCTGGCGTGAAGCGGTGGCGTCCACCGCGAAGATCAGCCGGCCGCGGCGCGCGCTGGTGGGGCGCACGGCGGGCATGGCCTCGACCTTCCGCAGGAAGGCGGCCACGGCCGGGTTCGCGGACTTGGTAGGGAGCTGGCTCATCCTCCCTCCAAGGTGGGGGCGCGGGCGCCGGGCGCAAAGCCCCGGAATGTGCGGCACACGCATTGCGGGTGGCGCCCCCGGGCGTTCTGGTCTTTCATCGGTTCATCTGACGAAGGAGGTCAACATGCGGAACGCCACGCGCTGGATGCCCGCCCTGGTGGTCGCGACGGGCCTGGCCCTCGCGGGCGGGGCGGCCGCGCAGAAGCAGCCGGATCCGCCGCCAGCCGCCGGCGGAAAGGGCGGACCCGCGGCCGGCACGCAGAGCCAGAAGCTGCACCTGACGCCGCCACCGCCCATCGGGCGCGCACCCCAGGCGCAGCCGCGCCAGGCGCAGCCGCAGCCACGGCCGCCCCAGCCCGGCACGGGGCCGCAGGCCAGCCAGAAGCTGCACCTGACGCCGCCGCCGCCCATCGGCCAGGCGCAGCCCCGCGCGCCGCAGCCCCCGCCCCGCCAGGCGCAGCCGCAGCCGCGGCCGCCCCAGCCCGGCACGGGGCCGCAGGCCAGCCAGAAGCTGCACCTGACACCCCCCACCATCCCGGCGGACCCGCGTGGCCCCCGCCCCGGCTCGCGCACGCCCAATGAGCGCGAGGCGCGGCGCGAGGCGCCCAACCCGTCCTGGCCCGCCCTGCCGCCGCGCATGGACAATGAGCCGGCCGCGCTGGCGACCTTGCGCGAACTGCTCTCGGACGAGGTGCAGCTCGGCTATGCCGAGGCGCGGCAGGAGGGCGAGGTGCTGACCCTGCGCGACGCCGACCTGCGCCGGGGCGCC
Source organism: Roseococcus sp. (assembly GCA_035998215.1). Taxonomy (GTDB): domain Bacteria; phylum Pseudomonadota; class Alphaproteobacteria; order Acetobacterales; family Acetobacteraceae; genus Roseococcus. The sequence goes on along the minus strand of DASYHU010000009.1, from coordinate 126,039 downwards.
GAGCGCCTGCTGGTGCAGGAGCTCGTCCTGGAGGCACCGGGCGCGGAGGGGCTGCGCCGTGGCGAGGCGCGAAATCTTCGCCTCGAATTCCCCGAGGCGGCCGTCACGCTGGAGCGGCTGGAGATCGGGGGGCTGGCCATGCTGGCCCTGCGCCCCGGCCAGCAGCCCAGCGCGCGTGAGCCGGACCAGATCGCGCTGGAGAACCTGCGCCTCTCGGGCCTCGAAGTGCGGGAGGAAGGCGGCACCCGGGTGACGCTCGCGCGCTTCGACCTGTCGGGCTGGCGGATCGGGCAGGCCGGCCGCGCGGGGCTGGAGGGGCTGGAGGTCAGCCTCGCTGACGCGCCGGTGGACCAGGTGCGCGTGGCCTCGGCGGGGGTGGAGGGCCTCGATATCGCGGCGCTGATGGCCTCGACCGTGCGGAACGAGGCCCCTGGCCGCCCGCCCGCCGGGCGGCAGGCCTATCGCGTGGAGGGCGTGCAGGTGCTGCGCGGCGGCCAGGCCGTGGCCGGCATGGGCCGCCTTCTCATCGAGGGCGAGACGCGGCAGGACGGCTTCAGCGGCGGCCGCATCGCGGTGAACGAGGTGGTGGTGGAACGCACGGAGGAGACGGGGGTGGTCCTGGATGTGGTGGGCCTCGACCGGCTCTCCATGGACCTCACCATTGACGCCTCCTGGACGCCCGCGAATGAGCGGCTGGATGTCTCCGCTTTCGCCTTCGGCGTGCGGGACCTGGGCGCGCTGGCCCTGGGCTGGAGCATGGAGGGGGTGAACATCGAGAACCCCGGCGCCAACCCCGAGGCGGTGCGCCTGTTGCAGGCCCAGCTGCGCTATGCTGACCAATCCCTTTATGAGCGCACGCTGGCCGACCAGGCCCGGCGCCAGAACATGACCCCCGCCCAGGTGCGCGACCAGCACCGCGAGATGGTGACGGCGGCGCTGTCCGGCCCCGCGCCCGACCCGGCGCTGGACGGGCTGCGCGCGGCGCTGCTGCGCTTCGTGGCCGGGCAGGCGCGCGAGGTGGAGATCACGGCCCGCCCGCCCGCGCCGGTGACGCTGGATGCCGCCCAGGCGGCCATGGGGCAGGGCCCCGCCGCGACGGTGGCCCTGCTGGGGGTGCGGGCCATCGCCCGCTGAACCCCGGCATTATTCCGAGCGGATTCACGCAATGGCTGAATCCAGCCATGTGCGATCCGCTCTAGAGCGTGATCACCATGCGTTGATCACGCTGTAGGCATGGTTGAGCGGCTGATTCACGCCTTTGGCGCTTCCGCCAAAGGCGATCAGACACTAGCCCTGCGCCCGCGCCGCCTGGCTGCCGGCGACGGCGGCAAGGTTCGCGATGCCCCGCGCGGTCACACTCGGCACCAGCACGTGCACGGGCTTGTTCATGCCCAGCAGCATGGGCCCCACCTGCAGCCCGTCGCTGACCGCCTTCACCAGGTTGAAGGCGATGTTGGCGGCATCGAGGTTGGGGAAGACCAGCAGGTTCGCCATGCCCTCCAGCTTGGGGTCCGGCACGGCGCGGGCGCGGATGGCGGGCACCAGGGCGGCGTCGCCATGCATCTCGCCATCCACCTCCAGCTCCGGCGCGGCGGCGCGGATCAGGGCCAGCGCCTTTCGCATGCGCCGCGCGCTCTCGGCCCCCGAGGCGCCGAAGGAGGAATGGCTCAGCAGCGCCACCTTGGGGGTGATGCCGAATTCGCGCACCTGCTCCGCCGCCAGCAGCGTCATCTCGCAGAGCTGCTCGGCCGTGGGTTCCAGCATCAGGTGCGTGTCCACGAAGAACAGCGTGGCGCCCTGGCTGATGACGGCGGACATGGCATAGGCGCGGCTGACATCGGCGCGCTTGCCGGTGACGGCCAGCACATGCTCCCACTCGCGCATCCAGTCGCCGCGGCCGCCGGCGATGACGGCGTCCGCCTCGCCGGCCTCCAGCAGCAGGCAGGCGGCGATGGTGGGGCGGGAGGCCACGCGGCGCTCGGCGGCCGGGGGCGTGATGCCGCGCCGCCCCACCTTGGACTGGTAGAGGGTGACGAGGGGGGCGAAGAAGGCCGGGTCCTCCTCCGGGTGCAGCACGCGCACGCTCTCGCCCAGCGCCATGCGCAGGCCGAGTGCGGCGACGCGCGCGGCCACCACCTCGCGCCGGCCGATCAGGATGGGTTCGGCCGTACCCTCGTCCAGCACGGTCTGCACGGCGCGCAGCGTGCGCTCATCCTCGCCCTCGGCGAAGACCACGCGGGCGGGGCGGCGGCGGGCCAGTTCCTGTACCGGCCGCATGAGGTTGCCCGAGCGGAAGACGAAGCGCGTGAGTTCCTGGCGGTAGGCGTCGAGGTCCGCGATGGGGCGGCGGGCCACGCCGCTGTCCATGGCGGCGCGGGCCACGGCGGGCGCCACCTCCAGGATCAGGCGCGGGTCGAAGGGCTTGGGGATGATGTAGTCCGGGCCAAACACCGGCGCCTGGCCACCATAGGCGGCGGCGACCACCTCGCTCGCTTCCACGCGGGCCAGGGCGGCGATGGCCTCGACGGCGGCCACCTTCATCTCCTCGTTGATGGTGGTGGCCCCCGCATCCAGCGCGCCCCGGAAGATGAAGGGGAAGCAGAGGACGTTGTTGACCTGGTTCGGGTAGTCCGTGCGGCCCGTGGCCACAATGGCATCGGGGCGGACCGCGCGCACCGCCTCGGGCAGGATTTCCGGCTCGGGGTTGGCCAGCGCCAGCACGAGGGGTTTCGGCGCCAGGCGCGCCAGCCATTCCGCCTTCAGGATGCGGGGGGCGGAAAGGCCCAGGAACACATCGGCGCCGTCCAGCACCTCCTCCAGCTTGCGCGCGTCGGTGGGCTGGGCGTAGCGGGCCTTGTAGGGGTCCGTGTTGGGGCGGCCGGCATAGACCACGCCGTCAATGTCGCAGACCGTCACGTTCTCGCGCCTGAGGCCCATGGTCACCAGCAGGTCCAGGCAGGCCATGGCCGCGGCGCCCCCGCCCGTATTCACCAGCTTCACCTGGTCCAGCGTCTTGCCCTGGATCAGCAGCCCGTTGCGGATGGCGGCGGCGACGATGATGGCGGTGCCGTGCTGGTCGTCATGAAAGACCGGGATGTTCATGCGGGCGCGGAGTTGCGCCTCGATCTCGAAGCACTCGGGCGCCTTGATGTCTTCCAGGTTGATGGCGCCGAAGCTGGGTTCGAGGGCGGCCACGGTCTCGACGAAGCGGTCCACCTCCCGCGCCTCGACCTCGATATCAATGGAGTCGATGCCGGCGAAGCGCTTGAACAGCACCGCCTTGCCCTCCATCACGGGCTTGGAGGCGAGCGCGCCGATGGCGCCCAGCCCCAGCACGGCGGTGCCGTTGGTGATGACGGCCACCATGTTGCCGCGGGCGGTGTATTCCCAGGCGGCGTCGGGGTTGGCGGCGATCTCCTCGCAGGCGGCGGCGACGCCGGGGGAGTAGGCAAGTGCGAGGTCGCGCTGGCTGGCCATGCGTTTGGTAGGCTCGACGGTGAGTTTCCCCGGCCGCGGGAAGCGGTGGTAGTCGAGCGCGGCGCGGCGGAAATCATCGTCCATGGCGTGCATCCTTCGTGACACGCCTGTTATTCGGCATGGCGCCTTTTCAGGCAACCAGCCGGATGGCGAGCACCGACAGCACCACCGCGTTCAGGCCGAAGAGCGCGACGCTGGCCAGGCGCAGCCCCGGCCCGAAGGCGTGGCGGGCGAGGCGCCCCAGGAAGGCCACGGCCATCAGCGCCGGCGCCGTGCCGGCCACGAAGGCCAGCATGGCCAGCCCCCCCGCCAAGGCGCTGCCCGAGGCCGCGGCGCCGGCCAGCGCCGCATAGAGCAGCCCGCAGGGCAGGGCGGAGAGCAGCAAGCCGAGCCGCACGCCCCGCCAGCCGGTGGGGGCCGCCAGCAGCGCCCCCATGCGCCGTTCCAGTGCCGCGGGCAGGCGGGGCGCGGGCAGGCGGGGCAGCAGGGCGGCCAGCCTGGACGAGGCCTGGGCCAGCATCAGCAGCGCGGCGAGCCCCAGCAGCCCCGCTGCCAGCCAGCGAAAGCCGCTGGCCTGGGCCAGCAGCCCACCCAGCCCCCCTGCCAGCAGGCCGAGCGTGGTGTAACCGATGGCCCGCCCGAGATGATAAGGCAGCAGGGCCGCGCCCGAGAGGCGCCGCAGCACCCCGCCCGCCAGCGCCGAATCGGCCGTGGCGGCGGATTGGGCCAGGACGAAGGGGCCGCACATGGTGGTGCAATGCGTCAGCCCCCCCGCCAGCCCGGCGAGAAAGAGCGCGCCCATCAGCGCCGGGATCCCGGCGGGGCCGAGGGCGGTCAGGTCATGCAGGCAGTCGGCGAACATCCCGGCCCTTATACCCGGCCTGGCGCATGGCTGCCTTGCGCGGGATCAAGGCCCGCCTGGCCGAGGGGCGGAAATTTCCAACGAGTGCCTGGGCTTGCCGCCACCGAGCGGACAGGTTGGGAAAAGGTCTATGTCATCGAAGCTTCACAAAAGTGAAATGCCAAGGTCGCACACCCCCCCTAAGGCAGGGCGCGAGACGGGCGGCCCATGGGCAGCCTCGACCGCAAGTTCCTGATGGAGACGCTTATGAACCGCCGTTCCCTTCTCGCGCTCAGCGCCAGCGCCGTCGCGGCCCCCGCGATCCTCCGCCCCGCTTTCGCGCAGCAGGCCACCATCACCGGTGCGGGCGCGAGCTTCCCTCGCCCGGTCTATGACCGCTGGGCCGCCGCGGCGCGCGAGGGTGCGAACATCGCGCTGAACTACCAGTCCATCGGCTCGGGCGGCGGCATCAACCAGATCACGGCCCGCACCGTGGATTTCGGCGCGACCGACGCGCCCCTCACGGTGGCGCAGCTGACCGAGCGCAACCTGTTCCAGTTCCCGACCGTGATGGGCTCCGTCGTGCTGACGGTGAACCTGCCGGGCGTGCAGAACCACCAGCTGCGCCTGACGCCGGAGATCATCACCGAGATCTTCTTCGGCCGCCTGAACCGCTGGAACGACCCGCGCATCGCGGAGCTGAACCGCGACATCCGCATCCCCAACATCCCTGTCTCGGTCGGCTACCGCGCCGACGCCTCGGGCACCACCTGGGCCTGGACGAACTACCTCGCGCGCATCAGCGAGGAGTGGCGCAACGGCCCGGGCTCGGGCACCTCGGTGCGCTGGCCCGCCGGCAATGGCGCGCGCGGCAATGAGGGTGTGTCGAACCTGGTCCGCAACACCCCGGGCGCCATCGGCTATGTCGAGAACGCCTATGCGGTGGTGAACCGCCTCATCACGACGCAGATCCGCAACAAGGCGGGCAACTTCGTCCGCCCGGTGAACGAGAGCTTCGTGGCCGCCGCCTCTGCCGCCGACTGGACGGTGGAGAACATGGCCCCCGACACGATTGACCTGGGTGGCGCCAATGTGTGGCCGATCACGGTCGGCACCTACATCCTGCTGCCGACCAACCCGGTGGCGGAGCGCGTCGAGGGCAGCCGCAACTCCATGCGTTTCTTCGACTGGGCCTTCCGCAACGGCAGCCAGGCCGCTTCTGCGCTGCAGTACATCCCGCTCTCCAGCCAGACGCATGACCTGATCCGCACTCGCTGGGGTCAGGCCATCAAGGACCCCTCGGGCCGCGCCATCTGGACCGGTTCCAACGCCTGACGTACCGGAGGGCCGGTCCTGACAGGGGCCGGCCCTTCCTCCTTCGAGACCTGCGCGAGGTTCCGTGTCCGTCACCACCATCCAGGCGCCGCCCATCGGTGCCCGCCGCAAGCCGGGCGAGCTCGGCGACAAGATCTTCCGGGCGATGTGCGTGGGTGCGGGGGGCTTCGTGCTCATCCTGCTCGGCGCCATCATCGTCACGCTTTTCCTGGGCGGGCTGCCGGCCTTCGAGCGCTTCGGCGCCGAATTCATCTGGGGCACCGTCTGGGACCCGGTGGAGGGCCAGGAGGAGTTCGGCGCGGGCGTCTCCATCCTGGGCACGCTCACCTCCTCGGTGCTGGCCATCATCTTCGCGGTGCCGGTCGCCTTCGGCATCGCCTTCTTCCTGACGGAACTCTCGCCGCAATGGCTGAAGCGGCCGCTCGGCACCGCGATCGAGCTGCTGGCCGCGGTGCCCTCCATCATCTACGGCATGTGGGGCCTCTTCATCGTGGTGCCCTTCGTGCAGATGAACATCCAGTTCGCCTTCGGGGAGCAGCTGGCGGCCATCCCGCTGGTCGGCTTCCTGTTCGAGAGCACGAATTTCGCCGGCACCTCGCTGTTCTCGGCCTCGATCGTGCTGGCCATCATGATCCTGCCCTTCATCGCCGCCACCATGCGCGACGTGTTCGAGCAGGTGCCGCCCGTCTACAAGGAAAGCGCCTATGGCCTGGGTGCCACGCGCTGGGAGGTGATGACGGGCGTCGTCATCCCCTACACCCGCATCTCGGTCGTGGGCGGCATCATGCTGGGGCTGGGGCGCGCGCTGGGCGAGACCATGGCCGTCACCTTCGTCATCGGCAACGCGAACCGCATCGCGACCTCGCTTTTCGACAGCACGACCACCATCGCCTCGGTCATCGCCATGGAGTTCCCGGAGAGCCTGAGCGGCAGCCTGCAGCAATCGGCGCTGTTCGCCATCGGCTTCCTGCTCTTCGTCATCTCCTTCCTCGTGCTGGCCCTCTCGCGCTGGCTGCTGCGTCCCCGGCTGAAGTGAGGGCCGATCCATGAGCACCACCACCCTCCCTGTCATGCCGCCGCGCGATGTCGCGCAGCAGCGACGCCTGGGCCGGCGCCGCAAGCTGGTGGACCGGCTGGTCCTGTATTTCTGTGTGGCGGCGACCGTCGTCGGGCTGTTCTTCCTGGCCTCCATCATGGCCACGCTGCTGTGGCGCGGCCTGGTGGCGCTGGACTGGATCGTGCTGACGCGGGAATTCGAACCCACGCGCTATGGCGATGACAGCCTGCCCAAGGGCGGCCTGGTCCATGCCATCGTGGGCAGCCTGATCCAGACGGCCATCGCCACCGCCATCGGCACGCCCATCGGGCTGCTGGTGGGCACCTATCTCTCGGAATACGCGGGCAAGTCGAAGTTCGGCTACGCGGTGCGCTTCATCTCGGACATTCTTCTCTCGGCGCCCTCGGTGCTGATCGGGCTGTTCATCTACCAGCTGGTGGTGCTGCCGCAGGGCGGGTTCTCGGGCTTCGCGGGCGCGTTGGCCCTGGCCATCATCGTGATCCCGGTGGTGGTCCGCACGACCGAGGACATGCTCCAGCTCATCCCCAACACCCTGCGCGAGGCGGTGGTGGCACTCGGCGCGCCCAAGTGGAAGATGATCACGCTGGTGGCCTGGCGCGCGGCACTCTCGGGCATCATGACCGGCATCTTGCTGGCCTTTGCGCGCATCATGGGCGAGACGGCGCCGCTGCTGCTGACCAGCTTCGGCAACAACGTGCTGAGCACCGACCTCAGCCGTGCCATGGCGAGCCTGCCCGTCGCGATCTACCAGCAGGCCAATTCGGGCTTCCCCGACCTCATTGACATCGCCTGGTCCGGCGCCTTGCTGGTGACGCTGGGCGTGCTGTTCATCAACATCATCGCGCGTGTCGCGCTGCGCAAGCGCGCCTGAGCGGAAGGCCACAGCCATGAACGACCACACCCAGTCCGTCGCGGACGCCGGCCCCAGCCTGAGCGGTCTGCAGGCGCGCTCCAGCGCCAAGCTCAACAGCGTGGCGCGGATTTCCGTCCGCAACCTGGACTTCGTCTATGCCGACGGCCTGCCCAAGGCGCTGAAGGGCATCAGCCTCGACATCCCGGACCGCCAGGTGACGGGCATGATCGGCCCCTCCGGCTGCGGCAAGTCCACGCTGCTGCGCGTGCTGAACCGGATGTACAGCCTCTACCCTGGCCAGAAGGCGACGGGCGAGGTGATGATGGACGGCCGCAACCTGATTGATGCCGGCGTGGACATCAACGAGCTGCGCTCCAGGATCGGCATGGTCTTCCAGAAGCCCACGCCCTTCCCGATGACCATCTACGAGAACATCGCCTTCGGTGTGCGCCTGCACGAGAAGCTGTCCAAGTCGCAGATGGACCAGCGGGTGGAATGGGCGCTGACGCGTGCCGCCATCTGGGGCGAGGTGAAGGACCGGCTGAACACCAACGCCATGGGCCTCTCGGGCGGGCAGCAGCAGCGCCTGTGCATCGCGCGCACCATCGCGGTGCGGCCGGAGGTGATCCTGTTCGACGAGCCGACCTCGGCGCTCGACCCCATCAGCACGCTCAAGATCGAGGAGCTGATTGACGAGCTGAAGCAGGACTTCACCATCGTCATCGTGACGCACAACATGCAGCAGGCGGCGCGCTGCGCCGACCAGGTGGCCTTCTTCTACCTGGGCGAGCTGATCGAGGTCTCGCCGGCCGCGGAGATGTTCACCGCGCCGAAGGAGCAGAAGACCCAGGAATACATCACCGGCCGGTTCGGCTGAGGACGACGCACATGCCCAATGGTTCCCCCCAGCACATCGTCCGTTCCTATGACGAGGACCTGAAGCGCCTGCTCGAGATGATCTCGCGCATGGGCGGCCTCGCGGAGCGCCAGGTGGCCGACAGCGCCCAGGCGCTGATGCGCCGCGACACCGACCTCGCCGCCGATGTGGTGCAGCGCGACGCGGCACTCGACGAGATGGAGCGCGAGGTCGAGGCCTTCTGCGTGCGCCTCTTGGCCCTGCGCCAGCCGATGGCGCAGGACCTTCGCCTCATCATCGCCTGCATGAAGATCAGCCAGGACCTGGAGCGCATCGGCGACTACGCGCGCAATGGCGCCAAGCGCGCCATCGTGGTGTCGCAGCAGCCCAACCTCGGCTCCTTCAACGGCTTCGCGCGCATGGCGGAGCTGGTGCAGGAAAACCTGAAGGACGCCATTGACGCGCTGGTCGAGGGCGATGCCGCCAAGGCGGATGCGGTCTGGGCCGCCGATGCCCCGATTGACGGCATCTACAACGGCATCTTCCGCGAGATGCTGACCTTCATGATGGAAGACCCGCGCAACATCACCGCCGCCACGCACCTGCTCTTCATCGCGAAGAACATGGAGCGCATCGGCGACCATGCCACCAACATCGCCGAGCGCGTGCATTTCGCGGTGCTGGGCAAGCTGCCGACGGAAGAGCGGCCGAAGGCGGATGTCTCGGCCTCCGCCGTCGTCCGCCCGCCGGGCGAGTAACGAAGGGAATGTCCATGGCCGAAGCTCTCGGCACGAATGGCGGCAAGCCCTCCATCCTGGTGGTGGAGGACGAGGCGCCGCTGCTGGCCCTGCTGCGCTACAACCTGGAGCGCCAGGGCTTCCATGTGGACGAGGCGACGGACGGGCAGGAGGCCCTGCTCCGCATCGCCGAGGCCAAGCCCGACCTGGTGCTGCTGGACTGGATGCTGCCCGCCATGTCGGGCATCGAGGTCTGCCGGCAGATCCGCCGCCGCCCCGCCACGCGCGACCTGCCGGTGATCATGGTCACCGCCCGCACCGAGGACCAGGACGCCGTGCGGGCGCTGGACACGGGCGCCGACGACTACATCGCCAAGCCCTTCGCCGTGGAGGCGCTGATGGCGCGCATCCGCGCGCTGCTGCGGCGCTCCTCCACGGTCGCGGCCAAGGGCAGCCTGACCTACCAGGACCTGGTGATGGACCAGGATGCCCACCGGGTGACGCGAGGCGGCCGGGCGCTGCACCTCGGCCCCACGGAATACCGGCTGCTGGAATTCTTCATGTCCCACCCGCGCCGCGTCTTCACGCGCGAACAGCTCCTGGACGCGGTCTGGGGGCGGGACATCCACGTGGAGTTGCGGACGGTGGACGTCCATATCCGTCGTCTCCGCAAGGCCATCAATGGCGACAGCGACACGGACCTGATCCGCACCGTCCGCTCGGCCGGCTACGCCCTCGACGCGGAGGGCTGACATCCCTCAAACCCCTGTCCGGCCCCGTTGACACCCCGCGGCCCCGGTTCGACACTTGGGCATGAAAACGAAGCAAGACGGGGAAGACGCCATGGCCGAAGAGCGGTTTGTGGAGCATGCGCGCGACGGCGACATCCATATCCTCCGGATCGCCAACCCCCCGGTGAACACGCTGCGGACGGGGGTCCGCGCCGGGCTGCATTCGGGGATCGCGGCGGCGCTGCGCGAAGGCGCGCGCGCCATCATCCTGATGGGCGAAGGGCGGATGTTCTCGGCCGGCGCCGAGATGACGGAGTTCAACAAGCCCCGCCAGCCGCCCAGCCTGCCCGAGGTCTTCGACGCCATCGAGACCAGCAAGGTTCCGGTGATCGCCGCCATCCATGGCAGCGCGCTGGGCGGGGGGCTGGAACTGGCCCTGGTGTGCCATGCGCGCGTGGCCGCGCCGAGTGCCATGGTGGGCCTGCCCGAGGTGAAGCGCGGCTTCGTGCCTGGCGCGGGCGGCACCCAGCGCCTGCCCCGGCTGATCGGCGGCGAGGCGGCGCTCAAGATCATCGTGGGCGGCGACCCTGTCTCGGCCGCCGAGGCGCAGAAGCTCGGCTTCATTGACGCCGTGCTGGACGGCCCGCTGGAGGCGGCGGCGGTGGAATGGGCGCGGCAGAATTCCGGCCGCAGTTTCACCCTGGCCCGCAAGCGAGACGACAAGATCAAGGGTGCCGACCTCGCTGCCTTCGACGCGCTGGCGGCCTCCCTGCTCAAGCGCACCCGCGGCCAGGAAAGCCCCAAGGGCTGCGCCCAGGCCGTGCGCGCCGCACTCACTGGCAGCTTCGAGGACGGGCTGATCACCGAGCGCGAAATCTTCCAGAAGCTGGTGGCGGGCGAGCAGAGCTTCGCGCTGCGCCATATCTTCTTCGGCGAGCGCGAGGCGGCCCGCGTGCCCGACATGCCGGCCGACACCCATCCGCTGCCCGTCAAGCGCGCCGTCGTCATCGGCGGCGGCACCATGGGCGGCGGCATCGCGATGAGCTTCGCGAATTTCGGCATCCCCGTGACCATGGTGGAGCAGACGGCGGAGGCGCTCGACCGCGGCCTCAAGAAGTGCGAGGCCAACTGGGAGCGCACGGTGAAGTCCGGCCGCCTGTCCGAGGCCGAGTACGCCAAGCGCCGTGCGTTGTTGACCGGCAGCACGGATATGGGCGTGGTGGCCGAGGCCGACCTCGTCATCGAGGCGGTGTTCGAGGACATCAACGTGAAGAAGGAAATCTTCGCGAAACTCGACGCCATCGCGCGCCCGGGGGTGGTGCTGGCCTCCAACACCTCCACGCTGGACATAGACGCCATCGCCTCGGCCACCAAGCGGCCGGAGCTGGTGGTGGGGATGCATTTCTTCTCGCCCGCAAACGTCATGAAGCTTCTGGAGATCGTGCGCGGGAAGGCCTCCTCCTTCGAGGCCATCGCGACCGCGATGGATGTGGGCAAGCGCATCGGCAAGGTGAACGTGGTCGTCGGCAATTGCGACGGCTTCGTGGGCAACCGCATGACCGGCAAGCGCGGCTTCCAGCTGGAACGCCTGCTGCTGGAGGGCGCGCTGCCCGCCGACATTGACCGCGCCATGGAAAACTACGGCATGGCCATGGGGCCCTGTGCCACGGGCGACCTTGCGGGCCTCGACATCGGCGCCGCCGTCCGCAAGGCGCGCGGCACCAAGGCGCCCATCGCCGATGCGCTGGTGGCCGCCGGCCGCTACGGCCAGAAGACCGGCAAGGGCTGGTACATGTATGACGAGAAGCGCACCCGCCTGCCCGACCCGGAGGTGGAGCGCATCATCACGGAGATGAGCGAGCAGCATCAGGTGCGCCGCCGCAAGATCGAGGATGCCGAAATCCTGGAGCGCATGCTGCTGCCCATGGTGAACGAGGGCGCGCGCATCCTTGAGGAAGGCATCGCCTCCCGCGCCGTGGATATTGACGTGATTTTCTGCAACGGCTTCGGCTGGCCGGCCTGGCGGGGCGGCCCCATGTTCTGGGCGGACCGCATGGGCCTCAAGGCCGTGCGTGACCGGCTGGCCCAGTATGCCGAGGCGACCAACGACCCCAACCTCAAGCCCGCCGCCCTCATCGAGAAGCTCGCCGCCGAGGGCGGCAGCTTCGCCGCGATGGGCGCGAAGCGGGCGGCTTAGGAGAGAGACCCCATGGAACTCCGCTTCACCGATGAGGAGCGCGCCTTCCGGCAGGAGGTGCGCGACTTCCTCGCCGCCGAATGCCCGGACGCCACGCGCCAGCACATGATCGCCGGCAAGTCCCCCACCAAGGAGATGGTGGTGGAATGGCAGCGCAAGCTGAACAAGCGCGGCTGGGCCGCCCCGGAATGGCCCGTGGAGCATGGCGGCCCCGGCTGGACGCCCGCCCAGAAATACATCTTCCGCGAGGAGCTGCAGATGTGGCCGGCGCCCTCGCCGCTCGGCTTCAACATCAACATGTGCGGGCCCGTGATCATCGAGTTCGGCACGCCCGAGCAGAAGGCCCGCTTCCTGCCGCGCATGCTGAACCTGGACGACTGGTGGTGCCAGGGCTTCTCCGAGCCTGGCGCCGGTTCGGATCTGGCCGGGCTCAAGACCCGCGCGGTGCGGGAGGGCGACCACTGGGTCATCAACGGCCAGAAGACCTGGACCACGCTGGCGCAGCACGCCGACTGGATCTTCGTGCTCGCCCGCACCGATCCGGCGGCGAAGAAGCAGGAGGGGATTTCCTTCTTCCTCGTGGACATGAAGACGCCCGGCATCACCGTGCGCCCGATCATCACGATCGAGGGCGGGCATGAGGTGAACGAGGTCTTTTTCGATGATGTGAAGGTGCCGCTGGACCACCTGGTCGGCCAGGAGAACAAGGGCTGGGACTGCGCCAAGTTCCTGCTGGGCAATGAGCGCTTCGGCCAGGCCCGCGTGGGCGCCAGCCGCGAGCGCATCCGCCGCCTCAAGGTCATCGCGCGGGAGACGATGGACGGGGACCGCCCGCTCATCGAGGACCCCGAATTCCGCCGCCAGATGACCGAGATGGAAATCGAGCTGAAGGCGCTGGAGATGACGGTGATGCGCGTCATCGCCAACGAGACGAAGCGCGCCGGCACCGGCAAGCCCGACCCCGCGACCTCCGTGCTCAAGATCAAGGGCACCGAGATCCAGCAGGGCGTGTCCGAACTGCTGATGAAGGCCGCGGGCCCCTATGCCTGGGTGGATGGCGACCCGGACGCCGAGGGCACGAACGAGTGGGAAGTCGCGCCCGACTGGGCCTTCGGCCTGGCCGGCGTCTACTTCAACTGGCGCAAGCAGAGCATCTACGGTGGGTCCAACGAGATCCAGCGCAACATCATGGCGAAGGCCTTCCTGGGCCTCTGAGGATCACATGGACTTCGACCTGAACGAATCCCAGGGGATGCTGCAGGACAGCGTCCGCAAGCTGCTCTCGGACAAGTATGGCTTCGAGAACCGCAAGGCCTACCTGGCCAGCGAAACGGGCTGGAGCCGGGAGCTCTGGGCGCAATACGCCGATCTCGGCCTGCTGGGCCTGCCCTTCGACGAGGAGGATGGCGGCTTCGGCGGCGGCGGCGAGGAAGTGATGATCGTGGCGGAGCAGATGGGCCGCCACATCACGCTGGAACCCTGGTTCAGCACCGTCGTGCTGGGCGGTGGCTTCCTGCGCCATGGCGCGGCCGCGGACCTGCGCGCCGACATGGTGGCGGGCGTCGCCGGCGGCGGCGTGCTGCTGGCCTTCGCCCAGCAGGAGCGCCAGTCGCGCTATGACCTGCATGACGTGGCCACCACCGCGAAGAAGGATGGCGCGTCCTGGGTCATCACCGGGCGCAAGGGCATGGTGCTGCATGGCGACACGGCCGACCACTTCATCGTGACGGCGCGCATCTCCGGCAACCGGCGCGACAAGGGCGGCATTGGCGTCTTCCTCGTGCCGGCCAAGGCCGAGGGTGTGGCGGTGCGCGGCTTCCGCCAGGTGGATGGCAGCCGCGCGGCCGAGGTGGAGTTCAGCAATGCCCGCGCCGAACACGCGCTGGGCACGCCGGAAGACGGCCTGGCGCTCGTGGACAAGGTGGTGGACGAGGCCATCGCGGCCCTGGCCGCCGAGGCCATCGGCGCCATGGACGTGGTCCATGCCATGACCCTGGACTACATGAAGACCCGCCAGCAGTTCGGGAAGCCCATCGGCAGCTTCCAGGCCCTGCAGCACAAGGCGGCCGACATGCTGGTGGCCATCGAGCAGTCGCGCTCCATGGCCTATTTCGCCACCATGGCGGCCCGTGACCCGGATGCCGCGGAGCGCCGTCGCAACATGCACGCGGTGAAGGCGCAGATCGGCCGGTCGCAGCGGCTGGTGGGGCAGGAGGCCATCCAGCTCCATGGCGGCATCGCGATGACGATGGAATACGCCGCCGGCCACTATTTCAAGCGGCTGACGGTGAACGAGGCGAGCTTCGGCGACACCGACTTCCACCTGCGCTCGCTCTCCGACCTGGGCGGGCTGGTGCAGGCCGCCTAACACCTTACCGCCGCACCGCATTTCCTGTTGCGGTGCGGCGGGGCTCTTGCTTTGCTGCGCGCCTCAGCCCCGGAGGCCCGCCATGACCCTTGCCCTGCCACGCCGCGCCGCCCTGCTGGGTGCAGCCGCCACAATGGCGGCCCCCGCCATCCACGCGCAGGAAGGGCCGATCCGCATCGGCGAGATCAACTCCTACTCCGCGCAGCCGGCCTTCCTCATCCCCTACCGCAACGCCTGGATGATGGCGCAGGACGAGGTGAACGCCGCCGGCGGCATCAATGGCCGGCGGATCGAGACCGTGTTCCGTGACGATGGCGGGCGGCCCGAGGATGCGGTGCGCCATGCGGGCGAGTTGGTCAACAACGAGCGCGTGGCGCTGCTCTCGGGTGGGTTCCTGTCCAATGTGGGCCTGGCCATCGCGGATTACGCCAACCAGAACCGCCGCCTCTACGTGGCCTCCGAGCCGCTGACCGATGCGCTGGTCTGGGCGCGCGGCAACCGCTTCACCTTCCGCCTGCGCCCCTCCACCTACATGCAATGCGCCATGCTGGTGGAGGAGGCGGCGAAGCTTCCCGCCCGCCGCTGGGCCACGGTCGCGCCCAACTACGAATACGGGCAGTCCGCCGTGCGCTGGTTCAAGGAACTGCTGACCCGCGCCAAGCCCGATGTGCAGTTCGTGGCGGAGCAGTTCCCCGCCCTCGGCCGCATTGACGCGGGGGCCACGGTGCAGGCGCTGGCGGGGGCCAACCCCGAGGGCATCTTCAACGTCACCTTCGGTGCGGACCTGACCAACTTCGTCCGCCAGGGCAGCACCCGCGGGCTGTTCGAACGCCGCAGCGTCGTCTCCCTCCTGACGGGTGAGCCCGAATACCTCGACCCCCTGGGCGACGAGGCGCCGGAGGGCTGGATCGTCACCGGCTACCCGTGGGAGGAGCTGAACACGGAAGGCCACACCCGCTTCCGGGAGAATTACCGCCGGCGCTTCAACACCCACCCGCGCCTCGGCTCGGTCGTGGCCTATGACACGGTGACGGCCATCGTCGCCATGCTCCGCAAGGCCGCCAGCACCGAGACGGACGCCATGATCAACGCGCTGCGTGGCCTGACCTTTCCCACCGCCTTCGGCGAAGCGGAGGTGGAATTCCGCGCCATTGATCACCAGGCGACGCTTGGCGCCTATATCGGCCGCACGGCGCTGCGCCGCGGCCGCGGCGTGATGGTGGATTGGCGCTATGCCGATGGGCGGAATTACCTGCCCAGCGACGAGGTGGTGCGCACGCTGCGCCCGCAGGGCTAGTCCGCCCTTGTTCGAGAACCTGTTGGTGCAGGGCCTGTCCGGCCTTGCATCGGCCTCCTCGCTGTTCCTGGTCGCGTCAGGCCTGACGGTCATCTTCGGCGTCACGCGGATCGTGAACTTCGCGCATGGCAGCCTCTACATGATGGGCGCCTACCTCTCCTGGACGCTGGTGACGGCGCTGCCGCGCGGGCATCTGGGCTTCTGGGGCGGGGTGGCGACGGCCGCGCTGATCGTGGGCGTCATCGGCGTGCTGATCGAAGTGCTGCTGCTGCGCCGCATCTACAAGGCGCCGGAGCTGTTCCAACTGCTGGGGACCTTCGGTGTGGTGCTGATCGTACAGGACCTGGCGCTGATGATCTGGGGGCCGCAGGATTTGCTAGGGCCGCGCGCGCCCGGCCTGCGCGGGGCGGTCGAAATCCTGGGCGTGCGCTTCCCCCTCTATGAACTCTTCCTGATCGCGGTGGGGCCGGTGGTGCTGGGGCTGCTCTGGCTGCTGTTCCACCGCACGCGCTGGGGCACCACGGTGCGCGCGGCCACGGCCGACCGCGAGATGGTGGGCGCGCTCGGCGTCAACCAGCGCCTGTTGTTCACGACGGTGTTCTTCCTGGGCTCGGTGCTGGCCGGCCTGGGTGGGGCGCTGCAATTGCCGCGCGAGAGCGTGAACCTTCAGATGGACCTGGCCATCATCGCCGAGGCCTTCGTGGTGGTGGTGATCGGCGGGCTGGGGTCGCTGCCGGGCGCCTTCCTTGCGGCGCTGCTGCTGGGGCAGTTGCAGGCCTTCGGCATCCTGATCTTTCCCAAGATCACGCTGGTGCTGGCCTTCCTGGTCATGGCCGTGGTGCTGGTGGTGCGGCCGCACGGGCTGCTGGGCCGGCCGCCCGCATCCGCCCATGCCGCGCATGTGGTCGAGCCGCCTTATCCGCCGGCCACGCCGCTGGCGCGCAACCTCGGTTTCGCGGCGCTGGCGCTGGCCGTGCTGGTGCCGCCCTTCATGGGCGAGTTCGCGCTGATCGTCTTCACCGAGATCGCCATCATGGTGCTGTTCGCCGCGAGCCTGCACTTCATCATGGGGCCGGGCGGCATGGCGAGTTTCGGGCACGCCGCCTATTTCGGCCTGGGCGCCTATGGCGCCGCACTTCTGGCCAAGCATTTCGCGGCCCCCATGGAACTTGGCCTCTTCGCCGCGCCGCTGATGGCGGGCTTCGCGGGCGTGGTGTTCGGCTGGTTCTGCGTGCGGCTTTCGGGCGTCTATGCCGCGATGCTGACGCTCGCTTTCGCGCAGATCGCGTGGTCCACGGCCTTCCAGTGGGTGGAGGTGACGGGGGGCGACAATGGCATATTGGGCGTCTGGCCCAGCGCCTGGGCGCAGCCGAAGCTGGTCTACTACTACCTGGCGCTCACGCTCTGCGTGGGGGTCACGCTGCTGCTGCGCCGGGCCATCTTCGCGCCCTTCGGCTATGCGCTGCGCGCCGGGCGCGACAGCCCGCTGCGGGCCGAGGCCATCGGCATGGACGGGTTCCGCATCCGCTGGGTGGCCTTCATCTTCGCCGCCATCGCGGCGGGGGTGGCGGGCGGTCTCTTCGCCTATGCCAAGGGCAGCGTGTTTCCCACCTACATGGCCATTCCGCGCAGCGTGGACGCGCTGTTGATGGTGCTGCTGGGCGGCGTGCAGACGGTCAGCGGGCCCATCGTGGGGGCGCTGGCCTACACCTGGATCCATGAGCAGCTGATGCGCAGCTTCGAACTGTGGCGGCTGTTCCTGGGCAGTGTCATCGTGGCGCTGGTGCTGTTCTTTCCGCAAGGGCTGGTGGGCGCGGCGCAGCGGCTTGCGGAGAAGCGGCGATGAGCGCGTCCGATCGGGCGAGGGCGCAGGCGCAGCCGGGCACCGAGGCCGTGAATCGGCCGCGCCAGGACATGACCCTGCTCGTGGACGACATCCACAAATCCTTCGGCGGCGTGCAGGCGGTGGCGGGCGTCTCGCTCTCGGTGCGGGCGGGCGAGTTGCTGGCGCTGATCGGCCCCAATGGCGCGGGCAAGTCCACCTGCTTCAACATGCTGAACGGGCAGCTCAAGCCGGACCGTGGGCGCATCCGCCTCAAGGGCCAGGACATCGCGGGCCTGCCGCCGCGGCGGATCTGGCGGCTCGGCGTGGGGCGCACCTTCCAGATCACGGCCACCTTCGCCTCCATGTCGGTGCTGGAGAATGTGCAGATGGCGCTGCTGTCGCATGCGCATCGCCTCTTCGACATCTGGAACCCCGTCACGCGCGAGGACCCCGCCCGCGCCATGGCCCTGCTGGAGCGCGTGGGCATGGCGGCGCAGGCCCAGCGCCCCTGCGGCGTGCTGGCCTATGGCGACCTCAAGCGCGTGGAACTGGCCATCGCGCTGGCCAATGATCCCGCGCTGCTGCTGATGGACGAACCCACCGCCGGCATGGCGCCCTCCGAGCGGGTGGCATTGATGGAACTGACCGCCAGCATCGCCCGCAACTCCGGCATTGCCGTGCTGTTCACGGAGCACGACATGGAAGTGGTCTTCGCCCATGCCGACCGCATCCTGGTGCTGGACCGCGGCCGCCCCATCGCGGAAGGCGAACCGGCCCAGGTCCGCGCTGACCCCCGAGTGCGCGAGGTCTATCTCGGCACCGGCGCCACGCACGGAATCGCCTGATGCTGGAGGTGGAAGGCCTGCACGCGCATTACGGCCGCGCGCATATCCTGCAAGGGGTGACGCTGGCCGCGCGCCAGGGCGAGGTGGTGGCACTTCTCGGCCGCAATGGCGCGGGCAAGAGCACCACCATGAAGTCCATCATGGGCCTGGTGCGTCCGAGCGCCGGCCAGGTGCGCTTCGAGGGCCGGGATCTCGCGGGGCGGGAGCCCTTCGAGATCGCCCGCGCGGGCATCGGCTATGTGCCCGAGGAACGCCGCATCTTCACCGAACTCACGGTGATGGAGAACCTGGACGTGGGCCGCCGCCCGCCCCGCCCGGGGCAGCAGGCCTGGACGGAGGAGCGTGTCTTCGCCCTCTTCCCGAGCCTCGGCGCCATGCGCGCTCGGCCGGGCGGGCGGATGAGCGGGGGCGAGCAGCAGATGCTCACCATCGGCCGCACGCTGATGGGCAACCCGCGGCTGATCCTGCTGGACGAGCCCTCCGAAGGCCTGGCCCCCGTCATCATCGAGCGCATGGCCGACGCCATCCTGGCCCTGAAGCGCGAGGGGCTGACGGTGCTGCTCTCCGAGCAGAACCTGCATTTCGCGCGCCTCGTCTCCGACCGCGCCTGCGTGCTGGAGAAGGGCATGATCCGCTGGGAAGGCACGCTGGAGGCGCTGATGGCGGATGAGGCGGTGAAGCAGCAATACCTGGTGGCCTGAAGGGCAGAGGCTGCCGACACTCTGTGCAAGCGCGGCGTGGCGGGGCAGGTTTCGCCCCTCGGCCCCGCTTGGCGCGCCCATAGCGCCGCGCGACAACCACGCCACAGGAAGGGATTTGCCATGCCCCGTCTCGTCACCCTCGCCGCCGCGCAATTGGGACCCATCCAGAAGGCCGAGGGGCGCGACGTGGCCGTGGGCCGCATGGTCCGCCTCATGGAGCGCGCCCACAAGCGCGGCGTGGAGGTGGTGGTCTTTCCCGAACTGGCGCTGACAACCTTCTTCCCCCGCTGGTATGAGGATGACATCAGCCGCGCCGACCATTGGTATGAGCACGCGATGCCCTCGAACGAGACGGCGCCGCTTTTCGAGGCCGCGCGGAAATACGGCATCGGCTTCCACCTGGGCTATGCCGAGAAGACGCCGGACGGGCACCGCTACAACACCGCGATCTATGTGCACCCCTCGGGCGAGGTGGTGCTGAAGTATCGCAAGGTGCATCTGCCCGGCCACCGCGACTTCGACCCCATCCGCAAGGTGCAGCACCTGGAGAAGCGGTATTTCGAGGTGGGCAACCTGGGCTTCCCCGTGATCCGCGCGCCGGTGGGCGGGCAGGAAGCCAATATCGGCATGATGATCTGCAATGACCGCCGTTGGCCGGAAGCGTGGCGCGAGATGGGGCTGCAGCAGGTCGAGATCGTGATGCTCGGCTACAACACGCCCAGCCTGAACATGGACAATCGCGGCTTCGAGGCGCACCACCTGCGGGTGGAGCACAGCCACCTGTCCATCCGCTCGGGCTGCTACCAGAATGCCTGCTTCGGCGTGGCCACGGCCAAGGGCGGCACCGAGGATGGGCATGAGCTGTTCGGCCACTCCATCATCGTGAACCCGCAGGGCGAGATCATGGCCCAGGCGACCTCCTGGGGCGACGAGCTCATCACCGCCGATTGCGACCTGGACGACTGCACGCTGGGCCGCACCACCATCTTCAACTTCGCGGCGCACCGCCGCACCGAGGCCTACCAGCGCATCACCACCCAGACGGGCAGCGAGGCGCCGCCGGTGTGGAAGCCGGGGCAGGGCTGATGCCGACCCTGGAGCGCGACGGCGCCACGCTGTGGTGGGACCGGCGGGGCGATCCGTCCAAGCCCGACCTTGTGCTGGCCTCGGGCCTCGGCGGCACCCATGGCTGGTGGACGCCGCAGATCGAGGAATGGGGCAAGGATTTCCACCTGCTGGTCTTCGACCAGCGGGGCACGGGCCACTCCTCGCGCGTGCCCGTGGCCTCGGTCTGGCAGATGGCCGACGACCTCTCCGCCGTGCTGGACGCGGCCGGCGTGGAACGCCCGCTCTATCTCGGCCATTCCACCGGGGGCGCCATCGGCGTGGCGCTTGCCTTGCGCCGGCCGGGCGTGTTCCGGCGCATGGTCGTCTATGCCAGCACCACCCATGGCGACGCCTATCGCCGCAAGCTCCTGGGCCTGCGACGGATGCTGATGGACCGCGTGGGGATGGACGCCTATGCGCGCTACACCACGCTGCTGCTCCACCCGCCCTATTTCATCAATGCCAACCCCGAGCGCATGGACGCCGACGAGGCCGCCGCCGCCGCCGCGCTGGGCGAGCCGGAGGTGCAGGGCAGCCGCCTGCAAGCCATCCTGGACTTCGACCCGCGCGCGGAACTGCCGGGGCTGGACGTGCCCATGCTGGTGGTCTGCACGGATGATGACATCCTGACGCCGCGCTACTTCTCGGAGGAAATGGCCGCGCTGGTGCCCGGCGCGCGCGCGCATTTCGAGCCGCGCGGCGGCCACGCCCTCTCCCGCACCGAGCCGGCACGCTTCGCCGAGATCGTGCTGCCCTTCCTGAAGGAGTGACCCCATGCCCACGCGTCGCCGCCTGATCCTGGCCTCATCCTTCCTGGCGGCGCCCGCCCTGGCGCAAGCCCAGTGGTCGCCGGAGCGGCCGCTGCGCTTCATCGTGCCCTTCCCGGCGGGCGGCAGCAGCGACACCCAGGCGCGGCTGATCGCGGAACCCCTGGCCCGCGCGCTGGGCCAGCCCGTGGTCATCGAGAACCGGCCGGGCGCCGGCGGCGTGATCGGCGCGACCGAGGCGGCGCGCACGGCACCGGACGGGCATACGTTGTTCATCGCGACCACCGGCACGCACGCGGCCAATGTCTCGCTCTATTCGCGGCTCGCCTATGATCCGGTGCGGGACTTCGCGCCGGTGACGATGGTGGCGGACTACGCGCAGTTCATCGGCGTGGGGCCGGACTGGCCGGCGGCGCCGCAACGCAGCCTGGAGGGGCTGGTGGCGGCGCTGCGGGCGGATGCGACCAAGCGCTCCTTCGCGTCGTCGGGCAATGGCTCGCCCACGCATCTGGCGGGCGAGATGTTCGGGCATCTCTTCGGCATCCCGATGGAACACGTGCCCTATCGCGGCCAGGCGCTGGCGGTGGCCGACGTGATCGCGGGGCGCGTGCCGCTGATGTTCCCCTCCATCGCGGATGTGCTGGGGCAAATCCGGGCCGGGCGGGTCACGCCGCTCGCCACCATGGCGCCCACGCGCAGCAGCGCCATCCCGGACGTGCCCACCACGGCGGAGCTGGGGCACCCCTCGCTGGTCAGTTCCATCTGGACGGCCATCTTCCTGCGCGCCGGCTCACCCCCCGCGGCGGTCGCGCGGATGAACGCCGAGATCGTGCGCATCCTGGCCGCGCCGGAGCTGGCGCAGCGGCTGGGCGAGGCGGGCTTCGGCGTGCAGTCCTCGACGCCGGAAGAGCTGGCGCGGTTCCAGCAGGCCGAAATCGCGCGCTGGGCGGAGGTGGTGCGGATTTCAGGCGCGCGCCTGGATTGAAGAACTCAGGATTGTAGTCCCGTTAGAAAGACCCGCTTGTATCTTCGACGGCACGACAAAGGTGTGCACATGATAGGTATGCGTCCGGTTCAGTCTTTAATCACTCGGGCGCAAATGCTATTTGAACGTCCTGGGATCACTGGGAATTTTAATGCCCGCTGCTGCAATTCCGCCGCATGAAGCCGAGCGCCTGGCGGCCCTGCGCGCCTATGGCGTGCTGGACGGCGCCTGCGATTCGGTGCTGGACGATGTGGTGCAGCTGGCCGCGCGGCTGACCTCCATGCCCATGGCGATGGTCACGCTGATTGATGCCGACCGGCAGGTGTTGCTGGCGCGCAAGGGCGTGGACGTGGCCGAGACGCCGCGCGACGTCTCCTTTTGCGCCCACGCCATCCTGACGCCCGACCAGCCGATGACCGTGACCGACGCGACCAAGGACCCTCGCATCGCCGACAACCCCCATGTGACCGGGCCCCCGCATCTGCGCGCCTATCTCGGGATTCCCCTGGTCAACAGCGAGGGCCACGCGCTGGGCGCGCTTTGCGTGCTGGACGAGGTGGTGCGCGAGCATGACGCCAACATGGTCGCGACCATGCAGAGCCTGGCCCGCACAGTGGTGACCACGCTGGAACTGCGCCGCGTGATGCGCCAGGTCCATAACCTGGCCCTGACCGATGCGCTGACCGGCCTCGCCAACCGTCCGGCCCTGATGGACGCCTTGGGGCGGGCCATCGGGCAGGGGGCGCCGTTCGCGCTGCTCTGCCTCGACCTTGACGGGTTCAAGGGGCTGAATGACAGCCAGGGCCATGCGGTGGGTGACCTGGCGCTGACCGAGGTCGCGCAGGAGCTGCGGCTGGCCTGCGGCACGGGCGATGTGGCGGCGCGGCTGGGCGGCGATGAATTCGCGCTGCTGCTGGCCGCGGGTGAGGCCGAAGCCACGGCGGAGCGTGTCCGCGCCGGCATCGGACGCCGCATGGCGGTGCAGGGCTGGGCGGTGACGGCCTCGATCGGCGGCGCCACCTTCCATGCCCCGCCCGAGGATGCCGCGGCCGCCTTGGCCCAGGCCGACGCGCTGCTCTACGAAGCGAAGCGCGGCGGGCGGAACCGGGCGGTGCTGCGCGTGTCCGAGACGGCGGCGCTGCCTTAACCCGGTATGGCCGGGAAGCCACCCAGCCACAGCACATCCTCGATGCGGCGCGCGCCGCTGGCCAGCATGGCGAGGCGATCAAAGCCCAGCGCGATGCCGCTGCCCGCGGGCATGCCGTGATCCAATGCGGCCAGGAAATCCTCGTCCACCGGCCAAGCGTTCTCCGCGCCGTGCAGGCGGGTGCGCTCGGCCACGTCATGGGTGAAGCGGGCGCGCTGCTCGGCGGGGTCGGTCAGTTCGTCGAAGGCATTGGCGAGTTCCACGCCCCCCACGAACATCTCGAAGCGCAAGGCCACGCGCGGGTCGGCCGGGTCTCGGCGGGCCAGCGCCGCCTGGGGGGTGGGCCAATGGGTCAGGAAGCTGCCCCGCTCACGGCCCAGGCGGGGTTCCACATGGTCGAGCAAGTGGCGGAAGAAGGCGTCCTCCCAGCTTTCGCCGGGCCTGGCGCCGAGTGCCGCCGCATCGCCGCTGCCATCCGGGCGGATGCTGGCCAGCAGGTCCATGCCCACCCAGCGGGTGAAGGCCTCGGCGCAGGTGATGCGCTCGAAGGGCAGGGTCAGGTCCGTCTCCACCCCCTGGTGCGCCACGCGCGCGGGGCAGAGGGTGCGGACCAGCGCCTCGGCCTCGTCCATCAGCCCGTCGAGGGTGAGGCCAGGGCGATACCATTCCAGCATGGTGAATTCGGGGGCGTGGGTGCGCCCCACCTCGCCATTGCGCCAGACCCGGGCGAGTTCGAACACCGGGCCTGCGCCGGCGACCAGGAGGCGCTTCAAGGCCAGTTCGGGCGAGGTCCGCAGCCAGAGGGGTTGCGCCGCCCCCGCACCCAGATGCGGCTGGAACTCCGTGCGGAAGCCGCGCAGATGCACCTCCATGCCCGGTGCGGGGACGAGGCAGGGGGTCTCGACCTCGCGGTAGCCGCGGGCGGTCAGCCAGGCGCGGGTTTCCGCGGTCAGCCGCGCGCGGGCGTCGAGGAAGGGCAGGCGGGCGGCCAGGCGCTCGGGGGACCAGTGGGGCATTGCGCCGGGGGGCATAGCAGGGCAAAGCCGGCCGCACCATGAAACGGACCCTTCGCAGCGCCCAGGACCTGGCGGCGGCCGGCCTCGTCACGCCCGCCCGCGCGGCCGAGATCGCCCCTGTCGAGACGCGCTATTCCGTGGCCGTGACGCCGGCCATGGCCGCGCTGATCGCGGGCGGCGCCGAGGATGTGGCCCGCCAGTACCTGCCCGACCCCTCCGAACTGGTCACCGCCCCGCATGAGCTGGATGACCCCACGGCCGACGCCCCCTTCACGCCCATCAAGGGCGTGGTGCACCGGTATCCGGACCGCGCGCTGCTGAAGCCCCTGCTGGCCTGCCCCGTCTATTGCCGCTTCTGCTTCCGGCGCGAGGCGGTGGGCCCCGATGGCGGCCTGCTGACCGAGGCGGAGCTGGAGGCCGCGCTGGACTGGTTCGCGCGCACCCCCGCGGTGCGCGAGGTGATCCTGACCGGCGGCGACCCGCTGATCCTGTCGCCGCGGCGGCTGGGGCATATCCTGGCGCGGCTTTCCGCCATTCCGCATGTCGAGCTGCTGCGGATCCATTCCCGCGTGCCGGTGGCCGAACCCTCGCGCGTCACGCCGGACCTGTTGGCCGCGCTGACGCTGGAGACGCCCCTTTATCTCTGCGTCCATGCCAATGCGGCCGCGGAATTCACGCCTGAGGCGGGTGCCGCGCTGCGTGCCCTGCACGGTGCGGGCCTGGTGCTGCTGGGGCAGAGCGTGCTGCTGCGCGGCGTGAATGACAGCGAGGCCGCGCTGGAGGCCTTGTTCCGCGCCATGCTGCGGCACCGGGTGAAGCCCTACTACCTGCACCAGCTCGACCCCGCGCCGGGCACCGCGCGCTTCCATGTGCCGGAGGCGGAGGGGCTGGCTTTGCTGGCCGGGTTGCGCGGCCGCGTGACGGGGCTGTCCTGGCCGGCCTATGTGCGGGAATGGCCGGAGGGGGGCGGGAAATACCCTCTCGGTATGCCCGCCATGCAGCCTGGGGCTGGACATCCGCGCCGATCCGGTTAGAAGGCGCCCCACGGATGGGCGATTAGCTCAGTTGGTAGAGCAGCTGACTCTTAATCAGCGGGTCGTAGGTTCGAGCCCTACATCGCCCACCATCCATTCTCCCTCCCCGCCTTGTGGCACCACCCTCCCTGACGCAGCATGCCGTCCCATCGAAGGGGGTGACATGGAACAGCGGCAACTGGGACGGACGGGGCTTCAGGTCTCGCTCATCGGCTATGGCTGCGGCGCCATCGGCGGGCTGATGGTGAAGGGCAGCGCGGCCGAGCAGGACCGCGCCATCGGCCGCGCGCTCGACCAGGGCATCACCTATTTCGACACCGCCAGCGCCTATGGCGACGGTGCCTCCGAGCGGAACCTCGGCCGGGCGTTGCGGGGGCTGGGCGCCAACCCCGTCATCGGGACCAAGGTCCGCATCTTCCCCGAGCAGCGCGATGACATTGCCGGCACCATCGCGGCCTCGCTGGAAGCCAGCCTCGCGCGGCTGGGGCGGGAGCGGGTGGACATCTTCCAGCTCCATAACCCCATCACCACGGCGGGCACGGCACCCGCCTTCACCGCTGAGGCCATCCTGGAACAGGCCGTGCCCGCGCTGCGGCGCCTGCAAGCCGAGGGGAAGATCGGCCATTACGGCATCACGGGCCTGGGCGATGCGCCGGCCCTGCTGCGCGTGCTGGAGGAAGGCGGCTTCGCCACCGCCCAGATGCCCTACAATTTGCTGAACCCGAGCGGTGTGTCGCCGCTGAAGCCCGGTTCCGCCATGCCCGATCTCGGCGGCGTCATCGCGGGCGCGGCGGCGCTGGGCGTCGGCGTCATGGCGATCCGCGTGCTGGCGGGCGGGGCGTTGAGCGGTACCGAGGCGCGCGGCCCCATGGGCGTGCCCGCACCCGCGCCCATCGCTTCGGGCGCCGACTACGCGGCCGATGTGGCCGCCGCGCAGCGCTTCCGCCCTCTGGTGGCGGCGGGCCATGCCGCGGACCTCGTGGAACTCGCGCTGCGCTTCGCCGCCATGCCGCGCGAGATCAGCACCATCCTTGTCGGCAGCGGTAGCGTGGAGGAAATGGACCACGCGGTCGCCGCCATCGCGCGCGGCCCGCTGCCGCCTGAAGCCCTTGCCCTGCTGGAGACCCTGTGATGCCCCGCCTTTCCTCCGAGGGGCTCATCGCCCTTGTCGCCGCCATGCTGGTGCGCGTGGGCGCCGAGGCGGCGGTGGCACGCCAGGTCGCCGCCGACCTGGTGGAGGCCAACCTGCAAGGCCATGACAGCCACGGCATGCAGCTGGTGCCGCGCTATGTCGCGAATGTGGAGAAGGGCCTCATCACCCCCAACGCCGCGGCGCAGCAGGTGGGTGGCATGGGCGCGCTGGCGCTGTGGGATGGCGGGATGGGCTTCGGCCAGATGGTCGGCCGCCAGGCGACGGCGGCGGGCATCGCGGCCGCGCGGGAACATGGGCTGGCGGGCTTCGGGCTGCGGAACACCCACCATCTCGGCCGCATCGGCGCCTATGCCGAGATGGCGGTGGCGGAGGGGATGATCGGTCTCTTCTTCGTGAATGCCGTGAGCGGCGTGCCCTTCGTGGCGCCCTTCGGCGGCGCGGATGGGCGGATGGGCACCAACCCGATCTGCATCGGCATCCCGAAATCCCCGCACCCGATCCTGCTGGACTTCGCCACCAGCGCCATTGCCGTGGGTAAGGTGAAGGTGGCCTTCAACGCCGGCAAGCAGGTGCCGGCCGGCGCGCTGGTGACGCATGAGGGCGAGGCGAGCACCGACCCCGCCGTGATCTATGGCCAGGGCCCGCGCGGCGCGCTGCAACCCTTCGGCGGGCACAAGGGCTATGGCTTGGCGCTGGTCTGCGAAATCCTGGGCGGCGCGCTGACGGGCGGCGGCACCAACCAGCCGGCCACGCCCAATGACCGCGGCATTGTGAACGGGATGCTGGGCATCTTGCTGGACCCTGCGCGCCTGGCCGAGACGCCCGCCTTCGCGGCCGAGGTGGACGCCATCAGCGACCACGTCATGGCCAGCGCCCCCGGCCGCGTCATCCTGCCCGGCGAGCCGGAGCGGCGCGCGCGGGCCGAGCGGGTGGCGCAGGGCATTCCCCTCGACGACGTGACCTGGGGCGACCTTTCCGCGACGGCCACGCGGCTGGGCTTGCCGGAGGGGCAGATCCGCGCGGCGCTGGTGGGGTAGCGTCTGATCGCCTTCGGTGAGATCACCGGAGGCGTGAATCAGCCGCGCGGTAAAGGCGTCTGATCGCCTTCGATGGGATCACCGGAGGCGTGAATCAGCCGCTCCGTCATGCCGCCGCCCCCGGCCTTCGCAGCGCCGCCGCCAGCAGCGCCCGCGTGTAGTCATGGCGCGGCGCGTCCAGCACCGCGTCGCGGGGGCCTTCCTCCACGATGCGCCCGTGCTGCATCACCACGATGCGGTCCGCGATCTCCTCGACCACGCCAAGGTCATGCGTGACAAACAGGCAGGCGAAGCCGCGCCGCTGTTGCTGTTCGCGCAGCAGCGCCAGCACCTGCTTGCGCACCGTGGCGTCCAGCGCGCTCACGGCCTCATCGGCCACCACGAAGGCCGGGTCACGCACCAGCGCGCGCGCGATGGCCACGCGCTGCCGCTGCCCGCCCGAGAGCGCGTGCGGGAAGCGTGTGCCCAGGCCGCCCAGCCCCACCTCCTCCAGGAGCGCCTCGGCGCGGCGGTGGCGTTCCTGCAGGGCCATGCCGCCGGGCAGGCGCAGGGGTTCCGCCACGATGTCGCGCACGCGCATGCGCGGGTCGAGCGAGGAATAGGGGTCCTGGAAGACGATCTGGCAGGCCAGGCGGAAATCCAGCAGGGCCGGGCCGCTGCGCGCCGTCACATCGGTGCCGCGGAACAGCAATTGCCCCCCGCTGACCGGCACCAGGCGCAGCATGGCCCGCCCCAGCGTCGTCTTGCCCGAGCCCGAGCCGCCCACCAGCGCCACCACCTCGCCCGGGTGGATGGCCAGCGAGACGCCCTCCACCGCTTGGAACATCTCGGCGCGGCGGAACAGCGCGCCGCGCTTGGGGTAGGTGACGGAGAGGCCGCGCGCCTCGATCAGCGGCGGCGCGGGGGGCACTTTGCGCGCGGGGCCACGGCGGGGCAGGGCGTCCACCAGCGCGCGGGTATAGGCCTCGCGCGGGTTGTCGAGCAGCGGCGCGGCCGGCCCTTCCTCCACCGCGCGCCCGTGCTGCATGACCAGCGCGCGGTCGGCATAGCGCGCGACGAGGCCGAGGTCATGCGTGATGAGCAGCAGCGCCGTGCCCTGTTCCCGCGCGAGGCCCGCCATCAGGTCCATCACCTCGGCCTGGGTCAGGCTGTCCAGCGCGGTGGTGGGTTCGTCCGCGATGAGCAGGCGCGGGCGCAGCAGCATGACCGAGGCCAGCATGATCCGCTGTCGCATCCCGCCCGAGAATTCATGCGGGTAGGCCTCGAGCCGCCGCGGCGCGTCGGTGATGCCCACGCGCTCCAGCATGGCGATGCAGGCCTCGCGCCGCTCAGCGCGGTTCAGGCGCGTGTGAAGGGCGAGGCCTTCCTCCATCTGCGCGCCGATGCGGTGGGCGGGGTTCAGCGAGGTCATCGGCTCCTGGAACACCATGCCGATGCCGGGGCCGCGCAGTTTTCGCAGCGCGGCGGAACCGGCTTTCAGCGGCGCACCCTCGAAGCGAATCGTGCCGCCATCGGGCGCGAGGCCCGGCGGCAGCAGGCCGATCACCGCGCGGGCGGTGGCGGACTTGCCGGAACCACTCTCGCCCACCAGCGCCAGCGCCTCGCCGGGCGCAATGCGAAAGGAAAGCCCGTCCACCACGCGGCGGCCGCCGGCGGCGATGGAGAGGCCATCCACCTCCAGCACGGGGGTCATGCGCCATCCCTCGGGTCGAGCAGGTCGCGCAGCGCGTCGCCCAGCAGGTTCACGCCCAGCAGGCAGGTCGCGATCATCACGCCGGGCGCGATGGAGAGGAGGGGCGCGTCCTGCATGAAGGGCCTGGCCGAGGCCAGCATGTTGCCCCATGTGGCCGCCGGCGGCGGCACGCCGAGGCCGAGGAAGGAGAGCGCGCTCTCCGACAGGATGATCCAGCCGAACAGCGAGGTGGCGAGCACGATCACGGGCGCGGCCGTGTGCGGCAGGACATGGCGCAGCAAGGTGTAGAACTCGGAATTGCCGAGCGCGCGCGAGGCCTCGACGAATTCCCGCTCGCGGATGGACAGCACCGTGCCACGCACCACGCGCGCGACGGAGGGCGCATAGGCCAGCCCCAGCGCCAGCACGATGCCCCAGCGCGAGGGCCCCAGCACCGCCAGCAGCCCCAGCGCGAGCAGGATGCCCGGGAAGGCCAGCAGCGTGTCGTTGACGGCGCCCAGGATGCGGTCCGTCCAGCCGCGCAGGAAGCCGCCCGCAAGCCCTATCGCCATGCCCAGCACCAGTGCCACGCAGACGGTGGAGGCCGCGACGGTCAGGCTGGTCACAGCGCCCTCCATCAGGCGCGAGGCCACGTCGCGGCCGAACTCATCCGTGCCCAGCCAGTAGTCGGACGATGGCGGGACGAGGCGGCGGCGCAGGTTTGTCCGCACCGGGTCATAGGGCGTCCAGACCAGGGCGGTGGCTGCCACGATGAAGACGAAGCCCAGCAGCGTGCCGCCGATGAGCAGGTTCGGGCGCAGCCGCATCTCAGCCCGCCGTCACGCGCGGGTCGAAGACCGGATAGAGCAGGTCCACGATCAGGTTCACCACCACATAGATCACCGCGATGAAGAGCATCACACCCTGGATCACGGGGTAGTCGCGCGCGAAGATGGCCTCCACCAGCAGCCGGCCGAGGCCTGGCAGGGTGAACACCGTCTCGATCACCGCGATGCCGCCCAAGAGGCTGCCCATGATGAGGCCGATCAGCGTCAGCGTCGGCGCGAAGGCATTGGGGAAGGCGTGCCGCGCCAGCACGCGCCATTCGGGCACGCCCTTGGCGCGAGCGTGGGCGATGTAGTCCAGCCGCAGCACCTCGACCGTGGAGGCGCGCGCCATGCGGATCAGCACGCCCGTCTCGATCAGCGCCAGCGTGACCACCGGCAGCGCGATGTAGTGCAGCGCCCCCCAGACATCCTCGGCGAAGGTGACATAGCCCACCACCGGCACCCAGCCGAGCCACAGCCCGAACACCAGCAGGAAGATCAGTCCCAGCCAGAAGGAGGGGATGGAGAGCAGGAAGGTCGCCGCCGCCACCGCCGCCACATCGCCCCAGGAATTCTGCTTCCAGGCCGCCAGCATGCCCAACGGCACGGCCAGCAGCACCGCGATGCCCACCGAGGCGAAGACGATGGCCGCCGTCACCTGGAAGCGCGCGAGGATGAGCGGCCCCACCGCCTCGCCGCTCGTGATGGAGCGGCCCAGGTCACCGGCCAGCGCGCGTTCCACCCACAGCGCGAACTGCACCAGCACCGGTCGGTCCAGCCCGTAGGCGACGCGCAGGTCGGCCACCGCTTCCGGCGTCGCCGCATCGCCCAGGATCACCGTCGCCGGGTCGCCGGGGATGAGGCGCATGAGGAAGAAGACGCTCGCCGCCACCAGCACCAAAGTGGGCAGGGCGACGAGCAGGCGCTTCAGGACATAGGCCAGCACGTCAGCGCCGCGCCAGCCGGACACCCCAGGCGCGCGGCGCATCCACCGCCCAGCTGCGGAAGCCCTGCACATGCGCGGGCGTCACCGCGTTGTTGGTGGAGGAATAGAGGGCGATGACCGGCACATCCTCCATCAGCTGGCGGAACATGCCCTCGAACAGCGCGATGCGGCGGGCGCGGTCGGTCTCGCGCATGGAGTCTTCCAGCATGGCCTGCACCCGCGGGTTGTCCCAGGCCTTGCGTGGCTGCGTCGCCTTGGGGCCGGTGAACATCTCGAAGGAGAGCGAGGGGTCGAGGCGGGCCGAGAAGCCGAAGGCCATCATCTGGTACTCGCCGCGGGTGTAGCGCTGCAGCTGGGTGGCCCATTCCAGCACCTCGAGTTCGAGGTTGATGCCGGCCTCGCGCAGCATGTCCTGGGCGAGGACGGCGATCTCGTAGAAGGCCTCGTAGCGGCGGGTGGTGACGATGCGGATGGGCTGGCCGCGATAGCCGGCCTCCTGCGCCAGGCGCCGCGCGGCGGCCAGGTCCCGCGCCGGCACCTCGGACATGAGCGGCGTGTGGAAGCCCGAGCCCACCGGGATGGGCGCGCGCGAGGGGCGGGAGCCGCCCTCGGTCAGCGCCCGCACCAGCTCCGGCACGTCCAACGCCAGGGCGATGGCGCGGCGCATCCGCACATCGGACAGCAGCGGGTCCGTCGTCTGCATCAGGATGATCTGCAAATCGAAGGAGGGCGAGGAATGCACGGTCATCCCCGGGCGCGCGCGCAAATCGCGCAGGTCGCGCGTGCGGGCATCGGGCAGGATGTCAATGTTGCCGGCCAGCAGCGCGGCACGGGCGGCGGCGTCATCGGGGATGATGGTGAAGCGCACGCGCTCCACATGCGGCGTCTTGTTGCCGGCCAGGCCGTCGGGCTCGCCGGGCAGGGCGGCGTATTCGGCGAAGCGCTCCAGCTCGATGAACTGGCCGCGGCGCCATTCACCGAGACGGAAGGGGCCGGTGCCAACGGGCGCGCGCCAGCTGCCATCGGCGTTCAGGCTGTCGCGGTGGAAGATGCCGGTCTGGCCGCAATCGGTGCGGGCCAGCGTGGTGAGGAACAGCGCGGAGGGGCGTTCGAGGCGCATCACCACCGTGTGGGGGTCCGGTGTCTCCACGGCGGTTATGCGGGTGACGGAGCCATCCAGGTCGCCGCGGCAGCGCCAATTGGTCTCGCGCTTGCGGTAGCGCTCCATGGCGAAGGCGACGTCGGCCGAGGTCAGCGGCTGGCCATTGTGGAAGCGCACGTCGCGGCGCAGCGGGAAGGTGTAGGTCAGCCCGTCCGCTGAGACGTCCACGCGCTCGGCCAGCATGGGTGCGACGGTGGCATTGCCGCGCAGGGCCACCAGGCCCTCCAGCACGTGCCAGACCAGGCCATCGGTGTTGGCGTCACGGTTCACGCCCGGGTCGGTCGAGCGGATGTCGGCGTTGAGGCGGATGCGCAGGGTGTCCTGCGCCGCGGCGGGCGTGGCGAGGCCGAGCCCCAGGCTGGCGGCGAGCGCCAGGAATGATGCGCGCAGTCGCATGGACAGACCCTTTCGTGACCCCTGTTTGGTTCTTCATTTGCAGAAAATACCAAGATCGCGCTAAACACAAGTACGATGATTCCGGCCACACCCCTGCATCACGAACTGGCCCGCGCCGCCCGCGCGCTTTGGTTGGCCGAGGCCACGCCGCCCGGCACCCCCGTCACCGAGGCCGCGCTGGCGGCGCGGCTTTCCGTCTCGCGCACGCCCCTGCGCGCCGCGCTGCGCCTGCTGGAACAGGCGGGCATCACGCGGCGTGAGGGCCGCGCGACCCTGCTGGCCGACCCCACGCGCGACCTGCCCGAGGAGGCGGCGCGCGACCCGGCCGAGACGCTGGCCGCCGAGATGGTGCGCGCCCATGCGGAAGGCGCGCTGGCCGACCCGCTGCGCGAGGCCGACCTGATGCGCCATTTCGCCCAGCCCCGCGGCGTGGTGGCGCGCGCGCTGGGGCAGTTGGCGAAGCTTGGCATGGTGGCGCGCAACCCGGCTCAGGGCTGGCATTTCGCGCCGGGCCTGACCTCGGCCGAGGACCGCGCGGCGGCGCAGCGCTTCCGCCTGGTGGTGGAACCGGCGGCCTTGCTGGAACCGGGCTATCGGCTCGACCCCGGCTTCGCGCGCGCCATGCGCCAGGGCCATGAGGCGGTGCTGGCCCGCCCCTGGCAGGACCGGCACGCGGTGGGCTTCTTCGAGATGAACGCGGCCTTCCATGCAGGGCTGGCGGCCGGCAGCGGCAACCGCTTCTTCGTGGATGCGGTGGAGGCGCAAAACCGCCTTCGTGCCCTTCGCAACGCCGATTGGCGCTTCGGCGAGGAACGCGCCCATGCCTCCTGCCGCGAACATCTGCGCGTGCTGGACGCGCTGGAGGCCGGCAGCCCGCCCCGCGCAGCCGCCCTGCTGGTGGAGCATCTGGTGAGCGCGGGGATATGAAGGCGCAGAACTCGTTGTGGGAAGCGACGGCGGAACCGGCGCCGGATCTGTCCCCGTTGGAAGGCACGGCGGAGGCCGAGGTCGCCATCGTGGGCGCGGGCTTCTCGGGCCTTTCCACCGCGCTGGCCCTGGCCGAGCGCGGTGTCGCGGTGACGGTGCTGGAGGCGGTGGCGCCGGGGGCTGCGGCGTCCGGCGCCAGCGGCGGCCAGGTGATCCCGGGGCTGCGGCATTTCGTGGCGGACCTGATCGCCGAATATGGCGAGGCGCTGGGCCGCCGCCTGCACGAACATGGCGCACGCGACGCGGATGCGACCTTCGCGCTGATCGAACGCCACGGCATCGCCTGCGAGGCAGTTCGTAGTGGCTGGCTGCAGGTGGCTGACAGCGCAGCGGAACTCGCCGCCTGCCGGCAGCGCGCCCGCGCCTGGGCCGAATGGGGCGCGCCCGCCCGCGCGCTCGACGCCGAGGAGGTGCGCAGCATCACCGGCGCCGAGGGCTATCTTGGCGGGTGGATGGACATGCGCGGGGGCACGGTGCAGCCCTTGTCCCTGGCCCGCGGGCTGGCGCGGGTGGCGCTGGCGGCCGGCGCGCGCATCCATGCGCCGGCGCGCGTCACTGCCATCCAGCCGGATGGGCGCGACTGGCGGCTTTCCACCGCCACAGGCCATCTTCGCGCACGCCGGGTGCTGCTCGCCACCAATGCGACCGGCGTCTCGCTCTGGCCGGGCCTCGCCGCCACCATGATCCCGGTCTGGTCCTTCCAGACGGCGACGGCCCCCTTGCCGGAAGGCAGCCCCGTGCTGCCCGGCCACGAGGCCGTCTCCGACACGCGCCGCGTGTTGCGCTATTGGCGGCGGGATGCGGCGGGGCGGCTGGTGGTGGGCGGCAAGGGCACGCTGCGGGCGCCGCGCGGGCCGCATTCCTTCGGCGTGCCCGAACGCATGCGGGCGCGGCTCTATCCGTCCCTGCCCGACGTGCCGCCACAACACTGGTGGGGCGGGCAGGTGGCCGTGACGCTGGACCGCCTGCCACGCCTGTTCGCCCTGGCCGAGGGCGTCTTCGCCACGGTGCAATGCAACGGCAAGGGGGTGGGCTGGTGCACCGCCTCCGGCCCCGCTTTCGCCGATTTGCTGACGGGGGTGGATGCGCGCGACCTGCCGCTGCCGCCCGTCACCCCGCTGCGTCCCATCCCCCTTCACCCGCTGCGCACGCTCTATGCCATGGCCGGATCGCTCTGGTTCCGGGCACGCGATGCGCTTGACCGCGCGAGGCCCAACCCATGAACATGCTCCGCAACACGCCGTCGCCCGAGGAGGGCTTCTGGCTGCCCTTCACCGCCATGCGCGCCTTCCACGATGCGCCCATTCTGTTCGAGCGCGCCGAGGGCATGCACTACATCACGCCCGACGGGCGGCGCGTGCTGGACATGATGGCGGGCCTCTGGTGCGTGAACGCGGGCCATGCCCATCCGCGCGTGACGGAAGCGATCCGCGAGGCGGCGGGCAAGCTCGACTTCGTCTCCTCCTTCCGCATGTCGCACCCGGCCGCCTTCACCTTCGCGCGACGGCTGCTGGACGCGGTGCCGATGATGGGCCGCGCCTTCTTCTCCAACTCGGGGTCCGAGGCGGTGGACACGGCGCTAAAGATCGCCCGCGCCTATCACCGCGCCCGCGGCGATGCGGGGCGGGTGAAGTTCATCGGGCGTGCCAAGTCGTATCACGGGGTGGGGTTCGGCGGGCTGTCCGTGGGCGGCATCGCGCGGCACAAGAAGGAATTCGGGCCGCTGCTGGCCGACGTCTTCCACATGCCGCTGCCGCATGACCCGGCGCAGACCTTCCTGACCGGCCGCCCGGCCGAAAACCCGCGCTGGATGGCCGCGCTGGAGGAGATCCTCTTCGTGCAGGACCCGAGCACGGTGGCCGCCATCATCGTGGAGCCGGTGACGGGCTCGGGCGGCGTCTATCCGCCGCCACAGGGCTACCTGGAGGGGCTGCGCGCCATCTGCGACCGGCACGGCATCCTGCTGATCTTCGACGAGGTGATCACGGGCTTCGGCCGCCTCGGCGCCTGCACCGCGTCGGAGGCGCTGGGTGTCACGCCCGACATCATGACCATGGCCAAGGGCCTGACCAATGGCGCGGTGCCCATGGGCGCCACCCTGGTGACGCAGGCGGTGTTCGACGCCTTCATGGCGCACCCACGCGGCGCGCCGGAATTCATGCACGGCTACACCTATTCGGCGCATCCGCTCGCCTGCGCCGCGGGGATGGCGACGCTGGACGCCTACCAGCAGGAGGGGATGTTCGAGGCCTCGGCGCGCATCGCCGGCCCCTTCCGCGATGCGCTGCTGGCGCTGCGGGGTGCGCCGCATGTGGTGGATGTGCGGACCTGCGGGCTGCTGGCGGCGGTGGACCTGGGCGCGCGTCCCGGCGCCCCCGGCGCGCGCGGCGCCGAGGTGGCGGACCATTGCCTCGCCGCCGGCGTGCTGGTGCGCGCGGCGGGCGACATGATGGTGCTCTCGCCGCCGCTGGTGGTCACGGAGGACCAGGTGGCGCAGACCGTGGCAGCGCTGCGCGCGGCGCTGGCCGCAACGGCCTGACTACTCCGCCGCCCGCGCCACCTTGGCCGGGTCCAGGCTGTAGCGCGTGAACTGCCGGTTCAGCGCCGGCAGGGGCGCGATTTCCATGTGGCCCTCGGCCGGCTTCATCAGGATCATCGCCACCGTGGCCGAGAGGTTCCCGCCCAAATTCATCCGCGGTGGGCGGCAGACCGACCAGGGCGATTGCCAATCGTCGAAGAAGGCGGCGCGCAGGTCGTCCATCGTCAGCTGGCCGCGCTTGGCTTCCAGCGCGGCCCGCACGCGCTGGTCGCGGTAGACACTGTCCGGGGTGGTGGCGATGCCGGTGTCGCGCAGCTTGGAAAGCGCGACCGGCGAGCGCCAGTTGTTGGCATGCACCAGGATGCCGCCCTCGGCCTCCAGCAGGAAGCTCTCATCGGGCGCGCATTCGATGTCGAGGCCCCAGCCCGAGCCATGCGACAGCATCACATTGTTCGAGGCCGATTTCGGCGTGGCGTAGATGGTCCGCACCGCCAGCGCCACATGCGCCTGCTCCAGCACCTTGCGCCGCAGCAGCGAGAGGGGAATGCCATCCGTCTGGTAGTCGCGGTCGCTTTCCAGGTAGTTGGCGGTGATGGCGATGCCGGCCGCGTTCAGCCCCGCGCGCGAAAGGCCGCCGGCTTCCACGAAGGTCAGGATGTCCGGCCCATCCTCGCGGCGGATGCGCAGCACCACGCCGGTCTCGGCGCATTCGCTCTTCCAGTCCCAGTTCTGGCCGTGGATGACGCTGCCATCGGCCGTGGCCTCAGGCAGCAGGATGGCGCCTGTGCAGCCATCGGGGTCCGCTTCCGGCAGCAGGCCGCGCTTGGCCAGTTGCAGGATTTCGGTGCGGCAGTTCAGCAGCATCACATCCTCGAAAGGCACTTCCGCACCCTTCGCGATGCCGCGCATCTCGGCCACGTAGTCGGCGTCGAAGTTCTCGACACGGGGCGTGAAGGCGCGGGCCAGCCGGTGGATCTTTGCCGCGTCCAGCCCGCCCGCCGAAAGCTGCGCGTGGTAGTGGCCGATGGAACGCCGCACCCGCTCCCCCGCCTGGCGCCCATAGGAGAGGCCGCGCGCTTCGGCCCCACCCGAGACTTCGTAGAGGGGAAAGGGGGGTGGGATGGGATGGGCCATGGTTTTCCCTCGCGAATGAATACCAAGACGCAGCCTTGCACGGGACGGGGCGCACGGCCAGCCCAGCCCTTGCCTTGCACGCCAATCTGCCCCCCATGTTGCGGGGCACAGCCCAGCAGGAACCTCCGCGATGCGCGTCCCCGTCCCGCACCCCCGCCCCGGCATCATCGGCGAGAACCGCACGATGCTGACGCCGAACTACTGCGTCTTTCCGCCCGAGGGCATCATGGACAGCGTGCTGCCCGGCTGGCCCGGCTGCATCATCCGCTTCCAGACCTCGCCCGCGATGGGCGCGCGCTTCGCCCAGGCCCTGCTGATCGCGCCCGTGGGCTGCGGCACGGATGCGCCGGTGGATAATGGGCTGGAGCACTTCTTCTACGTGCAGAAGGGCAGCCTGACGGTGAAGGTGGGCGGGCGCGAGACCGCGCTGCCCCCCGGCGGCTATGTCTATGTGCCGGCCGGCACGCCCTTCACGCTGAACAACCTGGGTGGCGAGGAGGCCCGCGCGCTCTGGGTCAAGCGCCCCTACCAGCCCGCCCCCGGCGTGCCCGCGCCCGGCGTCATCCTGGGCCACCGGGACGATGCCCCGCGCGAGGACAACGGCCCGCGCTGGCGCTACTTCCTGCTGGGCAACAAGGCCATGT
The DNA here is from genome assembly GCA_035998215.1 of Roseococcus sp. Lineage (GTDB taxonomy): Bacteria > Pseudomonadota > Alphaproteobacteria > Acetobacterales > Acetobacteraceae > Roseococcus. Next base: position 88,345 of record DASYHU010000009.1, on the reverse strand, counting down.
CCATGGACTTCGAGATGAACATCATGTGCTACGCCCCCGGCGCGCATTTCTGGTGCATCGAGACGCACATCATGGAGCACGGCATGGTCATGCTGCAGGGCCAGGCGCTGCAGCTGCTCGGCCGCGACTGGCATGAGATCTGGGAGGGCGACTTCGTCTGGATGGGCCCCTACGTGCCCCAGCAGATCTACGCGGTGGGCAACGTGGACGTGGAATACATGCTCTACAAGGACGTGAATCGGGACGTCATTTTTCCCTGAGTGGCGCTGCGGCCCGGCTCACATCGGCCGGGTCGCCATGTTCCGCTCGCGCGAGGTGGCGGCACTCAGCGCGCGGCGGATTTCCTGCTCGCACTTGGCGAGTTCCGCCTCGGCCGTGCGGCGCTGCGCCTTGGCCTCGTCGGCGATGCGCAAGCTGTCCTCGATGGTGCCGACCAGCGCTGCATTGGCCTGCTTCACCGCCTCGATGTCGAAGGTGCCGCGCTCCAGCTCCTTGCGCGCCTCGGCATTGCCGGCGCGCAGCGTCTCGGCGTTGGCCACCAGCAGCTTGTTGGTCAGGTCGGTGGCGGTCTTCACCGCCTGGCCCGCCTGGCGCATGCGGTGGATGGCCAGCGCCTGGGCCAGCTGCTGGCGCCACAGCGGCACCGTGTTCGCCAGCACCGACTGGATCTTGGAGGCCAGCGCCTTGTCATTCTCCTGGATCAGCCGGATCGAGGGCAGGGCCTGCATCGCCACCTGGCGCGTCAGGCGCAGGTCATGCACACGGCGCTCCAGCTCGTCACGCGCCGCACGGGCGTCGCGCAGCTGCTGGGGCGCGAGGGGCTTCTCCGGGTCCTCGGCCTCCGCCACCAGGCGCGGGATCATCTCCTCGTCGGTCTGGCGCAACACCATCTCGCCGGCGGCGATGTGGTCGGCCAGCGCGTGGAACCAGTCGAGGGTCGCCACATAGAGGCGTTCCAGCCGCTCCACATCCTCCAGCAGCTTGGTGCGGTGGGTGTCGAGCTTGTCGCCGATGGCCTCGATCTGCCCGCGCACGCCCTCGTATTTCTGGGTGATGGCCGTCACCTCGGCGCCGGCGCGGGTGAAGATGCGCTGGAAGAAGCTGGGCTTCTCGGCCAGCGTGGTCACGTCGAAGCCCTTCAGCGCCGTCAGCATGGAGGAGAGGGTCTGCCCCGCCTCGCCCGTCTCGCGGTTCTGGGCGCCCTCCAGCATGGCGTCGGCGGCCGCCTGGGCACGGGACTGCGCGGCCGCGCCAAAGCGCAGGATGGTGCCCGGGTCCTTCAGGGAGATGGCGCTGGCGAGGCGGGTGATCTCCTCCTGCCGCGCGGGTTCGATTTCGTTCATAGGCCCTCCTGGCGCAGCCGGTCCGACAGCACCTTCACTTGGATATCCAACGCCTGGCTTTCCACCTGCCGCAGCTCGCCCCGCAGGCGGTGGGCCGAGGCCGTCAGGTCGCGCAGCAGTTGCGGCAGGGTCTCGGGCGGTTCGGCGCCCGCTTCCAGCCGCTCGACGATCCGCACGAGGCCATCCAGGTGCACGGCCAGGAAGCGGCGTGCCTCGTGCAGTTGGGCCGGGCGGGCGGCCAGGTCATCCACCACGCCCTGCATGGCGGAGACCGCTTCCAGCAGCAGCGGCGCATGCGGCAGAGGAGGTGCCGCGGCGCGGATGCGGGCGATCTGCGCGCGCGGGCCGACGAGCGAGGCAGCCTCCGGCGTCGGCGTCGGCGCGGGCGGTGGCGGCGCAGGCGGCGGGGGCTCGTAGGCGGCCATGTCGGCCGTCAGCAGCCGCACGCCGAAAAAGGTGCCGAACCCCATGGCGACCGCGATGGGCGGGAAGATCTTGGCGGCCAGGCCCGCGGTCAGCCCCGCCGCCACGCCCATCAGGATGGCGCCGGCGCGCAGGTCCCCGGGGCCGCCGCGCGCCATGCGGGCCGCGCCCATCCAGGCCAGCGCCACGCCCAGGATGCCGCCGACAAGCTGGCTGGAGTTCCCGCGCAGGATCTCGATGGGGATGTCGAAAGCCAGCGGCCACAGGAACAGCGGCAGCAGCCAGACGCGCCAGCCGAAGATGGGGCCCGGGCGTTCGGTGCGCGCCTCGCGCCGATCTTCGCGTCGCTGGGCCTTCCAACCGCGCTTGTAGTCCTTCCAGGCGCGCTTGCGGTCTTCCCAATCCTGCTGTGCGCCCATCAGCGGAACAGCGCGGCGAAGGCCGGCAGCCACAGGCAGAAGGCCAGCAGGGTGAAACCAAGCACCAGCCGCACGGGCAGGGGCGCCGAGGCGAAGGGGATGGGCGGGCGCGGCTTGTCCATGCGCCGCAAGTTGGTCCTTGCGGAGGGGCGCTGCAAGCGTGGGGAACACATCCTCATGTAAGCAATGTAAACATTGCCCTTGGGCGTTTCAAGGCGGCGTGGGCGAGAGTTCGGCGATCAGGCGCGGGATGTTCTCGCGGAAAGGAAAGAAGCCGCGCCGGGCCAGCGGCCAGCAGGCCGCATCCCAGGGGCGGCGCCAGCGGTGCAGGGTGATGCCCTGTGCCGCGAGGGCCCGGCCCAGCGCGTCCAGCGTGTCGGCCGTCTCGCCGATGCCGGGTTCGGGGGCCAGCACGGCGCGGGCACCCGTGGAGGCGGCCCATTCGGCGATGGCCTCGGGCGGCAGCATGTGGCCCTCCAGGCCGAAGCGGGCGGAGGCGCGGGCCAGCCCGTCTTGCAGCGCGCCCTCGGTGAAGGCCTGGGCCGCTTCCGCGCGCGGCGCCGGGGCCAGCGCCGCCAGCGCCGCGATGCGGAAGGCCGGCAGGCTTTCCGGGTGCAGGTCCTCCTCGTGCAGCAGCAGCGCCACGGGGCCATCAGGGAGCGGGTCCGCGGGCGCCAGGGGGCGCGCGGAGGGCGGGGGGGCTTCGTCGAGCGGTGCGGCGTCCTCGTCCAGCTGGCCGCGCGGGTCGAAGCGGCCTTCCGTATGGCGGGCGATGTTCTCGGCCCGCGCCAGGTAGTGCTTGCCCGGCGTCTGGATGCCCGCCACCCAGCGCCAGGAGAGGGTGTTGGACGCCGCATCCGCATCCTTCAGGTGGTGGCGGAAGAATTCGGCGCCGAGCGGCCAGGGCAGGCGCAGCGTGAAGATCCAGATGCTGGCGAACCACATGCGCGCGTGGTTGTGCAGCCAGCCCGTCTCGACCAGTTCGCGCGCCCAGGCGTCAAAGCAGGTGATGCCGGTGGCGCCGGCCATGGCCTGTTCGACGGCGCGGCGGCGGCCGCCCTGGGTCAGCAGCGCCGCCTGTTCCTGGGCCACGCGGGCGCGATACCCGGCCCACATCGCGGGCCGCAGCTGAAGAAAACCCTTCCAGTAGCTGCGCCAGAAGACCTCCTGGATGAATTTTTCCGCGGCCACGGGGCCGTGCTGCGCGAGGGCGGTGCCGGCCAGCTCCCCTTCCAGCAGCAGCCGGTGCCGCACATGCGCCGACAGCAGCGACACATCGCGCCGCGCCCCGGGGCCGGGGTCGCTGTTGCGGCCGGCGGCGTAGTGGCGGCCCATGCGCGGGGCGAACTCGTTCAGGCGGCGCAGCCCATCGGCGCGGGTCGGGACAGGGAGATCGGACATGGCGCCCAGTTGGCCCCGCTTCATCGCGTGGCAAGCCACGGCGTGCTACCCGGCACGCATGTGGAAACGCCGCGCCCTCATCGCCGCCGGCCTGGCCGGCGCCGCCCCCGCCGCCTATGGCTTCGGTCTCGAACCCTATTGGGGGCCGCGCGTGGCGCGCTACCGCCTGTCGCCGCCAGGCTGGCCACCGGGGCGCCCGCTGCGAATCGCCGCCCTGGCCGACCTGCACGCCGGCGCGCCGGCCATGACGCTGGACCGCATCGCCACCATCGTTGCCACCACCAATGCGCTGGCGCCAGATATCGTGGTGCTGCTGGGCGATTATGGCCCGACCACGCCGCTGATCGGCCCGCCCTATCCGCATGCCGAGGTCTGCGCCCTGCTGGCCGGGCTGCAGGCGCCGCTCGGGCGCTACGCCGTCGCCGGCAACCATGACTGGTGGGAGGACGAGGGCGCGATGGCACGGCGCGGCGGCCCGCTGCTGTGGATGGAGGCGCTGGCGCAGGCCGGCTTCACCGCCTTGCAGAACCAGGCCCTGCGCCTCGAGCCGGGCTTCTGGCTGGCCGGGCTGGACAGCCAGGGGGCCTTCCTGCCCCTGCCCTGGCGGCCCCATCGCGGGGCTGACGACCTGGAGGCCACGCTGGCCCAAGTCACGGACGACGCCCCCGTGATCCTGCTGGCGCATGAGCCCGACATCTTCGCGGCCGGCACGCGCCGGGTGGCGGTGCAATTGTCAGGGCACACACATGGCGGGCAGATCCGGCTGCTGGGCTGGTCGCCGCATGTGCCCTCGCGCTACGGCAACCGCTATGCCTATGGGCATGTGCGCGAGGGCGGGCGGGACCTGGTGGTGTCCGGCGGGCTCGGCACTTCCACCCTTCCAGTGCGCTTTGGCGTGCCGCCGGAAGTGGTGGTGGTGGAGTTGGCCCGCGCCTGATCCGCGGCGGGTTTCCGCCGCGGTGAATCAGCCGCGCAGGATGCGCCTGATCCGCGGCGGGTTTCCGCCGCGGTGAATCAGCCGCTCAAAAAGAACCCTACTTCCTGCGCGCCTCCACCAGCACGCCGGCCTCCTCCAGCTTCGCGATCTCCTCGGCCGAGAAGCCCTTCTCGGCGAGGGCGCTGCGCGTGTGTTCGGCGAAGCGGGGTGGGGCGGCGCGGGTGCCGCCCGGCGTGCGGCTGAGCTTGATGGGCGTGCCCAGCCCCACAAAGCCGTCCTTCTCCGTGATCATGGCGCGGTGCGCCGTGTGCGCCTGCGCCATGGCCTCGTCCACATGCAGCACGGGCCCGGCGGGCAGGCCCGCGGCCAGCATGCGCTGGCAGAGGTCATGCCCGTCCTCCTCGGCGAAGCGCGCTTCCAGGATTTCCGTGAGCGCCGCGCGGTTCGTCGTGCGCCCGCCATTGGTGGCGAAGCGCGGGTCGCTGCCGAGGTCGCCCAGGCCCAGGAAGGCCGCGAACTTGCGGAAGGTCGGGTCGTTGCCGCACCCCACGAAGATCTCGCAGGTCTTCGTCTTGAACTTGGCGTAGGGGGCCAGGTTCGGGTGCGGGTTGCCCGTGGCCACCGGCCGCTTGCCCGAGAGGAAGAAGTTGGCCGCGTGCGGGTGCAGCAGCGCCATGCCGCAATCATGCAGCGTCATGTCGCAATACTGGCCCTTGCCCGAACGCTCCCGCTCATGCAGCGCCATGAGGATGGCGATGGCGGAGTAGAGACCCGTCGCGATGTCCACGATGGGCGTGCCGAGGCGCGTGGGGCCGGAGGTCTCGGTGCCGTTGATGGACATGAGGCCCACCATGGCCTGCACGATGGCGTCATAGCCAGGGAAGCCGCCCAGCGGCCCCGTGGCGCCGAAGCCCGAGACGCGGCAATGCACCAGGCGCGGGAAGCGCTTGGACAGCACCTCCTCATAGCCCAGGCCCCATTTCTCCATGCTGCCCGGCTTGAAGTTCTCGATGAGGACGTCAGCACCTTCGAGCAGGCGCAGCAGCACCTCGCGCCCCGCGGGCTTGCCGAGGTCGAGGCCCACCGATTTCTTGTTGCGGTTCACGCCCACGAAGTAGCTGGCGTCGCCATCCTCGTTGAACGGAGGGCCCCAGTCGCGCACCTCGTCGCCCTGGGGCGGTTCGAGCTTGATGACCTCGGCGCCGTGGTCCGAGAGGATCATGGTGCAATAGGGCCCACCCAGCACGCGGGTGAGGTCCACCACGCGCAGGCCGGACAGGGCGCCGGGGCCTGTGGCCAGCGCGCGGCCCTCGTTCATGGGAACAGCATCGGTCATGCGGCGGCCTTTCTCTCGAACACGCGGGCGCAGAAGTCGGGGTAGGTTTCCAGCATCTCGTCGCAGACGGCGCCGCGCAGCAAGGCGAGTTCGGCGTCGGACGGGGCAGGGGTCTCGCCCACGCCCTTGGGCACGTCGAACTCGAAGCCGGTCATGGCGCGGATGCTCTCGACACTCTCGCCCGCATGGTAGGAGGCGAGCGAGAAGCGGCCCTGTTCCGGGTGGAAGTCGAAGACGCAGCAGCCCGTCACCAGCGCCTGGGCATGGCCGCGGCGGAAGACGCCGGGCTCCGAGGTGCCGGGGGCGGAGATGTGCGCCACCCGGTCCACCAGCACGCGCGGCGAATGTTCCTCGCGGAACAGGATGGTGCGGCCCGCCATGTAGTACATGAAGGCCGAGCCGAAGCTGCCCGGGAAGCGCACCTCCAGGCCCGGCCATTCGCCGGTGCCGATGAGGTTGATGTTCGCCTGCCCGTCAATCTGCCCGCCGCCCAGGAAGAACAGGTCAATGCGCCCCTGGCCTGTCAGGTCGAACAGCTCGCGCGAGCCATCGGTGAAGGGGTTGCCGCTGCGCTTGTGCAGCAGGGAGAGATGCAGCGGGTCGCCCTGCTTCACGCAGAGCCAGGCCGCCGCGGCCGGCACGGGCGAGGCCGCGCCCACCGCGATATGCCGCGTGGGCCGCGCGCGGATGAGGCGCGCGATGCAGACGGCCAGAAGTTCCTCGGTCTTGTAGCTCATTCCGCGGCCACCGCCTGGTTGTCGAAGACGTGCTCGGCGCACCATTCGGCGAAGCCCGCCTCGGTCTTGGCCGCGCGGGCATAGGCCATGACGTAGTCCGTGTCGAAGCCGTATTCGTCGAGCAGCGCGGAGGGCTGCGCGCCGCGCTCGGCGATGGCGATGCCGCTGATGTAGGTGGCGTTGATGGCGCCGGGGCAGAGGCGCTCATCCTCCAGGAAGTTGCCTTCCACCACGCGCTCGACGGTGACGAGGCTGCGCTGGCTGGCATGGGCGATGGTGGCGCATTCCCGCCGCCGGCCCACCCAGACATTGCCCACGCTGTCGGCCATGACCGCGTGGAACACGGCCACGTCGGGGTGCAGGGCGGGGAGGAGGGTGATCTTCTCCCCCGTCCCAAACGGGCTTTCGACCACCATCCAGTCGGGACGGTTGGCCAGGATGTCGCTGCCGATGAGGCCGCGCAGGGGCATGAAGGGCACGCCCTTCTCGGCGGCCTGGAGCATGGTGTGCATGGCGGGGCAGGTGGCGTCGCGGACCACCAGCGTGCCGGCCTTCAGCGCGGCCGAGAAGCGCGGCGCGAAGCCCGCCTCGCCGAGGGTCACGGCGGAGGTGTTCACCTCGGCCACGCAGCCCGCGCCGATCAGGATGTCGGTCGCGAAGCCGGAGATGGGCACACCCACCAGGCGCAGCCCGCGCGCGCGGCGGCGGATCAGCGCCTTGGCCAGCGCCACCGAGGGGATGGAGTTGTCCGGCGGCACCGCCACCATCGCGCCATCGGGGATCGAGGCGGCCATCGCCTCCAGGCTTATCGGGGTCATGTTGCGTCCCTCCCGCGGCATGATTATGCCCAAGGGCCATTGGGGGGAAGGGGACGCCGCCATGATCCTGGAAGGGCCGCGCCTGATCCTGCGCCCGCTGGAAGACACCGACGCCGCGGAATTCGCCGCCATGAACGGCGATGCGGCGGTGATGCGCCACTTCGTGAAGCCGCTGGATGTCGCCGCTTCCGAGGCCTTCCGCGCCCGCATCGCGGCCCATTTCGCCCAGCATGGGTTCGGCTTCTGGGGCGTGTTCCGCCGCGACGCGCCGGGGCTGGTCGGCATGGTGGGCCTGCTGCGCGTCGCGTTCGAGGCGCGCTTCACGCCCAATGTGGAGATCGGCTGGCGCATCGCGGCCGCGCACCAGCGCCAGGGCTATGCGGAGGAGGCCGCGCGCATCGCGCTGGCCACGGGCTTCGGCCCGCTCCGCCTGCCCGAGATCGTGGCCTGGACCATCCCGGACAACGAACCCTCCTGGCGGCTGATGGAAAAGCTCGGCATGCGGCAGGACGGCACCTTCGAGGAGCCGCGCATCCCCGAAGGCCATCCCAAGCGGCTGCAACGCCTCTACCGCCTCACCCGCGCCGAATGGGTGCGGAGCCGCATGGCCTGAGGCGCCTTCACCAAGCCTTCATCCTTGCGGCAGCATCTTGTCTCCGTGCCCCAACTCGACGCCGCGCAGTTTGATCCGGTCCGCTTCCCCGGTGTGCCCGAGGGCGTGCGCTGGCCGCCGGACAGCTTCTCCTTCGAGGCGCCCTGGCTGCGCGGCAATGACCTGGCCTTCGAGCGCGGGATGGACGGGCAGATCATCTTTGTCCGGCGCTATGACGCCATTCGCCTGGTGCTGGACGTGGACACGGCCCATTCCGCGCTGGATCTCAAGCCCGGCAGCCATGACTTCCGCCTTCTGCGGCTGATCCCTTCCGCGCTGCGCCTCGTGGAATCCGTGGTGCCCGGGGACCCCATGCCGCCGGCCTTGCTGGGCGATCCGCTGCCACTGCCGGCCGAACACCTGCTCTACGCCGCCACCACCGCCCTGGTGGGCGCCCTCTCACGCGGGGCCGGCGAGGCGGGGGAGGCCTATCTGGCCGCGCTGCGGCGCACGCCCCCCGGCCTCGACATGTTCGAGACGGCGGCCGCGCGCTGTGTCACCGATGGGCAGTTCGAACTCGCACGGATCGCGAAGCTGGCCCGCGCGCTGAAGCGCCTGGCCCGCGCCCATGCCGAGGTGCTGGGGGCCCATGCCGCCCAGCCGGACTACCCCGGTATGGAACGCATGGTGACCGCCACCACCAAGGTGATGCTGCGCGACGCCCATTGGTCCGGTGACCTGATCGCCCAGGCGTTGCGGCAGGTCTCGCCGCTCGTGACCGTGCCGCGCCAGACCGCCGACATGCTGATGTCCGCCGCGGTGGCCGCGCTGGAGGAACAGGGCAGCCTCGACGCCGTGACCCGCATGACCGAGACCCAGGCCCGGCTGCGCGACCGGCTGACCGAACTCGGCCTGTTCTGGCGCCGCGCCGCCGCCGCCTGGGCCACCGTCCACCCCGAGACGACGGACCGGCGCGAGATTGACCTGCTGTGCCGCAACCTGCTGCGGCGGTTGCAGATCAAGTCGCTCTACATGGCGGAGTAGCCGCGCGGCCCGATTTGCGCGAGGCTGCGCGGCGCAACCGGGGGGATCACATGACGGGCAGCATGACGGAGGAATTCGGCGTCGAGGGCGAATGGACGCTGGCTAAGCGCCACACCATCCGCTGGGCCGAATGTGACCTCTACGGCCATGTGAACCACGCCGCCTACCTCATCATGTTCGAGGACATGCGGATCGAGCACTGGGCCTCGCTCGGCCAGGTGCTGCGGGCCGATGCGCCGGGGCCGGTCGTGGCCAAGCTGGAGGCGCGCTATGTGCGGGCCATCGGCTTCCAGGAGGAGGTGCTGCTGACGCTGCGCTGCCCCAGCCTGCGCCGCACCAGCTATGTGCATGACTATGCCGTGTGGAAGAACGGGCTGGTGTTCGAATGCCAGGCGCTGCTGGTCTGCGTGAAGGATGGCGTGTCCACGCCCATCCCCGATGAAGCACGCCGGCTGATGGTGGAGCGGGACGGGGCGCGGCAGGCGTGAGCGGGAGTGGCTGAACCCCGCGACAGGGACAGCTACACGGCCACCACCAGGTCAATCTCCACCAGCGCGCCGAGCGCGAGGCCGGTCACGCCCACGGTGGTCCGGGCCGGCAGCTTTCCGGGCGGGAAGGCGGCCTCCCAGATGGCGTTCATGGCCGCGTAGTCGCGGGCGAATTCGGTCAGGTAGATGCGGGCCATCACCGTCCGCTCCCAGTCGGCGCCGCAGCCGGCCAGCACGGATTTGAGGTTGGCGATGACCTGCCGGGTCTGCGCTTCGATGCCGCCCGGCACGCAGCGCGTGTTGTCGGTGGGGTCCGTCGGCATCTGGCCGGTGACGAAGAGGAAATCCCCCGCGCGGACGGCGTGGCTGAAGGGGGCGACGCGCTTCGGGCCGTCGCCCAGGACGAAATGGGTGAGGTCCGTCACAGCCCGCGCTCGGCCCGGGTCGCGGCTATGCCGCGCTCAGCCGTCGCGGCTATGCCGCGCTCAGCCAAAGTTGCCGCGAGGTCGTCCTCGCGGAAGGCGGCGAGGATGTCGGCCACGCCCTCCTGCGGGGTGAAGCCCAGGGCGCGCGCGCGTTCGGCCGTGAAGCTGGCGGGCCAGCCGCCCACGATGGCGGCCACGCTGGCGTCAGGCTCGGGCTTCACCAGCGCGCGCTCGGCGGGGGTGAGGGCGGCCAGCATCTCGCGCACCGTGACCGACAGGCCAGGCGGGTTCACGCCCCGGTCAAGGCCGAGCGGCGCCGTGTCCATCCGGGCCGCGTGCAGGAACCATTCCACCGCGCGGCGGGGCGAGCAGACCCAGACGGCGAAGTCCTCGCCCACGGGCAGCGGGGTTTCGAGGCCCAGCAGCGGTTCGCGCAGGATGGCGGAGACGAAGGAGCTCGCCGCCTTGTTGGGCCGGCCCGGGCGGACGATGACGGTGGGCAGGCGGATGGAGACGGCATCCATGAAGCCCTTGCGCGTCGCGTCCTGCAGCAGAAGCTCCGCCGCCGCCTTCTGCGCGCCGTAGGAATTGGCGGGAAGCTGGCGGGCGTCGTCGGGCAGGTGCGCGGACTGCCCGCCGCCGAAGCTCGCCACGCTGGAGGTGAAGATCACGCGCGGGGGGGCGGGCAGGGCGCGGCAGGCCTCGATGACCGCCAGCGTGCCATGCAGGTTCACCCGTAGGCCGAGGTCGAAATCCGCCTCGGCCGCGGCACTCACCACGGCGGCCAGGTGCACCACGAGGCCGGTTCCGGGTGGGATGGCGGCGCGAAGCTGCGCCGGGTCCGCCACATCGCCCGCCAGGCGCCGCACCTGGAAGGGGGCGTCGAGCGGCGCCGGTTCGTGCAGGTCGAACAGGGTCAGGCCCGTGCAGCCGGGGATCGCGCCCTCGGCCAGACGCCGCGCCAGCTTGCGGCCGAGGAAGCCCCCGCCGCCCAGGATGGTGATGTGCATGTGGCGGAGATTGCCCCGCGCCGCGCGCCCCGCCAAGCTGCGGGCCATGCATCGCCTCGTTCCCAATGCCCACCACGGCACCCCCGGCATCATCGTCCTGCCCGAAGGGGGGTATCGCCGCGCCCGCGCCGAGATCACCGCCTGGCCGGGCTATGCCCCCACGCCGCTGCACGCCATCCCCGCCGAGGGGGTCGCCAGCCTGCACTACAAGGATGAAAGCCAGCGCTTCGGGCTGCGCAGCTTCAAGGCCCTGGGCGGCGCCTATGCCGTGGCCCGGCTGCTGGGGCAGGAGCTGGCGCGGCGCGGCACGGCCAACAACGCCAATGGCGCGGCGCTCGAATCGGGCCAGTATGCCCATGCCACGGAACAAATTACCGTGACCTGCGCGACGGATGGCAACCATGGCCGCAGCGTGGCCTGGGGCGCGCAGCGCTTCGGCGCGCGCTGCGTGATCTTCGTGCATGAGAACGTGTCCCAGGGCCGGCGCGATGCCATCGCCGCCTTCGGCGCCGAGGTGCGCGAGGTGCCCGGCAACTACGATGACAGTGTCCGCGCAGCCCAGCGCGCGGCGGATGAGAATGGCTGGTTCGTCATCAGCGACACCTCCTACCCCGGCTACACCGAGCCGCCGCGCGACGTGATGCAGGGCTACCGGCTGATGGCGGAGGAGGCCCTGGCCCAGATGCCCGCGCCACCCACGCATGTCTTCGTCCCCGGCGGGGTGGGCGGCGTGGCGGCGGCCGTCTCGGTCCAGCTGCGCCACCAGGCCCCTGGCGCCCGGCTGGTGGTGGCCGAGCCGGAGGAGGCCGCCTGCCTGCTGGAAAGTGCGGCCGCCGGCGAGATGCGGGCCGTGACCGGCGCGCTGGATACCATCATGGCGGGGCTGGCCTGCGGGGAGCCCTCCCTGCTGGCCTGGCAGGAGCTGGAGCGGGCGGCCTTCGCCTTCATGGCGGTCCCCGATTCGGCGGTGCCGCCGGCCATGCGCGCCCTGCACGCGCGGGGAATCGAGGCCGGCGAAAGCGCCGTGGCGGGGCTGATCGCCTTCGAATCGGCCATGGCTGATGTGTCGGCCCGGGCGATGCTGGGCCTTGGGCCGGAGAGCCGGGTGCTGGTCTTCGGCACGGAGGGGGCGACGGACCCTGAACTTTACGCGCGGCTGACGGCGGGTTGAACGAAGCCTCTTGCCAGTTGGGGGTGGCCTTCATCATTCTGCAAAAAAACCGTCACACCGAGGCAACCAAGCGCGTATAGCGCCCCGCAAGACCAAAACCCTGGGAGAGCACTTTCATGCAGCGCCGCTCACTGCTGGCCGGCTCGGCCGGCCTTTTGTCCGTTCCCTTCATCGCCCCCTCGGCCCGCGCGCAGACCGGCGCCGGCGGCCGCGTCGAAATCCAGTTCTGGTACGGCCTGGCCGGCGCCCTGGGCGAGCGCGTGGCCGAGCAGGCGCAGCGCTTCAACGAGAGCCAGGACCGCTACCGCGTGGTGGCCACCTTCCGCGGCTCCTACCCCGAGGTGATGAGCGGCGCGATCGCCGCCTGGCGCGCGGGCACGGCCCCGCACATCGCCCAGGTCTTCGAGGTGGGCACCGCCACCATGATGAGCGCGGGCCCGGCCATCCGTCCCGTGTATGAACTGCTGGGCGAGGCGGGCATCGAGCTCGACCCGCAGCGCTACCTGGCCGGTGTGCGCGGCTACTACAGCGACACCCAGGGCCGCATGATCTCCATGCCGCACAACTCCTCCTCGGCGGTGATGTGGCTGAACCTGGACGCCTTCGAGCGCGCGGGCCTCTCCACCACCGACCTGCCCAAGACCTGGGCCGAGGTGCGCACCGCGGCCCAGGCGCTGCGCGCGCGCGGCGGCACCGAGATGGCGATGACGACCGCCTGGCCGACCTGGGTGATGTACGAGCAGATGTCGTCTCTGCACGATGTCGCGCTGGCCTCGCCCGCCAATGGCTTCCAGGGGCTGGACGCGCGGATGAACCTCGCCGATCCCATCTTCCTGAAGCAGACCGAGATGCTGCTGGAGATGCAGCGCGCCGGGCACTTCACCTATGGCGGCCGCGATGGCGGCGGCGGCGCGGCCTTCCCGGCCGGCCAGGCGGCGATCAGCTTCAACTCCTCCGCCGGCCGGGCCGCGGTGCAGCGCGAGGCGCGGTTCCGCTGGGCCTCGGTGGTGCTGCCGCACCATGCCGACATCACAAACAGCCCGAAGAACGGCGTGATCGGCGGCGCGAGCCTCTGGGCGCTGACCTCGCGCAACCGCACCGCGGCCGAATACCGCGGCGTGGCGGAGTTCTACCGCTTCATCTCCGACGTGGAGCAGGACAAGTGGTGGCACCAGGTCACCGGCTATGTGCCGCTGACGCTGGCCGCCTACGAGGCGTCCAAGGCCGAGGGCTTCTACGAGCGCAACCCCGGCGCCGATGCCGCCATCACCCAGCTCTCCCGCGCGCAGCCCACGCCGAACAGCCAGGGCTTCCGCCTGGGCGGCTTCGTGGAAATCCGCAACATCATCCAGGAAGAGCTTGAGCGCGGCTTCCAGAACCAGCAGAACGCGCAGACGGCCCTGGCCAACGCCAACCGCCGCGCCGACGTGGTGCTGCGGAACTTCGAGCGCGCCAACCGCCGCTGAGACTGAACCATTCCGGGGGGCGGCTGTTCCGCCCCCCTTCCTTTCCGTGAGGCCCCATGCGGCGCAAGGTCATCTTCGGCAACAAGCTGCTGCCCTATCTGCTGCTTGCGCCACAGCTCATCGTCACCGCCATCTTCTTCTTCTGGCCCGCGGCGGAGGCCATTCGGTATTCCTTCCTGCGGCAGGACGCCTTCGGCATCTCGGTCATGTTCGTGGGCCTGGAGAACTTCCAGGACCTCTTCGCCGATGAACGCTACCTGCAGGTGATCTGGAACACGATCTGGTTCAGCTTCTGGGTGACCGTGCTCTCCATGGGCGTGGCGCTGCTGCTGGCCGTGCTGGCGGACCGGCACATCCGTGGGCGGAACACCTACCGCACCCTGCTGATCTGGCCCTATGCCATCGCGCCGGCCATCGCGGCCGTGCTCTACATCTTCCTGTTCCACCCGAGCCTTGGCCTGCTCGGCCGGGCGTTGAACGGCTTCGGCGTCCCCTGGGACTACCGGCTGAACGGGGACCAGGCGATGCTGGTGGTGATCCTGGCCGCGGCGTGGAAGCAGGTTTCCTACAACTTCCTCTTTTTCCTGGCGGGGCTGCAATCCATCCCGAAATCCGTGCTGGAGGCGGCGGCCATTGACGGCGCCAGCCCCTCGCGCCGCTTCTGGACCGTCATCTTCCCGCTGCTGTCGCCCACCACCTTCTTCCTGCTGGTGATCAACATCACCTCGGCCGTGTTCGACACCTTCGGGATCATTGACGCGCTGACCGGCGGTGGGCCAGGCAACGCGACCCAGACCATGATCTACCGCGCCTATGTGGATGGGCGGGTGAACCTCGACCTCGGCTCCTCGGCCGCGCAGTCGGTGGTGCTGATGATCGCGGTGATGGCGCTGACGCTGGTGCAGTTCCGCTTCATCGAACGCAGGGTGCATTACTGATGTCCCACGCTCAGCCCGCCATCGCGGCGCCCGTGCCGCTGGCCGCGGAGGCGCCGCGCCGCCGCCGCTTCCTCGGCGCCGACCTCACCACCCATGTGATCCTGCTTCTGGGCGTGGTGCTCTTCGCCCTGCCCATCTGGATCGTGCTGATGGGCTCCACCCATGACGCGGCCACCATCGGCCGGGGCGAGGTGCCCCTGCTGCCGGGTTCCGAGGGGTGGAACAACTACGCGACGGCCTGGAGCGAGGGGAACACCCGCCGCGCCTCCGTGCCCGTCTCGACCATGATGTTCAACAGCGCGGTGATGGCGCTGCTGATCACGGTGGGCAAGCTCGCCATCTCGATCACCTCGGCCTATGCGGTGGCGTTCTTCTCCTTCCCCGGCCGGATGCTCTGCTTCTGGGCCATTTTCATCACGCTGATGCTGCCCGTGGAAGTGCGCATCTTCCCCACCTTCCAGGTGGTGAGCGACCTTGGCATGGTGAACACCTACCAGGGGCTGATCATCCCGCTGATCGCGTCGGCCACGGCCACGCTGCTGTTCCGCCAGTTCTTCCTGACCATCCCGGATGAGCTGGTGGAGGCCGCCAAGATGGACGGCGCGGGGCCGATGCGCTTCTTCAAGGACATCGTCCTGCCGCTCTCGGCCACCAATATCGCGGCGCTCTTCGTCATCCTCTTCGTCTATGGCTGGAACCAGTATCTCTGGCCCCTGCTGGTCACGACGAGCACGGATGTGGAGACGATCGTCATCGGCATCGTGAAGATGCTGGGGGCGGAAGCCGACACCGAATGGAACATCGTCATGGCGACCACCGTGCTGGCCCTGCTGCCGCCGGTCGCCGTTGTCATCCTCATGCAGCGCTGGTTCGTGAAGGGCCTGACGGAGACCGAGAAGTAATGGCGACCCTCAACATCCAGGGCGTGACCAAGGCCTTCGGGCCCACCCATGTGCTGCACGGCATCGACCTCGACGTGGCCGATGGCGAAATGATCGTCATCGTCGGCGCCTCGGGCTGCGGCAAATCCACCCTGCTGCGCATCGTGGCGGGGCTGGAGACAGCCAGCACCGGCAATGTCGTCATCGCGGGGCGCAATGTCACGGCGCTTGAACCCGCCGAGCGCGACGTGGCGATGGTGTTCCAGAACTACGCGCTCTATCCGCACATGAGCGTCTTCGACAACATGGCTTATGGCCTCAAGATCCGGGGCCTGCCGCGCGACCAGATCGCGGCGCGGGTGCAGGAGGCGGCGAACCTTCTGGGCATCGGCGCGCTGCTGGAACGCCGGCCGCGGCAGCTCTCGGGTGGGCAGCGGCAGCGCGTCGCCATGGGGCGCGCCATCGTGCGCGAGCCCAAGCTGTTCCTCTTCGACGAGCCGCTGTCCAACCTGGACGCCAAGCTGCGCGTGCAGATGCGGGCCGAAATCCGGCGCCTGCAAAAGCGCCTGGGCGTCACCAGCCTGTTCGTGACGCATGACCAGGTGGAGGCCATGACGCTGGGCGACCGGCTGGTGGTGATGCATGCCGGCCACGCCGCGCAGATCGCGACCCCCATGGAGATCTGGGCCCGCCCCGCCGACACCTATGTGGCGAGCTTCATCGGCAGCCCGGCCATGAACCTCTTTCCCGCCACGCTGGAGGAGGGCGGCCATGCCGCGCGGCTTGACACCAATGGCCTCGTCCTGCCGTTCCATGACGGGCCACGCCCCGGCCCCGCCGGCCGCAAGCTGACCATCGGCGTACGGCCCGAACACCTGACGCCCGGCCAGGGCGGGCTGGAACTTCAGGTTGATCTCGTGGAGCCGCTGGGCGGGGAGAGCGTGATCCATGCACGCCTCGCGGACGGCACCGAGGTGACGGCCAAGCTGCCCGGCAGCACCTATTCCGATGGCGCGCTCAACGTCATCATCCCGCTGGAAACCCTGCACGTCTTTGACGGCGAGACGGGCAAGCGGCTGGAGGCGGGCGGCTGAGGGCCGCCGCGCCCCGGGCGCGGGTTCAGCGGTAGCCCGCGCCTTCCAGCTCGGCCGCGATGGCCGAATCAGGGAGAGGCATCTCGGTGATGATGCCCTCCGCCTCGGCCATGGTCTGGCGCAGGTCGCGCAGGAAGACCGAGCCCTTGAGGGTGCGTTGCACCAGCACGCTGCGGCGGTCCATGGGGTCCACCTTGCGGCGGGCCAGGTCCAGCTCGCCCAGGCGGTCCAGGGCGCGGGTGATGGCGGGCTTGGAGACGTTCAGCTCATGCGCGAGGCCGCGGACCGTGTGCGGGCCCGGGCTCAGATACACCGTGAGGAACACACCAAGCTGGCGGGCCGACAAGTCCGGCCCATCCCGGCGGACCAGCGCCACGATGGTGTCCCGCAGGACGCCCACCAGCTGGTCGGGGTTGGAGTGGACAGACATGGCATCCTTCCTTTCCCGGCAAGGCCTTGGAGGGGTCGGATGAAGTTGGGTGCCCCCCTGGCTCGCGGAATTTGACTGTGATGGCGTCCACATGGGGTTGCCGCCATGCGAACAGTAGGGATCAGCGCCGAGAAAATTGCAAGGAATTCATCAACCGCTCGTTAAAAATATTGCGGGTTGAGCGAGTGTTGGCTCAACCATGCAGGAAGTTTTGCAGCCCTCGGCGCAGGGCCCGCAGCCCCGTGGCCTCGCCTCCTTCGGGGCGGCCTGGGCGGGAACTGTCATTCCAAGCATACAGGTCCAGGTGTCCCCACGGAATGTCACTTGGTGCAAATCGCTCAAGAAAAAGCCCCGCGACGATGGCACCCGCCATCGGCTTGGAGGCCACATTGTTGAGATCGGCCACCGGGCTATCGAGCCACCCCGCATAGCCCTTGTGCAGCGGCAGCCGCCACAGGGGCTCGCCGGCAGCTTCGCCCCCGGCCAGCAGGGCGGCGGCCAGCGCCTCGTCATTGCTGAACAGGGCGGGCAGGTCCGGCCCCAGGGCCACCCGCGCGGCCCCCGTCAGGGTCGCACCGTCCAGGATCAGGCGGGGGCGGCGTTCGGCGGCGAAGGCCAGCAGATCGGCCAGGACCAGGCGGCCCTCGGCATCGGTGTTGCCGATCTCGACGGTCAGCCCCTTGCGGGTGCGGATCACGTCCAGGGGGCGGAAGGCGGTGCCTGAGACGCTGTTCTCCACCGCCCCCACCAGCAGCAGCAGGCGGATGGGCGCGCGCGAGGCCATCAGCGCCTCCGCCAGCCCGATCATCACCGCGGCCCCGCCCATGTCCTTCTTCATGCGCAGCATGGCCGAGGAGGGCTTGAGGTCCAGTCCGCCCGTGTCGAAGCACACCCCCTTGCCGCAGAGCGCCACCAGCGGTGCGTCCTCGGCACCCCATTCCAGCACGGCCACGCGCGGCGCGCGTGGGCTGCCCTGGCCGACGGCCGCCACCGCCGGGAAGCCCTGTTCCAGCGCCGCCCCCTCGATGATCTCCACCCGGGCGCCATGGGCGGCGCCGATCTCCGCCACGATGGCGGCGAGTTCGGCCGGGCCCAGGTGGTTCGCGGGCGTGTTGATCAGGTCCCGCGCGCGCCAGATGGCGGTGGCCTCGATGGCGGCCTCCTCATGGCCGGGCGCGACGACCAGCCGGGCGGGCGGGCGCTTGCCGGGCTTGAAGCGGGTGAAACGGTAGGCGCCGAGGCACCAGCCAAGCGTGACGTCGCCAGGCTCCGCGCCTTCCGCGCGCCAGGTCGTGCCCTCGGGCAGGGCGAAGGGGAGGGCGCCGAAGCCGTGCGGCGTCTCGGGCGCGCCCAGCAGCGCGCCGGCCAGCCCATCCCCGCCCGGCAGAAGCGCCAGTTCCCCAGGCTTGGCCTTGAAGCCGCTGGCGCGCGCGAAATCGGCGCCGGGCAGGGAATCCCAGCCGCCTTGCGTCACCACATGCAGGGGCAAGGCGGGCGAATCGGCCGGGGCGAGGCAGGGCAGCATTGGGGCGCACTCCATGGATGCGAGATGTTCGGGTCCGTCATGCGATCGGGCAAGCCGCATTGCCGAAGCGGGGCCGACGCGCCACATCGGCACCATGTCGAACACAACACATGATCCGATCGGCTGGCACGGCACCACCATCCTCTGCGTGCGGCGCGACGGGCGCGTCGCGATGGCGGGCGATGGCCAGGTCTCGCTCGGCCAGACCGTGGTGAAGGGCAATGCGCGCAAGGTGCGCCGCATCGCCCAGGGGCGCGTGCTGACCGGCTTCGCCGGCGCCACCGCGGATGCCTTCACCCTGCTGGAGCGGCTGGAGGCCAAGCTCGAACGCTTCCCCGACCAGCTCGAACGCGCCTGCGTGGAGCTGGCGAAGGACTGGCGCACCGACCGCTACCTGCGCCGGCTGGAGGCGCTGCTGGCGGTGGCCGACAAGGATCGTTCCCTGCTTCTCACCGGCAATGGCGACGTGCTGGAGCCGGAGGATGCCATCATCGGCATCGGCTCGGGCGGCAACTACGCGCTGGCCGCCGCCCGCGGGCTGATGACGGTGGAGGGGTTGTCCGCGGAGGAGATTGCCCGCCGCTCCATGAAGATCGCGGCCGACATCTGCGTCTACACCAATGGCAACTTCATCCTGGAGACGTTGCCCGCATGAACGAGATCAGCCCCATCGAGACGGTCAACCTCTCCCCGCGCGAGATCGTGAGCGAGCTGGACCGCTTCATCATCGGCCAGAACGACGCGAAGCGCGCGGTCGCCATCGCGCTGCGCAACCGCTGGCGCCGGCAGCAATTGCCGGAATCCCTCCAGGAAGAGGTGGTTCCGAAGAACATCCTGATGATCGGCCCCACGGGCTGCGGCAAGACCGAGATCGCCCGCCGCCTGGCGCGTCTGGCCAATGCGCCCTTCCTCAAGGTCGAGGCCACGAAGTTCACCGAGGTCGGCTATGTGGGCCGCGACGTGGAGAGCATCGTGCGCGACCTGGTGGAGGCCGCCATCCTCCAGCAGCGCGAGCAGGCGCGACGCGGCGTGCAGGCCAAGGCCGAACTCCAGGCCGAGGAGCGCATCGTCACTGGCCTGGTGGGCGAGGGCGCCTCGGGCGAGACGCGGCTGAAGTTCCGCCGCATGCTGCGCGAGGGAACGCTGGAGGGCCGCGAGATCGAGGTCCAGGTGAACGAGCCCCAGGGCACGCCCATCGGCATGATGGACATGCCCGGCATGCCGCCCGGCCAGATGCAGAACATGCAGGACATGCTGGGCAAGATGTTCGGTGGCCGCGCCAAGCCCCGCCGCATGACGGTGGCCGCCGCGCGCGAGGCGCTGATCCGTGACGAGGCCGACAAGCTGCTGGACAACGAGGCGCTGACCCGCGCCGCGGTGCAGAACGCGGAGAACAACGGCATCGTCTTCCTGGACGAGATTGACAAGATCTGCGCCCGGACCAGCGAAGGCGGCTTCCGCGGCGGTGATGTCAGCCGCGAGGGCGTGCAGCGCGACCTGCTGCCGTTGATCGAGGGCACCACCGTCAACACGCGCCATGGCCCGGTGCGGACGGACTTCATCCTCTTCGTGGCCTCGGGTGCCTTCCATCTGTCCAAGCCCTCGGACCTGCTGCCGGAATTGCAGGGCCGCCTGCCCATCCGCGTGGAGTTGAAGGCGCTGACCCGCGACGATTTCCGTCGCATCCTGACCGAGCCGGAGCATTCCCTGCTCAAGCAGGCCAGCGCGCTGATGGCGACGGAGGGTGTGGAACTGGTCTTCCAGGAAGATGCGGTGGATGCGCTCGCGGACCTCGCCGCCGAGATCAACGCCAGCGTCGAGAATATCGGCGCGCGGCGGCTCGCCACCGTGCTGGAACGCCTGCTGGAGGATGTCAGCTTCCACGCCAGCGACCGGCGCGGCGAGACGGTGACGGTGGATGCGGCCATGGTGCGCGACCGCGTGGCACCCCTGGCCGCAAGCGCCGATTTGTCCCGCTACATCCTGTAGCCAAGGCGAACGCGGCCCGCCATAACTCCTCGTAGAGGAAATGGGCGGGCCGCATGTTCACGAAAATCCGAAGCTCGGTGTTGCTGTTGGCGTTCTTCGCGCTGGGGGCCTGCACGGAATACGCCTATATCCCGCCGCCGGGGCCTGAGGGGCAGGCCTGCGTCTCGCAGTGCCAGTTCGACCAGCAGCAATGCCGCGCCTTCGCCGACCGCGACTACCAGCGCTGCAATGCCAGCCGGAACTTCGCCATGGCGGCCTATAACCGCTGCGTGCAGTCGCGTGGCATGGGCTGCGTGCAGCCCTCCGCCTGCCTCAACCAGTCCTGGCGGTGCAGCGGCGACTATGACCGCTGCTTCCGCGGCTGCGGCGGCCGGATCGAGGAGGTCCAGCCGCGCCGCTGACTACTTGGTGGGCGCCACGACCGGCCCGGGCACGCGCGCCTGGGCCAAGGCGTCCGCCTGTCGCTGGGCCAGCGCCGCCTCGTTGTAGCCCTCGATCAGCTCGTGGAACATGCGGTGCCAGTTCAGCTCCGCCTTCAGGCGGAAGAACACGCTGCCCAGGCCGATCGCGGCACGGTCCATCAGCGGGAATTCGCGCGGGATGCGCACGCCGCCCGTGGCCTTGAGACCGCGATGCACCTCCTCCGCCACCTTGCGCCCATGCGTGGGGTCGCTCGACTGCTGGATGAGGCGCACGCGGTCCTCCAGCAGCGGTTCGTAGAGGAAATCCGCCCACTTCTTCAGCACCAGCATGGTCTCGCGCGAGAGGTTGCGGAAACCCCAGACCTCGAAGGCATGGTGCGCCTTGTCGTCATCGCCGTCGCGCACCGCCTCATAGAGGGTGATGACGCCGGTGATGAACTGCGGCGGGAAGATCCGCACCACGCCGAAGTCGAGCAGCGAGAGACCGCCTGGCGCGCCATCGGTGGGGCGGCGGATCTGGTAGTTGCCCAGATGCGGGTCGCCATGGATGACGCCGTAGCGATAGACGGGCTTGTACCAGGCGGCGAAGAGGGCGCGGGCGTAGTCGTTGCGCTCCTCCAGCGGCGGGTCCTCGTCGAGGCGCTTCAGGATGGAGCCGCCCTCCAGCCAGGTCATGGTCAGCAGGCGTCGCGTGGTCAGGTGGTCAATGGGCGTCGGCACCTGGACGTTCGGCTCATCGGCGAGGATGAGGTCGTAGAGGCGCTGGTGCGAGGCCTCGCGCGTGTAGTCCAGCTCCTCGCGCAGCCGGTCGGCGATCTCGGCGTAGGCGTCCTCATTGTCGAGCGCGCTGTCCATGCGGCGATAGAGCTGCATGCCGAGCTTGAGCTGGCGAAGATCCGCCTCCACCACGCTCGGCATGTCGGGGTATTGCAGCTTGCAGGCAACCTGCGTGCCATCCTTCAGCGTGGCGCGATGCACCTGCCCAAGGCTGGCGGCGGCCGCCGCCTCCTGCCCGAACTGGGAAAAATGCTTCTGCCAATCCGGGCCCAACTCCGTGCCCATGCGCCGCTTCACGAAGGCCCAGCCCATGGGCGGGGCGTTGGATTGCAGGGTGGCCAGTTCGCGCGCGTATTCCTCGGGCAGCGCGTCGGGGATGGTGGCGAGGAACTGCGCCACCTTCATCATGGGCCCCTTCAGCCCGCCCAGGATGGCCTTGAGGTCCTCGGCATGGCTGTCCTTGTTGGTCTTGATGCCGAGATAGCGCTCGCCCGCCACGCGGGCCGCGATGCCGGTGACGGCGCCGGAGGTGCGGACCATCCGCCGCACCTCGCCGAAGAGGGTGCTTTCGCGGCGCTCGCTCATGGGGTGCGTTCCAGCTCGTCAATGAAGCCCGCGATGACGTCGAGCCCCTTGTTCCAGAATTCCGGCCGCGAGGCGTCGAGGCCGAAGGGTGCCAGCAATTCCTTGTGGCGCAGCGTGCCGCCGGCGCGGAGCATGTCGAGATATTTGCGCTCGAAATCCTGCACCGAACCGTCGCGGAACACGCCGTAGAGCGCGTTCACCAGGCAATCCCCGAAGGCATAGGCATAGACGTAGAAGGGGCTGTGCACGAAGTGCGGCACATAGGCCCAGTAGACGGCGTAATCCGGCGTGAACTCGAAGGCGGGGCCGAGGCTTTCGGTCTGCACCTGCATCCAGATCTCGCCGATACGCTCGGCGCTGAGCTCGCCCTTGCGGCGCTCATCATGCAGCAGGGTCTCGAAGCGATAGAAGGCGATCTGGCGGACCACCGTGTTCAGCATGTCCTCCACCTTGCCGATCAGCAGCAGGCGGCGCTTCTGCGGGTCGGTCTCGGCGTCGAGCATGGCGCGGAAGGTCAGCATCTCGCCGAACACTGAGGCCGTCTCGGCCAGGGTCAGCGGCGTGCCGCTCATCAGGTAGCCCTGCTCGGCGGCAAGCCGCTGGTGCACGCCATGGCCGAGTTCATGGGCCAGCGTCATCACGTCCCGCGCCTTGCCGTGGTAGTTCAGCAGCAGATAGGGGTGGGCCGAGGGCACGGTCGGGTGCGCGAAGGCGCCGCCCGCCTTGCCGGGGCGGAGTGCGGCGTCAATCCAGGGCTTGTCGAAGAAGGGGGCTGCCACGCGCTCCAGTTCGGGCGAGAAGGCGCCATAGGCCGCGCGCACGCGCGAAACCGCCTCGGGCCAGGGGATGGTCGCGTCGGTGTCGCGCGGGATGGGCGCGTTGCGGTCCCAGTGCTGGAGCTTCTCCAGGCCCAGCCACTTCGCCTTCATGGCGTAGTAGCGATGCGACAGGCGCGGATAGGCGCCGCGGACCGCGGTGACGAGGGCATCCACCACCTCGTCCTCGACCATGTTGGCGCGGTTGCGGGAGGAGCCGGGACGCGGGTGCTTGCGCCAGCGGTCCATCACCTCCTTGTCCTTCACCAGCGTGTTGGTGATGAGGGAGAAGAGGCGGATACGGGACTGGAAGGCCTCCGACACGCCCTGCGCCGCCGCCTCGCGCACCGCGCGGTCGGTGTCGGAGAGCTTGTTCAGCGCGGCGGAGACGGAGAGTTCCGTCCCCGAGACGGTGACGGTCATGTTGGCCATGGTCTCGTCGAAGAGGCGGTTCCAGGCCGCGCGGCCCGTCACCTCCTTCTCGTGCAGCAGCTTCTCCATCTCGTCCGGAAGCTGGTGGGGCAGCCAGACGCGCAGGTCGCGCAGCCAGGGGCGGAAGCGCGCGAGGGCGGCGCTTTCGCGCAGCTTCGCCTCCAGCGCCGCCTCCTCCAGCCGGTTCAGCTCCAGCGTGAAGAAGACCAGGTAGGAGGAGATGGTCGTCACCCGCTCCTGCATGGTCTGGTAGAAGCGGCCATTGGCGGGGTTCTGCGCGTCACCCGAGAAGACCAGCTGGGCGAAGCTCATCACCCGGCCGAGGATTTCCTCGATCCGCTCATATTCCGCGATGGCGCGGGCCAGGGCATCGCCCGAGAGGCCGCCGAGCCTGGTGGCGAAACGGTCCTGGAAGGCGCTCGCCTCGGCCTCGGCCCGGGCCAGGTCCGCTTCCAGCGCGGGGTCGTCTTCCCCCTTGTAGAGGTCGGACAAATCCCAGGCGGGGAGGGGGGCTTCCCCCGCGGAGGCATCGAGGGGGGCGCGCAGCGGAAATGGGCGGTCTTGCATTCCTCTCATATATGCGAAGAGAAGGCGCGGCCAAGGCGCGCGCGCCGAGAGCCGGGGGGAAACATGAATCAAGCCGGAACCCGATGGACCAGCCTGCCGGGCATGATGCTGGGCCTGGCCCGCGAAATGCCCGACAGGCCCATGCTGACCGCCTGGCGTGGCGGGCGGTGGGAGACGCTGCCCTGGGGCGGCTTCGCCATGAAGGTGGCCGCGGTGGCCGCCTGGCTGCGCGCCCAGGGCGTCATGCCCGGGGACCGCGTGCTGCTGGTCAGTGAGAACCGCCCGGAATTCCTGATCGCCGACGTGGCCATCATGACCATCGGCGCCGTCACCGTGCCCACCTATGTGACCAACACCGTGGCCGACCACGCCCATGTGCTGGGCGACAGCGGGGCGCGGGTGGCGGTGGTGTCCACGGCCGCGCTGGCACGGGCGGTGGTGGAGGCGGCGGGCCGCACGGGGGGTCTCGACCTGCTGGTCTGCATGGAGGCGGGCGCCCCCGAACCCCCAGGCGGCCGGCTGGCCGAATGGGCGGCGCTGGAGGCCGCGCCCAGCGACGTGGTGATGCTGATGGCGGAGGCCGAGCACATCCCGGCGGGGCGGCTCGCCTGCCTGATCTACACCTCCGGCACCGGGGGCACGCCGCGCGGCGTCATGCTGCCCCACCGCGCCCTGCTTGCCAACCGCGAGGGCATCCGCCCCCTCATCGCGCGGCTGCATGTGGAGGGCGAGAAGTATCTCTCCTTCCTGCCCATGTCGCACAGCTATGAGCACACGGTGGGCGGCTACCTGCTGCCCTCCTTCGGCATGGAGGTGGTCTATTCCCGCGGCGCGGACCGGCTTGGCGCGGAGATGGCCGAGTTCAAGCCCGCCATCATCACCGCCGTGCCCCGCCTGTTCGAAGTGCTGCGCGCGCGCATCACGGCCCAGGTGGAGAAGGATGGCGGGCTGAAGAAGCGCCTCTTCGACCAGGCCCTGGCGCTGGGGCTGCGGAAGATGGACGGCCCGCCGCTGAACCTGCTGGAACGCGTGCAGGATGCGGTTCTGGACCGGCTGGTGCGGAACAAGATCCGCGCCCGCTTCGGCGGCAATGTGCGGGCGCTGGTCTCGGGCAGCGCGCGGCTGGACCCCGAGCTGTCGGGCTTCTTCCTGGCGCTGGGCCTGCCGCTGATCCAGGGCTATGGGCAGAGCGAGGCCGGCCCCGTCATCAGCGTGAACCTGCCTTGGGCCAATGCCCGCCACAGCGTCGGCCCGCCCTTGCCCGGCGTGGAGGTGCGGATCGCGGAGGACGGGGAAATCCTGGTGGCCGGCGGCCTGGTCATGGATGGCTACTGGAACAACCCCGAGGCGACGGAAGCCGCCCTGCGGCCCTCCGAGGGCGAGGGCAAGACCTGGCTGCACACCGGCGATGTGGGACGGATGGAGGAAGGGCGCCTCGTCATCACCGACCGCAAGCGGGATTTCATCAAGCTCAAGGGCGGCGACATGGTGGCCCCTTCCAAGCTGGAGGCCCTACTGGTGGGCGAGCCCGAGATCGCCCAGGCGGTCGCGGCCGGCGAGGGCATGGCCGGCGTGGTGGCCCTGCTGGTGCCGGCCGAGGGCCAGGCGGAGAGCCTGGCAGGCGCGGTCGCACGGGTGAACGCCAAGCTCTCTCCGGTGGAGCGCATCCGCCGCTGGACCCCCGTGACCGAGCCCTTCACCGTGGAAAACGGCATGCTGACGCCCACCATGAAGGTGAAGCGCCGGCTGGTGCTGGAGCGTTATGCGGGCGTTGTGAACGGGCTGGGCTGAGACGGCCCCCTATCCAAGGACACCGACATGCACCGACGTCACCTCGCCGCGCTCCCCTTCCTGGCGCTCGCCCCCGGGGCGGCGCGTGCCAATGAGGCGCTGGGGGCCAGGCTGAACGGCCAGCACCCCGCCTACTACTACCAGGAGGCGGCCCGGCTGTTCGGCGCGGGCCAGCGGGAGGATGCGGTCTTCCTTTTCTACCTGGGCCAGCTCCGCTTCCGCACGCACCTGCTGGCGCGGCCGGACCTGCCGGCTGATGGGGACCGCGCCCTTTTCGCCGCGCTGTCGGACAGCGTGGGGCGGCCGGTGAACGAATGGGCCTTTGGCGACGTGCCGGCCCTGGTGCGGATCATGGACGCGGTGCTGGCGCATGATGAAAGCCAGCCCGACCGCTTCACCCCGCCGCGGGAATTCCCCGAGGCGCACCGCGGGGTGCGCGAGGGCCTGGCCCGCTTCCGGGAGCAGGTCGGTGCCTCGGTGGAGAATATCCGCCAGCAGCGGGCGGCGCGGGGGCTGGAGAACCGTCCGCCGCGTTGAGCGGCTGGTCCACGGCCTCGGTCTGCCGCCCAAGCCGATCCGACGGCTATTCCAGCGGCTGGGTCAACAGGCGCCGCAGCGTCTGCCGGTCCGGCGCGCGGTGGTCGCGCACGCCCAGCACCAGCTCCCCTTCCCAGCGGCCGCGCCAGGTGCCGAAGAGGCGGTCCCAGAGGGAGAGGCAGAAGCCGTAATGGCTGTTCGTCTCGTGCTCGCGCTCGCTGTGATGGATGCGGTGCAGGTTGGGCGTGACGATGACCCAGCCCAGCGCCTTGTCCAGCCGGGGCGGGATGCGGATGGCCGCGTGCTCGAACAGGCTGGTGGCGTTCAGGATGATCTCGAAGGCCAGGATGCCCTCGGGCGGCGCGCCCAGCGCCACCGCGAAGGCGATCTTGATCACCATGGAAAGCCAGATTTCCACCGGGTGGAAGCGCACGCCGGTGGTGGCGTCCATCTCGGGGTCCGCGTGGTGGACGCGGTGCAGGCGCCACAGCCAGGGAACGTGGTGGAAGACGCGGTGCTGGACATAGATGATGAGGTCGAAGACCACGACCGTGAGCGGGATGGAAACCCACAGCGGCAGGTCCAGCCAGTTCATCACCCCGATGCCCTGGGATTGCGCCCAGACAGCCGCCGCCACGGCCGCCAATGGCAGGGTGAAGCGCACCAGCACCGACCCCACCGCCACCAGCCCCAGGTTGGGTAGCCAGCGCCGCATGCCCAGCGGGCGCGGATGCGTCCAGGGCAGCAGGCGCTCTGCCAGGATCAGCGCGGCCAGGACGCCCGCGAAGGCGCCCAGCCGCAGGGTGGCTTCAAGTTCCATGGCAGGTAGATAAGCATCCGTGCAGGGAAGGGGAGGGCCTGCCTCCCGCTTCGTTGCCCGGCCCCGTAAGGTTACGCCGCTATTCGGCCGCCGCTCGCTGGCCCTGGCCCCAAGCCGGGTTCACGATGGGCGAATGCGCCCCCAGCGCGCGCCGCCCCTCGGCGTATTCCGCCGCCAGCCGGTCCACCAGCGCCGCCGCGGGCACGACTTCATGGATGCCGCCCACCGACTGGCCCGCGCCCCAGATGTCCTTCCAGCGCTTCTTGCGGTCGGAGGCGAAGGTCATCTGCGACTTGTCGCCGGTGTCGAGGTTGTCGGGGTCCAGCCCCGCCCGGGTGATGGAGGGCTTCAGGTAGTTCCCATGCACGCCGGTGATGAGGTTGGTGTAGACGATGTCGCCCGCCCCGCTCTCCACGATCATCTGCTTGTAGTCCTCGACCGCGCGGGCCTCGGGGGTCGCGATGAAGGCCGTGCCCATATAGGCGAAGTCCGCCCCCATGGCCTCGGCGGCCAGGATGCTGCGGCCATGGGCGATGGAACCCGACAGCGCCACCGGCCCGTCGAACCATTGCCGCGTCTCCTGCACCAGGGCGAAGGGGGATTGCGCCCCGGCATGGCCGCCGGCGCCGGCGGCCACCAGCACCAGCCCGTCGGCGCCCTTCTCGATGGCCTTGCGGGCGAAGAACTGGTTGATCACGTCATGGATCACGAAGCCGCCATAGGAATGGATGGCCTCGTTCACCTCCGGCCTGGCGCCCAGCGAGGTGATGATCAGCGGCACCTTGTGCTTCACGCACAGCGCCAGGTCCTGCTCCAGCCGGTCATTGGACTTGTGGACGATGAGGTTGATGGCGAAGGGCGCCGAGGGCCGGTCCGGATGGGCGCGGTCATGCGCGGCCAGGCGTTCGCGGATCTCGGTCAGCCACTCGTCCAACTGCTCCAGCGGCCGGGCGTTGAGCGAGGGCATGGAGCCGATGATGCCGCTGGTGCATTGCGCCACCACCAGGTCCGGCACCGAGATGATGAACAGCGGCGAGGCGATGAGCGGCAGGCGCAGCCGCCCCTTGAGCATGTCACGCAGGTCCATCAGGGGCGGTTCCTCTCCATTCGGTTGGGGGCAGTCTAGCCATGCTTCCATGCCGACGGAAACGCCTGCCCGGCGCGATATTGCGACGCCGGATGATGGCCATAGCCCGTGCGGATTGGCAGCGCCGCCCCCACCGCCCTACATGCGCAACGACAGCGGAACCCCGCCCGGAAGGAATTCCATGACCGAAACGCTCTCTCCCGCCGCCCTCGACCAGCTCTTCCGCGAGGCGCGCACCCAGAACAAGTGGCAGGACAAGCCCGTCTCCGACGAGACCCTGCGCGCGCTGTATGACCTGGTGAAGTGGGGCCCGACCAGCGCCAACGCCTCCCCCGCGCGCTTCCTGTTCCTCCGCACGCCCGAGGCGAAGGCGAAGCTGAAGGAGGCCCTTTCGGCCGGCAACCTTGAGAAGACCATGACCGCGCCCGTGGTCGTGATCGTGGCGCATGACCCGAAATTCTATGACCTGCTGCCGCGCCTCTTCCCGCATGCCGATGCCAAGTCCTGGTTCTCGGGCAACTGGTCCCTGGCCGACCAGACGGCCTTCCGCAACGGCACGCTGCAGGGCGCCTACCTGATGCTGGCCGCCCGCGCGCTGGGCCTCGATGTCGGCGCCATGAGCGGCTTCGACAATGGCAAGGTGGATGAGCTGTTCCTGGCCGATACGGGCTGGAAGTCCAATTTCCTGATCAACCTGGGCCATGGCGACCCGGCGGGCGTGTTCCCGCGCAGCCCGCGCCTGGAGTTCGAGGAAGCCTGCAAGCTGCTCTGAGCCCGCGTCCGATCACCTCAGGGGGCGGGTTCCAGCCGGTATCCGCCCTCCTCCGTGACCAGCAGGCGCGCCAGGTCCGGCGCCTGCTCGATCTTGCGGCGCAGCCGGTAGATGTGCGTCTCCAGCGTATGGGTGGCGACCGCGGCCGAATAACCCCAGACCTCTCCCAGCAATTCGGCGCGCGGGACGGCGCGGCCGGCCGCGCGGTGCAGGTAGAGGAGGATGGCGGCCTCCTTCTCGGTCAGGCGGATGCGGCTGCCTTCCGGCGTCAGCATCAGGCGCGAGGCCGGGTGGAAGACATGCCCGCCCATCCGGATTCCCGCCTGGGGCGAGGCCTCGAAGGCCGCCAGCAGCGCGTTCATCCGGGACACCAGCGCCGCCAGCCGCACGGGCTTGGGCAGGCTGGGCAGTTCCGAGGCCGCGCCGATGCCCAGCAGCAGGATGGGCCGCCCCGCGCTGGCCGCGCGCACCGGCTCCTCCCAGGCGAGGGCCGGGGCGTCGAGCAGCGTGGCCTCGATGCGTGCGAGGGGGTCCGTGAGGCGGCCAGGGCCTTCGCCAGGTGCCGCGGGCTCTGCCCGGTATTCGGTGCCTTGCGCCAGTTGCGCGGGAAGAATGGCCGCAAGGGCCTCGTCCTCGGTCAATAGAAGCAGT
The DNA here is from genome assembly GCA_035998215.1 of Roseococcus sp. Lineage (GTDB taxonomy): Bacteria > Pseudomonadota > Alphaproteobacteria > Acetobacterales > Acetobacteraceae > Roseococcus. Next base: position 58,622 of record DASYHU010000009.1, on the reverse strand, counting down.
TGGCGCGGGCCGGCCATGGTCGCCTGGAGGATGTCGGCCTTATGACAGCCGCTGTGGTTCACAATGCTGCCTTTCTTAGCACTTGGGCCGCACGGGCGGAATGCTTGCACGAAAGGTTGCATACGCCCGCGAAAATAAGTTTCCCATGGCGCCCTGTCGCTTCCCACTGTGACGCCACATTTCCAGGGCAAAGTCTCTGCCTATGAAGGATCGGTCGTCCATGAATGTCGTCGCTTCGCAACCGCAGGCTTCCCTTGGCGCGCTGACGGAGGATGTGCAGGTGCTGCGGGCGGTGCATCGCGCCGTCTCCGACCTCCGGCGCGGCACGCCCGTGCTGGTGCATGGGGCCGAGGGCGCCCTGCTTGTCGCGGCGGCCGAGACCGTCGGCGCCCAGGGCCTGGGCGAGATGGCGCGCGCCTCCGCGCGCCCGCCGGTGCTGTTGCTGGCGCCCGTGCGCGCGGCCGCGCTGTTGCAGCGCCCCGTGCCGCTTGATGCGCCGGAGGCCGGCGCCGTGGCGCTGCGCCTGCCGGCCGGGCTGATGGACCCTGCCCGCCTGCGTGCCTTCGCCGACCCCACCGCGGACCAGCTTTTGGGCGCCGAGGGCCAGCAGCTCGACCGCGCGGCCACGCCGGCCCTTGCCCCCGCCGCGCTGGCATTGGCGAAGCTGGGGCGCCTGTTGCCCGCGCTGGTGGCCGTGCCGCTGGACCGGGTGGTGACCTCCGTGCCGGGGTTGATGGGCATCGCGGCCGAGGAGATCCTGGCCTACCCCCACACCGCCGCCACCACGCTGCGCGCGGTGGGCGAGGCGCGGGTGCCGCTCGAGGATGCCAAGGACACGCGCATCATCGCCTTCCGCGCCGCCGATGGCGGGATCGAGCACCTGGCCATGCTGGTGGGCAACCCCGAGGCGGTGCTGGCCGGAGGCGGGGCGCCCCTGGCGCGCCTGCACTCGGAATGCTTCACCGGGGACCTCCTCGGCTCGCTGCGCTGCGATTGCGGCCCGCAGCTGAAGGGTGCGCTGCGCCGCATGGCCGAGGAAGGCGCGGGTGTGCTGGTCTATCTGGCGCAGGAGGGTCGGGGGATCGGCCTCGTCAACAAGCTGCGCGCCTACACGCTGCAGGACCAGGGCCTCGATACGCTCGATGCCAACCGCGCCCTGGGCTATGGCGCGGATGAGCGCAACTTCCTGGTGGCGGCCACCATGCTGCGCGCCCTGGGCATTCCGCGCGTAAGGTTGCTGACGAACAACCCCGACAAGCTCGCTGGGCTGGCTGCCTGCGGGATCGAGGTGCAGGCCCGCGAGGAACATGCCTTCGCCGGCAATGGCGTGAATGACGGCTACCTGGCCACGAAGGCGCAGCGCTTCGGGCATATGCTGCCGGAGTGAGGGCGAGCGCGGCGCCCGTCACCTGAGGGCAAAGCCAGGAGCATCCGGCCGCACAGCGGCCGGCGCCGCGCATGCCGCCGTGCGGCAGCGGTCGCGCCGCGCGGCGAAAGCCAAGCGCGCGGAGCGCGCGCCCGGCGCCTGAGGGCAAAAAATCAGGTCACCCGGTCCAGTTCCGCCTCGCTCATCGCGCCGGGCACGATGGTCATGGGCACGGTCATCTTGCCCGCCAGCCGGCCCGTCAGTGCCGTGATCAGCGGCCCCGGCCCCTTGCCGCTGGCCGAGGTGGCCAGCACCAGGATGGAAATGCGCGGGTCCTCCTCCAGCAGGGCCAGCAGTTCATCGGCCACGCGGCCTTCGCGGATCACCAGCATGGGCAGGCCGCCCGTCAGCTCCTTCACCTGGGCGGCGAGGCCCGCCAGCAGCGCCTCGGCCTCCTCACGGCGTTCCGCCTGCATCATGGAACCGATGCCGGCCCACTCGGATTGTTCCACCGGCTCCACCACCCGCAGCAGCGTCACGCGCCCGCCCCCCTTGGCGGCGCGCAGGCAGGCGTAGCGCAGGGCAATGGCGCGTTCGGGGCTGTCATCCACGACAACCAGGAACACGCGGTCCCGCCGGGCCTTTTCCGTTCCGTCCTCGGTCATCAGCTTCTCCGGAAGAGGATGCTGCCCAGCCAACCGGCCAGGGCGGCAAGAATGATGCAGATCAGCGCGTAGAGGGCAGGTTGCAGCCGCGCCAGCCGCTCGATCTCGGCCGCGCTGCCGGTGCGGGCCACGATGAAGCCCATCCGTTCGGTCGCCACCACCTGGCGCGAGCGGACCAGGTGGACGGCGATCTCATACACCCCCGGCCGCACGGTGGCGGGCAGGGGCAGGCGCACCTGGAACAGGCGGTTGCCCGCGATGTCCACCGGCGCCACGTCTTCGAGCCACAGGCCCTCAGCGCGCTTCAACTCCAGCAGGGCGGCGCGGAACTGCGGCGAGCGTGCGCCCGAACTGGGTGTGAGCGGCAGCGCGTCGAGGCCGAGGCCACGCGCCTGGCGCACTTCCTCCGGCAGCAGCCGCCAGGCGGGCAGCGTGCCGGCGATGGCATAGAAGCTCGGCACGTCATCGAAATGTGCCGAGGGGCCGTTCAGCCACATGCCCAGCACATTGACGCGCCGGCGCACGACGAAATGCGTGTCCGGGCCGCGCGCCACCACGATGATCTCGTCGCCGCCGGGGCCGATGGGCTGCTCGGTGCTGCCGAAGACCAGCACGCTCTCGCCCACGAACGCGGTGGTCACGTCCACGCGGTCGGTGGACAGGCGGGCAACCAGCGGCTGCGCGGTGGTGAGACCCGGGGCCAGCAGCAGGAGAAGCAGAACCAAGGCCCTCATGGCGCGCGCGTCACCGAGAAGAGGCTCTCCGGCGGGATGACGAGGTTCCACATCAGCATCAGCGCCACGCCCAGCACCAGCAGGCCCAGCAGGGCGCGCGTCTCCTCGCCGCGCAGCCGGGCACCCATCGAGGCGCCGAACTGCGCGCCGGCCACGCCGCCCGCCAGCAGCAGCATGGTCAGCACGATGTCCACGCCGCCCACCTGCACCGCCTGGAAGAAGGTGACCGAGGCCGTGACGCAGACCACATGGAACAGCGAGGTGCCGATGACGACCGAGGTCGGCATGCCCAGGATGTAGATCATGGCCGGCACCAGCATGAAGCCGCCGCCCACGCCCATCACGGCCGAGAGCACGCCGATGCCGAACCCCACCGCGATCGGCGGCAGCACCGAGATGTAGAGGCGGCTCTGCCGGAAGCGCATCTTGAAGGGCAGCCCATGCGCCCAGGAATGCTGGTGCAGCCGTTGCGGCCGGGCGCGGACGCGGCGGAAGATGGCGCGCACGCTCTCCATCACCATCAGCAGGCCCACGATGCCCAGCACCACCACGTAGAACAGCGCCACAGCCGCATCCACCTGGCCCTTCTCGCGCAGGAAGGCGAAGAGCTGCACGCCGGCGAAGCTGCCGAGCAACCCGCCCGCCACCAGCACGCCGCCCATGCGCCAATCCACATTCTTCCGCCGTGCCTGCGCGATGAGGCCCGAGACCGAGGCGCCCAGCGTCTGGTTGGCGCCCGATGCCACGGCCACGAAGGAGGGAATGCCGATGAGCATCAGCAGCGGCGTCAGCAGGAAGCCGCCGCCCACGCCGAACAGCCCCGAGAGCCAGCCCACGCCAAAGCCGATGCCCACCAGCAGGAGGGCATCCACGCTCATTTCCGCGATGGGCAGGTAGATTTGCAACAACAGGGCCCGAAGCTGTGAGGGGCAAGGGTTCACCCATCGCCCGCGCGTGGCAAGGCCCGAGGGCCGGTTCGGGTTGCGTCACGCAACATCACTGGACTTGGGCGGGAACAGCCCGCAGGGTGGGCCATGCTTCGCCGCCGTGTCCTTGCCGGGCTTCCCGTCTCGGCCCTGCTCGCCAGCCCCGCGCTGCGCCCCGCCCGTGCCCAGAGCGTCAGCCGCGTGGCGCTGCTGCACCTGAACGACTTTCACAGCCGGCACGAGCCCATCGCGGCCAGTGGCGCCACCTGCCGCCCGGGCGAGGCCTGCTTCGGCGGCTCGGCGCGAATCGCCACCGCCATCTCCCAGGCGCGCGAGGCCGCCCGCGCCGACCAACGCCCCGCCTTGCTGCTGGAGGCGGGCGACAGCTTCATGGGCAGCCTGTTCTTCTCCCACCATGAGGGATTGGCCGAGGCGGCCGTGCAGCGCGCCTGGGGCGTGCAGGGCTTCGCGCTGGGCAACCATGAATTCGACAAGGGGCCGGCCACGCTGGCGCGCTACATCGAGGCAGCGGGCTTCCCCGTGCTGTGCGCCAATCTCGACGCCACGGCCGAGCCCGCGCTGGCCGGCCGCGTGCTGCCCACCGTCACCTTCCGCAACGGCCCGGCGCGGCTGGTGGTGGTAGGGCTGATCACGCCCGACACGCCCGCCATTTCCTCGCCCGGCCCCAACCTGCGGATCACCGACCCGGCCGAGGCGGCGGAACGCGCCGTCTGGGCGGCGCGGCGCGAGGGGCCGGCGACCGTCGTGCTGCTCTCGCATCTGGGGCTCGCCGAGGATGCGCGGCTGGCGGCACGGGTGCCCGGGGTGGATGCCATCATCGGCGGGCACACCCATCTGCGCATCGCCCCGCCGCGGCTGGTGGACGGGCCGGACCGGCCGGTGCTGATCGTGCAGGCGGGGGCCTATGGCCGGTTCCTGGGGCGGCTCGACCTCGACCTCGCGGCCGATGGCACGGTGCTGCACCACGCCCAGGCCATGACGGAGCTGGAGGCCGCCCTCGCCGAGGACGCCGCGGTGGCCGCCATCGTCGCCGAATACGCGGCGCCCCTGGAGGCGGTGCGCCGCGCCGTGGTGGGCCGCCTGCCCGAGGCCTTCACCCTGGAAGGCTGCCGCGAACAACCCTGCGCGATGGGAAACTTCGTGGCCGAGGCGATGCGCCGCGCGGTGGGTGCCGAGATCGGCTGGAGCAATGCGGGTGCGCTGCGCACCAGCCTGCCGGCCGGTGACGTGACCCGCGGCGACACGCTGGCCGCCTTCCCCTTCGGCAACACCGTGGCGCGGCTGACCCTGCGTGGCGACGCCCTGCGGGCCGCGCTGGAAAACGGCCTCTCGCGCCTACCCGAGCCCAGTGGCCGCTTCCCGCAACTGGCCGGGCTGCGCTTCCGCGCCGATGCCTCGCGCCCGGTGGGCGAGCGCGCGCTGGAGGTGGAGGTGGAGGAAGCGCCGGGCGAATGGCGCCCGCTGGACCCCGCGCGGGCCTATCGCATCGCCACCAATGATTTCCTCCGCCGCGGCGGCGACGGCTATGCCGATTTCGCCGAGCGCGCGCTGGAGGCCGTGAATGACGGCCCCCTGCTGGAGGAGGTGGTGGTACGGGCGCTGGGCGGCTGAAGCCCAAGGGCGATCCGCGCCGGCGGACGCCGGAGCGGTGAATCGCCCGTTCAGCGCCGCGGCAGGAAGCCCACCAGGCGCTTGGCCTCGGCCAGGATGGGGCCGGAAATGGCATCGGCCTGCTCCGCGCCGCGGCGCAGGGCGGCGTCCAGGGCCGGCGCGTCTTCCAGCAGCCGCAGCATCTCGGTGCGGATGGGCGAGAGATGCGCCACCAGCGCCTCGGTCAGCACCTCCTTGAAGGCGCCGAAGCCCTGGCCCTCATGCTCACGCAGCACGTTCTCGGGCAGGGTGCCCGTGACGGCGGCGAGGATGCCCACCAGGTTGCGCGCCTCGGCCCGGCCTTCGAGGCCCGCGAGGTGGCCGGGCAGCGGCTCGGCATCGGTGCGGGCGCGGCGGATCTTCAGCGCGATGGTGTCGGCGTCATCATTCAGGTTGATGCGCGACTGGTCCGAGGGGTCGGACTTGGACATCTTCTTCGTGCCGTCGCGCAGGCTCATCACGCGCGCGGCGACGCCCTGGATGAAGGGCTCGATGCGCGGGAAGAACTCCGTGCCGTAGTCGTGGTTGAATTTCTGGGCGATGTCGTTGGCCAGTTCCAGATGCTGGCGCTGGTCATCGCCCACCGGCACCGATGTCGCCTTGTAGGCGAGGATGTCGGCGGCCATGAGGTTCGGATAGACGTAGAGGCCGCTGCTCGCGGCCTCCCGGTCCTTGCCGGCCTTGTCCTTGAATTGCGTCATGCGGTTCAGCCAGCCGATCCGCGCCACGCAGTTGAAGATCCAGCCAAGTTCGGCGTGCGCCGGCACATGGCTCTGGACGAAGAGCACGCATTTCTCGGGGCTGAGGCCGCAGGCCAGCAGGGTGGCCGCCATCTCGCGCGTCTGGGCGAGAAGCTGGGCTGGCTCCTGGAACTGGGTGATGGCGTGCAGGTCCACGATGCAGAACAGGCATTCGTGCTGGTCCTGCATCGGCACCCAGTTGCGGATGGCGCCGAGATAGTTGCCCAGGGTGGGCACGCCGGAGGGCTGGATGCCGGAGAAGACGCGCTGCATGGAAATTCCCGTGAATTGGCCGGGGGGATCGTTCGCGCGCGCGGGGCGCGGGGTCAAGACGCCGGGGCGGTTTGCCGGGCGGCGGAGTTGCCTTCCGCCGAGCGCGATCAGGCCCTACAGCGTGATCACCATGCGTTGATCACGCTGTAGGCATGGTTGAGCGGCTGATTCACGCCTTTGGCGCTTCCGCCAAAGGCGATCAGACACTAGCGCCGCCGCCGCACCATCCGCCGCAACTCGCGCAGGTCCAGCCCGCCCAGCAGGTGCGCCACGCCGAAATAGACGATGCCCCCCATGGCGCAGAGCACGGCCAGCCACGCCGCCCCCGCCGCGCCCGGCCCGGGTGCCAGCCAAAGGGCGCCCAGCGCCAGCGCCACCCCCATGGCCAGCGCCGCGGACAGCAGGCGCGGCGCATTGCGGCGCAGGCGGCGGTCGGCGCGGAAATGGCGCTTGCGGCGCAGCAGCCACAGCAGCACCGCCACATTCGTCCAGGCGGCAAGGCCGGTGGCGAGCGCGATGCCCGAGGCCCCCAGCGGCGTGGCCCAGAGGAAGAACAGGTTCAGCCCGAGGTTCATCGCCACCACGCCCACGCCCACGATCACGGGGGTGGTGGTGTCGCCACGGGCGAAGAAGGCCGGGACCAGCGCCTTGACCAGCACGAAGGCCACCAGCCCCAGCGCATAGGCCGCCAGCACCCGCGCCGTCTCGGCGGCCGCGGCCGCGCCGAAGGCGCCGCGTTCGAACAGCACGGTGATGATGGGCGCGGCCAGCACCGCCAGCGCCACGGCGGCGGGCAGCGAGAGGGCGAGTGAAATCTCCAGCGCGCGGTTCTGGCTGCGATGCGCCGCCAACTTCTGCCGCGCCGCGATCTGCGCCGCCAGCAGCGGCAGCAGCGCCGTGCCGATCGCCGCCCCCACCACGCCCAGCGGCAATTGCGCCACCCGGTCCGCGTAATACAGGAAGGACACGGCGCCGGCGGGCAGCAGCGAGGCGATGATGACATCCACGGCCAGGTTCAGCTGCGTCACCCCGGCGCCGATGATGCCCGGCCCCATCCGCCGCAGCACGCCCCATTCATTGGGGCCGAGGGTGATCCGCCGCACCGGGTTCAGCGCCATGCCCGCCTGCCGCGCCGCCCACCACACCAGGGCCAGTTGCAGCACGCCCGAGGCCATCACCCCCCAGGCCAGCGCATGGGCCGGCGTCGCGACGAAGGGCGTCAGCCCCAGCAGCGCCGCCATGGCCGTGACGTTGAACAGCACCGGCGCCCCCGCCGCCGCCCCGAAGCGTGACAGCCCGTTCAGCACCCCCGAGACGAGCGCGACAAGGCAGATCAGCACCAGGTAGGGAAAGACGATGCGCGTGAGCTCGACCGCCAGCGCGAACTGCTCCGGCCGCGCCGAGAAGCCCGGCGCCAGCACCGACAGCACCTGCGGCATGAAGATCACGCCCAGCACGGTCAGCAGGGAGAGCCACAGCGCCATCAGCCCCGCCATCCGCTCCGCGAGGCGTTGTGCCTCGGAAAACCCCTCGCGCGTCAGGGTGGCGGCGAAGGCGGGGATGAAGGCGGCGTTGAAGGCGCCCTCGCCGAAGAGGCGGCGGAACAGGTTGGGCAGTTTCAGCGCCACGAAGAAGGCATCGGCCATGGGGCCGGCCCCCAGGCGCGAGGCGATCAGGATGTCGCGCGCGAAGCCCAGGATGCGGCTGGCCATGGTCCAGCCGCCCACCGTGGCGATGGAACGCAGCATCAGGCCTGGCTGGCGACCTCGCGCATCAGCACCGAGACGCCTCCGCCGCCGGGCGCGTCGGGCGGGGTGAGGGCGTCGAGCAGTGCCTCGCGCAGGGGGGCGAGCTTGCGTTCATTCTCGATCTTCAGGCCGAAGACATCCTTCACGTAGAAGACGTCCACGGCCCGCACGCCATAGGTGGTGATGTGCGCGGAGGCAATCTGCAGCCCCTGTTCGCTGATGGCGGCCGTCACGTCGTGCAGCAGGCCCGGCCGGTCACGGCCGTTCACCTCGATGACGGTGTGGGTGTTGGAGGCGAAGTTGTCGAACACCACGCGCGGCGGCACCGTGACCGCGGCGAGACGCGCGGGCTCCCGCCGCACCTTGCGGATTTCGGCGTCGAGCTGGAGGCGGCCGGAGAGCGACTGCTCGATCAGCACCGACAGCCGCGCGAGGCGGTGCGGCGCGTCGAAGGCATCGTCCGAACTGTCCTGCACCCAGAAAGTGTCGAGCGCCATGCCGTTGGTCAGCGTGTGGATGCGTGCATCCACGATGGAGGCGCCGGCGACGGCGAGCGCGCCGGAGATCTTGCTGAACAGCCCCGGATGGTCGGTGCAATAGACCGTGACCTCGGTCACGCCCCGCTCGGGCAGGACACGGGTGCGGACGGTGAGCGGCGCGCGCGTCGCCTCCGCGTCGCGGATCATCGAGGCGTGCCGGGCATGGCTCTCGGCGTCGAAGGAGAGCCAGTAGCCGGGATAGCCGAGCGAGAGGAAATGCTCGGCCTCAGCCTGGGTGAAGGCGGGCAGGCTGGCCACGGCCGCTTCCTTGGCGCGGGCCACGCGCACGTCGCGCTCGGGCACGGTCATGCCGCCGGCGAGCACCTCGCTGACGCGCCAATAGACCTCCCGCAGCAGGGTGGCCTTCCAGGCGTTCCACACGCGGGGGCCGACGGCGCGCATGTCGGCCACGGTCAGCACCAGCAGCAGGCGCAGGCGTTCCGGCGATTGCACCTGGTCGGCGATGTCGAGGATGGTCTTGGGGTCCTCGATGTCGCGCTTGAAGGCGGTCTGGCTGACCAGCAGGTGGTGCAGCACCAGCCAGGAGACGGTCTCGGTCTCCTCGGCGGACATGCCCAGGCGCGGGCAGATGTCCTGGGCGAGGCGCGCGCCGATCTCGCTGTGGTCGCCGCCGCGGCCCTTGGCGATGTCGTGCAGCAGGGCCGCGACATAGAGGGCGCGGCGGGATTGGAGCTGGCCGGCCAGTTCGCTGGCCACCGGCGCCACCTCGGCCAGCGCGCCGCCCTCGATCTGTTGCAGCACCCCGATGGCCTCGATGGTGTGCTCATCCACCGTGAACACATGGTAGGTGTCGAACTGCATCAGCCCCGTGATGCGCTGCCATTCGGGGATGAAGCGGCCGAGGAAGCCCGCCTCGTTCAGCAGGCGCATCCATTTGGCCGCACCCTTGCCCATCAGCAGGTCGAGGAAGAGGCGGTTGGCCTCGGGGTCGCCCCGCAGGCGCTCGGCCTGGCGGGCGTGGCGGATGAGGGCGCGGATGGCCAGCGGGTGGATGTCCAGGCAGCGGTCCCGCGCGGCCTTGACGATGCGCAGCATCAGGATGGGTTCGCGCGAGAAGTCGCGGTCGGGTGGGGCCGCCACCAGCTTGCCATCGGCGAAGGCAAGGCCCAGCGCGGCCAGCCCCTCATCCCCCTCGCGCCGCGTGGCGGGCGGGCCCAGGGCCGCGCGCTCGATGGCCGGTTCCAGCACGCGGGTGAAGCGCACCACGTCCCGCGCCGTGAGGAACAGGTGCTTCATCAGCCGCTCCGACCCGTCCTGCGCGCCGTGGCGGGTATAGCCCATGCGGGCGGCGATGACGGGCTGCAGGTCGAAGGTGAGGCGTTCCTCGGCGCGGCCGGTGACGTAGTGGAGGTGGAAGCGCAGCGTCCAGAGGAAGTCCCAGGCGCGGCGGATGGAGCGGGCCTCGTGCGCGCTCAGCAGCCCGCCGCCGGGGCTGTCGGGCCCCACCAGCTCCGGCATCTTCTGCACGCCGAAGGCGTAGCGGGCGAGCCAGTACAGGGTTTGCAGGTCGCGCAGGCCGCCGCGGCCTTCCTTCACATGCGGCTCGACCAGGAAGGGGCTTTCGCCATAGCGGGCGTGGCGGGCGGCGCGCTCGGCCCGCTTGGCGGCCAGGAAGGGGGCGATGCCGCTGTCCAGCCGGTGCCGGGTGAAGTTTTCCGCGAAATGGGCATAGGCCTCGGCGTCGCCGCCCAGGAAGCGGGCATCCACCAGCGCGGTCAGGATGGTGACGTCCTTGCAGCCCTCGGTCAGGCAATCCTGGGCGCTGCGGGTGGCGTGGCCCACCTTCAGCCCAAGGTCCCACAGAAGATACAGGATGAACTCGATCAGCCGCCGGGTCCGCGCGCCCGGGTCCTTGGCCGTGAGGAAGAGCAGGTCAATGTCCGAATGTGGCGCCAGCACCCCGCGCCCGTAGCCGCCGGTCGCGACCAGGGCGAAGTCCACCGGCGCCGCGCCGGGCAGGGGCGGCACCATGGCGGCCCCATAGTCGAGGATGGCCAGCATCACCTGGTCCATCCGTTCGCCCAGGCGGCGGGCGGCGCCCAGCCCATGGGTTTCGCGGCTTTCGAAGGCGTGCTGGACCCAGGCCTGCACCCCCCCCAGCTCCCGCCGCAGCAGGGCCAGCGCCTGGTCGCGCGCGATGGGCGCGCCGTCGGGCAGCAGGCGGTCCTGCAGCCGTGCTTGGGCCCGGGGGGCGGTGGCGAGCGTCATGTCAACCAGACTACAGGCCTTCCTTCGCGGCTGCGAGTGCCTTGAGCCTGTAGAGTGCGTCATGCGCCTCGCGGGGGGAGAGGGCGTCTGGGTCCAATGCCAGCAGGGCCTCCAGGAGGGGCGATGCCTGGGGGGGTTGCGGCGGCGGCGCCCCGGCGAAGAGGGGCATGGCGGCGGTCAGGGGGTCGGTGCCCGCGGCGGCGCGGGCTTCCAGCCCGGCCAGCACCTCGGCCGCGCGCTTCAGCACCGCGGGCGGCACGCCGGCCAGCTTGGCCACGTGCACGCCCCAGCTTTTCTCGGCCGCGCCCTCGGCGACGCGGTGCTCGAAGACCACCTGGCCGCGCCATTCGCGCACCTGCATGGCGGCCAGGCGCATCTCGGGCAACCCGTCCGCCAGCCGCGTCAACTCATGGAAATGCGTGGCGAAGAGGGTGCGGGCCCGGATGCGGTCATGCAGCGCCTCCAGCACGGCGGTGGCGATGGCGAGCCCGTCCCAGGTCGCGGTGCCGCGCCCCACCTCGTCCAGCACGACGAGGCTGCGTGGGCCGGCCTGGTTCAGGATGGCGGCGGTCTCGGTCATCTCGACCATGAAGGTGGAGCGCCCGCCGGCCAGGTCATCGGCCGCGCCCACGCGGGAGAAGAGGCGGTCCACCAGGCCGATCCGCGCCGCGCGGGCCGGCACGAACAGCCCCGCCTGCGCCAGGATCACCATCAGCGCATTCTGGCGGAGAAAGGTGGACTTACCCGCCATGTTCGGCCCCGTCAGCAGGCAGAGGCGGCGCCCGGGCGAGAGGTCGCAGTCATTGGGCACGAAGGCCGGGCCGCGCGCCCGGCGCAACGCGGCCTCCACCACCGGGTGGCGGCCGGCCTCGATGGCGAAGTCCGGCCGTTCGGTGATCTCGGGGCGGCACCAGCCGCCGCCGGAGGCCAGCTCCGCGCTGGCGGCCAGCACGTCGAGTGCCGCCATCTCGCGCGCGGCGGCGGCGATGGCCTCGCCCTCGGCCAGGATGATCCGGCGCAGATGGGCCACCACCAGCCTTTCGCGGGCGCGCGCCTGGTCGCCCGCTTCGGAGAGGCGGCGGTCCAGCGCGGCCAGGGCGGCGCAAGTGAAGCGATGCGCGCTGGCCATGGATTGGCGATGGATGGGGGCAAGTTCGCCGCTGGCGGCGGCGGGCGCGCCGCGCAGCAGCTTCTCCCCGGCGGCGGCGGGCATTTCCGCCAGATACCCCAGCTGCTGGTGGTGGCGGATCTTCAGCGAGGCCACGCCCCAGGCCTGGGCCAGCTGCATCTGCATGGCCGCGATGGCCCCGCGCGCGTCATCCCGCAGGCGGCGCAGCGCGTCGAGTTCGCCATCATAGCCGGGCGCGACGGTGCCGCCTTCCTCCAGCCGGGCCGGCAGTTCGGCGGCCACGGCGCGGGCCAGTTCCTGCGCAAGCGCGGGCAGGGCGGAGAGCGGCGCCTGCGCAGCCTCCAGCAGCCCGGGGGGCACGCCACCCAGCAGGCGGGAGAGGCGCCCGGCACGGTCCAGCCCGTCGCGGATGGCGCCGAGGTCACGCGGCGCGAAGCGCTCCACCGAAAGCCGGCCCAGGGCGCGGGCCATGTCGGGCGCGCCCTTCAGCGCGGCGCGCAGCCCGGCGCGGCGTGTGCCATCCTCCAGCAGCAGGGCCACCGCGTCATGCCGGGCGCGGATGGCGGGGCGGTCGTCCAGCGGCGCGGCGAGGCGCGCGGCCAGTTCCCGCGCGCCAGGCCCGGTCAGGGTGCGGTCCACGGCGGCGAGCAGCGAGGCGTCGCGCGGGCCTTCCAGGATGTCCAGGCTGCGGCGGGTGGCGGCGTCCAGCAGCAACACGCCCCGCGCGCCCTCGGGCATGGGCGGCGCCAGGCGTGGCAGGGCGCCGTTCTGCACGCCGCGCACGTAGTCCACGGCCATGGCGGCGGCGGCGATCTCGGCCGGGCTGAACTGGCCGAAGCCTTCCAGGGAGGCCACGCCCAGCGCCTCGGCCAGCCGGCCGGGTGCGTCCCTGGGCACCAGGGCGGGGGTGGCGCCTTCCAGCTCCAGCCCTTCCTCCGCGAGGATTTCGGCGGGGGCGAGGCGCGCCACCAGCGCGGCCACCTCCGGCGCGTCCTGCGTGTGGAAGGCGCCGGTCGAGACATCGAGCCAGGCGGCACCGCCGCGCACCAGCGCCAGCAGCCAGGCGGGGCGGGCGGCGTCCAGCAGGGCTTCCTCGGTGGCGGTGCCGGGGGTGATGATGCGGACCACCTCCCGCCGCAGCGTGGCCGATTTGCGGGCCTTGGCTTCCTCCGGCGTCTCCATTTGCTCGCAGATCGCGACCCGGAAGCCGCGGCGGATCAGGCGGGCCAGGTATGATTCGTGGCTGTGGTGCGGCACGCCGCACATGGGGATGGGGTGGCCCTGGTGTTCGCCGCGATGGGTGAGTGCGAGGCCCAGGGCTTCGGCCGCTGTTTCGGCATCCTCGAAGAAGAGTTCGTAGAAATCGCCCATGCGGAAGAAGACCAGGGCGCTGCCCGCCTGCTCCTTCGCGGCGAACCATTGGGCCATGGCGGGCGTGGCGCCCGCAGCTGTCACGCGATGCTGCACCGCAGGGGTTTAGCGTCTGATCGCCTTCGGTGGAATCACCGAAGGCGTGAATCAGCCGCAGCGAGAGGTGCGGGGGGCCCCCGCGAAGGGGTCGCTTCGCAGCGCGGCCCGGCGGGGTTACAAGAATGACAACCAGACCGACCAAGGAACAGAACGCATGTCCGACACGCGCCCTACCCCCCCCAAGGACACCCGCACGGCGCGCGTCACGGGCGAGGAGGCGCTGGCCATGCACGCCGCCGGCCGCCCCGGCAAGTTGGAGACCCGCCTGACCAAGCCGCTGGTCACGGCACGGGACCTCAGCCTGGCCTATTCCCCCGGCGTGGCCGAGCCCTGCCTGCACATCCATCGCAGCCCCGCGCTCGCCTATGACTATACCTCCAAGGGCAATTTCGTGGCCGTGGTCTCCAACGGCACGGCGGTGCTGGGGCTGGGCAACCTGGGCGCGCTGGCGTCCAAGCCGGTGATGGAGGGCAAGGTGGCCCTCTTCAAGCGCTTCGCCGATGTGGACGGGATGGACCTCTGCCTCGACACCGAGGACGTGGACGAGTTCGTGAACTGCGTCCGCTTCCTGGGTCCCAGCTTCGGTGGCATCAACCTCGAGGACATCAAGGCGCCCGAGTGCTTCGTCATCGAGCAGCGGCTGCGCGAGCTGATGGATATTCCCGTCTTCCATGACGACCAGCACGGCACGGCCATCGTGGCCGCCGCTGGCCTGATCAATGCCGCGCACCTGACGGGCCGTGACCTCGCCACCACGCGCCTCGTCATCAATGGCGCGGGTGCCGCCTCCATCGCCTGCGCCGAATTGCTGCGCGCCATGGGCATGCGGCCCGAGAACATCACCATGTGCGACACCAAGGGCGTGCTGTACCGCGGCCGCACCGAGGGCATGAACCAGTGGAAGTCGGCGCACGCGGTCGAGACCAAGGCCCGCACCCTGTCCCAGGCGCTGGAAGGGGCGGACGTGTTCTTCGGCCTCTCGGTGAAGGGCGCGCTGACGGCCGAGATGATGCAGGCCATGGCCGACAAGCCCATCATCTTCGCCATGGCCAACCCCGACCCCGAGATCACGCCCGAGGAAGCCAAGGCCGCGCGGCCGGACTGCATCATCGCCACGGGCCGCTCGGACTATCCCAACCAGGTGAATAACGTCCTGGGCTTCCCCTTCATCTTCCGTGGCGCGCTGGATGTGCGCGCCAGCACGATCAATGACGCGATGAAGGTGGCTGCCGCGCAGGCGCTGGCGGAACTCGCGCGCGAGCCGGTGCCGGAGGAGGTGGCGCGCTCGGGCGCGGGCAAGCGCCTGGTCTTCGGCCCGGAATACATCATCCCCAACGCCTTCGACCCGCGCCTGATCAGCCGCGTGCCGGTGGCGGTCGCGGAAGCCGCCGTGCGCTCGGGTGTGGCGCGCAAGCCGCTGGTGGACCCCGCGCGCTATGCCCGCGAACTCACGAACCGCCTGGACGCCGCGGCCAATGCGCTGGAGGCGATCCATGAGCAGGTGCGTGCCAAGCCCCGCCGCGTGGTCTTCGCCGAGGGCGAGGAGGAGCCCGTCATCCGCGCCGCCATCGCCTTCGTCAACGCGGGCTACGGCACCCCCATCCTGGTGGGCCGCGAGGAGCGCATCCATGCGACGGTGGCCGGCATCGGCGTGCGCCTGCCGGACGGGATCGAGGTGCACAATGCGCGCCTCTCCTCCTCCAACTCGCGCTACGCCGACTGGCTCTACGCCAAGCGCCAGCGCGACGGCTTCCTCTACCGCGACATCCAGCGCCTGGTGAACAACGACCGCAACGTCTTCGCCGCCTGCATGGTGGGCATGGGCGATGCGGACGCGCTGATCACTGGCGAGACGCGCAGCTATTCCGTGGCGCTGGAAGGTGTCCGGATGGCGCTGGACGCCGAGGGCGTGCTGTTCGGCATGACCATGATGATCGCCCGCCGCTCCGGCACGGTGCTGGTGGCCGACACCGCCATTCATGAGCGGCCGGATGCCGCGACGCTGGCCGCCATCGCGACGCGCTCGGCGGCGGTGGCGCGGCGGCTGGGGCTGGTGCCGCGCGTGGCCTTCCTCTCCTTCTCCACCTTCGGCGACCCGAAGGGCAGCATCCCCGGCAGCATCCGCGATGCGGTGAAGCTGCTGGACGCCCAGGGGGTGGATTTCGAGTATGATGGCGAGATGGGGGCCGACGTGGCGCTGGATGCGAATTTGCGCGCCAGCCTCTACCCCTTCTGCCGCCTGACGGGGCCGGCCAATGTGCTGGTCATGCCCGGCCTGCACGCGGCCCACATCCTGACCAAGGCCGTGCCGCATTTGACGAGCGCCACCACCATCGGCCCCGTGCTGATGGGGCTGTCGCACCCCGCGCAGATCGTGCCCACCGGCTCGGGCGTGAACCAGCTTTTGGACATGGCGGCGCTGGCGGCCTACCAGGCCATCAGCCGCTAGCCAGGCTTGTTCAACTCCTGGAGGAGGGCTTCCACCCTCTCCTCCGGCAAGTCCCGGATGCGGCGGGCCAACTGGTTCGCCAACTCCGTTGCGCGCGGGCTGAGGCCCGAGGTGTCCACCACCACCCTCGGGTGGGAGATGCGGGCCAGGCGGACCAGTTCCTCCGCCTCATCCCAGATCAGGCCGAAGAACTCGTTCACCTGGTGCACCAGCCCCGCCGAGGGGCGGCCGCGCTTGCCGTGTTCCAGCGCGGAGAGATAGGCGGGTGAGACATGGACCGCCGCCGCCAATTCGCTGAGGGTCACGCCGCGCTGTTCGCGCAGCGCGCGCAGGCGCAGGCCGAAGGGGGTCATTTTTCTGCCCTCAGGCGCCGGGCGCGCGCCCCGCGCGCTTGGCTTTCGCGCCGCGTGCTGGCGCGCCAGCTGGGGGTCTGGTCTGGGCGCGGCGGCCGCCGGGCGGCCGCATCCTGGGAGGGCTGCTCGTTACCGGCCAGGTCGCGCTTGGAGCGCTGGGCCGGGACATGCCCTTGGCTCATCTGGCCCTTCGCAGCAGCAGGTGCACCGCGCCGGCATTGGCCCGGTGCGGATGGGCGGCGCCGAGGATCACGCTGCGCAAATCGGGTGCGTTCAGCCAATGGGGCAATTCGCGGCGCAATACCCCGCCCTCGGTGCTGCTGCCCTTGCCGGTGACAATGCACACCACCCGCGCCCCATCCATCTGCGCGGCGCGCAGGAAAGTGCGCACGGCCGTGTGGGCGCGTTCGGCCGTCATGCCGTGCAGGTCGAGCTTGCGTTCGGGCCGCAGCGTGCCGCGCCGCAGGTCGCGCCAGCGCTTCGCGTCCAGCCCATCGGGCTGGATGCCGACACTGAGCTCGGCCGGGGGGCGGCGGGTCGGTGGCGGCGCGGGCGGCGCCGGGCTGCGCGGCGGCGGCGTGATGGTGACGCTGGGTGGGGCAGGGGGCGGTTCGGGCTCGGCCAGCGCCTTGCCGGGCAGGGGCGTGATGGTGCGTGCCACCGCCGCCCAGGCCGCGCGGTCCTCGGGCGAGAGCCCGCGCCGGCGCTTCGCGGCGGGGTTCACGAGGCGGGGATGGCGGCGGGGTCGTCATCCAGAAGCAGGATGTGAAGCCGGCGTGGACCATGCGCGCCCAGTTCCAGCGTCTGCTCGATGTCGGCGCTGCGCGAGGGGCCGGTCACGAACATCACGTTGCGGGGCATGAAGCCGCCGGTGCGGGCATCCTGGTTCTCGGCCCGCAGCAGATCCCAGGCCTCCTCATAGGCGCCGACGATGCGGCTCGTGCGGAGGAACACCATCTCCGTGTCGGGCAGCAGGTTCAGCGTGGTGGGGCGGGCGGGCGAGGAGGGCAGCATCAGCGTGCCCGTCTCCGCGATGCCGGCGAAGCCGTGCTGGAGACTGACGGAATCCTGTGCATCGCCGCGCCGCGCCTCGACCTGGAGCATGGGGCGCGAGGCCCAGTCCAGCCCCTGCAATTCCGGGTGTGGCGCCATGGCGATGCGCTGCGGCAGGTTCTGCGCGGCCAGGTATTCGGCAATGGCCGCGGGGATTTCGGCGGCATCGGCCAGGCGGCGGACGGTGCCGAACTCCTTCTCGACGTTGCGGAGGAACAGCGCCACCTGCTCCGGCCGCGCCACGCGGGAGCGCGCGGGGATGAGGTGCCGCGGATGCGTGGCGAGCCGCCCGCCCAGCATGGCCTGCTGGTCGGCGGGCAGGGGGCCGCGGCGCAGCCCACGCCGGATGGCGGTGAGGATGGCGTCCTTGCTCATCGGCTGCGCATCCGCTTCGCATATTGCGTCATGAAGGTGCCGCCCTGGGGCACGGGCAGATCGCGCCCCGCCGTCCAGCCGCCCGCCAGCGGCAGCGACTTGAACGCCCCCTTGCCGCGCCCGAGCAGCCCCATCAGCCCCACCCCCAGCCGCGAGGCCAGCCGGTAGGCGCCCGGCCGTTGCGCGAACCAGGCCCACAGGTCGAGGCCGCTGCGGGTGCCCTGCGGCGAGAGATGGCGTTCGAACTCGCGCTCGCGCCAGTGGCGCATCATCTTGGGCAGCGGGATCTTCACGGGGCAGACGCTTTCGCACTTGCCGCAGAAGGTTGAGGCGTTGGGCAGGTGCCCGGCCTTCTCCACGCCGATGAGGGACGGCGTCAGCACGGAGCCCATCGGCCCCGGATAGACCCAGCCATAGGCGTGCCCGCCCACCGCGCCATAGACCGGACAATGGTTCATGCAGGCGGCGCAGCGGATGCAGCGCAGCATCTCCTGGAACTCGGTGCCGACCATGGCGGAGCGGCCATTGTCCACCAGCACCACATGGTATTCCTGCGGGCCGTCAATCTCCGCCTCGCGCCGGGCGCCGGTGCTGAAGGTGGTGTAGACGGAGAAGTCCTGGCCGGTGGCGGAGCGCGCCAGCAGGCGCAGCAGGCTCACGCAATCCTCCAGCGTGGGCACCACCTTCTCGATGCTGGCCAGCGCGATATGGACGCGGGGCAGGGTCTGCGTCAGGTCGCCATTGCCCTCATTGGTGACGATGACGCTGCTGCCCGTCTCGGCCACCAGGAAGTTGGCGCCGGTGATGCCGACATCGGCGGACAGGAATTTCTGGCGCAGGCGGGTGCGCGCCTCCGTCAGGATGTCGCGGCGCTCGTGGAAGACGCGGCCGGGGTCGAGGTCGGTGTGGGCGCGGCGGAAATCGGCCTCCCAATCCTCACGGTTCAGGTGAAAGGCGGGGGCGATGATGTGGGACGGCGTCTCGCGCCGCAGCTGGATGATGTATTCGCCAAGGTCCGTCTCGACCGGCTCAATCCCGTGCTTCTCCAGGTGGTCGTTGATCCCGAGTTCCTCGGAGATCATGGACTTGCCCTTGGTGACCGTCTTGGCGCCCGCCTTGCGGCAGATCTCCAGCACGGCGGCCCGGGCATCCTCGGCGGTGGAACACCAATGCACATGCCCGCCGGCGCGCTCCACATTGGCGGCGAAGGTTTCCAGGTAGAAATCGAGGTTGGCCAGGGTGTGGTTCTTGATGTCGCGGCCGATGTCCCGCAGCGCCTCGAATTCCGGCAGGCGGGAGACGGCCTCGGCCCGGCGCTGGAGGAAGGCGCCCTTGGCCTTGCCCAGCGCCTTCTGCAGCCCGGCATCCTTCAGCGCGTGGCTGGCATTGTCCTTGAAGGCGGGGGAGGTGGTCTGCACGAGGTGAGGTCCCGAATTCCGGTCTGCCCATTGTATAGTGCCGCCCGGCCGATGGTCGAGGTCCACCCCCTTCGCGCCAGGGCCGGGCGGGCCTATCCTGCCCCTGTCCCAGGCAATCCAGGATCCGCGCCATGAATGAGCTTTCCGTCCCGCGCCCGAACAACCTCGACGCGTTCTGGATGCCCTATTCGGACAACAAGTATTTCAAGGGCACGCCGCGCCTGCTCGCCCGTGCCGAGGGCATGCACTACTACACGCCCGAGGGCCGTGAGGTCCTGGACGGTACGGCCGGACTGTGGTGCTGCAATGCCGGCCATGGCCGGCGCGAAATCGTGGAGGCCATCCAGAAGCAGGCCGCCATCCTGGACTTCGCGCCCACCTTCCAGCTCGGCCACCCCATCGCCTTCGAGGCTGCGGCCCGCGTGGCGGACCTGACGCCGGACGGGCTGGACCGCGTCTTCTTCACCAATTCCGGCAGCGAGAGCGCCGACACCGCGCTCAAGATCGCGCTGGCCTACCAGCGTGCGCGCGGCCAGGCGCAGCGCGTGCGCCTGGTGGGGCGGGAGCGTGGCTATCACGGCGTGGGCTTCGGCGGCATGTCGGTGGGCGGCATCGGGCCCAACCGCAAGCAGTTTGGCGCCATGCTTCCTTACGTGGACCACCTGCCGCACACCCACCTGCCGGCGCAGAACGCCTTCTCCAAGGGCCAGCCCGAGCATGGCGCCCATCTGGCGGACCATCTGGAATCCCTCGTCGCGCTGCATGGCGACACCATCGCGGCCGTGATGGTGGAGCCGGTGGCGGGCTCGACCGGCGTGCTGGTGCCGCCGAAGGGCTATCTGGAGCGGCTGCGCGCGCTGTGCGACAAGCACGGCATCCTGCTCATCTATGATGAGGTCATCACCGGCTTCGGTCGCATCGGCACGCATTTCGGCGCCGAGCGCCTGGGTGTCGCGCCCGACATCATGACCATGGCGAAGGGCCTGACGAACGCCGCCGTGCCCATGGGCGCGGTCGCGGTGCGGAACGAGATCTACCAGACCATCGTGGACGGCACCCAGGCGGGCATCGAGTTCTTCCACGGCTACACCTATTCGGGCCACCCGCTGGCCGCCGCCGCCGCCATCGCCGCCATTGACATCCATGTGCGCGAGGACCTGCCCGGCCGGGTCCGGGCCATCGAGGGCTATTGGGAGGAAGCGACGCATGCCATGCGCGGCGCCCCCAACGTCATTGACACCCGCAACCACGGGCTTATCGCGGGCGTCGAGCTGGCCCCGCGCGAGGGCGCGCCCGGGGATCGTGCCATGCGCGTCTTCCGCCGCTGCTTCGACGAGGGCGTGCTGATCCGGGTGACGGGCGACATCATCGCCCTCTCGCCGCCGCTCATCATCGAGAAGCCGCAGGTGGACCGCATCTTCAACACCCTGCAGGACGCGATCCACAAGGAAGCGGCCTGAGCGGTTTGCCGGGCGGCTGATCCGTCGCCCGGGCGTCCCGCCTGGGCGGGTCAGGCGCCTGCCGCGCGGCTGATTCACCGCCCAGTCGTTCCGCCTGGGCGGATCAGACGCCTGTCGAGCGGCTGATTCACCGCCCAGTCGTTCCGTCTGGGCGGATCAGACGCTATTCGGGGGCGCCATGGCGGTGCTCATGGGCCTTGCGCGCGGCCTCCTTGCGGATGCGCTGCTGCTGCGCCGCGTCGCTGAAGGCCGCGGCCAGGATGCCCGTCGGGATGGCGATCAGGCCGATGCCCAGCACCGCGATGAAGCCCGCGCAGACGCGGCCGAGCCAGGTGATGGGCGTCACATCGCCATAGCCCACGGTCGTCAGCGTCGCGATGGCCCACCACATGGACCGCGGGATGGAGCCGAAGGCCTCGGGCTGGGCATCGCCCTCCACCACATAGAGCAGGGTGGCCGAGAGCACGAGCAGCCCTCCCGCCACGCAAACGCCCAGCGTCAGTTCGTGCCGGCGTGAGGCCAGCGCCTCGCGCAGGAAGGCGAAGGCGCCGGAAAATTGCCCGAGCCGCGCGAAGCGCAGGATGCGCAGCATGCGCGCGAAGCGCAGCACGAAGGCCTGCGGGCCCATCTCCTCCAGCAACAGCGGGCTCAGCGCCAGCAGGTCCAGGATGCCGGCGGGCGAGAAGATGAAGCGCAGCCGCGCCCGCCAGGCGGGGCCATCCGGGTCAACTTCCGGCGCCACCCAGATGCGCGTCAGGTACTCCGTCAGGAAGATGCCGCCCAGGATGATCTCCAGCCAGTCGAAGAGCGCTTCGTTCCCCTCATAGATCGTGACCTCGCTCTCCAGCGTGGCCAGCGCCACCGAGAGCAGGATCAGCAGGCCGATCGTCTTGTTGACGGGGGACATGCCCTCGGCCGGCCATTGCCGCGGGCTGAGCTGCACGAAGAGGCGGCGGCGGAGGGAGGGGCGGTCAGGGGCCAAGACAAGCCTTCCAGCGGGGTCGGTTCAGGGGCGCGACCTCGTCTCTACCGCTCTGGGGCCCGGCCGTCACGCTCCGCGGCGGATGGGTTTCCCATCGAGCCAGACGATGCTAAATAATCGGACAGTTCATCAGGTCATGTGGGGCGGATTTCATGCGAATCCGTTCCGCGCGGC
The DNA here is from genome assembly GCA_035998215.1 of Roseococcus sp. Lineage (GTDB taxonomy): Bacteria > Pseudomonadota > Alphaproteobacteria > Acetobacterales > Acetobacteraceae > Roseococcus. The sequence continues at coordinate 36,868 of DASYHU010000009.1, read as the reverse complement.
CCAAGGCCGACCAGTTGTCGAATCGGAATGACGGTCAATCTGCCGTCGAGAAATTCCCCTCTGATTCGATGCATCTGTTGTTGTTGGTCGTGCGTTGGGCTTCGGAAGCATGGTGTCTGGATCGTATCATCTGCGGTTGATTTTTTTCTCCGCCTGATACTCAGCGTCCCGCCATGCCCCCCGATCCTGGTTCCCAGACCCAAGGGAGCCGCCACCACGCCGGCCCCTCCGGCGCGGTGAACTGCGCGAATGGAGGTCCGGATGGCGCAAGCCCGCCCGAGCAAGCCGAAGACGACCCAGCCCAAAGCCCGTGCCCAGAACCAGGCCCCCGCGCGCGCCAAGGCGGCGCCCAGGCCACGCCCCGGCCCGGCCGCCACCCGCGCGCCTTCACGGCCCGCGCCCCGGCTCTACCTGGTGCATCCGTTGCTGGTGGGCGCCCTGCCGGCCTGGGACGCCGCGCTGGACCGTGCGGCCGCGCTCGGCTTCAACGGCGTCCTGGTCCCGCCGTCCGTGGCGCCCGGCGGAGCGGGCCATCTGTACCAGATGGGTGACCCGGATGCGGCCCACCCCGTGCTCGAAGCCCCTGGCGACAGTGCCGAGGCGCTTCGCCAACTGGCGGAAAAGGCGCGGGCGCGCGGCCTCGACCTCTACATGGACCTGGTGCTGGACCGTGTGGCGGCCGATGGCCGCCTGGCCCATGACCATGCAGGCTGGTTCAAGGCGCCCGGTGCCGATGCGCTGCCGGATCCCCGCCTGCCGCCGCCCGACCGTGCCATCGCCCTGGCCCGCTGGAATGACCCCGAGGCCACGGAGTCGCTTGGCGGCTGGTGGGAGGAACGCCTGCGCCGCTTCGTCCAGGCGGGCGTGGCCGGCTTCCGCTGCGACGCGCCGGCCCGCGTGCCGCCCGCCATCTGGCGCCGGCTGATGGCCGCCGTCCCCCAGGCGCGTTTCCTGGCCTGGACGCCGGGCCTGCCGGCCGAGGCCGTGCCGGGCCTTGCGGGCCTGGGCTTTGCCGGCGCCTTCAACAGCCTGGCCTGGTGGGATCTGCGCGGAGGGTGGTTGGTGGAGGAGGCGCAGCGCCTGGCGCCGCTCGGCCCGACGATCGCCACGGTGGAAGCGCCTTTCGGCCCGCGTCTCGCCGCGCAGGAGGCCGACCCCGGCCTCGCCCGTCTCGCCGCGCTGCGCCACCTGCGCCTCGCCGCCGGAATGGGGGCGGGGCTGCTGGTGCCCATGGGTTTCGAATTCGGCGCGCGCCGCCCGCTGGACGCGGCGCGCGACCGCCCTGGCGACTGGGAATGGCTGCGTCGCAACGCCGGCTTCGACCTGGAGGACGAACTCCGCGCGACCAATGCCGCCCTGGAAGGCCAGGCGCTGGCGGCGGGCGAGGTGCGGCCACTGACCGGACCCGGCGCCCCCGTGGCCGCGCTGCTGCGCGCCCATGGGCCGGATGCGCGGGGCGCCGAGGGGGCCACCCTCGTGCTGGCCAACACGGACCTGCACCAGGCGGCCACCTTGCGCGCGGCCGCGCTGCTGCCCGGCACTGGCGGCGTCTTCACCCGCTTCACGCCCTGCTGCCCGGAGGAGGGCGCGCCCCTTCTGCCGGGCGGCGAGGTCACCCTGCGCGGCGGCGAGACGCGCCTCTATCGTGCCGAGGCGCAGGCGCCCATCCGTGGCGCGGCGCTGCCCGCTGCCACCGAGGCGCCGCGCCTGGGCATCGAGGCCATCACCCCCAGCGTCGAGGATGGGCGCTTCGCCGTGAAGCGCATCGTGGGCGAGGTGGTCGAGGTCACCTGCGACATCATCTGCGACGGGCATGACAAGCTGGGCGCCGCCCTGCTCTGGCGCGCTGTGGACGACGCGGAATGGCGCGAGGTCCGCCTCACACCGCTTGGCAATGATGCCTGGACGGCGCGCTTCCCGCTGGAACGCATGGGCCGCCACGTCTTCGTGATCGAGGCCTGGCGCGACGCCTTCGCGAGCTTCCATGACGAGCTGCAGAAGAAGCACGCCGCCGGTGTCGCCATCGGCGTGGAGTTGGAGGAGGGCCGCCGCCTGGTCGAGGCCGCGGGCCAGCGCGCGGGCGGGGAGGTGGCGGCGCTGGCCGCGCGCATCACCGCGGCGGGCGAGGCGGGGAAGCTGGCCCTGCTGCTGGCCCCCGATACGGCCCGGCTGATGGCAGCGGCCGATGACCGCCCCTTCAAGCTGCGCTCGGCCGAGATGCCGGTGGAGGCGGAGCGCACAGGGGCCGGCTTCGCAAGCTGGTATGAGATCTTCCCGCGCAGCCAGTCGGGCAGCGAGACGCGGCACGGCAATTTCGACGACGTGATCCGCCAACTGCCGCGCATCCGCGGCATGGGTTTCGACGTGCTGTATTTCCCGCCCATCCATCCGATCGGCACGAAGAACCGCAAGGGCCGCAACAACAGCCTGACGCCTGGGCCCGATGATCCGGGCAGCCCCTATGCCATCGGCTCCGAGGCGGGCGGGCATGATGTGCTGCACCCCGAACTGGGCACGTTGGATGATTTCTTGCGGCTGGTTCGCGCGGCGCGCGAACATGGGCTGGAACTGGCGCTGGACTTCGCCATCCAGTGCAGCCCCGACCACCCCTGGCTGCGCGACCACAAGGACTGGTTCGAGTGGCGGCCCGACGGCTCCATCCGCTACGCCGAGAATCCGCCGAAGAAATACGAAGACATCGTCAACGTGGACTTCTACGCGAAGGGTGCCAAGCCCGCGTTGTGGAACGCGCTGCGCGACGTGGTGCGGTTCTGGTGCGTGCAGGGTGTCAGGCTGTTCCGCGTGGACAACCCGCACACCAAGCCCTTCCCCTTCTGGGAGTGGATGATCGCGGACATCCGCGCGGAATTCCCCGATGCGGTGTTCCTCTCGGAGGCCTTCACGCGGCCCAAGGTGATGTATCGCCTGGCCAAGGTGGGCTTCAGCCAGAGCTACACCTACTTCACCTGGCGCAACGACAAGCCGGGGCTGACGGAATACCTGACGGAGCTGACGACGACGGCGCCGAAGGATTTCTTCCGCCCGCACTTCTTCGTGAACACGCCGGACATCAATCCGAAATTCCTGCAGCAATCCGGGCGGCCGGGTTTCCTGATCCGCGCGGCGCTGGCCACCACGCTCTCGGGGCTCTGGGGCCTCTACCAGGGCTTCGAGTATTGCGAGGCGCGGGCCATGCCGGGCAAGGAGGAGTATCTCGACAGCGAGAAATACCAGCTCCGCGTCTGGCCCGACCGCGCGCCCGGCGACATCGTGGACGAGGTGACGCGGCTGAACGCCATCCGCCGGAGCAACCCGGCGCTGCACAGCCATCTGGGCCTCGCCTTCCACCTTGCCTTCAACGACCAAGTGCTGTGGTTCCGCAAGCAGAGCGCGGACCGCACGAACGTGCTCCTCATCGCCGTCAGCCTCGACCCGCATGCGGTGCAGCAGGCCTCGGTGGAGGTGCCCTTGTGGGAATGGGGCCTGCCCGACCACGCGGCGCTGGAGGTCGAGGACCTCATGCGCGGACACAGCTTCACATGGAGCGGAAAAGTGCAGCAGATCACGCTGGATCCCCATGACCTGCCCTTCGGCATCTGGCGCGTGCGCCCGGCGGGGGGGAACTGAACCATGGCGCAGGACCCGCACTGGTACCGCGACGCGGTCATCTACCAGCTTCACGTCAAGAGCTTCTTCGACGGCAATGATGACGGCATCGGCGATTTCGCCGGGCTGATGCAGAAGCTGGACTACATCTCGGAACTCGGCGTGGACACGCTGTGGCTGCTGCCCTTCTACCCGAGCCCGCTGCGCGACGATGGCTATGACATCGCGGACTACCGCGGCGTGAACCCGAGCTATGGCAACCTGCGCGACGCCAAGCGCTTCGTGCGCGAGGCACATGCGCGCGGCCTGCGCGTCATCACGGAACTGGTCATCAACCACACCAGCGACCAGCACCCATGGTTCCAGAAGGCGCGCGAATCCAAGCCCGGCTCGCCCGCGCGGGACTTCTACGTGTGGTCCGACACGGACGAGAAGTATGACGGCACGCGCGTCATCTTCTGCGACACCGAGAAGTCCAACTGGACCTGGGACGAGAAGGCCAAGGCCTATTTCTGGCACCGCTTCTACAGCCACCAGCCCGACCTGAACTTCGACAATCCGCGCGTGATGACCGAGGTGCTCGGCGCCATGAAGTTCTGGCTCGACATCGGGGTGGACGGGCTGCGCCTCGACGCCGTGCCCTATCTGGTCGAGCGCGAGGGCACCAACAACGAGAACCTGGAAGAGACCCACGCCATCCTGAAGCGCATCCGCGCCAAGCTGGACCAGGACTTCCCGGACAAGATGCTGCTGGCCGAGGCCAACCAGTGGCCCGAGGACACGCAGGTCTATTTCGGCGAGGGCGATGAATGCCACATGGCGTTCCACTTCCCGCTGATGCCGCGCATGTACATGTCCATCGCGCAGGAAGACCGCTTCCCCATCACGGACATCCTGCGCCAGACGCCGGACATCCCCGAGGGCTGCCAATGGGCCATCTTCCTGCGGAACCATGACGAACTCACGCTGGAGATGGTCACCGACAAGGAGCGCGACTACCTCTGGAGCACCTATGCCGCGGACAACCGCGCGCGCATCAACCTCGGCATCCGCCGGCGCCTCGCCCCCCTGCTGCAGCGCGACCGCCGCCGCATCGAGCTGATGAACGGGCTGCTGCTCTCCATGCCCGGCACGCCCGTGATCTACTACGGCGATGAGATCGGCATGGGGGACAACATCTTCCTGCGCGACCGTGATGGCGTGCGCACGCCCATGCAGTGGTCGCCCGACCGCAATGGCGGCTTCTCCCGCGCCGACCCCGCGGCACTGGTGCTGCCGCCCCTGCAGGACCCGATGTACGGCTTCCAGGCCGTCAACGTGGAGATGCAGGCGCGCGACCCGCATTCGCTGCTGAACTGGATGCGGCGCATGCTGGCGGTGCGCAAGCGCAGCCAGGCCTTCGGGCGCGGCGGCATGCGGCTGCTCTACCCCGCGAACCGCAAGGTGCTGGCCTATGTGCGCGAGCATGAGGAGGACACGATCCTCTGCGTGTTCAACCTCTCGCGCTCGGCGCAGGCGGTGGAACTCGACCTCGCCGCCATGGCCGGCCGCGTTCCGGTGGAGATGCTGGGCGGCACGAGCTTCCCGCCGGTGGGCCAGCTTCCCTATCTGCTGACGCTGCCGCCCTATGGCTTCTACTGGTTCGTGCTGGCGGCGGACCAGGCGCTGCCTTCCTGGCACACGCCCTCGCCCGAGCCCTTGCCGGACCTGCGCACGCTGGTGCTGCGCGCCAATGTGAAGGAGATGCTGGGCGCCACCACGCGCGCCGAGCTGGAGCAGCAGGTGCTGCCCGAATACCTGCCCAAGCGGCGCTGGTTCGCCTCCAAGGGTGAGAAGCTGGGCGCGCTCCGCCTCGGCGCCATCGCGACGCTGCCGGAGACCCAGGGCGCCGTGGTGATGGCCGAGGTGGAGGTGAACCTTCCTGGCCGCACCGAGCGCTACGCCCTGCCACTGGCCGGCGTGGAGGACATGGAGGGCAGCGGGCCGCTTTCCTCGCAGCTGGCGCTGGCGCGGCTGCGCCAGGGGCGCCGCGTGGGCTACCTGACGGACGCCTTCGCCGATGACCGCATGCCGGCCGCCGTGCTGGCGGCCCTGCGCGCGGGGCTGCGGCTCAACAGCGATGCGGGGGAAATCCGCTTCAACGCCACCTCGCGCCTCACGGACATCGTGATGCCGGAAGCCGCCGAAGTGCGCCGGCTTTCCGCGGAGCAGTCCAACTCCTCCCTCATCTATGGCGACCAGGTGGTGCTGAAGATCATCCGCCGCATCAATCCGGGCATTCACCCGGAGGCGGAGATGACGCGCCACCTGACCGAGGCGGGCTTCGCCAACATCGCGCCCCTGATGGGCGAGGTGGTGCGCGTGGCCCCCGACGGCACGCCGCACACGTTGATGCTGGTGCAGGGCTTCGTCCGCAACCAGGGCGATGGCTGGGGATGGACGCTGGATTGGCTCGGCCGTGCCATTGACGACGCGGCGCTGCACGACGAGACGCCGGAGGATGTCTTCGCGGGTTACCAGGGCTTCGCCGCCCTGCTGGGCCGCCGCCTGGGCGAGCTGCATGCCACCCTGGCCTCGGCCAGCCGCGACGAGGCCTTCGCGCCGGCAACCGCCACCGAAGCCGACCGCGCGGCCTGGGCGAAGGGGGTGCTGGAACAGCTCGACCCTGCGCTGGACCTGCTGGCCCGCGCCGAGCTGGACGAGGCCGATGCCGAACGCGCCCGCTTCGTGATCGGGAAGCGCAAGGCCCTGCACCAGGCGGCCAAACGCCTCGCGCAGTCGGCTGAGGGCGCGCTCAAGACCCGCGTGCATGGCGACTTCCATTTGGGCCAGGTGCTGGTGGCCCAGGGCGATGCCGTGATCGTGGATTTCGAGGGCGAGCCCGCGCGCACGCTGGAGGAACGCCGCGCCAAGGGCAGCCCGCTGCGCGACGTGGCGGGGCTGCTGCGCAGCCTCGACTACGCGGCGCATGTGGGCGAGGGGAACGACACCGTGGCCGCGGCCCCGGCCGACCGCCGCGCCGCCCTTTTCGCGCGGTGGAAGCAGGAGACGGCTTCGGTGTTCCTCGACGCCTACCGCGAGGTGCACGCCGCGGCACCCGAGCCCTGGGTGCCGGCGGGGGCGGAGGAAGCGCTGCTCGACCTCTTCCTGCTGGAGAAGGCCGCCTACGAAATACGCTATGAGGCCGCCAACCGTCCGGCCTGGATCGGCGTTCCCCTGCGCGGCCTTATGGAGCTTGCCGAAAGGATGACGTCATGATCGCAGGATTGGAGGAGCTGGTTGCCGGCCATCACGGAGACCCCTTCGCCGTCCTGGGCCGCCAGGGCGGGGAGGTGCGCACCTTCCAGCCCGGCGCGCGCGCCGTGACGCTGCTGGCGCGCGAGGGCGGGCAGGAGATGGGCCGGCTGGAACCTGTCCATCCCGGCGGCCTCTTCGCCGGTCCGGCGCGGGACGGGGCCTACCGGCTGCGGATCGAATGGCCAGGTTCCGTGCAGGAGACCGAGGACCCCTATGATTTCGGCCTGCTGCTGGGGCCGCTTGACCTGCACCTGCTGGCCGAGGGCCGGCATTTCGAGATGGGCCGCGTCTTTGGCGCACAGCCCATGGAGATCGAGGGCATCCCCGGCGTGCGCTTCGCCGTCTGGGCGCCCAATGCGCGCCGCGTCTCGGTGGTGGGCGACTTCAACGGCTGGGATGGCCGCCGCCACCCCATGCGGCTGCGGCGCGAGGCCGGCGTGTGGGAATTGTTCATCCCGCGCCTCGCCCCTGGTGCCTCCTACAGCTACGAGATGCTGGCGGCGGATGGTTCCGTGCTGCCGCTGAAGGCGGACCCGGTGGCGCTCTCCACCGAGGCACCGCCCGCCACCGCCTCGCGCGTGCCGGATGCCGCACCCTTCCATCGGACCGACGAGGCCTGGATGGCCGGCCGCGCGGCGCGCCAGGCGCTGGATGCGCCGATCTCGATCTACGAGGTCCATCCCGGTTCCTGGTGGCGCGATGCGGAAGGCGAGGCGCCCGACTGGGACCGTCTGGCCGACCGCCTGATTCCCTACGCGCAGGGGCTGGGCTTCACGCATCTGGAATTCCTGCCCATCACGGAACACCCCTTCGGCGGCTCCTGGGGTTACCAGCCGCTCTCGCTGTTCGCGCCGAGCGCGCGCTTCGGTGATGCGGCGGGTTTCGCGCGCTTCGTGGATCGCGCCCATGCGGCGGGCCTGGGCGTGTTGCTCGACTGGGTGCCGGCGCATTTCCCGACCGACCCGCACGGGCTGTATCGCTTCGACGGCAGCGCGCTCTACGAACATGCCGACGCGCGCGAGGGTTTCCACCGCGACTGGAACACCGCCATCTACAATTTCGGGCGGAACGAGGTGCGGTCCTTCCTGATCTCCTCGGCGCTGCATTGGCTGGAGCGCTTCCATGTGGACGGGCTGCGCGTGGATGCGGTGGCGTCCATGCTCTACCGCGACTATTCGCGGCCGCAGGGCGAATGGATCCCGAACCGCCATGGCGGGCGCGAGAACCTGGAGGCCGTGGCCTTCCTGCGCGAACTCAACACCATCGTGCGGGAGCGCTGCCCTGGTGCCGTGATGATCGCGGAGGAAAGCACCGCCTGGCCCGGCGTGACCAAGCCCGTGCAGGAAGGCGGCCTCGGCTTCCACTTCAAGTGGAACATGGGCTGGATGAACGACACGCTGGGCTACATGCACCAGGAGCCGATCCACCGCCGCCACCATCATGGCGCGATGACCTTCGGCCTCGTCTATGCCTGGAGCGAGAACTTCATCCTGCCCGTCAGCCATGACGAGGTGGTGCACGGCAAGGGCTCGCTGCTCGGCAAGATGCCGGGCGATGCATGGCAGAAGCTGGCCAATCTGCGCGCCTATCTGGGCTTCATGTGGATGCACCCGGGCCGCAAGCTGCTCTTCATGGGCAATGAGCTGGCGCAGCCTGCCGAGTGGAACCACGATGCCACGCTCGCCTGGAACCTGCTCGACCAGCCGGCGCATCGCGGCGTGCAGCATCTGCTGCGCGACCTCAACGCCCTCTACCGCGCCCAGCCCGCCTTGCACCGTGCCGATGCGCGGCCCGAGGGCTTCCGCTGGATCAATGCCGACGATGCCGATCACAGCGTGCTGGCCTGGCTCAGGCTGGGCGCGGAAGGAGACGAACCCGTGCTGGTTGTGTGCAACATGACGCCCGTGCCCCGGCACGGCTATCGCCTTGGCGTGCCCGCCGCGGGCGAATGGGCCGAACTGCTCAACACCGATGCCGCCCTCTATGGCGGTGGCAACATGGGCAATGGCGGCGTGGTCCGGGCCGAGCCGGTGGCCGCGCATGGCCACGCGCAATCGGTGGCGCTGACCCTGCCGCCGCTGTCCACGCTGGTCCTGGGCCGGCGCGCCTAGGATGGCCCCCCTCCCGGACCGGCTGCTGCCTGGCCGCGCGGACCCGCTCGGTGCCCATTGGGATGGGCTCGGCGTGAATTTCGCGGTGTTCTCGGCGCATGCCGAGCGCATTGACCTGTGCCTTTTCGACCCGGCCGGCCGGCGCGAGATCGCGCGCCTGCCGCTGCCCGAATGCACCGACGAGGTGTGGCACGGGTATTTGCCCGAGGCGAGGCCGGGCATGCTCTACGGCTATCGTGCCCATGGCCCGTATGAGCCGCGCCATGGCCACCGCTTCAACCCGAACAAGCTGCTGCTCGACCCTTATGCGCGACAACTCTCGGGCGAGGTGCGCTGGTCCGATGCGCTGTTCGGCTACCGCCTGGGGGCGGGCCGCGGTGACCTCACCTTCGACCGGCGCGACAGCGCGCCCGCCATGCCCAAGGGCGTCGTGGTGGATGAGAGCTTCCACTGGGGTGACGACCGCCCGCCGGAAGTGCCCTGGGACCGCACCGTCATCTACGAGGCGCATGTCCGCGGCCTGACCAAGCTGCGCGAAGACATCGCCCCGCGCGAGCGCGGCACCTTCGCGGCCCTCGCCGACCCGCGCATGATCGAGCATTTGCAGCGCATCGGCGTGACGGCGGTGGAGCTGCTGCCCATCCATGCCTTCCTGCAGGACCGTTTCCTGGTGGAGAAGGGGCTGCGGAACTACTGGGGCTACTCCACCCTCTCCTTCTTCGCGCCCGAGCCGCGCTACCTCGTCGAGCCCTGGATGCGGAACGAGCTGAAGGTGGCCGTGCGCCGTCTGCACGCCGCGGGCATCGAGGTGATCCTGGACGTGGTGTACAACCACACCTGCGAGGGCAGCGAACTCGGCCCCACGCTGTCCTGGCGCGGGCTGGACAATGCCTCCTACTACCGGCTGCTGCCCGACAACCCGCGCCACCTCATCAACGACACGGGCACGGGCAACACGGTGAACATCAGCCATCCGCGCGTGCTGCAGATGGTGATGGACAGCCTGCGCTACTGGGTGCAGCACTTCCACATTGACGGCTTCCGCTTCGACCTCGGCACCATCCTGGGGCGCGAGGCGCATGGCTTCGACCCGGGCAGCGGCTTCTTCGACGCCATCCGCCAGGACCCCGTGCTGGCGCGCGTGAAGCTGATCTCGGAGCCCTGGGACATCGGGCCGGGCGGCTACCAGGTGGGCAACCATCCGCCCGGCTTCGCCGAATGGAATGACCGCTACCGTGACGGCGTGCGCCGGTTCTGGCGGGGTGATTCCGGCATGCGCAGCGACCTCGCGGCGCGGCTGACGGGTTCGGCGGAACTCTTCGACAAGCGCCGCCGCCGCCCCTGGGCCAGCGTCAACTTCCTGGCGAGCCATGATGGCTACACCCTCTATGACCTCACGGCCTATGAGCAGCGTCACAACGAAGCCAATGGCGAGGACAACCGCGACGGCCATTCCGACAACCACAGCCGCAACTGGGGCCATGAGGGTGAGACGGAGGACGCGGGCATCCGCGCCACCCGCGCCCGCGTGGCGCGCGCCATGCTGGCCACGCTCTTCGCCTCTGCCGGCACGCCCATGCTGCTGGGCGGCGACGAGATGGCGCGCAGCCAGGGCGGCAACAACAACGCCTATTGCCAGGACAACGACATTTCCTGGTTCGACTGGAACCACGCCGAGACGGAGGAGGCACAGTCCCTCCAGCGCTTCACCGCGCGCCTCGCGGGCCTACGCCGGCAACTCCCGCCGCTGCGTCCCGCCGCCTACGAGCATGGCGCGGCGGAGCTTCGCGCCGGGCTTTCCGCCATCGGCTGGTTCGACCAGCACGGCCACGGGATGACACCCGAGGCCTGGGCGGAGCCGGAGGCGCGCACCCTGATCCTGCGCCGGGCGGTGGTGGCGCCGGAGGGCGAGGTGGATGTGGTCCTGCTGCTGCTCAACGCGGATTCCGACGGCCACCGCTTCACCCTGCCGGAGCCCGCGATGGACTGGACCATGGTGCTGGACAGCGCCCATCCCGACCTGGCCGAACACCCCGCCGCCGGGCGTTCCGTGCTGGTGGCGGCGCATTCGGTGGTGCTGATGGCGACGCGGCTGCCGCCCGCATGAACACTCTATGGGGGCCGGCACCGCGGCCCGACGGCACCCGCTTCCGCCTCTGGGCACCCGACAGTGACGCGGTGCTGCTGGAGGTGGAGGGCCGCGCGCCCGTTCCGATGGCCGCGCAGGGTCAGGGCTGGTTCACGCTGGATGCGCCGGTGGGCGAAGGCGCATGCTATCGCTTCCGCGTGGCACCTGGGCTTGTGGTGCCGGACCCGGCTTCCCGCGCGCAGGCCGGGGGCGTGCATGGCGCCTCGGTGCTGACGGACCTCACGGCATATCCGTGGCGGCACGGTGATTGGCGCGGCCGTCCCTGGCATGAGGCCGTGATCTATGAAGTGCACGCCGGCGCCATGGGCGGTTTCGATGGCGTGCGCGAGGCCCTCCCGCGGCTGAAGGCGCTGGGTGTCACGGCCATCGAGCTCATGCCCGTGGCCGAGGCGCCCGGCGCGCGCGGCTGGGGCTATGATGGCGTGCTGCCCTTCGCGCCCCATGCGGCACTGGGCCCGCCCCAGACCTTGCAGGCGCTGGTGGACGCGGCGCATGGCGAGGGGCTGATGGTGCTGCTCGACGTCGTGTTCAACCATTTCGGGCCGGATGGCGCCTATCTGCACGCCTATGCGAAGCGCTTCTTCGACGAGGGCGTGCACACGCCCTGGGGTGCGGCCATCAACTTCGCCGAACCCGCGGTGCGCGCCTATTTCGAGGAATGTGCCCTGCATTGGTTGCGCGACTACCGCTTCGACGGGCTTCGCCTTGATGCCGTCCACGCCATCCCGGACCCCGACTGGCTGGACCACCTGGCGCGCCGAATCCGTGCGGAGCTGCCCGGCCGCCACATCCACCTCGTGCTGGAGAACGAGCGCAACGCCGCGCGCCATCTCGCACCCGACGGCCCCTTCGACGCGCAGTGGAATGACGACGGCCACAACATCCTGCACCCGCTGCTGACCGGTGAGCGCGAGGGCTATTACGAGGATTTTGCGGAAGACGGCGCCGCCAAGCTCGCCACCGTGCTGGGGCAGGGCTTCCTGTTCCAGGGCCAGAATTCCACGCATCTGGGCGCCCCGCGCGGCGAGCCCTCGGCGCACCTGCCGCCCACCGCCTTCGTGCTGTTCCTGCAGAATCACGACCAGGTGGGCAACCGCGCATTCGGCGAACGGCTTCCGGCGCTGGCCGATCCCGAGGCGCTGGCGGCGGCCACCGCGCTGCTGCTGCTCTGCCCCCAGATCCCGCTGCTCTTCATGGGCGAGGAATGGGGCGCCACGGCGCCCTTCCTCTTCTTCACCGACCACAATCGCGAGCTTGCCCCGCTGGTGCGCGAGGGGCGCCGGCGGGAATTCGCGCGCTTCGCCGCCTTCGCCGACCCCGCGACGCGCGCCCGGATCCCCGACCCGAACGATGCCGCGACCTTCGCCGCCTCCATCCCGGATGTGACGGAGGCCGCGCGCGAACCGCATGCGACGGTGCTGGCGCTCTACAAGCACCTGCTCGGCCTGCGCCAGGCGCGGATCATCCCGCATCTGCCCGGCGCGCACGCGCTGGGCGCCGAGGCGGTGGGCGAGAAGGCCGTGCTGGCGCGCTGGCGCCTGTCCAACCAGGAGGAACTGACACTGGCGTGCAACCTGGGAGAGGCGCCCGCCGCCTGCACGGCGCGGGGCGCGCTGCTGTTCGAAGGCCGCGAAGGTGCCGCCGCGGCGCTCGCCGCCGGCACGCTTCCCGCGCGCACCACCGTGGCGCTGCTCGGCGCATGACCCCGCGCGCCACCGCCCGGCTGCAATTCCACGCGGGCTTCACGCTGGATGACGCGGTGCCGCTGGTGCCCTACCTCGCGCGGCTGGGCATCAGCCATCTCTATGCCTCGCCGATCCTGAAGGCGCGGCCGGGGTCCACCCATGGCTACGACATCGTGGACCACGGCGCCATCAACCCCGAACTGGGCGGCGAAGACGCCTTGCGCCGCCTGGTGGCGGCGCTGAAGGCCGAGGGGCTCGGCCTCATCCTAGACATCGTGCCCAACCACATGGGCGTGGGCGGCGCCGACAATGCCTGGTGGCTGGACGTGCTGGAGTGGGGGCGCCACAGCCCTTACGCGACCTTCTTCGACATTGACTGGGAGCCGCCAGACCCCGCGCTGCGTCACAAGCTGCTGGCACCCTTCCTGGGCGCGCCCTATGGCGAGGCGCTGGCCTCGGGCGACCTGCGCCTGCATTTCGACGCGAAGCTGGGCAAGTTCCACGCCCAGTATTTCGAGCACCGCTTCCCCATCGCCTCTCCGTACCACGCGGCGCTGCTGCGCGGGCAGGGTCCTGCCGCGGCCTTCGCGGCGCTGCGCCCGACGAGCCACGCGGCGGCGCAGGCCGCGCACATCGCTTTGGCCGAGCACGCCGCCACGCCGGAGGGCGAGGCGCTCATCGCCATGGTGCTGGGCGCGCATGATCCGACCACCGAGGCAGGCCGCGCCGCGCTGCACGCGCTGCTGGAACGCCAGCATTACCGCCTCGCCTGGTGGCGCGCGGCGGCGGACGAGATCAACTGGCGGCGCTTCTTCGACATCACCTCGCTCGCCGGGCTGCGCGCAGAGGACCCGGCGGTGTTCGACGCCACGCATGACCTGGTGCTGCGCCTCTATGCCGAGGGCGCGATTGATGGCCTGCGGATTGACCATGTGGACGGGTTGGCCGACCCGCGCGCCTATTGCCGCAAGCTGCACCGCCGCATGCAGACGGTGCGTCCGGAGCAGGAACCGCTGGTCTGGGTCGAGAAGATCCTGGCCCCCTTCGAGGCGCTGCGCCCCGATTGGCAGGTGCAGGGCACCACCGGCTACGACTTCATGGACGAGGTGGGCGGCGTCCTGCACGACCCGGCGGGCGAGGAACCGCTCACCCGCCTCTGGGCCGAGCGCAGCGGCCGCCCCGCCCATTTCGAGGAGGAGGCGCAGGAGGCCCGCCGGCAGATCCTGCGCGACAACCTGGCCTCGGAACTGAATGCCACCGCGGCGGCGCTGAAGCGCGTGGCCAACCAGGACCTCGCCACGCGCGACCATTCGCTGACGGCGCTGCGCCGCGCGCTGGCGGAGGTGCTGGTGCATTTCCCGCTGTATCGCCTCTACATCTCGAAGGGCGGGCGCAGCGAGGAGGACCGGCGCATCCTGGACTGGGCGATCGCCGGCGCGCGGCGCACGCTGCGCCCCACCAGCCGCCACCTGCTGCCGCTGCTCGATGACTGGCTGGGGGGCGAGCCGCCACGCAGCCTGCCCCCCGCGCAGCGGCGCGAGCGGCTGGTGGCGGCGGTGCGCTTCCAGCAACTCTCGGCACCCGTGGCGGCCAAGAGCGTGGAGGACACGGCCTTCTACCGCTATGGCCGCTTGCTCTCCCGCAACGAGGTGGGGTCGGAGCCGGGGCGCTTCGCCGTCTCGCCCGCGGCCTTCCACGGCATGGCGCGCACGCGGGCGAAGCGCTTTCCGGGGGCGATGCTCGCCACCGCCACCCATGACCACAAGCGTGGCGAGGACACACGTGCGCGCCTCGCCGTGCTGTCCGAAATCCCGGGCGAATGGGAGGCGGTTGTGGACCGCTGGACGCGGCTCAACGCGCCCCTGCGCCGCGACCTGCCCGACGGGCCGGCGCCGGGGATGAGCGCACAGCTCATGCTGTATCAGACCCTGGTCGGCGCCTGGCCGCTTGATCTGTCGCCGGAGGATGAGGCGGGTGTCGCCGCCTTCGCCACGCGCGTCGCGGACTGGCAACGCAAGGCCCTGCGCGAGGCCAAGCGCCGCACCGAATGGGCGGTGGAGAACACGGGCTACGAGGCTGCCTGCCAGGACTTCCTGCACGCGGCGCTGGCCCCGGACCGCGCCAGTCGTTGGCGCGAGGAGGTGGCGGGCTTTGCGGCTCGGCTCGCCCCCGCCGGCGCGGTGAACGGGCTGGCCCAGGCGCTGCTGCGCTGCACGGCGCCGGGCATCCCGGATCTCTACCAGGGCACGGAGTTCTGGGACTTCTCCCTGGTGGACCCCGACAATCGCCGCCCGGTGGATTTTTCCGCACGCATGTCAGCGCTGGAGCAGGCGGCACCGCCTGCCGCGCTGCTGGCCGACTGGCGCGACGGGCGGGTGAAGCAGGCCATCATCGCGCGCGCCCTGGCGCTGCGCCGCGCGCGACCGGAGGTCTTCGCGGCGGGTGACCACCTGCCGCTCCAGGCCGAAGGGCCTTCCGCCGCCCACGCCCTGGCCTTCGCGCGCCCGCACCGCGCGGGCACGGTGCTGGCCATCACGACACGGCTGCCGGCGACGCTGCTGGGCGCGGCCCAGGCCCCGCTGGTGCCGGCGGCGGCCTGGGCGGGAACGCACCTCGCCTTGCCCCCGCGCCTGGCCGGCGCCACCTGGCGTGACGTGCTGACGGGCCGGACGCTGCGCGCCCGCGCGGGGCGGCTGCGCCTGGATGAGGCGCTGTCTCAGCTTCCCGTGGCGCTGCTCGAGATGGAATGAGCCAGCGCCGCATGGGCCCGCGCGCTGGCGCGGCCCAGGCGGATCAGCGCGGGCAATTCCCAGGGCCGCCGCGCCAGCCCCGCCAGGACGGGCCACAGCGCGGGCTTTCCGTCCGGCGTCAGGGCGCGGCGGGCGGCGTGGGGCAGGGCGTCCTGCGGCCCGTCGGCCACGGCGCGCAGCACGGCGAAGGGCAGGCCGCGTGCCGCGGCGAAGCGGGCGACGGCGCCGCTTTCCATGTCCACGGCCTCCGCGCCCGTTGCGGCGTACAGGGCGCGCTTGGCCTGGACATCGGCGAGCAACGTCTCACTGGCGGCGAGCGGCACCACGCGCGCCCCGGTGCGGGCGGCCAGCGCCGCCGTCCAGCCGGCGTCAGGGGCGAAGGCCTGGCCCGCGTGCAGCGTGCCGGCCAGCAGCACGTCGCCCGTGCGGGCGCCGGGTGCCAGACCGCCGGCGATTCCAAAGGAGAGCACGCCGGTCACGTCATGCGGCAGCGCCTCCAGCATCGCCGCCAGCCGCCCCGCATCCCCGCCCGAGACCAGCACGCGCGTGCCGGCCGGCTGCAGCGCCGCCTCGCTGGCCAGCCCCACCGCGACGACGGCGCCTTCCAGGATCAGCAAGGGGGCGCGTAGTCCTTCCAGGGCGCCGCGCGCTCATAGCCATGCGCGGCGCGCAGCAGCAGCGCCTCGGCATGGGCGGGTGCGGCCAGTTGCAGCGAGAGCGGCAATCCGTTGGCCGACAGCCCGCTCATCAGCGTGATCGCAGGCTGGCCGGTGACATTGAAGGGCGTGCGGGCCTGGCGGGGATAAGTGCGCTCCACCTCGGGCTCGTCGTCAATGATGGCGGCTTCCTCCATGCTGCTGGCCGTCAGCAGCAGGTCCACCTGGCCGAAGACCTGGTTCACCCGGGCCAGCAACTGGGTGCGGCGGCGGGCGGCGTGCATGTAGTCCACCGCCGGCAGGAACAGGCCTGGCAGCAGGCGGCGGCGCGTGACCGCCGCATAATCCTGCGGGCGCGTGCGCAGCCATTCCTCGTGCACCACGCTGCTCTCGGCCGCCAGGATGGTGCGGTTCACGGCGGAGAATTCGTCGAGGCTGGGCAGCGTCACGTCGGTGACGGTGGCGCCCTCGGCCGCCAGCAGGCGCGCGGCCTCGTCGAGTGCCGCGGCCATCTCGGCCGAGGCCGGCTGGTCCGTTTCGTGGAAGTGGCGGACATAGCCGATCCGCAGGCCGCGCAGCCCCTCCGTCAGGCCGCGCGTGTAGTCCTGCCCGCCATCGGCCATCACGTTCAGCATGAGCGCCGCGTCGCGCACCGTGCGCGTCATCGGCCCCACATGGTCCAGCGAGAAGGCCAGCGGGAACACGCCCGCGCGCGGCACCAGGTCATAGGTGGGCTTCAGGCCCACGATGCCGCAATGGCTGGCCGGGTGACGCACCGAGCCGCCCGTGTCCGTGCCCAGCGCCGCCGGCAGCATGCGCGCCGCCACCGCCGCGCCGGAGCCGGAGGAGGAGCCGCCGGGTAGCCGCGTACGATCCCAGGGGTTGCGGGCGGGCGGGAAGGGCAGGTCGAAGGCCGGCCCGCCGATGGCGAATTCATGCGTGGCGAGCTTGCCCGGAAACACCGCGCCCGCCGCGCGCAGCCGCGCCACCACGGCGGCATCCGCCTCGGCCATGTGGTCCAGCCGCTGCTTCGAATGGCAGGTGGTGGGGTGGCCCTTCAGGTCAATGATGTCCTTCAGCCCCACCGGGATGCCATGCAGGGGCGAGCGCGGGCCGTGCCGGGTGATCTCGGCCTCCGCCGCGCGGGCGGCTTCCTCGGCCTCGGCCACGGTCATGCGGATGAAGGCGTCGAGTCGCGGCTGGAGGGCGGCGATGCGCGCCAGGCAATCCTCCAGCAGCTCCACCGGCGAGAGCTTGCGCGCGGCGATGAGGGCGGCGGCGTCGGCCAGTGTGAGCTGGTGCGGGCTCATGCGCGGGTGGCCCGGAAGGAGGGCGTGGGTTCCAGCGCCGGGTCGCTGCTGCGCGGCAACTGCCCCTTGTGGCGCGCCAGCTGCGCCAGCGCCGCCCGCACATCGGCCGGGTAGCGCGCGGCGGTCTCTTCCAGCCCCGCGGCCTTCACGAGGGCGGCGATTTCTTCATCGGTCATGGCGGGCACCCCTGCTGTCCTAGCGCAGCTTGGGCCAAGCGGGAGGGGGCGAAAAGCAGGGGGCGGCCGCATTCGGGGGGGAGATGGCGCGACCGCCCCCTGAAGTTGGGCTCCCTGGCGGCAAGGCGCCGCGCCGGGAGGTCCGGGAGAGACGGGTGTGCTCGGGGGGAGAACACATCCCATGCCGCAATGTGGGGCGGCCGAGTTACGGAAGTGTTGCCGGCACCGCACGAATTGTCGCGGGCGGCGGCCGGGTCTATGCCGGGGTCCTGATCTGGGAAGGATGACGGATGCTGCCGCTCACGGGCCTCAAGGTGGTGGAACTCGGGCACTACATCGCGGCCCCCTTCTGCACGCGGCTGCTGGCCGATCTGGGCGCCGAGGTCATCAAGGTGGAGCCCCCCGGGGGCGACCCCTTCCGCGGCTGGGGCGCCAAGCACAACGGCCATTCCGTGTGGTTCAGCGTGCATGGGCGCAACAAGCTCTCGGTCACGCTCGACCTCAAGAGCGAGGAGGGGAAGCGCCGGGTGAAGGCGCTCTGCGCGCGGGCGGATGCGGTGGTGGAGAATTTCCGGCCCGGCTACCTGGAGCGCATCGGCCTTGGCCCCGAGGTGCTGCACGCGGCGAACCCGAACCTGATCATCGCGCGCATCTCGGGCTATGGGCAGGACGGGCCCTATCGCGACAAGCCCGCCTTCGGCGCCATCGGCGAGGCGATGGGCGGGCTGCGCCACCTGACGGCCAACCCCGGCCAGAGCGAATACCCGCCCCCGCGCTGCGGCGTCTCCATCAGCGATGACCTGGCGGGGATGTATGCGGCCCTTGCGATCGCCTCGGCCTGCTGGGGGCGGGAGCGGGGGAACAATGCGGGCAAGGTGCTGGACCTCGACCTGGTGTCCTCGGTGTTCTCGCTGATGGAGGGCATGCTGCCCGAGCACGGCCTCTTCGGCTGGGTGCGCCAGCCCGCGGGTGCCGCCATCCCGACCGCGGCCCCCACCAACACCTACCCCTGCGCCGATGGCAAATGGCTGTGCGTGGCCGGCAATTCGGACCTGATCTTCGCGCGGCTGATGGCGCTGATCGGCCGGCCGGACCTGGCGGCGGACCCGCGCATGGCCACCAATGGCGGCCGCTGCGAACACGCGGCGGAGCTGGACGCGGCCATCGCCGACTGGACGCGCACCCTGCCGGCGCGCGAGGCCGAGGCGCTGCTGGAAAAGGCCGAGGTGCCGTGCTCGCGCCTCTATGACATCGCCGACTGCGCGACGGACCCGCACTTCATCGCGCGCGGCATGGTGCAGAAGGTGGCCGACCCCCTGCTGGGCGAGGTGCTGCACCCGGCCCCCCCCTTCCGCCTGGACGGCGTGAGCCCCGCCGAGATGATCCGCTGGCCCGGCCGTGCGGCGGGCGCCGACAATGACCATGTGTTCCACGAATTGCTGGGAGAAGCCCGATGAACGTCACCCTCTCCGAAGTCTCCCCGCGCGACGGGTTGCAGCCCATCAAGGAATGGGTGCCGACCGAGACGAAGGTGGCGCTGGTGCGCGCCCTGCACGCGGCCGGCGTCACGCGCATGGAGGTGGGCAGCTTCGTCAGCCCCAAGGCCATTCCGCAGATGGCCGACACGGGCGAGGTGCTGAAGGCGGCCAAGCAGCTCGACGGCTTGGAATGCACGGTGCTGGTGCCCAACCGGCGCGGCTTCGACACTGCGGTGCAGGCGGGGGCGGATCGCCTGGGCTTCTTCATGTCGGTGACGGAGAGCCACAACAAGGCGAACCTCAACCGCACGCGGATGGAGAGCTTCGCCGAACTGGCCAAGCTGGTGCAGGAGACGCCCAAGGGCACGAAGATCCGCTTCAACCTCTCCTGCTCCTTCCACTGTCCGTTCGAAGGGGTGGTGCCGGAGAGCGAGGCGCTGGACTGGATCGAGCGCGCCCAGGCGCTGGACGCCGACATGGAGGTGGCGATCGCGGACACCACCGGCAACGCCGCGCCGGACCAGGTGCGCCGCGTCTTCACCCACGCGATCGAGAGCTGGGGCAACCGCTTCGCCTTCCACGGGCATGACACCTATGGGCTGGGGCTGGCCAACATGCTGGCGGCCTGGGAGGCAGGGTGCCGCGTGTTCGACGCGGGCTCGGGCGGGATCGGCGGCTGCCCCTATGCGCCGGGTGCCACGGGCAACACCGCCATGGAGGATGCCGCCTGGATGTTCGAGCGCATGGGCGTCTCCACCGGCCTGAACTGGCCCAGGCTGCTGGAAGCGGCGGACATGGCCGCCGCCATCCCGGGCGCCATGCCGGGCGGGCGGGTGCGCGGCGTGCCGGGTGCGCGCGGTTGAAGGCGTGCCGGGTGCGCGCGGGTAGAGCCTCGCCTGGGGCGCGCGCCCCCTGACGGGCCGGGCGACGCAGCCCGGCCGAAACGAAATCTTCAACACTTCCTGGCACGTCTTGCGTGATGCGGGACCAGGAAGCTTTCAGCCACATCTCCGTCCTGGCCCTGCTCGGGGCCAGTTGCATCTTCCTGCTGCTGGCCGTCCTTTGGCCGCGCACGGGACAGCCGGTTCTCCTGACCCTCCCCGCCGCCGAGGCGCCGTCCGCGCTGGGCGTCGCTGGCTGGCGTGTCACCGGCTGGCGTGACCTGGGACCGCTGCGCCTTCTCCATCTCCAGCCCGATCACCCGCAGGCCAGCCCCTTGGCGCTGCTGCGGCAGACGGGCGGCTGGCTGGCCATCAACTCCACCCGTTCTCCCGGGTGCCCATAGAGGCTTCACCATGGATCTCACCCATTTCCGCGCCCAGACGGGCCGCTTCCTCCTCTGCCTCATGGCGGCGCTGGTCCTGCTGACGCCCCTGGTGGGGCTTTCCTCGGGCGCGTCCGGCGAGGATCTGCTCCTTGGCACGCTCGGCGTGGCGCTGCTGGCCCTGGCCGCGGGCCTCGCGGCGCGGCGGGGCGCGGGCAGCCCCGTGGCCGGGCAGACCATGGCGGTGGCGCTGATGGCGGCCATCTCCGTGCAGGTCTGGCTTGCGCCCCCCGGTTGGACGCTTGACGCGCATATGGCCTACTTCGCGGGCCTCGCGCTGCTGGCCGGCTATTGCGACTGGCGTGCCGTGGCGGTGGCCACCGTCACCGTCGCGCTGCACCACCTGGTGCTGAGCTACCTGGCCCCCATGGCCGTGTTCGGCGTGCCGGACGGCAATCTGGGGCGGGTGCTGCTGCATGCCGCCATCCTGCTGGTGGAGGCGGGTGGGTTGCTGCTGCTGGTCCGCGGCTTGCCGCGCGCCGCGGCCGCGGCCGATGCCGCGCTGACCGAGGCCCGCGCGGCGCGCGCGGCCGAGGCGGCGGAGGCACAGCGCCGCCTGGCCAGCGAGGCGGAATCCCAGGCCGCCAGCCGCCGCACCCGCGCCGCCACCGCGGACAGCGTGGAACACGCCCTGGGCGGCGTGGCCCGGGAAGTGGACACGGCCTCGGGCGCGCTGGATGAGGCCGCGCGCCGCATCAGCAGCGAAGCCAATGCCGGCGTGGAGGAGGCCGAGGTCGCGCGCCGCGCGGTTGCCGAGGCCGCGAGCGGCGTGCAGACCGTCGCCGCCGCCTCCGAGGAACTGGCCGCGGCGGTCGGTGAGATCACCCGGCGGGTGGCCGAGGCCAGCGAGGTCGCGGGCCGTGCGGCGGCCCAGACCGAGAGCACGGGGGCCATCGTGAACGGCCTTTCGGACAGCGCGCAGCGCATCGGCGATGTGCTGCGCCTCATCAGCGACATCGCGGGGCAGACGAACCTGTTGGCGCTGAATGCCACCATCGAGGCCGCGCGGGCCGGCGAGGCGGGCAAGGGCTTCGCCGTGGTGGCGAGCGAGGTGAAGAATCTGGCCGGCCAGACGGCGAAGGCGACGGAGGAGATCGGCCAGCAGATCAGCGCCATCCGTGCCGCGACCGAGGATGCCGTGGCCGCCATCCAGGCCATCAGCCAGGTGGTGGGCGAGGTGAACGAGGTGGCCGGCACCATCGCCTCGGCCGTCGAGGAACAGGGGACGGCCACGCGCGAGATCGCGGTCGCCAGCGCCACTGTGTCGCGGGGGACCGACGCGGCGTCCTCGGCGGTGGACCGGGCGGTGGACCGCATGGGGCGCACGGCCGAGGCGGTGTCGGAGCTGGAAAGCATGGCCGATGCCCTGCGCAACGAGGCGGTGATCCTGCGCAACACCTTGCAGGACACGACCGAGGGCCTGCGCGCCGCCTGAGACCTTGCCGGCGGCGCCGGCATCGCCTACACCCCCCTCCAGGGTGGCACCCCTGGAGGCCGCCTGCTTCCGTTCGGGCATCTGTCTGGGCAGGGGCGAAACATACCCGCAGCAAGGAGTTTCTGGCATGGTCCAGACCATTCGGATCGAGGCCGAGGCGCGCGGGCGTGCCGGTAAGGGGGCGGCGCGCGCGACCCGGCGTGAGGGGCTTGTCCCCGGCGTTGTCTATGGGGCGAAGCGGGAGGCCACGCTGGTCGCCTTCGACCCCCGTGACATCATGAAGGAGCTGCACAAGGGCTCCTGGCAGTCGCACGTCTATGACGTGGTGGTGAAGGACGGCCCGACCGAGCGCGCCCTGCTGCGCGAGGTGCAGTTCCACCCCGTGACCGACCGCCCCATCCACATTGATTTCCAGCGCCTGGCGCCGGGGGCCCGCATCCGCATCAAGGTGCCGGTCGTGTTCAAGCACGAGGACAGCTGCCCTGGCCTGAAGGCGGGCGGCGTGCTGAACCTGGTCCGCCGCGAGGTCGAGGTGATGGTGGACCCCGAGGCGGTGCCCGAGACCTTCCACATTGACCTGGCCGAGGCCAAGATCGGTGACAGCATCCGCTGGTCCGCCATCATGGACAAGGCCGACGCCAAGCCCGTGATCACGGGCCGTGACTTCGTGGTGGCCACCATCGCGCCGCCCACCGTGGTCGAGGAGGTGGCGGCCCCGGCCGCCGCCGCCGAGCCCGCGAAGAAGGGCGGCAAGGGCGCGGCCAAGCCGGCCGCCGCGGCCGCTCCGGCGAAGAAGAAGTAAGTCCGGAGGTTCGTGGTGCGGCTTTGGGTGGGCCTCGGCAATCCGGGGTCCGAACATGCGAAGCAGCGCCACAACATCGGCTTCATGGCGCTCGACGCCATCGCACGCCGCCACGGCTTCGCGCCGTGGCGGTCCAAGTTCAAGGGCGAGGTCTGCGACGGCAGCGTGGGCGGGCAGCGCCTGCTGCTGCTCAAGCCCATGACCTACATGAATTTGAGCGGCGAGGCGGTGCAGGCCGCCTGCGCCTTCCACAAGATCCCGCCCGCCGACATCTGGGCCTGGCATGACGAGCTCGACCTCGCGCCCGGCAAGGTGCGGGTGAAGAAGGGCGGCGGCACCGCCGGCCACAACGGGTTGCGCGACATGCAGCGGGCACTCGCCACACCTGATTTCGGACGTGTGCGGCTGGGCATCGGCCATCCGGGCCATAAGGACCGCGTGACGGGCCATGTGCTGGGCAACTTCGCCAAGGCCGACACCTGGGTCGAACCCCTGCTGGACGCGCTGGCCGATGCGGCCCCCTTGCTTGCCGCCGGCAAACCCGAGGAATTCATGACCCGCGTGGCCTATCTGACGCAGGAGACCCCCTGACATGGAGCCAATGGTCGTGGAGGAATTCTTCGGCGGGCCAGGTCCTGAGGACATGGCCAATGCCGCCGCTGCCATCGCCCAGGCGCTGCGGCAATTCGCGGCCACCGAGGCGCAGGCGGCCGCCGGGCTCCGCGCCTGCCTGCCCACGCCGACCGAGGCCGGGCCGCTCTCCGACGTGCGGCGTCTGCGCGCCGTCTCGGCCGCGGCGGGCGAGGCCGCCATCCGCGCCGCCCTGCTGCTGGAGGCGGCCGACATCATCGCCCCCGGCGGGCCGGCCCCCGAACTCGGCGCCGCACTCGCCGCCGCGACCAAGCGCGTGGGCCTGCCGCCCGCCGTGCTGGTGCCGCTGCTGCGCGCCGCCGCCCTCAGCCTGCCCACGGATGACGCCTCGGCCCGCATCGCGGCCGCCATCCGCGTGCAGGACCTCGCCGCCGTCCTCGCCGGCTGACACACCCCTTACCACCAAGGCCAATTCCATGGGTTTCAACTGCGGCATCGTGGGCCTGCCCAATGTGGGCAAATCCACCCTCTTCAACGCGCTGACGCAGACGGTGGCAGCCCAGGCGGCCAACTACCCCTTCTGCACCATCGAGCCCAATGTGGGCCGCGTGGCGGTGCCGGACCCGCGCCTCGCGCAGCTCTCGGCCATCGCGAAGAGCCAGAAGATCATTCCCACCAGCCTGGAATTCGTGGACATCGCGGGGCTGGTGCGCGGCGCCTCGCGCGGGGAGGGGCTGGGCAACCAGTTCCTTGGCAATATCCGCGAGGTGGACGCCATCGTCCATGTGCTGCGCTGCTTCGAGGATGGCGACGTCACCCATGTGGATGGCAGCGTGGACCCGATCCGCGACGCGGAGACGGTCGAGACGGAACTCATGCTGGCCGACCTCGACAGCCTCGAGAAGCGCGTGCCGCAGCTGCAGAAGAAGGCGCGCGGCAATGACAAGGAGGCCGCCGCGCAGCTGGCGCTGGTCGAGGCGCTGATCCCGGCTCTCTCCGCCGGCCGCCCCGCCCGCACCGCCGTTCCCAAGGGCGAGGAGGAGGCCGCGCGCCGCCTGGGGCTGATGACCACCAAGCCCGTGCTCTATGTCTGCAATGTCGAGGAGGCCTCGGCCGCCACTGGCAATGCCCAGAGCGAGCGGGTGATGGCGCGCGCCAAGGCCGAGGGTGCCCGCGCCGTCGTTGTCTCCGCCGCCATCGAGGCCGAGATCGCGCAGATGGCCGAGGCCGATCGCGGGGAGTTCCTGGAGACGCTCGGCCTTAACGACAGCGGCCTCGATCGCGTCATTCGCGCGGGTTACGAGCTGCTGGGCCTGGTCACCTATTTCACCTGCGGCCCCAAGGAAACCCGTGCCTGGACCATCACCCAGGGCATGACCGCGCCCCAGGCCGCCGGCGTCATTCATGGCGATTTCGAGCGCGGCTTCATCGCGGCCGAAACCATCGCCTTCGAGGACTACGTGAAGCTCGGCGGCGAACAGGGCGCCAAGGAAGCGGGCAAGATGCGGGTGGAAGGCAAGACCTACATCGTTCGCGACGGCGACGTGATGCTGTTCCGGTTCAACGTCTGAGGGGCGCCGCCATGGGGAGGACGCTGTCCTCCCCATACCCCTCCTGCCAAAGGCCGGGAGGCCTTTGGAAACCGTCATTTCGGGGTTTGCGGGAGGGGGCATGGTCCGCCCTTCATCACGCGCGCGCCCTTCACGCCCCCTCCCGACGACCCCGACAAGGAAGAGGTGTCCAGAGGCCCCCGGCCTCTGGCAGGGGGTGCGGGGGACGGCGTCCCCCGCGGCGGTCCCCTCAGAAATCGCTGACCCGGCCCTTGCGTTCCCAGTCGTTGTAGCGCGTGGGTTCGGGGCCGGTGGGGCCGCCGTCTTCGCT
Source organism: Roseococcus sp. (assembly GCA_035998215.1). Lineage (GTDB taxonomy): Bacteria > Pseudomonadota > Alphaproteobacteria > Acetobacterales > Acetobacteraceae > Roseococcus. The sequence continues at coordinate 11,617 of DASYHU010000009.1, read as the reverse complement.
GTCGGGCCGGGCCGGCGGGTGTTTCGGCCGCTCGATCTTCGTCAGCGGCGGTGCGGTGCGGGGTTTGCCACCGGGGGTGGCATCGGTCGGCTTGTCTGGCGCGTTCATGCACACGATCTGGGGGTTTGGAAGGAGTTTCGGAAGATGGCCAAGACCTTCATCCTGCTGGCGGGCATGACGGCGCTGTTTCTCGCGGTCGGCTTCCTGGTGGGTGGGCAGGCGGGGGCGATGATCGCGCTGCTGGTGGCGGGGGGCATGAACCTCTTCGCCTGGTGGGGCAGCGACGGGATGGTGCTGCGGATGCACAACGCCCAGCCCGTGACGCCGCAGGAGGCGCCGCAGCTCTACGCCATGACCGAGCGCCTGGCGCAGCGGGCCGGTATTCCCATGCCCGCGCTCTACATCATCCATGAGGACCAGCCCAACGCCTTCGCCACCGGCCGCAGCCCGGAGAAGGGGGTGGTGGCGCTGAACACCGGCCTGCTCAACATGATGAGCGAGCAGGAGGTGGCCGGCGTCATCGCGCATGAGATGGCGCACATCAAGAACCGCGACACGCTGATCATGGCGGTGACGGCCAGCATCGCGGGCGCCATCGGCTTCCTCGCGCAGTTCGGCTTCATGATGGGCGGCAACCGTGACGGGCGTAGCCCCTTCGGCGTGATCGGCATGATCCTGCTGATGATCCTGGGGCCGATCGCGGCCATGGTGGTGCAGATGGCCATCAGCCGTTCGCGCGAATACGAGGCGGACGCGGAAGGTGCGCGCATCTGCGGCGACCCGGCCTGGCTGGCGAACGGGCTTGCGCAGCTGGAGCGCTACAAGCAGGGGCGCGTGAACCAGGCGGCCGAGGCCAACCCCGCCACGGCGCACATGTTCATCATCAACCCGCTCTCCGGCTTCCGGATTGACGGTCTGTTCTCCACCCATCCGCCGACGGAGGAGCGCATTGCCCGGCTGATGGCGATGCGCGGCACCGGTGGCGGGGCGGGCGTCGCGCCGGGTGGCTGGGCCAAGCCGGCCTCGGTCGGCGGTTCTCCCTGGGGCCAGGCGCCGCAGCGCCGCAATCCCTGGGCGCGCTGACACAAGCTGCCCCCTGAATGGGCCGCAGCCTGCCGCTTTGTCGGGCAGGCTGGGATTTGTCCGGATGGTTTGCGAGGATGAAAGGGTTGTGACCTGGGTGGTGCGTGCGAAGTTGCGCGCGACGACCGAACCCAGGGAGACCTCCGACCCATGCTGAAGCGCGCCCTGCTTGCCTGCGGCCTCGCCTTCGCCGCCATCGCCCCCGCCGCCGCCCAATCCTTCGAGCGGCCCATCCGCATCATCGTGCCCATCGCGCCGGGGGGTGGCACGGACGTCTTCGCGCGCCTGCTGGCGGAGCTGGTGGGGAATTCGCTCGGCCAGCCCATCGCGGTGGAGAACCGGCCCGGTGCCTCCTCCACCATCGGCACGCAGTTCGTGGTGGACCAGCGCCCCGACGGCCACACGCTGATGTTCACGGCCAATTCGCCCATCACCGCGGCACCCCATGTGATGAACGTGCGCTACACCGTGGACCAGCTGGAGCCCATGTTCATGGTGGGCCATGTGGGCTTCACCCTCTGCGTGCGGAATGACAGCCCCCACCAGGACGCGCGGAGCCTGATCGCGGCGATGCGCGCCGACCCGGGCGGCTTCACCTATGGCACCGATGGCGTGGGCGGGAACATGCACCTGGCGGCCGAGCGGGTGTTCCGCCGGCTGGGCGTGGAGGGGACCATGGTGCCCTTCCAGGGTGCCGCGCAGACGCTGACGGCCTTCAGCGGCGGACATATCCAGCTCTATGGCGGCTCCATCGCCGTCGCCATGCCGGCCATCCGCGATGGGCGCGCCCGCTGCCTGATCCTGACGCAGCGTGACCAGCACCCCGCGGTGCCCACGGGCAGCGGCCTGGACGCGCTGGGCATCCCCGAGGAGGAGACGCTGATCTGGTGGGGCATGCTGGCCCCGCGCGGCCTGCCTGCTGACCGCCGCGCCGCGCTGATGACCGCCTTCGAGGCCGCCTGGCGCACCGAGCGCTTCCAGCAGCAGCTGGCCCGCAGCGGTGTGACGCCGCAGTTCCGTGGCCCCGAGGAATCCGCCAGGCTGATCGCGGCGGAAAGCGAGGCGCTGGGCCGTGTTGTGCGCGCCATCGGCATCGAGCGCAGCCGCTGAACCTGCGCGTGGATTGACCGGGCGGCCCCCCCGCGCGACCCTCCTTCCGTCAAGGAAGGGGGAAGCGGATGGAAGGGGCCGAATGGCTCGCCCGGTCATTGCGAGGGTCGGGCGTCTCGCATTTCTTCTTCGTGGACGCGGTGCTGCGGCGGACGCTGCTGGCGCTGGAGCGGGTGGGCGTGCAGCCCGTCCTCGCCCATGCCGAGAAATCCGCCGCCTACATGGCCGATGGGTATGCGCGCATCGCCGGCCGCCCGGGTGTGGTGGCGGCGCAGGCGGTGGGGGCGGCCAACCTCGCGGCCGGGTTGCAGGATGCCTTCCTCGGCCGCGCGCCGGTGCTGGCGTTGACGGGGCGCAAGCCGCTCGGCCACCAGCACCGCAACGCCTATCAGGAATTGCCCCACGCGCCGCTGTTCCAGGCGGTGACGAAGCACAGCGCCATGGTGGAGCGCGCGGAGGACTTCCCCCGCCAGCTTCGCCAGGCCTGGTCCGCCATGCTGGCGCCGCCGCCGCGCCCCGCGCATCTCGACCTGCACGGGCTGATGGGCGAGGTGATCGAGCGCGGCGAGATCCCTGACGCGCCGCTGGAACTGCCCGATTGGCGCGCCCCGCGCCAGCGTTCCATCGCCGATGGGCTGGACCGGGCGGCGGCGCTGCTGCTGGGGGCGAAGCGCGTGGCCCTGGTGGTGGGGGAGGGCGCGCTGCTCTCGGGCTGCGGGCCGGAATTGCTGGCGCTGGCCGAGGCGCTCCAGGCGCCCATGGCGCTCTCCCTCGGCGCGCGCGGCATCGTGCCGACGCGCCACCCGCTGCATTTGGGCGTGCTGGGCGCCTATGCCGCGCCGCCGGCCAATGCGGTGGTGGATGAGGCGGAGCTGGTCTTCTTCATCGGCGCCGACACCTCCGACATGCTGACCAACTACTGGCGCACGCCGCGCCCGGGCACGCGCTGCATCCAGCTCGACGCCGACCCGCTGGAGTTCGAGCGCAGCTACGCGCTGGAACATGCGCTGTGCGGCGACCCGAAGCTGAGCCTCGCCGCGCTGAACACGCTGATCGGCCGGCCGGAGCGTGATGGCGGCTACGCGCTGCGCGCCGCCAATGCCATGCGCGAATGGCGGGCGGCGATGGCGCCGCGCCTCGCCTCCAACGAGGCGCCGATAGACCCCGCGCGGCTCTGCGCCGAAATCACGGCCGCCCTGCCCGAGGACGGCATCCTGGTGGCCGATACCGGCTATTCCGGCATCTGGACCGGCAACCTGGTGGAGCTGAACGGCGCGGGGCAGAGCTACCTGCGCGCGGCGGGTTCGCTGGGCTGGTCCTTCCCGGCCGCGCTGGGCGCGAAATGCGCGGCACCGCATCGCAAGGTGGTGTGCTTCTCGGGCGATGGCGCGCTCTACTACCACCTGACCGAATTGGAGACGGCGCGGCGCCGCGGCATCGCGGTCGTGCTGGTGGTGAACAACAATTCGGGCTTCGGCCAGGGCTGGCCCAACTACCTGAAGCAGGCTGGCAACCGGCCCGTCGCGGCCGAGCAGGTGCTGCGCTTCGGCCCCACCAACTTCGCGCGCGTGGCGGAGGAGTTCGGCGTCACCGGCATCTGCGTCGAGACGCCGGACGCCATCGGCCCCGCGCTGCGCCGGGCGCTGGCCATGGATGCCCCGGTGGTGGTGGATGTCGCCACCGGCATTGATTTCCGCGCCCCCGAACCCTGGACCCCGGAGAACTGAAATGAGCCGACAGATGCGCGTGGCGGTGCTGGGCGCCGGCACGATGGGCCATGCGCTGGCCCTGGTTTTCGCCATGGGCGGGCACAGCGTCCGCCTGACCGACGCCAACCCCGAGACACTGGCCCGCGCGCCTGGCCTGATGGCCAAGGCGCTGACCACGCTGACCGCGATGGGCGAGGCGCCGGCGGGCATGGGGCCGGAGCAGCTGGCCCAGATCTGCACCTGCCACGCGGACCTCGCGGAGACGGTGGAGGGCGCCGAGCTCATCATCGAGGCCATCGTGGAAAACCCCGAGGCCAAGCGCACGCTCTACGCGCAGCTCGACGCCTGCGCGCCGGCGGACGCCATCTGGGCCAGCAACACGAGCTACCTCGACGTGTTTCCGCTGATGCCGCCGCACCGCCTGCGCCGCGCCCTCATCGCGCATTGGTACACGCCGCCTTATCTCGTGGACCTGGTGGACCTGGTTGCCAGCGCGGAGTGCGAGCCGGAGGCGATGGCGACGGTGAAGGAGGCGATCGAGGCCATGGGCAAGGTGCCCATCGTTCTGAAGAAGTTCATCCCCGGCTACATCGCGAACCGCATCCAGGCCGCCTTCCAGAACGAGGTGCAGTTCCTGATTGATGAAGGCTATGCCAGCGCGCAGGACATTGACGACAGCGCCATCCATGGCATCGCGCTGCGCTTCATGATCATCGGCATCATGGCCAAGGCCGACTTCACCGGCCTGCCGCTGCTGCAGCACACCTTCCGCAACAAGATGTACACGCCCCCGCCTGAGACCGACCACAGCCCCAGCATGGATGCGCTGATCGCGCGCGGGGACACGGGCGTGATGGGCGGGCGCGGCTATTACGACTGGGGCGGGCGCGCGCCCGCGGAACTGTTCGAGGAACGCGATGCCAAGCTCATCGCGCTCAAGAAGGCCATGCGGCAGATCGGCTTCATGGCGGGACGTGGCATGAAGGCGAATGACGCATGATCACCTATGACCTCAAGGGCAAGGCGGCGCTGGTGACGGGGGGCGCCTCGGGCATCGGCCTCGCCACCGTGCGGATGCTGGCGAAGAATGGCTGCAAGGTCGCCATCAACCACCTGGCCGATGATGCGCGCGGGCCGGAGGTGGTGGAGGCGCTGCGGGCGGAAGGCCTGGATGTGATCTCCGCCCCCGGCAATGTGGGTGACGCCACGGATGGCCCGCGCATGGTGGAGCAGGCGGTGGCCGATCTCGGCCGGCTGGACTACCTCGTGAACAATGCCGGCACGCCGGGCACCCGCGCCTCCATCCCGCCCACCAAGCTCGACCTCATCACCGAGGAATTGTGGGAGGCGGTGATCGAGGTGAACCTGCTGGGCGTGTTCCGCTGTTCCAAGGCGGCCGCGCCGCACCTGAAGAAGACGGGCGGGGCCATCGTCTCGGTCGCCTCCATCGCGGGGATCAATTCGCCGGGATCGTCCATGGCCTATGGGGCGACCAAGGCGGGGGTGATCTCGCTCACCAAGAACCTGGCGCGTGGCCTGGGGCCGGAGGTGCGGGTGAATGCCATCGCGCCAGGTGCCGTGAATTCCACCTGGCAGATCGAGTGGACGAATGAGCAGCGCGCGACGTCCATCGACAAGGCCGTGCTGAAGCGCCGCTGCGAGCCGGAGGACCTGGCGGAGGTCATGGTCTTCCTGCTGGCAGGGGCCGCGATGGTGACGGGACAGACGGTGGTGGTGGATGGCGGGCTGACGCTGTAGCCCGCGTTCACCCCACCGCCACGATGGCCTCGATCTCCAGCAGGAAATCCGGCACCGGCAGCGCCGCCACCACGCTGGTGGTGCGGGCCGGCAGGTGCGCCGCGTCGAAGGCCCCGGCGTAGAGGCGGTTCATCTCCGGCACGTCGGTCGCGCGCACCAGCAGCACGCTGGTCTTGAGCACGCGCGTCATGTCCGTGCCGGCCTCGGCCAGGATGGCGTGCAGGTTGCGGATCACCTGGTGGAACTGGGCGGCGAAATCCCCGCGCGCGATGTGGCCCTGCGGGTCCACCGGGCCAAGGCCCGAGACATACAGCGTGTTCCCATGGCGCACGGCCATGGAGAACGGCGGATAGGCACGCCCGCCCAAAGGCGTGGCAAAACGGGTGATGTCGGACATGTGGCCCCCTCGCGGCCCATTGCCGCCCTCGCATCATGGCCTATCCTCCGCGGCTTCGCGAAAGGGGTGCGGCATGGCGCAGGTGGACACGGAACATTTCCTCAAGGACCTGAACGAACTGAGGAAGATCGGGGCCTACAAGACGGGCGTTCACCGGCCGACCTACTCGCCGGAGGACATGGAAAGCCGCCGCTGGCTGATGGACCGGATGCGCGAGGTGGGCCTCGAGCCCAGCATGGACGGCATCGGCAATGTCTTCGGCCGTCACCCTGGCCCCGGGCCGCATCTGTTGGTGGGCAGCCATATCGAGAGCCAGAACCAGGCCGGCTGGCTGGATGGCGCGCTGGGCGTGATGGCGGGCGTGGCGCTGGCCCGCGCCGGGCTTCCGGTGGATGTGGTCGCCTTCGCCGATGAGGAGGGGCACTACGGCAGCTTCATCGGCAGCCGCTCGCTGCTCGGCATCCTGGAAGACAGCGAAATTGATGGGCTGAAGAACCGCTACCACGGCAAGCCGTTGCGCGAAGCGCTGCGCGAGGCCGGCCTCGAAGGCCTGCCCCGCCCGAAGCTCGACCCCAGCCGCTACAAGGGCTTCTTCGAGATGCACATCGAGCAGGGCACCCAGCTCGAATCCCAGGGCCTGCGCGCGGGCGTGGTGACGGGCATCGTCGCCATCTGGCAGTTCCGCCTCATCATCGAGGGCATGCAGGACCATGCCGGCGGCACCACCATGGCCGAGCGCCGCGATGCCGGCCTGACCGCGGTGCGGCTGCTCTCCCGCGTGGACCGCGAATTCCCCATGATCTGCGGCCCGCGCACGGTCTGGACCTGCGGGCGCATCGCGCTCGACCCCGGCGCGCCCTCCATCATTCCGGGCCGCGCCGAGGTGCTCTTCCAGTTCCGCGACATCGACGTGCCCACGCTGGAGCGGCTGGAGGAATGCCTCACCCGCATCGTGCAGGAGATGAACCGCACCGAGCGCACCACCACCACGCTGGAGGCGATGAGCCGTTCCAAGCCCGCCCCCTGCGACCCCGCCATGCAGGCGGCACTCGCCGAGGCCGCCACCAAGCACGCCAATGGCCAATGGCAGCACATGCCCTCGGGTGCGGGGCATGACGCGCAATACATGGCGCGCATCATGCCCGCCGCCATGCTCTTCACACCTTCGATCGGTGGTATCAGCCACCATTGGGCCGAGGACACGAAGGAGGAGGACCTGGCGCTGAACATCCGCATCATGGCCGATGCGGCGGAGGCCTATCTCCGTGGCTGAGCCCGATACCGCGCGCTTCCTGGCCGACCTGCATGCGCTGCGGCAGATCGGCCAGTTCAAGACCGGGGTCCACCGCCCGACCTATACGCCGCAGGACATGGAAAGCCGCCGCTGGCTGATGGACCGCATGCGCGAGGTGGGGCTGGAGCCGGAGATGGACGGGCTCGGCAATGTCCTGGGCCGCCATCCCGGGCCGGGCCGCAAGCTGCTGGCCGGCAGCCATATCGAGACGCAGAACGAGGCCGGCTGGCTGGATGGCGCCTTGGGCGTGCTGGCGGGCCTGGCCCTGGCCCGCGCGGGCATGCCGGTGGACGTGGTCGCCTTCGCCGACGAGGAGGGGCATTACGGCAGCTTCCTCGGCAGCCGCTCCATGGTGGGCGAGGTGACGGAGGCCGAGATTGACGCCGCCCGCCACGCCACCGAGGGCAAGCCGCTGCGCCAGGCGCTGCGCGAGGCGGGGCTGGAAGGCCTGCCGCGGATGCGCCTGGACCCCGCGCGGTATCGCGGCTTCCTGGAACTGCACATCGAGCAGGGCACGCAGCTCGAACAGGCGGGGCTGCGCAGCGGCGTGGTCACCGGCATCTTCGGCATCCGCTACTTCCGCATCACCGCCATCGGCCAGCAGGACCACACCGGCGGCACCACCATGGCCGAGCGCAAGGACGCGGCCGTGGCCGCCATGCGGGTTCTGGCGCTGATTGATGAGCAATTCCCCATGCATGTGGGCGAACGCACGGTCTGGACCTGTGGGCGCGTCGTGCTGGAACCCAACGCGCCGCACATCATCGCCGGCCGCGCGGAGATGATCTTCCAGTTCCGCGACCTGTCGGAGGAGGTGCTGGACCGCCTCGAAACCCTACTCCACCGCATCGTGCAGGAGGTGGACCGGCGGGACCGCTGCGCCCTCAGCCTGGAACGCCTGGGCCGCTCCGCCCCCGCCATCGCGGACCCCGCGCTGCACGGCGCGCTGTGTGAGGCCGCCACGCGGCACGCCAATGGCCAATGGCAGCCCATGCCCTCGGGCGCCATCCATGACGCGCAGCACGTGGCGAAGATCATGCCCATGGCCATGCTCTTCACGCCCTCCATCGGCGGCATCAGCCACCATTGGGCCGAGGACACGAAGGAGGAGGACCTGGTCCTCGCCCTGCGCATCCTGGCCGATGCGGCGGAGAAAGCGCTGAGCGGCTGATGCCGCTGCTGGCGCTCGCCTTCCTGGCCTTCATCGGGCTCGGCCTGCCGGACCCGCTGCCGGGCAGCCTCTGGCCGGAATTGCAGCCGCATTTCGGCGTGGCCAATGCGGGGCTGGGCCTGGTGCTGGCCGCCAATGCCACGGGCTACATCACGGCCGGGCTGCTGGCGGCGCGGTTGATCCGTGGGCTGGGCATCGGCCTGCTGCTGTCCGTCAGCCTGGCGGCGACCGCCGCCGCCGCGCTGGGCCAGGGCCTGGCGCCGCCCTGGTGGGGCTTCGTGGCGCTCTCCGTGCTGGCGGGGGCCGGCGGGGGTGCGGTGGATGCGGCGTTGAACCTCTTCGCCGCGCACCGCTTCCGGCCGCGCCATCTCAACTGGCTGCATGGTTGCTGGGGCATCGGCGCCACGTTGGGGCCGCTGGCGGCGGCGCTGCTGCTGGCGGGGGGCCTCGGCTGGCAGGCGGGCTATCTTCTGGTGGGCGCCGTGCTGGCCGCGCTGTCGCTGGCCTTCGGGCTGACACGCCGGCGCTGGGATGCGGGCGGGCACCAGGGAGGTGGGGCGGACCTCTCGGCGCTGGCCGTGCTGCGCCACCCGGTCGCGCGGCTGCAGATCGTGATCTTCTTCCTCTACACGGGCATCGAGGCCGGGGCGGGGCAATGGGCCGCCACCATCCTCACCGCCGCGCGCGGCGCCACCGCGGCCGAGGGCGCGGCCGCCGCCACCACCTTCTTCGCGGCGCTGACGCTGGGACGCATCGGCCTGGGCTTCGTGGTGGACCGGGTGGGGGCGGACCTTCTGCTGCGCCTGCTCACGCCCGTGACCGTGCTGGGCGCGCTGCTTCTGGCCACGGGCTGGGCGGATTTCCTCGCACTCGGGTTGATGGCGCTGGCCCTCGCCCCGATCTACCCGACGGTAATGGCCCGGACGCCCTCACGCCTCGGCGTCCAGGCGGCGGCGCAGGCGGTGGGCTTCCAGGTCTCGGCCGCCATGCTGGGCGTGGCGGTGGTGCCGGCCCTGCTCGGGCTGGCAGCCGACCTGGCCGGGGCGCGCATCCTGCCCTGGCTGCTGGCGTTGGGCTGCGTGGGGCTTTCCGCGCTGATCTGGCGCCTGCCCGCCGCGAAGGAGTGAATGCCCCATGGGCCTGCTGATCAACGGCGCCTGGCACGCCGAAACCCCGCTCGTCGCCACGAAGGACGGCGCCTTCGTCCGGAACGAAAGCCCCTTCCGCAACTGGGTCACGGCGGATGGCGCGCCCGGCCCCACGGGCGAGGGCGGTTTCCAGGCCGAGCATGGGCGCTATCACCTCTATGTCTCGCTCGCCTGCCCCTGGGCACACCGCACGCTGATCTTCCGCGAGCTGAACGGGCTGCGGGATTCCATCAGCGTCTCGGTGGTGAACTGGCTGATGCTGGACCATGGCTGGACCTTCGTGGAGGGCGAGGGCGTGGTGCCGGACCCCATCCACAACGCCCGCTTCCTGCACGAGATCTACACCGCCGCCGCCCCGCGCTTCACCGGCAAGGTCACGGTGCCCGTGCTGTGGGACAAGGCGCGCGGCACCATCGTGAGCAATGAGAGCGCCGACATCATCCGCATGCTCGACACCGCCTGGGGCGGCGGCGGGCGCCATTACCCGGAAGCCCTGCGCGAGGAGATAGATGCGCTGAACGCGCGCATCTACGACACGCTGAACAACGGGGTCTACAAGGCGGGCTTCGCCACCACCCAGGCGGCCTATGAGGCGGCGGTGCATCCGCTCTTTGACACGCTGGACTGGCTGGAGGCGCGGCTTTCCACGCGCCGCTACCTCTGCGGCGACGTGATCACCGAGGCGGATTGGCGCCTCTTCCCCACGCTGCTGCGCTTCGACGCGGTCTATGCCGGCCATTTCAAGTGCGACCGCCGCCGCATCGCGGACTACCCCGCGCTGTCAGGCTATCTGCGCGAACTCTACCAGTGGCCGGGGGTGCGGGAGACGGTGAACTTCTCCCACATCCGCCGCCACTACTATGAGAGCCACCGTGGGTTGAACCCGAGCGGGATTGTGCCCTTGGGGCCTGTCCAGGCCCTGGATGCGCCGCATGGGCGTGTGTAGGGGTTCCTCGGCGCCATGACCGCCCGAACCGGCCCGCAGGCGCATGGGCCGGTTTGCCCGAATTCCTGGTTGCCTCTCATGTGAAGTCGCATAGGATGTGGACCGCAGGTTGGTGAACTCGCGACTGGTGGTGGCCTCTGGGTGTGCGGCGCGTTACTGTGTCGGCTTGTGTGCGTCGTGCGCCCAGTCACTGTAAAGTCATCCGCATCACTGACCACGCATGGGGCGGAGGGCGGTCATGAGTGGTTTTGATTATAATATATATATAAGTTATATTAACTCTTCTAATAATGGTACATTTACAATTCTCGGAACAATCAATAATGTAACAAATCCGAGCAGTGATACGTTCAATATCGGTGATACGATAGATACCGAATTTCCTGGTGAGTTCGTTGGAACGTTCGAGGTAAATGGCGAGATTTTTGTCGTCGTTCAGGGTGACTCTTATCAAGACGTCTTCGGATTTGTGGCCGATCCTGACAATTTTGTGGCCCCGGACACCCTTCCCCCGCTCGACGCAAGCCCTTTCACCGTCTGCTTCCTCGCTGGCACGCGGATCGCGACGCCCGATGGCGAGCGCCTTGTCGAGGACCTTGCCATCGGTGATCTGGTCCTCACCGCCGATGGCTGGGCGGTGCCGGTGACGTGGATGGGCCGGCAGCGCGTGTTCAACCACCGCTTCGGCCTGCACGAGGGGCGTGCCCCCGTGTGCATCGGGGCCGGCGCATTGGGCGAGGGCCTGCCCCACACCGACCTTTTCGTCAGCGCGAACCACGGCATGATCTGGGAAGGGCTCGTGGTGAATGCGGGCGCGATGGTGAACGGCACCACCATCCGCTTTGTCCCGCGCGACGCATTGCCCGCCGAATTCACCTATTTCCACATCGAGACCGAGGGGCATGAGGTGGTCCTGGCCAATGGCGCGCCGGCTGAGACCTTCGTGGACTACGTGACGCGCCGGCATTTCGACAATTACCAGGAATACCTCGACCTCTACG
>DASYHU010000034.1:0-4423 GCA_035998215.1 Roseococcus sp. | reverse complement strand
GAACAGCCTGGCGCCGGTGCGGCCGCAGTCCTGGCACATGCCGGCGGCGCGCTGGATGACGGCCTTGGACCACTCGCGATGCTCGGCCGTGCGGTAGTGAGGGTCCGCCTCCTTCGGCGGCACGGAGAGCCGCATGGGCGGTCGGCTGGTGAGGCGCTGGCCGATGGTCTTCATGCGCGCTCCACCCGCCCCACCGCCATCTCGGCCTCGTGGTCCCGGCCGAAGAGCGTGAGCATGATCCGAATGCGGTGCCGGCTGGACCAGAGGCACACCCCGTCGAACCCGGCCCAGGGCCCGACCTTGACCTTCACGCGTTCGCCCGGGGCGACGGGCTGGTTGAGCTGGCCGCGTAGCTCGGCGTCGAGGGCGGCGGCGTTCTCGGCCACGAGCTGGATGACGGCGGCGGGGACGGGCGTAGGGCGCTCGGGTGCGTGGCACAGGAAGGCGCGGATGCCGCGGGTGTGGAAGGCGCTGCGCCAGCCGGGCGCCGTGAGGTCGAGGGCGACGAACAGGTAACCCGGGAACATCGGGGCGTGGACGATGGTGGTCTTGCGACGGACGGCGCGGCGTTCGAGGACCACGGGCTGGTAGGCGGTGAAGCCCTGGTCTCGCAGTCGGTCGAGGGCTTCGGCGTCCCGGCCTGGGTGGGTCTCGGCAACGAACCAGGCTGAATGGCTGCCGCACGGCAGGTGCAAAACTTGCGCCTGGCCGTGCCTTGGGGAGGACACTGCCGCATCCCGTTCGGTATTGTCAACCATGGCGTGATGGGGCTCCTGCACGGCGGTCAGGCGTTGAGGGGCTCGGGCGGCTGCGCGTCGAGGCCGAGGCTGATGGCGCGCTGGAACATCGCCTCGGCCTTGGCCTCCTCTCCGGCGGATGCGTAGCGGTCGGCGAGGGCGGCGTAGTGAGCGGCGAGGTGCTCGCGGCGCATGCCGACAGGCTCGCTGATGGGCGCACGCTGGGGCTTGGGCGACAGTTCGGCGACCAGGGCGGCCATGGCCTGCGGGCAGGCTCGCGGCTCGGCCTCGGCCTTCGGCTGCGCGACAGGCGCGGCGGCGATGCGGCGCAGCGTGGCGAGCTCCTGCCGCATGGGCGCGGCCATGGGGCGAAGCCATTCGTCCAGGTCCGCGACGGCGGGCCAGAAGGCGAAGCGGCGGCAGGCCTCGCGCTGATGGTCGCCGGTCAGCAGCGTCGCCGGCAGGTCGTGCAGGACGGTGGCGCAGGTCGAGGCGAACGCCGCGACGGCTTCGGCCGTCTGGGGGTTCCGGACAGCCGCGGAGAGCGGGCGCAGGAACGTAGCCCATTGGGGCGCGCTGGCCGGCGCCATGCTGGCCTGGAGGGCTGCGAGCTTGCGCTGGGCCTCGGCCTGGACCGATGCCGGCACCGGCGCGGGGTCGTATCCGCTTGTCCACTGGCGGAGGATCTCCGCGAGGGCCTGGGACATGGTGGGCTGCGACGTGGTGGCGAGTGCTGTGGTCACTGGAGGATGAACCCCTGCTGATCGACGGTGAGGCCGGCTTCCTCGGCCGTGGCGCGGAAAGCGGCGACGCGGCGGGCGCTGGCGTCGTCGCGGTGGGTTGGTCGCTGGCGTTGCGCTTCGCGGCGCTGCCAGGTGCGCCACGTGGCATCCCAGTCCAGCTTCAGGCCCTTGGCGCCTGGGACTGCTCGCCAGTAGTCGCGGAAGGCTTCGAGGTCGCCTGGCGGCGCACCTGGTCCCGGGCGCCAATCCTCCGGCAGACGATGGCCTCTGTGGGGGCTGGGCTCGGGGGCGGGAGCGCGCGTTTCGCGCGCCTCTCTCTTGGTTCCATGACGGTTACTGATGGTTCTATGACGGTTAGGGGGCACGTGGTGCCCCGGTGACCGGCACGTGGTGCCCCCCTCCCCGGCACGTGGTGCCCCGGTGGGGGGCATGTCGTGCCCCGGTGAGGGGGGCATGTCGTGCCGGGGTTGGCGCCCAGAGGGGGGCACGTCTTGCCGGTGTCGGCGGGCAGAATGTTCGCCGTCAACGGGGAGCCGGTAGACCGACGCGCGGTTGCCGCCACCATGCTTGGTCTCGATCGTCCCGTCCGCTTCCATCTCCCGCAGAGCGATCCGGATCCCGCGCTCTGAAAGCCCGGTGTGGGCAGCGATGCGCGCCAGGCTGGGATAGCATTCGCCGTTCTGGTCGGCGTGGTCTGCGAGCGCCAGCAGGACGAGCTTCCGTGTCGGTGTGGTGCGGATCGCCCACGCCCAGGCGATTGCCTGGATGCTCATACGCTTCCCCCCTTCCGCGCTTCGAGCCGGCCTGCAGCGCGCGCGTCATCATCAAGTTGCTGCGCCATCTCGCGCAGTGTCGCGCGCAGCTCCGCGCGGAACATTTGGGCCTCTCCGCTGGCCAGCATCCGCAGCAGCGTGGCGCGGTTGGTGAGCCGGATGCTCAGCGGGTCGCGGAGGGGGAAAGTCATGGCTATCCGGCCCCCGCAAACATGCCGGGCGGCGGGTTCGGCTTGCCCATGGTGGCGTGCTCCACGGCCAGCCAGGTCACGATGGCGTCGGCGGCGTCATGGGTGGGGCAGCGGTAGCCGCGGCTCTCCACCCATTCGGCGACGTGCTTCTTGGCCTCGCCCTTGGGAAAACGACCGGTGCCGATCATCGTCTTGCGCGCCGTCTGGGAGGGCACGAGGACGATGGGGACCTGCATGTCGTAGGCCCACAGGCGCGCGGTGGCCTGCAGGCTGATGAGGAGGTCCGCCGAGGCCGAGGACTTGTGCTCCCCGGCGATCGCGGCTTCGACGATGATGGCCGAGAGGCGGCGGAACTTGTCCTGGGTGTCCAGGAACTCGCGCAGCGCGGCCATGCGATGCACCACCTCCTCGCCGCCGAGGGCGACGGCGCCGGAGGTGGGACGGTCGCCGAATTCGCCCAGCGCCCACCCGCAGCGCGTGGCGAGGTCGAGGGCCAGCACCCAGGCGCCGGCGCTGCGGGGAAGGCGCGGGCAGGCCATCAGGCGGAGGCCTGGCTGTCGCGCCCGCGGCCACCTCGCCCACGGGGCCGGCCGCGCGCGACGGTGCCGCCCTTCGGCTTGGCGGTGCGCTTCTCGGGCTTGAGGGTCTCGCCTTCCTCCGGCTCACGCCCCAGCATCTCACCAAGCGCGGCTTGGCCGTCATCCCAGCCCTGGCGCCAGCGCGCGTGCATGCCGGTGCCGGCGTCGAAGCGGCAGTCGGTGGGCATCCGGCCGGCCAGTCCCGCGGCGTGGCCTTCCTGATAGGCCTGGGCCTCGGTGAGGCCGCGCTGGGCGTCCACGCTGGGCAGACCGGCATCGTCGCTGAACAGCCCGGGCTGGGCGCCGATGGGCATGTTGAGCCAGCGCGCGTAGCGCAGCGCGTTCCGGAGGCGCGCCTCGGCCACATCTGGCTCGAGCTTGCGGAGCTTGATGACCAGATCCACGGCCGGCATGTCGCAGCCGGCTTTCTCAAGCCGCGCGCGGATGCTGCGCAGCTTGCCGACGCGGGCATCCTTGTCGGTCTCGGCCTTCAGCATCTCGGCAAAGATGCTGACGAAGTCGTTGGGGCTGATGGTGTTGGGCGGCGGTGCTTCGGGCATGTCGGGTTGCTCCTGGTGGTGGTGGATCAGCGCCGCCGCACGGCCGGGCGCTTCTTCGGCGCGGGCCTGGCGCTGCGGATGATGTTGGCGACCTGGATCTCGGTCAGGCCGGTGGAGGCCGCGATCGCGTAGGGCTGGTGCTTGCCGCGGTGCATCTGGAGGGCCTTGACCATCTGCTGCGGCGTGGGCGTCGCGTGGCGCTGGCCGAGCTGGTCGATCTCGCTGGTCAGCGGGATGGCGGTGTTGACGAGCATAGGGTTGGGGTCCTCGGTCATTGCCGCAGCTCCTCCGCCGCCGCGCGGCTATGGGCGATGATGAGGGCCACTAAGGCGAGACCCACGAGGCCGATGGCGATGCCGATCCAGGTCATGCGAGGTCTCCGCCGAGGCGCGAAGAGGTGACGAGCTTGGTGCGGCCGTCCTGCTGGGTGCGGGCCGCGCGGGCGAGGAACAGTCGCTGCGCGATGGCGGCGCGCTGCTCTGCGGACAGCGTGATGGCGCGCACCGTGCAGCGCCGATGATGCTCCGCGCAGTAGGCGCTGGTGGGCGTGCCCTCGCGGTTGGTGATGCGCGGCTGGTCGCAGTAGCGATGCGTGGGCCGACCGTCGCCCCAGAGAGGGAAGCGGCATCCGTCGCGCGGAGCGGCGAGCGGGCGGGGCGCTGGGGCGGTCTCGGGCGCAGAGATCACCGGCGCCAGCGTGGCGACCTTGGCGGGCCGGATGCCCTCCGCCTTCTTCGCGCGGCGGCGCAGCGTGTATTCGCTGGTCGCACGCTGGGCGGCGATGGTGACGGCGCCGGCCCCCAGCTTCGCGGCATCGCGCCGGATGGGCGAGGGCCGGCTG
>DASYHU010000032.1:0-19880 GCA_035998215.1 Roseococcus sp. | reverse complement strand
GTCATCACGCCGCGCAGCTCGGTCATCTGCTGGGAGAGCAGCGCCTGATCGCCCGCGCGCTGCACCTCCAGCACGGTCGTGCGCTCCACCAGCCGCGCGCCCTCCACGGCCGAGACGCGCATCTCCAGCCGCGACAGGTGGGCGTTCTGCTCGTGGATCTGACTGCCCAACCACACCACACCGCCAAATGTGGCCGTGGTAACCACGCCGATGATGGATTGCAGCACCATGCGCGCCGCAGGATTCGCCGCGGTGTCCTTGAGGCTCATGCCCTCGTCTCCTGCTGTGCGGCCAGGATCACGCGTGCGAAGGCCCGGTCCTGCTCATGACTCTGCCGGCAATGGCCCGGCTGCCAGAAGAAGGCCCGGTCAATCCACCGGACATAGGCCGCCCAGCGGCGCGAGGGCGGCTGCTGGAGCACGCCCTGCCGATAGGCCCGGCCGCTCAGCGTCTCGTCGGGCGAGCCGTTGAACAGCAGCAGGTTCAGCCCGGCCGAGAGCCAGGCGGCCAGGCGCAACCAGCGCGGGGTATCCTGCCCCGCCTTGCCCACGCTCATGGCCAGTAGGCGTCGCTGGCGTAGTCCAGCGGGATCGGCACGCTGTCCTTCAGCGCGCGGGCGGCGAAGATGTGCGCGCTCTTATGCGCCGCCATGGCCTGCCCGAAGCCGAAGAACGTCATGGCATCGAAGGGAGTCAGGCTGTTGTCCTCCCCGATCCACACGAAATCCGCCTCGCCGCCGTGCCAGCGGTAATCCCCCGGCTGCGCGCCCTGCACCATCGCCGCCAGGGCCATGATCGAAGCGCCCGCGACGTTCTCCCGGTCCTGCGGGCGGGTCTGGTACCGCACGCCCTGGAACTCCATCCCGGCATCAATGCGGCGGTCGCGCTCCGCATCCACCTGTTCCGTCGTCACCGGGTCCGGCCCCGGCGGCGCCACGGGCACGCCCGCCCACCAGCGCGGCGCGGTGGCGGGCGCGATCTCGGCCCCCACCAGGCTCTCCGGCGCCTCGACCCAGGCGGCGTTGACGTGCCACCCGGGCAGCGCCAGCCCCTCCTCGTCATAGGCCACCCCGATCACGTCCAGGGCCAGGGGCGACAGGCCAGCGAGCGCGGCCACGGCCTCGCCCTCCGTCGGCCAGCGATAGGCTCGGTGCTGCATCCTCATCTCCTCAGGTCGTGATGACACGCAGGAAGGCGTCGCTCGGCCGCATCGGCCAGACGGCCACACGCGCGCAGGTGCCGCCCCAGTTCCCGCCCGCCAGGCGGTCCACCGCGGGGAACAGGGCCGGGCTGCCGGTGATGACCGTGGCCCCGTTGAGGCTGAGGCTCATGCCGCCGGCCGACGCCCCCACCCCCACCAGGAAATCGGCGCTGTCCGCGACCGTGGCCGTCGTGGTGGCCGTGCCCTGCTCGACCCCGCCCACCGTCACGGTCGCCCGCACCGTCCGGTTGTTGAGCCGGTCCAGGGCAATCACGTTGTCGGCCGTGCCGTCGGTCAGGGCGATCATGCGCTGGGCGGCGCCGCCCACCTCCAGCCCCGCCGGTGCGCGGCCGGCGAACAGCATCCCGCACTCCCTGAGCGGCACCGTGAGGCCGTAGCGGGCAAGCAGCGTCACCATCGTCTCGGCCGCGCGGGTGCTGGCGCCCGGCGTGCCGACCGGCGGCAGGATCGGCGTGGTGGCGTAGAGGCCCGCCTCCAGCCCATCCCAGCCGAAAAACGCGTCCAGGTTCAGCGCCGCCCCGGCCGCGATGGCGGGGTTCGTGCCGACGGCAAATGCCGGCGAACCACCACCGGACGGGATCACCACGGGCAGCGAATACCGCACCAACGCGGCGCTGGGCGTGATTTCCGTGGGCGTCGCAGTAGCGCCGAAGGCGGTCAGGCGCGGCGCCGGGACGCCCCAGCCGGAAAGGAACGCGGCGAAGCGGCTGAACACGTAGCTGCCCTCGGCAAGCGCCACCGGGAGCGTGCTGAGATGCCGGAAGATGTTCACCGCCGCCGTGCCGACCACCTGCACGCGCCGCCCCTGCACCCCCAGCGTGGACGACTGCGCGAGATAGGTGGTGATGCTCGTGTCCGTGCCCGCCGTGGCATAGGTGGTGGGCAGCCCCGCGCCGGACACCGGCTCCATGCGCGGGTTGGTCCAGATGTTGGTCCGCGTCGGCTCGATCAGCAGGCCCAGGGCCACGCCGGCCGCGTCCCAATGCAGGCGGCCGGTGTTGACGCCCACCTCGCGCCACACGCCATCCGGCCCGCGCCGGGTGCCGCCCGACGCGCGGCTGATCGTCACGCGCGGGTCAATGATGCCCGAACGGGCGAAATCCAGGTCAACGGGCGCGCGCATCAGGCGATCCTCTCGAAGCGGGTGTCGTCGCGGCGGGCGAGCGTGAGGCCCGCCCCGTCAGCCACCGTGACGCTGGCGGCGCTGGCGCCGATCACGGCCGAGGCCGCGCGGTTGATGGTCAGCGTGTTGCCCGAGCGGTTCCAGACCTGCACCCACCACCCGTCCGGCAACTGCGTGATGAGGGGCAGCGTCCAGGTCAAGGTTCCGCTCTCCGCGATGAGCGTCCGGCCCCAATCGTCGGCAGTGATCTGGTAGGCCGCGCCGGCCGCCGCCGGAAACCGCCCCCGCAGCGCATTGGCCGCGACGAAGGCCGCGCTGCCCAGGTCCGCGTTGCGCGGCGTCTCGGTCGGGTCGGTGCCGGGGGTGGGGATGTTCTGCGCCGCCGCGATGGCGGCGTTGGCCTGCGTCGTGGCAATGCCAGCCTGGGTGGTGGCGGTGTTGGCGCCGGCCGTGGCGGTTGCGGCATTCGTCGCGGTCTGGGCCAGCACATTCGCCGCCGCCGCATCCGCCGCCTGCTGCGCGGCCAGCGCATCCGCCGCCACGTCATTGCCGACCGCCGCCACCGCGTTGAGGTCGCCCGTGAACAGTGCCGCGTAGCCATAGCCATCATATTGGTTCTGCGTGCGGTTTTGCAGCCGCAGGCGATCCGCCTCTGCCATTACACCAGCTCCTCAGCTGTTAGGCCCCATGCCCAGGTTCGATGGGACGTGATGCTCGCGGGCTCCAAATCGGAGAGCGCGGCGTAGATCGTCTGGCGGAACCGGATCGAGCCATCCGCCGCCGGGTCCAGGCACAGCAGGAAGTCGCCCGCCTTGCCCAGGCGGCGCTGCACCTCGAAGGCCGTGCCCATGGCCTCATTCTGCGTCAGCGCCTCGAAGTCCATCCGGAACAGCCGATGGCGCGGCCTGGCCGACACCAGCCGCCGGCCGCCCCGCGTGCGGCGCGTCTCGCTCGGGTCCACATACTGGATCGAGGCGCCATAGCTGGCGTTGACCTCCGGCGACCAAGCCTCGCCCGCCAGGAAGCGCCCGGCCTGGAAGTAGCCGGCGGGGTTGGCAGTGTCCGTGATGTAGACCCAGACATAGCGGCCCAGCACCGCGCCGGGCAGCAGGTGGAAGGCCAGCACCCCGGCGGGGTAGCCGTCCGGGTCAATGCCGTTCCAGGGAAAGGCGCCCCAGGGCAGCGAGCCCAGCACCACGGTCGGCACCCAGAGCGGCAGGTCACCGGTGTCGGCCGTGCGGGCGCCCGGGTCGCTGTCGTCGTCGTCGTTGGTGACGACGATACGCCAGGTCGCGGCCGTGGTGCCGTTGTGGTTCAGCAGCGCGAAGCTGGAAATCGGAAAGGGCCGCGCCGTCCCCAGGTCCACCCGGAAGCGCGTGCTGGCGGTGAGCGCGTCCGTCGTCCGCGCCAGGCGCTGCACGTCCCGCTCCTTGAGGTTGTCCAGCGGCAGGCCCGCCACCCATGAGCCGCCCGAGAAGGCGCCGGCATCGCTCGGCTTGTCATACAGCAGCGCGATATTCGCCATCAGCCCCACACCTCCAGCGTCAACGTGTCCCGCGCCACATCCCGGCTGAGTTCCAGCACGCGGAACCGCTTGCCCGCCGAGAGGCCATAGCGCGCGTCGCGCAGCTCCACCGTCTGCCCCACCGTCACCGCGACATCGGACGCCACGTCCACGGCGAAGGCCGCGCGGCGCGCGCCATAGAGCGCCACGCGCCGGGCCGCCTCATCCGCCGCGTCCGTGGCGCTGTCGAACACGCTGTCCTCCGTCTCCTCGCGCGCCAGCAGCGAGGCCGCCGCCACCGGCGCGCTCTCGTTCGAGGCTTGGCGCCATTCTTCCTGCATCTCCGCGCGCAGCGTGTCGCTGACCGAGCCGGCGATCTCATCCGGCCGCAGGGGCCGCCAGCGCCGCCCCCAGCGCACCACCTGCGCCTTGAGGCGCCGTGCCACCTCGCGCGGCTCCAGCCGCACCACATCCCGGTCGGTGAGCACCAGGTCCGGCGTGACGGCCGGCGCATCGAGCCGGCCCAGCGTGATCTTGCGGTCAATCCCGAAGCCGTAATGCGCGCCGACCGAGGCGGCGAGGCGGTCCAGCACCTGGCGCACCGTGACCTCACCGCCGCCATCATCCCACCAGCCGAGATGCTGCGGCGCCGTGGTGTTCATCGCGGCCACCGTGCCCGTGGCGAAGTCGCCCGCGCCCAGCGTCGTGGCGCGGTCAATCACGTGCACCGCCAGGGCGGCGAAGGTGCGCAGCACCGTGCCGCCCGGCGCCGCGCCATCGGCATCCGCGGTCAGCACGCCCACCGGCAGCGAGCCGAGCCGGAACAAGGCCAGCGCATTGCAGGTGTGGTAGGTGCCGCCCGCCACCGTCGCCGCGGCGAGGTCCGCGAAGGTGGCGTGATCCGTCCCGGCGGTGAGCGTGACGCCCGCATCGCGCAGCGCCAGGATGCCGCCCACAGGGCCGGCGCCGAAGGCATAGAGCAGCGTGGCGCTGTCCAGCATGATGGGCTGGAACTGGCGCACGCGGCCGAGCAGCGTGGGCTTCCGCCGTCCCTCGAACTCCGCCGGCCCCTCCTGCCCGCCCGTGCCGGCATAGCGATCAGGCTGGAATGGCTCATCCAGCAGGGCCTGAAGGTCCCGGATTTCGATCTGCAGTTCGTCGCCCAGCACGATGCGCTCCGCCACACCGGAGAAGACCAGCGCGAAATCCGCCAGCACCGGCTTGGCCACGGACGTGTGGCGCAGCTCCACCAGGCGGCCGTCCCAGTCATAGTCCGCCAGCGCGTCCAGAGCGCCATCGTCGTTCGCCAGGGTGATGGAGCCCGCCGAGACCTCGCTGCGGCCGGACACGGCC
The DNA here is from genome assembly GCA_035998215.1 of Roseococcus sp. Taxonomy (GTDB): domain Bacteria; phylum Pseudomonadota; class Alphaproteobacteria; order Acetobacterales; family Acetobacteraceae; genus Roseococcus. The sequence goes on along the minus strand of DASYHU010000032.1, from coordinate 14,679 downwards.
GTGCCGGCGTAGAGCGACTGGGTGAAGCGGAACGGCACCTCGATGCGCCGGTCCCAGTAGGTATTGGCTGGGCTTTCGGTGGGCTCGGTCACGAAGCCCCGGTCCGAGAAGTAGAGCGAGCGCGTGGCGCTGATGCTGTCGTCCCAGGGCTGGGCCAGAAGAAGCCAGGCCATCAGGCGACCCTCATCCGCTCGCCCACCGGCGCGCGGCTGGCGCGGGCCATGCGTTCGGTGCTTTCGGCCGCACTCTCCGTCGCCGCGGCCGTGCGCTCGGCCACGCTGGTGTTGCGCCGCATCTCGCCCCGCAGGGCGGCATTCTCGCCCCGCAGCGCCGCGACTTCCCGCCGCAGTTCGCGCAGCTCCCGCACCACATCGCCATTGCCGCCGCCCATCGGGACCACTGGCAGCATGCCGTCGTTCATGGCCTCCAGCGTCTCGCGCCCTAAGGCGCGGGCGGCGCTGGCGCGCAGGACGAATTCGCCCGGCATCATCAGCGCGGGCACGCTGTCCACGCCGGGAATGCCGCCGGTCACGGGCCCGCCTTCGGCGAACTTGACCCAGGAGCCGGCTTCCTGGTGTGCCGCAACACGGGCCGCCACGCGCAAGCCGCCCGCAGGCCCCTGCCCCAGCACGCCCACATTCACCAGGGTCTGCGCCGCGTTGGCGATCAGCACCAGCACCTCATGCGTGGCGCGGGTGTTGAAGTCCACCTTGCCCAGCAGGTTCGACAGCTTGTCGTCAATGCTGCGGCTGATGACGATGGTCTCGGTGGTCTCCACGTTCTGGAGCACGTCGCGCCGGATCGAGCCCGGGGCGATCAGCGGGTTGCCGGTCGCGGCCGAGATGATCTGCGCCACCGTGCGGGTGATGTCTCCACCCGCCACCAACTGGGCCAGCTCTGCCTCCGTCAAGGCGCGGCCGATGCGCTGCTCGATGTTGCGCCGGACCTCGCCCTCCTGGATGAGCTGCGCGCGATCCGCCGCCGGCAGGGCGTTCAGCTGCTCGGTGATGGCGCGGATCATCTCCACCTGCACCGCCACGTCCACCGAGCCGCCCAGGGCCTGGATCGCCTCCAGGATCATCGCGTCATAGCTGCGCGTGACCGGCAGGTTCTCCAGGCTGGCCAGCGTCATCTCGCGCAAGGCCTGGAATTGCGGGCCGCTGGCATAGGCGGCGCTGCCCGCGCTCAGCAGCCTGTCCGCCGTGCCGGTGATGCGCTGGAGGGCATCCACGTCACCCTCACGCGCCAGGGCCAGATCGCGGCCGAACTGGCTCTGAGCCTCCGTCAGTGCGGCCATGGGCGAGGGGCCGCCCGGCGAGGCGCTGCCGCGCTGCGCGTCAATATAGGCCCGGATGCCGCCCCCGGCCGCCAGGATGCGCTCCGCCTCACGCGCCGCCTCGGCCTGAGCTTCCGCCGCGCGTTCCTGCGCCTCGGCCGCCTCGCGCTGGGCCAGGGCGGTGCGCGCGGCAGCGCGGATCACGTCGTCACTGAGCTTGTTGGTCATGTCGTCAAAGGCCGTGAGCAGCCGCAGCTGGTCGGTGCTGAGGTTGCTGACGAAGCCGCCCACCTGGGCGCGCAGGGAGTCCCACGCCAGCTCCGTCTGCCCCAGCGCGCCGAGCTGGGGGGCGAGTTCATCAAAGGCGCGGATGATGTCCCGCGCCTGCACAAGCACGTCCCGGCCGGAGGCGCGGTCCATGGCATCGCGCTGCTGCGTGATGGCGGTGGCGCGCATTTGTTCCAGCACCTGCTGGCCGATGATCTGCGCCTGACGGTCGCCGGTGTTCGCCAGCGCGTCCAGCAGCTGCTTGGGCGTGAGCTGCGAGAACAGCTCGCGCAGTTGCAGCCCGGCGATGGCGGAAAGCTGCGCCGCGCCTTCGCGCCCGTCCAGCGCGGACTGGGCAGTGCCGCGCGAGACGATGATGCCCTCCATGGTGTCGATGAACTGCCGGCCCTGAGCCTGGCGCAGCGTCTGGTTCAGGAACCGCCGCACGGAGGTTTCCAGGTTGCGCGTCAGCCCGTCCACCGACAGGCCGAATTCCTGGGCCTTGGCGATGGCGTCCGTGAAGGGCGTCTGCAAGGCGATCAGCGCGTTGCCCAGGTCCGAGGTGCGGCGCATGGTGCCGCTGAGCGCCTCGTAGCTGGTGCGGAACCACTCGGCATTCGCCGTCAGCTGCTCCATGTTCGCGCTGCCGCGGACGATGCGCGCCATGTCGGTGCTGAGTTCAGCCGCCGCGTCCTGGAATGCCAGGAACAGTTGCTCGCTGGCGTATTCGGACAGCGCGCGCAGCCCCGCCTCATCCTTGCCGAAGCGCTGCACGCCCTGGGATTGCCCGCGCATGAACTCGAACGCGATGGCGGGGCCGTCGCCGCGCTCATCCCCCACCCGCAGATCGAAGCCGCCCGTGGCGCGGAAGCCCACCAAATCCGCCAGGATGCGTTCCTGGTTCCGCAGGCTGGCGGTGAACTGATCCGCGATGCCCCGGTTTTCCGGGCTGAACTTGGCGCCGTCGAAGCCAATGGGCCGAACCTCGTTCTCGTAGCCGAAGTTCACGATGCTGCCCTGCATTTTGCTGCTGGGGCGCTGCCCGGGCAGCAGCATGCCGATGAGCGGCAGGGCAATGGCCAGCGGCCCCAGGATGGGCGCCAGGGACGCCCCGATGCCGGTGAGGGTGGCCAGGCCCGCGCCGATACCCGCGACACCGCCCGCGCCCATGAAGGCGCCCCCGACGCCGCCCTTCTGGATGCCGGACATGATGCCGAAGGCGCCCGCGCCGATGCCGCCGAGGGCGCCGAGGGTGGCGCCGATGCTGACGGGGGCGCCGAGCGTCGAGCCGATGGCGTCAATGGAGTTGAAGCTCGGCGACCCACCGAACGGCGCGTTGTAGAGCGTCTGGCCCAGGAAGCCGCTGACGCTGTTCCCGATGCCTCCCAGCATCCCGCCACTGCCGAACAGCGAGCCGCCGCCGAACATGCGGCTGCCCAGGCCAACACCGCCAAGGATCTGATCGAGGCCGAGGCTAAAGCCGCCCGTGGCGCCCGCCGCGCCCGTGGCCCCACCCCCGCCGATGCCCAGCAGGCTGCCCAGCCCAGAGCCGCCGAAGCTCTGCACAATGGGGGCGATGATGGGCCGTATGATGGCCTGGGCCCCGATGCTGGCGAAGGTGCTGATGGCCGCGCGGCGGAAGCTGTCCATCAGGCTGCGGAACCCGCCGCCCGTGTTCTCAAATGCGCGGGCGAAGGCATCGCCGAAAAAGCTGGTGATGCGGTCGGTGGTGCGCTCGGCCTCTTGCTGCTGGCGCTGTAGGGCCTGCTCGGTCGCCCGGGCCGCGCGCTCGGCCGCCTGGCGGACCTCGCGCTCGCGCGCCGCCTCCGTCGCGCGCGCCACGGCTTCTCGCCCCTCCGCGAGCTGCTGCTCACTGATCCGGCCCTGTTCCGCCAGTTGGTTCAGCCGCTCCAGCACCTGCTCGCGGCGCTGCTCCTCCGTCAGCGTGCGGTTCACCTGCGATTCCTGGTCGCGCAGGATCTGGGCGTAGTCGCGGTCCACATCGGCCGCGCGCTGAATGCTACGGGCGGTGCCACGCACTGCGTTGTCCAAGCGGCTCAGGGCCTGGGCGCGGGCTTCGATTTCTCCCGCGCGAAGCCGGTCGGCTTGGGCGGCATCAATCGACCCTCGCTGGAGGCGCTCATCAATCTCCCGCATCCGGTCGGCATATTCCCGCTCGATGCGCAGCCTTGGCTCCTGCCTCTCACGCATGCCGCGCAGCCATTCTTCATCCGCACGCCGCTGCGTTTCCAACCGGCGTGCGGCGGCCTCTCGTGCCTCCGCCTCCTGCTGCGTGCGCGCCCGTCCCTCAAGGGTCTGCACGGAGATTAAGTGCTGCTCGATGGCGGCTTCTTGCGCAGCGAGGTTCTCCCGCAGGCGCTGGATTTCCCGCGTCTGCTGCTCCACCTGCGGATCGCGCAGCGCCAAGCCGCGTGCGAACTCCATCCGGGCGGGCGAGGCGTTGCGCGGCAGCAACTGGCTGATCTGCGCCTCGCGCGCGGCCTCCGCATTCGCGATCTGCTGGTTCAACGCAGCCTGGCGGGCCTCGGCATCGACCAGGGCGAACCTGGCGCGATCCTCTTCCGTCCCGAACAGCCGCTGAGAGCCGCCGCGCACGAAGTTGGCCGCCGCCGCCGCCGCCGCCGCGATCCCCTGGCTCAACCCCAGGGCACGATCCAGCCGGCCCACGAAGTCCGTCATCGCCGCACCGAGCTGGCCAAAGGCGAGGCTCATGGTGGGCGTCAGGTTCCTGAACTGCTCGTTGATCTGCTCACTGGAACGGAGGATGGCGTTGAACACCCGTTCGGAGGTGAGCTGCCCCTCGCTGCCCATCCGGCGCAGCTCACCCACCGAGACGCCCAATTGCCGGGCAATGGCTTCGGCCAGCGAGGGCATCGCCTCCAGGATGGCCCGCAGCTCGTCGCCCTGGAGGGTGCCGGAGGCCAGGGCCTGGCCCAGCTGGAGCGTGGTGCTGGCCATTTCCTGCGTGGACGCGCCCGCCACCAGTGCCGCCTGTTGCAGGGTGCGCGTGAGCGTCAGCACCTCGCTATTCGTGGCGCCGATACCGCGGGCAGCGATGGCGAAGCGCTGGAAGGCGGCGGCGCTGTCGTTGATCGAGGCGCCGGTCTGCGCGCTAATCTGCACCAGCTGCGAATAGACCTGGGTGGCCGTCTGCACGCTGCCCGTGGCGGCCTGGAGGCGGTTCATGGTGCTGGTGTATTGGTCGCCCAGGTTGGCGATCTGCCGGGCGCCCAGCGTGACGCCTGCCGTCAGGGCCGCGATGGCGGCGGCGGGCGAGGTCAAGGCGCTGACCAGCCCGCCCAGGGCGCCACCGGCGCCGCTGGCCGCCGCGGACAGCAGGCCCAGGCCGCGCGTGCTGTTGGCCGATGCCTCCGCCAGCGCCGCCTGCGCGCTGACGCCGGCCCGGGCCTGCGTCGCCAACTGGGCATAGCCGGCGCGCGCCAGGGCCGCCGCCTGCGCTTCGGAGTTGAAGCCGCGCACGGCGGCGACGGCCGCCTGCTCCTTCGCGCGGGTGATGCTGGCGATGGTGGCCTGGAGGCGCTGCTGCTCGATGCCTTCCTGCCGCGCAAGGCGGGTGGCGTCCTCGATGGCCTGGTTGTGCCGGCGCGTGGCGCTTTCGACCGCCCGCGCCGCGCGCTCCGTGTCGTTGTAGCGGGAGGAGAGCGCGCTGAAGGAGGTGGTGCCGCGCGTTAGGCGCGTGGTGGTTTCGGTCACCGCCTCGCCCACGCCCGCCGCCGCGCGCGAGAGCTTGTTCAGCTCCTCCACCGCCCTGCGGCTGTCCACCTCGGGGGCATAGGTGAGCGCGAAATCGCCGACGAAAGCCATCAGACGTGCGCTTTCCGAGCATGCGGCATGGCGTCAGGCTCCCGGTCGGGGGTGGCGGCAAGGTTGAGGCGATCGGACACAGTTGCCCGGCTCCCCGCCTGCTCGGCCTTGCGGGCCTCACTCAGGCGGCCCTCGCGAAGGCGGCGGAGCTATCTCAGCCCTACCTGGCGCAGATCGAAAACGGCCGCCGCGGCGGCGATGTGCATGTGCTGGCCAGGCTGGCGAAGGCGCTCAGCGTGCGCATTGAAGATCTGATCGACACCGACGCCGCCTAGCGTCGCGCCGAGATCATCACGCACGGATACTGGATCAGCCGCCCCGCCTGGGTGCGCTTCGGCCCCGGCCAGCGCACGCCGCGCGGCACATTGTAGCTGCGGAAGGCATCCACCGCCGGATAGGCCCGCCGCACCGCCGCCGCCGCATCCGAGAAGAACCCGGGCGGCACCATCACGCGAATGGTCCGCCCGCCCACCTGCTGCACGTCCAGCTTGCGCGAATAGTCGGCCGTGCTGAACAGCACGATCTCCTCCGCGTCCGCGCCCACCCGCCGGGGGTCGAAGCTGGCCGCGCGGATGAACCCGCCCCAGCCGCCCCGCCCGCGCACCGCCACCGCGAAGGTGCCGGCGTAATCGCCCGTCCGGCGCGGGGCGCGGCGCTGCAATTCCGCCAGGCCCAGCGCCGCGGCCATGCCCAGCGCCCGGGCCCGGTAGACAATCACCTCACCGGGCCGAAGCGTCTCCTCCGCCGCATCCTGTCGGCCTCCCACGATGGTCTCGTATTCCGGGCTGAACTGGCCGGCCTGGATGGCCCGGTCGCGGTCCATCCGGGCATAGGCCGCCAGCCGCCGCACCACCTCCGGCCATTGGGTCTCCGGCGCGAAGGCCAGCCGGATTTCCCGGGCGAAGCGCGCGCCGCTCATTGGGCCGCGGCCTTGCGCTGCTGCTCCTCCAGCCAGTCCCGGTCCAGGCCGGCGATGACGTGGTGCAGGATCACGCGCGCCTCATGGTCCATGTGCCGCGCCTCCGCGTAGTGCTCGACCGAGGCCCAGGACAGCGGCAGGCCCATGGGCGGGCCCATGCCGCCCGCCACCCAATGCCGGCCGCTGGAAATGGCCCGCCAGGCCTCCATGAGCCACGCATCCAGCGGCCCGGGCGGCTCCGGCTCTAGCTCGGGGTCCGCGCCGGCGAAGAGGGCTTCGATTTTTCCGCCGCCGCGGTGCCATCGGACCCATCCGAGGAGTTTCCCAGCGCCGCTTCGGCATCCGCCTCCAGGCGCGTGCTGGCCATCTCCACGGCCAGCTTCATCTGCTCATACAGCGGGCTGAACTTCTTCTGGGCGATCAGCGCGCCCAGGTCGCCGAGCTGCACCGGCTGCGTGCGCTCACGGTCGTGGAACAGGCCGCGCACGCCGCGCACCATGCCCTCTTCCAGGTAGACAGGGCCCATGCGCTGGGCCTCGGCCCAGGCGGGGATGGCGAACACCTCGCCGTAGACCTTCGCCAGGTCGCGCAGGGCGCGGATTTCGCGGGCGCGGAACTTCGGCGACTTGGCGACGCAGAGGAATTCCATCGTTTCGCCCAGGCGCGGGGCGATCCAGGCGCCATCGGTCTGCGCGTCATCAGCGAGCGCGACTTGAGAGAGGTCCATGCGGTGTCCTGATGGGCTGGTGGGCTGGTGGCGCCGCCCCAACCCCAGCCCGAAGCCGGAGCGGCGCCGTTCCGCGCGTCGAGAGTCCCCGGCGCGCGAAGGCGTCAGGCGGCCGTCGCCGGCAGCCGGTCGAGTTGGATGGCGTGAATGGCCTGGTTCTGCGCGCCCTCGATGGTGAAGTTCGACACCACCGACTGGTTCGGGCCGCCGGCCTGCGGCGAGCCGTTGCGCAGCGCGGAAGTGGGCAGCGTGACCGCATAGGCCGCGCCGGCCGGGTCGCGCATCACGGCCGTGATGGTCCGCAGCGTGCCCGCGCGCATCAGGTTGTAGATGGTCTCGTTCCGCCACACGACGCTGATGGAGCCCGCCACGTTGACCTGGCCGAAGATGTTGCCCTGGGCCGCGTCGCTGCCCATGCCATACACCATGTCCGCGCCCTCGCGGCTGATGGTGAGGTCCAGGGACTGCACCACCGCATCAATGACGGTGTCGTCCAGGCTGATGCCGCCGAAGTTCGAGACGCAGTTGAAGAAGCCGCCGCCCGGCGCCGCCGCGACGCTGCCCGCCGTGGTCGAGTTGAACAGCTCCTCACGCGCCATCACGGAAAAGCTGCCCGTCATGAAGTTGCCCACCGAGCCGCGCAGCGAGCCGGCGCCGATCATGCCCGCCGGGTAGCGCAGGAACTGGCTGGCCCCGAGCTGCTTCTGGAACGCCACCAGCTGCGTCTGGTCACCGTTGCGGAGCATGGCGCCGCGGATGGCGATGTTCGTGCCGGACGAGGTTTCGGCCACCAGCGGCCCCGTCACAGTGATGTCCTGGTCGCTGGTCTTCGTCACCACGCGCCGGATGCCGTTGTTCGCGCCAGCGCTGGCCGTAGCGCCGAAAATGCGAATCCACTGCCCCTCGACAATCGCGGCGAACTTGCTGGCGCTGGTGGAGGTGATCTTGTTCGTGCCGTTCACGAAGGTGATGTCGGTCGTGGCGCTGTTGATGGCCAGCGCCGCCGTCCAGTCGTTCCCGAACAGGGCGGCCCAGAGGTCATCGAACGTGCCATAGCTCAGGTTGAAGCCCACCTCGCCCGACGCCCGCACCTGCTGGATGACCGAGGGACTGACCTGGCGGCGGCCGGTGATCTCGTTCGGGCGCGAGGTCTGCTGCTGGATGCCCAGGCTTTCCTGGGTGATGCGCAGCCCCTTCCAGCCCGAGGTCGGGAAGACGGCGCCGTCCGACTGGATGGCGTGGGCCAGGACGACTGCGGAGGTCTCGGCCCCCGCGGCGAAATTGGTCGAGCTCGGCATCGCGAGGCTCCCTTGCTGGTTGTCGAGATGCCGCTGCCCAGGCGGCGATCAGGGCGCGCCGCGGGAGCGGCTAGGGGTTCACGGCCGTCGTCAGCCGGTAGCGAATGGTCAGCATCAGCGCGAAGTGCGTGCCGTCCTCGGAGGTCCGCCCCTCATCCAGGGCCCAGCCGGTCCATTCCAGCCCAGGCGGCGGGGCCGTGGTGCGGAAGGCTGACATGATCCGGTCCGCCTGTTGCCGCGCCACCAGCGTGCCCTGCCCGATGCGGGAGAACAGCGTCACCTCCAGCGCGCCCTCCTCCGTCCACAGCGGCAGGGGGCCGAGTTCCGCCGGCCCCGCGTCACCCGCGCGCCCGTCGATGGAGAGCCAGTGCTCGGTATCCGGCGTCGCGAGATCAACATTCGCCTCGGTCACCGGCACCGTGGCGGCGGCGCGGATGATGGGCAGGGCGGTTTCCCAAGCGAACAGGGAGGCCATGTCAGCCCCTCAGGTGCAGGTGGTGCATCGCCACACGGTCCCGCAGCAGGCGCGTGTCGCAGCCCATGACCGTGTAGTTCCGCCCGCGACGCCACAGCCGGTCGCCATTGCGAGGCGGGCCCGGCCAGCCAGAGCGCGCCAGCTCGGCATCGCTGACAATGGCGAGCATGTCCCCCTGCTTGATGGCGCCCACCAGGTCCTGCGGCTGGTAGTTTCGCACCACGGCGCGCAGCGCGAGGTTGTCGAAGCTGCCGAGGCCGTCCCATGGGAACTCTCCCCAGGGCATCGCGCCGATCTCGACCTCGAAGGTGGGGGCGGCGCTGGGGCGGCGCAGGACCGCGATCTCGCCGGCCATAGAGATCATGCGGGCCACAGCGGCGGGGCTCATGCCCGCAGCATCCGGTAGGGCGCCAGCAGCGCAGCCGCCTGGGGCGGCATGTCTTCGGCGCCGCGCGCCGGGTCGAGATAGCTGACCGCGCCCACGCCCTGCACGCTCTCGCTGCGCAGCATCGGGTCTCGGCCGCGGGCCTCGCGCGCCGCCTTCACCATCTCGATCACGGCCGTTTCGATTTCCGCTGGCAGGTTCGGGGCAAGCGGGCTGGCCACACCCGGCAGAAGCCAGCCGGCCTCGTACTCCACCACCACCTTCGCGCCCTGCCAGCATCGCGGAGCATCGGCGGAGAGGCGCCGCAGAACACCTGACGGCGCGTCGATCGCGAAATCATCAGCGGAGAGCGTGGCGCCGGCCTCGATGACGGACACGACCGCCGCAACCGGCGTGCGCGAAAGCCGGATCCGGTGGGTGCCTGGCTCTGGCCAGACGTCCTCCCGAAGCGTCTCCCGCGCCAGCGTTCGGCTTCCGTCCTGCGCCTCCTGCACCCGAAGATAGGAAAGGGCCACCCCTGTCTGCCGCTTGATCTCGGCGTTCAGGAACGGATCATCCTCGAAGCCATGGACATCCAGCCGCGCCTTGACCGCCGCCAGCGTCGTAAGCTCGCGGACGGTGGCGGCGGTGAGCACGACGAGGGCCATGGCTCAGCCGACGATCTCGTCCACCGAGGCGAGGTCGCGCAGGTTCGCCGGACCATAGCGATGGTCGAGGCTGAAGACGTGCCCGCAGGCGTCACAGGCCGCGGTCGCGATCGTCATGGACAGGCGGAAGTGGGTGAAGCCGTTCACCAGGTCCAGCTCCTCCGCACGCAGGTTGATGACGGCCTGCTTGTCGCTGTCCGTGCCGGCCTGCGTGAACTGCGTGATGGCCTTGCCGGTCACATCCTTCGCGCCGGCGCCGGAGCCGTTGGTGGCCTGCTGCAGCTTCGCGTCCACCGTGGCGCTGGAGCCGAGTTCGCCCACCGAGACCAGCGCCATGAAGGCGGCGGCGGTGGAGGCGTCGATCCAGCCGGTGGTGTAGGTATTCGCGGTGTAGGCGTCGGGGTCGATCACGCCCACCAGCGCCACGCGCTGCGAGGGCTTGAGGTTCGGGGTCATGTCTGGGTCCTCTCGGGATCAGTTGGGGTGGGCCGCGGCTGCGCTTGCAGCCGCAAGCAGGTCAGGCGCGCTCGGCGATGGCCACGAAGTGGCTGCGCGTGCTGGAGCCCTTCGCGGGCGAGACCGGCGCCGAGAGGAAGGGCTGACCACCGAGGCGGAAGGTCCAGCGGAAGGCCTGCACCCCATAGTCGAAGTACAGGTGAATCGAGGAGGCGAAGTCGATGCCGCCGCCCGCCTTGGTGGCCGCGTAGTAGCCATCGGGATCCACCAGCACCAGGTCCCCCTCATCGCCCAGCGTCTTGCAGTGCTCGAGGAAGAGCATGGGCAGCCCCAGCAGCGTGCCCTGCGGCGCGTTCTGCAAGCCCTGGTTCTGCGGCAGCCACATGGGCTGCTGGCCGATGGTGAGCGTCGCGATCTGGGGCACGATATCGCGGTTGGCCGCCCAGAAGGCGCGCGAGCCCATGCCCTGGAGGCGCGAATAGGCCTTCAGCACGTTGGCGGCGACGATGGTATCCGCAGTCTGGCTGCTCTCCTTCGCCACCGCGATCTTGGCCGGGCTGACCATGAATCCCAGCGGCTTGCCGACGCCATCGCCCCACATGATCGCCTCACCCGCCTTCCAGCGGATGGCGCGGGCCGCCTGCGTGGTCAGCCGGCTCGACAGGCGCGGCGCGTCGGACAGCAGCTCATCCGTCGCCAGCACGAAGGCATACAGCTCGTGCAGGTTGACCGTGCTGCCGATCATGGCCGCGCGCGAGGCGGTCATCTGCGTGCCTTCGGCCCGCCAGTACGCCTGCACACCGGACGCGCCCCACGGGGTGGTCTCATCCTTGGGAATCTGGACCACGTTGGACGCCGTGGGCTCGGGCGCGATCAGCGACAGCAGGTCGCGCTCATTGAACACCAGCTCCCAGATCGTCTCGCGGAACTGGGCGGGGACGAGGTGACCCTCACCCGCGGTACCGCTGTTCTGGTGGAAGTTGGCCGGGGCCGTGGCCCGCAGCCGGTCATCCATCTCCGCCGGATTGACGGCGGCATTGCGCACGGCCACCGCGAACTCGGCCATGGAGCGGAAGCCCCCGGCGGCCTCGGCATTGTGGTCGCGCGGGGCGGCGGGCACGCGCGGCTGCGTCAGCGCCGTGGAGGCGAAGATGCCCGCGCGGCGCGCCTTCTTCTCCTCATCGGCGATCGTCGCTTCGAGGGTGCCCACCTCGTTCTCGAGCGCGGTGATCTCGGCATCGAGGGAGGTGACCTTCGCCTCCTCCTCGGCCGAACGCTCGGCCTTGCCGAGGAGCGCGTTGTACTCCTCGAGCTTGGTCTTGCCCTTGGCCTTGAGCGCGGCCAGCCGGGCGCGGAGCTCCTTGAGGTTCATCTGCTTCTCCTGTCTGGCCCGGCGGCAAATCGTTTCCGACTCGCGGCCGGGCGGCGCGAGCGGTCATTCCTGCGAAACGAAAGGATCAGGCGAAGGCGAACGAGCTCCGCCGGCGCCACGCGCGGCCACGACCGGAGGCCATGCCGGCCACCACCTCGTCCAGCGTGGCCACGCGGTCGGCGAGCCCGGCCGCCACCGCTTCGGCGGCACCGAAGACCTGGCCTTCGCCGAAGCGTTCCCGCGCGGCCTTGGCAGTGACCTTGCGGCCGGCGGCCACCGCGTCGAGGAAGGCGGTCGCGGCTTCGTCCACACGCGCCTGGATGGCTTCGCGCGCCGTCTCGTCCAGCGGGCCAAAGGGATGCCCCTCCGCCTTGCGGGGGCCGGAGCGGATCAGCGTCGTCTCGATTCCCATGCGCTCGTAAAGCTTGCCCGCGTTCTGGTGCACAGCGATGACGCCGATCGAGCCCGCCATGGCATTCGGCGCCATCACCACCTCCGTCGCCTGCGACGCGATCCAGTACGCGGCCGAGGCCGCCAGCGTGTTGGCCACCGCCACCACGGGCTTTTGGGCCGCGGCGCGGGCCACGGCCGCCGCGGTCTCCGCCGTCCCGGCCACCGTGCCGCCGGGGCTGTCGATGTCGAGCACGATGGAACCGATGTCCGGGTTCGCCGCCGCCGTCGCCAGGCGGGCGCGCAGCGTGTCCATGCCCGGCACCGTGCCGAACCACCCCGAGACACCGCGCGCGAAGAGCGCCCCGGTCACGGGAATGATCGCCACTGCGCCGCCACGGTCCTGCCGCTGCGCGGGCGCACGGCCCAGGTGCTCCGGCGCGACCGCCAGAATGCCCTCACTCGCCAGGGCGGCGAGCAGGCTCATCATCATTTCCGGGTTCATCGCGGTTCCCTGCGCGTCGCATGTTCTCCGGCTCGAGGTACCGATCGCCCTGCAGGCCAATGCCCGGGCGGTTCTCGAGGCGGCGGATGTCGTTGACCGAGAGCCAGCCCCACTGGCGACCCATCGAGTAGGCTCGGTAGCGAGCCAGCAGGTCGCCGCGCAGCAGCCCGGCCACGTTGAACTCGCAGAACAGGCTGGCGCGCTCCTCACCCACCAGCAGGTCTCGGCCCGCCGCCTGCTCAAATGCGGCGATCCAGGGTGCCAAGGTGTGCACCACGTAATCGATACCCTGGTGCTCGATGTTGCTGTGGGTGGCGCGGTCCAGGATACCGACGCGGTGCGGGGGCATCTGCCACAGGCGGGCCACCTTCACCTCCAGCTGCTTCAGCGTGTCGATGAACTGCGCCTCATCGTTCGCGACATTGTTGGGGACATAGTCCGCCCCATGCGTCAGCAGCCGGTCGCGATGCTGGTTGTCGCCGGTCGTGGAGCGGCGCCAATTCTCCAGGAACTCCTCGCGGTCCTCGCGCGAACGGAAGTTGCCCGGGTGCTTGATGGTGCCACCGCCCTTGCCGCTGTTCCTGAAGTAGCGGGCCCCGTAGTGCTCCACCGCCAATGCGCGGCCGATCTCCTCCCGGCCGGTCTGCCAGACTGGGATTCCGCGCAGCCCGTCCGCGGTCAGCGGGGCCTTGCGAACATGCCAGATTTCATCGTCGCGGAGCGTCTCGACCGTGCCGGTGCTCAGCGGGTTGATCGTGTAGTACACGCGGCCATCCGGGCCGCGCTCGATTTTCGTCACCCGGGTCGGGTGGATGATATCGAGCCCCGAAATCGGCGCGCCACCCTCGCTGAGGATGCGGGCGTAGCAGTTGCGCTCAAAGGCCAGGTGGCGGGTCTGCTCGTCCCAGAACTCCTGGGCGGTGACCCGCGGGCCTGGCCGGTCGTTCAGAATGACGGAGACCGGGTGGTCCCGCACTGGCTCCCGCGCATCGGGCGTGCGCCGGTAGACCATGAACGGCAGCGTCGAGACGGTCGCGCCCAGCACCTCCAGCACCGCCTGCACCACACCGTACTGCAAGGCAGCGGAAGCGGTAACCGAAACGCCTGACTGCGAAACATCACCCTGCGGCAGCCAACCGGCATGCGCGTCCGTGCGCCGCATCGGCTCGTAGCCGACCGCAGCCATCAGCCGTTCCATGAGGGCCATCAGATCACCGTCAAAATGTCGGATGCGGTCAGCGGTATTGCTGGCTGCGGGTTGAACCCCATCAGATGCGCGGCGTTGAACACCGCCATCAGCGGGTCGATTTTCCCGTAGCCGCTCGCCGCGCGCTCGATCAGCACCGCCGTCGAGGTCTGTCGCACCTTCGCGTTGCCGGCGCACCAGGCCAGCAGCCGCGAGCCCGAATGCTTGAACGTCCCATCCGCCAGCTTCCGCTCCACGGTCTTGCTGGCGTTCATCAGCCGGATGCCCTGCGGGACGCCCGTCAGCAGCTTCGCGTCTTCCGTGACGCCGATCTCGGCCAGCGCATCCACCAGCCCGCCGATGCCAGCCGGGTCCGCCCCCACCATCGCGAGCAGCCCGGCATCCTTCACCAGCCCGACATGCTCCACGATCCACGCCAGGTCATCCGGCAAGCCGTCGACCAGCGTCAGATCACCGTCCGCGATGAAGTCCTGGTAGACCGTCGCGTTGGCCTTCCGACGCTCCATCCCCTCGGGGCTGATCAGCGCATGCCCCCAGCCGAGCCAGCGCCGAGTCTCACGCTCGCGCCCGATGGCGCCGAACCCGAACAGGTCATCCAGGCCGCCGCCGTCCACCCCCAACGTCACGCACTCGCTTCGGTCCAGCAGCTCGGCCAGCGTGCGGGGCCCGCCATTCCCCCGGGTCCACACCGCAGCGCCGGCCCAGCCATCCGAACCGCCACCCACGTCGATCTGCACGTTGAGGTGCTTCGCCTCGAAGTCGCGCAGCGCCGCATCCCCCGCGGCCCGCGCCTTCTCGAACTCCCGCGCCAGGAACGCCTCGTCTACCGAGGCGCCCAGGTTCGGGTTGGTGATGCGCCAGTTCCGCGGCTCGCGGTGCGCCTTGGCCTTCAGCATGTCGGGCGGGAAC
>DASYHU010000030.1:0-697351 GCA_035998215.1 Roseococcus sp. | reverse complement strand
GCGGCACGGTGAACCACACGCCCGTCTATCCGCGCGAGGTGGTGAAGCGCGCGCTGGAATTGCACGCCACCGCGCTGATCCTGGTGCACAACCACCCGAGCGGGGACCCCACCCCCTCCCGCGCCGACATCGAGATGACGCAGGAGGTGAGGGGCGCGGCCGCCGCGCTGGGCATGACCCTGCATGACCACCTGATCGTGGGGCGGGGGGTGATCCTGTCGTTTCGACGGGAAGGGCTGCTGTAGCGGCTCAACCGCCGCGGACCAGCCTTTGTCGCTCTTGCGCCACCACCTCGCGCACCAGCGCCAGAATGTCCGCCGCGGTCTTGCCGGCGGGTGGCAGGCGGGCCCATTGGGCCAGCTCGTCCTCGGCTTGCGTGAGAAGGGCCTGGGGCGTGTCGCTGCCCTTCAGCCTGTCACGCAATGCGGCGCGCAGGGCGTCTTTCAGCTCGTCGCGGTCCATGGCCATTCCAATGAGGCGGGGGTGCCTCGTGGGTGATCTTGATCAGCGACTGGAGACATTACCCCATACGGCCATGCGATGCACCATTACAGTTTGAAACTGTTCATCATTGATGCAAATGTAGGCATATGTGCCATGGTCTGCTCCTTATATGGCAACCTTTCGTTTCCAAAACCATACGTATGAACACCTAAGGGCATCATTACGGCTAGCGTTTATAATTTTTTGCAGGTAAATCATCCGCAGCGCAACTCGGATTGATCTAAATGCAAAACCGAATGCCACCAGCGACAAAACGACGCCGCCCCGCCCGGGAAGCCATGCCCGATTGGGCACCCTTCGCCGCCCCTGATGAGGAGAGCTGGCGTGAGGCCCAGCGCCGCCGGCACCTGATCAAGATGACCGACAGCCTGGCACAGATTGCCCGTGACGAGGGGTTCCTCTCCTGCCACACGCTGCTGGCCGATACGGCCAACAAGTTGCGGCAGCTTCTGCTGGAAAGCTGCCCCTCGACGCCCTCCCTGCCCCAGCGCATGCCGGGCCGGCCGGAGGCGCCTGCCGGCCGCGGTTTCCAGGAGGGGTGAGCCGCCGCCCCCTCACACCGCCACGGGAGCGAGGTTGCCCATCAGCCACCGCGCCACCCCCACCGCATCCGCGTCGCGGTGGGGGGTGCCCATCACCTGCAGCCCCACCGGCAGCCCGCCCACACCCATCAGGGGCAGCGTCACCGCGGGGCAGAAGATGGCGCTGGCCGGCGCGTTGAAGGCGATGTCGCCGGTCGGCCGCGGGTTCAGCGGCTGGCCCGGCACATCGCCCGTCCAGGCCGGCGCGGGCCCGACGGAGGAGAGCGTCACCACCCCATCCGCCATGGTCATCACCGCGGCATAGGCGGCCTGGGCCTCGGCGCGTTCGCGCAGGGCCGCCTGGTAGTCGGCCACATGCATGGCCTCGGCCCCGGCCAGCACCTTCTTCAGCCGCTCGCTGACGCCAGCGGGGTTCTTCTCCACCAGCGCCCGGTGCGCCATGCGGTTCTCCCAGCGGGTGATGGCGTTGCCATAGGCCGAGGCGCCGTCAATCCGCCGCTCCAGCGCCTCGATCCAGGCATGGTCGCGCCGGCGCAGCAGGGTGATGCCGGCCTTGGCCATCTGTTCCAGCAGCATCTCGAAGGCGGTGCGGCTCGCATCGTCCAGCCGCGTCCAGCCTTCGGTCTCCAGCACCACCAGGCGGGCGGGGCGGCGCGCCTCCGGGCAAGTGTCGGGGCCCATCAGGCCGGGCTGGCCCGGGTCGCCGCCCGCGCGCTTCGTGATCTCGATGGCGACCTGCCAGCAATCCTCCAGCGTCGCGGCATGGGGGCCGCTGGTGCTCTGGCTCGTCGCCTGGCGCTCACCGCGCGTGATGGCGCCTTGGGTGGGCTTCAGGGCGAAGTTCCCGCAGAAGCTGGCCGGGCGGATGATGGACCCACCCACCTGCGTGCCGATCGCCGCCGGCACCATCCGCGCCCCCACGGCCGCCGCCGAGCCGGAGGAGGAACCGCCCGGCGTCCGCCCCGCGTCGAAGGGGTTGGTGGTGGGGCCGGGATGGGCGCCGCCCAGTTCCGCCGTCACCGTCTTGCCCAGGATGACGGCCCCCGCCTCGCGCAGCGCCCAGACCGCGGCGTTGTCGCGGCCCGTGTGGTTCCCGCGATAGGCCTCGCAGCCCATTTCGGTCGGCATGTCGCGGGTTTCCAGCAGGTCCTTGATGCCGATGGGCATGCCATCGAGCGGCGAGAGCGCCTGCCCCGCCTTCCACCGCGCCGTGCTGGCATCCGCGGCCGCCCGCGCGCCCGCCTCGTTGACCGTGACGAAGGCGCGCACCACCGGCTCGCGCGCCGCCATCACCTCCAGGCAGCGCTCCAGATAGGCGCGGGGCGTGTCGGACCCGTTGGCGAAGGCGGGCAGGGCGTCCAGCCAGCTCAATCCGCGGAAATGGGCGGGGTGGTAGGTGTGGGCCTGCTGGTCCATGGCGCGCTCTCCCTCTTTGGTTCGGGACAGCGTAACGCCGCTTTGCCGGGGAGGGGAACCTCAGCCCTCGCGCGGGGGCGCGTTCAGCCCGCCGGGAGCGACCGCGCCACCTCCAGCAGGAAGGCCCGCGCATCGGCCACGGGGGCCGCATCGCGCATCATGGTCACGCGCAGGCGCAGCACGTTCGCGCCGACCGCGCCCACGCAGAAGGTGCTCAGCACCGGCTGGCGGCCATAGCTGCCCTCCAGCGACGCGCAGCGCAGCCCGGGGCCGGCGGTCTCGGTGAATTCCTGCACGACATTCAGCCGCCGGCCCGGCCGCGCGCCGGTCGAGACCTCCGCCAGCCAGCGCGTGTATTCGCCGGCCGCCGCCGCCCGGGCCTCGCCCTGCGCCGGGCGCACCACCTGCACGAAGGCGGCGCCGCGGCGGTTGGGGGTGGCGTAGTTCACCTCCAGCCCCTCCATCGGCTGGCGCACGGGCACGGTGGCGCCACGGGTGAAGCTGTCGGCGCTGGCGGGCAGGGCGGCGACCAGCGCCTCGGCCGTGGCGGGGCCGCCGCGCGCCACCACGGGGGCCGCGGCCTCCCCGGCCTGGCGCGGGGCCTCGCAGCCCGCCAGCAGGAACACAAGCGCCGCCCCGGCCCAGGCAAGGCGAGGGGGCCCGAGGCGATGGCGGGCTAGGCGGGGGGTGTGGTGTCGTGTCCCGTTCAACATGGACAAGGGTCTAGAGCAGATCGCGCCGGGAGGGGAAGCGCCCGGCGCAAAACCTTTCCGTGTGGGAAGGTTACTCCGCCTGCCGGTCCGCGCGCCGCCGCGCCCGCAGCACCGCATCGGCCATCAGCACCACCACCGCCGTCAGCACCAGCACCTGCAACAGGGTCGCCCCCGCCCAGAGCCAGGCCGGAAACACCCCCGGCAGTGCCAGGTAGCCCAGCGGCAGCATGAGGAAGGCGTAGGAACCGGGGACCACCTCCGCCACCTCGTTGGTGCCGGTGAAGATCATGTTGCCCGCGACGTAGAGGATGATCAGCAGCCCCACCCAGGCGATCCAGCGGTGCCGGTTCAGCAGGTTCGCGATGAAGGTGGCGGCGACGCCCATCAGCACGACCGAGATGGCCAGGCCCACGATCAGCACATAGGGATGGTCCTTCGCGGCACCCGCCACGGCCAGCACGTTGTCGAGGCTCATCGAGATGTCGGCGATCAGGATCTGGGTGATGGCCTGGCGCATGGTCTTGCGCGGCGGCTCCTTCACCGTGACCGAGCCATCCTCGTTCACCACCTCGCTGTGGCCACCGTCGCGCAGCTCCCGGTACATTTTCCAGCAGACCCAGAGCAGCAGCACGCCACCCGCCAGCGTCAGGCCCACGATGGCCAGCAGCTGCACCGTGATGCTCGCGAAGGCGATGCGCATCACGGTGGCGGCGACGATGCCCCAGAAGATGGCGGTGCGGCGCTGTTCGGCCGGCAGGCCCGCGGCCGCCATGCCGACGACGATCGCGTTGTCACCCGCGAGGACGATGTCAATCGCGAGCACCTGGAGAAGTGGTACGACCCATTCCGGCATGGAAGCCTCAACCTTGCTTATTTGTCATCGCGGAAGGGTGTTCCGCAGGAAACACTACTCCCGCGCCGTGGTGGCTTCCAAGCGCGCCGGGCTACATGGGGCTGACTGCGCGGTTACATCTGCGCCATCACCCGCGCCGCGGCGGCTTGCCCATCCGCCCCCGCTGCGCGAAACCCTGGCCCGACGCACGCTTGCAGGATCAACGCCCATGGTTCCCCGCTATTCCCGCCCGCAGATGGCCGAGATCTGGTCGCCCGAGGCCCGCTACCGCATCTGGTTCGAGATCGAGGCGCTGGCCGCCGAGGCCATGGCCGCCCAGGGCACCATCCCCGAGAGCGCGGCCCGCACCATCCGCGAGAAGGGCGCCGCCCGCATCGCCAATATCAGCGCCGCCGATGTGGAGCGCATTGACGAGATCGAGCGCGTGACGCGCCACGACGTGATCGCCTTCCTCACCTGGCTGGGCGAGGGGATGGGCGAGGATGCCCGCTTCATGCACCAGGGCATGACGAGTTCCGACGTGCTCGACACCACGCTCGCCGTGCAGATGACCCGCGCGGCGGATTTGCTGATCGCCGATGTGGACGCCGTGCTGGCCGCGCTGAAGGCACGGGCGCTGGAGCACAAGCACACGCCCAGCATCGGCCGCAGCCACGGCATCCATGCCGAGCCCACCACCTTCGGCCTCAAGCTCGCCGGCCATTATGCCGAGTTCGCCCGCAACCGCGCCCGCCTGGTGGCCGCGCGGGCCGAGGTCGCCACCTGCGCCATCTCGGGGCCCGTGGGCACCTTCGCCTCCGTGGACCCGGCGATCGAGGCGCATGTGGCGAAGCACATGGGCCTCTCCGTTGAGCCCGTCTCCACCCAGGTCATCCCGCGCGACCGCCATGCGGCCTTCTTCGCGACCCTGGCCGTCGTCGCCGGCGGGGTGGAGCGGCTGGCGACCGAGGTGCGCCACCTGCAACGCTCCGAGGTGCGCGAGGCGGAGGAGTTCTTCCACGCCGGCCAGAAGGGCAGCAGCGCCATGCCCCACAAGCGCAACCCGGTGCTGAGCGAGAACCTGACGGGCCTCGCGCGCCTCGTGCGCGGCTATGCCATGCCGGCGCTCGAGAACATCACGCTGTGGCATGAGCGCGACATCAGCCATTCGAGCGTGGAGCGCGTGATCGCGCCCGATGCCACCATCGCGCTCGACTTCGCGCTCATGCGGCTGGCCGGCATGATGGAGAAGCTGACCATCTATCCCGAGCGCATGACGGAAAACCTGGAAAGCCTGGGCGGCGTGGTGCACAGCCAGAAGGTGCTGCTGGCGCTGACCCAGGCGGGGCTGAGCCGGGAAGGGGCCTATGCCGCCGTGCAGCGCGCCGCGATGGCGACCTGGACGAAGCTGGGCAAGCCTGATGCCCGCAACTTCCGCGACAACCTGCTGGCCGACCCTGAGGTGGCGCCCGTGATGAATGCCGCGGCACTGGATGCCGCCATGGACCCCATGCGCGATTTTCGTCACGTCGAGACGATTTTCGCGCGGGTCTTCGCGGCAACGTGATTTCGCCGCCTTTGCGCCATGACCAAATAGTCACATCTCACCTCTGACAGCGGCGGCGGCGGCGGGGTCAACCACCCCGCCCCCCGCGCGTTGCGGGAGGATGACGATGCGGAACATGACAAGGCTGGGGCTGGTGGCGGGCTTGGCGCTGGCCCTCGCCGGCTGCGTGGATGACGGCTATCGCGGCGGTGGTGGCTACTACGGTGGCGGCTATTCCTCCGGGCCCGTCTATCGCGGCCCTGTCTATCGCGGGCCCGCCTATCGCGGCCCTGCCTATTACGCGCCCCCGCCGCGCCGCGACTGGGGCGGCCGAGACCATCGGCGTGACGACCGGCGCGACTATCGCCGTGACGACAGGCGCGATGATCGCCGCACCCACAGCCCGGCCCCGCCGCCCCAGCAGCGTCGCGAGAATTCGGGCGGCGCCCTGCGCAACCTGATCGAGCGCAACCGCTGAGACGTGGCGGGGGCCATGTCGCCCCAGCCACCCCCTCTTGTCGCCACGGCCTGGCGGCGACCGGCCGGGCCACCGCCAGGCTGAAACCCCCCCGCCCCATGATGGGCCGACCGGGCGGCTGACAAGGAAGGAAACGCGATGCGTGCGCTGATGCTGGCCCTCACGGGCCTGTTCCTGGCGGGCTGCGTGGCCGATGGCGGCGGCTATCACGGCCATTGGGGCGGGCCCGTCTATCGCGCCCCGCCGCCTGTCTATGTGTCGCCCGGTTGGCGGCCGCCGCCGCGACGCTTCCACGCGGCCCCGGCCTGGCGTCCGCCCGCCTACCACGCGCCACGCCGGCACCCCTATGCCTACCACCATCGTGGCTGGCACGGGCCCCGGCACCATCATTCCCATCGCCGCTACCACGGGCGCTGGCGGCACTGAAGCGGCGCAATCGCGCCACGCTTTGGCCATGCGGGGCGCGTGGAATTGCGGAATTGGAAAGGGAGTTCCGCGCGATGCGAAAGCTGATCTTCGGCGCCGTCCTGGGCCTTCTGGGCCTCGGCATCGCTGCCCCCGCGCCGGCCAGCGCCCAGCCGGTGTTTGAACTGCGGGTGGGCTGGGACCGCCATGGCTGGCGCCCGCCGCCGCCGCGCTATTACGCGCCGCCGCACCGGCCGCGCTACTACGCCCCGCCGCCGCGCTACTATTACCCGCCGCCGCCGCCCGTCTATTACGCGCCGCCGCCACCGCGCTACTACGGCCCGCCGCCGCGCCATTGGGACCGGCCGCGCCATCACCGCCACTGGTAGCCGCCTTGTTCGCGGCGCCGCATCGGGGCCAGATGGGCGCCGATGTGCACCGTGATCCTTTCGCGCCAGCCCGGCGCCGCCTGGCCGCTGCTGCTGGCGGCCAACCGCGATGAACGCCTGGACCGCCCCTGGGACCCGCCCGGGGCGTATTGGCCCGAGGCCCCGGGCCTGATCGGCGGCCGCGACCGCTCGGGCGGCGGCAGTTGGATGGCGGTGAACGCCGCGGGCGTGGTCGCCACCGTGCTGAACCGCCCGGGCAGCCTTGGCCCCGCCGAGGGCAAGCGCTCGCGCGGGGAATTGCCCCTGCTGGCGCTGGAGGCCGGAACGGCCGAGGACGCCGCCCAGGCCTTGTGCCGCCTCGACGCCGGCGCCTGGCGCCCCTTCAACGCCGTGCTGGCCGATGCGGAATCGGCCTGGTTCGTGGCCGGGCTGGGGGAGGGCCATGCGACGGCCACAGCCCTGCCGCCCGGCCTGCACATGGTCACGGCGCATCCGCCCAATGATCCGTCCAGCCCCCGCACCGCCCGCCACCTGCCGCGCTTCCAGGCCGCGCCCCGGCCCACCTGGCCCGACTGGGGCGCCTGGCCCGCCCTGCTGGCGGATTCCGGCGGGGAAGCGGGGGAAATGCTGAATATTCCCCCCATCGGCGGCTTCGGGACGCTGTGCAGTTCGCTGCTGGCGCTGGGGCCGGGGGGCGCGCGGGAATGGCTTTTCGCGCCCGGCCCGCCCGACCGCACGCCCTTCGCGCCGGTCAAGCCCGCGCCCGCCCGTGTGGCACGATAATTCTTTGCTGCTATACGAGCGATGATTCGCCAGAAGGACTGCATGCCATGGCTCGCCGCCGCCAACTTTACGAAGGCAAGGCCAAGATCCTGTTCGAGGGGCCTGAGCCCGGCACCCTCGTCCAATACTTCAAGGATGACGCCACCGCCTTCAACGCCCAGAAGAAGGGCACGATCACCGGCAAGGGCGTGCTGAACAACCGCATCAGCGAGTACCTGATGCAGCGCCTGGGCGAGATCGGCATCCCGACCCACTTCATCCGCCGCCTGAACATGCGCGAGCAGCTGGTGCGGGAGGTGGAGATCATCCCCCTCGAAATCGTGGTGCGCAACGTGGCCGCCGGTTCCCTGGCCTCGCGCCTGGGCATCCAGGAAGGCACGCGCCTGCCGCGCTCCATCATCGAATACTACTACAAGAACGACGCCCTGCAGGACCCGATGGTGAGCGAGGAGCACATCACCGCCTTCGGCTGGGCCTCCACCCATGACCTGGACGACATCGTCCAGCTCACGCTGCGGGTGAACGACTTCCTGACCGGGCTGCTGCTGGGCGTCGGCATCACGCTGGTGGACTTCAAGCTGGAATTCGGCCGCCTCTACGAGAATGACGAGATGCGCATCGTCCTGGCCGATGAGATCAGCCCCGACAATTGCCGCCTCTGGGACGCCAAGACCGGCGAGAAGATGGACAAGGACCGCTTCCGCCGCGACCTCGGCAAGGTCGAGGAAGGATACCAGGAGGTGGCCCGCCGCCTCGGCATCCTGCCCGAGGCCGGCGTGCGGGACATGAAGGGTCCCGAAGTCATGCAATGACCCCCATGAAATCGCCTTCGGCGCTTTCATGAGGACCCCGTTCGGGGCGCTGCATTCTGCTAGGACGGCTCCGCCTCGTCGGGCAAAGCCCGCCGAGGGCACCGGGGGGCCATTGATGCTGGGAAGGTTGGTCTGATGACTCGGTTGAAGGTCACTGTTTTCCCCAAGGCGGGCGTGCTGGACCCGCAGGGCAAGGCCATCGAGCGCGCCCTTTCGGGCCTTGGCTTCGAGGGCGTGGGCGAGGTCCGCGTGGGCAAGGTCATGATCGTGGAGGTGGCCGAGGCCGACCCCGCGCGCGCCCGCGCCATGGGCGAGGACATGGCCCGCAAGCTGCTCGCCAACACCGTGATCGAGAGCTTCACGGTGGAGCCCGCATGAGCGGCACGACGGCCCCCAACGCGCGCGAACGCTCGCTGCGCGTCTTCGTGGCCGTCTCCTTCGGCTTCGCGGCCTGGCGCGTGGCCCTCGCGCTCGCCTACCTCGCCTTCGGCCCGCCGCTCCCCGGCGACCTGCCGCTGACCGAGGCCTTCTTCCTGCTCTCCAAGGCCTTCCTGGGCGGGCTGTTCTGGCCCATCAGCCTCGCCATCGAGGGCTGGCGCGACCCGCTGGGCTGGGTGTTCTACCCATGGTGAAGACCTCCATGATCATCATGGTCGTCCTCACGGTGCTGATCTCGATCCTGCTCGGCTGGCGGGAGCAGCGCCTGGCCCAGGGGCGGCCCGCGCCCCGCCCAGGCTGGGTCGCGCGCCAGAAGGCCCGCGCCAATCGCTATGTCACCGCGGCCGCACTTGCCGCCATCGCCACCATGCTGACGCTGGGCGGCCTGCACTGGCTGCGCGTCCTGCAAGGATAACCCCGCCATGCACGCCGCCATCATCACCTTCCCCGGCACCAACCGCGAACGCGACATGGCGCTGGCCCTTCGCGCCGCCACCGGCCGCCGCCCCACCATGCTCTGGCACCGCGAGACGGCGCTGCCCAGCGGTCTCGACCTCGTGGTGCTGCCCGGCGGCTTCTCCTATGGCGACTACCTCCGTTGCGGGGCCATGGCCGCGCAATCGCCCATCATGGCGGCGGTGCGGGACTTCGCGGCGAAGGGCGGCCATGTGCTGGGCGTCTGCAACGGCTTCCAGATGCTGACCGAGGCGGGGCTTCTCCCCGGCGCCCTGCTCCGCAACGCGTCCCTCCGTTTCCTCGCCATGGATTGCGTGATGCGGGTGGAGCGGGCCGACACCCCCTACACCGCCCATTTCCAGCGCGGCGCCACCTTCCGCGCCACCATGGCCCATGGCGACGGCAATTACTTCTGCGACGCCGAGACGCTGGCCACCCTGGAAGGGGAGGGCCGCGTCGTCTTCCGCTATGAGGGCGAGAACCGCAACGGCAGCCTCAACGCCATCGCCGGCATCTGCTCCGCGAATGGCCGCGTGCTGGGCCTGATGCCCCACCCCGAGAACTGCGTGGACCCGCTGGTGGGCGGCACCGAAGGCCTGCCCATGTTCACTTCCATCGCAGCGCATGTGGCGGCCTGACACGTCCGAAACAGGCCGATACGCCGCGCCTTCCCAGCGCCACCTTCCCAACGCATCCTGGGCGGGTTGTGAACGTTGCATCTCCATCAAGCCCCGGAGGTTCCGGGCCGATGCGAGAGAGGGAGGCGTCCATATGAACCGCCGCAATTTCCTGTTCCTGGGTGCTGCCGCCGCCATGGGCGGGCTCGCCACCGCGGCGCCCAAGGCCGAGGCTGCGCTGCCCCGCCCCGTCACCCCCACGCTGCCCGAGGGGCCCACCACGCCCCAGAACCTGGACCTGCCGGCCGAGGATGTGGCCGACTTCGAGGCCCTGCTGGAAGAGGTGCAGTGGGGCTATCACCCCGGGCCGCCGCCCCGCCGCGGCCCCCCGCCGCGCCGCCGCCGCCGGCGCTGCTGGATCGAGAATGTCCGCGTCCGCTACCGGGACCGCTTCGGCCGGCCCTTCTGGCGGGTGGAGCAGCGGCGGGTGTGCCGCTGAGGGCGCCGGCGCCTCAGAACCAGGCCAGCAGGCGGCCCCAGAGGCCGCCGAAGGGGCCTGGCCAGTCCGGGTTCTGATCTTCGAGGGGCATGGTCGTGGTGCCTCCGCCACGGGCACGCGGCCGGGCGGTTTTTCTTGCCATGGTATGGGGCGCATGGCTACAAAGGAATAATGTCCTACGCGCCTCGTATCCCCATCCGTCCGCTGTCCGACCTGGAGTGGCACGCCCTCCTGCCTTATGTGCTCCGCCGCTCCCCTCAGGGCCGTCAGATCGGGGATTTGCGCGCGCGAATGGACGCGCTGTTCCGGCACGCGGCCACCGATGCCCCCTGGAAGGACGCCGCCGCGCCGGGAATCGCCGCCGACAGCCTGGCCCGCTACTACCGCCGCCTGACCCATGCCGGGCTGTGGGAAAGGCTGCTCCAGGCCCTGCATGACGCGGCGCCGGGCCACCCCTTGCGCGGCATCGAGGCCATGATCTGCCGCGCGGCCCGCCGCGCCCACCGGCTGCGCGGCCTCTGCCTGCTGGTCCTGGCCCGGCGCCTGGGCTTCCGCCGCGCGCTGAACGGCCCGCCCTGGCTGCTGCCCCACCCCGATTTGTCCGAAAACCTGCTGGAGGCCGGCCCGCCCGCGCCGCAGCTGCGAAAGCCCTGGCTGCGTGTGCTGAAGGCATTGGCCGGGCGGCGATCCATCCCCCGCTCGGTCCGCAGGGCATGGGTGTGATGCGCGCTATGGACAAGCGCCACGCCCCGCCCGACAAACCGGGCATGAGCCATGTGACGCCCCTCGACCCTGCCCGCGCCCGCCAGCTCGGCGGTGAATTCGGCCTGAAGCCCGATGAATACGAGAGGGCGCTGGCCATCCTTGGCCGCACGCCCAGCCTCACGGAACTGGGCATATTTTCCGTGATGTGGAGCGAGCATTGCTCCTACAAATCCTCGCGCGTCTGGCTGAAGCAGCTTCCCACCAAGGCGCCCTGGGTGCTGGTCGGCCCCGGTGAGAATGCGGGCGTGATTGAGATCGGTCAGGGGCTGGCCGCCGTCTTCAAGATGGAAAGCCACAACCACCCGAGCTTCATCGAGCCCTACAATGGGGCCGCGACGGGCGTGGGCGGCATCCTGCGTGATGTCTTCACCATGGGCGCGCGCCCCATCGCGAACCTGAACGCGCTGCGCTTCGGCGATCCCGCGCACCCCCGCACGCGCCGCATCCTGGACGGGGTGGTGCGCGGCATCGGCGGCTACGGCAACTGCGTGGGCGTGCCGACCGTGGGCGGCGAGGTCAACTTCCACCCGGCCTACAATGGCAACCCGCTGGTGAACGCCATGACGGTGGGCATCCTGAAGGCGGACCGCATCTTCACCGCGGCCGCCACCGGGGTGGGCAACCCGGTGGTCTATGTGGGGTCCAAGACCGGGCGCGACGGCATCCATGGCGCCACCATGTCCAGCGCCGAATTCAACGCCGACGCCGAGGAAAAGCGCCCCACCGTCCAGATCGGCGACCCCTTCGCGGAGAAGCTGCTGATTGAGGCCTGCCTCGAATTGATGGAGACGGATGCCATCGTCGCCATCCAGGACATGGGCGCGGCCGGCCTGACCAGTTCCAGCGTCGAGATGGCCGGCAAGGGCGGCATGGGCATCGTGCTGGACATGGAGAAGGTGCCCCAGCGCGAGGCCGGCATGACGGCCTATGAGATGATGCTGAGCGAAAGCCAGGAGCGCATGCTCATGGTGCTCAAGCCCGGGCAGGAGCATGTGGCCGAGGCCATCTTCCACAAATGGGAGCTGGACTTCGCCGTGATCGGCCACCTGACCGACACGGGCCGCATCCAGATCCGCCACAACGGGGTGCTGGAGGCGGACATCCCGTTGGCGCCCCTGGAGAGCGAGGCGCCCCTCTACCATCGCCCCACGGAGGAGACGCCGAAGCTGCCCGTGCTCGGCCCGGTGGCGGACCCGGTGGGCATCGCGGCGGCGCTGGAAAAACTGGTGGCCTGCCCCGATTTGTGCAGCCGCCGCTGGATCTGGGACCAGTATGACGCGCAGGTGGGCGGGCAGACCAGCAAGCGCCCGGGCCAGGCGGATGCGGCGGTGGTCCGCGTCGAGGACCACAGGCTGGCGCTCGCCATGACCACCGACTGCACGCCCCGCTACGTGCTGGCCGATCCGGAGGAGGGGGGCAAGCAGGCCGTCGCCGAGGCGTGGCGCAACCTGACGGCGGTGGGCGCCCTGCCGCGGGCCATCACCGACAACATGAATTTCGGCAACCCGGAAAAGCCCCGCATCATGGGGCAGTTCGCGGGTGCCGTGCGCGGGATGGCAGCGGCCTGCACCGCGCTGGATTTCCCGGTGATCAGCGGCAACGTCTCGCTCTACAACGAGACCGAGGGCCGCGCGATCCTGCCCACCCCCGCCATCGGCGGCGTGGGCGTGCTGGAGGATGTGGCGCACGCCGTGGGCCTCGCCATGCCCGCCGGCTGTGACATCGTGGTGGTGGGTGAGACGCAAGGCTGGCTCGGCCAGTCGCTCTGGCTTCGCGAGATCGCGGGAAGGGAGGAGGGGGCGCCGCCGCCGGTGGACCTCGCCGCCGAACGCCGCAACGGGGATTTCGTGCGGGGGCAGATCCTGGCGGGCCGCGTGCGCGCCTGCCACGACGCGGCGGATGGCGGGCTGCTGGTCGCGCTGGCCGAGATGTGCATGGCCTCCGGGGTGGGGGCCGAGATCACCCGCGCGGGCGACCACGGCTTCTGGTTCGGCGAGGACCAGGGCCGCTACATCCTGGCCGTGGAGGATGGCGCCGCCCTGCTGGAGGCCGCCCGCGCGGCCGGTGTGCCCGCGGAACGATTGGGACATTCCTCAGGCCACCACTTGGTTATGCCTGGGGCGGATGCCATAGATGTGACAAGGCTGGTGGCGGCGCATGAGGCGACGCTGCCGGCGCTGATGCAGGGGGTCTGACCACATGCCGATGCAACCCGTCGAGATCGAGGCCCTGATCAAGTCGGCCCTGCCCGACGCCCAGGTCACCATCGAGGACCTGGCGGGTGATGGGGACCACTACGCGGCCAAGGTCGTCTCGGAGAGCTTCCGGGGCCTGTCCCGCGTGAAGCAGCACCAGCTTGTCTACGCCGCCTTGCAGGGGCGCATGGGGGGTGTGCTGCACGCCCTGGCCCTGCAGACGAGCGCGCCCGAATGAACCGGCTCTTTCCCCAAGGAACCCAGCCATGAGCGACGTGAACGAACGTATCGAGGCCGAGCTGAAGGCCAACCCCGTGGTGCTCTACATGAAGGGCACGCCCGTGTTCCCGCAATGCGGCTTCTCGGCCCGGGTCGTGCAGATCCTGAGCCATGTGGGCGTCCCCTTCAAGGGCGTGAACGTGCTGGAGGACATGGAGATCCGCGAGGGGATCAAGGCCTACACCAACTGGCCGACCATCCCGCAGCTCTATGTCCAGGGCGAGTTCGTGGGCGGCTGCGACATCGTGATGGAGATGTTCCAGTCCGGTGAGCTGCAGGCCATGCTGAAGGAAAAGGGCCTGCCGACGACGGAACAGGCGTGACGGCGGCGGGGCCTGGATTGTCCCGCGGCGCGACGCACCTCCTCTCCCCGGCCCATTCCAGGCCGGGTGGGAGGTGCGGCGCATGGCCACCGGCCCTGAACCTGGATGCGGCCTCTTTCTTCATCCCGGTCGTGGTCGATGTCTGACGCCATCATTGAGCACGGCCGCCTGATTTTCCTGCACATCCCCAAGACAGCCGGCACCTCGCTGCATGATGTCCTGACGGGGTATTTTCGAAGCGACGAAATCTGTCCGGAACGGCGGCGTGACCTGTCGCAGAAGCCGCAAGAATATTTTGAACCCTATCGGTTCTTTTCCGGGCACTTTACGGCTGAGTCGATCGCGAGGGTCCCGGGCAGGAAATTTGCCTTCACGATCCTGCGCAATCCTCATGAACGTATTGTGTCACTCTATTATTTTTGGCGGCGCCATAGCGAGGCGGTGATCCGGGCAAACAACCTGGCCGGACCGCGCTTGGCGCGCGAATTGACTATGAAAGAGTTTCTGTCGCTTGATGCGCCCATTCCAAGAAATTACATCAAAAATGAAATGACCAGAGTACTTGCGGGCGATGTTTTTACCGAAAAAGGTGATATTTATTATGAGTTAAAGGATGGGAAGCGGATTCCCATCGAGAAATTTGAGATCATCAGGCGAGCCATGGCCACTCTGAGCCAGCTGGATTTCGTTTTCTTCGTGGAAACCCTGGACCGCGATTTTCCTGTCCTGTGCAAGATGCTGGGCATGGACCCAGTACCAGCATTCCCGAGAAAAAACACCCGCGATGAGGTGCGGCCAGACCTGGAAGCGGTGCAGGAGGAAGTGTTGGACGAAGAGCACACTCGCCTGCTGAACCGGAATACGGAACTGGATCGCCTCATCTACAGCCTGGCCCGGGTGCGGCGGGCAGATGTATTGCGGCGTCAGTCGCAAAGCCCAGGATGAACCTGGGCGCGGCACGATTTGAAGAAGCTGCGGGCCGTGCCGGTGCCGGGCCTACAAGGCGAGGCTTCCAAGCGCGCCCCGCAACATCACCACTTCATCCAGCGGATCCAGGTAGGCGATGCCCTGCGCACCCGCCAGCGGGCGGCAGCGGAGCAGGCGATGGGGGCCGAAGCTCTCGGCCAGTTCCATTTCGGGGAAAGGCCCTTCGGGCGGTCCCTCCACCAGGGCGATGGTCACCAAGGTCACACCCCGCGCGGAGCGGTCCAGGAACTCGGCCGTTTCCGCGAAGACATCCCGGGTGTTCTCGAACTCCTCCGTGACTTGGAGCAGCAGTTTGCCATGCAAGCCACGCAGCGCCTCTCGCATGCGGATGACGCCGCGTTCGAGCGCCGCGTAGCCTTCCTTCGTGGTCGGGTCCTTCACGTGGAAGATTGTGGACCCATACAATTCCGAGAAGCGCGTGTGGCGGCACAGATGCCCGTTGGAGCCCGGGGGGCGCACCGAGGCCGCGATGTGTTCATGCTCATCCGGGGCGAGAAGCAGGCTGAAATCATCCACCAGGCAGTCGCGCACGGCCTCGGGCGGAATCGTCATCCAGTCGAATGGGTTGGCCCAGCGACGCAGGCCGGCCCGGCGCAGCATCCCGGCCACGGAAGGTTCGCAACCCACGGCGATGCAGGAAAGCGCCGCGGGGCGGGCTTCGATGGCGCGGGTCATGACATACTCGGTAGGCTTGCCGACGCCGGAAGTCAGCTGCTTCTTCTGCGCTTCCTCGGTGTTCGCGATCATGCGGATGAAGTCGCTGGTGACATCCGCCAGGCTGCGGTCCCGCAGGCGCTTCTCCAATTCCTGCGAGAACTTGGCCAGCCACTTCGGGTCCACATCCCGCTTCAGCAGCGCGAGATGGGAGCCGCGAATGATGGCTTCCACCACATCGCGGAGCGGAGTCGGGTCAGAGATGGGCATCCGCCTGTGTCGCGCGCGGCGAGCTCGGCGTCAACGGAGGGCGTAATGAGTGGCCGCCCCGGCCCGAAAGCCAGGGCGGCTACGTCATCAGCGCGAGTAGAACTCCACCACCAAGTTCGGTTCCATCTGCACCGGGTAAGGAACATCCGCGAACTTGGGCGTGCGGAGGATGCGGCCCTTCATCGCGCGGTGGTCCACCTCGATGTATTCGGGCACGTCGCGGCCGGCCTCATGGGTGGCGTCCAGCACCATGGTCAGCTGCTTGGACTTTTCCTTCACCTCGATCACGTCCGTGTCACGAACGCTGTAGGAGGGGATGTTCAGCCGCTTGCCGTTCACCAGCACATGGCCATGGTTCACGAATTGGCGCGCCGCGAAGGGCGTCACCGCGAACTTCATGCGGTAGATGATGGTGTCCAGCCGGCGCTCCAGCAGATCGATCAGGTTCTCCGAGGTGTCACCCTTCCGGCGGACGGCTTCCTCGTAGTACTTGCGGAATTGCTTCTCGCCGATGTTGCCGTAGTAGCCCTTCAGCTTCTGCTTCGCCATGAGCTGCACGCCGAAGTCAGTCGGCTTCTGCTTGCGGCGCTGGCCGTGCTGGCCGGGACCATAGGTACGGGCACCCTGTTCGCCCTTGCGCGGCTTGGCCACGGGGCTCTTGGCGCGGCCCCAGAGGTTCTCACCCAGGCGGCGATTGATCTTGTACTTGCTGGCAAGGCGCTTCGTCATGCGCGGCACCCCATCGCCCTTGCGGGGATGGGCCTTCTTCTCGCGGACACCCGTGCGGGGCATGGTCCGCTGGATTGTCCCGGTAGGCCCCTGCCGGATGGCAGATGCGGGCGCACGCCCCGAAGGCGTGTCCTCATTCCCAGGAATAGCGTGGGCTTAGGGGGTGGCGTGGGCCTTGTCAAACCGGGGGCGCCACCCTTACTCCGCACCCATGGTAACGCGCGCGGATATCCTGGTGCTTGGCCTCACGGCCGGCGTGGTCGGCTGCCTGGTGGGCGGCATGATGTTCGGCATCGGCATGGGCCTGGTGGTGCAGAGCGCCCATATCGGCTGGCTGCTGGTGCTGCCCTCCGCGCCCGTGGCCGGCATGCTGGGCTATGTGCTGGCCCGCAAGCTGGCCCGCAAGCTGGAACCAACCACTGGTGGCAGCCACACCCCTTGACGGGGCGGGGGGGCGGCCCCCTTCTATTTCGCCATGGCAAAAGTCGAAATCTACACCCAGCCCTTCTGCCCCTATTGCGCGCGCGCCGTGGGCCTGTTGACGCGCAAGGGCGCCGACTTCACCGAGATTGACGCGCCCAATGGCAGCCAGGCCCGGAAGGACGCCATCGCGCGCTCGGGCGGCCGGACCACGGTGCCCCAGATCTTCATCAATGGTGAACCCATCGGGGGTTCCGATGACCTGGCGGCGCTGGAGCGCGCGGGCAAGCTGGATGCGCTGCTGGCGGGCTGATCTTCGCAAGCGGGGCGAATGCCTTACATATGTCACACGGCCGGGCTGAACCGGCTTGGATAGACCGGGATGATCCGTTTCTCGCTCCGCTGCGCCGAGGCGCATGAATTCGAAAGCTGGTTCAAGGACGGCGCGGCCTACGACCGCATGTCGGCCGCGGGGCTGGTCGAATGCCCCATCTGTGGCGACACCCATGTGACCAAGGCGCTGATGGCGCCGGCCATCCGCAAGGCGCCGGGCGTGAAGGGCAGGGCCGAGGCGCCCGCCGCAGTGCCGGCAAAGCCGCAGGCCACGCCGCCGGCCGCCCCGTCAGGCCGCGTCGCCGCCGGCCCGCTGCCCGCCCAGATGCTGGCCCTGCTGCAACGCATGCGCGCCGAGGTCGAGAAGAACTGCGACTATGTCGGCCCCGACTTCGCGGAGGAGGCCCGCCGTATCCACCAGGGCGAGGCCGAGGCCCGCGGCATCTATGGCGAGGCGACCGAGGAGGAGACCGAGGCCTTGCGCGAGGAGGGCATCGAGGTGGCCCGGCTGCCCTGGGTGCCGCCCAGCGATGGGTGAAGCTTTCCGCCCTCAAGCGCCGGGCGCCGCCTCCGGCGGCTGGGCTTCCGCGCCGCGACAGGTGCGCTGACAGGGCAGGACCGCTGGGCGCGCCGGCCGCCATGCGGCCGGATTGTGCCTCAAGGGGCGCTCAGACTTTCCGCCCCGCCATGATGTAGTTCACGCCCACATCCCGGCTCACGCGGAAGCCCTGGCGCAGGCTGGGCGTCAGCCCCGCCACCTCCGTCACCGCCAATCCCGCGCCGCGCATCAGCGCACCCAGCTCGCCCGGGCGGAGGAACAGCTTCCAGTCATGCGTGCCCACCGGCAGCCAGCGCAGCAGGTATTCCGCGCCGAGCTTGGCCACCGCATAGGCGCGCGGCGTGCGATTCAGCGTGGACAGCACCACCCAGCCGCCCGGCTTCACGGCGCGGGCCAGCGCGGCGAGGAAGCCCGCGCGTTCCTCGGGCGGCACATGCTCGATCACTTCCAGCGCAAGGACGGCGTCAAAGCCCGTCTCCTCCAGCGTCTCCGGGGTGCCCACGCGGTAGTCCACGGTCACACCCTCGGCCATCGCATGGGCGCGGGCGGCGTCCAGCGCCGCACCCGCGGCATCGAGGCCCACCACGCGCGCCCCGCGCCGGGCCAGCCATTCCGAGGCGAGGCCCGCCCCGCAGCCCACGTCCAGCACGCGCTGGCCTTCCAGATCCCCCAGCAGCCCTGCGATCCAGCCCATGCGGGCGGGATTCATGGCGTGCAGCGGGGCCATGGGGCCGCGCGGGTTCCACCACTCCCCGGCCAGGGCGTCGAACTTCGCCACCTCGCGCGCGTCGGCGCTGGAGGGATTTGCAGGGCTGCCCCTGTTGCCGGTCGGGTCCATGCCCGGTATCTGACGCGCGCTTGAGGCCCCCGCAAGGCCTGGTTGTATGGATTGGGGCCGGGAATTCCCATGGCACGTATCGTGATGAAGTTCGGCGGAACCTCGGTCGGTGACCTCGACCGGATCCGCAATGTCGCCGCCCGCGTGAAGCGCGAGGTCGAGGCCGGACACCAGGTGGCCGTGGTGGTCTCCGCCATGGCGGGCACCACGAACCAGCTGGTGAAATGGTGCCAGGACCTGTCGCCCCTGCATGACGCGCGGGAATATGACGTGGTGGTCGCGACCGGCGAGCAGGTGACGATCGGCCTGGTCGCCATCGCGCTGCAGGCCATCGGCGTGGAGGCACGCTCCTGGCAGGGCTGGCAGGTGCCCATCGTCACCGACAACGCCCATGGCAAGGCGCGCGTCGAATCCATCGAGGGCGCGGAGCTGATCCGCCGGATGGAGGAGGGCCAGGTGCCCGTCGTCGCCGGCTTCCAGGGCATCGAGACCGGGCGCAACCGTGTGACGACGCTGGGCCGCGGCGGCAGCGACCTTTCCGCGGTGGCACTGGCCGCGGCGCTGAAGGCCGACCGCTGCGACATCTATACCGATGTGGACGGCGTCTATACGACCGACCCGCGCATCGTGCCGCGGGCCAGGAAGCTCGAACGCATTTCCTATGAGGAGATGCTGGAATTGGCGAGCGTGGGGGCCAAGGTTCTCCAGACCCGCTCGGTCGAGCTCGCGATGAAGGAAGGCGTGCGGGTGCAGGTGCTGTCCAGCTTCGAGGACAAGCCCGGCTCTTTGGTGGTGGATGAGGACGAGATCATGGAAAAGCCCATCGTGTCGGGCATCGCCTATTCGCGCGATGAGGCGAAGGTGACGCTGCGCCGCCTGCCGGACCGGCCGGGTGTCGCCGCCCGCGTCTTCGGCCCGCTCTCGGCGTCCAATGTGAACGTGGACATGATCGTGCAGAACATCGGCGCCGATGGCAGCACGGACATGACCTTCACCGTGGGCCGCGCCGACCTGCCGCGCGCGCAGGACATCCTGAACAAGGCCAAGGACGAACTCGGCTTCGAGGCGATGGTGGCCGACCCCGAGGTGGCCAAGATCAGCGTTGTCGGCATCGGCATGCGGACGCATGCGGGTGTGGCCTCCACCATGTTCAAGGCGCTGGCGGAAAAGGGCATCAACATCCAGGTGATCTCGACCAGCGAGATCAAGGTGAGCGTGCTGGTGGCCTCCGACTACACCGAGCTTGCGGTCCGCGCGCTGCACACCGCCTATGGGCTGGATGCCTGACGGCGCGGCCGCGGGCACGAAATCGCTTGGGGCCGCGCGCCGGCGCGGCCAAACTCCCGTGACGGCAGCAGCAGGGCCCGACGCATGGACATGAACACCCCCGTCTCGCCCGCGGCTTTCGCGGCGGTGGACCGCCTGATGGCCCGGGGCGCCGCCTTCTTCGGCTCACGCTACGCGCTGCTGGGCGGTGCCATGTCCTGGGTGAGCGAGCGCAACCTGGTGGCCGCGCTCTCCAACGCGGGGGCCTTTGGCGTCATCGCCTGCGGGGCGATGGAGCCGCACCACCTGGATGCCGAGATCGCGGGCACCAAGGCACTGACCGACAAGCCCTTCGGCGTGAACCTCATCACCATGCACCCCCGGCTGGAGGCGCTGGTGGACACCTGCCTGGCGCACCAGGTCACGCATATCGTCTTCGCGGGCGGCATTCCGCCCGGCGCGGCGCTGAAGCGGGCGAAGGAGGGCGGTGCGAAGGTGGTGTGCTTCGCGCCCGCCCTGGCACTCGCCAAGAAGCTGGTGCGGTCGGGCGCCGATGCGCTGGTCATCGAGGGCAGCGAGGCGGGCGGGCATATCGGCCCCGTGAGCCTGAACGTGCTGGCCCAGGAAATCCTGCCCGTGATGGGGCCGGAGGTGCCGGTCTTCGTCGCCGGCGGCATCGGGCGGGGCGAGGCCATCCTCTCCTACCTGGAAATGGGCGCGGCGGGCGCGCAGCTCGGCACGCGCTTCGTCTGCGCCAGCGAGTGCATCGCCCATGCCAACTTCAAGCGTGCCTTCATCCGGGGGGCGGCGCGCGATGCCCTGCCCACCGTGCAGCTGGACGAACGCTTCCCCGTGATCCCGGTGCGGGCGCTGCAGAACGAGGGCACCAAGCGCTTCATGGAGCATCAGGCCAAGGTGCTGGCCCGCTTCCAGTCGGGCGAACTGAGCAAGGAGGAGGCCCAGCTCGACATCGAGCATTTCTGGGCGGGCGCCCTGCGCCGCGCGGTCATCGAGGGCGATGTGGAAAATGGCAGCCTGATGGCCGGCCAGAGCGTGGGCATGGTGACGCGCGAACAGCCGGCCGCCGAGATCGTGGCCGAGCTGATCGCCCAGGCCGCGGCCGCGCTGGCGGCGCGCGGGGCTTGATGTCGTCGCGTTGCCACGGATCCGCGCTGGGCGCGCGGCGCGGTTGGCGGTAACCATAGCCCCGTGTTCAACGACATGAAGCGCTTCCGGCCTTCCGAGGCCAATGCGGTGGACGCCACCCGGGTGGGCGAGGAGCTGCGCGACGCGCGGCTGGCGCTCGGCTGGGACATCCAGGACGTGGCGACGCAGCTGCGAATCCGCCGCGTCTATCTCGTGGCGCTGGAGGAGGGGCGGATCGGGGATCTGCCCTCGCCCGCCTATGCCATCGGCTTCATCCGCAACTATGCGGCGCTGCTGGGCCTCGATTCCAACGATATCGTCCGCCGCTTCCGCGATGCGGCGACCGGCGTGGTGGCGAGGCGCAGCGACCTCGTCTTTCCGGAGCCCGTGCCCGAGCGCGGCTTCCCCACCGGCGTGGTGCTGCTGCTGGGCGCCGTGATCGCGGTGGGCAGCTACGTCGCCTGGTACAACTGGAGCGGTTCGGGCGAGCGCGTGGTGGATGCGGTGCCGCCCGTGCCCACGCGGCTCGACCCCGCCGTGCGCGATGGCGAGGCGCTGCGCCCGCCGCGCGTGGCCCAGGCGCCCACGCCGGCCCCCCCGCCCCCCGCGCCCACGGCCCAGCCCGGCGCCCAGCCCGGGCCGGGCCTGCCGCCTTTGCCGGTGCCGACGCCCGTGCCGGTGCAGGTGCCGCCGCCGCCACCCGCGCCCGCCGCGCAGGCTCCGGCCACGCCCGCGCCGCCCGCCGCCAACGCGCCCATCGTGCTGCGCTTCCGCGGCGATGCCTGGACCGAGGTGCGCGCGCCGGGCAACCGCGTGCTGCTCTCCCGCGTCATGCGCGCGGGGGAGAGCTGGGAGGTGCCGGCCGGCCAGGCGGGGCTGACGCTCGCCACCGGGGCCGGGCAGAACATGGAGATCCTGGTGGGGGGGCGGGTGGTGCCCTTCTCCACCGATCTGCGCGGGGTGCGGCGCAACATCCCGCTCGAACCCCGCGCGCTGATGGCGCTGCCCGCGCAGTAGAGGCTTGCCGCGCGCAAGCCCTCGCGGCCCGCGATGCGCTGCCCTATATTCGCGACACACCGCGTCGCCCGAGGACAAGCATGAGCTACCGGCCCTACCAGCAGATCACCCGCCGCAAGTCCCGCCAGATCAAGGTGGGGAAGGTGCTGGTGGGCGGCGACGCGCCCGTCAGCGTGCAGACCATGACCAACACGCTGACCTCCGACGCCGCGGCCACCATCGCGCAGATCCGCAAGTCGGAGGTGGCGGGGGTGGACATCGTCCGCGTCTCCTGCCCGGACGAGGAGAGCACGGCGGCACTCGCCGAGATCGTGCGCGAGGTGAACGTGCCCATCGTGGCCGACATCCATTTCCACTACCGCCGCGCCATCGAGGCCGCGCAGGCGGGTGCGGCCTGCCTGCGGATCAACCCCGGCAATATCGGCAGCCCGGAGCGCGTGAAGGAGGTGGTGAAGGCCGCCCGCGACCATGGCTGCGCCATCCGCATCGGCGTCAATGCCGGTTCGCTGGAGAAGCACCTGCTGGAAAAATACGGCGAACCCAACCCGGAGGCGCTGGTCGAAAGCGCGCTCTGGCACGCCGACCACCTGCTGCAGAACGATTTCCACGAGTTCAAGATCAGCGTGAAGGCGAGCGACGTCTTCATGGCCGTCGCCGCCTACACGCAACTGGCCGAGGCCTGCGACCACCCGCTGCACATCGGCATCACCGAAGCGGGCGGCAAGCGCGCGGGCACGGTGAAGTCCGCGATCGGCCTCGGCAACCTTCTCTGGGCCGGCATTGGTGACACCATGCGCGTCTCCCTCAGCGCCGAGCCGGAGGAGGAGGTGGCCGTCGCCTGGGACATCCTGAAGTCGCTGCATCTGCGGCACCGGGGCGTGAAGATCATCTCCTGCCCCTCCTGCGCGCGGCAGGGCTTCGACGTGATCCGCACGGTGGAGAAGCTGGAGGAGCGGCTCGCGCATGTGACGCAGCCCATCTCCCTCTCCATCATCGGCTGCGTGGTGAACGGGCCGGGCGAGGCGCTGATGACCGATATCGGCCTGACCGGCGGCGGCGCGGGGCGGCACATGGTCTATTCGGCCGGCAGGCAGGACCACACCACCGACACCGACGCCATGATTGACCACCTGGTGGGGCTGGTGGAGGCGCGGGCGGCGGCGCTGGAGGCTGAGGCGCGCGCCAGGAAGGAAGCCGAGGCGAAGGTCGCGGCGGAATAGGCGCTTGCGCCTCTTCTCCACCCTGGGCGTCGCCACCGTGCTGCGGCGCCTCGACCTGCCGGCCGAGATCCGTTTCGACCCCACCGCGCGGCTGCTTTCGGCCATCGCGGAGGGCGCGCGGGCCGATATCGCCATCCTGACCGATGCGGGCATCGAGGCGCTGACGGCGCAGGGCATCCTGGCCCCCGGCACGCGGCGGGACCTGGCGCATTCCTATGTGGGGCTGGCCGTGCCGCCTGGCGCGCCGCATCCGCGCTTTGCGACCGTCGCGGAATGGCGCGAGACGCTGCTGGCCACGCCCAGCCTCGCCTATTCGCGCGCCGGGGCCAGCGGCATCTTCTTCGCGGAGTGGCTGGAGGCGCAGGGCATCGCCGCCGAGGTGAACGCCAAGGCCACCATCATCCCGCACGGCTTCACCGCCGAACTGGCCGCGCGGGGCGAGGTGGCGCTGGCCATTCAGCAGGTCAGCGAGCTCATGGCCGTGGAGGGCGTGGAGGTCCTGGGCAAGCTGCCCGAGGGCGCCAATACCTGCGCGGTGTTCTCAGGCGCGCTATTCGCGGGCGCGGTGCCGGGGGCCGAGGCGCTGCTGGGTTCCATCGCGGCGGCCATGACGCCGGAAGCCCTGCGCGCGGGCGGACTCGACCCCGCCTGAGGCACCCTTGCCGCGCGCGCCCTACGGCGCTACCGCCGCAGCATCATGGCCCATATCAAGCTGCAACCGCCCCGCGGAACCCGTGACCTCATCGGCGAGGAATTCCGCCGGCACCACCACGTCATCGAGACGGCGCGGCGGATCGCGGCCCTCTACGGCTTCGAGGAATGGGCGACCCCCATCTTCGAGGACACCCGCGTCTTCGCCCGCGGCCTGGGCGAGACGAGCGATGTCGTCAGCAAGGAGATGTATGTCTTCGAGGACCGCGGGGGCGAATCCGTCACGCTGCGCCCGGAGAACACGGCGGGCGTCTGCCGCGCGCTGGTCTCGGGCGGGCTGACGCAGTCCCTCCCGCGCAAGGTGTTCTACGCCGGGCCCATGTTCCGCTACGAGCGGCCCCAGGCCGGGCGCTACCGCCAGTTCCACCAGATCGGCGCCGAGATCCTGGGGGCCGCCGAACCCTTGGCCGATGCCGAGGTCATCGCTTGCGGCCACCACATCATCCGCGAACTCGGCCTGGATGAGGGCGTGGTGCTGGAGGTGAACACGCTGGGCGACGCGCCCAGCCGCGACGCCTATCGCGCCGCGCTGATCGCGCATTTCTCCGCCAACCGCGACAAGCTGAGTGAGGACAGCCAGCGCCGGCTGGAGAAGAACCCGCTGCGCATCATTGACAGCAAGGAGGCGCAGGACCGCGCTTTGGTCGCCGACGCCCCCACCATCGAGGGCTTCCTGACCGAGGGCGCCCGCGCCCATTGGGACGCGCTGCGCCGCCACCTGCATGCCTTCCGCCTGCCCTGGCGCGAGAACCCGCGCATCGTCCGCGGCCTCGACTACTACAGCCACACCGCCTTCGAATTCGTGACCGACCGCCTGGGCGCGCAAGGCACCGTGATGGGTGGCGGGCGCTATGACGGGCTGGTGGAGGAGATGGGCGGGCCCGCCACCCCCAGCGTCGGCTGGGCGGCGGGGGTGGAGCGCCTGTCCATGCTGCTGGAGCGTGGCGGCCTGACGCCGGCCGCGCCGCGCCTCGTGGTCGTCATCCCGGTGGGCGAGGCGGAGGAGGGGGCGGCGCTGTCCCTGCTGCAAAGCCTCCGCGCGGCCGGCGTGGCGGCCGAGATGGGCTATCGCGGCAACCTCAAGCGCCGGATGGAGCGCGCCAACAAGCAGGGCGCCCGCGCCGCGCTGATCCTGGGCGAGGCCGAGGTGGCGCGCGGCGTGGCGCAACTGCGCGACCTCGACGCCGGCACCCAGGCGGAGGTGCCCCTGGCCGAGGTGGCGGCGCGCCTGGGCTGACCGCAGCCCGCGCCGCGTGGGCGGGTCGGGCGGGTTACCGCCCCGCCACCCGCATCCCGCCCAGCACCAGCGCCCCCAGCGCCAGGCCCAGCACGCCCGCGCCCGTGGCTTCCAGCAGCCAGCCCTGGATGCCGCCGCCGATGGCCAGGGCCGCGCCATGCAGCGCTTGCGCGGGGGCGGCCAGGCCGAATTCCTCCAGCCCGTGCAGCAGGATGCCGCCGCCCACCCACAGCATGGCCAGGGTGCCGACGACCGAGAGCGCCTTCAGCACGCCCGGCATGCCGCGCACCAGCGCCCGCCCCAGCGGGGCCAGCACGGGCCGCCCGCCGGCCGCCAGCGCCACCCCCGCGTCATCGGCCTTCACGATGAGGGCCACCGCGCCATAGATCACCACCGTGATGCCGATCGCCACCACGGCCAGCACCACCGCCTGTTCCACCAGGCCGCCGGCGGGGAGGGTGGAGAGGGCCAGCGCCATGATCTCGGCCGAGAGGATGAAATCCGTGCGGATGGCGCCGGCCACGCGCCGCGCCTCCTCGGCCGCCGGGTCCTGCGCGACCACGACGGGGGTGACATGCCCATGGCCGAGGCCCAGCGCCTCCAGCACCTTCTCGGCCCCCTCGTAGCAGAGATAAGCCCCGCCCAGCATGAGCAGCGGCGTGATCAGGAAGGGGGCGAGCGCGCTCAGCGCCAGGGCCGCCGGCAGGAGGAACAGCAGCTTGTTGCGCAGCGAGCCGCGGGCGATGCGCCAGATCATGGGCAGTTCGCGGCTGGCGGCGAAGCCCACCATGTAGCGGGGGGTGACGGCGGCATCGTCAATGGCGACGCCCGCCGCCTTGGCGCCCGCCTTGGCCGCCTTGGCCGCGATATCGTCCAGCGAGGCGGCGGCGAGCTTGGCCAGCCCCGCCACATCGTCCAGCAGGGCCAGCAGGCCAGAACTCATGGGTCGCGCTCCATCACCGCCCGGGAACTGTGTGCCGGGAGGAGGGGAGCGGCAAGCGCGAGCTTGGCCCTAGAGGCCGAAGGCGACGCGCTTGGTGTTGCTGGCGCGCAAATTCCGCAGCCGCGCCAGCGCCCACAGAGGAAAAATGCGCCGGTAGCCGTGGTAGCGCAGGTAGAAGACGCGCGGGAAACCGGTGCCGGTGTAGTCATCCTCCGGCCAGTCGCCATCGGCGGTCTGGTGTTCCATCAACCAATCGGCGGCGCGCTGCACGGCGGGGTGCCCGGCCTCGCCGGCGGCCATCAGGGCCAGCATGCCCCAGGCCGTCTGGCTGGCGGAGGAGGGGGCGGCCTCGCGCCCATCGGGGCGGGTGCCGCCGCGCGCGGGGTAGGACATGCCATCCTCGCCCCAGCCGCCATCCTCGTTCTGCCGCTCCAGCAGCCAGCCGACCGCGCGGCGCATGGCGGGGTGGGAATGGGGCAGGCCGACCGCGTTCAGCGCCGTCAGCGCCGACCATGTGCCATAGACGTAGTTCACGCCCCAGCGGCCATACCAGGAGCCATCGGCCTCCTGCTCGCGCAGCAGGTATTCGATGGCGGATTTGGCGGCGGCCTCATCGCCCCGGCCGAGCTGCGCCATCATGGCCAGGCAGCGGCCCGAGACATCCACCGTGGGCGGGTCCAGCAGCGCGCCGTGGTCGGCGAAGGGGATGTGGTTCAGGTAGTGGAAGGTGTTGTCGGCGTCGAAAGCGCCCCAGCCGCCGCCGCGCGACTGCATGCCCACGGTCCAGTCGGTGGCGCGCTGGATGGCGCCGTCCATCTCGGCATCGGCGGCGCCCGTCACCCCGCGCCAGCGGTCCATCGCCAGCACGACCACGGCCGTGTCGTCCACGTCGGGGTAATGGGCGTTGGCGTATTGGAAGGCCCAGCCGCCGGGCTTGAGGTGCGGGCGCTGCCAGGCCCAGTCGCCCCGCACATCGCGGATTTCGCGGCCGACCAGCCAGCGCAGGCCCTGGCCCGCGGCCTGCACCTGCGCCTCGCCGCCCGCTTCGAGCAGGGCGTGGGAGACCAGCGCCGTGTCCCAGATGGGAGAGAGGCAGGGCTGGACGTAGGTTTCCTCGCCACGTTCCTCGACCAGCTTCTCGACGGCCGACCAGGCGGTGACCACGCGCGGGTCATCGGCGGGCACGCCCAGGCAGTGATACATCAGGATGGCGTTGGCCATGGCGGGGTAGATGGCGCCCAAGCCATCCTCGCCGTTCAGGCGCTCGGTGACGAAGCGTTCGCAGGCGGCCTCGGCGCGGCTGCGGTGGCTGCTGGGGAAGATTTTCCGCGCGCGATGGAGCGCGCCGTCGAGACCCTTGAACAGCGACGACCAGGGTTCGGCCTGGTGGGCGCCGCCGGGCCATTCGCGCACCTGCTCGGGCGGCGTGCGGAACAGCTCGTTGATGGTGACGCCGCGCGGGTTGGCGGCCTGGGGGCGGCGCTCCATCACGACCGTCAGCGGCACAAGCACGGTGCGCGCCCAATAGCTGATCTTGCTGATGTGGAAGGGGAACCAGCGCGGCAGCAGCATGATCTCGGGCGGCATCACCGGCACCGCCCGCCAGGGCACGATGCCATAGAGCGCGAGCGAGGAGCGGGTGAAGACGTTGCTGCGCTCGGCGCCGCCGGCGGCCAGGATGGCGTCGCGCGCCTGGACCATGTGCGGCGCGTCAGGCGCGTCCCCGATCAGCCGCAGCGCCAGGTAGGCCTTGACCGAGCAGGAGATGTCGAGCGGTCCGCCATGGAAGAGCGGCCAGCCGCCGCCGGTGTTGCCCGCCTGTTCGGCCTGGACGCGGCGGAGGTAGCGGCCGATGCGGGCCTCGCGCTCCGGCTCCACCATGCCGAAGAAGTGCTTCAGCATCAGGTATTCGGCTGGGATCGTGGCGTCCGCCTCCAGCTCGAAGACCCAGTGGCCGTCGGGGCGCTGGCGGGCGAGGAGATTCGCGGCCGCGCTCTCCACCGCGTGGTCGAGGGCGGAAGGATCGCTATGCTGGGGAAGGGCCGCGCCGATGGGTTGCCGCAGGACGTTCAAACCAGGAATTCCTCGAAGATAGCCACAGCTTGTCTCAACAAAGGTGCATAAGACGGAAACGCCTGATTCCGGAAGGGTCTGGCCGGGAAGTTGCGAATTACTTGCGCGATAGGGGCTCGCCCTTCCACAACCCGCCGCGGCCCTGCCATTCGGCCCGCGCGGAATCGAGGGTGAACAGAAGATAGGCCGCCGCCACCAGCGGAAGGGCGAAGCCCCGCCAGGCCGAAAGCCCGTAGAAGCGCAGCATGGGGGCATAGGCCACGACCATCGCCCCCCAGGCGAAGGCGCCAAGCCAGCCGGCCAGCCCCGGCGCCAACAAGGCCAGCAGCGGCGGGGCCAGGAAGACCAGCGCCAGGGCGGCGATCATCCCCAACAGCATCAAGGGGTTGTAGCGCAGCTGGGCATAGGCGGTGCGGGCCACCATGGCGCGGATTTCGGCCATGCGGGGATATTCGCGCAGCGACACCACGCGCCCCGTCAGCCCCACCCAGGTGGCGCGGCCGGGGCCCTTCACCAGGCCCGCCAGCGCGCAGTCGTCAATGATGCGGTCATGAATGGGGGCAAGGCCGCCCACCGCCTCGAAATCACGCCGGCGCAGCAGCACGCAGCCGCCGGCCGCCGCCGCCGTGCGCGCGCGCGGGTCGTTGGACCAGGCGAAGGGGTAGAGCATCATGAAGAAGAAGACGAAGGCCGGGATCAGCCAGCGCTCGGCCCGGCTCTGGCAGCGCAGCCGCGCCATCAGCGACACCAGCGCCAGATCCCCCGCGCAGGCGCGCTGCACCAGGCGGCGCAGGCTGTCGGGCGCGTGGGCGATGTCGGCATCGGTCAACAGGATGTGGGTGTGGGTGCCGGGGGCGAGCGCCTCCAGCCCCTGGCGCAGCGCGTTCAGCTTGCCGGACCAGCCGGGCGGGCGCGTGCCGCCCGTGACCACCTGGGCCCCGGCCGCGCGGGCGATCTCACCGGTGCCGTCGGTGCTGCGGTCATCCACCACGGTGATGGTGAAGCGGCCCGGGTAGTCCTGGGCGCGCAGGGCGGCCACCACCTGGCCGATCGTCTCGGCCTCGTTGCGGGCGGGGATGAGGACCGCCACCTCGGGCCACTCGGCGGGCTCGGGCAGGGTGGCGGCGTCCTCGTCCGTCACGTCGGCGCGCCAGAAGAAGCCGCGGCCCAGCAGCAGCACCAGCCAGGCGATGGCGGCGGCGGCGGCGAGCCAGATCACAGCATGCGCTCCGCACGGAACCAGGCGATGGCGTCGCGCACCCCCTCCTGCCAGGGGCGGGCCTGGTGGCCCAGCACGCGGGATGCCTTGTCGGAGGCGAAGAACATGGTCTGCGCCGCCATGCGCAGCCCGTCGCGCGTCAGCATGGGTTCCTTTTTCGTGATGCGCGCCCAGGCCTCGGACAGATGCGCGAGCGGCACCAGCGGCGCGCGGGGCAGGCGGAAGGGCGGGCGGTGGCCGCATTCGGCGGCGATGAAGCCCAGCATCTCGGCCAGCGTCACGTCCTGGCCGCCCAATATGTGCCGCTCGCCGGGGGTGCCGTGGTCCAGCGCGGCCACCACCCCCGCCGCGCAATCCTCGACATGGACGAGGTTCAGCCCGGTCTCGACATAGGCGGGCATCTTGCCGCGCGCGGCTTCCAGGATGATGCGGCCCGTGGGCGTGGGCCGGCTGTCGCGGGGCCCGATGGGGGTGGAGGGGTTCACGATGACGGCCGGCAGGGCCTGGGTGCGGACCATCTCCTCCACCAGCCGTTCGGCCGCTGTCTTGCTCTGCTTGTAGGGGCCGATGGCCTCCGAGGGCGCGGCCGCATCCGCCTCGGTCGCGACACCGCCGGGGCGGGGCTTGAGCGTCGCCACCGAGGAGACGTGGACGATGCGCGGCACGCCCGCCTCCAGCGCGGCGGCCATGACGTGCCCGGTGC
This sequence comes from Roseococcus sp., assembly GCA_035998215.1. Taxonomy (GTDB): domain Bacteria; phylum Pseudomonadota; class Alphaproteobacteria; order Acetobacterales; family Acetobacteraceae; genus Roseococcus. Next base: position 667,034 of record DASYHU010000030.1, on the reverse strand, counting down.
CGGCCACGTTCACCTCGAACATGCGGGCGGGGTCGGGCACGAAGATGCGGTAATCGGCCGCGGCATGGATCACGGCGCCCACGCCCGCCATGGCATCACGCAGGCTTTGCGCGTCGGTCAGGTCGCCCAGGGCGAGCTCGATGGGCAGCCCGTCCAGCGTGTGCCGGGCGGAGCGGGGCCGCACGAAGGCCCGCACCGCATGGCCGCGTGCCAGCAACTCCCGCGCCAAGGACGCACCCAGGAAGCCATTGGCGCCGGTGAGCAGAATGGTGGTGGGGGGCATGGCGCGGTTCTGCCGGGTTCGGGGGCCATGGTCCAGCGGGCATCCGGCGCTATATTGCGGGCATGATTCGTCGCCAGCTCCTCCTTGCCCTGCCAGCCCTGGCGCCCCTGCCGGCCCTGGCCCAGTCCGATCCGGCCCAGGTCATCGAAGGCTTCCACGCCGCGCTGATCACGCTGATGCGCCAGGCCCGCCAACTCGGCGTGCGGGGGCGCTATGCCCAGCTCGAACCCGTGATGGGCCGCGTCTTCGACCTGCCGGCCATGACGCGCATCGCGGTCGGGCCGCCCTGGACCGGCTTCTCGCCGGCCGACCAGGCCGCGCTGACCGACGCCTTCACCCGCTGGTCCATCGCGACCTACGCCAACCGCTTCGACGGCTATTCGGGCGAGACCTTCCAGAACCTGGGCAGCCAGGCGGTGAACAACGGCACACTGGTCCGCACCCAGCTCAACCGCACCGGGGGGGAGGGGCCCGTGCTGCTCTCCTACCTGCTGCGAGGCAACCCGCCGCGGGTGGTGGACATCTACCTGACGGGCACGATCAGCGAGCTGGCGTCGCGCCGGGCGGAGTTCACCACCCTCATCCGCGAAGGCGGCGCCAGCCGCGTGACGCGCGAGCTGGAGGCGCGGACGGAGCGGCTGCTGCGGGCCTGAGGGTGACGCTGGCGGGGGCTGCGGCCCCTCACCCCCCGGGGTCGTCCAGCGTCATCAGCCCTTCGCCGCTCTCGGTCGTGCGGCCCAGCTGGGCGTCGCGGCGCTGCTGCATGATGGAACGCAGGCGGGCGTAGTAGTCGAGGCTGTCGGCGCGCAGCGCGTCCAGGTTCTCGATGTTCTCGGCGCGGAGATCTATGCCGCGGATGACGCCGCGGCCGATCCCCACGCCGCTGGCCGCGGTGCGGGGCAGGGCGTGGCCGATGGCATAGCCCACGGGATCAATGAACGAATCGACGCCGCTGCCGATCGCGTCCCGCACATTGGAGGGGCCGAGCAGGGGCAGCATCAGGAAGGGCCCGTCGCCGAAGCCCGCGGCGTAGAGGGTCTGCCCGAAATCGCCCAGGCGTTGCGGGTGGCCGGCGGGGGTGGCCACGTCCATCACGCCCAGCACGCCCACCGTGGTGTTCATCGAGAAGCGCAGCAGCGTGGTCCCGGCATCGGCCAGGCGGAACTGCAGCATGTTGTTGATGAAGACCACCGGCTCCTGAAGGTTGTTCAGGGCATTGCGGATGCCGCGCCGCGCGGGCTCCGGCACCGTGGCCCGCCAGGATTCGGCGGCGGGGCGGATGATGCCCGCATCCATCGCGTCGTTGAATTCGAAGATGTGGCGGTTGATGCGCTCGAACGGGTCGCGGTTGTCCGCCGTGGCGCAGGCGCCGAGCAGCAGGCATGTCGAGAGGGCAAGGGCACGGATCACCCGGCCACTCTATCGCAGGCCGCGCGGCTGTGCGATGGGGCGGAGGCGATGAACCTTGCGGCGATCATCCTGGGGCTGTTGGCGGTGGCGGGGCTGGTGCAGGCCTTGGCCGCGCGACGGGCCCTCAGCCGCATGTTCGGCCGCGTGCCGCCCTCGGGCCCGGCCCTGCCGGCCAGCGTGCTGAAGCCGCTGCATGGCGACGAGCCGGGGCTGGAGGCCCATCTTTCCCAGGCCTTGGCGCAGCAACATGCGGCGCCCTACGAAGTGCTCTTCGCCGTGGCCAACCCCGCCGACCCGGCCCGTGCCGTGGCCGAGGCCGCCATGGCACGCAGCGCCACCCCCGCGCGCCTGCTGGCGGGGGGCGAGGTGCTGGGCGCCAACCGCAAGGTGAGCCAGCAGGTCCACATGGCCCGGGTGGCGCGATACCCCGTGCTGGTGGCCGCCGATTCCGACATGGCCTGCCCGCCCCATTGGCTGACGGCGGTGACGGCCCCGCTCTCGGACCCCGAGGTGGGCCTCGTCACCTGCCTCTATGCCGGGCTGCCGGCCGATGATGGGCCGTGGTCCGAACTGGCGGCGCTCTCCATCAACTGGCACTTCCTGCCCAATGCCGCGCTGGGCGAGAGCATGGGCGCGGCGGACGGCGCCTATGGCGCGACGCTGGCCCTGCGGGCCGAGACGCTGGAGCGCATTGGCGGCTATGAGCGCCTGCTGCCCCTGCTGGCCGATGACCACGCGCTGGGCGAGGCGGTGCGCGAACTCGGCCTGAAGGTGGTGGTGCCGCCCATCCTGCCCGGCCACGTCATGCACGAGCCGAGCTTCGCGGCCCTCTGGGCGCATGAACTGCGCTGGGCCCGGACCACGCGGCTGGTCCACCCCTGGGGGCATGTGGGGCTGGTCTTCACCCACCCCTTGCCCTTCGCCCTGGCCGCCCTGGCGCTCGCGCCCGGCGCCTGGACGCTGGGGCTGCTGGGGGCCGTGCTGGCCGCGCGCGGGGCGCTGGCGCGGCGGGCGGATGTGCTGACGGGCCGGCCCCGCTGGCGCCGCATGCTGTGGCTGCCCATTCGGGACTTGCTTTCCTTCGCCGTCTGGGCCACGGCTCTCCACAAGGGCCGCGTCACCTGGCAGGGGAGGCGCTTCACCCTCGGCGCCGGCGGACGCATGGCCGAGGCGCCCGAACCCACCCGAGAGGCCACCTCCTGAGATGATGCGCACCCTGTTCCTCCAGGCCCCCTCCTTCGACGGGTTCGACGGCGGCGCCGGCGCCCGCTACCAGGCGCGGCGCGAGATCAAGAGCTACTGGTTCCCCACCTGGCTGGCGCAGCCCGCGGCCCTGGTGCCGGGCTCCAAGCTGGTGGACGCGCCGCCGCACAACCAGACGCTCGCCGATGTGGCGGGCATGGCGCGGGACTATGACCTGTGCGTGATGCACACCTCCACGCCCAGCTTCGCCTCGGACATCAAGGTGGCGGAGCGGCTGAAGGCCGAGAACCCGAACCTGAAGGTGGGCCTGATCGGCGCCAAGGTGGCGGTGCAGGCCATGGAGAGCCTGCGCGACGCGCCGGTGGTGGACTGGGTGGCGCGCAACGAATTCGACTTCACGGTGAAGGAGGCCGCCGAGGGGCGGGACCTCTCCTCCATCAAGGGGCTGAGCTTCCGCAACAACGAAGGTGTCATCGTCCACAATGACGACCGGCCCATGCTGGAAAACATGGACGACCTGCCCTTCGTCTCGGAGGTCTACAAGCGCGACCTAGACCATCGGAAGTATTTCATCGGCTACCTGAAGCACCCCTATATCAGCTTCTACACGGGCCGCGGCTGCAAGAGCCGCTGCACCTTCTGCCTCTGGCCGCAGACCGTGGGCGGGCACCGCTACCGCACGCGCAGCGTGGGCCATGTGCTGGAGGAGATCGCCTTCATCAAGCAGGCCTATCCTGACGTGAAGGAGATCTTCTTCGACGACGACACCTTCACCGACAACCTGCCCCGCGCCGAGGAAATCGCGCGCGGCCTGGGCCGGATGGGGGTGACCTGGTCCTGCAATGCCAAGGCCAATGTGCCGCGCGATTCGCTCAAGATCATGCGCGACAACGGGCTGCGCCTGCTGCTGGTCGGCTATGAGAGCGGCAACCAGCAGATCCTGCACAACATCAAGAAGGGCATGCGGATCGAGGTCGCGAAGCAGTTCACCAAGGACTGCCACGAGCTCGGCATCGCCATCCATGGCACCTTCATCCTGGGCCTGCCCGGCGAGACGCGCGAGACCATCGAGGAGACCATCCGCTTCGCCATCGAGACCAACCCGCACACGGTGCAGGTGAGCCTGGCCGCGCCCTATCCCGGCACCTTCCTCTATGAGCAGGCGGCGCGCGAGGGTTGGCTGGACACGGCGAACACCGACTATGTGGACGCGCATGGCGTGCAGATCGCGCCGCTCGCCTACCAGCACCTGAGCCACACGGAAATCTTCGACAGCGTCGAGACCTTCTACAAGCGCTTCTATTTCCGCGCGCCCAAGATCGCCTCCATCTGCGGCGAGATGATCCGTGACCGGCAGATGCTGGTGCGGCGCCTGCGCGAGGGTGTGGAGTTCTTCGGCTTCCTGCGCGAGCGGGCGAAGGCAAGGGCGGCGTGACGCGCGCGCGGCCGGGGGCGGGGCGATGATCCTCGCCGTTGTCACCTTCCGCCTGCCCGCCGGCACCACCCGCGAGGACGCCGCCGCCATGTTCCGGCAGACGGCGCCCCTCTACGCCAAGCTGCCGGGGCTGGTCCGCAAGCAATACCTCTACCGCGCGCTGGACACCCATGTGGAGGCTGGCGGCGCCTATTCCTGGGAAACTCGCGCGGCGGCCGAAGCGGGCCACGGCGCCGAATGGCTCGCCCGCGTCACCGCCAAGTATGGCGCGCCGCCGGAGGTGCGTTTCTTCGACACCCCCGTCTCGGTGGACAACACCGGGGCCTCGGCCGTGATTGCCGAACACGCCCCCGCCTGACACAAGCGGGCGCATGCCGCGCCGCCTCATCTTCAACGCCGACGACCTCGGCCTTCATTCCGCCGTGAACGAGGGCATCGAGCGCGCCCATCGCGAGGGCGTGCTGACCGCCGCCAGCCTCATGGTGGGCGAGCCGGGCTTCGAGGAGGGCGTGCGGGTCGCGCGCGCCAATCCGGGCCTGGCCGTGGGCCTGCACCTCACGCTGACCGATGGCCGCCCCGTCCTGCCCCCCGCGCGCATCCCGAGCCTGACCCAGCCCAACGGGTTGTTCCGCGACGACATGGAGCGGCTGGGCGCGCGCATTGCCATCTCCCGCGCCGCGCAGGATGAGCTTGCGGCGGAGGTGGCGGCGCAGATGGCACGCTTCCTGGAGACGGGCCTGCCCTGCGACCACGTCAACGCGCACAAGCATTTCCACAACCACCCCTGGATCGCCGGCGCCATGATCCGGGCCGCGGCGGAAGCCGGCGTGCGCGCCATCCGCGTGCCCTGGGAGCCCCAGCGCCTGGTCCGCGCGGCCGAGGCCGTGAGCGCGGAGGGAAGGGGCGATGACGTGGGCGAATGGGCGCTCCGCCCCGCCGGCCGCGTGCTGCGGTGGCGCGCGGCCCGGCGCGGCCTGCGCGCGCCCGATGTCATGGTGGGCCATGCCTGGTCCGGCCATTTCACCCCGGCCCGGCTGCGCGCCGTGCTGCCCTTGCTGCCGGACGGGGTGACGGAGCTCTACTTCCACCCCGCCGCGCGCGATGGCTTCGGCCGCGGCGGACCGGGCTATCGGCACGAGGCGGAACTGGCGGCGTTGACCGACCCCGCCGTGATCGAGGCCGTGGCCACCCTGCCGCGCGGCGGCTACACGCCCATGCTGTTTCCGTGAATCGTCTCGGGCTGCTCCTGGCCCTGCTGGGCCTGGTGGTGGGCGTCTGGCTCATCGCCATGCAGGACCTCGACGCGCTGGCGGGGCTGTTTACCACGGCGGGCTTCGGGCTGCTGCTGCTGTTGCCGGCGCATCTGCCCTTCATGGCGGCCAATGCCTGGGCCTGGGCCATGCTGATGCCGCGGTACCAGCGCCCGAATGCCGTGGCGATGATGGAACTCATCTGGATCCGCGAAAGCATCAACACCCTGCTGCCCGTGGGCCGGGTGGGGGGCGAGCTCGCCTGCTACCGGCTGATGCGGCGGCAGGGCGTGGGCTCGGGCGCCGCGGCGGGCGGGTTGCTGATGGATATGGGGCTCTCGGTCCTGTCGCAGATGGCCTTCGCGCTGCTGGGCCTCGCCTTGCTGCTGGCCAGCGGGCAGGAGGTGGGGCTGGCCGTCATCCTGGGGGTGGCGCTGGGCGGCATCGTCCTGGCGGCGCCCTTCATCGCCATCCAGAATGCGCGGGTGTTCGGCCGCGTCTCGGCCTGGCTGAACCGCATCACGGCGGGCAAGATCGCGGGGCTGGCCGAGGAGAGCCGCCGCATTGACGCCTTCCTGCGCCGCGCCTGGCGCCTGCCGAAGCTGCTTCTCTGGTGCTTCGCCTGGCAGTTGCTGGCCAACATCCTGGGTGCCTTGCAAATCTGGGTGGCGCTGTGGCTGATGGGCATGCCCATCACCTTCCTGGAGGCCGTCATCATCGAGGCGCTGGTCCAGGCCGTCGTCGCCTTCGGCTTCGCCGTGCCGGGCGGCCTGGGCGTGCTGGAGGCGGGCTTCATCGGCGTGGGCGCGCTGATGGGGCTGGACCCCACCACCAGCGTGGCCCTGGCCCTGATGCGCCGCTTCCGCGAGGTGGCGCTGTACCTGCCCGGCCTCGCCGCCTGGGCCTGGGTGGAGCGCAGACCCCCGGTTGCGCGCCCGGGCTGACGCCCCAATTGAGCCCGGCCATGACCCGTAAGGAGCACCCGTGACCGGCTTTCCCATCGCCCCCGCCATTCCCCGCCATGCCCTCGTCACCGGGGGGGCGAAGCGGCTGGGGGCCGCCATGGCGCGGGCGCTGGCGGCGTCGGGCTTCGACGTGACGCTGCACGCCAACCAGTCGCGCGCCGAGGCCGAGGCGCTGGCGGACGAGATCCGCGCCATGGGCCGCCTCGCCCATGTGCTGCAGGCCGACCTGGGCCGGGAAGGCGAGGTGGCGCACCTGGTGGCGGACGCCACGGCGGCGCTCGGGCCGCTCGGCGTGCTGGTGAACAACGCGAGCGTCTTCGAGCGCGACGAGTGGGAGGATGCGACCCGCGAGAGCTGGGACGCGCATCTGGAGCCCAACCTCCGCGCGCCCTTCAAGCTCACGCAGGATTTCGCCCGCACCCTGCCGCCCGGCGCCGAGGGCGTCGTGGTGAACATGCTGGACCAGCGCGTGCTGTCGCTGACGCCGCATTTCGTCTCCTACACCGTCTCCAAGGCCGGGCTCTGGGCGCTGACGCAGCAGATGGCGCTGGCACTCGCCCCGCGAATCCGGGTGGCGGCCATCGGGCCGGGGCCGGCGCTGCCCAGCCCCCGCCAGAGCCAGGCGCAGTTCGACCGGCAATGCGCCTCCGTCCCCCTGCGCCGCGGCACGAGCCCGGAGGAGGTGGGGCACGCCCTGCTCGCCATCCTGGCCATGCCGAGCTTCACGGGGCAGGTGATGTGCCTTGACGGCGGGCAGCACCTGCAATGGGCGCCGGTGGCGATGGGGGCGGCGCCGGAGGAATGACCGCCGGCGCGACCCGTGCTAAGCGCCGGCGATGACGGAAATTCCCTCGCCGCGCCTGCGCCGCGTCTTCATCCGCGGCCTGGAATTGCAGGCGCGCCTGGGCGTGCATGCCCATGAGAAGGTGGGGCCGCAGCGCATCGTGGTGCATGTGGAACTGGACGTGCGCGATGACGGGCCGGATGTGGGCGCCGATGACCTGTCGCGCGTCGTGGACTATGAGCAGGTGGTGATCGCCGCCCGCCAGGCGGTCACGGGCGGGCATGTGCTGCTGGTGGAGACACTGGCCGAGCAGATGGCCGCGCTGGCGCTGCGCGATGCGCGGGTGCTGCGTGCGCGCGTCTCCATCGAGAAGCCGGATGCCTTCTCGGACGTGGCGGCGGTGGGTGTCACGGTGGAGCGCGCCCGCGCCGGTTGAGGCGCTACTTTCGCGTGCACGTCCGGAGCGGGTTGACCTCTCCGGGAGGCCAGTTGAAGGGCCAAGTCAATCCCCAAAATGGGCTGGCCGTGGATTTCATCCACCGCTCAGACATGCGCCCTGGGGGGTTCGCAAAGCACCACATATGCGTAACCGCGCTGCCACAAGCCTTCATCTCTTCGTACTAATTTCTTTCAAAATCAATATCTTACAAATTTGCCGCGTTTCTGGGCAATCTCTTGCAAGTCCAGTTGAAAGGCCGAACACAGGAATGAGGCCCCATTGTCGCCCACAGGGTTATCCACAGCTTCCGGGGATAGTTTGCGAAGCCGGGCCGGAGGGGCAAAAAACGGCCCGCGCCTCTCCGTCCAGCGTCCCGCAAAGGGGCCGGCACAGCCATAGGTTGCCAAAGCGTTATGTCCACTGACGAAGTTTCCGGGGCCATTCCAGACGCGCCGCCGCCCTCGGGCCTGGCGGTGCTGGAGGGCGCGCTGCCGAACCTGCCCCTCTCGCCAGGCGTCTATCGGATGCTCGATGGCAAGGGGGACGTGCTCTACGTCGGCAAGGCGCGGGCCATCCGCAAGCGGGTCGCGCAATACACCCAGACCGCCCGCCTGCCGGAGCGGCTGCGGCGCATGGTGTTCGAGACGCGCCGCGTGGAGGTCATCACCACCGCCTCCGAGGCCGAGGCGCTGCTGCTGGAAGCCAACCTCATCAAGAAGCTGCGGCCGCGCTTCAACATCGTCCTGCGCGACGACAAATCCTATCCCTGGCTGATGGTCAGCGACGACCACCCCCACCCGCAGATCGCCAAGCACCGGGGCGAGCGGCGCAAGGGCGCCAGCTATTACGGCCCCTTCGCCAGCGTCTGGGCGGTGAACCAGACCATCACGGCCTTGCAGCGCGTCTTCCTGCTGCGCACCTGCCGCGACACGGTGTTCGAGACGCGCGACCGGCCCTGCCTGCTCTACCAGATCAAGCGCTGCTCGGCGCCCTGCGTGGACCGGATCAGCCGCGAGGACTACGCGGCGCTGGTGGCGGAGGCCAAGCAGTTCCTGGCGGGCGAGGTGCCGACCATCCAGAAGCGCCTGGCCGCCGAGATGGAGGCCGCGGCCGAGGCCCTGGAATTCGAGCGCGCCGCCAGCCTGCGCGACCGCATCCGCGGCCTGACGCATGTGCAGGGCAGCAGTCGCATCAACCTGGACGGGGTGGGCGATGCCGATGTGGTGGCGCTGCACATGGCGGCCGGCCAATCCTGCGTGCAGGTCTTCTTCTTCCGGGGCGGGCGCAACAACGGCAACCGCCCCTATTTCCTGACGCACTCCAAGGCCGACATCACGCCCGAGGAGGTGATGGGCAGCTTCCTGGCCCAGCTTTATGACGACCTGCCGCCGCCGCCGCTCGTGCTGACCAGCCACGAGGTGCCCGAGGCGCCGCTGGTGGCCGAGGCCCTGGCGCTGAAGGCAAGCCGCCGCGTGGAACTCCATCGCCCCCAGCGCGGCGACAAGCGCGCCGTGGTGGAACATGCCGAGACCAATGCGCGCGAGGCGCTGGAGCGGCGCCTGGCCGAATCCACCGCGCAGGGGCAGTTGCTGGAGGGGGTGCAGCGCCTTCTCGACCTGCCCGACCGGCCGGAGCGGATCGAGGTCTATGACAACAGCCATATCATGGGCACCAACGCCTATGGCGCGATGATCGTGGGCGGGCCCACGGGCTTCCTGAAATCCGCCTACCGGAAATTCGGCATCAAGGAAGCCAAGGCCGGGGACGATTTCGGCATGATGCGCGAGATGCTGGAACGCCGCTTCGGCCGCGCGTTGAAGGAGGACCCCTCCCGCACCGGCGAGGGCTGGCCGGACCTGGTGGTGATTGACGGCGGGCAGGGGCAGCTCTCGGCGGCGGCGGCGGTGATGGAGGAACTCGGCCTGCACGACATCCCGCTGCTGGCCATGGCCAAGGGCCCGGACCGCGATGCCGGCCGCGAATGGTTCTTCATGGCGGGCCGCGAGCCCTTCCAACTGCCGCCACGTGACCCCGTCCTGTATTATCTGCAACGTCTGCGCGACGAGGCGCACCGCTTCGTCATCGGCAGCCACCGCGCCGGGCGGGCCAAGGCGCTGACCAAATCGGAGCTGGACGACATTCCTGGCGTGGGACCCGCGGTGAAGCGGCGCCTGCTGAACCATTTCGGCTCGGCGCGGGGGGTGAAGCAGGCGGGGGAGGCGGACCTGGCCAATTGCCCCGGCGTGGGGGCTTCCCTGGCGAAGCGCATTCATCAGCATTTCCACCCGGGCCTTGGGCAAGCTACATAACCCCCGTGCCCACCGATCTTCCCAACCTGCTCACCATCTCCCGCATCCTCGCCATCCCGGTGATGGTGCTGCTGGTCGCCGTCCAGGCGCCCTGGGCCGACATGGCGGCCTGCGCGGTGTTCTCCGCCGCCGCCATCACCGACTATTTCGACGGCAAGCTGGCGCGCGACTGGCAGATCACCTCCGATTTCGGCCGCATGCTGGACCCCATCGCGGACAAGCTGCTGGTGGGGGCGGCGCTGATGCTGCTGGCGGGCTTCGACCGGCTGGGGGAATTCGGCCTGCTGCCCGCCATCGTCATCCTCCTGCGCGAGATCCTGGTCTCGGGGCTGCGCGAGTATCTGGCGGGGCTGAAGGTGGGGCTGCCGGTGACGAAGCTCGCCAAGTGGAAGACGGGCTTCCAGATGGGCGCGCTGGGCGTGCTGCTGGCGGGCGATACGGGGGCGGCGGTGATCGGCCTCGGCTTCCTGCCCGTCTCCATCATCGGCGAGGCCATGCTCTGGACGGCGGCCGCGCTGACCCTCATGACGGGCTGGGACTACTGGGTGGCCGGGCTGCGCCACGCCGCCCGCCCCCCCGGCACGGCCCCCGAGGCCGACCGCCGATGACCGAACACGCTCTGCCCGGCGCCCCGCGCGCCGCGACAAGAAAGGTGCTGCACGTGGCCAAGCCTGTGATCCCCGTTGGAAATTTCGCCGCCCTCGCCCTGGCCGGGCTGCTGCTTTCGGCTTGCGGCGGCACGGGCGGGGTGCAGGTGCCGGGCCTCGCGCCCTCCTTCTCGGCCGGGGCGGTGAACTTCCCGACGGACAGTCTCACCATCCAGCGCCTGCGCAGCGGCCCCGTGGCCGATGCCCCCGTGCTCACGGTCGAGCCCGGCAATGTCTGGCCTGAGCAGGAGGGCGCCCGCGCCACCCTGGCCGACCCCGACGCCGCCCTGCGCGGCCTGCCCCGCGCCACCTTCCCCGACGCGCCGCGCCAGCCGCCGATGCAGCGCATCGCCCCGCGCGCCGATGGGCGCATCATCAACACGCCGGACGGCGCGGCCGTGACCACGGGCGGCAATGACCGCGTGCAGGGCACGCTCTCGCCCCGCGGCACGGGGGTCGCGATTCGCGATGGCGCGAATGTCACCATCATCGAGCCCGGCACGCCGCCCCGACTCGTGCCCGCGCCGCGCTGAGCCGGGCGCCATGAAGGTCCTGTACTTCGCCTGGCTACGCGAACGCCTGGGCGTGGCCGAGGAGGAGATCACCCCCCCTGAAGGTGTCGCCACCGTGCGCGACCTCATCGCCCACATGGCCGCGCGCAGCCCCGCCCATGCCGAGGCCTTCGCCGCCGGCAAGGGGGTCCGCTGCGCGGTGAACCTCGACTTCGCCACCCCCGATGACCCCGTGCGCCCGGGCGACGAGGTGGCCTTCTTCCCTCCCGTCACGGGGGGCTAGTGGTGCGCGTCATCAAGCGTTCCGGTTTCGGGGGTGCGCCCCGCACCGCCAGCCCCGGTCTCGGCGGGCCGATTCACGCCGCCGCCGCGTCACGGCAGCAACGATCGGACCGCTAGCCCATGCCCCGCATCCTGGTCCAGGAAGCCCCCTTCGACGTGGCGGCCGAGATGGCGCGCCTCACCGCGTCGCGCCACGACATCGGCGCGCTGGCGAGCTTCACCGGAATCTGCCGCGCCGATGACGGCCTGGCCGCCATGGTGCTGGAGCATTACCCGGCCATGACGGAGCGCGCGCTGACGCGAATCGCCGAGCAGGCCATGGAGCGCTGGCCGCTGACCGGCTGCACCATCATCCACCGCGTGGGGCGCCTCACCCCTGGCGAGCCCATCGTGCTGGTGCTGGCCGCCAGCGCCCACCGCGCGGCCGCGCTGGAGGCCTGCGCCTTCCTCATGGACTGGCTCAAGACCCGCGCCCCCTTCTGGAAGCGCGAGGAACCGCGCGAGGGCGCGCCGCGCTGGGTCGAGGCCCGGGCCGAGGATGACGCGGCGGCGGCGCGTTGGCAGACCGGTTGAAGCCCGCGCCCACGCGCCGCGCGGCAGCCTTCGTCGCCATGCTGGGGGGCGCGCTGATGCTGCTCTGGCCCGCGGTGCTGAACGGCTATCCGGTGATCTTCAGCGACACGGGGGCCTTCCTCTCCCAGACCGTCGTGCCGCTGATGATCTGGGACAAGCCCTGGATCTACGGGCCCTTCGCCTGGCTGTTCCACCAGCATGTCTCGCTGTGGCTCACCGTCATCGCCCAGGCCCTCATCGTCTCGCACATGGTCTGGCTGCTGGGGCGGGTCGCGGGTTGGGGCTCGCCGCGGCGGCATGTGGCGCTGTGCCTGGCGCTGGCGGCGCTGACGGCGCTGCCCTGGTCCGTCTCCTTCGTCATGCCCGATGTGCTGACGCCGGTGGCCGTGCTGGGCACGGCGTTGCTGGCATGGGGCTGGCCGGCGCTGGGCCGGGCCGAACGCGCCTGGCTGCTGGTGCTGACGCCCATCGCCATCGCCTCGCATCTGTCGAACCTGCCGGTGATCTTCGCGGTGCTGGTGCTGGCCCTGCTGCTGCGCGCCGGCTGGGGCGTGGCGCTGCGGGCGGCGGTGCCGCTGGCAGGCGCCGTGGCCCTGCTGCTGGTGACCAATGGGGTGGGGCATGGGCGGTTGGCCCTCTCGCCCTATGGCAGCACCTTCCTGCTCGCGCGGTTGATCGCGGATGGGCCGGCGCAGCGCACCATCGCGGCCCTCTGCCCGGAGCGCGGCTGGTATCTCTGCGCCTTCGTGGGGCAATTGCCCAATGACGCGGATGAGTTCCTCTGGCGCCCCTATAGCGCCATGAACCGCCGGCCGGATGGCACGCCCATCTTCCTGGGCGGGCAGGAGATCGCGCCCGAGGCGCGCGAGATCGTGATGGAGACGCTGCGGCGGGAGCCCGGCACGGTGCTGGTGCAGGGCATCGGCAATTTCCTGACCCAGATGACACGCGCGGGCCTGGGTGACACGACCCGGCAGCGGGATGTGGGCACGGGCGTTCTGCCGCATCTTCGCACTGGCTTCCCGGCGGCCGAGGTGGACCGCTTCCACGCCGCGCTGCAGCAGCGCGACGCGCTGAACGCCTGGGCCCTGGCCGTGGCGCGCATCTTCCCCCTGGTGCTTCTCCTGGCCGCCCCCTTCGCGCTGCTGGCCTGGGCGCGGGCCCATCGGGCGCGGGATGCGCGGGCGCTGGGGCTGCTGCTGGCGCTGCTGGTGGGGATGACGGGCAATGCGCTGGCCGCCGGCGCGCTGTCCGGGCCACATCCCCGCTATCAGGCGCGCATCGCCTGGTTCCTGCCGCTGGCGGCCGTGGTGTTCTGGCGGCCGCGCCCCGGCGTCATCCCGGCAGCAGCGGCTCCGGATCCAGCCAGGTCGCATACCAGCCCAGGCTGAAATGGAGGTGCGGGCCGGTGACGCGGCCCGTGGCCCCCATGTCGGCGATGCGCTGGCCCTGCGCCACCTCGGCGCCCTCGGCCACATGAATGTCGTTCAGGTGGGCGTAGAGGCTATGGATGCCGTGGCCGTGGTCCAGCACCACCAGCTTGCCGAAGAAGAAGAAATCGGCGGCCAGCGTCACGCGGCCGGGCAGGGTGGCGGCGATGGGCGTGCCCGTGGGCCCCGCGATGTCCAGCCCATAATGCGGCGACCGCGGCTGTCCGTTCAGCACGCGCTGGCTGCCGAAGACGCCGCTGATGCGGCCGCGCGCGGGCCAGGCCAGGGCGCCAGTGAAGTCCGTGCGGGGGGTGTCGCGGCGGCGCACCGCGGCCAGGCGCTCGCGCTCGGCGGTGGTGCGGCGCAGGGTGGCGGCGTCGGGCGTCACCTGGCCTGGGGGCAGGCCCGAGATGTGCTGCACGCGCCATTCGCGCGGCGCCACCTCGATGTTGCGCAGCTCCGTGCCCAGGCGCAGCGTGGCGCGCGGCCCGTGGTCGCGGCCGAAGCCGATCACGAAATGGCCCTCGGGCGAGACCCGCACCGGGTCACCATTCAGCGCCAGTTGCCGCCCCGCCGCGCCGGAGCCGCGCAGCAGCCCGCCCTGCTCGGCCCGTCCCTCCAGCGTGACCGCTGCGGCGGGCCGGGCGAGGGCCAGCGCGGGCAGGGCGAGGGCGAGGCGCCGGCCGATCACAGCAGCGTTCCCTGCTTGCCTTCGGCGCCGGGGGCACGGGCGGCCTGGGCTTCAACCTGTCCATCCTGGAAGGTGAGGCGCAGCTTCTGGCCTGGCCGCACCGTCGCGGCGGTGGTCACGGCCGCACCCTTCGCGTCCTGCACCAGTGCGAAGCCGCGCGCGAGCACGGCATGGTAGCTGACCGCCTCCAGCCGCGCCGAAAGCCCGGCCAGTTGCGCCGCGCGTTCCCGGACCAGCGCGGCGACGGGGGCGGGGGAGAGGCGGCTCAGCGCGGGTGCCGCCGCGCGGCGCTGCTGCGCGCGCGCCCAGGCGGCCTCGGCCCGCTGGGCCAGGGATGCCAGGCCCGCGCGGGCCGCGGCGAGGATTTCGCGCGGGTGGCGCAGCCCCGCTTCGGCACGCACCAATTGCCCGCGCTTGACCTGCACCAGGGCAGGCAGGGCGCCGGCCAGCCGCTCGCCCCGGTCGTCCAGGCGCTGGCGGGCCTGGGCCAGCAGGGCGGGGGCGTCGGGGATGAAGCGTTCGGCGCGGGCCAGGTTCAGGTGGGCCGCGCGCAGCCTGGCTTGCACGGCCTGGTCCAGCCGCGCGGATTTCTGCGCGATGTCGGCCGCGATCTCGACGCGGGAGGGGACCGCCAGCTCGGCCGCCGCCGTGGGCGTGGGCGCGCGCCAGTCGGAGGCGAAGTCAATCAGGGTGGTGTCGGTCTCATGCCCCACGGCCGAGATCAGGGGGATGGTGCAGGTGGCGGCGGCGCGCACCACCTCCTCCTCGTTGAAGGCCATGAGGTCTTCGAGGGAACCGCCGCCGCGCGCCACGATGATCACGTCGGGCCGGGGGATGGGGCCGCCCTCCGGCAGGGCCGAGAAGCCACGGATGGCGGCGGCGATCTGCGCGGCGGCCCCCTCGCCCTGCACCGCCACGGGCCAGAGGATAACATGGCGCGGGAAGCGGCGGGCCAGCGTGGTGCGGATGTCCTGGATGACGGCGCCCCGCTCGCTCGTCACCACGCCGATGACGCGGGGCAGCAGGGGCAAGGGCCGCTTGCGCTCGAACAGGCCTTCCTTCAGCAGCGCCACGCGCAGGCGTTCGATCCGGGCCAGCAGCGCGCCCTCGCCGGCATATTCCAGCTTCTCGATGATGAGCTGGTACTTGGAGCGGTCGCCATAGGTGGAGACGCGGCCGGTCGCGATCACCTCCACGCCGTTCTCGGGCTTGAGGCCGAGGTTCCGCACGGCGCTCTTCCACACCACGCTCTCGATCTTGGCGTCCTGGTCCTTGAGCGAGAGGTAGATGTGGCCGGACGGGTAGGGCTTCACCTCGGTCAGCTCGCCGCGCACGCGGATGCGCGCGAAACTCCCTTCCAGGGTGCGCTTGATGGCACCGGCCAATTCGCCGACACCGTATTCCGGAATGTTGGAGATGGTTCCGTCCATCGGCACCTTATACGGATCGTTTCGGGTTTTGCGGAGGCAGTGTGATGCGGGTTCTCGTGGTGGGCGGCGGCGGACGGGAACATGCGCTGTGCTGGGCCATCGCGGCCTCGCCGCTGTTGAGCAGGCTGTGGTGCGCGCCGGGCAATCCGGGCATCGCGGAGGTGGCCGAATGTGTGGCGATCGGCGCCACCGACATCCAGGCCCTGGTGGGGTTTGCGAAGTCTGAACGCGTGGACCTGGTGGTGGTTGGCCCGGAGGCGCCGCTGACCTTGGGCCTCGCCGATGCCTGCGCGGCCGCGGGCATCGCCTGCTTCGGGCCGAGTGCCGCGGCGGCGCGACTCGAGGGCAGCAAGGCCTTCTTCAAGGAGGTGGCGGTGGCCGCCGGCGCCCCCACTGCGCACTACGCCGTCTTCACCGAGGCCGAGGCGGCGCGCGCCCATATCCGCGGCCGCGGCGCGCCCATCGTGGTGAAGGCCGATGGGCTCGCCGCCGGCAAGGGCGTGGTGGTGGCCATGAGCGAGGCGGAGGCGCTGGAAGCCGTCACCGGCATGATGGAGGGCGGCCTCCATGGCGCGGCCGGCGCGCGCGTGGTGATCGAGGAATGCCTGGTGGGCGAGGAGATCAGCTTCTTCGCGCTGTGCGACGGCACCACCGCCATCCCCTTCGGCGCCGCGCAGGACCATAAGCGCGCCCATGACGGCGATACGGGCCCCAACACCGGGGGCATGGGCGCCTATTCGCCGCCGCCGGCCTTCACCCCGGCCTTGCAGGAGGAGGTGATGGCCCGCTGCATCCGCCCCGTGCTGGCGGAGATGGCGCGGCGCGGCGCGCCCTTTCGGGGCGTGCTCTTCGCCGGGCTGATGCTGACGGAAGCGGGGCCGAAGCTGCTGGAATTCAACACCCGCTTCGGCGACCCCGAATGCCAGGCCCTGATGCTGCGCCTGAAGAGCGACCTGCTGCCCGCCCTGCTGGCCGCGACCCAGGGCGAACTCGCGCATTTCGACCTGCGGTGGGAGGCGCTGTCCTCCATCGTGGTGGTGATGGCGGCCCAGGGCTATCCGGCCGCCCCCGTCACGGGCAGCGAAATCCGCGCGCTGGAGGCGGCGGCGCAGGTGCCGGATGTGACGGTGTTCCACGCCGGCACGGCGCGGCGCGAGGATGGCGCGCTGGTGGCCGCCGGCGGGCGCGTGCTGGGGGTGGCGGCGGTGGGGGCCAGCCTGCGCGAGGCGCGCGCCGCAGCCTATGCGGCGGTGGATGCGGTGGACTGGCCGGGCGGCTTCTGCCGGCGGGACATCGGCACGCGGGGGTTGTAGCTTCCCCTGGGCGGCGCAACCGTCGCAACATGGCCGGGCCCAGAACAAGACGAAAGGAGCCTGGCATGCGTCCCACCCTGCTCGCCCT
This sequence comes from Roseococcus sp., assembly GCA_035998215.1. GTDB lineage: Bacteria > Pseudomonadota > Alphaproteobacteria > Acetobacterales > Acetobacteraceae > Roseococcus. The sequence continues at coordinate 649,990 of DASYHU010000030.1, read as the reverse complement.
TCCCCTCCTGTTCGCCGGCGCGGCCTTGGGCCACCCGGCGCTGGCCCAGCCGGTGGTGGACCTGGTGGTGGAACCCTATGCCGGCTCGACCGAGCGCGAGGGTGACCGCCGCGAGGAGGAATTCGGCGCGACCGCCCGCATCACGGGCTTCGCGGGCGGCGAGGTGCAGGCCGCCCCCTTCGAGGGCCGCCTCCTGCTGCGCCGCTTCAGCCACCCGCGTGACCGCTCCACCCTCGAAATCCTGGAGAATTACCGCCAGGCGCTGGCCGCGCGCGGCTTCGTGGAGGAATGGTCCTGCGCGGGGCGCGCCGCCTGCGGCAACACGTCCGATGGCGGCTGGAACCGGCGCAACGGCATGAACCTCGGCGTGGGCAGCGATGTCCGCTACCTCACCGGCAGCCTGCCGCACCAGGGGGGGCGCGCCTTCGTCTCGGTCGGCGTGGAGCGCGCCAACCACTATGTGCAGGTGCTGCAGCCGCGCGCGATGGAGACGGGGCGCGTGGCCGTGGTGGATGCGGCGCGGATGGCCTCGGCGCTGGAGGCGGAAGGGCGCATCGCGCTGGAAAACATCCATTTCGAATTCGGCAGCGCGGCGCTGCTGCCCAGCTCCACCCCCGCGCTGGAGCAGATCGCCCGGCTGCTGGAGGCGCGGCCGCAGCTGCGCGTCTATGTCGTGGGCCACACGGACAGCGTGGGGGGGCTTGAGGCGAACCTGGCCCTCTCCCGCGCGCGGGCGGAGGCGGTGGTGGCCGCGCTGGCGGGCCAGTTCCGCATCGCGGCGGGGCGGGCCGTGCCGGCGGGGGTGGGGCCGCTCGCGCCTCTCGCCACCAACGCGACCGAGGCGGGGCGGGCGCAGAACCGGCGGGTGGAGGTGGTGGCGCGGTAAGCGCGCGCCCCGCCCGCGGCCTTGGGTTGAGGGGGCAAGCCGGCCCGCTCAGGCCCCCTGGTCGAGCAGGGGGGCGAGGGTCGCGGCCTCGGCCTCCGGCAGCAGGCCCTCGCGCAGGAAGAGGTGGATCAGCACCAGGTTCACGTTGAACTTCACGCTGTCCGTCTCGCGCACCGCCTCCAGCAGGCGGGAAGCGGGCCAGAGCTCGAATCGCTCCACCTCGTCGTCATTGGGGGTGGGGATGAAATCCTCGGGCAGGTCCAGGTCATAGACGTGGAGCACATCGCGCCGGAGGCCCTCGGGCAGCGTCAGGATGTAGGAGACGCGGCCGGCATGGCGGGCACCCGCCACCAGCGCGGAGGGGATGGAGGCTTCCTCGGCCGCTTCCTTCACCAGCGTCTCGGCCGGCGTCAGCCCCGCGGGCACGCCGCCGCCCACCAGGTTGTCGAGCTGCCCGGGCGCCACCGCCTTGTCGCGTGCGCGCACCCCCACCCAGACATGCAGCCCATCCGCGCGCCGCACCAGCCCGTTGAGGTGGACGCCATGGCCGATGATGCCGAAGGCGGGGATGGCCCCGCGGTCGAGCGTGCCCAGCACCGGGCCCTCGAAGCCCGTGCGGATGTCGAAATTCTCTCCACGCACCCGCAGGTAGCCCTGGCGGGCCAGGTCGCGGCAGGCGGAGGCCAGCGCGTCTGACCGCGCGCCGGCGCTGCGCAGCCGCCCGGCCATGGCGACACCTTCCCCGTCGAAGTGGAAGCTCTGCGGCAGGAAGGTCAGCGCCTGGGCCAGTTCCTTCGACACCCAGCCCACCTGCGGCCCGCCGAAGCGGAAGGGCAGGAGGTGCGCCGGCGAGGGCGTGTTGTTGCAGGCCAGGATGTGGCGCATCAGCGTGGAGGACATGTCATCCATCTAACACCAGGGCCGCGCTTTCCAACCTGCGCGTTCCGCGCCATGTGGCTTTGATGCAACCGAAACCACCCGGCAACCATCGCAGCGCCCTGATCTCCATCCTCCCCTATCTCTGGCCGCGCGGCGAGACGGAGATGAAGCTCCGGGTGGTGGTCTCGGTGGTGTGCCTCATCCTCGCCAAGGCCGCGAACGTGCTGGTGCCCATCGCCTATGCGCGGGCGGTGGACGCGCTGGCCCCGCGCGAGGGGGTGGGGGCCATGCTCGCCATCCCCATCGCGCTGATCCTGGGCTACGGGCTGCTGCGCGTGGTGAGTGCCGGGCTGGCCGAGCTGCGCAACGCCGTCTTCGCCAAGGTGCAGGCGCGGGCGGCGCGCTGGGTGGCGCTGCGGGTGTTCCGGCACCTGCACGCGCTGTCCATGCGCTTCCACATGGACCGGGCGACCGGCGGGCTTTCGCGCGTGATCGAGCGCGGCACGCGCGGCATCGCCATCGCGCTGAACTTCCTGCTGTTCAACATCATCCCGACCATCGTGGAAATCTTCCTGGTGGCGGGCATCCTGTGGTGGATGTTCGACGTGAGCTTCGCGCTGACCGTCGTCATCACCATCGCGGCCTACATCGCCTTCACGCTGATCTTCACCAACTGGCGGCTGCGCTTCCGCCGCGCGATGAACGCGATGGACGAGGAGGCGAACACCAAGGCCATAGACAGCCTGCTGAACTACGAGACGGTGAAGTACTTCAACAACGAGCGCCACGAGGCCGCGCGCTACGACGAAAGCCTGCAGCGCTACGAGGGCGCCTACACCCGCAGCGAGACGACGCTGAACATGCTCAACGCCGGCCAGGCGCTCATCATGTCGGCGGGGCTGACGGTGGTCATGCTGCTGGCGAGCGGCGGCATCGCGAACGGCACGATGAGCGTGGGCGACTTCGTGATGGTGAACACCTACCTCATCCAGCTCTACCTGCCGCTGAACATCCTGGGCTTCGCCTATCGCGAAATCCGCCAGGGCCTGACCGACATGGAGCAGATGTTTTCCCTGTTGGATGTCCCGCGGGAGGTGGAGGATGCGCCCGGAGCCCCCGCGCTGAGCGTGCCGGAAGGTCGCGTGGTCTTCGACGACGTGCGCTTCCACTACCGCCCCGATCGCGAAATCCTGAAGGGCGTCAGCTTCGAGGTGCCGCCGGGGCGCATGCTCGCCATCGTGGGGCCGACGGGGGCTGGGAAGTCCACCATCTCGCGCCTGCTGTTCCGCTTCTATGACGCGACGGGTGGGCGGGTGCTGGTGGATGGGCAGGATGTGCGCGGCGTGACCCAGGACAGCCTGCGCCATGCCATCGGCGTGGTGCCGCAGGACACGGTGCTGTTCAACGACACCATCGCCTACAACATCGGCTATGGGCGGCCGGGCGCCACGCATGAGGAGATCGTCGAGGCCGCGCGCCTCGCCCAGGTGCATGACTTCGTGATGAAGCTGCCCGATGGCTACAAGACCCGGGTGGGGGAGCGGGGCCTGAAGCTCTCGGGTGGCGAGAAGCAGCGCGTGGCCATCGCGCGCACCATCCTGAAGAACCCGCGCGTGCTGATCCTGGACGAGGCGACCAGCGCGCTCGACACCGCGACGGAACAGGACATCCAGGCCGCGCTCCGCCAGGTGGCGACGGGGCGCACCACGCTGGTCATCGCGCACCGGCTTTCCACCGTGGTGGAGGCGGATGAGATCATCGTGCTGCAGGAAGGGCGCATCGCCGAGCGCGGCACCCATGCGGGGCTGATCGCGGAGGGCGGTCTCTACGCCCAGATGTGGCAGCGCCAGGCCGATGCCGTGGCGGCCGCTGAGGCGGCGGCGCGGGCGGAAGCCGAGGCGCGTTTCGGCGAAGGTGTGAGCGCGCGGCAGCAGGGTGAGCATCCGCCCCGCGCCTGATCCTCGCCACATGACCAAGCCGTAAGCTTCGCCCCCTTCCGCCGCGGCACCGTCTGCCCCATCTCGGGGCCAGTGTTTGTAACCGGGAAAGAGTGAGCATGGAGCAACAGACGCCCGAGGATCTGAGCCACGCGGGCTCGGTCGTGGACAAGGCGATCGAATACATGCTGGAGCAGAACATCGCGCCGGTCTCGGCGGCCTCGGCCCTGCTGGGCGGGGCGCTGGGGCTGCTCTCGCGCAGCATGGATGACCGCTCCATCGCGGGCGTGCTGCGCCAGGCCTTGGCCAGCGTGGAGGCGGGGGAGTTGCGCCAGCTTCCGACCCTGCCGCGCTGAGACGCATCAAGGGGGCGGACTCGGCCGCGCGCGCTTGACTTCGCGCGCCGGCTGACGCACACAACCCCACGCATTGACACCGCGCGCGGTATGCCGCGCGCGCTTTTCGTTTGGGATCACGATCATGGCTCGCCGCTGCGGCATCACCGGCAAGACGGTTCAGTCTGGCAACAATGTCAGCCACGCGAACAACAAGACGCGCCGGCGCTTCCTGCCCAACCTGCAGCACCAGTCCTTCTGGTCGGATGTGCTGGGCACCTCGGTCCAGATCCGCCTGACGACGCACGGCATCCGCACCATTGAGCACAATGGCGGCCTGGATGCCTTCCTGCTCACCACGCCGGATCGCCGCCTGCCGGCCGAGGCCATCACCCTGAAGCGCCGCGTCGAGCGCGCCCAGGCGAAGAAGGCCGCGGCCTGATACCACGGACGGGCGCAAGCCCTCTCGAAACGCGCCGCGCCCGCAAGGGCCGGCGCGTTTTTGTTTTTAGAGCGAAATCTCATTTTTTGAGATAGTCCAGTGTTTCTTAACCCTGGCCACCTATCTTCTCTGTCATGTCGAGCGGTCTCCTTCTCCTGTGTGGCTCCCTCCTCGTCCTCGCGGCAGGGCTGGGCCTGGCGGCCTTGTTCCGGCTCCGCCAACTGACGGCGCGCCTGGCCGCCGCCGAGGCGCGCGCCACCCGTGGCGGCCGCGCCCTCGACCTCATGGCGCGGGAGGTGCATGGGCTGGGCCTCGGCTTGCTGGGCCGCGCCCAGGTGCTGGGCGGCGAGGCCGGCGCGGGCTTCGAGGCCGAGGCGCGCCGAATCCTCGCCCTGGCCGATGCGGTGGTGGAGGCTCATGGCGTGGTCAATGCCGCGCGTGCCTTGCGCGACGAGCGTTTCGCGCTCGGCCCCGTCCTGGCCGACTCGGTGGAGGCGGCCCGCCGGCAGCTCGGCCCCGGGCTGCGCCACTGGCGGCTGGACCCGGTGCTCGAATCGCTGGTGGTGCGGGCCGATGCCCGGGCGCTGCGCGGCGCGCTGGTGCAGGTGCTCTGTCGCGCCGCCCGTGCGACGGGCGAGGGTGACTTCATTGACATCCGCGCGGTTCAGACCCCCCAGGGCGTCACCATCGTGGTGGAAGATGAGGGGCTGGGCCTTGCCGTGGACGACCTCTCCCCGGTTCCGAACGGCAGCGAGGAACCCCGCACGCGTGGCCTGGTGCTGGGCCTCTCCCTGGCCCGCGCCCTGCTGCGCGCCCATGGGGGTGAGTTGGTGATGGAGGCCGCCCCCGGCGTCGGCGCCCGCGCCTTCCTCTCCCTCCCCGCGAACCGCGTGGTGACGGGCTGACACGCGCCCCTCAGGGCATGTCGTAGAGCAGGATCAGGCTGCGCTGCGCCGCGCGTTCATTGTCGTCGGAGATGAGGGCGACCAGGGTGCGTCCGGCGTGGCGAACCACGGCGACGCCTTCCCAATTTTCGGCCGGGCCATCGCCGGGCAGGCGCAGCAGCGTTTCGCCGCCCAAGGGCCCGCTGCCCGCGAAGGCCTGGGGCGGGACATGCGCCAGCCGGCAGCGGAAGCCGCCGAACAGCGAAAAATCCCTTTCCAACACCAGCGCGCCGCCATCGGGCAGGCCCGCGGCCCCGGTCGGCACCATGGGGCTGGCGGGCGCGTAGTCGCGCGGGGTCCAGGCCACGCGGCGCCCCTGGAGTGTGCCGAGCCAGGCGCGGGTGGTGCCGGGGGCGGTGCCGCGCAGCTGTTCCGCCAGGGCCAGCAGCCGGCCATCGGCCAGCACGGCCAAGCCCTCCAGGCCGCCATTGGAAGAGGCGTCCGTGAGGCCGGGCGGGAGGGGGAAGGGGGCGCCCGGGCCTTCCAACAGGCGGTGGCGCTGGATGCGGTGGCGGCGCTCGAACCCCACCAGCCAGTCGCCATTGGGCAGGCGGGCGAGGGATTCGGCATCGCCATGGGAGATGCCTCGGAGCGGTGCCCCGGTGGCATCGCGCAGCGGGCCGTGCCGCGCGCCGGAGACGGCGCGGGGCGCGCCCGCGGCGTCCAGCTCCAGCCGGGCCTGCCACCAGCGGCCGCGGTCGCTGATGGCGGTCAGTGTCAGGTCGGCGGCCAGGTGCAGGCCGGAGAATCCGCCAAAGCCCCAGGCGGTGGTGTCGAGCACGAGGCCGCCCAAGGGTCGCAGGCTGCTGGCTTCAGGCGCCGCCAGGGGGAAGGGGCCGGTGCGGGGCAGGGTGTCACCCTGCGCCGCGCAGGCGGGCAGGGCGAAGGGCAGCGCCAGGAAGGTGCGGCGCGGGGTCTTCAGATCACCGCCGGGGCGCGTTCGGCCGCGGCCCGATGCGTCGCGTCGCAAGGCGCGCGGAGACCCGAAGCGTGGCATGGGGCCGCGCCATGCATCAGATGACGGCCGGGGCGCGTTCTGAGGCGGCCCTTTGCCACGCCTCCGCGGCATCCTCGTCAAAGAGTTCGGCCAGCTTCTTCATCATGGTGCCGCCCAGCTCCTCGGCGTCCACGATGGTGACGGCGCGGCGGTAGTAGCGCGTCACGTCATGGCCGATGCCGATGGCGATCAGCTCCACCTGGTTGCGCGTCTCGATGGTCTTGATGACGTCGCGCAGGTGGCGTTCCAGGTAGTTGCCCGGGTTCACCGAGAGCGTGCTGTCATCCACCGGCGCGCCGTCGCTGATCACCATCAGGATGCGGCGGTGCTCGCTGCGGGTCAGCAGGCGCTTGTAGGCCCAGTCCAGCGCCTCGCCGTCAATGTTCTCCTTCAGCAGCCCCTCGCGCAGCATCAGGCCGATGGCGCGGCGCGAACGGCGCCAGGGCGCGTCGGCGGCCTTGTAGACGATGTGGCGCAGGTCGTTCAGGCGGCCGGGGTTGCGCGGCTTGCCCTCCTGCACCCAGCGCTCGCGGCTCTGGCCGCCCTTCCAGGCGCGGGTGGTGAAGCCCAGGATCTCGGTCTTGACCGCGCAGCGCTCCAGCGTGCGGGCCAGGATGTCGGCGCACATGGCGGCGACGGTGATGGGCCGGCCGCGCATGGAGCCGGAATTGTCGATCAGCAGCGTGACGACCGTGTCGCGGAATTCGGCGTCGCGCTCGCGCTTGTAGGACAGTGCGAGGGTGGGGTTGGCCACCACGCGCGCGAGGCGCGCCACGTCCAGGATGCCCTCCTCCAGGTCGAAATCCCAGGCGCGCTGCTGCTGCGCCATCAGCCGTCGCTGCAGGCGGTTGGCGAGCTTGGAGACCACGCCCTGCAAATGCTGCAATTGCTGGTCGAGCTGTTGGCGCAGGCGGGTGAGCTCGTCCGGGTCGCAGAGGTCATCGGCCTCCACCACCTCGTCGAACTGGGTCGAGAAGGCGCGGTAGCGGCTGGCATCGTCGGTGACGGGGACCTCGCGGCGGGCCTGGGGACCGCCGGGTTTCTCGTCGCCCTCGGCGGCGGCACCCTCCTCCTCGGAGTCCTGGGCCTCCTCGTCGGCGGCGTCGCCCTCCATGGTCTCGGGCTCGGCGCCCTGCATGGATTCCTGGTCCTGGGACTGCGCCTCGCCGGCCGAGGACTGGTCCTGCTGGCTCGCTTCCTCCGCGCCCTCGTCGCCCTCCTGGTCCTCGCTGGATTCGGATTCGAGTTCGGCCTCGGCCAGGTCCATGGCGGCCAGCAGCTTGCGGGCAGCGCGGGCGAAGCCCTCCTGGTCATCGGTGGCCGAGCAGAGCTCGTCCATCGCCGCACTCGCCTTCTCGTCCAGGCTGTCGCGCCACATCTCCAGCACACGCTGGGCGGCGGGGGGCACGGGCTCGCCCGAGATGCGTTCGCGCGCCATCAGGGCCAGGGCCGAGTGCAGCGGCAGCTGGTCCTTGCGCGTCATGCGGTCATAGCCCTCCGCCTCGCACTCCTCCGACAGGCGGGCGCGGAGGTTGGCGGCGACGCCGGCCATGTGGCGGCTGCCGACCGTCTGCACGCGCACGTCTTCCAGCGCGTCGAAGACCTCGCGCGCCTCCTTGCGGGCGGGGGCGCGGGCGGCGTGGGTGGCTTCGTCGTGGTGGCGCAGCTTCAGCGCCACCGCGTCGGCCGCGCCGCGCAGCTTGGCCATCTCGGCGGCGGGGAGGCTGCGGGTGGGCAGCGGCAGGCGGGCGCGCTTGCCCGAGACGCCGGCGGGGCCAGGCTGGAAGGCGACCTGGACTTCCGTCTGCTGCGCGATGGCGCGCACGGCGCCGGCCGTGGCCCGCTTGAACTCTTCCTGCCGCGTGAGGTCCTGTTTGCTCATGTCATGCCTGCCTTGCGAGCCAGATCCAGCACGCGCCGCGCGCGAGCAGGCCGGTGGCGATCGAGGCGCCCAGCGCCTGGACGATGTTGGAAGTGACGCCCGCACCGACCCAGGGGTTGGACGCCTGGGTCAGCGAGAGGATGAGGCCGGCCAGCGCGCCCGCCACCATCCAGCGGGTGAAGGTGGCGGCGCGCTCCTGCGCGGGGGTCCGGACAGGGCGCGGGGGCGCCGCACCGGCGGCCTGCGCCTTGGGCGCGCGCCGGCGCGGCCCCAGCCGCTGCCGGGCGCTGCGTGGAATGGCCTGTGCCGCCCGGCGCCCCACCCGCGCCTCAGCCCGCCTTCTTGTAGAGGCCGGTCGCGATCTCCTCGTTGAAGCAGCGCTGGTAGTATTCCGCCACCGTCGAACGCTCGGCCTCGTCGCACTTGTTGAGGAAGGTCAGGCGGAAGGCGAAGCCCACATCGCCGAAGATGCGCGCATTGTCGGCCCAGGTGATGACCGTGCGCGGCGACATGACGGTGCTGATGTCGCCCGCGATGAAGCCCGCGCGCGTCAGGTCGGCGAGCGCCACCATCGCCTCGACCTGCTTCTTCATCTTGGGGTCGCTGCTGCCGATCTTGGCGAGCACGATCTCGGTCTCCTGCGCGTGCGGCAGGTAGTTGAGCGTGGCGACGATGTTCCAGCGGTCCATCTGCCCCTGGTTGATCTGCTGCGTGCCATGGTACAGCCCGGTGGTGTCACCGAGACCGACGGTGTTGGCGGTGGCGAACAGACGAAACATCGGGTGCGGGCGGATCACGCGGTTCTGGTCGAGCAGGGTCAGCTTGCCCTCGACCTCCAGCACGCGCTGGATCACGAACATCACGTCCGGCCGGCCCGCGTCATACTCGTCGAACACCAGGGCGCAGGGGTGCTGGAGCGCCCAGGGCAGGATGCCCTCGCGGAACTCCGTGATCTGCTTGCCATCCTTGAGGACGATGGCGTCCTTGCCGATGAGATCAATGCGGCTGATGTGGCTGTCCAGGTTCACGCGGATGCAGGGCCAGTTCAGGCGGGCCGCCACCTGCTCGACATGGGTGGACTTGCCCGTGCCGTGGTAGCCCTGGATCATCACGCGGCGGTTGTGCGCGAAGCCGGCCAGGATGGCGAGCGTCGTCTCGCGGTCGAAGCGGTAGGCGGGGTCGGGCTCCGGCACATGTTCGGTGCGGACGGAAAAGGCCGGCACTTCCATGTCGATATCGAGGCCGAAGACCTCGCGCGCGTTCACCGTCACATCCGGCATGTTGATCGCGCTGGTCGGGCGCACTTCACCGATCGGGGCCACTTGGTTCATCACGCTTCCGCTTCGCTGCAAGGGAGAGTTTCGGGATGTTAGGCCAGTCGTTCCCGGGCGTCACCCCGGGGCGATGGGGATGGGGGCGGTGGGGATGGGGGCGCCGGCGTGGGACGAATGGTTTCGGGCCGAGGCCACGCCTCCCATCGCAGATGTAGGCGTCCTGGCGGGGCGGCAAGGTGCCGGACCTGCCCACCGCGCTTCCCCACCCCGCGCGACAGGCCTCAGCCCGCGCGCAGGGAACGCGCGGCGCGGCGCAGGATATGCGCCGCCGCGCCCACCTCCGCCCAGCGGGCGAGCAGCGCGTGCGCCCAGGCGGGCTGGTCCTTCGCCGCGTCGTTGATCCAGTTGGCGACGGAATCCTGGACATAGCGCGCGGGGTCGGCCCGCAGGGGCTCCAGCAGCACAAGGCCCGCCGCGGGGTTGCGCCGCAATTCGGGCAGATGCGCGCACCACACGCCGCGCGGCCGCGTGGCCTCCACCGCGAAGCGCCGCAGGAAGGGCGAGGCCTCCGCCGTCCAGGGGCGAAGCGCGGCCAGCGCGCCCGGCAGGTCGGCCGCGATGTGCGGGCGCAGCGCCATCCAGGCCCATTCCCGCACGCCGAAATGCGCGTCCGCCGCGAAGGGCCGCAGCCGCGTGGCATGCCCCGCGACGTCGAGGCCGGGTGCCGCCGCCAGCGCATGGGCCGCCCAGCCGCGCACCATGTCCGAGGGGTGGCTGGCCAGCGCCGCCACCGCTTCCGGCGCCAGGGCGGCGTGCAGCGCCTGCCCGGCCAGCGCCACGCGCCGTGTGATGCCGAGGCTGGCGGGAAGGTCGGGCGCGGGCAGGCCGGGGAAGCAGGCGCGCCAGAGCGCGGCCAGGTCCATCGCCAGCGATTCCGACAGGGTTGCGGCCTCGGCCGTGCCGGCGTTCAGCGCGGCCAGGTGCGCGGCGGGCACCGTCGCGATGCTGCGTGCCCCTCGCCGTGTCACGCCGCGCAGCCCGCGCCCAGCGCCCGGGCCTGGCGCATCACCGCATCGGGCCAGGTCACGCCCGTGGGGCTGAAGGGCAGGCCGGCCGCCGCCAGCGCCCGCGCCGTCCAGGCATTGCAGTTGTTGGCGAGGGTGTAGGTCTCGCGCGCCTCGAAGAAGAGGGCGTGCGGGATCGCGTCCGCGCGGATGGGAAGGGGCGCCTCGCCCGCGAAGGCGTCGGCGATGAAGGCGGCCAGCCGGGCGCGGCGCGCGGGGGCCATGGGCAGCCCCACCACCTCGCGCCCCGGCAGGGCCTCGCCAGGGGGGCGGCGCAGGGGCGTCACCTGGAGGGCGGCGGGGCCTGGCAGGGGGCCGCGCAGCCATTCGGCCAGCGAGGGCTCGGGCGAGGTGATGAAGCTGCGCTTGCCGAAGCCGAACATCACGCTGTGGGCGCCGGGCAGGCGTGCGGCGAGCGCGCCCAGCATGGGCCCCTCCAGCGCCTCCAGGGGCAGGGCGATGTCGCTGTGCCAGGAGATGGCGACGACCCAGGCCGGCAGCCCGTTCACATCGAGCGCGCAGCCGGTGGCGGCGGGCTGGTGGCCCGCACAGCCCGGCAGGAGTGCGGCGGCCAGCAGCGCGCGCCGCGGGACACCCATCAACCGGCCGCGGCCGCGGGCTCGGCGGGGGTGGCGCCCACGCGCCGGCGCAGCAGGGAATAGGCGCGGTTGATGTCCTTCAGCCGCTCCTCCGCGCTGCGGTCGCCGCCATTGGCGTCGGGGTGGTAGCGCTTGGCCAGTTCCTTGTAGCGCGCCTTGAGTGCGGCGGCGTCGAGCGGCCAGGAGAGTTCCAGCAGGCCGAGGGCGGCGCGAAGCTCGGGCGGGGCCTCGCGCTTGGGCTCGGGGCGGCGTTTCTCGTGCAGGGCGGTGTCGCGCAGGATGCCCAGGGGGTCCGCCACGCGCTCAGGGTCCAGCCGCGCACCCAGCCGGCCCAGCGGCCAGGTGGGGCGCTGCCAGCCGGTGTCGGAGCGGATGGCGTGCTCGATGTCGTTCGGCCCCATGCCGCGGTAGAAATCCCAGCCCTTGTTGTATTCGCGCACATGCTCCAGGCAGAACCAGAGATACTCGCTGAGGCTGCGGTCCTTGGGCGCGCGGAACTCGCCGGCTTCGGCGCAGCCGGGTGCCGCGCAGCCACGGGGCGGCGCCTTGGGGTCGGTCTGGGGCTGGAAGCTCGTGCGCCGGGCCATCGGCGGGTTATGGGTTCGGGGTGCGGGCTTGGCAACATCGCGGCGTTGGGCAAGTTTCGCGGCCATGTCCGATCGCGCCACCCGCATCCGCACCGCGCTTGACGCGCAATTCCAGCCGCTTCGCCTCGAAGTGGTGGATGACAGCCACATGCACGCCGGCCACGCCGGCGCGCGGCCGGAGGGCGAGACGCATTACAGCGTGCTTCTGGTCAGCCCGAGCTTCTCGGGCATGTCGCGCGTGAACCGTTCGCGCGCGGTGCATGCGGCGCTGGCGGCGGAATTCGCGGGGGGGCTGCACGCGCTCGCGCTGACGTTGCGCGCGCCGGAGGAAGTGGGCTGAAGCCTACTCCGCTTTGGCGGGCTCGGGCGGCTGGTCGCTCCATTCCGGCCATTTCTTCCGGACCACCGGGCTGGACGGCGCATAGGCATGGCAGGTGCCGAGCAAGGGCGGACGCCTGCGGGGCGCGCCCTGCGCCTCGGCCGCGCGTTGGGCGGCCATGCGGCGGCTGCGGATGGGCCACATGGTCTGGAAGGCGACGGTCGCCATCTGCGCCAGCAATTCGCGCAGATGGGTGCAGCCCTCGACGCCGCCGACACGCTCATTCACCGCGCGGTTGAAGCCGGGGCCGATGGAGAGGCCCGCCAGCCGCGCGAAATTCGGCGTGGCGCCCGGGCAGACGGCGAATGGCGTATGGTCGGAGGCGGCCTCGCAGGCGGTGATGACCATGTCCTCGTTCACCGTCAGCCGGATCCACATGCCATGGATGGGGTCGCCGGGGTTCACCTGGCCGCGGTGCTCGGAGGGGAAGCCATAGGTCTTGGTGTCGGTGAGGTGCGCCTCGACATCCACCAGACCATCCTCGCGCAGGTAACCGCGCAGCGAGATGTCGCGCAGGTGTTCGAGCTTTCGGGGGGCGGGGGCGGGGAGGGGCATGTCCGGACAATAGGCGGAATGCTGCGTCGCCGCAAAGGCGCGGAAGGCGTCGCCGCAAAGGCGCGGAAGGTGTCGCCGCAAAGGCGCGGAAGGTGTCGCCGCAAAGCGGCGCGGGGCGTGGGCATCGCAAAGCGGCGCGGGGCGTGGGCATCGCAAAGCGGCGCCGGGCGTAGCCATCGCAAAGCGCCGCGGGTGCGGGCCGCCAAACCGCACGGGCTTCCGGCCCGGCGGGGGGCGTGGTAGCGCGCCCCACCTGATCCAGAGCCAGAGAAGGGGCCACCCCCGATGTCCGACCAGCCCAACCCCACCCAGAACGGCGACGCCAACGGCAACCTGCCGCCGCCGCTCATCGTCGAGATCCAGTATGCGAAGGACATCTCCTTCGAGGTGCCCGGCGCGCCCGCCATCTTCACCACGCTCCGCAGCCAGCCCCAGGTGAACCTGGACGCGGATCTTGAGGTGAAGCAGCTGCAGGAAGGCGCCAATGTCTTCGAGGTGGCGCTGATGCTGCGTGTGGAGGCCCGCGCGCAGGAGGCGGTGTGCTACATCGTCGAGGTCACCTATTGCGGCGTCTTCACGCTGAACCTGCCGGCCGAGCACGCGGACCAGGTGCTGCATGTGGATTGCCCGCGCCTGCTCTACCCCTATGCGCGGGCGGTGGTGTCCGACCTGAGCGGCCAGGGCGGCTTCCCCGCGCTGATGCTGCCGCCCATTGACGTGGCCCAGCTTCTGCACGCCAAGCGCCAGCAGCAGGCAGGCGCCTCGCCTTCCGTCGGCCACGCGTGAACCAGGGCCGGGCCGCGGGCCCGGTCCCCATGTTGCCGAGGGTGGGATCAGGCGTCGCGGGTGGGCCATCCCGACGCCGCCCACCCTTGCTTCACCGCCCCAACCCTGGGTCGGCGCCGGCGGCATGCCTGGCATGCAGCGCCTCCATCTCGGGCCTGGCCCCGGAAATGCGCGATTTTCTTGCCAGAGCAGCATCCCATCAGCCATCGCCGGGGGGGGTTAAGCCCTCGATAAGTCCTGGGAATATTCGCGATCGAGTCGTCGCCACGGGTTGCACTCCGCGGAATGTGTCAATCAGACCAAGTAAGATTAACGAAAAATTTACTCGTAACGCGGTTGCATTCAAAGCCATTTTCCCTCTACTTAAAATTCCTCCTTTGGGATGTCGCAAAAAGTGCAACTTCTCCCAATATCCAAGACGCCTGTGGCGTCCATCCTGCGCTTCCCTCGGGAAGCACGGGTCGGGCCGCGCCCCATCCTGCTTTCGCCGCCCGAGCTCTCGGGCAATGAGCTGGAGGAGGTGGCGCAGACCCTTCGCAGCGGCTGGCTAGCCCCGGCCGGCCCCACCCTCGCGGCCTTCGAGCAGGCCGTGGCCGAGAGCATGCAGGCGTCCGAGGCGCTGGCGCTCAACTCGGGCACGGCGGCGCTGCACCTGGCCTATCGTGTGCTGGGCGTGGCCCCGGGCGACGAGGTCTGGACCACCACGCTGACCTTCATCGCCACCATCGCCCCCGCCGTGCAGATGGGCGCCACCCCCCGCTTCCTCGACGTCTGCCCGCAGAGCTGGACGCTCGACCCCGCGCGGCTGCGGCGTGAACTCGCCGCCGCGGCGCGGCGCGGCCGGCTGCCGCGGGTGGTGGTGCCGGCGGACCTCTTCGGCCAGCCCTCCGACATGCCCGCCATCCGCGCCGCCTGCGCGCGCTGGGGCGTACCCGTGCTGTCGGACAGCGCCTGTGCCATGGGCTCGCTTCAGCACGGCCGCCCGGCCGGCGCGGGGGCCGACCTTTCGGTGGTCAGCTTCAACGGCAACAAGATCATCACCACCGGCGGCGGTGGCGCCCTTCTGGGGGACGCCGCCCTGCTGGCCCGCGCCCGGCACCTCGCCACCCAGGCGCGGGAGGTGGCGGCGCACTACCAGCACGAGACGACCGGCCACAACTACGCCATGGGCTGCGTCACGGCCGCCATCGGCCTGGCCCAATTGCCGGACCTGGAACGCCGGGTCACCGCGCGCCGGGCCATCTTCCGCCGCTACCAGGAGGCCCTGGGCCACCTGCCCGGCATCACCTTCATGCCGGAGCCGGGCTGGGCGCGGTCCTCGCGCTGGCTCACCGCCATGATGGTGGACCCGCAGCGCTTCGGGGCCGACCGCGAGCTGATTCGCATGGCCCTGGCCGCCGAGGGCATCGAGAGCCGGCCGGTCTGGAAACCCATGCACCTGCAGCCCGCCTTCCGCGACGCGCCACGCTCGGGCGGCGCCTTCGCGGCCGGGCTGTTCGAGGACGGGCTGTGCCTGCCCTCCGGCAGCGGCCTGGGCGCGGCCGAGCAGGGCCGCGTCATCGAGACGATCCTGGGGGTCGCGCGGCGGGGTTGAGGCCGGATGGCGCGCCTACTCTACCTCCACCAGCACTTCTCCACGCCCGCCGGCAGCACGGCCACGCGCAGCCATGCCCAGGCGCGGGCGCTCGTGCGGGCGGGCCATGCGGTGACGCTGGCCACCGGCCGCTTCGAGGGCGCGGTGACGGGCCTCGACACCCCGCTCCGGCGCGGGCGGCGCGAGGGGATGGTGGATGGCATCCGCGTGGTGGAGTTCGACATCCGCTATGGGAACGCGATGGGGCTTGCCGCGCGCAGCCTGGCCTTCCTGCGCTACGCGGCGCGCGCCACGCGGCTCGCGGCGGGCGGGCCGTGGGATGTGGTGATCGCCTCCTCCACCCCGCTGACCGTGGCGCTGCCGGCGCTGGAGGCGCGGCGGCGGCATGGCACGCCCTTCCTGTTCGAGATGCGTGATCCCTGGCCCGAACTGCCCGCCGCGCTTGGCCTGCGCGCCCGTCCCGTGCTGGCCGCCATGGGCGCGCTGGCCGATGCCGCCTGCCGGCGCGCGCGGCGCGTGGTGGCGTTGAGCGAGGGCATGGCCGCCATCGCCCGGGGCCGTGGCGCGGCCGAGGTGGCGGTCATTCCCCAGGGGGCCGACCTCGATCTCTTCGGCCCGCAGGTGGCACCCTGGCGGCCCGATGGGGTGGGCAGCCACGAGATGCTGGCCGTCTATGCCGGGGCGCATGGCGCGGCCAATGGGCTCGGCCTGCTGCTGGAGGCCGCGCGCCTGCTGGCCGCGCGGGGCGAGCGGCGGGTGCGGCTGGTGCTGGTGGGCGAGGGGGCGGCGAAGCCCGCCCTGGTCGCGCGGGCGGCGGGCCTGCCCAACCTCACCTTCCTGGACCCCATGCCCAAGCGCCAGGTGGCGGCGCTGCTGGCGGGCGCGCAGGTGGGGCTGCTCTGCCTTGCCCCCGTGCCGGAATTCGCGGGGCAGGTGGCGCCCAACAAGCTGGTGGATGTGCTGGCGGCGGGCCTGCCCGTGCTGTCCAACCTGCCCGGCGAGGCGGCGGAACTGCTCGCCACCCATGGCGCGGGCGAGACGGTGGGCCCGCGCGACGCGGCGGGCCTGGCCGATGCCCTGACCCGCATGGCCGACGACCCCGCCCGCCGCCGCGCCATGGGCGAGGCGGCGCGCGCGCTCGCCATGCGCCGCTTCGACCGGCGCCTGCTTACGGCCCGCTTCGTGGCCGAGGTGGAGGCCTGCCTGCCATGATCCTGATGCTCTCCGCCGCCCATCCGGCCGATGACATGCGCGTGGTCCGCAAGGAGGGTGCCGCGCTGGTCGAGGCGGGGTGGGAGGTGACGCATCTCTGCCCCGGGCCGGGCGGCGCGCTGCCGCCGGTGGCGGGGGTCGCCATCGAGACGGTGGCGGGCCGCGGGCGCCTCTCGCGGCTGCCGGCGCTGTATCGGCGCGCCATGGCGCTGCGGCCGCGCGCCATCCATGCCTCCGAGCCCGATGCCTGGGCCATCGCGCGGCTGGCCGGCGCGCGGCTGGGCTGCCCGGTGGTGCTGGACGTGCATGAGCATTACCCCTCGCGCCTCGATACGCGCCTGCCGGCGCCGCTGCGCCCGCCGGCGCGCGCGGTGCTGCGCCGGGTGCTGGGCGGCCTCGCGCGCGGGTCGGACGCGGTGGTGCTGGCCAAGGAGGGCCTGGCGGCCGACTACCCAGCCGCCCCCCGCGCGGTGGAGGTCCGCAACCACGCGCTCGCCCCCACGGGAATCGCCCCGCGCGTCCATGGGCCGGGGCCGCTCACCCTGCTGCACCTGGGCGCCATCGGCGTGGCGCGGGGCTGGCCGCAGATGCTGGACGCGCTGGCGCTTACCCCGCCGGACACGCGCTTGCTCGTGATCGGCCGCTTCACGGATGGCAGCGAGGACGCCTTCCGCGCGCGGGCCGAGGCGCTGGGCCTTACGCCGCGCATCACGCTGGCCGGCTGGATGCCGGCCGAGGCGGCACTGGCCCGCGCGGCGGCGGAGGCCGATGTGAACCTCATCCTCTTCCAGCCCGGCGAGGAGAATCACCGCCTCGCCTTGCCGCACAAGCTGTTCGACGGGATGGCGCTGGGCCTGCCCGTCATTGCGCCCGGCTTCGCGGAGCCGGTGGCCGCGATATTGGACGACACGGGCTGCGGATTGCTGGTGGATGTGACGCGGCCCGAGGCCATCGCGGGGGCCGTGGCCGAATTGGCCGACCCCGCGCGGCGGGCGGCGATGGGGGCGGCAGGGCGCGAGGCGGCCGCCACACGCTGGGGTTGGCCGGAGGAGGCTTCCCGCCTCGTCGGGTTGTATCGTTTGCTCTTGGGTGGAGAAGCTTGAACCAGTGGGTTAAGGAGGGCGCCATGAACAAGCTTGCCTCGGCCCGCGTCCTGCTGAACTTCGCGCTGGATGCGGTGCTGGCGGTCCTGACCCTGCCGCTGGCGCTCTGGCTCGCGGGGCCGGGAAGCTGGCCGCCCGAATCCGGCTGGTGGGCCATGGGCGGCGTCCTGGCGGCGCTGACGGTGCTGTTGCCGGCCTGGGCCTTCGGGCTGCACAACCAGTATTGGCGCTTCGCCGGGCTGCGGGACCTTCTGGCGGTGATGGCCGCCTCGCTCATGGCCGCGCTGTCCTTCTGGCTTGCGGGGGCCGCGCTTGGGGCCTGGTGGCCCGCCAACCCCGCCTTTCCGGTGCTGCACGCCATGGTGCTGGCCGGCCTTCTGGGCGTGCCGCGGCTGGTCAGCCGGCTGCAGGCGCTGCGCCGGGCCTGGGAACACCAGGGGCTGCCGCCCATCCTGGTGGCGGGCTCGGCCGACCAGGTGGACCTCTTCATCCATGCCCTGGCGCGGGAGAAGCGCCCCAGCTACCGCGTCCAGGGCGTGCTGACGCGCCGCACCCGCCAGGCGGGACGGCGCCTGCATGGCCAGCCCATCCTGGGCGCCATCGAGGAGGTGGAGGCGGTGCTGGACCGGCTGCGCGCGGAGGGCCGGCTGCCTGCCCTGCTGGTGCTGGCCGCCCCCGAGACACGCGGCCCCGCGCTCGAGACGCTGCTCGACGCCGCCGACCGCCATGGCATCCCGGTCCGCGCCGCGCCCCTGCCCACGGCGCTGAGCCATGCCGAGCGGTCGTCTTGCGCGGGCCCGCGCATGGACCTTCGCCCCGTCTCCATCGAGGAGTTGCTCGACCGCCCTCAGGTGCCGCTCGACCGCGAGGGGATGGCGCGCCTCGTGCAGGGGCGGCGCGTGCTGATCACGGGGGCGGGCGGCACCATCGGTGGCGAGCTGGCGCGGCAGGTGGCGGCACTCGGCCCCGCCATGCTGACGCTGCTCGATCACGGCGAATACGCGCTGTACGAGATCAACCTCGAACTGAGCGAGCGCCATCCGGGCGTGCCGCGCCGCGCCATCCTCGCCGACATTCGCGACGAGGCGCGCATCCGCCGCCTGATGGAGGAGGCGCGGCCCGAGCTTCTGTTCCACGCCGCCGCCCTCAAGCATGTCCCCATGGTCGAGAACGACCCGCTGGAGGGGATGCTGACCAACGCCCATGGCACCCGCGTGGTGGCCGAGGCCGCCCGCGCGTCAGGCTGCGGGCTGATGGTGTTCATCTCGACCGACAAGGCGGTGAACCCCACCAGCGTGATGGGCGCGACCAAGCGCCTGGCCGAGATGTTCTGCCAGGCGCTGGACAAGCAGGCCCGCGCCGGGGACGGCCCCCCCGGAGAGCGAGGGATGCGCTGCATCACCGTGCGCTTCGGCAATGTGCTGGGCAGCACGGGCAGCGTGGTGCCGCTTTTCCGCCGCCAGCTCGAACGCGGCGGGCCGCTGACCGTGACCCACCCCGACATGCGCCGCTATTTCATGACGGTGCGCGAGGCGGTGGGGCTGGTGCTCCAGGCCGCCGTGGTGGGCGCCGCCGACCGCGAGGACACGCCGCCCGAACTGCGCGATGGCGGCATCTTCGTGCTCGACATGGGCAGCCCCGTGAAGATCGTGGACCTGGCGCGGCGGATGATCCGCCTTGCCGGCCTGCGCCCGGACGAGGATGTGGAAATCCGCTTCACCGGCCTGCGCCCCGGCGAGAAGCTGTTCGAGGAGATGTTCCACGGGCAGGAGCCGCCCCGGCCCACGCGCTTCCCGGGCCTGCTGGTGGCGACGCCCCGCACCGCGGACCCCGCGCTGGTGGGCCGCGCGCTGGAGGAGGTCGCGGCCACGGCGCGGGCGGGGCAGGCGAGGCTGGCGCTGGCGCAGCTCTCGCGGTTGGTGCCGGAATTCGAGCATGAGGCGAACCCGGGCCAGAGCGGGAGCGCCACGGGCTGAACCCCGTCCGCCGCCCCGCCCTTGTCACATGGGGACATGAAACGGGACCGCCCAAAGGGAGGGAGGGGGCTTGATCCTTCCCGCGCGGCGTTGGACGAGGCCATCATGAACGTCATGCCCAAGCCCATCGCCCTCTTCGACATGCAGGCGCAGCAGGCGCTGATCCGCGAGGCGCTGGATGCGCGCATCGCCTCCGTCCTCTCCTCGGGCCGCTTCATCAACGGACCCGAGGTGACGGAGCTGGAGGCGCAGCTCGCCGCCTTCGCGGGGGTGGCGCATGCCGTCGGCGTCTCCTCCGGCACGGATGCGCTGCAGATCGCCATGATGGCCGAGGGCATCGGCCGGGGCGACGCGGTCTTCCTGCCCGCCTTCACCTACACCGCCACGGCCGAGGTGCCGCTGGTCCTGGGCGCCACGCCTGTCTTCGTGGACGTGGACCGCGAGACCTTCAACATGGACATGGCGGACCTCACGGCCCGCGTGGAGCAGGTGGCGCGCGAGGGGCGGCTGCGCCCGCGCGCCGTGGTGGGCGTGGACCTCTTCGGCCTGCCGGCGGACTGGCCCGCCATCCGCGGGCTTTGCGCGCGGCATGGCATGTTCACCCTGGACGACGCGGCCCAGGCCTTCGGCGCCCGGCTGCATGGCAGCCCGCTGGGGGGCCATGCCGAGGCGACGGCCCTTTCCTTCTATCCCACCAAGACGCTGGGCTGCTACGGCGATGGCGGCGCGCTGCTGACCAACAGCGCCGAGCGCGCGGAGCTCTACCGTTCGCTCCGCACCCATGGCGAAGGCGGCTCGCGCTACGAGGTGCTGCGGACGGGCATGAACGGGCGGCTGGACACACTCCAGGCCGCCATCCTGCTGTGCAAGATGACGCTGTTTCCGGGCGAGATCGCCGCCCGGGCGCGCGTGGCCGGCTGGTATGGCGAACGCCTGGCGGGGCAGGTGGCCCTGCAGGCGCAGCCCGCCGGCTGCGAAAGCGCCTGGGGCCTCTACACCATCCGCTGCACCGATACGGCTGAGCGTGGGCGGGTGCAGGCCGCGCTGAAGGCCGAGGGCATTCCCTTCGGCGTCTATTACCCCAAGCCCCTGCACCACCAGCCGGCCTACCAGGCCGCCCATGCGGCGGGTTTCGCCGGCACGCCGCCCGCCCTGCCGGTGAGCGAGAGCCTGTGCGACCAGGTGCTCTCCCTGCCCATGCACCCCTATCTGACCGAGGCGGAGGTGGAGCGCGTCTGCGCCGCGGTCAGCGCGGGGCTTTGATCGGGAAACTCGATCAGGTCGGTGAAAACTCTTCATTGGCCAAATCATGCTGCGCTGCGATATGTGAACGCGCAGCCGGAACGAACCGGCGCATCTGAACCGGCGCCGCGCCCGCGCGGCACCACAGGAGAAGCCGTATGCTGACCGTTGGCGACAAGTTCCCCGCCTTCAAGCTCACCGCCGTCAAGGGTGGCCCCGATGGCCTGGGCGGCCCCGGCAAGTCCTTCGAGGAGATCACCTCCGACAGCAACCCCGGCAAGTGGAAGATCGTCTTCTTCTGGCCGAAGGACTTCACCTTCATCTGCCCGACCGAGATCGCGGCCTTCGGCAAGCTCAACACCGAGTTCGCCGACCGTGACGCCGTGGTCTATGGCGTGTCCACCGACAGCGAGTTCGTGCACCTGAACTGGCGCGTGTACAACGAGGACATCAAGACGCTGCCCTTCCCCATGCTGGCGGATGTGAAGCGCGAACTGTCCACGGCGCTGGGCGTGCTGGACAAGGATGCGGGCGTGCCGCTGCGCGTCACCTTCATCGTGGACCCGGACAACACCATCCAGCACGTGACGGTGAACGGGCTGAATGTGGGCCGCAACCCGCAGGAGACGCTGCGCGTGCTCGACGCGCTGCAGACCGACGAACTCTGCCCCTGCAACTGGACGAAGGGCGAAGAGGCCCTGAAGCCGCAGGAATTGTTCGAAAAGGCGGCCTGAGGCGGCTTCTGTCGCCGGCAGCGGTAGCCGCCACACCAACCCTACCGCCGCCGGCGAAAGGGGGGCATCCAGCCCCCCTTAGACCCCCCGCTTTCGGCCGCGCCTGCGGCCGAAAGGTTGGTGTGTTCCCTTTCGCCATAAGTTGATGGAGCCCGCCATGTCGCTGGAAGCGCTGCGCAATGCCCTGCCCGAATACGCCAAGGACCAGAAGCTGAACCTGGGTTCGCTGTCCACCGAGCCCTCGCTCTCCCAGCAGCAGCGCGCGGGCTGCTTCATCGTCTCCGCACTCGCCAGCCGCAACGCCCTGGTCTCGAAGCACATCGTGGCGGAGTTCGGTCCCCAGCTCTCCACCGAGGCGCTGACGGCGGCCAAGGCCGCGGCCTCCATCATGGGCATGAACAACATCTACTACCGCTTCACCCACCTGGTGCATGGCGACTATGCGACCATGCCGGCCAAGCTGCGCATGAACATCATGGCGAAGCCCGGGGTGGAGAAGGTGGATTTCGAACTGTGGTCGCTGGCCGTCTCGGCCATCAATGGCTGCGGCATGTGCATGGAAAGCCATGAGAAAGTGCTGCTGCAGCATGGCGTGACGAAGGAACAGGTGCAGGCCGCGGTCCGCATCGCCGCCGTGGTGCACGCCGCCGCCGCCACGCTGGACGCCGAGGCCGCGCTCGCGGCCTGAGACGGTTCTTCACCCATCATTAACTGCTCCATGCGCATAAAGGCGCATGGACTCCCCGCGCCTCCAGGCCGACCGTGAGCGTTTCATCGCCTTCGCCTTCGCCGCGGCCGAGCTGCTGGTGGAGGTGGGGGCGGATGGCCGGATCGCCTTCGCAGCCGGCGCGTTCCGCCAGCGCCTGGGGCGCGAGCCGGAAAGCCTGGTGGGCCGACTGCCGAGCGACATTCTCGCCCCTGAGGACCGGGACGCCTTCACCGCCGCCATGGCCCTGCTGCCCACCCGCGGCCGCCTGCCGCCCAGCGCCTATGCGCTGAATGACGGGGAGCGCACGCCCTTCGCCGTGGCCGGGCTGTCCATGCCCCATCCCTGCGGCACCTCTCGCTTTTGCCTGACCTTCGCGCCGCTGCCGCAAGGCAGCGCGCATGCCGCCACCAAGACCAGCCCCGGCCTGCTGACCCGAGCGGCCGAACAGCGCCTGCGGGAGGGTGAGAGGGCGCGCCTTGCCCTGATCGAGGTGGCGGGCGTGCCCAAGGCCGAGAGCGACGCGCTGCGCGGCATGCTCGGCTCCGGCAAGGGGGGCGGGCTGTCCTTCTGCCATGACCCCACCGCGCCCGGAGTGGGTTCGGCCCACCCCATCCGCGTGCGGCTGCCGGAGGTGGAATCGCTCCGCAACATCCTGACGCGGGAGACCGGCGGCGCCCTTGTCGCGCGCCTGGCACCAGGCCGCTACGGGGTGTTGCAAGAGCCTGATGCCACGCCCGATCTCGCCGCCATCGCCCGGGCGGTCGAGGCCGTTCTGGGGGACCAGGCGGAGGTGTCGGTCAACCTCGCGGCGCAGATTGACCTCGCCCCCGGTGCGCTCTCCCCCATCCAGGCCGCGCGGGCGCTGCGCCACGGGCTGTCGGTCTTTGCCCGGCTTGGGGCGGAGGGGCTGAAGGAGGCTGGCTTCGAGAACGGGCTGGAGGGCATCGTCTCGCGCATCGCCGCCCGCGCGGGGGCGTTGCGCCTCGCGGTGGCCGAGCGGCGCTTCCGGCTGGAATTCCAACCCATCGCGACGCTGGCCACACGCCAGATCCACCATTACGAGGCGCTGCTGCGCCCGCACCCCGAGGTGCTGAAGCCCGGCGAAGGCCCGCAGGACTTCATCACCCTGGCCGAGACCGTGGGGCTGACGGAAGAGCTGGACCTGGCCGTGGCTTCCCTCGCCATCGCCGCCATTCCCGCCCTGCCAGCGGGGCGCCACCTCGCCTTCAACATCTCGGGCCTGTCGGCGCAGTCGAAGTCCTTCCGCACGCGGCTGCTGGCCCTGGTGGACCGCGACCGCCGCGCCGCCGCCCGGCTGATGGTGGAGCTGACCGAGAGCGCCGAGATCGAGAACCAGGCCAGCGCCACCCTCACCCTGTCCGAGTTGCGGGACAGGGGCGTGCGGGTCTGCCTCGATGATTTCGGCGCGGGCGCCGCCTCCTTCCGCTATCTGCGCGCCTTTCCGGTGGACTACGTGAAGGTGGATGGCAGCTATGTCGTCGCAGCCCTGACCAGCGAGCGTGACCGTAGCTTCGTGCAGGCCATGGTGGACCTCTCCCAGGCCGTGGGCGCGGCCGTGGTGGCCGAGCATATCGAGACCGAGGAATGCGCCGCCCTGATGCAGGAGCTGGGCGTGAAGTTCGGCCAGGGATGGCTGTTCGGGAAGGCGGGGCCCCTGTAGCGGGGCTTCCTGTAGCGGGGCAACGCGCGGATGGCGCGCGGGGGGCCGCCGCGCCAGACTGCGCCGCATGGACAGCATCGCCCCTTCCCTCGACGATCTCCGCTGGCAGGCGGTGCTGGGGCGGGATGCCGCGCCCGCCTGCGGGGCATTCCTCTACGCCGTCACCACGCAGGGCGTCTTCTGCCGGCCCGGCTGCCCGGCGCGGCCGCCGCTGCGCCGCAACACCCGCTTCTTCGCCTGCGTGGCCACCGCCGAGGCCGCGGGCTTCCGCGCGTGCAAGCGCTGTGATCCGAAGGGGGAGCGCGCCTCCCTGCACCGTGACGCCGTGGCGGCCGCCTGCGCGCTGATCGAGGCCAGCGAGACGATCCCGAGCCTTGCCGCACTTGCCGCCCGCGCGGGCTATGCGCGCCACCACTTCCTGCGGATGTTCCGCGAGGTGACGGGCGTCACGCCCCGTTCCTTCGCCGAGTCCGTTCGGGGGCGGCGGCTGCAGGCGGCCTTGGCCGGGGGCGCACGGGTGGCCGATGCGGTGGCCGAGGCAGGGTTCGGCAGCGAAAGCCGCGTCTATGGCCGGCCCGCGCTGGGCATGACGCCGGGTGCCGCGCGGCGGGGCGCGCGGGGCGAGGTGATTTCCATCGCCCGCGCCGAGTCCGTCATGGGGCCGCTGCTGGTGGGCGCCACGGCGCGCGGCGTCTGCTTCATCGGCTTCGCGGAACCCTTCGAGGCGCTGGAGGGCGATCTGCGTCGCCGCTTCCCCCATGCCACCTTGCAGGAGGATTCGGCGCTGGCGGACACGGTGGCCGCCATCGCGGCCCATCTGCGCGAGCCCGCGGCGGCACTGCACCTGCCCCTGGACATTCGCGGCACCGCCTTCCAACGGCGGGTGTGGGAGGAATTGCAGGCCATCCCGCCCGGGCAGACGCGCAGCTATGCCGGGCTGGCCGCCCAGATGGGGGCGCCCGCCGCCACCCGCGCGGTGGCCCGCGCCTGCGCTCAGAACCCGCTGGCGCCCGTCATTCCCTGCCACCGCGTGGTGGCGAAGGATGGCAACCTGACGGGCTATCGCTGGGGGTTGGCAGCGAAGAAGCGGCTTCTTGCGGGGGAGGGGGCCAACCGCGTCCGATCCGCGGAGGCGGCGACGCCGGAGCGGTGAATCGGCCGCGCGGTTGACGTCCGATCCGCGGAGGCGGCGACGCCGGAGCGGTGAATCGGTCGCGTGCCCTCAGACCGGGGCCACCCGCCGCGCTCGCACCCTCTGCCAGGCCAGCAGGGCGAGTGCGGCCACCAGCGGCGGCAGCAGGGTGAGGTTCAGGATGGACCAGCCGAAGCGCGCATGGATGAAGCCTGAGAGGAAGGCCGTGCAGGCCACGGTGCCGAAGACGATGAAGTCATTGGCCGCCTGGGCGCGCACCCGCTCCTGGGGGGAGTAGCTGGTGGCGAGCAGGGTGGTGGCGCCCACGAACATGAAGTTCCACCCCACCCCCAGCAGCGCGAGGCCGGTGGAGAAATGCCAGAAGGTCTGCCCCGTCAGCGCCACGGCCACGCTGGCCGCCGTCAGCCCCGCGCCCACGGTGATGATCCGCATCACGCCGAAGCGCGTGATGAGGTGTCCGGTCACGAAACCCGGCGCGAACATGGCCACCGCATGCGCCTGGATGACGGTGGCCGAGGCGCTGACCGAGAAGCCGCAGAGCATCATCTCCAGCGGCGTCGCCGTCATGGCGAGGTTCATGGTGCCATAGGCCACGAGGCCGGCCACGGCGGCCGCCACGAAGGCGGGCCGGCGGATGATCTCGCCCACGGGGGTGGCCACCTTGGGCTTGGGCGGGGGCGGTGGCAGGCGCAGGCCCAGCAGCAGCGCCATGCAGGCCAGCGGCAGCAGCGCCATGACCATATAGGTGCCCAGGAACAGATAGGGCAGGAAGAGCTGATTGGTGTGCTTCACGATCTCGGGGCCGAAGATCGCGGAGAGCACGGGCCCCGCCATGACGAGGGCGATGGCGCGGGGGCGATAGGCGGGGGTCGCGGCCTCGGCGGCGGCGAAGCGGTAGTGCTGGGCGATGCCGAAGCCCGCGCCCGCGAAGACCGCGCCGGTGCAATAGACCACGAAATCCTGCACCAGCAGGCCGGTGGCGAAGGTGACCGAGCCCAGGATGGACAGCACCGCGCCCAGGAAGAAGCCCGTCCGCCGGCCATAGCGGCTGAACACGAAGGAGGCCGGGATGGAGATGGCCATCACCGCCGTCATCTGCACCGCCATGGGCAGGGTGGCCAGCGCGGCATCGCCCGAGAGGGAATGGCCGATCAACGCGCCCATGGCCACCTGGCCGATCATGGTGGCGTTCATCAGCGCCTGGCAGAAGAACAGCCGCCACACGGTGGCCTTCATGGCCCGATCGGCTTGGGCGCTGTCGTCAGTGTCGCTCACAGATGGCTCCAGCCCAGCGTCGCGGGCGTGATGTCGGCCCCGTTCGCGTCGCGCAGCGTCACACGGGGGTCGCCCGCGGTGAAGCGACCCAGGCGCATGACGGGCGTGCGGGCCGCGGCGGCGGCGGCCTCGATGCGGGGGCGGTCCTCGGCGGCGGCGGCGAAGAGCAGTTCGTAGTCATCGCCGCCCGTGACCAGCGCGGCCAGCGGCGCGGTGGGGTCGGAGACGGGCACGCGCGGCCCCTCCACCTCGGCCGCCACGCCGCCCGCGCGGCACAGGTGCGAGATGTCCTGCAACAGCCCGTCCGAGACATCCATGGCCGCATGGGCCAGGCCCCGCAGCGCGCGCCCCAGGGCCAGGCGCGGGTCGGGCAGGCGGTAGCGGCGGGCCAAAGCGCCGTCCGGGTCCGGGCGTTCGCCGCGCGCCGCGCGCAGGCCAAGCCAGCCATCGCCGATGCGCCCGCTCACCCAGATGTCATCGCCCGCGCGCGCCCCCTCGCGCCGCAGCGCCTGGCCGCGCGGGACGGTGCCGAGGATGGTGAGGGAGAGGGTCAGCGGCCCGGGGGTGGAGACGGTGTCGCCGCCCAGCACGGAAAGGCCGAATTCCCGCTGGTCCGCCGCCAGCCCGGCCGCGAAGCCCGCCACCCATTCATCGGGCGTGCCGCGGGGCAGGGCCACCGTCATCAGGTAGCCCAGCGGGTCGGCGCCCATGGCGGCGAGGTCGGAGAGGTTCACGCGCAGCAGCTTGCGCCCGATGGTCTCGGGCGGGTCGTCGGGCAGGAAATGCACGCCGGCCACCATGGCGTCTGCCGCCAGGACCAGTTCCTGCCCCGCGGGCGGCGTCAGCAGCGCCGCGTCATCGGCGAGGTCCAGCGCCCCTTCCCCCGCCAGCGGCCGGAAGTGCCGGCCGATGAGCGAGAATTCGGGGGGCAGGCTCACTGCCGCGCGAACTCCTCCGCGCGGAAGCTGCGGGCCATGGCGTCCAGCACGCCGTTGCAGAAGCGCGGTTCCTCGCCGCCGAAGAAGCCATGGGCGATGTCCATGTACTCCTTGATGACGACGCGGGCGGGGGGGCCGCCCATGTCGCGCATCTCGCCGCCGGCGGCGCGCAGGATGGCGCGCAGCACGGGGTCGAGGCGGTTCAGCGCCCAGCCCTGGGCCAAATGCTGGGTGATGACCTGGTCCAGGTCATCGGGGTTGGTCGCGGCACCCCGCAGCACGCGGGCGAAGAGGGAGACATCGGCGGCCTCGATGCGCCCATCCTCGAAGCCCTGCTGGCCGGGGATGGAGCCCAGGCGGTGGCGGACGAACTGGTCCAGCACCGTCTCCACGCTCTCGCCCGACTGCTCGGCCTGGAACAGCGCCTGCACGGCGGCCACGCGGGCACCCGTGCGGGGGCGGGCGGGGTTCCCAGTGGGGCGGGGCTGGGGGCGCGCCTTCATGCCAGCCCCCAGCGGCGCCGCAGGCCCAACTGCATCAGCGCCGCCTGCGCGGCCTCGGCGCCCTTGTTGTGGTGATCGTCGCGCGAGCGGGCGATGGCCTGGGCCTCGGTGTGGACGGTGAGCAGGCCGCAGCCGATGGCGGCGCCGGTTTCGGCCGAGATCTGCATGACACCCGACATCGCCTCGCGGCAGATATGGTCGTAATGGTCCGTCTCGCCGCGGATGACGCAGCCCAGCAGCACATAGGCGTCCCAGCGGGGCGCGGGGTTGGGCGGTGCGTTCAGCGCCATGCGCAGCGTGGCCGGCAGCTCATAGGCGCCGGCCACGTCCACCACCTCCAGGGTAGCGCCGGCCTCGGCGGCCACGCGTTCCACGCCCGCGCGCATGCCGCCCACGATCTCGGCGTAATAGGGCGCCTGGATCAGCAGCAGGCGGGGGGCGGGGCCGTCGAGGCGAATGGTCTCGCGGGCGGGGGCGTCGGCGGTGCTCATCGTTGCTTCTCCCCGGCCAGCGGGCGGGTTTCCACGACACGCAGCCCCCAGCCCTCCAGCCCCACCAGGGGACGCGGGTGGTTGGACAGGCGGATGATCTCGTTCACGCCCAGGTCGGCCAGGATCTGCGCGCCGATGCCATAGTCGCGCAGCATGGGCTGGCCCGAGGGCAGCCGCTCGGCGCGGAGCTGGGACGAAAGCCCGTCCCGCCGCAGGTCGCGCAGGACGACGACGACGCCGCGCCCCTCGGCCGCGATGGCCTCCATGGCCGCGTGCAGTTCGAAGACCGAGCGGCCCACCACCAGGTCATTCACCAGGTTGCCGGCATGCATGCGCGCCAGCACCGGCTCGGGGCCGGAGAGGTCGCCCTTCACCAGCGCGATGTGCTCGCCGCCCTCCAGCGTGGATTCGTAGACATGCATCTTCCACTCGCCGCCGATGGCGTTGCGGATGGTGCCTTCCTCGACGCGCTTGACCATGCGCTCCGTGCGGCGCCGATGGGCGATGAGGTCCGCGATGGTGCCGAGCTTCAGGCCGTGCAGCTGCGCGAAGGTGACCAGGTCCGGCAGGCGGGCCATGGTGCCGTCGTCGTTCATGATCTCGCAGATGACGCCGGAGGGGTTGAGGCCCGCCAGCCGCGCAAAATCCACCGCCGCTTCCGTGTGGCCGGCGCGGACCAGGGTGCCACCCTCGCGCGCCACCAGGGGGAAGACATGGCCCGGGGTCACGATGTGCTCCCGCCCCAGCTCGGGGTTGATGGCGACGGCGACGGTGCGCGCGCGGTCGGCCGCCGAGATGCCGGTGGTGACGCCATCCCGCGCCTCGATGGAGACGGTGAAGGCCGTCTGGTGCCGCGTACCGTTGGACTGCGCCATCAGCGGCAGGTTCAGCTGGTCCACCCGCTGCCGCGTCATGGCGAGGCAGATCAGCCCGCGCGCGTGGCGGGCCATGAAGTTGATGGCATCCGGTGTCGCGAATTGCGCGGGGATGACGAGGTCGCCCTCATTCTCGCGGTCCTCGTCATCCACCAGGATGAACATGCGGCCGCGGCGGGCTTCCTCCAGCAATTCCTCGGTGGGGGTGATGAACTCATGCAGGCTGGTGGTGGTGGTCTGGACGCTCACGCGCGGAACTCCATCAGGCGGGCCACGTAGCGCGCCAGCGTGTCGATTTCGAGGTTCACCGCGTCGCCCGGCTGCAGCGTGCCGAAACTGGTGACGGCGGAGGTATGGGGGATGATGTTCACCCCGAATTCCAGCCCGTCAACCTCGTTCACCGTGAGCGATACGCCATCTATGGCGATGCTGCCCTTCACCGCGATGTGCGGCGCCACATGCGCGGGTGCGCGGAAGCGCCAGCGCACCGAGGCGTTCTCCGGCG
This sequence comes from Roseococcus sp., assembly GCA_035998215.1. Classification (GTDB taxonomy): domain Bacteria; phylum Pseudomonadota; class Alphaproteobacteria; order Acetobacterales; family Acetobacteraceae; genus Roseococcus. The sequence continues at coordinate 620,453 of DASYHU010000030.1, read as the reverse complement.
TCGCCGCCAGCACCTGGCCCACCCCGTCCACATGGCCGGACATGAGGTGCCCGCCCAGCTCGTCGCCGAGCTTGAGGCTGCGCTCCAGGTTGATGCGCCGCCCGGGCTTCCAGGCGCCGAGCGTGGTCTTGGAGAGGGTCTCCGCGCTGGCATTGGCGGAGAAGCTGTCGGCGTAGAGGTCCACCGCCGTCAGGCAGGCGCCCGAGCAGGCGATGGAGCAGCCCACCACCGCGCCCTTCAGGAATTCCGGCTCGACGCCGATGACGAGGCGCATGTCATGCCCGCCGCCGATGGGCTGCACCTCGCGCAGGCTGCCCAGCGCCGTGACGATCCCCGTGAACATCTCAGCCAGGCTCCTTCTCGAACTCGGTCATCACATCCTCGCCCACCGCGGCCACCGACACGCGGCGGAAACGGGGCATGCGCGCCAGCGGCGCGACGTGCAAGGGGCCCGCACTCGGCCAGCCTTCCGCCCCCATCACCCCCGGAGCGTGGAACCAGACCAGCCGGTCCACCAGCCCCGCGGCCAGCAGCCCGGCGGCCAGCCCCGCGCCACCTTCCACCAGCACGCGGGTGACGCCGCGCGTGCCCAGTGCGGCCAGCATGGCCTTGGGCAGCAAGCCCCCGCCCGGCGCGCGACGGATGGTGATGACCTGCACGCCCGCGCGGATATAGGGCGAAAGCACGGAAGGACGATGGCCCGAGCCCGTCAGCAGCCATGTGGGGTGGGCAGGGGCGTCGCGCACCAGGCGCGCGCCGGGGGGGGTTCGCAGCCGGGCATCGGCCACCACGCGCAGCATGGGCACGGGGTCGAGCCCCGCGATGCGGCAGGTGAGGTCCGGGTCGTCCGCCACCACGGTGCCGCTGCCCACCATCACCGCGTCATGCCGCGCACGCAGGGCATGGACGGCGCGGCGGGCCTCGGCGCCCGTGATCCAGCGGCTTTCGCCTGATGCCGTGGCGATGCGCCCGTCCAGCGTGGCCGCGAGCTTCAGCGTCACCAGCGGGCGGCCCTGGGTGATGCGGTTCACGAAGCCCGCGTTCAGCCGCGCGGCCTCGGCGCCGAACAGGCCTTCCTCGACCGTGATGCCGGCCTCGCGCAGGCGGCGGAAGCCGCGGCCATCCACCCGCGCATCGGGGTCGCGCATGGCGACGACCACGCGGGAGACGCCGGCGCGGATCAGCGCATCACAGCAGGGCGGCGTGCGGCCGTAATGGGAGCAGGGCTCCAGCGTGACATAGGCGGTGGCGCCGCGGGCGGCCTCGCCGGCGCGGGTCAGCGCCTCCACCTCCGCATGGGGGCGGCCGCCGGGCTGGGTCCAGCCGCGGCCGACCACCTGGCCGTCGCGCACCAGCACGCAGCCCACCGCCGGGTTGGGCCAGGTGTTGCCAAGGCCCCGCGCCGCGAGCCGGAGTGCGGCGCGCATATGGGCCTCGTCCTCGGCGGCCACGTCAGGGCTTCTCGAGGTCGCTGAGGAAGGCGCCGAAATCGCGGGCCTCGGAGAAGTTCTGGTAGACGGAGGCGAAGCGCACATAGGCCACCTCGTCCACGCCGCGCAGCGCGTCCATCACCATCTCGCCGATGCGGCGGGAGGGGATTTCGGCTTCCGTCTCCATCTCGAGGCGGCGCTGGATGCCGTTCACCACGCGCTCGATGCGTTCATCGTCCACGGGGCGCTTGCGGCAGGCGATGCGGATGGACTTCGCCATCTTGTCGCGGTCGAAGGGGACCCGGCGGCCGTCGGACTTCAGGACGACCAGTTCCTTGAGCTGCACGCGCTCGAAGGTGGTGAAGCGGTTGCCGCAGGCGGGGCAGAAGCGCCGGCGGCGGATGGAGGAGCCGTCCTCGGAGGGGCGGCTGTCCTTCACCTGGGTGTCGTCGTTCCCACAATAAGGGCAGCGCATTTTTTTATGCCCTCAAATGCCGGGCGCGCGCTCCGCGCGCTTGGCTTCGCCGCGCGGAGGTTGCGCCAAGCCGCGCGGTCAGTTGGGCGGCGCCGGCCGCGTTGCGGCCGGAGCGTGGGGAGGGACCGCTGGGTTTGCGGCTTTGCGCCATCTGCTCAGTAGATCGGGAAGCGTTGGCACAGCGCCTTCACATCCTTCGCCACCGCCTGCTCCACCGCGCTGTTCGCCTCGGGGTCGTTGGCCTGGGCGAGGCCATCCAGCACGCGCACGATCAGGCGGCCCACCTCGCGGAACTCCGTCTCCGTGAAGCCGCGCGTGGTGCCGGCGGGGGTGCCGAGGCGGATGCCGCTCGTCACCATGGGCTTGGCCGGGTCGAAGGGAATGGCGTTCTTGTTGCAGGTGAGGTGCGCGCGGCCGAGTGCGGCTTCCGCCGCCTTGCCGGTCAGGTTCTTGGGTCGCAGGTCCACCAGCATCAGGTGGCTGTCCGTGCCGCCCGAGACGATGGCCAGCCCACCCTTCACCAGCTCATCGGCCAGGGCGCGGGCATTGGAGACTACCTGCTTCGCATAGGCGCGGAATTCGGGGCGCAGCGCCTCGCCGAAGGCCACGGCCTTGGCGGCGATGACATGCATCAGCGGCCCGCCCTGGAGCCCTGGGAACATCGCGGAATTGATCTTCTTCGCGATCGCCTCGTCATTGGTCAGCACGAGGCCCCCGCGCGGCCCGCGCAGCGTCTTGTGGGTGGTGGTCGTCACCACATGCGCGTGCGGCACGGGCGAGGGGTAGGCGCCCGCCGCCACCAGCCCCGCGTAATGCGCCATGTCCACCATGAAGATCGCGCCGATCTCGTCGGCCACGGCGCGGAAGCGCGCGAAATCGATCTCGCGCGAATAGGCCGAGCCGCCGGCGATGATCAGCTTGGGCTTATGCTCGCGCGCCAGGCGCTCCATCGTCTCGTAGTCGAGCAGGCCATCGGCCTCGCGCACCCCGTAGGCGATGGGGCGGAACCACTTGCCGGAGTAGTTCACCGGCGCCCCATGGGTCAGGTGCCCGCCGGCGGCCAGGTCCATGGCCAGGAAGCTGTCGCCCGGCTGGAGCAGGGCGAAGAACACGGCGATGTTCGCGCTGGCGCCGCTGTGCGGCTGCACATTCGCGAACTGCGCGCCGAAGAGCTGCTTCGCGCGCTCGATGGCCAGCGTCTCGGCCACGTCCACATATTCGCAGCCGCCATAGTAGCGCCGGCCCGGATAGCCCTCGGCATACTTGTTGGTCAGCACAGAGCCCTGCGCCTCCAGCACGGCGCGGCTGACGATGTTCTCGGAGGCGATCAGCTCGATGCCATCCTGCTGGCGCACCAGCTCCTGGCTGATGGTGGCCGCGATCTCGGGGTCGCTCTCGGCGACGGGCGCCTGGAAGAAGCGGGCGGGGAGGAAGCGGGCGGTGCTCTCGTTCATCGGCCTGGCCTTTTCTCGGGCGGAATCGCTGGCTGCCCCGGCATTACCACAGGGGGCGGCCGGGGGGATATGGGCGCTCAGCCGGCCCTGGCGAGCGTGGGGGGCGCGAGCTTGTCGAGGCGCCGGTCATGCCGCCCGCCCTCATAGGCGGTGGCGAGGAAGGCCGCCAGCGCGTCCAGCGCCACCTCGACCCCCAGCGTGCGGGCGCCGAAGCAGGCGATGTTGGCGTCATTGTGGGCGCGGGTCAGCCGGGCCTCGGTGGCATCGTGCAGCACGGCGGCGCGGATGCCGGGGTGGCGGTTGGCGGCGATGGCCATGCCGATGCCGCTGCCGCAGACCAGCACGCCGAAGCGCGCGCAGCCCGCCGCCACCTGGGAAGACACGGCATGGGCGAAGTCCGGGTAGTCCACGCTGTCGGGCCCGTGGGTCCCGGCGTCGAGCACCGAATGGCCCTGGGCCTCCAGCGCGGTCTTGAGGGCCTGCTTCAGCGGCAGGCCGGCATGGTCGGAGCCGAGGGCGATGATCATGCCGCGCGGATTACCAACTCACGCGGTCCGCATGAAGCGCGCAAGTGGCATGGCCCATTCGCGCCCGAAGCGGGTTAGGGCGGGAGGCATTGCGCTGGAACCGGCGCAAACGCTGAATCCCGCTCTTGGCAAGGCCTGGGGCGGGCGGCGTGAACGCGGCCTGCCCTAGGGGGCGGCGTTCCGCGCCAGGAACTCCATGACGGCGGCGCGTGCGGCCTCGCGCGCGGCCGGGTCGGGGCCGGCCGTCACCTGGCGGCCATTGGGCAGGTTGATGCGGCGCAGCGCCACCGTGTCCGGCGCGTCAAAGGCGTGATGCGCGGCGGGATGGAGGTCATAGGCCATCCGCCCCCCGGCGCGGCGCGCCAGTTCCGTGCAGCGGAAGGCGGGCGTCCAGTCATCGGCCTCGCCGAGCTGCATCAGCAGGGGGGCGGTGCCGCGGGGTTGCCAGCCGCGCCCCATCGGGCCCGGGCCGCAGCCGGGGTAGAAGGCGATGGCGGCGCTGAGCGCGCCCGGCTCGGCCCGCGCCCAGGCGTGCAGCGTGGTGCTGCCGCCATGCGACCAGCCCAGCAGCACCGGCGCGCCGCGATTCCAGGGCTGCGCCGCCGCCCAGTCCCGCGCGGCCAGCGCATCCCCGGCGCGCCGCGCGGGCGGGGCCGGGTGGTCGGCGCGGCCGCAGGCGGGGCCGAGGTCGCGGCTGCCGAAGCTGTCGGGGAACAGCACCGGATGCCCCGCCGCCACCAGCAGCCCGACCCATTCCCGTTCCCGCGCCGAAAGCCGGGGCGGGCGCGCGGCACCCCCCAGCCCGCCGCAGCCATGCAGGGCGATGATGGTGGGGCGGCTGGGTTCGTCGGGGCGTTCCAGCACCGCGCGCAGTGTCACCCCCTCCGGCCCGGGCAGGGCGATGACCTCGGCCCGCGCGGGCAGGGTGAGCAGCAGGAGAAGGACAGCCAGGCGGCGCATGGCCGCAGCGTCCCGCAGGCCTTGCGCCGGCGCAAGGGCATGCGCCGGCACATGTTCCATACTGCTGGGCATGACCGACCCCTGGGCCATCACCACCGAAGGCTTCGCCGGCCTCGCCACGCCACGGGCCAGGCTGCGGGTGTTGGCGGGCCATGCGATCCTCGCCCCCTCCTCGCACAACACCCAGCCCTGGCGCTTCCGCCTGGGGGAAGACCGGCTGGAACTGCTGGCCGACCGCACCCGGGCCCTGCCGGTGGTGGACCCCGAGGACCGGGCGCTGGTCATCTCCTGCGGCGCGGCGCTTGGTCATCTGCGCGTGGCGGCGGAGGCGCTGGGGCAGGGGCTTGGCGTCACCCTCCTCCCCGAACCTGCGGCGCCTGACCTGCTGGCGCGCATCCTGCCCGGCCCCGCCCGCGCGCCCGTGCGGCCCGAATGGCTCGCCGCCATCCGCGCCCGCCGCACCACCCGCGCGGCCTTCACCACCGAACCCCTGGCGCAGCCCTTGCCCGTGGCCGAGGTGGAGGGCGCCACCCTGCATTGGCGCACCGCGCCGGCCGAGCGCCACGCCATCGCGGAACTCGTGGCGGAGGGGGATCGCGCGCAGATGGCCGACCCTGGGTTTCGCGGGGAGCTCGCCGCCTGGGTGCGGTCCCGCCACGCCGCCTCGCGCGATGGCATGTCGGGCGCCGCCTTCGGCATGCCGGACCTGCTGAGTTTCGTGGGCGCCATGGCCATCCGCCGCTTCGACATGGGGGCGGGGCAGGCCGCGCATGACATGGCGCTGGCCGAGAATTCCCCCGCACTCGGCGTCCTGACCACGCCGGGCGACACGCCGCGCGACTGGCTGCGGGCCGGCGAGGCGCTGGGCCGGGCCATACTGGCCCTCACCGCCGCCGGGCTGAAACATTCCTACCTGAACCAGCCCATCGAGGTGCCGGCGCTGCGCCCCAGGCTCGCCGCGTTGCTGGGCACGCGGGAATTCCCGCAGATCCTGCTGCGCGCGGGGCATGGGCCGGACATCGGCCCCTCCGTCCGCCGCCCGCTGGAGGAGGTGCTGGTCGAGGCCTGAGCGCTTCCCGCCCTACAGCGTGATCACCATGCGTTGAGCACGCTGTCGGCATGGTTGAGCGGCTGATTCACGCCTTTGGCGCTTCCGCCAAAGGCAATCAGACACTAGCCCCGCCGCCGCAGCACCAGGGTGCTCCAGGGGGTGAGGGAGATCCGCCGTTCCAGCACCAGGCCCTGCCGCTGATGCGCGGCAAGCACCATCCGCACCTGGCTGTCCAGAAGCCCTGCCAGGATGGCGCGGCCGCCCGGGGCCAGGTGTTGGGCGAGGTCTTTCGCCATGGCGCAGAGGGGGCGCGCCAGGATGTTCGCGAACACCAGGTCATAGGGCGCGCGGGCGTGGATCTCGCGGTGGTTCCAGCCCAGCGCCAGCACGGCGCGGATGCGCCCGCGCAGCCCGTTGGCGATGGCGTTTTCCTCCGCCACGCGCACGGACCAGGGGTCGAGGTCGCTAGCCAGGACGCGCACATGGGCGAGCTTGGCGGCCCCCATGGCCAGGATGCCGCTGCCGGCACCCAAATCCAGCACGCGGGCATTGGGCGGCAGGCGCAGGCCCTCCAGCGCGGTGAGGCAGCCACGGGTGGAGGAATGCTCGCCCGAGCCGAAGGCCAGGCCCGCATCCAGCGTCAGCACATGCCGCCCCCAGACGCGCCGCTGCTCGGCATGGGAGGGGCGGACGAGGAAGCGCGTCGCGATGGGTTGTTCGGGAAAGGCCTCGACGGTGCGGGCGAGCCAGCCCTCGGCCTCGGTGGGGTTGCGGGCCAGCGTCGCGTCATGGCCGGTGAGGCCGGCGGCCAGGGCAAGTGCTGCGGCCAGCGCGTCCGGGTCGGCCGTGGCCTCGCGCACCGCCTCGATGCGCCAGGTGTCGGTGGCCTCGTCGCGGAACAGGGCGACCGTGGCGCTGACGGCGTTGAGCGCGGCCTCATAGGCCGGCACCGCATCCTCCGGAAGCTGGTCGAGGATGAGGGTTTCGAGGGGTTGGATGTGGCGTTTCATGCGGGGTCCACGAAGCGGTCGAGGACGCGCTTTTGGCCCGCCTTCTCGAATGCGATGTCGAGCTTGTCATCCTCGACGGCGATGACGCGGCCATAGCCGAATTTCTGGTGGAAGACGCGCTGGCCGGCGGCGAAGCTGCCCTCGCGCGCGGGGCGGGCCTGCACCTCCCAGGCGCCGGCCTCGATCAGCCGGGGGCGGCGCTGGCTGGAGAGGGGGCCGGCGCCGAAGACGCTGCTGGGGATGTGGCGGGCCGGTTCCGCGCCCTCGCGCACCACCTCGTCCGGCGGCAATTCATCGAGGAAGCGCGAGGGGATGGTGCTGGTCCAGTTGCCATAGATGCGCCGGTTCGCGGCATGGCTGATGATGCAGTGCCGCCGCGCGCGGGTGATGCCGACATAGGCCAGGCGGCGTTCCTCCTCGAGGCTCTTGTTGCCGCCCTCGTCCAGGCTGCGCTGGCTGGGGAAGAGGCCCTCCTCCCAGCCCGGCAGGAACACCATGTCGAATTCCAGCCCCTTGGCCGCGTGCAGCGTCATGAGCGAGACGCGCGCCCCTTCCGCGTTCTGGTCGTTCTCCATGACGAGCGCGATGTGTTCGAGGAAGGCGGCCATGGTGCCGAAATCGCCCATGGCGCGGAGCAGTTCCTTGAGATTGTCGAGCCGGCCGGGCGCCTCGGGCGTGCGGTCCTGCTTCCACATCTCGATATAGCCGCTCTCCTCCAGCACCTGGGAGGCGACGACGACGTGGCCGAGGCTTTCCAGGCCCGTATGCCAGCGCGCGAAGCCCTCCAGCAGCTCGCGCAGGGCGGCGCGGGGGCGGGGGCGGAGCGCGTCGGTCTGGATCAGCCCTCCGGCGGCGATGCGCAGCGGCACGCCCTGTTCGCGCGCGGCGCGGTGCAGCGTGGCCAACGCCGTGTCGCCCAACCCGCGCTTGGGGGTGTTCACGATCCGCTCGAAGGCCAGGTCATCGGCCGGGTTCACCATGGCGCGGAAATAGGCGATGGCGTCGCGGATTTCCTGGCGTTCGTAGAACTTGGCGCCGCCATAGACGCGGTAGGGGATGCCCTGCGTGACCAGGCGTTCCTCGAAGCTGCGCGTCTGGAAGCCCGCGCGCACCAGGATGGCGATCTCGGAGAGGTCCTGGCCGGCGCGTTGGGCGTCCTCGATGCGGCCGCCCACCATGCGGGCCTCCTCCTCGCTGTCCCAGAGCGAGACGACGCGGACCTTCTCGCCCGAGGCGTCGGCGCGGCCGGGGCGCAGCGTCTTGCCCAGGCGCCCCTCGTTCTTCGCGATCAGGCCCGAGGCGGCGGCGAGGATGGGGCGTGAGGAACGGTAGTTGGATTCCAGGCGCACGATGACGGCGCCCGGAAAGTCCTTCTCGAAGCGCAGGATGTTCTCGATCTCGGCGCCGCGCCAGGAATAGATGGACTGGTCGTCGTCACCCACGCAGCAGATGTTGCGGTGCCCCTGCGCGAGCAGCCGCAGCCAGAGATACTGAACGAGGTTCGTGTCCTGGTATTCGTCCACCAGGATGTAGCGGAACAGGCGGTGGTAGCGTTCCAGCACCTCGGGGTTGGTGCGGAGGATTTCGGCCACATGCAGCAGCAGGTCGCCGAAATCGGCGGCGTTGAGCGCAATGAGCCGCGTCTGGTAGGCGGCGTAGAGCGCCTCCGCGCGGTTGTTCGCGTAGTCCGAGGTTTCGGCCACCGGAATGCGGCCGGGCGTCAGCCCCCGGTCCTTCCAGCGCTGGATGATGCCCATGAGGCCGGCGACGGGCCAGCGCTTCATGTCCACGCCGCCCGCTTCCATCACCTGCTTGAGCAATCGCGTCTGGTCGTCGGGGTCGAGGATGGTGAAGTCGGATTTCAGGCCCACCAACTCGGCATGGCGGCGCAGCATGCGCGCGGCCAGCGCGTGGAAGGTGCCGAGCCACAGCCCCTCCACCGGCCGGCCGATGATGGCGCCGACCCGTTCGCGCATCTCGCGCGCCGCCTTGTTGGTGAAGGTGACGGCCAGCACCTGGTGGGGCTGGGCGCGGCCCGTCATCAGCAGGTGGGCGAAGCGGGTGGTCAGCACCCGCGTCTTGCCCGTGCCGGCGCCGGCCAGCACCAGCAACGGCCCATCGAGGGTTTCGACCGCCGCGCGCTGCTCGGGGTTCAGGCGGGACAGGTATTCGGAGGGGGGCGGTGTTGCGGACACCGGGGGGGTATAGAACACTGCCCCTGGCCCACCAACCGCGCGGAGGAACGCCCCTGATCCGGACCTTCCTCGAAGGCTGCGCCATGCGTGGCGCGCAGCTTCTGGCCGCGGCCATCTTCGTGGGCCTGTTCGTGCCCCCGCTGGCCGCCCTGTTCCGCGACGTGATCACGGCCGTCGTCTTCTTCCTGATGGTGCTGGTGCTGCTGCGCGTGGACCCCGCGCAGGTGCTGGCCTATCTGCGCCGGCCCGTGCTGGTGGGCGCCATGCTGCTGTTTCTTCTCGTCGCCTGCCCCGTGCTGGCCTGGGCGGTGGTGAGCGCGCTCGGCTTCAGCGGCGGGCTGGCCGCGGGGCTGGTGGTGGTGGCCACGGGCTGCGCCGCCACCTCCTCCCCCGCCTTCGCGCGGCTGGTGGGGCTGGATGGCGAGATCGCGCTGGTCGTCTCGCTGCTGTCCACCCTGCTGGTGCCCTTCACGGCGCCGCCGCTGGCGCTGGGGCTGATGGGGATAGACCTCGCCATCTCCTTGCAGGGGTTGATGCTGCGTCTGGCCTTGCTGGTGGGGCTGCCGCTGGTGATTTCCATCATTCTCCGGCGCCTGATGGGGCCGGTGCGGCTGGGCTATTGGGGCCGCTCGGTGGACGGGGCCGTGGTGCTGCTGGTGGTGTTCTACGGCTTCGGCGTGATGGATGGCGTGCTGGCGCTGCTGCTGGCCGACCCCGCGCTGGTGCTGGGCGGCATCGCGCTGGCCTTCGCGGGCATGCTGGGGCTGAACCTGATCACGGCGCTGGCCTTCCGGGGGGCGGGGCTGCGGCTCGGACTGTCGGCGGGGCTGCTGTCGGGGAACCGGAACATGGCGCTGTATCTGGCGGTGCTGCCGGCGGCGACGGACCCGCTGGTGCTGCTGTTCCTGGTGCTGTGCCAGTTCCCGCTGTTTCTCAGCCCCTTCCTGCTGCGGCCGATCTATGCGCGGCTGCTGGGGCGAGGGGTGGTCTGAACCACCCCCGGCCATTCAGTCGAAGCGGCTGTCAATGCAGGCGGCATAGCCCGGGTGGTGGGACATGGCGCCCGCCCCGATCATCGAGATCGCCAGCCGGTCCAGCGCCGCCTCGGGCAGCCGCGTCGTGCCCTCCCAAAGCCCAAGCGCCTTGTAGCGCCGCACCGCCGCCAGCAGGTGGGCGGGCGGCGTGTCGGCGAAGCGGGGGGCGAGCAACTCCGCGATGGCCTCGGGCGTGCTGGCGGCGATCCATTCCAGCGCCTCGCCGAGCGCCGCCACGGCGCCACGGAAGGCCTGCTCCTTTTCCGCGATGCGCGGCGCGATGGCGTAGAGGGCGCTATAGGCCGTGGGCCCGCGGCTGGCCGCCGCATACCATAGGGCGGCGCCCTGCTCCTCCAGCGCCGAGGCGAAGGGCTCGAACAGCAGCACCGCGTCCACCTCGCCCGCCAGCAGGGCGCGCGCGCCCTCGCCCATGGGCATGAAGCGGATGCCCGGCATGGCGGCGGGGTCCACGCCCGCGTCGCGCAGATCCTGTTGCAGGCACCACCAGGGGGTCGGCACCTCGGAGGGGATGGCGACGCGCATCTGGGCAAGGTCCGCCATGGCGAAGCCCGGCCGCGCGCCCATGCCCATCAGCAGGAAGGGGTCGCGCATGATGGCCGCGCCGAAGCTGCGCAGCGGGCTCGCCTCGTTGCGGCTGCGCTCCAGCATGGGGCGCATGGGGCCGGACCAGGCCAGGTCCGCGCTGCCATCCAGCAGGCGCACCGCCGCCGCGTCCGGCGTGCCGGCCGTCTCGATGCGGATGTCGGCGCCATGGGCCGCGAACAGCCCGCGGTCCAGCGCCACATAGTAGGGGGTGTAGAAGACGGCCCGGAAAGGCTCCATCAGCAGAAGCTGCGCCATGGCTCAGCCCCTCCGCAGGATGGGCAGCCAGCGGGCGCCCTCGTCGCGGATGGTGCGGGCCAGCGCCGCCGCATCGCCGTTGATCACCTCGATGCCGCGCTCGGTGAAGCGGGCGCGCACGGCGGGGTCGTCCAGCACCTTCTTCATGGCGGCCCCCAGCGTGGCCAGGATGGGCGCGGGGGTCGCCGCCGGCGCCAGCATCATCTGCAGCGAGGAGGTCTGGTAGCCCGCCACGCCGGCCTCCGCGATGGTCGGCAGGTCGGGCAGCATGGCCGAACGCCGCGCGGTCGTCACCGCGATGCCCTTCACCCGCCCGTCGCGGATCATGGGCGCGAGCAACGTCTGGCTGTCGATCATCATGTCCACGCGCCCGGCCAGGAAGTCGGTCACGGCGGCCGGCGTGCCGCGGTAGGAGACGAAGGTGAAGTTCACGCCCCCCATGTTCTTCAGCAGCTCCCCCGCCAAATGCGAGGCGGCGCCGATGCCGGTGGTGGAGAAGGTGGCATCCCCCCCGCGCGTGCGCAGCCAGGCCAGCAGCTCTGGCAGGGTGTTGGCCGGCACGCCCGGATGGACGCAGAGCACGAAGGGCTGTTCGCTGATCAGAGAGATCGGCGCGAAATCCGCGACATTGTCGAAGCCCGCATCGGGGAACAGCGCCGGGATCACGCTGTGCGCCGCGCCCGTCACCATGATGGTGTGGCCATCGGGTGTCGCGCGGGCCACCTGGCGCGCGCCGATGGTGGTGCCGGCGCCGCCCAGGTTCTCCACCACGAAGGTCTGGCCGAGTTCCGCGCCCAGGGGCTCGGTGATCAGCCGCGCGGTCACGTCAATCAGCCCGCCCGCGTTGAAGGGGACGATGACGCGCACCGGCCGCTCCGGGTAGCGCGGCTGGGCAAGGGCGGCGGCCGGCAGCAGAAGCGGCGCGGCAAGGAGGGAACGGCGGCTGGCCATGGGGTGTCTCCGGCGGATGTCGCGCGGAGGAGACCGCCTCCGCCCCGGCTTGTCAAAAGCGGGGCGGCGAAAAAATGGGCAAACATGCCGAATTCAACGGGTGAATCCGCATATTTGCCTGGAAAATACTCAGGCGGCGGTGGTCACCCCGGCCGGGCGCGCGCCCAGGATATGGGCGATGGCATAGGTCAGGTCCGGCCGGTTCAGCGTGTAGAAGTGGAACTCGTCCACGCCATTGGCCTGCAGGATGCGGACCTGCTCGGCCGCCACGGTCGCGGCCACCATGCGGCGGGTGCCCTCGTCCTCGTCCAGGCCTTCGAACAGCTTGCCCAGCCAGTCGGGCACGGAGGCGCCGCACATGGCCGAGAAGCGCTTCACGCTGGCGAAATTGGTCACCGGCATGATGCCGGGGACGATCGGCACCGTGATGCCGCGCGCATGGCAGCGGTCGAGGAAGCGCAGATACACGTCCGTGTCGAAGAAATACTGCGTGATGGCGCGGTTGGCGCCCGCATCAATCTTGCGCTTCAGGAAGTCCAGGTCCGCATCGGCGTTCAGCGCGGCCGGGTGCGTTTCCGGATAGGCGCCCACGCTGATGTCGAAATCCCCGATTCGGCGCAGGCCCCGCACCAAGTCCTCGGCCTGGGCATAGCCGCCCGGGTGGGGTTCGTAGCGCGCGGCCCCGGCCGGTGGGTCGCCGCGCAGGGCCACGATGTGGCGGACGCCGGCCGCCAGGTATTCGCGGGCCACCTCGTTCACCTCGTCCTGGGTCGCGCCCACGCAGGTCAGGTGGGCGGCGGGCGTCAGCGAGGTCTCGCGGGCGAGGCGCGCCACCGTGTCATGGGTGCGGCTGCGGGTGGAGCCGCCGGCGCCATAGGTGACGGAGACGAAGCGCGGCGCGAGCGGCTCCAGCCGGCGGATGCAGGCCCAGAGGTCGGCCTCCAGCTTGTCGTTCTTCGGCGGGAAGAACTCGAAGGAGAGCTTGGGGGCCGGCAGGGCGGCGGGGGCGGGCAGGGTGCCGACGCGCGGCCCGGTGAGCCAGCGTTCCAGCGTATTCGGGGGCGCGGTGTCCATGCGGTCGGAATGGGGGCTTGCCGGAGTTTGCGCAAGGGGTTTGCCGGGGTGGCTGATACAATCTCGATGCGCCCCGCAGGCCCCCGATACTTGCCTTGGGGAGGGGTGTGTGTTTTCCTCAATCGTCAGCCGTGCCCCGGCCTGATGTCCCATGGGCCTTGCGCCCGGAAAGGTTCCCACCCGGCCATGCGCCTCTCCCGCCTCTTCGCCCCTCGCTTCCTTGCCATGGCCGCCCTGATGGCGGGCCTGAGCGCCTGCGCGACCCGCCCCCCGGCCAGCGAGCCGGAGGCGCTGGCCGAGTTCCAGGCGGCCAATGACCCTCTGGAGCCGTTCAACCGGGCCATGTTCCGGGTGAACGAGGGCATGGACACGCTGGTCCTGCGGCCGGCGGCCGAGATCTACCGCTTCTTCCTTCCCTATGAGGTGCGGCTCGGCGTCCGCAACGTGCTGACCAACCTGCGCGCGCCAACCGTGCTCGCCAGCGACCTGCTGCAGGGCGAGACCCAGCGCGCGGGCCGTACCGCCTCGCGCTTCGTCATCAACTCCACCCTGGGCCTCGGCGGCATCATTGACGTGGCCGACCGCGGGTTCGGCATCCCGGGCCACCGGGAGGATTTCGGCCAGACGCTCGCCGTCTGGGGCGTGCAGGGCGGTCCCTATCTCTTCGTGCCCGGCCTCGGTCCCAGCAACCCGCGCGACCTTTTCGGGTTTGGGGTGGACGTGGTGGCCAGCCCCTGGTTCTGGGTGGGGCAGGGCACCGCCGTGGAGGCGCTGGGCTACGCGCGCACCGGCGCCACCATCGTGGACACGCGCGAAGGGCTGATTGACACCTTGGACGACATCAACCGCACCTCCCTCGACCCCTACACCACCATCCGCAGCGCCCATCGCCAGCGGCGTGAGGCCGAGATCCGCAACGACGTCGTGCCGGCGGGTCGCAGCACCGGGCTCGCACCGTGAGTGTGGTGAGGCGCCGGCTGGCGCTGGGACTGCTCGCGCTGCCGGCCCTGGCGCCGCTGACCTTTCCCGCCCAGGGCCAGACCATGGACCCCGGACGCGCCGCGGGCTTCATCGCCACCACCGGCGAGGAGCTGGTGGCCGTGCTGAACAGCGACGCCCCCGTGGAGCAGCGGCGCGAGCGCGTGGCCGCCATCCTGCGCCGCGCCGTGGACATCGAAGGCACGGGCCGTTTCATCCTGGGCCGCTGGTGGCGCGTGGCGACGCCCGAGGAGCAGCGCGAGTATCTGCGTCTCTTCGAGGAGACGCTGATCCGCAACCTCGCCTCCCGCTTCGGCGAGTTCCAGGGCGTGCGCTTCACCGTGGGCCGCAGCCAGACCCGCAGCGAGGAGGACGTGCTGGTGACCACGGTGGTCGAGCGCCCCAATTCGCCGGCCGTGACACTTGACTGGCGCGTGGCCGAGGTGGGCGGGCAGCCGCGCATCGTGGACCTGGTGGCCGAGGGGGCTTCCCTGCGGCTGACGCAGCGCAGCGAATACAGCGCCGTCATCACCCGCGGCGGCAACCGCGTCGCCCCCCTGCTGGACGCCATGCGCGGCCAGATCGAACGGATGGGCTGACCGCCCACCCGGCCCCGCCGCGCCCATGGAGGTCGTGCAGCTCGTCCTGGCCCTGATGGGGGCTTGCGTGTTGCTGGTCCTGCTGGCGCGGCGGCTGCAGCTCCCCTACGCGGTGGTTCTCATCCTGGCTGGCATGGTGCTGGCCTTCATCCCCGGCGTGCCGTCCGTCACACTGGACCCCGCCCTGGCACTGGCCTTCTTCCTGCCGCCGCTGCTCCAGGCCAGCGCCTACAGCACCGATTGGCGCGCCTTCCGCCGCGACCTGCGGCCCATCTTGCTGCTGGCGGTGGGGGCGGTGATCTTCACGGCCTTCGTGATGGGCGCGCTGGCCCGCGTGCTGGTGCCCGAGATGCCCTGGGCGGCGGCCATCGCCCTCGGCGCCATCCTGGCGCCCCCCGATGCCGTGGCCGCCGCCGCCGTGCTGCAACGCCTGAACCTCCCGCGCCGCCTCGTCACCCTGCTGGAGGGCGAGAGCCTGATGAACGACGCCACGGCGCTCGTGCTCTACCGCTTCGCCATCGCGGCGGCCGCGGTGGGCAGCGTGGCGCCGCACATGGCCGCGGCGAGCTTCCTGGCGGTGGCGGCGGGCGGCGTGCTACTGGGCTGGCTGGTGGCGCGGGCCACGCTCTGGGCCATGGCGCGGCTGAACGACACGCTGCTGGAGACGGCCCTGTCCTTCCTGGCCTGCTACGGCGCCTTCCTGGCGGCGGAGGCGCTGGGGGCCTCGGGCGTGCTGGCGGTGGTGACCGCGGGCATCATGCTCTCTCGCGCGCAATACCGCGTGTTTTCCGCCCGCACCCGGATCGAGGCGCGGGTGGTGTGGCAGTTCGTCGAATTCGTCCTCACCTCCCTGGTGTTCATCCTGATCGGGTTGCAGCTGCGCGCCGTGCTGGAGGGGCTCTCCGGGCGCGGCGCGTGGGAACTCGCCTGGCTCGCCTTCGCCATCTCGGCCGGCCTCATCGCGTCGCGCTTCCTGTGGGTGTTCGTCGCAGGCGGCGCGCAGGCGCTGCTGGGCGACCGGATGCCCGTCGCGCAGCTCACCGTGCTGTCCTGGGCGGGGATGCGGGGTGTGGTCTCGCTCGCGGCGGCCATCGCGCTCCCGCTCGATTTCCCGGAGCGGGAGCTGATCGTCTTCCTGGCCTTCTGCGCCATCCTCGCCACGCTGGTGTTGCAGGGCACGACGCTGGGCTGGCTGATCCGGCGCCTCGGCCTCGTGCAGGCCCCGCCCAGCGACGGCATCAACCCGCAGGAGGCCAGGCTGCGCCAGCAGACGGCCGAAGCGATGCTCCGCGCCATCGAGCGGCGCGCCGATGACCTGCTCTACGGCCCCATCGCGCAGGACCTGCTGGCCGAGCACCGGGACCGGGCGGCGCACCTGGCCCGGGTGGCGCGCGGCGGCGGCGCGGCCTCGGCCGAGCGCGCGGCCCGCCGCGCCCTGCGCCTGGAGGGGCTGGAGGCGGCGCGCGCCGTGCTGCGCGAACACCACGCGCGCGGCGATGCGCCCGAGGACATGCTGACCAAGCTCGGCGAGGAGTTGGATTTCGAGGAGAATCGGCTGCGGCGCGCCCTGGGCTGACCCTATATCGGGCGGCATGACCCTCGCCGCCACGCTCCAGGACGCGCGCCGCGCCCTGCTCGACCTCTCCACCCGCAACCGCCTGCTGGCCCTGCCCGCCACATCCCGCGCGCGCGGCGTGCTGCGCATCGAGGGCGAGCGCGCCCGCTTCGTGGTGGAGCGGCTGGCCGCCGGCCGCGCCTTCGGCTTCGAGGCGACGCAGGCGAGCGAGGCGCGCGGCCGCCGCAAGTCTGAGGGCGTGCGCGCGGCCAGCGCCACCGCCACCGAGGCGGAGTGGCAGGCCGATGACCATCTGCGCGTGGCCGTGCCGCCGGAGGAATTGGCCCGCCGCCTGCGCGACATCATGACCGATGCCCGCACCACGCGCGAGGAAAGCGGCGTGCCGAGCCTGTATCTCGCGGTGGGGGGGCTGCATTGGCGCGACCCGGGCACGCCCGCCACGCCGCGCGTGGCGCCGCTCGCCCTGATCCCGGCCACGCTGGAACGCGAGGGCGCCACCAGCCGTTTCCGCCTGCGCGCCAATCCGGAGGAGGTGGTGGAGAACCTCTCCCTGCGGGAGAAGCTCGCGGCCGAATTCCAGATCGCCCTGCCCGAATTCGGCGATTACGACCCCGACGCCTGGGCGGCCACCATCGCCGCCGCCGCCACGGGGCGCGAGGGCTGGTCGGTGGAGGCGGATGCCATGGCGATCGGCCTCTTCGCCTTCACGAAGTTCCTGATGTGGCGGGACCTGGACCCGGAGATCCATCCCGGCCTGCTGGAACACCCGCTGGTCCGCCGCCTGCTGGACCCCGCGCCGCCCCCGCCCGAGCCCGTGCCCTTCGCCGACGACGCCGATGTGGACGCGGAAATCCCCGTCGAGAAGCTCGACCATGTGCAGGAGATGGACGGCAGCCAGGCGCTGGCGACCGAGGCGGTGCGGCGTGGCCATTCCCTCGTGGTCCAGGGCCCGCCCGGCACCGGTAAGAGCCAGACCATCGTGAACATCCTGGCCCAGGCGGTGCTGGACGGGCGCAGCGTGCTCTTCGTGGCGGAGAAGGCGGCGGCGCTGGAGGTGGTGAAGCGCCGCATGGACGCGCTGGGGCTGGGGGCCGCGGTGCTGGAACTGCACAGCGACAAGCCCAGCAAGCGCGCCGTGCTGGATGAACTCCGCGCGACCCTGGCGCTGCCGCCCGTGCCCCCCCGTGCGCGCGAGGAAGCGATCCAGCGCCTGGGCGAACTGCGCGGCCGGCTGAACCGCCACGCGGCGGCGATGCGCGCGCCGGTGGGCGAGAGCGGGCTGACCGTGCAGGAGGTGATCGCGCGGCTGGCGGCCCTGCGCGCGCGCGGCGCCACGCCGCCGGGCTTCACCCTGGACGCCTCCGGCTGGCCCGCCGCGCGCATCACCGCCCTGCGTGGCGCGGTGACGGAGCTGGTGGCGCGCTTGCCCGGCGCCCGCAGCCCCTGGCGCGGCGTGCGGCCGGAGTTCGACACGCTGGCCGCCGAACGCCTGCTGGCCGAGCTGCCGCGCCTGCTGCGCGCCTTCGCCGCCTGCCCGGGCGGCGTGGCCGAGGCGCGCGCGGCCGCCGAGGCCGAGGCGCTGCGGCGCGAAGCCCCCATGGCCCTGGACGCACTGCCCGCGGCCCGCGCGCGCCTGGCCGACCTGCAATTGCTCGACGCGGCGGGGCGCGACCCGCGCTTCCTGGCCGGTGCGCTCTCGGCCACGGGGTTGCAGGCGGCGCGCGCCACCCTGGCCCAGCCTGGCGGCATGCTGGGCTTCCTGAACGGCGCGCGGCGGGAGGCGAAGGCCCGCCTCGCGGCCGCCCTGCGCGACCCCGAGGATGGCGCGGCGCTGGACGCGCTGCTGGCGGCCCAGGCGGCGGCGGCGCGGCTGCGCCACGGGTCGGATTCGGCCGGGCTGGCCGCGGCCGCCCTGGCGCGCGAGATCGGCTGGATGGAGGCGCATGCCCAGCGCCTGGGCTTGCCCGGCCCCACGCCGGCCCAGCAGGCGGCGCTCGCGGAATGGGAGGGGCTGCACGACGCCACGGGCATTGCGGCGCCACCCAGCTTCGCCGCGCTTGCCGAGACGCTCGCCCTCTGGGCCGCCGAGCCCGAGGGGCTGGCCGCCTGGCAGGGCTGGGCGCGGGCGGTGGCCGGGGCACCGGAACTGGCCCCGCTGGCGGCGGCGCTGGAGGGGGGCGGGCTGCTGCCCGAAGCGGCGGCCGAGGCCTTTGAATTCGCCCTGATGGAAGCCCTGCGCGGCGCGGCCCTGCGCCAACACCCGGCCCTGGCCGCTTTCGACGGTGAGGGCGCGGACCGGCTGGTGACCGATTTCCGCCACGCCGATGCGGCGCGCGTGCGCTTGGCGCGGCATGAGGCGGCCTCGGCCCATGCCGCCCGCGTGGCCGAGCTGCGCCAGGGCAGCGAACCGGCGGCACTCGCCTTCCTGCGCGGCGAGTTCGAGCGCAAGCGCGGCCATGCGCCGGTGCGCGTGCTGCTGGCGCGCGCGGCCCCGCTCATCCGCCAGGCCAAGCCCATCCTGATGATGAGCCCGCTCTCGGTCGCGCAGTTCCTGGGCAACCCGCACCACGCGACGCTGCCGGGCTTCCCGGAGTTCGACCTGCTGGTGATGGACGAGGCGAGCCAGATCGAACCCGTGGACGCGCTGGGCGCCATCGCCCGTGCGCGCCAGGTGGTGGTGGTGGGCGATGACCGGCAGATGCCGCCCACCCGCTTCTTCCAGCGCATGACGGAGGAGGAGGACGCGCCGCAGGAGGACGACGACGCCGCGCTCGCCGCGCGCGACGTGGAGAGCATCCTGGGCCTCGCCAATGCGCGCGGCATCCCGCGCATGATGCTGCGCTGGCACTACCGCAGCCGGCACGAGAGCCTGATCGCGACATCCAACGCGGAGTTCTACGAGAACCGGCTGCTGGTGCTGCCCTCGCCACGCCCGCGCAGCGCCACGCTCGGCCTCTCGCTGGTGCGGGTGGAGGGCCGCTTCGCCGGCGGCGGCAACCCGGCCGAGGCCGAGGCCGTCGCGGAGGCCGTGCTGCGCCATGCGCGCGAGACGCCGGGGGATACGCTGGGCGTCGCCGCCTTCTCCGTCACGCAGCGCGACGCCATCATGGACGCGGTGGAGAAGCTGCGCCGCGACAGCCCCGAGACCGAGCCCTTCTTCAACGCGCATCCCGACGAGCCCTTCTTCGTGAAGAACCTGGAGAACGTGCAGGGCGACGAGCGCGACGCCATCCTGATCAGTGTCGGCTACGGGCGGGATGCGAATGGGCGCCTGGCCATGCGCTTCGGGCCGCTTTCCAATGACGGCGGCGAGCGGCGGCTGAACGTGCTGATCACGCGCGCCAAGAAGCGCTGCATCGTCTTCTCCGGCATCGGCGCGGAAGAGGTGGACACGGAGCGCGCCAAGGGCCGCGGCGTGGCGGCGCTCAAGACCTTCCTCGCTTTCGCGGCGAATGGCGGCGCGCGCGAGGTGACAGGCGGCGCGGCCTCGCCGCTGGCCGCGCTGATCGGGGAGGTGATGGCGGAGGCGGGGCAGGAGGCGGTGCCGCGCGTGGGGCTGTCGGGCCTGTTCCTCGACGTGGCGGCGCGCGGGCCGGAGGGCTTCGACCTCGGCGTGGAACTCGACGCCGCCGACTGGGCCGGGCTGCGCTGCGCGCGCGACCGCGACCGGGGGCGGCAGATGGCGCTGGAGATGATGGGCTGGCGCCTCGCACGCTCCTGGTCGCTCGACTGGCTGAACCAGCCAGAGGCGGCGCGGGCGCGGATGCGCGCCGCCCTTGGCCTGGAGGCGCCGGCCGCCGCCGCGCCGGCCGCCCCGATCGGCGCCGCCCTGGCCGAACCCTATCGCGAGGCCGTGCTGGAACGCGCGCCGACCAGCCGCGCGGAACTGACGGACCTGGTGGTGGCCATCCTCCGCATCGAGGCGCCGCTGCATCGTGACGCGCTGCTGGAACGCGCGCGCCTGCTGCTGGGCGAAGGCTTCGACGCGCGCGAGCTGGCGGCGGCCCTGCGCGAGGCCGAGTTGCTGCACGGCGCCCGCGAATCGGCCGGCTTCCTGGTGCTGGAGGACACGCCGCCCGCCACCCCGCGCGACCGCCGCGCGGCCAGCCCCCATCTGCGCCGCGCCGCCATGGTCCCGCCCGCCGAGATCGAGGCCGCCGCCCGCCTGCTGCTGGGCCTGCAGCCCCGCGCGACCGAGGCGGAACTGGCCGCGGGTGTGGCGCGGATGCTGGGGCTGGAGGCGGCGGCCAGCACGGCGCTGCTGGCGCGCATCGCGCTGCTTTCCGCCACGGGCAAGCTCGTGGCAGGATCGGGCGCATGACCCGACCCGATCTCGCCCAGCAGGTGACCTTCCTCTACGCCGAGGACACTGAGGCCTCCTGGCGCTTCTATGAGGACACCCTGGAACTGCCCCTGGTGCAGGACCAGGGCACCTGCCGCATCTATGCCGCGGCCCCCGGCGACCGTGCCTTCCTCGGCGTCTGCCGCGCCCGCGCGCCGCGTGCCTCCGACAATCCGCGCGTGGTGGGGGGCGTGGTCTTCACCTTCGTGACGCCCGATGTGGAGGGCTGGCACGAATTCCTGAAGGCGCGCGGCGTGGCGCTGCCGCCCAAGCCGGAATATTCCGAGGCCTACCGCGTCACGCATTTCTTCGTGACGGACCCCGCCGGCTATACCATCGAATTCCAGCGCTTCGAGCGCGAGGATTGGCCTGAGGTGTAGCGCCCACGCCCTGTTTGCGGCACATCCATGCCGCACCGCAACATGATGGTGTTGAGGAAGGGGTAAAGCATGGCGGAACCGCAGATCTGGGTCGTGTGGGGCGGCGTCTTCACCGACATGACCTTCACCACCTTGGAAGAGGGCAAGGAGGAATTCTACGGCCCCTTCCACGACGAGGCATCGGCCATTCGCCGCTGGCGCGAAGGCATGGCCCGCTTCGTGGACATCGCGAGCCACCGGCTGTTCGTGTTGCGCGCCCGCCAGGGCTGAGGCGACCAGGCGCTAGAGCATGCTGCGTTCACATGCGTTCACGCCGCCTGCTCCAGCCATTGCTGAGAGCGGGATTCAGCGTTTTCGATGATTCCACCTCAACGCATCCCGCTCTAATCCGCGAAGTCCGGCTGTTCCTTGAGCAGGATGCGCTTGATGCTCTCCAGGTGCAGCCGCGCGCTCTCGCGGTCGCCCTCGCGCATCTGGGCATAGGTGGCCTGGGCGAGTTCGGGCGAGACGGGCTTGAGCGTGCGGCCGGTCGTCATGGCCAGGCGCTGCACCTCGGCCGCGCGTTCGAGGTAGTAGAGGTCATCCCAGGCTTCGGCGATGGTCGGGCCTACCACCATCACGCCGTGGTTCTTCATGAAGACGATGTCGGCATCGCCGAGGCTGTCGGCGATGCGGTCGCCCTCGGCCTCGTCGAGTGCCAGGCCGTTGTAGTCCTCGTCCACCAGGGTGCGGCCGTAGAATTTCAGCGCGGTCTGCCCGGCCCAGACCAGCGGCGGGCCTTCCAGCATGGAGAGCGCCGTGGCGTTGGGCATGTGGGTGTGGAAGGCGGCCTTGGCGCGCGGGTGCTTCATGTGCAGGCGGGCGTGGATGTAGAAGGCCGTCGCCTCCGGCACGCCATTCCCCGCCACCACGCGGCCCTGGAAGTCGCAGATGACGAGGTTGGAGGCCGTCACCTCCGCGAAGGCGTAGCCATACGGGTTCACCAGCATCAGGTCGTCACGCCCGGGCACCACGAAGCTGAAATGGTTGCAGATGCCCTCGCTGAGACCGAGCTTCGCCGCCATCCGGAAGCAGGCCGCGAGGTCGAGGCGCGCCTGGCGCACCTCCGGGCGGTCGAGGTCGCTGTTGCGGAGCAGGGCGGGGGCGGTGTTCAGCGCATGGGCCATGGGCGCAGCATGCCGCGCCGCGCCGCCCCTGCCAATCATCGCGCAACCCCTTATGGTGCGGCGCAGGAACAGGAAGGGGAGCACGGCCCATGGCCACCAACCAGCGCATTGACGGCAAGCGGCTGTGGGACAGCCTGATGGCGATGGCCGAGATCGGTGCCACGCCAAAGGGCGGCGTGAAGCGCCTGACCCTGACCGAGGTGGACCGCCAGGGCCGCGCCCGCTTCACCGAATGGTGCGAGGCGCAGGGGCTGAAGGTGCGTGTGGACGCCATCGGCAACATGTTCGCCCGCCGCGAGGGGCGTGACCCCGCGCGCCCGCCCGTGCTGATGGGCAGCCATCTCGACAGCCAGCCCACGGGCGGCAAGTTCGACGGGGCGCTGGGCGTCATCGCGGGGCTGGAGGTGATCCGCACCCTGAACGACCTCGGCATCGAGACCGAGGCGCCGATCGAGCTGGTCAACTGGACCGATGAGGAGGGCAGCCGCTTCGGCCACTCCCTGATGGGCAGCGGCGTGTGGTCGGGCGTCTATGAACTGGAGAAGGCCGAAGCCCTGCGCGACCTGGACGGCGTGACCGTGGGCGAGGCGCTGGACGCCATCGGCGCCCGCGGCCCCCACCCCGCCAAGCCCTTCCCGGCCGACGCCTATTTCGAGCTGCACATCGAGCAGGGCCCCATCCTGGAGGCCGAGGGGAAGATGATCGGCGTCGTCACCGGCGCCCAGGCCCAGGTCTGGTATGACGCCGTCATCACCGGCCAGGACAGCCATGCCGGCACCACGCCGCCCGCCAACCGGCGCGATGCGCTGGTGGCGGCCGCCCGCGTCATCACCCATGTGGACGCCACCATGCGCGCGCATGGCGCCGATGGCCGCGGCACGGTGGGGCAACTGACCGTGCTGCCGAACAGCCGCAACGTGGTGCCGGGCGAGGTGCGCTTCTCGGTCGAGTTCCGCCACCCGCGCACGGAGGAGATGGAGGCCATCGCCGCCAGCTTCCCGGCCGAAGCCGCCGCCCTGGTGGCCGAGACCGGCTGCCGGCTGGAACTGACGGAACTCTTCCGCATCCCGCACCAGCCCTTCGACCCCGATTGCGTGGCCCTGGTGCGCGAGGCGGCCCAGCGCCTGGGCTACACCGCGCGCGACATGGTCTCAGGCGCGGGGCACGACGCGGTCTATGCCGCCCGGCGCATCCCCGCCGCCATGATCTTCACCCCCTGCAAGGACGGGCTGAGCCACAACGAGGCCGAAAGCATCCTCCCCGAGGAAGCCGAGGCCGGCTGCCAGGTGCTGTTCGAGGCCGTGCTGGCACGGGCCAACCAGCGGCGCTGAGGCCGCGGATGGGGCAGGGGGTGCTGCCCCGGCGGGGGCTGCCGCCCCCGCGCCCCCCGCCAGGGGCCATGGGCCCCTGACCCCATGTGTGATGGCCATTTGCAGGGAGGGGCGTCACGGGCGCGCCTGTTATCGCGCGCGCACCATGCCCCTCCCTGCAAATGGCCATGAGATGGGTTCCGAGGGCCTGGGCCCTCGGCGGGAGGGGGTCGGGGAGGGCGGCGCCCTCCCCGCAGGCCGCACCCTCGCCCTATTGCGGCGCCAGGGCCACTTCGGTGAGGCCGCGGGCCAGGCGGGCGCGCTGGCGGTTCAGGTCGGCGCGGGCGGTCTGGTATTGCAGCAGGGCGCGGCCGGCGAGTGCGGGTGGGGCGGGCAGGCGGCTGGTGGCGGGATTCACCGCGCGGCCACCTACGTGCAGTTCGTAATGCAGGTGCGGGCCGGTGGACATGCCGGTGGAGCCCACGCGGCCGATGGTCTGCCCCTGGCGGACACGGGTGCCGGGCGCCATGCCCGGCGCGAAGCGCGAGAGGTGGGCGTAGAGCGTCAGCACATTGTTCGGATGGCGGATGCGGATGATGTTGCCATAGCCGCGCTCGCGCCGCACGGAATGCACCACGCCATCCGCGGCCGCGTAGATGGGCGTGCCGGTGGGCGCCGCGAAGTCCACGCCGCGGTGCATGCGGTTGTAGCCCAGGATGGGGTGCCGGCGCGGGCCGAAGCCCGAGGACATGCGCGCCCCATTGAGCGGCGTCCGCAGGAAGCCGCCGGCGAGCGGCCGCCCCGCCGCGTCATACCAGCCCACCTCGCCATCCGGGCCTTCGTGGCGCCAGATTTCCTGCGTCCGGCCCGAGAGCGTGAGGGAGGCGTAGAGCACGCGCCCATGGCGCAGCAACGTGCCGTCCTCGCTGCGAAGCCGTTCGAAGGCCACGCTGACACGGTCTCCCGCGCGGAGGTCGCGCTGGAAGTCCACGCGGTGCGAATAGGCGCGCACGACGGAATAGGCGAGGTTGGCCGGAAGGCCCGCATTCACCAGCGCGGGGAAGACGCCGCCTGTCACCACCGCGTCCACCTGGGCGAGGTGCGGATGCTCGGGCAGTCGGGCCTCCTCGGCCTGCCAGCCCTCGCCCTGCCGCTCCACCGCAACCGTGTGGCCGGGTCCGGGGTTGATCTCCAGCGCCAGGAGGCGCGTCTCGTCGTCGGTGTCGAAGCGCAGCACCAACTCCTGGCCTGGGCGGAGGCTGCTGGCGGGGAAGAGGGGCAGCAGCTCGGCCAGGGCCGCATGGGCGTCGCCACCCGGTACGCCGGCCTCCGTCAGCAGGCCGAGCAGCGTGTCACCGGAGGCGACGGTGACCGTCTGCTCGGTGAAGGCGGGCTCGGGTTCCGGATCCGGGGTGCCGGGCGCCGCATAGGGCACGGCCTCGACCAGCGCGGCCTCGGGCGCGTCGAGGGTGAGAGGTGCTTCGGCCAGTGCCTCGATGGCCGGCTCCTCTGGAAAGGGCTCCGGCGCATCGGGGACACGCACCGCGCCGGGTAAGGCCGCGGCCTCCACGTTCACCTGCTCCGCCGTCGGCCATGCGAAATGCACGGCGGGCAGCAGCAGGAGGGCGGGCAGCAGCAAACTTGTCGCGCGGCGCAACTTCATCATGCGATGTGTATGTTCCCCACAGCCTTCCGACGGGCCATGGCCCTTTGCCTAACCATCACGGCGTGACATCGCAAGGTGAAATTGCCGCGTATGTCATGGAACAACCAAGGATTTGCCGTTACATTCCGGCACCGGCAAGCGCCGTGGGCGGGGGGGCGGGCAGCATCAGGGGCGGCGGCAGCGAGGCCAGGAAGGCCTCCACCGGCATGGGCCGCGCGACAAGCCAACCCTGGATGACATGGCAGCCCGCCGCGCGCAGGGCGGCCGCCTGGGCCTCGGTCTCCACCCCTTCACCCACCACCGCGATTCCCATCCCGCGCGCCAGCGCCATGGTCGCGCGCAGCACGGCCAGGGCCTTCGCGTCCTCGGGCAGCTGCGCGACGATGGAGCGGTCGAGCTTGAGGCGCTGCACGGGCAGCCGCACCACATGGGGCAGCCCCGAATGGCCGCCGCCGAAATCATCGAGGGCGAGCGCCACCCCCACCTCGCGCAGGGCTGTCAGTGTCTGGTGGACGGCGGGCAGGTCGCGCACCGCCAGGTCTTCGGGGATTTCGATCTCGAGCCGTCCGGGCGCCACACCCGCGTCGTGCAGCACGTCCCGGACCTCCTGGGCGAAACCCTGGTCCTGGAGGGTTGTGACCGAGATGTTGATGGCCAGGCAGGGCGAGGGCCCTGGCCAGCCCGCCAGCAGCGCGGCGGCGCGGTGCAGCACATGGCGGTCCAGCCGCGCCATCAGCCCCAGCTCCGCCGCGGCGGACAGGATTTCGGCCGGCGGAACCCAGCGGCTGAGGCGGCGGCTGTTCCAGCGCAGCAGCGCCTCCACCCCGGCGAGGCTTCCATCCTCCAGGTTCCGCTGCGGCTGGAGGTGCAATTCCAGCTCCCCCCCCTCCAGGGCGGCGGTGAATGCTTCGCGCAGCCGCGCGCGCTGCTCGTCCCTGTCGCGCAATGCGGGGGTGAAGAGGCTGACGGTATCGCCGCCCATCTGCTTGGCCTCGATGACGGCCAGCGCCGCTGCGCGCAGCAATGTGGACGGGTCGCCGCCATGCTGGGGTGCCACCGCGAGGCCGATGGAGGCGGTGACGGGCACTTCCCTTCCCTCGGCGCGCAGCGGCGCGCGCAGCGCTGCACGCACCCGTCCTGCCAGGGCGGGCGCCGCATGCGCCCCGGCCTCGAAGGCCAGCACGGCGAATTCGTCGCCGCGCGTCCGGCACACCAGGTCGGAAGGGCAGAGGGCGCCGCGCAGCCGGTGCGCCGCCTCGCGCAGCAGCGCATCGCCCACGGCATGGCCGTAGCGGTCATTTTGCGCGGCGAAGGCATCGAGGTCCACCAGCATCACCACCCCGCCCCGCGGGTCCTCGGCCATGGCGGCGAGGGCGGACTGGAAGGTCGCGCGGTTGGCGAGGCCCGTCAGCGGGTCATGTTCGGCGAGGTGGTCGAGGCGCGCCTGCGCGTGGCGCAGCGCGCCGAGGTCGAGCACGGAGAGCAGCCGCCCCTGTGGCGCCCCCCCGGGCGGGTCCCAGGGGACGACGCCCAGCAGGACCGGGCGCTCGGTGCCGTCGGGCAGCGGCAGCAGGGTCTCGACGCCTTCGGTGGGCGTGGGCTGGGGCATGCTCGCGAGGGGAAAGCGGGGTGGCACCTCGCCATGGAAGAGGCGGCGCAGCCTCGCATTGGCGAAGCAGGTGCGGCCCTCCGCGTCCAGCTTCCACAGCCCCACAGGGGCGTGTTCGAGCAGCGCCAGCAGCCGGGCCTCGGAGCTGGCGAGGGTCTGCTCGCGCTGTCTTGCCTGCGTGATCTCGGCCGAGAAGCGCACGGTGCCGCCGCCCGGCAGGCGGAACTGCCGCAGCTCGAACCAGCGCCCCTGCGCGTCCTGCACCCGGTGCGGCGTGCCGTCGGCGCGCAGATGGGCGTCGAGCCCGGCATTGACCATGGCCTCGCGCGCATGGGCCGGCAGATGCCCATGCGCGGCCCTGAGGCGATCCTCCTCGCGGTCCGTGGCCTCCGTCGCGGCGAAGCCCAGGCCGCTGCCCGCCTGCCAGAGCGGCCGGCGGTCCGGCCCCACCACCAGCGCGTGGCAGGGCATGGCGCGCAGCACGGCCGTGGCGTCTCGCAGGGCGAGTTCGCGCAGGGCCACCCAGGCGAGGAGGCTGCCCAGCAGCCCCGAGGCCACCACGCCCCTCCAGGGCCAGCCCATCAGCGCGCCGAGCAGCAGCCCCGCCAGGAAGCCTGCCGGCAGGAGGATTGCGACACGGGCCCATGGGCCAGGCCCGGCCGGGAAAAGCTGAGAAAGAACGCCAGGCAAGGGCCAGGGCAGCGGGACGGGGGGATGGCGACTTGGGCGCATGGGGGTCTCCACCCCTCGTCATGCGCGGCCGAGCCTTAACGAAGCCTGACCTGATGCGGGCGAGACGGGGCTCAGGCCAGGGCGCTGGCCAGCAGCGCGGCCAGCGCGGCCACGACACCCAGTGCGACCGCGCGCGCCGCACCGCCGGCGCGCACCTGGCCCTCGGCCGCGGCGAGGGCCCAGCCCGCGCCCAGCATCACCACGGCGCCCAGCGCCACGGGCCCGGGCCAGCCCAGGCCCGGCGCCAGCCAGAGCGGCAGCAGCGCCAGCACGCCCCCGGCCAGGAAGCCCAGGGCCAGCAACAGCGCCTCGCGCGCCGCATGGGCGGGCTGGGGTTCGATGAGGTCGAGCTCGAAGCGCATCATGAAGTCCACCCAGCGGCGGCGGTCGGCGGCGATGCCTTCCACCGCGCGGGCCAGGGTGTCGCCGCGCAGCCCGTAGCGGTGGAGGATGGCGGCCACCTCCCAGCGCTCGCGCTCCGGGTAGAGGTGGGTTTCCTCCTCCTCGCGGCGGCGTTCGGCGGCGTAGCGCTCGGCCGCGCCCAGCACGGTGAAGTAGCGGCCAAGCCCGGCCAGGGTGGCGCCCGCCGCCAGGGCCGCGAGCCCGCCCGCCAGCGCGGCCGCGGCGCTCGTCCCCGCCGCCAGCAGCGCGACCACCAGCGCCACCGGCAGCAGCGGCCCCTGGGCCAGCCCCGCCAGCAGCGGCACCTGCGCGGCACGGAGCAGGGCATGCTGCTCGCCCTCGGGTGGGCCGGGTGGGGCCGGGGGCAATCCGTCGCGATAGGGGTGGGGGTCGGGCTGGTCCATGGCGCGCAGCATAGCGCCTTCGCAGCGCCCGCGCGCTATGCGCCTGGCGGGTCGTCCTCGCGCCGCGCCTGGTCGAGCAGGGCGCGGCGGCGGGCTTCGTCCGCGGCGTCGCGCGCCTTCTGTCCCTTGGTGCGGCCGAAGGCGACACGGTTGGCGGCGGCCTGGGCCTCGGCCTCCGCCTTGGCCTTGCCAGCGCGCCACTTTCGCAGGTTCACGACCTCGGCCATGCTGCGAAGCTACAGGAAACGCCCGCGACCCGTCCAGGAAAGGCCCTGCCCATGAACATCGCGCTCACCGCCGCCGATGGCCACCGCCTCGCCGCCTACAAGGCAGGCCCCGAGGATGCGACCCGCGCCCTGGTCATCGTGCAGGAGATTTTCGGCGTGAACCGCCACATGCGCCGCGTGGCCGACAGCTTCGCGGCCGAGGGCTATGCGGTGGTGGTGCCCGCCCTGTTCGACCGCACCGAGCGCGGGGTGGAGCTGGGCTACACCGGCGAGGACGTGACGCGCGGCCGCGCGCTGCGCGCCGAGATCAACGAGCACAAGACGCTGCTGGACATCCTTGCGGCCGCCGGCGTCCTGCCCGCGGGGGCCGCGCGCGGCATTGTGGGCTATTGCTGGGGCGGCACCGTCGCCTGGCATGGCGCGACCCGCAGCAGTGCCTTCCAGGCCGCGGTGGGCTGGTATGGCGGCGGCATCGCGGCGGCGAAGGACGAGGCGCCGCGCTGCCCGGTGCAACTGCATTTCGGCGAGGTGGACGCCTCCATCCCCATGGCCGATGTGCACGCCATCGAGCAGGCCCGGCCGGAGGTGGAGGTCTTCGTCTACAAGGGCGCTGGCCACGGCTTCGGCTGCGAGGAGCGCGGCAGCTATGTGGAGGGCGATGCCGAGGTGGCGCGGCGCCGCACGCTGGAATTCTTCGCGCGGCACCTGGGGGGGTGAGGCCCCCCTGACCCGCTACATTCCCTTCAGCTTCCGTTCCACGACGGCGGCCAGCACCCCCGCGCCATAGGGGATCGCCTGGTCGTTGAAGTCGAAGCGGGGGTTGTGGACCTCCGCGCTGTCGCCATTGCCGCAGACGATGTAGGCGCCGGGGCATTTCTCCAGCATGAAGGCGAAGTCCTCGCCGCCCATCACGGCCGGGAATTCGCGCTTTACCCGGCCCTCGCCCACCAGGGCGGCGGCGGCATCGCCCAGCGCCCCGGCCTCCGCCGCGTCGTTGACCAGCGGCGTGGTGATCACGCGGAAATCCAGCACGGCCGAGCCTCCGAGGCCCGCGGCCACACCCTC
Organism: Roseococcus sp.; assembly: GCA_035998215.1. Taxonomy (GTDB): domain Bacteria; phylum Pseudomonadota; class Alphaproteobacteria; order Acetobacterales; family Acetobacteraceae; genus Roseococcus. The sequence continues at coordinate 590,975 of DASYHU010000030.1, read as the reverse complement.
GCCGATGGCGCGCATCCGCGTCTCCACCAGCGACATGATCTCGTTGGAGAAGGCGCGGACGGTGCCGCCGAGGCGCACCTCGTTCGGGATCACGTTGTAGGCCTGGCCGGCGTCGAAGCGCGTGACGGAGAGGACCGCCCGCTCGGCCGCCGGCACGTTGCGCGCGACGACGGATTGCAGTGCCTGCACCACGGCGGCACCCATCACCACGGGGTCGTGCGTGGTTTCGGGGCGTGCGCCATGGCCGCCCTTGCCGGTGATGACCATGTCGTAGAAGGCCACCCCCGCCATCATCGGCCCGGGGCGCAGGCCGAATTCGCCGAGCGGCATGCCCGGGCGGTTGTGGATGCCATAGACGGCGTCGCAGGGGAAACGGGTGAAGAGGCCATCCTCCAGCATGGCCAGCGCGCCGCCGGCTCCCTCCTCGCCGGGCTGGAAGATCAGGTTGACCGTGCCGTTGAAGTTCTTGGTCGCGGCCAGGTATTTGGCGGCGGCCAGCAGCATCGTGGTGTGGCCGTCATGGCCGCAGGCATGCATGCGGCCGGGAATGGTGCTGGCGTGCGCGAAGCCATTGGCCTCGGTCATGGCCAGGGCGTCCATGTCGGCGCGCAGGCCGATGGCGGGGCCATTGCCGTTGCGGATCACGCCGACCACGCCCGTCTGGCCCACGCCCTCATGCACCTCGATGCCCCACTCGCGCAGCTTGGCGGCGACGAGGGCGGCGGTGCGGTGTTCCTCCAGCCCGAGTTCCGGGTGGGCATGGATGTCGCGGCGGATGGCGGTGAACTCATCCTGCCAAAGGGCGATCTGCTCGACTTGGGTGCTCATGCCTCAGAGTTGCGCCGGCCGGCCGCGAGCGCAATGGCCCCCCGCAGCACTTCCGCATCGCCGATGTGGTTGGCCAGGATCAGCACCAGCTTGGCGTCGAGCCGGCGCGAGGCGGCGTCGTCCAGGCCGCGATGCGCCTCCATCAAAAGGGCATAGAGCGCGTCGGGGTCGGCGAGGCGGGGCTCGGTGCGCAGATGCTTCATCGGGCGAGCGCCTTGTCGCGCGCGGCCAGGATGGGGGCGGCATGTGTCGCCGGCAGGCGGGCGGCCAGCACCTGGTCGGGGCGGAACAGCGCGGCCTCGCCAGGGCCGAGGCCGAGGCGCGCGGCGGCCAGGCCCGAATGGTCCAGCAGCGCGCCGGGGCGGGGCGAATCCGCGAGCAGGGTGGTCGTGATGCCGGGCAGCGCGGGCGCCGCCACCTCGCGCGCCACCAGCGTGAAGCGGCCATCGGCGCCGATGTGGCGCAGCAGCCAGTCCGCCGTGTCGTCGCGCAGCACCGGCGCGTCGGGCGCGACCTCCTGCCCGGACCAGGGGCGGGAGAGGCGGCCCGAATTCACGAAGGGCCGGGCGAAGGCGTGGTCCTCGGCCAGTTCCAGCACGGCGTCTCGGTAGGCAAGGGCGGCGGGGTTCTTGGGCGTGATGAAGTCGGTGGCGCGGGTGGAGTGGAGGATGTTCTCCTCCGCGGCCGGGATGCGCTCCATGTCATAGCCATCGAGCAGCGCCTCGGGCGCCTCGCCCGCCAGCACGGCGGCGAGGCGCCAGCAGAGGTTGTCCGCGTCCTGCACGCCGCCATTGCCGCCGCGCGCCCCGAAGGGCGAGACCTGGTGCGCCGCATCGCCCAGGAACAGCGTGCGGCCATGGCGGAAGCGCGCAAGGCGCCGGCAGCGGAAGGTGTAGACGCTGATCCACTCGATCTCGAAGCCCACCCCCGGCCCCAGCATGGCGGCGACGCGGGCGCGGACGCGGGCGGGGTCGCGTTCCGCCTCGGGGTCCGCGTCCCAGCCGAGCTGGAAATCTATCCGCCACACATCATCGGGCTGACGATGCAGCAGCACGGATTGGCCGGGGTGGAAGGGCGGGTCGAACCAGAACCAGCGCTCGGTCGGGAAATTCGCCTGCATCTTCACATCGGCGATGAGGAAGCGGTCGCGGAAGACCTGGCCCTCGAAGGGCAGGCCCATGGCGCGGCGGATGAAGCTGCGCGCGCCGTCGCAGGCCAGCAGCCATTCCGCGTGCAGGGTGTAGGCGCCGCCGGGCGTCTCGATGGAGAGAAGCGCGCCATCCGGGCGATTCTCGATTCCCGTCACGCGGTGGCGCCAGCGCAGCTCCACGAGGCCCGTGGCCATGCAGGCCTCCACCAGCCATTGCTCGGCGTAATACTGCTGCAGGTTCACGAAGGCGGGGTATTCATGGCCCTGCTCGGGCAGCAGGTCGAAACTGTAGGCCTCGCGGTCCTGCCGGAAGACGCGGCCGCGGCTCCAGGTGATGCCCTTGTCCAGGAAGCGCTGGCCGAGGCCGAGGCGCCCATAGATTTCCAGCGTGCGCTTGGCGAAGCAGATGGCGCGGCTGCCCTCGCTCACCTGGTCGTCCTCGTCCAGCAGCACCACGCGCAGGCCGCGCCGCGCGAGGTCCAGCGCCGCCGTCAGCCCCACCAGCCCCCCGCCCGCCACCACCACGGGGGCGGCCTCCTTGGGCGGGCCGGGGGGCGCGGCGGGGAAGCGCATGTCAGGGCGCGTCGGCGGGCTTGGGCGGCGCGTCCTGTTCCAGGGCGCGCCACATCTCGAGGTCGCGCTCGGCGGTCCAGATGCGGGGGTGGATGAGACCCGAGGCCTCGTCATAGGCGCGCGAGGCGTTGAAGGGCATGCAGTGTTCGAAGATGGCCCAGCTTCCGTATTTCGGGCGCATCGCCGCCATGGCCTCGTCGTAGAACTGCTTGAGCGTGGCCCCGCCCGCCACCGCCCGGCGCGCAAGGGCGAAGAGGTCGGTCACGAAGGCCTCGGTCTCGTCCAGCGCCTGGTTCACGTCGGTGCGGGTGAGCAGGGCGCGGCCGCGGCCGGGGACCATCTTCTCGGGGTTGAGCGCGCGGATGGCGGCGAGCGTCGCGGGCCAGTCCGTGAAATAGGCATCGCCGCAATAGGGGGTGGCGCCGGCCTCCACCGTGTCGCCGGCGAAGAGCACGCGCTCCTCCGGCAGCCAGACCACCGTGTCGCCCGCGGTGTGGCTGCGGCCGATCTGGATGATCCGCGCCTCGCGCCTCCCATGCCAGAGCGACATCTGCCGGGAGAAGGTCTGGGTGGGCCAGGTGAGGCCGGGCACCTCCTCGCGCCCGCGGAAGAGGCGGGGGAAGCGGCCGATCTCGCTGTCCATGTCCTGCTGGCCGCGCTCCACGATCAGTTCGCGCGTCGCGTCGGAGGCGAGGATGGACCGCGCCGGATAGCCCGAGGCGCCCAGCACGCGAACGGCGTGGTAATGCGTCAGCACCACCTGGTTGACGGGGAGCGGCGTCACCTCCGCGATGCGCGCCTGCACCGAGCGCGCCAGCAGGGGCGTGGCCTGGGCGTCCACCACCACCACGCCCTCATCGCCGATGATGACGCCGGAATTGGGGTCGCCCTCGGCGGTGTAGGCGTAGAGGCCGGGGCCAAGTTCGTCGAAGGAGACGACCTTGTCGGCGAGGTCCTGGCTGGAGGCGAAGTTGGCCATGCGCCGCGCCCTACTCGGCAGCCTGGGCGGGCTTCACGCCCCAGGAATAGGCGTAGTCCTCCCACTCCACGGCCCGCGCCGCGTCGCCCATCTCCAGCGCGTCGCGCGTGTCGAGCATCACGGCGTATTCGTCGGTGGCGGGCTTCTTCGGCGTGAAGGCGTTGTTCAGCGCCTTGGGGTGCGGCCCGTGCGTGAAGCCGCAGGGGTGCAGCGTCATCATGCCGGCATGGATGTTGTCGCGGCTGAAGAAGTCGCCCGCGTGGTAGAACAGCACCTCGTCGTAGTCGTCATTGTTGTGGAAGAAGGGGACCTTCAGCGCGCCCGGGTCCGTCTCGAAGGGGCGGGGGGTGAAGGTGCAGACCACGAAGCGGTTCGCCACGAAGGTGGTGTGGGCGCTGGGCGGCAGGTGGTAGCGGTGGGACATCAGCGGCCGGATGTCCTCCACGTTCAGCTTCACCGGCGCCAGGTCGCCATGCCAGCCCACCGCGTCCAGCGGGTTGAAGGGGTAGGTGACGGTGGAGAGCGCGTCGCGCCGCTTGATGACCACGCGCGTTTCGCGCGCGCCTTGCTGGGCGCGGAAGGCGTCGTCAATGGCGGGTGTGGCCAGCACCGCCGGGTCGAACTGGGCGTGCTTGCCCAGGATGCCGCGGTCGGGAAGCTGGTAGGTGCTGCCGGTGGCCTCGATGAGCAGGGCGGCGACCGGCGCGTCGCACTCGATCCGCCACATGGTGCTGCGCGGCAGCAGGATGTAGTCGCCGGCGCGGAAGGGCATATGGCCGTAGTCGCAGAACAGGCGGCCCGATCCGGTGTGGATGAACAGCAGCTCATCGCCATCGGCGTTGCGCGCCAGGTGGTCCATGGCGGCCGGCGCGCGCCAGAAGCGCAGGCGGCAATGGGCGTTGTGCAGGATGTCGGCGGCGTCCCAGGGGCTGGGCTGCGCGGCGTTGAGGCGCGCCAGGTCGAAGGCGCGGGGGCGCAGCGGGCCCTCCCAGCGCGTCCAGCCGGTGGGCGGGTTCGCGTGGTACATATGGGTGGCGGGGCCGAAGAAGCCTTCCTTGCCCATCTCACGCTCATAGGTGCCCTGGGGCAGGTCGGCATGGGCCTGGCGCGAGGACAGGCCCTCGCTGCGCGGGAAGGCGATGTATTGCTTGCTGGCCATGGACGCGTTTCCCCTGCCTTGCGATTGCCGTCCAGGTAGTTTCAAATGCAACTGATGTCAAGCGAAACGCCCGATTTCCGCCTGGAGGATTTCCTGCCCTATCGGCTGTCGGTGGCGGCCAACCGCGTCTCGCGCCGCTTCGCGGACCGTTATGGCGCGGCCTTCGGGCTTTCGATTCCGGAATGGCGGGTGATGGCGGTGCTGGGGCGTTTCGGCCGTTTGCCCGCGCGCGAGATCGCGGCGCGCACCGCCATGGACAAGGTGAAGGTGAGCCGCGCGGTGCGGCAATTGGAGGCGCGCGGCTTGCTTGAGCGCGCGGCTGATGCGGCGGATGCGCGGCTGCACTGGCTGGTCTTGTCCAAGGCCGGGCAGGGGGTGCATGCGGCCATTGTGCCGATGGCGCGGGAGATCGAGGCCGAGGTGGTGCAGGGCCTCAATCTTGAGGAATTGGCGTTGCTGCACGCCGCGCTGGGGCGGATCGCGGAGCGGTTCTCCGGCGAGGGGGTGGATTAGCGCCCGATCGTCTCCGGTCTCACCGGAGGCGTGAATCTGTCGCTCAACTCAGGCGCGCCGGTAGCGCGCCGCCGTCACTGCATCCTCTCGCAGCGCCGCCGCCACATCCCCATGCGGGTCCAGCGCCAGCACGCGGTCGAACCAGGGCACGGTGCCGCGCACGCGGCCCTGGAACAGCAGGTCCAGCGCCTTGGCGGCCTCGCCGCGCCCCAGGCAGCAGCCGCAGGCGGCGGCGTGGGGCGCCTCGCCGGGCTTGAACTGGGTGATGGCGACGGCGCCATCGGGCGCGGCCTCACCCCCCACCGTCAGCACGGCGGCGGGTTTCCCGCGCGAGAGGGCGAGCGCGAGGTTGTCCTCGTTCGCCAGCAGATAGACCGGGATGCGCGCATCAATGGACCACGTCATGCGCTGGACATAAGGATATGTTTATGCCATTTGCAAGCCCATGGAAGACCTCCTCACGCAATTGCGCGCCGCGGCCGAGCCCACGCGGCTGCGGCTGCTGGCCCTCTGCGCGCGGGGGGCCTTCAACGTGTCCGAGCTGTGCGCCGTCCTGGGCCAGTCCCAGCCGCGCCTCTCGCGCCACCTGAAGCTGCTGGCCGAGGCCAACCTGCTGGAACGCCTGCCCGAGGGCCCGCATGTCTATTTCCAGCTTCCCGCCAACGCGGACCTCGCGCGCCTGATCCTGGCGCGCCTGCCCGAGGATGAGCCCGTGCTCCAGGCCGACCGCCGCCAGGCCGCGCGCATCGCGGCCGAGCGGGCGCGTGCCGCATCGGAGGCTTTTCGCCGAGACGGCATGGACTGGGACGAGATTCGCGCGCTGGGCCTGGATGCCGGCGCCATCGAGGCGGCGCTGCTCGAGGCCCTGCCGCCCAGCGTGGACCACCTGCTCGACATCGGCACCGGCACCGGCCGCCTGTTGGAATTGCTGGCCGACCGCGCGCGCCGGGCGCTGGGCGTGGATGCGAGCCGCGAGATGTTGGCGCTGGCCCGCGCGCGGCTTTCCGAACGTGGCCTGGCCGAGCGTTGCTCCGTCCGCCTCGCGGACATGTATCGCCTGCCGCTGGCGGATGCGCGCTTCGACGTGGTGACCCTGCAGATGGTGCTGCACTACGCGGAAGACCCCGCGGCCGCCCTGGCCGAGGCCGCGCGGGTGCTCGCACCCGGGGGCAGCCTGCTCGTGCTGGACTTGGCGCCGCATGACCGCGCGGAGGTGCTGGAACGCTTCGCCCATCGCTGGCCGGGTTTCGACGATGCCGCGATGGCCGGCTGGCTGGGCGGCGCGGGTTGCGCCCTGGCCGGCACCGCCCAACTCCCGGGTCCGCTCGAGGTGCGGCTGTGGTGCGCGACGCGCCTGCCAGCCCATGCCTTGGCCGTTGCCTGAATCTTCACACCGACACCAGAGAACACTGACACATGGCCTCCAGACCGCACCTCCTCGATGCCCTGCGCGACCGCGTCCTGCTCTGCGATGGCGGCATGGGCAGCCGGGTGCAGGCGCTGACCCTCGATATCGTCAAGGACTTCTGGGACAAGGAGAACTGCACGGAGGTGCTGAGCCTCTCGCGGCCCGAACTCATCCGCGAGATCCACCGCGGCTACTACGAGGCCGGCGCCGACATGGTGCTGACCAACACCTTCGGCGGCAGCCCCATCACGCTGGAGGAGTTCGAACTCGGCGACCGCGCCTTCGAGATCAACAAGGTGGGCGTGGAGCTGGCGCGCGAGGCCGCGGAGAGCTTCGCCGATGGCCGCCACCGCTGGGTGGTGGGCGACATCGGGCCCGGCACCAAGCTGCCGAGCCTCGGGCACATCACCTATGACGCGCTGGAAGCCGCGCTCACGGAACAATGCCTGGGCCTGATCGCCGGCGGCGCGGATGCGCTGCTGACCGAGACGAACCAGGACACGCTCTACATCAAGGCCGCCGTGAACGCGGCCAAGATCGCCAAGGCGCGCACCAAGTCCGACATTCCCATCTTCGTGCAGGTGACGGTGGAGACGACGGGCACGCTGCTGGTGGGCCCCGACATCGCGGCCGCCGCCGCCGTGATCCATTCGCTGGACGTGCCGCTGATCGGCCTGAACTGCGCGACAGGCCCGCAGGAGATGGCCGAGCACATCCGCTGGCTGTCGCAGAACTGGCCTGGGCTGCTCAGCGTGCAGCCCAATGCCGGCCTGCCCGAGCTGGTGGACGGCAAGACCCACTACCCCCTGGGCGCCGAGGAGATGGCGACCTGGATGGAGCGCTTCGTCGTCGAGGACGGCTTCAACCTGATCGGCGGCTGCTGCGGCACCTCCACGCCGCACATCGCGGCGCAGGATGCCATGCTGCGCCGCCTGGGGGGGGACAAGCACCGCCCCGCGCCTGTGCGCCGCAAGTATCACTGGGTGCCAAGCGTCGCCTCGCTCTACTCGGCCGTCTCGCTGCGCCAGGAGAACAGCTATTTCTCCATCGGCGAGCGCTGCAACGCCAATGGCTCCAAGGCCTGGCGCGAGCGGCAGGCGGCGCATGACTGGGACGGGTGCCTGGCCATCGGGCGCGAGCAGGTGGGCGAGGGGTCCAACAGCCTCGACATCTGCACGGCCTTCGTGGGCCGCGACGAACTGGCCGAGATGAGCGAGGTCATCACCCGCTTCACCTCCAGCGTGAACGCGCCGCTGGTGATTGACAGCACCGAGACCAACGTCATCGAGGCCTCGCTGAAGCTGCATGGCGGCAAGCCCATCATCAACTCGATCAACTTCGAGGAAGGCGAGGGCGCGGCGCATGACCGCATGAAGCTCGCCAAGAAGTTCGGCGCCGCCGTCATCGCGCTCACCATTGACGAGGTGGGCATGGCCAAGACCGCCGAGGACAAGCTGCGCATCGCCGAGCGCCTGGTGGACTTCGCCTGCACGAAATACGGCCTGCCGCAGTCCGACCTGATGATCGACCCGCTGACCTTCACGATCGCGACGGGCAACGAGGACGACCGCAAGCTCGGCGTCTGGACGCTGGAGGGCATCCGGATGATCCGGGAGAAGTTCCCCGAGATCCAGATCATCCTCGGCCTGTCCAACATCTCCTTCGGCCTGAACCCGGCCGCGCGGCATGTGCTGAACAGCGTCTTCCTGGACCATGCCGTGAAGGCCGGCATGACGGGGGCGATCGTGCATGTCTCCAAGATCAAGCCGCTGCACCAGATCCCGCCCGAGGAGGTGCAGGTGATGGAGGACCTGATCTACGACCGACGCGCCGAGGGCTATGACCCGCTGCAGAAGGTCCTGGAAATGTTCTCGGGCCGCAAGGCCGCCGACAACGTGGCCAAGGTGAAGGCGGCCACCGTGCAGGGGCGCCTCAAGGACCGCATCGTGGACGGCGACCGCAAGGGGCTGGAGACGGAACTGGCCGACGCCATGGCCGAGGGCATGACGCCGCTCGCCATCATCAACGACGTGCTGCTGGACGGCATGAAGGTGGTGGGCGAGCTGTTCGGCGCCGGCAAGATGCAGCTGCCCTTCGTGCTCCAGTCCGCGGAGACGATGAAGGCCGCGGTCGCCTACCTGGAGCCGCACATGGAGCGCGTGGAAGGCCAGGAGAAGGGCGTCATCGTGCTGGGCACCGTGCGCGGCGACGTGCACGACATCGGCAAGAATCTGGTGGACATCATCCTCACCAACAACGGCTACAAGGTGGTGAACCTCGGCATCAAGGTGCCGCTGCAGGACATCGTCAACGCGGCGCGCGAGCACAAGGCGCATGCCATCGGCATGTCGGGCCTGCTGGTGAAGTCCACCGTCGTGATGCGCGAGAACCTGGAGGAGATGTCCCGCCAGGGCGTGGACATCCCCGTGCTGCTGGGCGGCGCGGCCCTCACGCGCAACTATGTCGAGGAGGATTGCGTCCAGGCCTATGCCTGCGGCCGCGTGGTCTATGCGCGCGATGCCTTCGACGGCCTGCACCTGATGGACAAGGTGATGGGCAACGACTTCGACGGCTACCTGGGCGCCATCCAGCAGAAGCGCTCGGGCAAGTCGAAGAACGAGAAGCGCACCCTTGGCACAGCGGATCCGCGCGGCTTCGCGCCCGTGGACCTGGCCTATGCCCAGGCGCGCCGCCGGCGCGAGACGAAGGGCCTGCCCGTGCCCACGCCGCCCTTCTGGGGCGCGCGCCTCATGGAGGCGGACCCCAAGGCGCTGGTGCCCTTCATCAATGAACGCAGCCTGTATCAGTTCCAGTGGGGCTTCCGGAAGGCCGGCCGCAGCCTCGAGGACTTCCTGGGCTGGGCGAAGCAGGAACTGCGCCCCGTGCTCAAGCGGATGCTGGCGCTGGCGCAGGAGCAGAACATCCTCAAGCCCCAGGCCATCTACGGCTATTGGAAATGCGCGGGCCAGGGCAACGAACTGATCCTCTTCGAGGAGGACGGCACCACCGAGGCCGCCCGCTTCCACCTGCCGCGTCAACCGAAGGATGACGGCGACTGCATCGCCGACTTCGTGCGCGACGTGGACGATGCCGAGCGCGATGTCATCGGCCTGCAGGTCGTGACGGTGGGCCAGAAGGCTTCCGACATGGCGCGGGAGTGGTTCGACGACAACCGCTACCAGGACTACCTCTACCTGCACGGCCTCTCGGTCGAGATGGCCGAGGCGCTGGCGGAATATGTCCACAAGCGCATCCGCGCGGAACTGGGCTTCGCCGGCGAGGATGCGCGCGACATGGAGAAGATGCTCAGCCAGGGCTACCGTGGCGGTCGCTATTCCTTCGGCTACCCGGCCTGCCCCCGGCTGGAGGACCAGGTGCCCCTGCTGAAGCTGCTCCAGGCCGAGCGCATCGGGGTCGAGATCAGCGACGAGTGGCAACTCCACCCCGAGCAGAGCACCAGCGCGATCGTGCTGCACCACCCGCGGGCCAAATATTTCACGGTGTGATGCTCCCGCGCCGCCGCGGGGGCATCATGCCCCTTGGCCCCGAACCCCCGTCTGGGGCATTGTCGCGTGGTTGTATCGCACCCCGTCGGCCACGCCCGATTGAAACCAGGGGTTGCGTTCGGGCGATCAGGGAGGGCGGGGAAATGGCGCAAGGCATGCGAATGGCGGTCCTGGCGGTGATGGTCTGGGCGGGCTTCGCCATGACCGCCGCCGTGACCCCCGCCGCCGCGCAGCCGGCCGGCACGCCGGCCAGTCCCGACACGGTGCACCTGCGGGTCGTGGGCGGGCTCGCCAGCATCAGCCAGTTCGTCCGCTTCGAGAGACCCTTCTGGGAGCAGCGCATCCAGGCGCTGTCGGGCGGGCGGATCACGGCCCAGGTCGTGCCCTTCGACGAGACCGGGCTGCGTGCGCCGGAGGTGCTGGCCATGATGCGCCTGTGCGTGGTGCCCTTCGGCACCGTGCTGCTCGGCGCGGCCTCGGCGGACGAGCCAGAGTTCAACGTGCTGGACCTGCCGGCCCTCAGCCCTGACTTCGCCTCGCTGCGCCGCAACGTGGCGCGGGTGCGGCCCTATGTGGAGGCCCTCCTGCGGGAGCGGCACAATGTCGAGGTGCTGGGCCTCTACACCTATCCCGCCCAGGTCCTGTTCTGCCGCCGGCCCTTCAACGGGCTGGGCGACCTGCGGGGGCGGCGCATCCGCACCTCGGGTGTCGCGCAGTCCGAACTGGTCGAGGCGCTGGGGGCCACCCCGGTCCTTGTCCCCTTCGCGGAGATCGTGACGGCGATCCGCAACAACCTGGTGGAATGCGCCATCACGGGCACGCTTTCAGGCAACGCCATCGGCCTGCACGAGGTGACGGGCCATGTCCATGCGATGGCCATCTCCTGGGGGCTTTCCGCCTTCGGCGCCTCGCGCGGGGCCTGGGCCGCCCTTCCGCCCGACATCCAGGCGGTGCTGCGCGAGGCGGTGGCCGGGCTGGAGCGGGACATCTGGGAGGGCGCCGACCGCGAGACGGGCGAGGGCCTGGCCTGCAATGCCGGCCGGCCGGGCTGCGAGCGCGGGACGCCGGGCCGGATGCAGATCGTCCCCGTCTCGCCCGCGGACACGACCCTGCGCGAGCGGCTGCTGCGCGAGACGGTGGTGCCGCGCTGGATCAGCCGTTGCGGGGATGACTGCGTCGAGGTCTGGAACCGCTACATGGCCCCCGTGACCGGCTTCCGCGCCGTGGCCGAGTGAATGCACACCGGGCGGCTCCTGCGCGCGGCGGTCGTCGCCGCAGGCATCATCATCCTGCTGGCCCAGATCGCGGCCAACCTGCTGCTGACCGAACGCGCGTATCGCAGCGCGCTCGACACCGCCGAGGAGACCGTGAGCCGCGTTGCGCGCTCGGTCGAGGCGACGATGAACCGCACCTTCCTGCAGGTGGACAGCCTTCTGCTCGGCCTGCCCACGCTGCTCGGGCCCTTCGAGGGCTGGGGGCCTGGCGGCACCTTCGACCGCGCCGCGGCGGGGCGGCTGCTGCGGGAGTTGAACAACCAGAACCTCTCCGTCCGTGACATCCTGGTGGTGGGGCCGGGCGGGCCGGAGGTCTCTGGCCTCACCGTCTCGCGCCGGCGCGCCCTGCCGATCGACCTGGCGCGGGACCTTCGCCCCGCGGGGCTTCCGGGGGCGGGCCTGCAAATGGCGGGGCCTGTGCGAAACCCCGGCACGGGCGAATGGTCGCTGTTCTTTGCGCGGAACTTGATCATCCAGGGCCTGGGGCCCGTGATGGCCGTGGCCGAGATGCCGGTTCCTGTTGTCACCGGACTGCTGGGGGCCGGCGGGGAGCCCGAGGGCCTGCGCGTCAGCCTCGAGACGCGCGACGGGACCCTGCTGGCCGCCCTTCCGCCCGATGAGGCGCGCATGGGCCAGCGCCTCGACCGCGCGGTGGGGCAGGGGCCGGTCAGCGTCTCGCGCTTCGACGGCGCGGCGGTGATCGGGACCGAGCGGCCCACGCTCTACCCCTCGCTCGCCATCAGCGTCTCGCTCAACCGCGACGTCGCGCTCGCCGCCTGGCAGGTGCAGCGCAACCGCGCACTGGTGGTGGCGACGGCGCTGACGCTGCTGGTGCTGGCGGTGGTGGCCGCCATGCTGGTGGCGCTGCGCCAGCGCGCGCGGGTGGACGAGGAGCGCCTGCGCTGGCGCCGCACGCTGGAGAATGCGCTGGAGAGCATGACCGATGGCTTCGTCATGTTCGACGCGGAGGATCGCCTGGTCATCTGCAATCAGCGCTACCGCGAGATCTATGCCGAAAGCGCGCCCTTCATCGAGGAGGGCGCCTTCTTCGACGACATCCTCCGCGGTGGCATCGCCAACGGGCAGTATCCGCAGTTCCAGGGGGACGTGGATGCCTTCATCAACGAGTTGAAGGTCTGGCGCCGCTCGGGCGGCGCGCCGATCGAGCGGCTGCTGCCCGATGGCCGCTGGATCCTGATCACGGAACGCCCCACGCCCGATGGCGGCACGGTGGGCATCCGCACCGACATCACCGCGCTGAAGGAGGCCGTGCGCGAGGTCGAGGCTGCGGCCGAGGCGAAGAGCATGTTCCTCGCCCGCATGTCGCATGAGCTTCGCACGCCGCTGAACGCCATCCTGGGCTTCGCCGGGCTGCTGCTGTCCGACCGCAGCATGGCCCCCGCCCATTACGAGCAGCTGCGCCTGCTGCATGAGGCGGGCTCCCATGTGAGGGAGCTGGTGAACGGGCTGCTCGACCTCGCCAAGATCAATGCCGGCAAGCTCGAACTGGAGCAGGCGCCGCTCGCGCTCAAGCCGCTCCTGGACGGCTGCGTGGGTTTCCTCAGCCCTGATGCGCGGCGCAAGCAGATCGCGCTGCGCGTGGTGGCCGACCCCGACCTGCCGGCCGGCGTGCTGGGCGACGCCACGCGCCTGCGGCAGATGATCCTGAACCTGCTGTCCAACGCGGTGAAGTTCACTCCCGTGGGCGGTTGGGTGGAGCTGAGGGTGCGCCCCATCTCGGGCGGCATTCGGGTCGAGGTGCAGGACAGCGGGCCGGGCGTGCCGCGCGAGAAGCGCCATTTGCTGTTCCAGGACTTCACCCAGCTGGGCGAGCTGGGTGACCCCGAGAGCCCCGGCACGGGCCTCGGCCTTGCCATCACGGCGCGGCTGGTGGCGCTGATGGAAGGGCGGATCGGCGTGGAGAGCGAGCCCGGCCAGGGGGCGATGTTCTGGGTCGAGGTGCCGCTGGCTGAGGCGACCCCCCCGCGCGAGCCCGCCCAGCCCGGCATGGCGGGTGGCTCTGTCCGCCCGTTGCGGCTGCTGGTGGCGGATGACATCGCGCCCAACCGCCTGCTCATGCGCGCCCTGCTGGGGGCAGCCGGCCATGAGGTGACGGTGGTGACGGATGGCGCCGAGGCGCTGGCCGCCATCCAGTCCCAGCCCTTCGACGCGGTGCTGATGGATGTCCGGATGCCGGGCATGGATGGGCTGGAGGCCACGCGGCGCCTGCGCGCCCTGCCAGGCCCGGAGGCACGCCTGCCCGTGATCGCGGTGACGGCTTCGGCCTTGCCGGAGGAGATCGCGGAATGCCGCGCGGCCGGCATGGACACGCATGTGGCCAAGCCCGTGGACCGCGCCGTGCTGCTGGAGTTGCTGGCGCGCCTCACCGCCACGGCCGAAGCCCTGCCCGCCGAGGCCCCTCCGCCCGACCCCGTGGCGGCGCTGCGTGCCGAGCTGGGCGAAGCGGCGCTTCCCCTCCTGCACGGCTTCATGGACGAGCTGGACAAGGTCTCGGCCGCGCTGGAGGTGCCGGGTGTCGCGGGTGAAACCCTGCACGCACTGATTCATCGCGGCCAAGGCGCCGCCGGCAGCCTGGGCGACGCGCCCGTGATCGCGGCGCTGGAGGCCGCCCAGCGGCGGCTGCGCGCGGGCGAGGCGGCCCCTGCCGTCCTGGCCGCGCTGCTTCCCGCCCTGCGCGTCGAGCTGCCGCGGCTGCGCGGCGCGCTGGAGAAGGTGCTGGGGCCGGTCACGGCGGTGAAATAGGGCGGGACGCGCTTGCGGTCGAACCACCGCAAGCGCGTCATTCCGCCTGGTGCAAGGTCTGTGGCGGGCCGTGCGCGCGCCGCATGTGGCGGGGGGGCCGGGCGCTACCGGTCCACTTCCTCGACGCTCAGTCCGAAGGCGGCTAGGCCCTCCGCCAGCAGATCACCCAGGCCTTCCATGCCCGCGAGATAGGCGCTGGCGGGGCCGGCCGCATTGCGCTCGGTGGCCAGCTTCAGCGCCTCGTCCCACTCCTCCGGCTCATGGTCGCCGCGGCCCACCCAGGCGAGCGCGATCAGCGCCACCTGCTGTTCCTCGTTCAGCTCGTCGAGGTAGTCGGTCAGCATCTCCTCGGTGATCTCGTCGTCGAGATCGTCGTCAAGCTCCTCATCGTCGTCGGCGCGGCCGACCTCGGCTTCCTCGGCTTCCTGGACCGCGCGGGCCAGGTCCACCACCGTGGCCACCACCTCGAGGCTGATGCCCAGGTCCACCTCGCCGTCCTCGTTCTCTTCGCCTGCCATGCTATGTCTTCCTCATTCGCGTTGCGGGCTTCTTTCGCGCCCGGTGTGCTGCCCAAGCGGCCGGTGGCCCCGGGAAGGTGGCGTGCATGTCCGCCACCCCTGGCCCCGAGATTCCGGCGCATATCGTCATCTGGGCCTGCCGGAGCATTCTAGGGCGGGATGCGTCGAGGTGGAATCACCGAAGACGCTGAATCCCGTCCTCAGCCAGGCGGCGGGATGCGTTGAGGTGGAATCACCGAAGACGTTGAATCCCGTCCTCAGCCAGGCGGCGGGATGCGTTGAGGTGGAATCACCGAAGACGCTGAATCCCGCCCGGGCGTCACGCCGCCCAATCGGGCGCGAAATCCGGGTTCACGAAGCGCCGTCCCTTGGGCAGGGCGTCCAGTGCCGTGATGTCCGCCGGCGTGAGCGTCACATCCAGCGCGCCCAGGTTTTCCTTCTGGCGCGCGGGGCTGGCGGCCTTGGGGATCACGGACACATGGCCCTTGGCCAGCAGATAGGCCAGCGCCACCTGCGCGGGCGTGGCGCCGAGCCGGGCCGCGATGCCAGCCACCACCGGGCCCTCGGCCACCGCCCCCTTGCCGAGGGGGGTATAGCTGGTCAGCACCATGCCCGCCGGCCCCGTGATGGCCAGCAGCGCCGATTGGTCGAGCAGGAGGTGGTGTTCCACCTGCAGGCAGGCCAGCGGCGTGATCTTGAGGTTCAGCGCCTGGCGCAGCAGGCCGGGCGGGAAGTTGGAAACACCGACCGCGCGCGCCCGGCCCTCCTGGCGCAGCGCCTCCAGCGCCTCCAGCACCGAGGGCAGGTCCAGCTGCGGCGAGGGCCAATGGACCAGCAGCAGGTCCACATAGGGGGTGGCGAGGCGGTCCAGGCAGGCCAGGGCGGCGGCGCGGAAGCGCGGCCCATCGGGCTTGTCGAACCAGACCTTGGTGGTGAGGAAGATGTCCTCGCGGGCCACGCCGCTGGCGCGCAGCGCGGCGCCGACTTCCACCTCGTTGCCATACATCTCGGCCGTGTCCACGTGGCGATAGCCGAGGCCGAGCGCCGATTCCACGGCCGCCTGGCCGTCCGCCCCCTTCAGCGGCCAGGTGCCGAGGCCGATGCGCGGCATGGCCATGTGGGGCGTGGTGATGACGGGGCTCTGGCCCATGCGGCGTCGTTCCTGGTGGAGCGTGATCGTCGGAGGGCGGCATGCCCGGAGACGTGAATCACGCGGGTAAAAAGAGTTTCAGCGCTTGGAGAGGTCAATCAGCCCGGCGAAGCCCGTCTCGGTGCCGAAGGCGAGGTGGGTACCGGTCGCGTTCCAGGCCAGGGCCGAGACGCCGCCATGGCCGGGCGGGGCCAGCGGCAGCACGCGTCCGGAGCCCACCTCGGCCAGCAGCACCAGCCCATCCTCGAAGCCCGCCGCCACCATCTCGTGTTGCGGGTGGCAGGCCACGCGGGTGCACATCACCTGGTCGCCGCCGGCGAGTTCGGTGGGCGCCTTGCCCATGGGCCCGCCGCCGAAGAAGGGCCAGAGCACCACGGCCTCGGCCCCGCTGGTGGCGAGCCACTTGCCCTTGTGGCTGAAGGAGAGGCTGTGCGTCTTGGTGGGGTAGCCCGACATCCGCATGTGCTGGCCGTCGGACAGGCGCCAGCCATGCAGCGACATCTCCTGCATGGCGGTGACCACATGCGTGCCGTCGGGGCTGAAGGCGATGGCGTGGTGGCTGCCCTTCCACTCCAGCAGGCGGGGCTTGTCCTCCTTCGCGTTCACGAACCAGAGGGACGCGCCATTGTAGTGGCTGACGGCGAGGCGCTTGCCCTTGGCGTCGAAGCACAGGCCGCCGACGGTGGAAGGGTGGGCGAGGGACTTCACCGCCTCGCCCTTCGCGTCCAGCACATGCACGGCCTTCGCGACGGAGGCGGCGCGGAAGCCGCCCTCATGGGCCGCCACATGCTCCACCCATTTGCGGCCGAAGCGGGCGAGTTCGGTGGCGGTGCCGTCGGGCGCCACCTGCATCAGCCGCCCATCGTCGCCGCCGGTCAGCACGCCCTCGCGGATGTCGGCGCAGAGGTCGAGGCAGGCGCCCTCATGCGCCTCGACACGCCGCCACTCGGCGCCGGCGGCGGTCGTCATATGGACCGAGCCATCGCCCAGCCCGAAGGCCAGGCTGCGACCCTCCCGCCCGAAGGCGATGCCGATCACCCAGGCGCCGAGGTCGCGCGCGACGCCTCGGCTGTCGAGCAGATAGGCGATGTCGTCTTCCGCCTGCATCAGGCCGGCACCTGGCAGGCCTCGAAGCCGCGGCGCAGCTGGGGCCGGTTCAGGTCCCGCCCGATGAAGACGATCTTGGAACGGCGGGCATCGCCCTCCTTCCAGGGCGAGATGTAGTCGCCATCCGCGATCATGTGGACGGCCTGGAAGGCGAAGCGCCGGTCCTCGCCGGGATAGGCCAGGATGCCCTTGGTCCGCAGCAGGTCCTGGCCCTTGGCGGCCAGCAGGTCCGTCATCCAGGCGTTGAACTTCTCGGGGTCTATGGGGCGTTCCACCTCGAAGCTGACGGAGTTCACCTCGCTGTCATGCTCGTGGTCGTCCTCGCCCGAGAGGAAATCGGGCTCGCGCGCCAGGATGCGCTCCAGGTTGAAGGCGTCGCGGCCGATGACGCTGTCTATGGCCACGTTGGACTTGGTGCTGCGGACGACCTCGGCCATGGGGTTGATGGCGCGGATCTTCGCCTCGACGGCCTGCGCCTCCTCCTCCGAGACGAGGTCCATCTTGTTCAGCAGGATCAGGTCGGCGAAGGCGATCTGTTCCTCGGCCTCCTTGCTGTCGTTCAGCCGGGCGGAGAGGTGCTTGGCGTCCACCACGGTGACGATGGAATCGAGCTTGGTGGCCCGCTTCACATCCTCGTCCACGAAGAAGGTCTGGGCGACGGGGGCGGGGTCGGCGAGGCCCGTGGTTTCCAGGATGATGCCGTCGAACTTGTCGCGCCGCTTCATCAGGCCCGAGAGGATGCGGATCATGTCGCCGCGGACGGTGCAGCAGATGCAGCCGTTGTTCATCTCGAACACTTCCTCGTCGGCATCCACGACGAGGTCGTTGTCCACCCCCAGCTCCCCGAACTCATTGATGATGACCGCGAACTTCTTGCCGTGGTTCTCGGTGAGGATGCGGTTCAGCAGGGTGGTCTTGCCCGCACCGAGATAGCCGGTGAGGACGGTGACGGGGACGGGCGCGCGGGCGGTGTCGCTCATGTCGGGGGTCCTTCGGGGACGGAAATCGGTTCCCCCAGAGATGGACCGGGCGGGGGGCGGTGAAAACCCCCCGGCCCGAATGGCAGACCGGCCCCCGGAAAGCGGGTGCCGCCCGCGGCCCGATTCACCGGGCCATCGCTTGGCGCCCTGGCGCGGCGCCCCAGGTCATCAATAGTATTTCAGGTCCTTCGCCTTGCCGCCGAACACCCGCCAGACGAAGACCGTGTAGAGCCCGATCATCGGCAGCACCGCCGCCGCGCCGAACAGGATGATCAGCAGGGATTCCGGGGCCGAGGCCGCCTCGAAGATCGTGATCTGCTCGGGCACCACATAGGGCCAGAAGGAATAGGCCAGGCCCTGGAAGCACAGCACGAAGATCGCCGCCGTGGCCGCGAAGGGCACCCAGTCCAGGCTGTGGTCCACGCGCGGGAAGCGGCGCAGGAAGATGTGCAGCACCAGGAACAGCGCGCCGGTCGCCAGCGGGATGGGCGCCAGCATCAGTGCCTCGGGCAGGGAGAACCAGCGCTCAAAGATCCGGGGCGAGGCGAGGGGCGTGGCCGCGCTCACCACCAGAACGCCCACCCAGGTGGCGTAGAGCGCGCCCTGCGCCCAGCGGGCCGCGCGCAGCTGCAATTCGCCCTCCGCCCGCCAGACCAGCCAGCAGGCGCCCACCAGCGTGTAGCCCGCGACGGTGAAGGCGCCCACCAGCAGGGAGAAGGCGAAGGCCCCCCAGGAGGGGTCGAAGCCCAGGATGTAGCTGCCCAGCATCCAGCCCTGGCTGAAGGCGGCCAGGATGGAGCCCATCTGGAAGGCGAGGTCCCATTTGGGCTTCTGCGGCTCGGGCGCCTTGGCGCGGAACTCGAAGGCGACCCCGCGCAGGATCAGCCCGACCAGCATGAGGGCCACGGGCACGTAGAGCGCCGTCAGGATCATTCCATGCGCCACCGGGAAGGCCACCAGCAGCAGCCCCACCCCCAGCACCAGCCAGGTCTCGTTCGCATCCCAGAAGGGGCCGATGGAGGCGATCATCCGGTCGCGCTGGGCCTCCTCGCCGGTGGCGCGCAGCAGCACGCCCACGCCGAGGTCATAGCCGTCCAGGATGGCGTAGAGCAGCATGGCGAAGGCCATGAGGACGGCGAAGGTGATGGGCAGCCAGGCGCCCTCGGGCAGGGTTTCCATCGCCGTCACTCCGCCGGGGCCATGGCCGGGCGCATGGGGTCGCGCGGCCCAAGCTCCTCGGGCTCCGGCGCCGTGGGGCGGCGGGCCAGGTGCATCAGCGTGCCGATATAGGCCGCCAGCAGCACCGCGTAGATGACCAGGTACATGATGAGCGAGGCCGCGATGGTGGTGGCGGCGACCGGCCCCGCCGCCTCGCCCGTGCGCAGGATGCCGGTGACGAGCCAGGGCTGGCGGCCGATTTCCGTCACATACCAGCCGGCCAGCGTGGCGACCCAGCCCGAGAAGGTCATGCCCACAAGGGCCCGCGCGAGCCATGGGGTGACGCCGCGGCGCCACAGCACCCAGGCGCCCCACCAGGAGACGAGCAGCATCAGCATGCCGATGCCCACCATCACGCGGAAGGCGTAGAAGACCGGGGCCACGGGCGGGTGCTCGCCCATGAACTCGTTCAGGCCGCGCACCTCGCCATCCCATTCGTGGGTCAGGATGAGAGAGGCCATGTTGGGGATGGCGATCTCGAAATGGTTGGTGCGGTTGGCCTCGTCGGGGATGGCGAAGAGGCGCAGCGCAGCGCCGCGCTCGGTCTCCCACACGCCCTCCATGGCGGCCACCTTCTGCGGCTGGTGCTCCAGCGTGTTCAGCCCGTGCAGGTCGCCCGCCAGGATCTGCACCGGGATCAGCACCGCGCCCATCACGACGCCGGTGCGCAGCGTCTTCAGCACGCCCGCCCCGCGGTCGCCGCGCAGCCAGCGCCAGGCCGAGAGGCCCGCGATGAGGAAGGCCACCGTCAGCCCCGAGGCCAGCAGCATGTGCGCCAGGCGATAGGGCATGGAGGGGTTGAAGACGATGGCCCACCAGTCCACCGCGTGCACGATGCCATCGCGGATCTCATGGCCCGCCGGCGTGTGCATCCAGGAGTTCAGCACCAGGATCCAGAAGGCGGACAGCGTGGTGCCACCCGCCACCAGCACGGTGGCCAGCGTGTGGATGCGGTTGGAGACGCGGCCATAGCCGAACAGCATGATGGCGAGGAAGGAGGCTTCCAGGAAGAAGGCCGTCACCACCTCATAGGCCAGCAGCGGGCCGGCCACATTCCCCACGCGCTCCATGAAGCCCGGCCAGTTGGTGCCGAACTGGAAGCTCATGGTCAGGCCCGAGACCACGCCGAGCGCGAAGCTGAGCGCGAAGACCTTCACCCAGAATTTGTAGGCGTCCATCCAGGCGGCATCGCCCGTCGCGTTGAAGCGCAGCTTGAAGAACAGCAGCACCCAGCCGAGCGCGATGGTGATGGTGGGGAACAGGATGTGGAACGAGATGTTCGCCGCGAACTGGATGCGGGCAAGGACGATCGGGTCCAGGTCCATGGGGTTCAGCCTTCCTTGGGGGTCCGGCGCTTGTTCTTGTCGCGGCCGGTTACGATCTCGTGGAAACGGTCGGTGGCCTCCAGCACGCGGGCCACGCGCCCGCCAAGCTTGAGAAGCGCCACCAGCCGCTCATCGGGCAGCTTCTGCACGTCATCCATCCAGCCGGTGAGCAGCGAGATCACCTCGTGCAGGCTCTCCATGCGCTGGTGGGCGTGCCTTTCGGCATCGCCGCGCGGCGTCTGCATCAGCGTGTCGCGCAGCAGGGTCAGCGTGGGGTCCACCTCGCGCTTGCGCCTCTCCTCCGCCAGGATGCGGACGATGGCCCAGACATCATCCGGTGTCGTGAAATGCTCGCGCCGGTCGCCGGGGAGGTGCTGCAGCTTGATGAGGCGCCAGTTCTCCAGCTCCTTCAGCCCCATGGAGACGTTGGAGCGGGAAAAGCCGAGCTGGGTGGCGATCTCGTCCGCCGGCAGCGGCCGGTCGGAGAGGAAGAGCAGGGCGTAGATCTGCCCGACGGTGCGGTTGATGCCCCAGCGCGAGCCCATCTCGCCGAAGTGGAGGACGAAGGCGGCGGTGGAGGGGGGCAGGTCCATGTCCGACGATATGTTCAGGAATTTCTGAAATGACAAGCGTGTTAGGCCAGGATTTTTGCCGGGGCCTCGCGCGCCGCGCTATAGGCCGGGCTTCATGGCCCTCCCCCCCTCCTTCCTCGACGAACTCCGCGCCCGCACCCCCATGCCCTCGCTGGTGGGGCGGCGCGTGCGGCTGTCGAAGTCGGGGCGCAACTGGAAGGGCCTGTGTCCCTTCCACAATGAAAAGTCGCCTTCGTTCTACGTGTATGAGGACAGCTTCCACTGCTTCGGCTGCGGGGCGCATGGCGATGCCTTCGCCTATGTCATGCGGGCCGAGGGCATGGGCTTCATGGAGGCGGTGGAGCGCCTTTCGGGCGAGGCCGGGCTCGATGTCCCCAAATCCACGCCCGAAGCCGCGGCGCGCGAGGCCCGCGCGCGCGACCTGCATGGCGTGCTGGAAGCGGCCGAGGCCGCCTATCGCCGCCGCCTGCACACGGCCGAGGGCGCGGAGGGCCTGGCCTATCTGCGAAAACGCGGCCTGACCGACGAGACCATCGCCCGCTTCGGCCTGGGCTGGTCGGGCGGGGGGCGGGGGGTGCTCGCGGCCGAGTTGCGGGAACTCGGCATCACGCCCGCGCAGCTCATCGAGGCCGGACTGATGCAGCCGCGCGAGGAGGGGGGCGCCAGCGACCTCTTTTTCAACCGCGTCATGTTCCCCATCCGCGACCGGCGCGGCCGCACCATCAGCTTCGGCGGCCGCATGCTGGGGGATGGCCAGCCCAAATACGTGAACGGGCCGGAGACGGCGCTGTTTTCCAAGCGCCGCAACCTCTACGGCCTGGACCTGGCGCGGGAGGGGGTGTTCCGCGGCGCCACCCTGATCGTGGCTGAGGGCTACATGGACGTGATCGCGCTGCACCAGGCGGGCTTCACGGGGGCGGTGGCTCCGCTCGGCACCGCGCTGACGGCCGAGCAACTGGAGGCGCTGTGGCGCGTCAGCCCCGAACCCGTGCTGTGCTTCGATGGGGATGCCGCCGGCAGCCGCGCCGCCGGCCGCGCGGCCGAGGTGGCCCTGCCCCTGCTGACGCCCGAGCGCACCCTGCGCTTCGCCACCCTGCCCCCGGGCGATGACCCGGACACGCTGATCCGCAAGGCCGGCCCGGGTGCCATGCAGTCCCTGCTGGAGGCCGCCCAGCCCCTGGCCGATGCCCTGTTCGGCCTGATCGCGGGGGCGAGGCTGCCCGAGGGGCCGGAGGCGCGCGCCGCCATCCGCAACCGCCTGGCCGCCGCCGCCGCGGCCATTCCGGACAAGGCCTTGGCCGCCGAATTCCGCGGCGCGCTGTTCAACCGTTTCTTCGCGCAATCGCGCCGCCCGGGTGCCCGCACGGCCCCCCGCCACCCGCGCCCGGTGCCGGATGCGGCGTCCATCCAGGCGCAGCGGGCGCGCATCATCCTCGCGATATGCCTCCACCACCCCGACCTGCTACGCGAGGTTGAGGAGCCGCTGGCGCTGCTCGAACTGCCGGATGGTCCGGCCAAGCAGGTCAGGGATGCCCTCCTGGCCTGGATTCCCCGGGCCGAACGCCTTGACTCCGTGGAGTTGATCGCCCACCTCGCACAGAGTCCCGTCTCGGCCGCCAGCGCCTGGGTGCTCCGCCCCGCGGGGCTGCCCATGGAAGCCCGTTCCGGGGCCCAACCGAAGGAGGCGCTGGACGCCTTCTGGCAAATATTCGGCTTTCTCCGCGGCGAGGCGGAGCTGGCGGAAGACGCGCGGGCGGCCGAGGCCGCCTTCGCGGGCTCGAACGACCCGGCCGCCCAGGCGCGGCTGATCCGTCTCCGCGCCGCGCTGGATGCGCTGCGCCGGGGCGAGGTCGAGGATGAATTCTCCCCCGCCTGAGGGCGGTGGCATAGGGTAGGGGGGTATTTTTCCCCCGCAGGCATGGAGTGAGGCATGGCGAGCAAGACGGCAGCGGCGGGCGAGACGGCCGAGGCACGCGAGGAAGCGGTGGAGGGCGCCCTGCTCGACATCACCTCGGCGGCCGTGAAGAAGCTCATCGCCCGCGGCAAGGAGCGTGGCTACGTCACCTTCGACGAGGTGAACGCCGCCATGCCCGAGGGCCAGGTCTCGCCCGAATTCATGGAGGACACCCTCTCCTCCCTCTCCGAGGCCGGCATCAACGTGGTCGAGGCCGAGGAGACCGAGGAGGATGGAACCCCCAAGCCCGCCAAGGCCGAGGGCGAGGAGGACGAGGAGGAGAGCGGCGGCAATGTGGACGAGGAAAGCCTCGGCCGCACCGACGACCCCGTCCGCATGTATCTGCGCGAGATGGGCAGCGTGGAGCTGCTCTCGCGCGAGGGCGAGATCGCGATCGCCAAGCGCATCGAGGCCGGCCGCGACATGATGATCGGCGGGCTCTGCGAAAGCCCGCTGACCTTCAAGGCCATCGTCGCCTGGCATGACGCGGTGCGCGAGGGCCGCATGCTGCTGCGCGACGTGATTGACCTTGAGGCCACCAACAACGCCGACAACCCCGACGGCGCGCCCGCCGAGCCCGAGGAATTCGAGGAGGGCGAGGAAGGCGAGGGCGCGGGCCTGTCGCTGTCCGCCCTCGAGGAAAAGCTGAAGCCCGAAGTGCTGGCCAATTTCGAGGCCATCGAGGGTATCTATTCCAAGCTGAACAAGATCAGCTCCAAGCGGATGGACGCCTATACCTCGGGCGGCGATTTCGCGGGCCGCAGCGAGAAGAACTACGAGAAGCAGCGCCAGGAGCTGGTGGCGCTGGTGGAGAAGGTGCACCTCCACAACAACCGCATCGAGGAGCTGGTGGACCAGCTCAAGCAACTGAACCGCAAGCTGAATGCTCTTGACGGCCAGGTGCTGCGCCTCGCGGAAAGCCACAAGGTCAAGCGCGAGGACTTCCTGCCGCTGTGGAAGGGGTCCGAGCTGGACCAGGCCTTCATGGACCGCGCCGCCCAGATGAAGGGCAAGGCCTGGATGAACTTCTCGTCCAAGGCGCGCGATGACCTGGAGCGCATCCGCGTCGAGATTTCCGCGGTCGCCGGCGCCACGGGCCTGCCGGTGAGCGAGTTCCGCCGCGTCTATGCCACGGTCAGCCGCGGCGAGCGCGACATGAACCAGGCGAAGAAGGAGATGATCGAGGCGAACCTGCGCCTCGTCATCTCCATCGCCAAGAAATACACCAATCGCGGCCTGCAGTTCCTGGACCTGATCCAGGAGGGCAACATCGGCCTGATGAAGGCGGTGGACAAGTTCGAGTATCGCCGCGGCTACAAGTTCTCCACCTATGCCACCTGGTGGATCCGGCAGGCCATCACGCGCTCCATCGCGGACCAGGCGCGGACCATCCGCATCCCGGTCCACATGATCGAGACGATCAACAAGCTGGTCCGCACCAGCCGCCAGATGCTGCACGAGATCGGCCGTGAGCCGCAGCCCGAGGAGCTGGCCGAGAAGCTCGGCATGCCCCTGGAAAAGGTGCGCAAGGTGCTGAAGATCGCGAAGGAGCCGATCTCCCTCGAGACGCCCATCGGCGACGAGGAGGACAGCCACCTCGGCGACTTCATCGAGGACAAGAACGCCATCATCCCGCTGGATGCGGCGATCCAGTCCAACCTGCGCGAGGCCACGACGCGGGTGCTGGGCAGCCTGACCCCGCGCGAGGAGCGCGTGCTGCGCATGCGCTTCGGCATCGGCATGAACACCGACCACACGCTGGAAGAGGTCGGCCAGCAGTTCAACGTGACGCGCGAGCGCATCCGCCAGATCGAGGCGAAGGCGCTGCGCAAGCTCAAGCACCCCAGCCGCTCGCGCAAGCTGCGCAGCTTCCTCGAAACCTGACGGCCGGCGATGTGGACCAAGGAGCCATCCACCCTGGTCACGGTGGATGTCACCTTCCTGCGGATGGACCGCCCCCCCACGGAGCCAGGCCCCGCCTTGCCGGCCCCGCTCTCCGTGGAATGGCTGCAGCCGCGCTGCGAGGTGGCGCAGTATCGCCGCCTCTATGATGGCGTGGGGCATGACTACCTGTGGTGGCTGCGCCGCACCCTCTCCGATGCCGAACTGGACGCGGTGCTGGGCGACCGCGCCATCAGCGTCCACCTGCTGCGCGACGGTGCCCAGGAGCTCGGTTTCTATGAGCTGGACCGCCGCAACTGGCCGCACATCAACCTGGCCTATTTCGGGCTGATGCCGGCGGCGATCGGGCGCGGGGTGGGCATCGCCTTTCTGCACCACGCCATCCGCGCGGCCTGGGCGGAGGGGTGTTCGGCGCTGACGGTCAACACCTGCACGGCCGACCACCCGCGCGCCCTGCCCAACTACGTCAAGGCGGGCTTCCGCGTGCTGCGGACCCTGCGCGAGGAATGGCCCATCCCTGATCGGCTGGGCCTGCCCATCCCGGACCGCCTGCGCGCCTGATCAGCCCTGGTTGAGGAAGGGCCGTGCCGCGTTCAGCGCCGGGCCGCAGCCGGGTGCCGCCTCGCGCAGCGTGGCCTCGGCCGGCAGGCGGCCGATCCAGACGCCGATGCCGGTGCTGATGGCCCACCACGGGTCCTGCCCCGCGCGGGCCAGCAGGGCGGGCGTGGCCTGGGTGACGCAGGCCGTGACGTCGCTCACCACCTGGCGCGGCGCGTTTTCAAGCCGCGAGGCGAATTCCGATTGCAGCGGCGCGATGAGGAAGGTGCTGAGGAGGAAGGCCAGCAGGTCGTTCAGCATGGCGGGGCCTCGCGCGGGCGCGGGGCGGTGATCTGCGGTGTCATCTCGTGTCCCTCATTCCGTGACGGAGGGTTCGACATCGCGCCGGCCCCCGTGAAGGGGGCGCCGGCGCCAGAGGGGCCCGAACCACGCCAGCAGGAATGGCCCTGCCAGGGCCGCGCTTCAAGGGGTGGCCCCCGGCGCGTAGCCCGCCCGTGCGAGCAGGCAATCCAGTTCATCATCGGCTGCGAGGGCGAGGGCTGCGAGCGACTGGTAGGGATCACCCTCCAGGCCAAGCACCTGGGCGAAGGCGGGCTCCGTCTTCACGCCGGCCCGGCGCCGCGCCATCACGGCCTCGCGCAGGGCGGGCGTGCCGCGGTCCAGCAGGCGCCGTTCGACGATGAAGTGGCGCCAGCCCATCTGCTCCTCCACGGGGAGGGCCTGGCCGAACACCTCGAACGCCCAGCCATGGGCGTGGAAGCGGGCCACGACGGGCCGCCCCGCGCCCGTCCACTGGTGCAGGGAGAAGCCGGGGAAGCCGCTCCATGTGTGCCACAGGATGGTGGCGAAGCGGAGGGGGTCCGGCGCGTGGCACAGGATGTCCAGGTCGCTCCCCGGCAGGTCGAGGCCGAGCGGCGGCGTGCCCGCCAGGCGCGCGTCGAACTCCCGCAGGACATTCAGGATGCCGCTCGCCCGCACGGCGGCGCGATAATCCATCTTCATGCCATGGGCCCGGCACCGGTCAGCCGGGCGATGCGATGGCCCCCGGTGCCGCCACGCGCCCTGTCCCTTGGGCCGCCCCTCGGGCAGCTCCCTGGCTGATGGCCTCGCGCAGCATCCCTTCCGTTAGGATTTGCGGCAGGATCAGGGGCGCGCCGCCGCCGGCGGGGTAGAGCAGATAGAGCGGCACGCCGTCGCGGCCATGTTCGCGCAGCAGCGCGGTGATGGCGGAATCGCCGCGCGTCCAGTCGCCGGTGAGCTGCGCCATGCCCGCCTCGCGCATCGCGCGCTGCGTCGCCTCCGTGTGGATGGCGATGCGCTCATTCACCTTGCAGGAGATGCACCAGGCGGCCGTCAGGTTCACGAAGACGGGGCGGCCCTCCGCGCGAAGTTCCGCGACGCGCGCGGCGGACCAGGGCTCGGCGTTGCCGGAGACGGCGGCGCTGGCCGTGGGCGCGGTGGAGAGCAGGGGCAGCAAAGCGAGGGCGGCGATCACCGCGACCGCCGCGGTGGCCCGGCCCAGGCGGCCCGTGCCGCCACTGGCCTGCGCCGCGCCCAGGGCCCAGGCGGCCAGCGCCACCAGCACGCCGCCCACCAGCACCATCAGCACGCCATCGGGCCCCGCCTGCTGCGCCAGCACCCAGACGAGCCAGGCGGCGGCGCCATACATGGGGAAGGCCAGGAATTGCTTGAGGCGCTCCATCCAGGGGCCCGGGCGCGGCAGGGCGCGGGCGAGCGCGGGGAAGACGCCCAGCAGCGCATAGGGCAGGGCGAGCCCCAGGCCGAGTGCCGCGAAGACGCCCAGCGTGGCGGGGGCCGCGAGGGTGAGCGAGGCGCCGATGGCCGTCGCCATGAAGGGCGCGGTGCAGGGGGTGGCCACCAGCACGGCCAGCACCCCGGTGCCGAAGCTGCCGCCCGCATGGCCCGACAGCACCGGCCCGCGCACGGCAAACACGCCCGAGAGGTTCAGGCCCACGGCCAGCATCAGCCAGGCCATGCCGGCCACGAAGGGCGCCCAGGTGAACTGGAACCCCCAGCCGGCGGCGAGCCCCGCGGCCCGCAGCCCCAGCATCAGCCCGCCGATGGCCATGAAGGCCACCAGCACGCCCGCGGTGTAGCCCGCCGCCTCGGCGCGCACGGCGCCGCGCGCGGCCCCGCCCAGCCGGGCCAGGGCCAGGGCCTTCATGGCCAGCACGGGGAAGACGCAGGGCATCAGGTTCAGGATCAGCCCGCCCAGAAGGGCGAGGCCCAGCACCTGCCACAGCGGCAGGCCCATGGCGGGCAGCGCGCCGCCGGGTTCGGCGGAGATGAGGTAGGCGCCGCGCACGCCCGCGGCGTCGGTCAGGGTCAGCACGCCCTCCAGCCGCGCGGGCCAGGGGGCTTCGGCGGGGGGCAGCGCCAGGGTCATGGCGCCTTCGCGCACCGAGAGCGGCTGGGCGGGGGCATTCTCGATGAGGGATTGGGCGAAGGGGAAGAAGGCGGCCTCGCGCAGGCTGGCGGGGTTCAGCCCCTCGCCCTCCACTGTCAGCGCGGCGCGGGCGCCCTCGCGGGCGAAGCGGGCGGTGAAGGGGGCGGGGCGGGGCAGGGCGGCCTCGGCCGCGAGGAAGAGGGGCAGGTTGGCCGGGCGGGGGCTGGCCTCCACCGGCAAGGTCAGGCGGAAGGCGCCTTCCTCGGGGATGCAGATGTCGGCGCAGGCCAGCCAGGTGCCGGTGGCGTCCAGGGTGACGGTCTCGCCGGGGCGCAGGGTGGTGGGGGCGGTGAGGGTGAAGGGGAAGGCGGCCTCACCCAGATAGCCGAAATTCATCAGCGGGCCGAAGGGGATGCG
The DNA here is from genome assembly GCA_035998215.1 of Roseococcus sp. Classification (GTDB taxonomy): domain Bacteria; phylum Pseudomonadota; class Alphaproteobacteria; order Acetobacterales; family Acetobacteraceae; genus Roseococcus. The sequence continues at coordinate 562,693 of DASYHU010000030.1, read as the reverse complement.
GCTGGGGGCGGGAAATTGCAGCGGCCCGGATTGCCAGCCCTCGGGCAGCGCCAGCTCCAGTTCGGGCGGCGCGCCGGCATCGCCCGCATTGGACCAGTAGGTGTGCCAGCCTGGTGCCAGGCGGATGCGGAGCAGGGCGCGGAATTGCTCGCCCGGGGCGATGGCCGCGCGGTCGGCGTGGAGGGTGACGGTGGCGCGGGGTGACACCACGGGCGCGGAATCGGCCGCCCGCGCCGGCAGGGCGAAGAGTGTCAGCAGCAGAACGAAAATCAGGCGGGCCATGACGCGATAGAAGGCCCCAAACCCCAGCCGGCACAAGGGCAAACCATGCATGGAAGGGTGGCCCACCAGTGTCCTCCCGTGGCTTTGCCACGGGAGGCAGTGCCCAACCCGCAGGATGGGCACCCATCGGGGTCCCCAAGACATCGCACGTCGCGATTTCTTGGGGAGGCGGCTACGCCGCCAAGATCGCCAGCAGCAGCAGCGCCACGATGTTCGTGATCTTGATCATCGGGTTCACCGCGGGGCCGGAGGTGTCCTTGTAGGGGTCGCCCACGGTGTCACCCGTCACGGCGGCCTTGTGGGCATCGCTGCCCTTGCCGCCGTAATGGCCTTCCTCGATGTACTTCTTGGCGTTGTCCCAGGCGCCGCCGCCCGTGGTCATGGAGACGGCGACGAAGAAGCCCGTCACGATCACACCCAGCAGCATGGCCCCCAGCGCCGAGAAGGCGGCCGCCTTGCCCGCGATCATCAGCACCACGAAGTAGCAGACCACGGGGCTGAGCACCGGCAGCAGCGAGGGGATGATCATTTCCCGGATGGCGGACTTGGTCAGCATGTCCACCGCCCGGCCGTAGTCGGGCTTCTCGGTGCCGGCCATGATGCCGGGCTTCTCGCGGAACTGGCGGCGAACCTCCTCGACCACGGATTGCGCCGCGCGCCCCACCGCCGTCATGGACATGCCGCCGAACAGGTAGGGCAGCAGGCCCCCGAACAGCAGGCCCACCACGACATAGGGGTTGGCCAGGCTGAAATCGATCGCCCCCAGGCCCGCGAAGTAGGGATAGGCCTCGGGCCGGGCGATGAAGTAGTTCAGGTCCTGCGTGTAGGCCGCGAACAGCACCAGGGCACCGAGGCCCGCCGAGCCGATGGCATAGCCCTTCGTCACCGCCTTGGTGGTGTTGCCCACCGCGTCCAGCGCATCGGTGGTGACGCGTGTTTCGGCCGGCAGGCCCGCCATCTCGGCGATGCCGCCGGCATTGTCGGTGACGGGGCCGAAGGCATCCAGCGCCACGATCATGCCGGCCAGCGCCAGCATGGTGGTGGTGGCGATGGCGATGCCATAGAGGCCCGCGAGCGAGTGGGTCACGATCACGCCCGCGATGATGATGAGCGCGGGCAGCGCCGTGCTCTCCATCGAGACCGCGAGGCCGCGGATCACGTTGGTGCCATGCCCGGTCTGCGAGGCCTCGGCGATGGAGCGCACCGGGCGGAAGCCCGTGCCCGTGTAGTATTCCGTGACCCAGACGATGGCGGCGGTGACGGCGAGCCCCATGGCCGCGCAGAGCCAAAGCCCGAAGGCGCCGATGGTGCGCCCGCCCGCCTCGACCCCCGAGAAGCCGAAGAAGATGAAGGACAGCGGCAGGATCGCGACCAGCGACAGCGCCCCCGTCACCATCAGGCCGCGATACATCGCCCCCATGATGGAGTTATTGGCCGGCAGCTTCACGTAATAGGTGCCGATGATGGAGGTGATGACGCAGACCGCGCCGATGGCCAGCGGGAAGAGCATGCCCGAGGCGCGGCCGGCATCGGTGAAGCTGATGGCGGCCAGCACCATGGTGGCGACCGCCGTCACGGCATAGGTCTCGAAGAGGTCGGCCGCCATGCCCGCACAGTCGCCCACGTTGTCGCCCACATTGTCGGCGATGGTGGCGGGGTTGCGGGGGTCGTCCTCGGGGATGCCGGCCTCGACCTTGCCCACCATGTCGCCGCCCACATCGGCGCCCTTGGTGAAGATGCCGCCGCCCAGCCGCGCGAAGATGGAGATGAGGCTGGCGCCGAAGCCCAGCGCCACCAGGCTGTCAATCACGATGCGGGAATTGATGGCGTGCCCGCCGATGACGACCAGGATGAAGAAATAGACCGCGACCCCCATCAGGGCCAGGCCCGCCACCAGCATGCCCGTGATGGCGCCGGACTTGAAGGCGAGGTCCAGCCCCGCGGCCAGGCCCTGGCGGCTGGCTTCGGCCGTGCGGACATTGGCGCGCACCGAGACGTTCATCCCGATGAAGCCCGCCGCCCCCGAGAGCACCGCGCCGATCAGGAAGCCGATGGCGACGGGGCCGCCCAGCAGCACCCACACCAGCGCCATGAGCACGATGCCCACGCCCCCGATGGTGATGTATTGCCGGCGAAGATAGGCCGAGGCGCCCTCCTGGATGGCGCGGGCGATTTCCTGCATGCGGGCATCGCCCGCGGGTTTCGCCATGATTTCCTTGGTCGTGATCCAGCCATAGGCGATGGAAGTCGCGCCCAGCAGGATGACCAGCAGCAACGTCGCTGTGATCACTTTGCTCTCCCATGTTTATTGTTCCGTCGCGGTAATCGGCGATCGTTTTGAAAGCCTAGAACTATCGCCGGGTCAGCGTCCACGGCCGTGCAAGCCCCCGCGCACGGGTTTTCGCGGTATTTTCCTGGCGGATGGGGGCGGGCCACGCGCATCCCCCCTCGCGCCGCGCCGCGTTTTGTGGTGGAAAGCCGGGCCTTCCCAACCGGAGCCCACAGCCCATGCGCATTGACGCCATCCCCATCGGCAAGAACCCGCCCGAGGACCTGAACGTCATTATCGAGGTGGGCGTGGGCGGGGAGCCGGTGAAGTACGAGCTGGACAAGGACGCCGGCACGCTCTTCGTGGACCGCTTCCTCTACACCCCCATGCGCTACCCCGGGAATTACGGCTTCGTGCCCCACACCATGTGCGGCGACGGCGACCCGCTGGACGTGCTGGTGGCCAATACCCGCCCCATCGCGCCTGGCGCCGTCATCAATGTGCGCCCCGTGGGCGTGCTGAAGATGGAGGATGATGGCGGCATGGACGAGAAGATCATCGCCGTGCCCTCGCCCAAGCTGACCAAGCGCTACGAGAACGTGTTCAACTACACGGACCTGCCCAAGATCACGATCGAGCAGATCCGCCACTTCTTCGAGCACTACAAGGACCTCGAGCCCGGCAAGTGGGTGAAGATCACGGGCTGGGGCGATGCCGAGGAGGCCAAGCGCTACATCCTGGAATCCATCGAGCGCGGCAAGGAGGTCTCCTGGCCCATGCATGAGCGGCGCAAGCCCACGCCCTGAGGCGCACTGGACGGGGCGCGCGGCCCTCTGCATCTTCGCGCCCACCATGCGCCCGTAGCTCAATTGGTCAGAGCGGGCCGCTCATAACGGCTTGGTTGCGGGTTCAAGTCCTGCCGGGCGCAAGTCATTTCCGCTCCGCAAGACCCATGGCGTGATCAGCGAAAGTTGATCACGCCATGGGCGGCAGCACATGCGGCATGCCGCGCGCCGCCGCCACCACCCGCCCACGCAGCCAGCGATGGGCCGGGGCGCCCCCCAGCACCTCGGGCCAGATCGCGGTCGCGGTGAAGCCGGGCAGGGGCAGGGGCGCCTCGCGCACCTCCAGCCCCAGCGCCCGCCCATGTTCCAGGGCGAGGCTACGCGGCAGGGTCACGGTCATCTCCGTCTGCGCCACCATCCGCAAGGCCGCGTGGAAATGCGGCAGCCAGAGCGCCACGCGCCGGCGCCGCCCCAGCCCCGCCAGCGCGTCATCCACCGGCCCCGAGCCGCGCCCGGTGATGGAGACGAGGATGTGGTCCAGCGCGCAAAAGCCATCGAGCGACCAGTCGGCCAGCGCCGGATGGCCCGCGCGCAGCACCGTCACCAGCCGGTCCTGGTAGAGTGGCCGTTGCCGCAGGCTGGCCGGCAAGGGCGTGCCCAGCACCGAAAAGGCGAGGTCGAGCCGCCCCGCCGCCAACTCCTCCAGCGTGGCGCCCGTGATGGGCAGCACGCGCAGCGCGAGGCCCGGCGCCTCGGCGGCCAGCACGGGCACCAGGCGGGGCAGCAGCATCAGCGTGTCATGGTCGGTGGCAGCGAGGCGCATCACGCTTTGCAGCCGCGCCGGGTCGAAGCCCTCGCGGGAGACGAGCTCCGCCGTCTCGGCCAACAGGGAGGCAAGGCGCGGGGCCAGGGCCTCGGCGCGCGGCGTCGCGATCAAGGCGCCGGACGGGCCGCGCACCAGCAGCTTGTCGCCAATCAATGCCCGCAACCGGCCCAGCGCGCGGGAGACGGCGGGCTGGCTCATGCCCAGTTCCTCGGCCGCGCGGGTGACGGAGGCGTGGCGCAGCAGGGCGCCCAGCACCGTCAGCAGGTTCAGGTCCACGCCGCGCAGTTTCACTTCGTGCATATGGACATTAATCAATATGCATTGGCCGCATGTCCAGCCTTCCGGCAATCCTGGCCCCAGCACAGGAGAACCCAAGCCATGTTCCTCATCGCCGGACTCACCGGAAACACGGGCGCCGCCGCCGCCCAGACGCTGCTCGACGCGGGCCACCAGGTGCGAGGCCTGGTCCGCGACCCGTCCCGTGCGGCGGCCTGGTCCGCGCGCGGCGTCGAACTCGCCACCGCGGATTTGCGCGACACGGCCGCGCTGGCCGAGGCCATGCGCGGCGTGGCTGGCGCCTACCTGCTGATCGGGGCCCCCTTGCAGGCCGCGGACGTGATCGGCGACTACATCGAGATCGCGACCAGCATCCGTGCCGCCGCCCGTGCGGCGGGGCTGCCGCGCCTGGTGTTCCTCTCCTCGGAGGGGGCGCATCTCGCCTCGGGCACCGGCGCCGTGCGCGCCCTGCACGTGGCCGAGGCCCTGCTGGCCGATGCGGCGCCCTCCGTCACCTTCCTCCGCGCCTCCTATTTCCAGGAGAACTGGCGGGGTGTGTTCGAGGGGGCGCGGCATGAGGGGGTGCTGCCCTCCTTCCACATGGCGGGCATGCCGCCCTTCGGCATGGTGGCCACGCGTGACATCGGCGCCGAGGCCGCCCGCCTGCTCACCGAATCCGCGCCGCCGCCGGTGGTGGAGTTCACCAGCGCCGTCCAGGCCACCGACGAGGATGCCGCCGCCGCGGCCGCCGAGGTGCTGGGCCGGCCCGTGCGGCTGGTGCGCCCCCCGCGCGACGCATGGGAAGGCGTCCTGCGCGGCGCGGGCCTGGGCGCCGACTACACGCGTCTGCTCATCGGTCTCTATGACGGCATCAATTCCGGGCAGTTGGGGTTCAGCGGTGCCGCGCCGCTGCGCACCGGCCCCACCACCCTCGCCGAGACGATGCGGGGCTGGGTGTAGCGGGGTGCCGTGCCGGCATGGCAGCCTCATGGCCATGCCGGACCTCGACCACATCGCCCATCTGCGCCACGCCTTCACTGTCGCCCGCCGCGCGCGGGCCAATGGCAAGCACCCCTTCGGCGCCACCCTGGTGGACGCCGAGGGAAGGGTGCTGATGGAGCAGGAGAACGCCTTCGACACCGAGGGCCGCACCGGCCACGCCGAGACCGTGCTGAGCCGCCGCGCCTGCGCGGCCTTCACCGCCGAGGAACTGGCGCGGGCCACCATGTATGTCAGCGCCGAGCCCTGCGCGATGTGCGCGGGTTCCCTCTACTGGGCCGGCATCGGCCGGGTGGTCTATGCGATGAGCGAGGAGAAGTTGAAGCGCATCATCGGCCCCCACCCCGACAACCTGACGCTGGACCTCCCCTGCCGCGTGGTGCTGGAAAGCGGCCAGCGGCCCGTCGAGGTGATCGGCCCCCTGCTGGAGGACGACCCCGAGGCGGCCGCCCTGCATGAGGGCGTCTGGGACCGGCCCCCCGGCTCCCATTGAAGCCCATCCCCCTGGACTGTATCTAACGGCGCTGATCCCCCCCTTCGCGCCGACAGGAATTGCCATGCCCGCCTACCAGTATGTCTACGTGATGAAGGACCTCACCAAGAGCTATCCGGGTGGGCGCGAGGTGTTCAAAGGCATCACCCTTTCCTTCCTGCCCGATGCCAAGATCGGCGTGCTCGGCCCGAATGGCGCGGGCAAGTCCACGCTGATGCGCATCATGGCGGGGCAGGACACGGATTACGGCGGCGAGGCCTGGGCCGCCGATGGCGCGCGCGTGGGCTATCTCAGCCAGGAGCCGCAGCTCGACCCCGACAAGACCGTGGGCGAGAACGTCCGCGCCGCCTTCACCGAGCTTGAGGCGCAGCTCAAGCGCTTCAACGAAATCTCGGAGAAATTCGCGGAGCCGATGGAGGAGGACGAGATGAACGACCTCCTCGCCGAGCAGGGCCGCCTGCAGGAGGCGATCGACGCCGCTGATGGCTGGGACCTCGACCGCCGCGTGGACATCGCGCTGGACGCGCTGCGCTGCCCGCCGGCCGAGAGTGCCGTGACCAACCTCTCGGGCGGCGAGCGCCGGCGCGTCGCACTCTGCCGCCTGCTGCTGGAAAAGCCCGACCTGCTGCTGCTGGACGAGCCCACCAACCACCTGGACGCGGAAAGCGTCTCCTGGCTGGAAACGACGCTGCGCGAATACCAGGGCGCGGTGCTGGTGGTCACGCACGACCGCTACTTCCTGGACAACGTGACCAACTGGATCCTGGAGGTGGATCGCGGCCGCGGCTTCCCCTACCAGGGCAACTACTCGGCCTATCTCGACCAGAAGCGCAAGCGCCTCGAGCAGGAGAACCGTGAGGACCAGGCCCGCATCCGGGCACTCGCGCAGGAGCAGGAGTGGATCGGGCGCTCCCCCTCCGCCCGCCAGGCCAAGAACAAGGCGCGCATCCAGCGCTATGAGGAGCTGCTGGAGAAGAGCCAGGAGCGTGGGCCCGGCGAGCTGGAAATCCTCATCTCGCCGCCGCCGCGCCTGGGCAACACGGTCATCGAGGCCGAGGGGCTGCGCAAGGCCTATGGCAACCGCCTGCTGATTGACGACCTGTCGTTCAAGCTGCCGCCCGGTGGCATCGTGGGCGTGATCGGGCCGAACGGTGCGGGCAAGACCACGCTGTTCCGCATGATCACGGGCAATGAGCAGCCCGATGCCGGGTCCTTGCGCGTCGGCGAGACGGTGCAGCTGGGCTATGTGGACCAGTCGCGCGACAGCCTGGATGACAAGAAGTCGGTCTGGCAGGAAATCTCGGGCGGCGACGATGTGATCAACATCGGCAAGCGTTCCATCCCGTCGCGCGCCTACACCGCGGCCTTCAACTTCAAGGGCGCGGACCAGCAGAAGCGGGTCGGCGTGCTCTCGGGCGGTGAGCGCAACCGGGTGCACCTGGCCAAGATGCTGCGCACGCCGCACAACGTGCTGCTGCTCGACGAACCGACGAACGACCTCGACGTGGACACGCTGCGCGCGCTGGAAGAGGCGCTGATGGAGTTCGCGGGCTGCGTGGTCGTCATCAGCCACGACCGCTGGTTCCTCGATCGTCTCGCCACCCATATCCTGGCCTTCGAGGGCGACAGCCATGTCGAGTGGTTCGAGGGCAACTTCCAGGCCTATGAGGCGGACAAGAAGCGGCGCCTGGGCAAGGATGCCGACCAGCCGCACCGGATCAAGTACCGGCCCCTCGAACGCTAACCGCGCTCCCCACGAAATTTTCGCCGGCTCCCGGCGCCGCGTTGCGGCTTGGGCGCCGCCGAAACCTTCGCGGGGGCCCCATCATCCCCATGAAATCGCCTTTGGCGCTTTCATGGGGCCCCGCTGCCTCCCCACAAAGTCGCTTCGCGCCTTTGCGGGGGCCCCGGTCTTGGCGCCCATCCTGCGCGCCTGCGCCAGTTGGCGCGGCGAAGCCGCGCCGCTTTGGCACGCGGGCCGGTTGGTAGGGCGCGCCTGTTCTTTTCTGTTCCTCTGGGGACGTCATGACGCACCAGCTTTTCCGTGCGCCGCGCACGGTCACCACGCCGCGCCTGTCCCTGCTGCCGCCGGGGCCGGAGCACCTGCCGGACCTCATCCGCCTCAAGGGGGATGAGGCCGTCTTCGGTTACATGCTGCACGGCACCCGCTCGCCCGAGCGCACGCGCGAGGAACTCGAGGACGACATGGATTTCTGGCAGGTGCGCGGCTACGGCACCTGGTCCGTGTTTGAGCGCGGCACCGGAGAATTCCTCGGCATCACCGGGCTGATGGAACGGCCGGATGGGCGGGGCGTGGCCGTGCGCTTCGCCCTCTGGCCGCATTGCCGCGGCAAGGGCTATGCGCGCGAGGCGGCGCGCGCGGCACTCGATTTCGGCCACGCCGCGGGCCTGCCGCGCATCATCGGCGTGGCGCGGGAGACGAACCTCGCCTCGCGCGCGGTGCTGAGCGATTGCGGAATGACCCTCTGCGCCGAATTCCCCCATCGCGGCCACAACATGCTGGTCTACGAGAGCCTCGCGTAAACCTTCGGGGCTGGCCGAAACAGGCGTGCGGGGCGCATCCTATCCTCCGCACATGTCCAGCCTCGCCGCCATCGCCGCCCTGATCGGCGACCCCTCCCGCGCCGCCATGCTCCAGGCCCTGCTGCCGGGCGAGGCACTGACGGCCGGCGAACTCGCCCGCGTGGCCGGCATCGGCGCGCCGGCGGCCTCCTCGCACCTCAAGGCGCTGGTCGAGGCCGGGCTGCTGCGCGTCCATGCCCAGGGCCGCCACCGCTATTTCGCCCTGGGTGGGGAGGAGGTGGCGGCCGCCTTGGAAACCCTGCTCTGCCTCGCCCGCCCCGCCGCGTCCATCCGCCCGCCCTGGCCGCATGGCGAGGCCTTCCGCACGGGCCGCCTGTGCTGGCACCACCTGGCCGGGCGGCTCGGCGTGGCGCTGCATGCGCGGCTGACGGAAGATGGCTGGCTGGAACCCGCCCCCGGCGGCTGGGCCACCACGGCGCGGGGCGAGGGGCGCTTCACCGCACTCGGCGTGGACCTTGCCGCCGCCCGCGCCGCGCCGCGCTTCGCCTGTGACTGCATGGACTGGTCCGAGCGCCGGCCGCATCTCGCGGGCGGGCTGGGGCGCGAGGTGACCGCCCTGCTGCTGCGCCGCCGCTGGCTGAACCGCATCGAGCCCCGCGCCGACGAGGCCCTGCGCCGCCGCCGCCTGGAATGCACGCCGGAAGGGCGGCGGGCACTCGCCGCCGAATTCGGGCTGGCCGCGTGAGCCCTTCGGCGCGGCTCGGCCTCGCGCCCTCGGCGCGGCTCGGCATCGCCCTGGCGGGCATGACGGTGGTCTCGCAATTCCACCGCGCGGCGGTCGGTGTGGTGGCGCCGGAACTGGCGGCGGATCTCGGCATGGGGCCGGGCGCGCTGGGGGCCGCCAACACCACCTTCTTCGGTGCGCTGCTGCTGGCGCAAATTCCCGTGGGCGTGGCGCTGGACCGGCTGGGGCCGCGGCGGCTCGTCCTGTGGCTCACGGCACTCGCCGTGCCCGCTGGGCTGTTGCAGGCATTGGCGCAGGATGGCGCGCAATTCCTGGCCGCGCGCTTCCTGCTGGGGCTGGGCTGCGCCGCGAGCTTCATGTCGGTGGTGGTGCTGGCCGGGCGCTGGCACCGGGGGCCGGCCATGACGGGGGCGGTGGCGCGCATCTTCGCCTGGAGCCAGCTGGGCATCCTGGCCGCGGGGGCGCCATTGGCAGTGATTTCGGGCGTGATCGGCTGGCGGGGGGCCTATGCCGCCTCGGCGGGCGTCACGCTGCTGTTGGGCCTGCTGTGGTGGCGCTTCGCGGCCGATGACCCGCCCGGGGCGCCCCCGCGCGCCGCCCCGCGCGAGACGCTGGCCGAGGTGCTGGCCGGGCAATTCCAGGTCTGGGCCACGCCCGGCCTGCCGCGCATCCTGGCGCTGCACCTGGTGGGTTATGGCGTGATGGCGACGCTGCTGGCCCTCTGGGCCGGGCCCTATCTGAACGACGTGCATGGGCTGGACCCGGCCGCGCGTGGGGCGGTGCTGCTGGCCATGGGGTTGGCCGTGCCGGCGGGGCAGCTCGCCCTGCCGCCGATCCAACGGCGCCTGGGGCGGGAGCGGACGGTGCTCTCCATGGCGGGAGTCGCGCTGGTGGCGCTGCTGGGGCTGGCCTGGCCGGGCCTGGCGCTATGGCCGGCGGCGGGGCTGCTGGTGGCGGTGTGCTTCTTCTCGGCCTACCCCATCCTGCTGGTCACGCAGGGCAGGGGGCTGTTCCCGGAGCACCGGGTGGGGCGGGGCGTCACAACGGTGAACCTGGCGCAGGTGCTGGGCTCGGCGCTGCTACCGGTGCTGGTGGGCGTGGCGCTGGACGGCCTGGGCCTGACGCCGGCCGGCTATCAGGCGGGCTTCCTGCTGCTGGCGGCCACGCTGGCGGCGGGCATGGCGGGATATCGCTTCCTGCCGCGCGCCTAGAGCATGCTGCGTTCACATGCGTTCACGCCGCCTGCTCCAGCCATTGCTGAGAGCGGGATTCAGCGTTTTCGATGATTCCACCTCAACGCATCCCGCTCTAATACATGGTGGTGCGGATGCGCTCCGGATAGCTGGCGTCCACCTCGTCGGCCGCCACGCGCCCGGCCATCTGGCTGGCGAGAAGCTGCCCCATGGTCGGCACCCCCTCCGGCCGCTTGCGCCCATCCCACAGCTTCGAGCGCATCAGCGCCTTGGCGCATTGCATGAACAGGCTTTGCACGGCGATGACCAGCAACGTCGCCGGCTCCTTCCCCTGGGCCATATGGGCCGCGCGCAGCGCGGGGTCGGTGGTGATGTGGGCGGTGCCGTGCACGCGCAGCGTCTCGGCCACCCCGGGCACGAGGAACAACAGCGAGACCCGGTTGTCCTCCATCAGGTCGCGCAGGGCATCAATGCGGTTGTTGCCGCGCCGGTCGGGCAGGATGAGGGTGTGGGGGTCCGCCACGGCCACGAAACCCGGTGCGTCGCCGCGGGGCGTGATGTGCAGGCCGCGCGCGCCATTCGTGCCCAGCAGCATGAAGGGGCTGGCGGCGATGAAGGCGGCGGTCTTCGCGTCCACCCGGTCCGTCACCTTGTTCTGCGCGATCTCGGAGACGGGGCCGTAGAGCGCCTCCAGCTCGGCCAGGGTGGAGATGCGGTGCGGGTCCGGAATGTGCGCGTCCATGGGCGCATGGTGGCGCAATGGGGCGCGGGCCGCTATATCAATCTCCTCCACCAATATCTGAAGTTTGCCCATGGCCGGCCATTCGCAATTCAAGAACATCATGCACCGCAAGGGGGCGCAGGACGCGAAGCGCGCCCGCATCTTCTCCAAGCTGGGGCGCGAGATCACGGTGGCGGCCCGCATGGGCCAGCCCGACCCCGCCTTCAACCCGCGCCTGCGCGCGGCGCTGATCGCCGCCCGACAGGCGAACATGACCAAGGACGCGGTGGAGCGCGCCATCAAGAAGGCGACCGGCGCCGGCCAGGGCGAGGATTACACCGAGGTCCGCTACGAGGGACGCGGCCCCGCGGGTGTGGCGCTGATCGTGGAGGGCCTCACCGACAACCGCAACCGCACGGCAAGCGACGTGCGCTCCATGTTCAGCAAGCATGGCGGCGCGTTGGGCGAGACGGTGGCCTTCCAGTTCGACCGGCTGGGCGTGGTGCGCTACCCGGCTTCCGTCGCCGATGCCGATGCGGTGCTGGAAGCGGCCATCGAGGCCGGCGCGCAGGATGTGGTGAGCGGGGAGGAGGCGCATGAGATCCTCTCCGCCCCGGAAGACCTCAACACCGTGCGCGACGTGCTGGAAGCCCGCTTCGGCGAGGCGCTTTCCGCCCGGCTGGACTGGCGGCCCAACCTGACCGTGCCGCTGGACGAGGAGGGCGCCACCGCCGTCTTCAAGCTGATCGAGGCGCTGGACGACCATGACGACGTGCAGAACGTCTATGCCAATTTCGAGGTGAGCGACGCCGTGATGGCCAAGCTCTCCGAAGGCTGACCGCTGGCGGGCGTCCGCATCCTGGGGCTGGACCCTGGCCTCACCCATACGGGCTGGGGCGTGGTGGAGAGTGCCGGCTCGCATCTGCGCTTCGTGGCCGCGGGAGCCATTTCCACCAGCGCGGGGGAGGAACTCTCCGCGCGGCTGGTGGTGTTGCATCGCGCACTGGCCGCGCTGATCGGCGAATGGACGCCCGATGAGGCCGCCGTGGAACACACCTATGTGAACAAGAACCCCGCCGCCGCGCTGAAGCTGGGCCAGGCGCGGGGCGTGGTGCTGCTGGCACCGGCGCTGGCCGGCCTGCCCGTCGCGGAATACCAGGCCATGGAGGTGAAGCGCGCCGTGGTCGGCACCGGCCATGCCGACAAGGTGCAGGTGCAGGACATGGTGAAGCGCCTGCTGCCCGGGGCCGTGCTGAAGCGCGCCGATGCGGCCGATGCGCTGGCCATCGCCATCTGCCACGCGCATCACCGCGGCACGCGCGCGGCGCTGGCCCGGATGGCGGCGCTGCCATGATCGCCTCGCTCACCGGCAGCGTGCAGTCCGCGGGCGAGGGGCATTGCGTGCTGGATGTGCAGGGCGTGGGCTACCTGGTCGCCTGCTCGCGCAAGACGCTGGACCGGCTGACGGCGCGCGAGGGCAGCCAGCGCCTGCTGGTGGAAGCACGCTTCGCGGCCGAGACGGGCCTCACCCTTTACGGCTTCCTCGACGCGGCCGAACGCGAGGCCTTCCGCGCGCTGAACGAGGTGAAGAACGTGGCGGCCAAGACGGCGCTGGCCGTGCTCTCCACCCTCTCGCCCGAGCAGTTGGCGCGCGTGATCGCGGCCAAGGACCGCAAGGCGCTCTCGGCCGCCAAGGGCGTCGGCCCCACCACCGCCAACCGCATCATTGACGAACCCGCCATGCAGAAATGGGCCGTGGGCCGCGCGACGCCCGAGGAAGGGGGCGAGGCTGCGCTGGCCGCGCCGCTGCCGGCGCAGGGCGTGGAGGCGGATGCGGTCAGCGCGCTGTCCAACCTCGGCCTCAAGCGGCCGGAGGCCGAGCGGGCCGTGGCGCGGGCCAAGGCGCTGCTGGGGGAGGGGGTTGAGCTGAACGCGCTGATCACGCTGGCCCTGCGCGAGAGCGCACGATGAACGCCGCCGATTCAGCGCTCCGGCCGCTTCGCGCCTCCGCGCATCGGAGCAGCATCCGGGCCTCCGATTCAGCGCTCCGGCCGCTGCGCGCCTCCGCGCATCGGAGGCGGGCATGAACGAACGCCTCACCTCCGGCGCCCGCCAGGACGAGGATGCGGGCGAGGCGAGCCTGCGCCCGCAGCGCCTCGCGGAATTCACCGGCCAGCAGCGGCTGCGCGAGAATCTCTCCGTCTATATCCAGGCCGCCTCGACACGGGGCGAGGCGCTGGACCATGTGCTGCTGCACGGCCCCCCGGGCCTGGGCAAGACCACGCTCGCGCAGATCGTGGCCCGCGAGATGGGCGTAGGGTTCCGCGCCACCTCCGGCCCCGTGCTGCAACGCGCGGGGGACCTGGCCGCCATCCTGACCAACCTCCAGCCGCGCGACGTGCTCTTCGTGGATGAAATCCACCGGCTGCAACCGGTCATCGAGGAAACCCTCTACCCCGCCATGGAGGATTTCCAGCTCGACCTCATCATCGGCGAGGGGCCGGCCGCGCGCACCGTCCGCATTGACCTGCCGCCCTTCACCCTGGTGGGGGCCACGACACGCTCCGGCCTGCTCTCCACGCCGCTGCGCGACCGCTTCGGGATTCCGCTGCGGCTGAACCTCTACGCGCCGGAGGAGCTGTTCGGCATCCTGCAACGTGGCGCGGTGAAGCTGGGCTTTGCCTTGAGCGAGGAGGGGGCGCGGGAAATCTCCACCCGTTCGCGCGGCACGCCGCGGATCGCCGGGCGGTTGCTGCGCCGCGTGCGGGACTTCGCGGCCGTGGGCGGGCGCGTGGCCGACCGCGCCTTGGTGGACATGGCGCTCGACCGGCTGGAGGTGGACGCGAAGGGGCTGGACGCCATGGACCGCCGCTACCTCCGCCGCATCGCGGAGCACCACAATGGCGGCCCGGTGGGCGTCGAGACCCTGGCCGCGGCGCTGTCCGAAAGCCGCGACACGCTCGAGGACGTGATCGAGCCCTTCCTGATCCAGGAGGGCTTCGTCCTGCGCACCCCCCGCGGCCGCATGCTGGGCGAGCCTGGCTGGCGGCACCTCGGCCTGTCGCCGCCTGCCGGCACCACCCTCCAGCCGGACCTGCTCGATGAGTGACTTCGCCCATCGCCACCACCTCCGCGTCTATTACGAGGACACGGATGCGGGGGGTATCGTCTATCACGCGGCCTATCTGCGGTTCGCCGAACGGGCGCGCACCGAGGCCCTGCGGGACATCGGCCTGCCCCATTCGCGGATGCAGGAAGAACATGGCTGCTTCCTGGTGGTGAAACGGGCCGCGCTGGAGTATGAGCGGCCCGCGCGGCTCGACGATTCGCTGGTGATCATCACCCGGATCCGCCGCGCGGCCGCCTCGCTCCTGCTCGACCAGCAGGCCTGGCGGGGGGAGGAGAGGCTGGTGCGCATCGAGGTGAAGCTGGCCTGCGTGGACCAGGCCACCTTGTCCGCGCGCCGGTTGCCCGAACCCTGGCTGGGCGCGCTCCGCGCCCGCATATCCGACTGTTCCGCCGAAGGAGGCCTCGCGCCGTGAACAACGTGACCACCGCAGCGCTCGGCGCCACGCACGACATGTCGGTGCTGGGCCTCTTCATGATGGCCGACTGGGTCGTGAAGTCCGTCATGCTCGGGCTTCTCGTGGCGTCCATCCTGGTCTGGGCCATCGCCTTCGACAAATACGGCCAGCTGCGCCGCGCCAAGCGCGATGCCGACACCTTCGAGGACGAGTTCTGGAAGGGCGGCAGCGTGGATGAGCTCTACAAGCGCCATGGCGAGGCGCCGACCCATCCGCTCGCCGCCGTGTTCTCGGCCGGCATGGGCGAATGGCGGCGCAGCACCGAGGCGGGCACTAGCCCCTTCCTGGTGGTCGGCACCAAGGAACGTGTCGAGCGCGCCATGTCCGTCACCATCCAGCGCGAGATGGAGCGCATCGAGAAGCGCATGACCTTCCTCGCCTCCACCGGCTCGGCCGCACCCTTCGTGGGGCTGTTCGGCACGGTCTGGGGCATCATGAACAGCTTCACCGCCATCGCGGGGATGCAGAGCACGAACCTGGCCGTCGTCGCCCCCGGCATCGCGGAGGCGCTGCTGGCCACCGCCATCGGCCTCGTCGCCGCCATTCCGGCCGTGATCCTCTACAACAGCCTTGCCTCCGAATCGGCCAAGTTCGCGGGCCGCATGGAAGGCTTCGCCGCCGAGTTCGGCGCCATCCTGGCCCGCCAGACCGAGGCCGCCGCCCAGGCGCCCCGGGCCGCGGCGGAGTAGCGCCATGGCCGGCCCCCTGATGAAGCGTGGCGGTGGCGGCCGCTCCCGCTACCGCCCCATGTCGGACATCAACGTCACCCCCTTCGTGGACGTGATGCTGGTGCTGCTGATCATCTTCATGGTGGCCGCACCCATGATGACCACGGGCGTGCCCGTGGACCTGCCCCGCACCGCCGCCCAGCCGCTGAACCAGGAGCAGGAGCCGCTGACCATCTCGGTCAACAGCGAGGGCGCCATCTTCCTGCAGGAGACGGAGGTGCCGCTGGATGGCCTCGTGGCGCGGCTGCAGGCCATCGCCCAGGCGCGCCCCGAGGGCACGCCCGAGCCCCGCATCTTCGTGCGTGGTGACCGCGCCATCTCCTATGGCCGTGTCATGGAGGTGATGGGCACGATCAGCGCGGGCGGGTTCAGCCGCGTGGCGCTGCTGGCCGAGCAGCAGCAGGCCGCGCCGGCGCCGCGCCCCTGACCATGCCGTTCGGGACCACGGAGGAGGGGCGGTTTCGCCTGTGGGTGGGGGCATCCTTGGCCCTGCACCTGGCGCTGCTCGGCCTCGCGCTGGTCCAGTTCGATTCCCGCCGCCTGGAAGAACCGCGCGAGACGGCGATCGCGGTGGAACTCGTGGCCCCCGCCCAGGTGGCGCAGGGCGATGAACCCGCGCCCAGCCCGGCGCCCCCGCAGAACGTCCCGCAGCCGCCCACGCCCGAGCCGCCGGCGCCCGAGGTGGTGACCGCCACGCCCAGCCCGCCGCCACCGCCGCCGCCGCCGCCACCGGCCCCCGCGGCCTCGGCCGCGCCGCCCGCACCCACGCCGCCCGCGCCCACCGTGGCGCTGCCGGCCCCGCCGCCGCCCACGCCGACGCCCCCCGCCCCGGCCGCGACGCCGCCCACGCCCGCGACTCCCACACCACCCACCCCGGCCCCCGCGCCTGCCCAGGTGGCGGAGGCGCTGCCCATGCCGCCGCCCCCCGCGCCGGCGCCACCCGCCCCGACCCCGCCGCGCCCGGCCACGCCGCCACCGCCGCCCGCCGCGGCACGCCCCACACCCGCGCCGCCCCTGCCCACGCCGCCGCCGCCCACGCCGCCGCCGCCCCAGCCCGCGCAGACTGCGGGCACCGGCCGCACGCCCCCCGTGGCGCGGCCGGAGGAGCGCAGCCAGAGCGTGCTGAACACGCTCGAACGCCTGCGCCAGCAACAGCAGCAGCAGGAGCCGCCCCGTGCCCGGCCGAGCCCGCCCCAGGGCGCGCCACAGCGTGGTGGGGGCGCGCCCACGGGTTCCGCGCCACTGACGGCGGGCGAGCGCACGGGCATCGCCGACCGCATCGCCGAATGCTGGGTGGTGGATGCTGGCGCGCCCAACTTGCGCGACATCATCGTGGAGCTGCGCGTGCAGGTGGACGCGCAGGGCATCGTCCGCGTCGTCACCCCCAACGGGGCCGTGCCCTCCGACCCCCGCGCCCGCATGGTGTTCGAGGCCGCCCGCCGCGCCCTGCTGGACCCGCGCTGCAACCCCATGCCCCTGCCGCCCGACCGCCTGGCCGCGCTCCGCGACGCCGTGTTCCGCTTCAACCCCCGCGATGTGGGGATGCGCTGAAGGCGGAGTGCAACGCGTGCTGAGCGAAAGCGTTACAGTGGCGCCCCTTGACCCATGCCCTGGACCGGCCGAATTGCGGGCTGAGATTCAATGCGGTTGGAGTTCCGTCCCGGTGAAGACACCCGCCATCCATCGCCGTGCCCTGTTCGCCGGCGCGGCCGCCACGCTGGTGGCCCCTGGCATCTGGTCCACGCCGCTGCCCGCCGCCGCGCAGGGGACGGGCGGGACCGTGATCGACATCACGCGCGCCCGCACCGAGCCCATCCCCATCGCCGTGCCGGACATGGCGGGCGCCGGGCCGGACGCGCAGCGCATGGGGCAGAACATCGCCCGAGTCATCGTGAACAACCTGCGCAGCTCCGGCCTGTTCCGGCCGATCGAGCGCGCGGCCTTCATCCAGACGCCCGAGGCCGCCGCCCAGGCGCCGCGCTTCCAGGACTGGCGCGTGCTGGGGGCCGTCGCGCTCACCACCGGCCGGGTGGAGCTGTCGGGCGACCGGCTGCGGGTGGAATTCCGCCTCTGGGACATCCTGCCCGAGCAGCAGGCGCTGGGCACCGCCTACAACGCCACCGCCGCCAACTGGCGGCAGATCGCGCACATCATCTCGGACGACATCTACAAGCGGCTGCTGGGCGAGGATGGTTATTTCAACACCCGCGTCGCCTATGTCAGCGAGAGCGGGCCGCGGGACCGGCGCACGCGCCGGCTCGCCATCATGGACCAGGACGGGGAGAACCACCGCTTCCTGACCGATGGCCAGTTCCAGGCGCTGACGCCGCGCTTCCATCCGAACGCGACCCAGATCGCCTTCATGTCCTATCTGCGGAACGAGCCGCGGGTCTATCTGTTCAACCTCCAGACCGGGCGGCAGGAGGTGCTGGGCAATTTCGGCGGCATGACGCTCTCGCCCCGCTTCTCGCCCGATGGACGGTCGGTCGTGCTGTCCGCCATCCGCGGTGGCGATGCCTCGATCTTCGTGGTGGACCTGGCCTCGCGGCGCGAGCGGCAGATCACCAATGCGGCGGGGCTGGACGTGTCGCCCTGCTTCTCGCCCGATGGGCAACAGATCGTGTTCAACTCCGACCGGGGCGGCGACCAGCAGCTCTACGTCATGGACGCCAATGGGGGCGGGGTGCGACGCATCAGCTTCGGCAATGGCCGCTATGCCACGCCCGTGTGGTCGCCGCGCGGGGACCTGATCGCCTTCACGCGCATCGCGCGTGGGCAGTTCGCCATCGGTGTGATGCGTCCCGACGGCTCGGGCGAGCGCATACTCAGCGAGGGCTGGGCCATGGAAAGCCCCACCTTCGCGCCCAATGGCCGGGTGCTGATGTTCTACCGCGAGACCCCGGCGCGCGACGCGCGTGGCGCGGGGTTCTCGGCGCGGATCTCGTCCATTGATATCGCCGGTTTCAACGAACGCCAGGTGGTGACGCCCAATGACGCGACCGACCCCTCCTGGTCGCCGCTGCTGAGCTGACACCGATGGTTACACGATTGCGGCACGCCGCCGTCTTCCCGCCATGTTTGCGCCATGACCGCGCACCACTGGCCCATATTGACTAGAGATTGCCGCGCATTTCTGCCGCAGCCCCCGGAATGGCCCGGGGGTGCCCGGCGCAGCCCCGCGCTGCTAGACAGGAGCCCATGATGTCCACCGCCAAGACCCTTCTCTCCCTGATGGCCGCCACCGGCCTTCTGGTGGCCTGCTCGAACACCGACCAGGCCGCCGTGACCGCCGGTGCGGGTGCCGGCGGCGCCGGCCAGATCCGCCCGGGCAGCCAGGAGGATCTCGTCGCCAATGTCGGCGACCGTGTGTTCTTCGACACCGATCGCAGCACCATCCGCGCCGACCAGCGCGGCGTGCTCGACCGCCAGGCGGCCTGGATGCGGCAGCACGCCGCCGTGCAGGTGACGGTGGAAGGCCATGCGGACGAGCGCGGGACGCGCGAATACAACCTCGCCCTCGGCCAGCGCCGCGCCAACTCCGCGCGTGACGTGCTGGTGGCCGGCGGCGTCGCCCCCGCGCGCATCCAGACCATCAGCTATGGCAAGGACCGTCCCGAGGCGCTGGGCTCCAACGAGGACGCCTGGGCGCAGAACCGCCGCGCCGTCACCGTGGTGCGCTGAGGCATGACCATGCGCGCGGCCGCCACCTTCTTCCTGGGGTTCACCCTCCTGGCCGGGCCGGCGGCCGCGCAAATGGAAAGCCGCGAGGGCATCGCGCTGCAAAACCAGATCCTGCAGTTGCGACAGGAGATGGAGCAGGCGCTTCGCGGCCGCGGCGCGCCGCCGCCGATGGCCGGTCCCTCCATGGCCCCGCCCATGACGGGCTCCGCCAATGACCTCGTCTCCCGCCTGCTGGACCGGGTGAATGTGCTGGAGGAGGAGGTGCGCCGCCTGCGCGGCCGCACCGACGTGCTCGAAAACCAGAACACCCGCCTGCGCGAGGACCTGGAAAAGCTCCAGGGCGACATGGAGTTCCGCTTCAGCCAGCAAGGCGCCCCGGCCGCTTCCCCGCCGGCGGCGGCGCCCTCGCGCCCCGCTGCCCCGGCGGCCGAGCCCGCCGCCCGCCCGCCCCGCACCCCGGAGCGCGCGTTGCAGGAAGGCCAGACCGCGCTGGCCCGGCGCGACTTCCCGACGGCCGAGGCCGCGGCGCGCGAGGTGATCGCGAGCCGTGCCGCGCCCCAGCAGGTGGCGGCGCA
The DNA here is from genome assembly GCA_035998215.1 of Roseococcus sp. GTDB lineage: Bacteria > Pseudomonadota > Alphaproteobacteria > Acetobacterales > Acetobacteraceae > Roseococcus. Next base: position 542,992 of record DASYHU010000030.1, on the reverse strand, counting down.
GCTTTTGCTGGCCGAGGCCCTGTCCGGCCGGCGTGACCACGCCAATGCCGCCATCGCCTTCAACGAGGCCTATGTGCGCGCCCGCACCGGGCCCCGCGCGCCCGAGGCGCTGATCGGCCTTGCCAATTCCTTCACCGCGCTGAACAGCCGTCGCGAGGCCTGCGACACGCTCAACGACCTGCGCAGCCAATTCCCGAACCTGCGCGCGCCGCTCTCCGAACGGGCGGCGGCGGCGCGGCAGCGGGCCGGCTGCCGCTGACAGCCCAGGCCGAGCCCATCGGCGCGGCGGAATTCGCCGCGCGGATGGCCCCGCTTGGCCCCTTCGTCTTTCCCATCGCCATCGCCTGTTCGGGCGGACCGGATTCGCTGGCGCTGACTTGGCTTGCCCATCGCTGGGCCAGTGGCAGGGCGGTCGCCTTCATCGTGGACCACGGGCTGCGGCCGGAAAGTGCCGCCGAGGCGGCTGGTGTGGCCGCGCAACTGGCGGAACACGGTATCGCGGCGCGGGTGCTGGCGCTGGGCCTGCCGGGCGGGGCAGGCCTGCAGCAGCGCGCGCGGGATGCCCGGCGCCTGGCGCTGCTGGAAGCCTGCCACGCCGCCGGCGCCGTCCACCTTCTGCTGGGCCACCACGCGCGCGACCAGGCCGAGACCCTGGCCTTCCGTGCCTTGCGCGGCAGCCGCGCCCGCGGGCTGGCTGGCATGGCGCCGTTCTCCGTCGCGGCCGAGGCGCTGTTGCTGCGGCCCCTGCTGGACATGCCGCCATCGCGCCTCGCTGCCACCTGCCAGGCGGCGGGGCTGCGCCCGGTGACGGACCCCTCCAACGCCGACCCGCGCTTCGCCCGCGCCCGGCTGCGCCAGGTGGATGGGTTGGATGCGGTGCTGGCGGCCGCCCCCGCCTTCGCGACCCGGCGTGCCCGCGAGGAGGGGGCGCTGGCCGCGCGCGCCGCCACTTGCCTCCGCCTGCTGCCCGAGGGCTGCGCCTTCCTCGACCGCGCGGCCCTGGGGCGGGACGCCACCGCCCGCGCCTTGCTGGCCGCCGTGGTGCGGATGGTGGGTGGCCGGCCGCACGCGCCGCCGGCCGCCGCCGCGGCGCGGCTGCTGGCGGCGGGGCAGGGCAGCCTGGGCGGGGCGGTCTGGCGGGGTGGCTGGCTGGTGCGCGAGGCGGGTGGCCCCGCCATTCCCGCCCGGCCCGGCGCGCTTTGGGACGGGAGGTTCCGCATGCCCCGGGGCCTCGCCATGGCAGGGGGGCAGGTGGGCGCGCTGGGTCCGGCCGCGGCGGCGCGGCTTCGGACCCGCCACCGCCATGTGCCGAGCCTCGCCCTCGCGGCGCTTCCGGCCTTGCGCGAGGGGGATGCAATGCTGGCCAAGGCCACCCATCTCCCCTACCGTGAGACGTTGCGCGCGGTTTTGTCCGCCGCGCGCTTCACGCCCCTCGGCGGGCCGCTTCTGGGTTGAGTTTTTCCCGGCGGCCATTTCCGAAGCGGGCGTAGACACTATCTCAAGGACCAGCCGGCCAAAGTCGCCGGTGAAGGGGAATGCGGATCGTGAGCAATTTCGGCCGGAACCTGGCCTTGTGGGTGATCGTGGCGCTGCTGCTGGTGGCGCTGTTCAACCTGTTCCAGCCTTCGGGCGGGCAGAACCGCACGCAGCTCCAGGTCGCCTACAGCGACTTCCTGAACGAGGTGAACCAGGGCCAGGTGCGCGACGTGGTCATCCAGGGCCGCACCGTGTCGGGCCAGCTCACCGACGGGCGGAGCTTCACCACCTTCACGCCTGAGGACCCGCAGTTGGTCCAGCGCCTGACGGAGCGCGGCGTGCGCGTCGTGGCCCGTCCGGAGGAGAGCGATGTGAACCCGCTCTTCCAGATCCTGATCTCCTGGTTCCCGATGCTGCTGCTGATCGGCGTCTGGATCTTCTTCATGCGCCAGATGCAGGGCGGTGGCGGGCGGGCCATGGGCTTCGGCAAGTCCAAGGCCAAGCTGCTGACCGAGAAGCATGGCCGCGTGACCTTCGAGGACGTGGCCGGCATTGACGAGGCGAAGGCGGAGCTGGAGGAAATCGTGGACTTCCTCCGCGACCCCCAGAAGTTCCAGCGCCTGGGCGGCAAGATCCCCAAGGGCGTGCTGCTGGTGGGCCCGCCGGGTACCGGCAAGACGCTGCTGGCGCGCTCCATCGCGGGCGAGGCGAACGTGCCCTTCTTCACCATCTCGGGCTCCGACTTCGTCGAGATGTTCGTGGGCGTGGGTGCGAGCCGCGTGCGCGACATGTTCGAGCAGGGCAAGAAGAACGCCCCCTGCCTGATCTTCATCGACGAAATTGACGCGGTCGGCCGCCATCGCGGCGCGGGCCTGGGCGGTGGCAATGATGAGCGCGAGCAGACGCTGAACCAGATGCTCGTGGAGATGGACGGCTTCGAGAGCAACGAGGGCGTCATCATCATCGCGGCCACCAACCGGCCGGACGTGCTGGACCCGGCGCTGCTGCGCCCCGGCCGCTTCGACCGCCAGGTGGTGGTGCCCAACCCCGACGTGAACGGGCGCGAGAAGATCCTGCGCGTGCACATGCGCAAGGTGCCGCTGGCTTCCGACGTGGACCCCAAGACGATCGCGCGCGGCACGCCGGGCTTCTCGGGCGCCGACCTTGCCAATCTGGTGAACGAGGCCGCGCTGCTGGCCGCCCGCACCGGCCGCCGCACCGTGGGCATGGCCGAGTTCGAGGCCGCCAAGGACAAGGTGATGATGGGCTCGGAGCGCCGCAGCCTCGTCATGTCCGAGGACGAGAAGAAGATGACGGCCTATCACGAGGCCGGCCACGCCCTGGTCGCCATGCATGAGCCCGAGTGCGACCCCGTGCACAAGGCCACCATCATTCCGCGCGGGCGGGCGCTGGGCCTCGTCATGTCGCTGCCGGCGGGCGACCGCTACAGCAAGCACAAGTCCAAGATGAAGGCGGAACTCGCCATGGCCATGGGTGGTCGTGTGGCGGAGGAGATCGTCTTCGGCGCGGACAAGGTAAGCAACGGCGCGTCCGGCGACATCAAGATGGCCACCAACCAGGCCCGCATGATGGTCACCGAATGGGGCATGAGCGACAAGCTCGGCATGGTCGCCTATGGCGAGAACAGCCAGGAGGTGTTCCTCGGCCATTCCGTCACCCAGTCGAAGAACCTGAGCGAGGAGACCGCGCGCCTGATTGATGGCGAGATCCGCGGGATCATTGACACCGCCTATGCCCGCGCCAAGCACATCCTGACTGAGAACCGGGAGGAGCTGGAGCGGCTGGCCAAGGGCCTGCTGGAATACGAGACCCTCTCGGGCGACGAAATCCGCCAGGTGCTGCGCGGCGAGCCGGTGGTGCGCGTGCGCCCCGACGAGCCCACCAGCGCCGGGCGCGGCAGCGTGCCCAGCTCGGGCGGCGGGCGGACCCCGCGGCCGGATACGGGGGGCGGGCTGTCGCCCCAGCCCGCGGGTTGAGTTGACGCTGATCGAGCCGCACGGCCTGCTTGACGGGCCGGCGGCGCAGGAGGCGATCCGTGAGGGGCTCGCCCTGCCATTGCAGGGCGGGCCCTTCGCCTTCACGGGGCTGCGTGACCACGATGGCGCGTCCTTGCCGCTGGCCGCCGCACCCGTCGCGCTTACCGCGTCGCCCCCTGCCTTCGCCGGCATCGTGCGCCACGGCGCCCGGCCGCTGGTCATGGGCATCGTGAACTGCACGCCGGACAGTTTCTCGGGCGATGGCCGTGCGGCGCATGCGGCCGCCATCGCCCATGGCCGTGCCCTGCGGGCCGAGGGCGCGGACATCCTGGATATTGGCGGCGAGAGCACCCGGCCTGGCGCCGAGCCCGTCTCGCCCGAGGAGGAGCAGGCGCGCATCCTGCCCGTCATCGCGGCCCTGGCCCCGGATGGGCCGGTCAGCGTGGATACGCGCCACGCCGCGACCATGCGCGCGGCCCTCGCCGCCGGGGCGCGCATCGTGAACGATGTCAGTGCCCTGGCGCATGACCCGGAGAGCCTCGCCACCGTCGCCGCTGCCGGCTGCCCGGTGGTGCTGATGCATATGCGGACCCTCGACCCGCGCACCATGCAGCAGGGCGTCGCCTACACGGATGCCGCGCGCGAGGTGGCCGCGCACCTGGCCGCCCGCATCGCCGCCTGCGAGGCGGCGGGCCTTCCCCGCGCGTGTATCGCGGTGGACCCGGGCATAGGCTTCGGCAAGCGGGTGCAGGACAACCTCGACCTCGTGGCGCGGCTGCCGCTTCTGGCGGGCTTGGGCTGCACCATCCTGGTAGGGGCATCGCGCAAGGGTTTTATCGGGCGTATCACGGGCGTCACCCAGCCGTCGCGCCGCGTGGCGGGAAGTGTCGCCCTGGCCCTGGAGGCGGCGCGCCGTGGCGCCCATATCCTGCGGGTGCATGATGTGGGCGCCACCGTCGAGGCGCTGAAGATCCAGGAGGCCATGGCCATGGGCTGGACGGAATGAGTGACTGGTGGCCCTTGCTGGGCTTCTTCGCGGCCTGCTTCGCCACCGCGGCCTCGGGCGCCATCTTCACGCCCGGCGCCTGGTATGAGGGGCTGCGGAAACCCTGGTGGCGCCCGCCCAACTGGCTGTTCGGGCCGGCCTGGGGCGTGCTGTTCTGCTGCATCGCGGTTGCGGGCTGGCTGGTCTGGCGCGAGGCGGGCTTCGGGTTGGCGCTGGCCGTCTATGGCGTCCAGCTCGTGCTGAACTTCGCCTGGTCCTGGCTGTTCTTCGGGCTGAAGCGGCCGGACCTGGCCTTCTGGGAGCTGTGCGCCCTGTGGGTGAGCATCGCCGTGTGTATCGCCCTCTTCGCGCCCATCAGCGCCGCCGCCGCCTGGCTTTTCGTGCCCTACCTGGCCTGGGTGAGCTTCGCGGGCTGGCTGAACCTGACCATGTGGCGGCTGAACGGGCCACGCCCGGCGTGAACTACTCTTCGGGATAGGCCGCGCGCAGGCGTTCCAGCAGCTCGCTCACCTGGCGGTGGGCGTCGGGCTGGTTGTCGCGCAGCGCGCGCATGGCGGCGCGGGCTTCTTCCACGAAGCCGGCCCCGCCCAGATGGCCCACCGTGCCGGCGATGGCGTGCACGGGGCCCAGCAACGGCAGGTTCTCCGCCAAGGCGGCTTCCAGGTCGCGCAGGCGCGTGGCGAGCTCGCAGCGGAAGAGCGGCCGCAGCGCCTCCTCCTCCGGCTGGTCCCCCTGGCCGAGGGCCAGGACGATGCCGCGCATCAGCCCCACCCGCTCGACAGGCTTGGGCACATGTCCCGTCATGCCGGCCGCGTGGCAGGCGGCGATGTCTTCCGGGAAGCTGCTGGCGGTGACGGGAATGACGGGCACCTGGCCCAGTGCACCAGGCATGGCGCGGATACGGCGCGTGCATTCCAGCCCGTCCATGCCAGGCATCACCACATCCATCAGCACGGCGTCAAACGGGTGCCCGGCCGCGGCGGCGCTGACCAGGGCCTCAAGCGCCGCGTGACCATCCGTGACCGTCTCCAGCGTAAAGCCGGTCGTGGAGAGCAGCGCCCGCAGGACGGAGAGGTTCGCCGGCGAATCATCCACGCCCAGGAGCCTGAGCCTTCCGCCCGCCCGGGGGGGCGCGGGCGGCGGGGGCGGAGGCATGGGAAGCGCCGTTGCCGGCTGCGGCGGGGCCGGCGGCGCGGGGGAGGGCACCTCGCTGTAGAGGCCAAGGCGGAGGCCGCCCGGCAGCGTCGCGGTGCTGGCCAGCACCCAGCGGCCATCGGGCAGTGCCTGCGGCATGGGGCTGGCCGGGGGGGGCGGCCCGGTGAAGAGGCTGCCATAGCGGCGGTTGCAGCGGAGCAGGCGCCCCTCGGCATCCCAAAGGGCCATGGCATGGGGGCTGGTTTCGAAGCCGCTCACCACCGGAAGGTAGTCGGTGTCGCGGGTGGTGGGGCGCGAGGGCGGGCGTCTCCAGGCCAGGACCAGCCCCGCGCCCAGCGCCATGCCGAGGCCCAGCAGGCTGGCCGCCTGCAAAGCCCAGCCCGTTTCCTCCAGCAAGCTCGGCAACATCACGCGGCGCCCACACCCGCGAAGGCGCAAGGCTCCGTCGGTCTGGTGCGTCGGCGGTGCAACATCTGATTCCTGCGGGCCCCGGCGGACCGCCGAGGCATGGGCACGCCCATAACGGACGTGCCCCGGCAAGATGTCAGGGGCGGGTTAAGTCTTTCCGAACAGACCTATGGCCGGATCAGCGTTCCGGCCCCGCCATCGGTCAGCAATTCGCGCAGCACGGCATGGGGCAGGCGGCCATCCAGGATGACGGCGCCCTTCACCCCCTGCTCGACGGCATGGATGCAGGTCTCGACCTTGGGGATCATCCCGCCCGCGATCCAGCCCGCCGCGATGCCGGCACGGGCCTCGGCCACCGTCATCTCGGGGATGAAGTTCTTGTTCGCGTCCATCACGCCGGCCACATCGGTCAGCATCAGCATGCGTTCGGCGCGCAGGGCGCCCGCGATGGCGCCCGAGACCGTGTCGGCGTTGATGTTGTAGGTCTGCCCATCCGCCCCCACGCCCACGGGCGCGATGACGGGGACGATGTCCGCGTCAATCAGCAGTTCGAGGACGCGGGTGTCCACGCTCTCCGGCTCGCCCACGAGGCCGAGGTCCAGCACCTGCTCGATGTTGGAGCCGGGGTCCTTCACGGTGCGCGTGGCGCGGCGCGCCCGCACCAGCCCGCCATCCTTGCCCGAAATGCCCACCGCCATGCAGCCCGCCCGCGTGATGGCGGAGGCCAGTTGCTTGTTGACGGTGCCGGCCAGGACCATCTCGACCACTTCCACCATCTGCGCGTCGGTCACGCGCAAGCCTTGGACAAAGGTGGATTTCACGCCCAGCCGCGAGAGCATGGCGTTGATCTGCGGCCCGCCGCCATGGACGACGACGGGGTTCACGCCCACCTGCTCCAGCAGGGCGATGTCACGGCCGAAGCGGTCGGCGGCGTGCTCCTCGCCCATGGCGTGGCCGCCGTATTTCACGACGACGATCTGGTCGTCATAGCGCTTCAGGTAGGGCAGCGCGCCGATCAGGGTCTGCATCTGGGTGAGCGCGTCATCGGCCATCTGGCATTCCTCGAAACCTTGCCCGCGCCTATCCGGCGCGCGGTGCGATCCGTCAAGCGAGGGCGGCGAGTTCCGCGCGCAGTTCTTCCATGCCGCGGCCGGTGCGGCTGCTGGTGACCAGCACCAGGGGGTGGCCGGCGGGGTGCTTGCGGGCGAGCGCCTGCACCTCGGCCTCGCGGGCCGCGAGGGCCGTGGGCTTCACGTCATCGGCCTTGGTGAGCACGAGCTGGAAGGCGACCGCGGCCTTGTCCAGCAGGTCCATGACGGCGTGGTCCGAGGCCTTGGTCTCGATCCGGGCGTCCAGCAGCAGCAGCACGCGGCGCAGGTTGGGCCGGCCGCGCAGGTAGTTGAACATGAGGCCCTGCCAATCCTCCTTCACCGACTTGGCCGCCTTGGCGAAGCCGTAGCCCGGCATGTCCACGAGCGTGAGGCGCCCGTCGAGGGTGAAGAAATTCAGCTGCTTGGTGCGGCCCGGCGTGTGCGAGACGCGGGCCAGCGCGTTCTGCCCCGTCAGCGCGTTCATCAGCGAGGACTTGCCGACATTGGACCGCCCGGCCAGCGCCACCTCCACCTCCTCGGGGGGCGGGAGGTGGTCCAGGGCCTGGGCGGCGGTGAAGAAGGTGCAGGGCCGGGCGAAGAGCAGGCGCCCGGCCTCGATGAGGGCGGCGCGCTCCTCCTCGTCGCGCGCCTCCAGCAACCCGCCGGCGGGAAGCTCCGTCACTTCTTCGCCGCGGCGGGCTTGGCCGTGCCCCCGCCCGTGCCCCCTTGCGCGGGCGGCTTGGCCGCCTGCGCCTTCGCGTCGAGCCGCATGATGTACCATTGCTGCGCGATCGAGAGCAGGTTGTTCCAGGTCCAGTAGATGACCAGGCCCGCCGGGAAGCTCGCCAGCATGAAGGTGAAGATCACCGGCAGCCAGGCGAAGATCTTCTGCTGGATCGGGTCGGGCGGCTGCGGGTTCAGCTTCTGCTGCACGAACATGGTCAGGCCCATCAGGATCGCCCAGACCGGCAGGTGCAGGAACAGCGGCGGATCCCAGGGGATGAGGCCGAACAGGGTGAAGGCGTTGGTCGGGTCCATGTCCGAAAGGTCACGGATCCAGCCAAAGAAGGGCGCGTGGCGCATCTCGATGGTGACGAAGAGCACCTTGTAGAGCGCGAAGAACACCGGGATCTGCACCAGGATGGGCAGGCAGCCCGAGGCGGGATTGATCTTCTCGCTCTTGTAGAGCGCCATCATCTCCGCCTGCATCTTCTGCGGGTCTTCTTTGTAGCGCTCGCGGATTTCCTGCATCTTGGGCGCCACCAGCCGCATGCGGCTCATGGACTTGTAGGCCTTGTTGGCCAGCGGGAAGAACAGGATTTTCAGCGCCAGCGTGAAGATCAGGATGGCCACGCCGAAGTTGCCGGTCAGGATGAACAGATAGTCCAGCGCATAGAAGAACGGCTTGGTGATGAAGTAGAACCAGCCGAAGTCAATCGCCTTGTCGAAATCCTGGATGTGCAGCCGGTCACGATAGTCGTCCAGCAGGCGCACTTCCTTCGCGCCGGCGAACAGCCGGCTGCCGAAGCCGGCACTCTGCCCGGGTGCGATGAGCTGCGGCGCGGCGGGCGAGATGTCCACCTGCCACCGGTCCACCCCGGCATCCGGGATGTGGCGGAAGGCGCTGCGGATGCGCTCGTTGCGGTCCAGGCGGGTCAGCGCCGTCAGCCAGTACTTGTCGGACAGGCCGGCCCAGCCCTCGGCTGCCTCGTTCTCCCAGGCCGAGCCGAGGGCGCGGCGCGAATTCCCCTCGTCGCGGCCGGTGCTGTAGGTCATTTCCGTCAGGCGCCCATCCTGCACGGCGATGAAACCCTCGTGCAGGATGAAGAAGCCCTGCACCTGGGGCGTGCGCTCACGCCGGACACGGGCCCAGGGCAGCACGGTCACGGCCTCGGCGGAGGTGTTCTCCACCGATTGCCGCACCTCGAACATGTAGTTCGCGTCCAGCGAAACCACCGCCTGGAAGACCTGGCCCTGGCCATTGTCCCAGCGGAAGGTCACGGGGCTGTTGGGACCGAGCGGCCCGCCCGTCACCGTCCAGTCGGTGTCGTTGTTCGGCACGGGGGTTCGGCCATCGGCCTGGGTCCAGCCCCACTGCGCGAAATAGCCTTCCGGCCGGCCGCGCGGGGCCAGCAGGGTCACGTTCGGGCTGTTGGGCTCCACCGTCTCGCGGTAGTCGCGCAGGGTAAGCTGGTCGAGCGAGAGGCCGCGGGCCGAAAGCGCGCCCTGCACCCGGGTGTTCTCCACCTGCACGCGCTGCGCCGGGATGGCGGGCGGGGCGGCGGTGAGGGCCGTCTCCCCGGGGCTGGCGCCAGGCGCCGCCCCCGGTGCGCCTTGGGGCGTGGCGGGCGCGGGCACGGCCGGCAGCGGCACGTCGGCCTGCTGCGTGGCCACGGGGCGCGGCGGCGGCACCGGGGCGTTGCCGCGGTTCCACATCTCGAAGAGCAGCAGGATGCCGACGGAAAGGGCGATGGCCGCCAGGAGGCGCTTCTGGTCCATGGGTCTCGATCAACTCTCGGGGCGGGTATCGGGGCCGGCGGAAGGGGAGGCGGCGGGTCGGAGGCGGTTCAGCCCGGGCCTGCGCGGCGGCACGGGATCATAGCCGCCGGCATTCCAGGGGTTGCAGCGCAGGATGCGCCAGGCGGACATGGCGGCACCCTTCACCGCGCCGTGCTCGGTCACGGCCTCGATCGCGTAGTGCGAACAGGAGGGGTGGAAGCGGCAATTCGCCCCGATGAAGGGGCGCAGCGTCCATTGATAGGTGACGATGGCGCCCTTCAGCACATGCTGCGCGGGGTTCATAGCGCCCGCACCCCGGCCTTGGCCAGGGCCGATTCGAATTCGGCCCGCAGGGTGGTGAAGGGGCAGGTCGCGGTGCCGTCGCGGGCGATGAGCACCAGGTCCCATCCCGGCGCGGGCTCGGCGTCCAGCGCCAGGCGCGCCATGGCGCGCAGCCGGCGCTTGGCACGGTTGCGGACCACGGCGTTGCCGATCTTCTTTGTCGCGGTGAAGCCCAGCCGCGTGGCCTCGTCGCCGCGCGGCAGGGCCTGCACGACGAGCGTTCCGCGCCCGACCTTGCGGCCTTCGCGCGCAGCACGGAGGAATTCCGCGCGGCGCTTCAGCCGTGCGGGCGGGGCAGCAGGCATCGCGGGGTCTCCCGCGCCGCGTGTGGCGCGATCAGGCGGAGAGCTTGGCGCGGCCCTTCGAGCGGCGGTTGGCCAGAATCTTGCGGCCCGCCACCGTGGCCGAACGGGCACGGAAGCCATGGCGCCGCTTGCGGACGAGCTTGGAGGGCTGATAGGTGCGCTTCACGGCAGGCTCCTGAACGGGCGTAAGGCAAATGGAAAGGGCGGGGCTGCCATAGGCTGTCCCGTGCTGGGGCGGGTATAGGAAGGGGGTGGCCTCCGCGTCAACCTCCGGCCCAGCCGGCATCGCCAGTTGGCCGCGGTTGATGCGGTGCAGCAATGCGCCTATCCACGTGTTGTAAGGGTTTGGAGACAGGCGTCATGGAACGCATCCTCGAAGGCCAGGCGGCCCTCATCACCGGCTCCACCTCGGGCATCGGCCTTGGCATCGCGCGGCTTTACGCCGAGGCGGGGGCCAAGGTGATGCTGAACGGCTTCGGCAAGCCCGAGGAGATCGCCAAGGCCCGCGCGGAGGTGGGCGCGCTGATGGGCGGCGGGGACGCTCCCTACAGCGCCGCCGACATGTCCAAGCCGGCCGAGGTGCGCGAGATGGTCGCCGCGGCCGAATCCGCCTTCGGGCGGCTGGACATCCTGGTGAACAACGCGGGCATCCAGTTCGTCTCGCCCGTGCAGGATTTCCCGGACGAGAAGTGGGACGCCATCATCGCCATCAACATGTCGTCCAACTTCCACGCCATCAAGGCGGCCATGCCGGGGATGCTGGCGCGGAAATACGGGCGCATCATCAACGTGGCCTCCGCGCATGGGCTGGTGGCCAGCCCCTACAAGAGCGCCTATGTCGCCGCCAAGCACGGGGTGGTGGGCATGACCAAGTCCATCGCGCTGGAAATCGCCGAATCCCCCATCACCTGCAACGCCATCTGCCCGGGCTTCGTCCGCACCCCGCTCGCCGAGGCGCAGGTGAAGCCGCTGGCCGACAAGCATGGTGTCTCGGAGGAGGTGGCGCTGAAGGACCACCTTCTCGCCAAGCAGCCCTCCAAGCGCTGGATCGAGGTGGAGGAGGTGGCGCGCATGGCCCTCTACCTGGTCGGCCCCGGCTCGGGCGGGGTGAATGGTGCGGCGCTGTCCATTGATGGCGGCTGGCTCGCGGCATGACGCCTTCCGAGGTCGCCTCCCCCGCCATGGTCGAGGAGGTGGCGGCCAAGCCCCCGGCCGCCCCCGCCCTGCGCGAGGTGAAGCCCCGCCGCGTCAATCTCGCCTTGCAGGGCGGCGGCACGCATGGCGCCTTCACCTGGGGCGCGCTGGACCGCCTGCTGGAGGAGGAGGGGATCGAGTTCGACGGCCTCTCCGGTACCTCGGCCGGCGCCATCAACGGCGCGGTGCTGGCGCTGGGCCTGCTGGAAGGTGGGCGCGAGGGGGCCAAGGCGGCGCTGGACCGCTTCTGGCGGGCGCTGGGCGCCAAGTTCGCCGTCTCGCCGCTGCGCTCCACCCCGTTTGAAAAGGCGCTCTGGGGCTGGGACCTGACCTACAGCTTCGCCTACAACGCCTTCGACACCGCGACGCGGATGCTCAGCCCCTACCAGTTCAACCCCTTCCCGATGGAGTTCAACCCGCTCCGGAAGGCGCTGGAGCAGAGCCTGGACCTTGCCCGCCTGCGCGAGGACCGCAGCGCCATGCGGCTCTACATCTCGGCCACCAATGTCCGCACCGGCAAGCCGCGGGTGTTCAACCGCGCCGAGATCACGGTGGATGCGCTGCTGGCCTCGGCCTGCCTGCCCAACATCTTCAAGGCCGTCGAGATTGATGGCGAGGCCTATTGGGATGGCGGCTACCTGGGCAACCCGGCGCTCTGGCCGCTCTATCATGACCGCCCGGCGTCCGACATCATCATCGTCCAGTTGAACCCGCTGATCCGGCCGGAGGTGCCCACCACCTCGTCGGACATCATGAACCGGCTGAACGAGATCACCTTCAACGCGAGCCTGATGAGCGAGATGCGCGCCATAGACTTCGTGCAGCGCATGCTCGAATCCGGCCGCCTCGAACAGCCGCGCTACCGCCGCATCTTCTTGCACGCCATCGAGGACGAGGCGCGGATGCGCGCCTTCAAGCTCAGCACCAAGTTCAACGGCGACTGGGATTTCCTCTCGACCCTGCGCGAATACGGCCGCCAGGCGGCGGACAAGTTCCTGCGCGAGAGCGGTTCCAGCCTGGGGCGCGAAAGCACCCTCGACATCCAACGCTATCTGTAGCAAAGCCCGAGCCATGGACATGGGCATTGTGCTCCGCATCGGAGCGGGGGCGGTGGTGGCGTTGCTGGGCCTGGCGCTGGCAACGCGTACCACGATCGAGCTGCGCTTGACGCAGGAGCAGGTGGGGATCGTGCTGATCCTGGGCGGGGTGTTCTTCGCCTACCGGGCGGTGAAGGCGCACTTCGACGCCGCGGACCACGACCGCCACGGCGATTAGGGCGCCCTCAGCGCAGGGCGCGAAGCCGCGCCGGCCCACCGTTTCGCAGCACCAGGATGGCCGCCTGCCGGAAGCGCCGGGCCAGCACGGCCACCAGGCGCGGGTTGGCGGCCAGCAACAGGTTGTGCTCCTGCCAGCGTGCGGTGCCGCTGAAGCCCTCCGCGCGCGGCCATCGCCGGGTGGCGGCGCGCAGCCGATCCTGGGCGCGCGCGTTCCAGCCGGGCGGCTGCTTGCGGCACATGGGGTTCCAGGCGGTGATGATGGCGCCCGCCCGCACGCCATGGGCCGCGAGCCAGGCATCGGCCGAGGCGGAACGCCGCCCGACCCGCGCCACCACCGGCCCTGCGCGATAGGTCGAGGCGCGCCAGGCCGCCTCCCGCGTCATCGCAATTGGAACAGCAGCGCCTTGAGATAGGCGCTCTCTGGCAGAAGCGGGTGGACCGGGTGGTCCGGCCCCGCGCCGCCCTGGAACAGCAGCCGCGCCTCGCGCCGCGCCCGCCAGACGCCCTGCGCCACCGCATCCGCGAAATCGGGCGGGGCCACATGGTGCGAGCAGGAGGCGATGAACAGCACGCCCCCCGGCGCCACCAGCTGCGCGCACAGCCGCGCGAGGCGCAGATAGGCCCGGAGTGCCGCCGGGATGTCCTTGCGCGCCTTGGCGAAGGCGGGCGGGTCGGCCACCACCACCTCGAAGCGGCGGCCCATCCCCACCATGCGTTCCAGGGCTTCCAGCGCCTCGCCGCGCTGGGCGGTGACGCGGCCCTCCAGCCCATGCGCGGCCGCCGTCCGCATGGCCAGGGCCAGCGCCGGCTCCGAACGGTCCAGCAGCGTCACATGCGCGGCCCCGGCCTGTGCGGCCACGAGGCCGAAGCCGCCGGTGTGGCAGAAGGCGTCCAGCATGGTGGCCCCGCGCGCCAGGGCGGCCACGCGCGCGCGGTTCTCGCGCTGGTCGTGGAACCAGCCGGTCTTCTGGCCCGACAGCAGGTCCATTTCGAAGGCGAGCCCGCCCTCCTCGATGCGCGCCGTGGCGTCGGTGCCGTGCAGCAGGCGGGATTCCAGGGCCAGGCCCTCCAGCGCGCGCACCGGGCTGTCGTTGCGGGCCACGACCACACGGGGGCCGAGAAGGGCGTGCAGCGCCTCCAGCACCAGGGGGGTTGCGGCCTCCATGCCGGCGGTGTTGGCCTGGAGCGCCACCGCATCGCCATGCCGGTCCAGGATCAGGCCGGGCAGGCCATCGGCCTCGGCATGCACCAGGCGGCAATGGCGGGCCACGCCCAGCCGTTCGCGCAAGGAGAGCGCCTCGGCGATGCGGGCACGGAACCAGGCGGCGTCCGGGCGCGCCCCGGGGTCACGGTCCAGCACGCGCGCGGCGATGAGGCTGTGCGGGTTGAACTGCCAGATGCCGTGCTTCACCCCGTCATCGCCCTCCAGCCGCACCGGGGCGCCGGGCGGCAGGGCGCGGGCCGCGGGCGTCATGGCCACCTCATTGGAATAGGCCCAGGGGTGGCCGCCCTTCACGCGCCGGTCACGGCCGGGCAGCAGGCGGAGCAGGGGGAGTTCCATCAGGGACGATTCCATCAGTGACGCGGGCGGGCGGGCGGTGGGCGCACCGCCAATGCCACGCCCAGCACGATGCAGGCCAGCGCCCCCCATTGCCGCCAGCCCAGGGCCTCCCCCACCAGCCATGCGGCGCCCAGGGTTCCCACCACCGGCGTCAGCAAGGTGCCCAGCGCGGCCGTGGAGGCCGGCAGGCGCCGCAGCGCCCCGAACCAGGTCATGTAGGCGATGCCGAGCGGCCCCACCGCCATCCAGAGGAAATAGCCCCAGGCCTGCGGCGAGAGGGCGGCCCAGGGCACCTGCTCCCAGGCCAGCGAGAGCACGAAGAGCGGCAGGCTGCCCAGCACCAATTGCCAGGTGACGGCGCAGAGCGGTGGCAGCGCCAGCGGCTTGCGCTTCGCGATGACCGCCCCCAGGGCGAAGAGCAGCGCGGCGGAGAGCAGAAGCGCCGCACCCAGCACCTTGTCCGGCCCGATCGCGACCTCCTGGGGCGTGAAGAGCAGGGCGACGCCCAGCGTGCCCAGGGCCAGCGCGGCGAGCTTGGACCAGCCCAGCGGCTCGCCCAGGATCAGCCAGGCCAGCAGCGCCGCCCACACGGGCATGGTGTAGGCGATGATGGCGGCCTCGCCGGCGGCGAGCCACATCAGCGCGATGGTGGCGAAGCCCATCCAGGCCGTCACGTTCAGCAGGGCGAAGAGCCAGACGCGGCCCCATTGTTCCCGTGGAACGGCAAGACTCTCGCCCCGGGCCAGCGCGATGAACCCCACCAGGGCCGCCGCGATGAACCCCGCATAGGAGCGTGCGGCGAGTGGCGGCATCTCGGCCAGCAGCAGCTTGAGCAGCGGCCAGTTCGACCCCCAGCACAACGCCGTGACGGTGAGGAGGAGAAGGCCGGTGCTGCGCTGGGTCACAGTGACAACGCTAGCCTCAATCCGGGAAGCCGGCCATGGCGCGCACCTCGGCCGGGCTGCGCCCGGCCTCGCGCAGGGCGCGCAGGGTGGGGGCCTGGTCGCGCTTGGCCAGGCGCCGGCCTTCCGTGTCGCGGATCAGGCCGTGATGGGCATAGAGGGGCTCGGGCCAGCCCATCAGGGCCTGGAGCAGGCGGTGGATGTCGGTGGCCTCCAGCAGGTCCTCGCCGCGGGTGACGAGGGTGACACCCTGCCGCGCGTCGTCATGCGTCACGCAGAGGTGATAGCTGGCGGGCACGTCCTTGCGCGCCAGCACCACATCGCCCTGGGCCAGGGGGTCGCAGCGGCGGGGGCCGTGGATCAGGTCCTGGAAGGTGAGGGGGCCGGTCTCGGCCAGGGCGCGCGCCACGTCGAGGCGCAGCGCATGGGCCTCGCCGGCCGCCACCCGCGCGGCCGCCAGGGCAGGGTCCAGCCCCCGGCAGGTGCCCGGGTAGATATGGGCTGGCCCGTGCTGGGCGGCGACGGCGGCGGTGATGTCGGCCCGGGTGCAGAAGCAGGGGTAGAGCAGGCGGCGAGCGGACAGCGCCTCCAGCACCGCGCGGTATTCGGCGAAATGCGCCGATTGCACCCGCACCGGTTCCTCCCAGCGCAGCCCGAGCCATTCCAGGTCCTCGAAGATGGCCGCCGTGAATTCCGGGCGGCAGCGGGTGGCGTCAATGTCTTCCAGCCGCAGCAGGAAGCGGGCCCCGGCGCGCGCGGCGAAGAGTGCGGCATGGGCGTGGCCCAGATGCAGCCTGCCGGTGGGCGAGGGGGCAAAGCGGGTGACGGCGCCCAGGATCATGGCGCCACGTCTCGCGCCCTTTCCCCGCGGCGGCAAGGGCTTGGCCGCGCGCGCGAGTGTGACGTGCCGGTGAAACCGCCAAGCCCCCTCCGGCGCTTGGCTTGCGGCGATGCGGCATCCCTGTCATGCCTGCACCGCAGTTGTGGCGCAGAACCGAATCGGGAGCGCGCCCGCTCCCCCCGGGTCCGGCTTCCGCGCCACGCGAGACGTGGAGGAGCTTCGCTTGCCCGACGGCAGCCTCATTCCGCAGATCAACGGCCCCGGCGGCTTTCCCGCCCTGGTGCTGAACGCGGATTTCCGCCCGCTATCCTATTTCCCTCTTTCCGTCTGGGCCTGGCAGGACGCGGTGAAGGCCGTGGTGCTCGACCGGGTCTCGGTGCTGAGCGAATACGAGACGGAGGTGCGCTCGCCCTCCTTCGCGCTGCGCCTGCCCTCGGTGATCGCGCTCAGGGAATACATCCCCGCCGCGCGCCGCCCGGCCTTCACGCGGTTCAACGTGTTCCTGCGCGACCGCTTCGAATGCCAGTATTGCGGCGACGGGCGGCCCGCGCAGGACCTGACCTTCGACCATGTGATCCCGCGCAGCCGGGGCGGCCGCACCAATTGGGAAAACGTGGTCGCCGCCTGCGGCCCGTGCAACCTCAGGAAGGCCGACAAGCTGCCGCGCGAATGCCAGATGCTGCCCCGCGCCACCCCGCGCCAGCCCACCAGCTGGGAATTGCAGGAAAACGGCCGCGCCTTTCCGCCCAACCATTTGCACGAGAGCTGGCGGGACTATCTCTATTGGGACAGCGAACTGGAACAGGGTTGAGAGCCATGCCGTTTCGATTGGGCCGCCGCGGTTTGGCGGGGCTGATGCTGGCCGCGCCCGCCGTGGCGCGCGCCCAGGCGCGTGACCGCGTGGTGGTCTCCTCCAAGATTGACACCGAGGGCGCGCTGCTGGGCAACCTGATCCTGGCCGTGCTGGAGCGCGCCGGCGTGCCGGCCGAGGCGCGGCTCTCCCTCGGCCCCACGCGCATCGTCCGCGCCGCGCTGCTGGCGGGTGAGATTGATCTCTACCCCGAATACACGGGCAACGCCGCGTTCTTCCACAACCGCGCCGAGGACCCGGCCTGGAAGAACGCCGACCAGGCGCATGCCCTGGCCCGCGAACTGGACGCGCCGCAGGGCCTGGCCTGGCTTGGCCGCGCCCCGGCCAACAACACCTGGGCCATCGCGGTCCGCCGCGACGTGGCGACGCGCGAGAACCTGCGCACCATGGAGGATGTGGCCGCCGCCGCCGGGCGCGGCGTGCTGCGCCTCGCGGCTTCCGCCGAGTTCGTGGAAAGTGCGGCCGCCCTGCCGAGCTTCGAGCGCACCTACAACTTCACCTTCCCGCGCGAGCGCATCGTGGTGCTGCCCGGCGGGGACACGGCGGTGACCATGCGCTCGGCCGCGCAGCAGATCTCGGGCGTGAACGCCGCCATGGTCTATGGGACGGATGGCGCCATCTCGGCCCTGAACCTCGTGGTGATGACCGACACCAGGGGCGCCCAGATCGTCTATGAGGCCGCCCCCGTGGTGCGGCAGGCGGTGCTGGACCGTTTCCCTGCCATGCGCGCGCCGCTGGATGCCGCCTTCGCCAGCCTAGACCTCGCCACGCTGCAACGCCTGAACGCGCAGATCGCGGTGGAAGGCCGGCCCGCGCGTGACGTGGCGCGGGCCCATCTGGAGGCCGTGGCACGCTGAGGTGACGCCCGCCTGGCCGCGCCTGCTGCCGGCCGGGTTGGCGCTGGTGGCGCTGATCCTGGGGCCTGATGCGCTGTCGCTGGCTCCCAACAGGCTGATGCCGGGCGCGCCGCTCATGGCATGGGAGGTGTTGCCCGGCTGGGCGTTCCTGTCGCTGCCCCTGTTGCTGGCAGGGGCGGCGCCCTGGCGTGGGGCGCCCCTGGCCGCGGCAGTCGCCCTGCTGGTGCTGCTGGCCGCGCTGGGGATGGCCGCCGCCGGGCTGCTGGAGGGCGCCCCGCCGGCCGCGCGCGCCACGCTGGGCGGCGCGGCCTGGCTGGCGCTCGCGGCCCTGGCGGCACTGGTGTTCTGGCCGGGCCTGCGCCGCCTGGTGGCAGCGGCGCTGCTGCTGCTGGGCCTGGGCGCGCTGGCTTGGGGCGGGGTGCTGGACGGGCTTTCGCTGGCCGTCGAATTCCGCGCGCGGCGGGAGGCGGTGGCGGCGGCGCTTCTCGGGCATCTCTGGCTGTCGCTGGCGGCACTCGGGCTGGCGCTCGCCTTGGCCAGCCTGTTGGCGCTGGCGGGGCTGGCCTCGGCGCGGTTGGCGGGGTTTCTCGACGCGCTGCTGGGCGGTGTGCAGGTGGTGCCGGCCATCGCGCTGTTCGGCCTGCTGGTGCCGGTGCTGGCGGCGCTGCTGGGCGCCTTTCCGGGGCTGCGCGCGGCCGGGCTCGGCGCGATCGGGGCGACCCCGGCCCTGGTCGGCATCGCCCTCTATCTCGCGCTGCCCCTGCTGCGCGCGCTCCGCACGGGGTTGACCGCCACCGACCCCGCGGTGATCCAGGCCGCGGCCGCACTTGGCATGGGGCGCGGGCAGATGCTGGCCTGGGTGCGGGTGCCGCTCGGGCTGCCGCACTTCCTCGGCGGGTTGCGGGTGGCGGCGGTGCAGGCGGTGGGGCTGGTGACCCTGGGGGGCCTCGTCGGCGCCGGCGGCCTCGGCGCGCTGGTCTTCGAGGGCATGGCGCAATTCGCGACCGACCTGATCCTGCTGGGTGCCCTGCCAGTCGTGGCGCTGGCGCTGGCGGTGGATGCGGGGCTGGGCGCCATGGAACGACGGGCATGATCGAGTTCGACAAGGTCTCGGTGCGCTTCGGTCCGGCGGAGGCGGTGCGGGGCGTCTCCGTCACCATTCCGGCCGGCGCGCTGGCCGTGCTGGTGGGGCCATCGGGTTCGGGCAAGACCACGCTGCTGCGCCTGGTGAACCGCATGGCCACCCCTAGCGCCGGACAGGTGCGGGTGCGGGGCGAGGATGTGGCGGCGGCCGACCCCGCCCGGCTGCGGCGCTCCATCGGCTATGTGATGCAGTCCATGGGGCTGTTCCCGCATTGGTCGGTGGCGCGCAACATCGGCACCGTGCCGGCCCTGCTGGGGTGGCCCCAGCCGCGCATCGCGGCGCGGGTGGAGGAATTGCTGGCGCTGGTGCGGCTCGACCCCGCGCTGGCGCAGCGCCGGCCGGCCGCACTCTCGGGCGGGCAGGCGCAGCGGGTCGGCTTGGCCCGCGCGCTCGCCGCCGACCCCGACATCCTGCTGATGGACGAGCCCTTTGGCGCGGTGGACCCCATCGTGCGGCGTGAGTTGCGCGCGGAACTGACGCGCATCCATGCGGCGACGGGCAAGACCATCCTGCTCGTCACGCATGACCCCATCGAGGCGCTGGAACTCGCCACCCACCTGGTCGTGCTGCGCGAGGGGCAACTGGTCGCGGCGGGCGAGGCGGCGGCGCTGGCGGCCCCCCCGGCGCCCCCCTTCCTGCGCGCGCTGTTCGGGCCGGAGGCGCTGGCCCTGCGGCGGCTTTCCCTGCTGCGCGCGGGCGATGCCGCGCTGGACGGCCCCGCGCCCGAGGGCGCGCCCGCCATCGCGCCCGAAGCCAGCCTCGCCGAGGCCTGGACCCTGATGCAAGAACAGGGCGCGCCCGTGCTGGCCCTGGGTGCGCGGCACCTGCCCTGGTCCGCGCTGCTGCCGCGATGAGGCCGCTGCCGGCCCTGATCCTGGCGGGGCTTCTCGCGGCGCTGGCCAGCGCGCCGGGTGCCGGGCTGGTTGCGCGCGGCCTGGGCCTCGAGGGCAGCCCCTTCGACACCGCCCGGCTGCTCGGCCTGGCGGGCCAGCACCTGCTGCTGGTGCTGGGCGGCGCGGGGCCGGCCGTGCTGCTGGGCATCGCCGTCGGTCTTTGGGTGACGCGGCCCGAGGGCGTGGGGCGGGCGCTCCGCCCGGTGGCTGATGCGGGGGCGGCCGCGGCCCAGGCCATCCCGCCCGTGGTGGTGGTGGCGCTGGCCTTCCCCGCACTCGGCTTCGGCGCGGCGCCCACTTTGCTGGCACTGGCGCTCTACGCCCTCATGCCCGTGCTGCGCGCGACCATCGCCGCCGTCGAGGCCACGCCGCCCGATGCCGTGCTCGCCGCCCGTGCCATGGGCATGACGGAGGGTCAGGCGCTGTGGCGCGTCGTCCTGCCGCTGGCCTGGCCTGCCATGCTGCCGGGCGTCAGGACGGCGGTGCTGCTGGCCGCCGCCACCGCCGCCGTGGGCTCGCTCGCCGGCGCGGCGACGTTGGGCACGCCCATCATCCTCGGCCTGCAGACGATGAACGAGCTGCTGATCCTGCAGGGGGCCGCGGCCACCGCCGCGCTCGCTTTCCTCTGCGACGCCGCGCTGGGCGGGCTGGCGGCGCGATTGACGGGGGGGCGAGGCGCTGCGATTCAGGTGCGAGGAGACCCAACATGACCTTGCAAGCCACCATCGAAGCCCTCTGGGACAAGCGCGACACGCTCAACAGCGGCACGCGCGGCGAGGCGCGCGACGCCATCGAGAGCGCCCTCGACATGCTGGACCGCGGCCAGGCCCGCGTGGCCGCCCCCACCGACAATGGCTGGGTGGTGAACCAGTGGCTGAAGCAGGCCGTGCTGCTCTCCTTCCGCATCGAGGACAGCGCGCCCATGGCGACCAGCGCCGGCGCCTTCGACAAGGTGCCGCTGAAGTGGTCCGACTGGGGGCCGAACCGCTGGAAGGAAGCGGGCTTCCGCGCGGTGCCCGGCGCCGTGGCGCGGCGTTCGGCCTATATCGCGCCGAACGTGGTGCTGATGCCCTCCTTCGTGAACCTCGGCGCCTATGTGGGCGAGAACACCATGGTGGACACCTGGGCCACCGTGGGTTCCTGCGCGCAGATCGGCAAGAACGTGCATCTCTCGGGCGGTGTCGGCATCGGCGGCGTGCTGGAGCCGCTGCAGGCCAACCCCGTCATCATCGAGGATGATTGCTTTATCGGCGCGCGCTCCGAAGTGGTGGAGGGCGTCATCGTCGAGAAGGGCAGCGTGCTCTCCATGGGTGTGTTCCTCAGCGCCACCACCAAGATCGTGGACCGCAACACGGGCGAGATCTTCATGGGCCGCGTGCCTTCCTATTCCGTGGTGGTGCCCGGCTCCCTGCCCGGCAAGCCGCTGCCCGACGGCACACCCGGCCCCAGCCTCTACTGCGCCGTGATCGTGAAGCGGGTGGACGCGCAGACCCGCGCCAAGACCGCCATCAACGACCTGCTGCGGGATTGAGGCCCATGCCGCTCACCGACCCGATTCCCCTGGCGCAGGACCTGATCCGCTGCCCCTCCGTCACGCCGGCCGACCATGGGGCGCTGGATGTGGTTCAGCGTTTCCTGGAATCCCTGGGCTTCCAGTGCTCGCGCCTGGTGTTCGGGCCGGATGAGTGGCGGGTGGACAACCTCTTCGCCATGAAGGGCGGCGGGGCCTCGCCGCACTTCATGTATTGCGGCCACACCGACGTGGTGCCCCCCGGCGACCCCGCGCATTGGACCGACGACCCCTTCTCGGGCGTGGTGCGCGAGGGCTGGCTCTATGGCCGCGGCTCCAACGACATGAAGGGCGGCGTGGCCGCCTTCCTGGCGGGGCTGAAGGACTACATCGCGGCCCACCCCGACCACCCGGGCACCATCAGCGTGCTGATCACGGGCGATGAGGAGGCGCGCAGCGTGGACGGTGTCGCGCGCGTCATGCCCTGGCTGGCCGAGCGCGACCTGGTGCCCGACATGGCGCTGGTGGGCGAGCCTTCCTCCGCGCGCCAGGTGGGCGATGTGATCCGCATCGGGCGGCGCGGTTCGCTGACCGCGCGCATCACCGTGCAGGGCAAGCAGGGCCACAGCGCCATGCCCGCGCGCGCCGACAACCCGGTGCATCGCCTCATGGCGGCGCTCACGCCGCTGCTCGCCGCGCCGCTCGACCAGGGGACGGAATTCTTCCCGCCCTCCACGCTGCAGATCACGGGTTTCGACGTGGGCAATACGGCGGCCAACGTCATCCCGGCCACCGCGCGGGCCATGCTGAACATCCGCTTCAACGACCTGCACACGCGCGCCGGGCTGATCGAGCGGCTGAACGCGGCGCTGACGGCGGCCGGCTGCCGCTACGACCTCCAGGCCGACAGCAACGCCGACCCCTTCCTGACCGAGCCCGGCCCCTTCGTGGACGCGCTGGTCCGCGCCATCCGCCGCACCACCGGCGAGGAGCCGGAGCTGAACGCCGGCGGCGGCACCTCGGATGCCCGCTTCATCCGCGCCTTCTGCCCCGTGGCGGAGTTCGGCGACATCGGCGCCACCGGCCACCAGGTGGATGAGCGCGCGGGGGTGGAGAACCTCCGCACCCTGTCGCGCGTCTACACCGCGATCCTGGAGGAGTGCCTCGTTTGAACCCCAGCAGCGCCGCGGGCCTCGCGGCCGCCTTGCTCTTCGCGCGCGGCCGGCCCGAGGGGCTGGCGCTGCTCCCCAATGACCTCGCCACCGCCCGCGCCTCCTTCCGCGCGGCGCTGATCTGCCTGCCCATGTTCCTCGTGATGCGCCTGCTCTCCTGGGGCACGCGCGGGGCGCCGGAGGCGGGCATCCCCTACGCGCTGGTGGTGGAGTTGATCGGCTACACGCTGTCCTGGACGGCCTTCGCCGTGGTCTCGCTGCCGCTGGCGGCGCAGGCGGGCCGGGCCGAGCAATGGCCGCAATTCATCGCCGCCTGGAACTGGACCAATGTGGTGCAGTTCATCCTGCTGGTGGCGATGGCCCTGCTGGCGGCCCTGGGCCTGCCGGGGTGGCTCGCGAACATGCTGGGGCTGGCGGCGCTGGGCTATGCCGTCTGGCTCGAATGGTTCGTGGTGCGGGTGGCGCTGAACGTGAATGGCGGCACGGCGGCGCTCTTCGTCATCACGGATCTGATCCTGGGCCTGTTCATCGGCGGCTTCTCGGCGCGGCTGCTGGCGGGCTGAGGCGTCAACTCAGCGCCTCAAAGGCATCGCCCTGGGGCGGCCTGCCCTCGACATGCGCGCGGTGCCACAGCGCGTAGAACAGCAGGTTCCAGGCGGCGGCCCCCGCGCGGCGGTCGGTGGCGCGGCGGAACAGCGCCTCGGCCCGGCCCGGCCGGCAGATTTCCGCAACCCCGGGCTGGCGCGCGACCAGGGGCCCGATGCGCGCCGCCTCCGCCTCCAGCCAGGCGCCGAGGGGCAGGCGCGGCATGGCCCGGGGCGAGGGCGTGCCCAGCCAGCGGCGCAGCAAATGCTTGCCCTCGCCGCCCCGCACCTTCAGCGCATCAGGCAGGCGGAAGGTGGCGGCGACGACGCCGGCATCGAGGAAGGGCGCGCGGAGCTCGATGCCATGCCGTGCGCCGCAGCGATCAAGCCCCGCCAGCAGCCCGTTCGAGAGCCAGTCGCCCATGTCCACCGCCTGGGCCACCTGCAGCCGGCTGCGGCCCGCGCCTGCCTCGGCCGTCTCGGCGGCCGCGATGCCGTCGCGCCAGGCACGGGGCTCGATGGCCAGCGTCTCCAGCCGGTCGAAGGCGCCGCGGGCGCGCATGGCCCTTCCCCAGAGCCACCAGGGCCGCATGGCGGCGCGGTGGCGGCCATGGCCGGCCAGCAATTCGCTGGACCCGTCGGGGGCCAGCAGCGCCGACACCTGCCCCCGGGCGGCCTCCGCCAGCAGCCAGTGCAGCACATGGGCGGGCTCGGCCGAGGGGTCGTCCAGCGCCCGGGCCATGGCGGGCAGGCAGGCCCAGAAGGCCTCGCGCGTGACGGGCACGGGAATGGCGTCGGTGGGTGCTGCCTGGCCTTCCAGCACCGGGGCAAAGGCGGGCAGGGGGGGCAGGCCCAGCCGCGCGATGCCCGCGACGAGGGCGGCCGCGCCCGCGCCGCCGGTCAGCAGCAGGCCCGGGGCGGGGCCTTCCAGCCGGGCGGTCAGGCTGGCCAGGAAGGCCGTCTCGAAGCGCGCCAGCGCCTCGGATTCGGAGACGCTCTCGGGGCCGCCCTCGGGCAAGGGCGGTGCGCGGCGGCGCTCCACGATGGCGCCGCCCGCGATGGCCAGGCATTCGGCCGGGAGCACGCGCTGGATGCCCTCGAAGATGGTCTCGGCGCCGGTGGTGAAGCGCAGTTGCAGCAATTCGTCGCGCGCGGCGGGGCGCAGCCGGGGGGTCGCGAAGCCGGCCGCGATCAGCGCCGCGGGTTCGGAAGCGAAGGCGACGCCGATCGCGGTCTCCGCGAAATAGAGGGGGGCCAGGCCAAAGGCATCGCGCGCCAGCACCAGGCGCCGCATGGCGTGGTCGGCGACCGCCAGCGCATGGGCGCCGCCCAGCCCTGCGCCGAAATCAAGCCCCCGGCGGCGATACAGCAACAGCGGGAGTTCCGGGTCCCGTGCCTCGGGCAGGCCCTGGGCCGCCCGCAGCGCCGCGGGCCCGGCAAGCAGATGGCTCGCCACCAGCGTCGCCGCGCCGGCCGAGAGGGGTTCGGCCGGCAGGCCGCGCCCGACCAGCCCAAGGCCCGGGCCCAGCACGGGTGGGCCTGAGGCGGGGCCGCGATGGGCCAGAGCGGCGGACAGTGCCTCCAGCGGTGCCGCCTCGGGCATGCGCCGGCCGCGCAGGGCGAGGCCCGCGATGGCGCTCAATCCGCGCCTCCGCGCGGGGGCATCAGGGCCAGGAAGCGGCGGGCGGTGGCATCCAGCAGGAAGCGCTCGCGCACGCGGCGGGCGGCGGCGGCGCCCATGGCGTCGGCGCGGGCAGGGTCGTCGAGCAGGGCGGCGAGGCCCTCAGTGACGCTGGCCTGGTCCTGGCCGTCGCAGAGCAGGCCGGTGACGCCCTCTTCCACCGCATCGCCCGCCCCGCCCTCGCGGCCGGCGAGCGAGGGGCGGCCATGCCAGGCAGCCTCCAGGTAGACGATGCCGAAGCCCTCCACCGAGGCCCCCTCGCGCCGCACCGGCATGGCGAAGGCCGCGCATTCGGCCAGAAGCGCGGCCTTCTGCGCCTCATCCACCCGACCGAGGAAATGCACGTGCGGGGCGATGTGCAGCTCCGTGGCCAGGGCCTGCAGCCGGGCACGGTCCTCGCCCTCGCCCGCGATGGCGAAGGCGAGGCCGGGGTGGCGCGGCAGCAGATCGGGCAGGGCGGCGATGACCCGGTCCACGCCCTTGCGCTTTTCCAGGCGGCAGAGCGTGGCCAGCAGCGGCCCGTGGCCCACCCGCGCGCGCAGGGCGGCCCGCGCCTCGGGCGTGGCGTCGGGTTGGGGGGCGATGGGGGGCGCGATGATTTCCATCCGCGCCCCGGGCGCGAGGTAGGGCGCCACCGCCGCCGCGGTATGGCGGGAGATGGGCAGCACCACGCTGGCCTTCGCCAGGGCGGCCCGGATGCGGCGCGCGCGGCGCGGGGAGGGGTCCGGCGGGAATTCCATGCCCATGGCCGGCACCAGGACCGGGGCCGTGGTGGGGGGGAGGATCTCGGCGCTTTTCCAACTGTCGCAGAGCACCCCGCGCAAGGCCGGGTTCGCGAGCGGCCGGCGCAGCGCCCAGCCCTTGCGCCAGCCCCGCAGCGGGTTCGGGCCGCCGAAGCGGTGCAGGGCCGCGTAGGGGTGGCCTTCCAGCTCCGCCCCGCCGCCGCGGATGCGGTGGGCGAAGACCTCGACAGGGCCTGCCGCCGCCAGCGCGCCGGCCAGGGCGTGCATGTGGATGGGCATGCCCCCCAGGTCCGGCGCGAAGGTCTGGGTGACGACGACGAACATGCTCAGCCCACCGGCTCGGGCGCCAGCAATTCGCGCGCGCCGGCCAGGGCGGCCGAGACGCTCAGCCCCCGCATGGGCGCATGGCCGGCCCGGCCTGGTGCCACCACCGGGCGGGCGCGCGGCCCGATGGGCGCGTATTCGCTGACCATGGAGGGGCCGAACAGCCCGAGTGTCGGCGCGCCCGCCGCGGCCGCCAGGTGCATCAGCCCCGAATCATTGCCGACATAGAGGGCCGCGCGCGAGAGCAGCGCCGTCACCTCCGGGATGGAGAGCGTGCCGATCAGGGGCCGGGCCTCCGGCAGGGCGGCCAGCAGGGGGGCGGCCATGCGGGCTTCCTCGGCGCCTGGCCCGCCCAGGATCAGGATGGGCGCGCCGGGCAGGGGGCCGTCGGGGGCGGTCAGCTTCTGGGCGAGCGCCACGAAGCGCTCGGTGGGCCACATCTTGGGCGCCCAGGTGGCGGTGGGGCCGAGCACCAGGAAGGGTTGCGGGGGCAGCAGCGCCTCGACGCGGGCCATGTCCCCTTCCGCCCACCACGCCACGGGCCTCGGGGCGGGGGTGATGCCCAGCACCCCCGCGATGTGCAGGATGCGGTGGCCCGGCCGCCGCCCGCCCCGCTTCACCGCCCGCCGACCCGCCAGCACCGTCCAGGCGAAGGCCGAGCCGCGCAGGTCCACCACCAGGTCCCAGCGGCGCGTGGCACAGCGCGCCCAGAGGCCCAGCCAATGCAGGGCGAAGCGCCGCTTGCGCAGCACCAGCGTCGCCACGCGCCCGGGCATGCGTTCGAACACCCCGGCCGCGGCGGGGCCGCAGGCGATGGTGAAGCGCGCCTCGGGGTGCGCCAGCCGCAGGTGTTCGGCGAGGCCGGTCGAGAGCACGGCATCGCCGATGCGGCTTGAGGTGATGAACAGGATTTCCACGCGTGCCGCTTAACATGCATGGGGTTGAGGCGGGAGGCTCGACGCCCGATATCCCGTTCATGACCATGGCATTCCTCCCCGAGCGGGGCGTTGTGGAGGTGACGGGCGCGGACCGCGTTGCCTTCCTGCAAGGGCTGATCTCCAACGATGTGGCCGCGGCCGACGGGCAGGCGGCCGTCTGGGCCGCGCTGCTCTCGCCCCAGGGCAAGTGGCTGGCGGATTTCCTGCTGGTGGCGGAGGGCGAGGCGCTGCTGCTGGACGCCGACCGCGCCCAGGTGCCGGAGCTGGTGCAGCGCCTCTCGCGCTTCCGGCTGCGCAGCAAGGTGGCGCTGCGGGATGCCTCGGCGGAATGGCATGTCCATGCCGCATGGGGCGCGGTGCCGCCGGGCGAGGGCTTGGTGCGGCGTGACCCGCGCCACCCGGCGGCGGGCTGGCGGGTGCTGTCGCCCACCCCCCTGCCCACCGATGCCAGCGCCGAGGATTACGACCGGCACCGCCTCGCCATGGGCCTGCCCGATGGCGGGCGCGACATGGATGCCGAGAAGTCGGTCCTGCTGGAGGCCGGCTTCGATGAGCTGCACGGGGTGTCCTGGACCAAGGGCTGCTACATGGGCCAGGAGCTGACGGCACGCACGAAGTATCGGGGCCTGGTCAAGCGGCGCCTGGTGCCCGTGCGCGTGGAAGGCCCCCTGCCGGCGCGCGGCACGCCCGTGACGCGAGAAGGGGCTGAGCTGGGCGAGATGCGCTCCGGCCGCGACGGGCGGGGCCTGGCCTTGCTGCGCCTGGAGGCGCTGCGGGGCGGTGCGCTCGATTGCGGCGCGGCCCGGCTGACGCCCGAGATTCCCGACTGGATGACCCTGCCCGAAAGCCCGGCCCATGTCCCCGCCTGAGGACGACGCCCACGGCCCCGGCGTGAAGGTCCCGCCGCCGCTGATGGTGCTGGCGGGGCTGCTGGTGGCCTGGGCGCTGAACTGGCTGGCGCCGGTGATGCTGGGCCCGCCCGCGCCGGAACTCGGCATGCCCGTGATGCTGCTGGCCTTCCTGCTGATGGGCTGGGCGCTGCTGGTGCTGGTCCGCGCGGGCAATGACCCCCGGCCCGACAAGCCCGACAGCCAGTTCGTGGCCCGCGGCCCCTTCCGGCTGGGCCGCAACCCCATCTATTCGGGCTTCCTGCTGGTGGCGGCGGGCATGGCGCTGGTGTGGGGCACGCTCTGGGGGTGGCTCGCGGTCGGCGGGATCTTCCTCGCGCTCGACTTCCTGGTGGTGCGGCGCGAGGAGGCCTATCTGGAGCGCCGCTTCGGCCAGGACTACCTGGACTACAAGGCCAAGGTGCGCCGCTGGTTCTGACTCATTCGCGCCAGTGCGCGGCCACCCAGTCCGGCCGGCGCAGCGACTTGTAGAACTTCTTGTACCAGGGGGCGGGCCACCGCCCGGCCAGCACGTCATGCACATCGGGCTTGCCGGTGAAGGCCACGAGCCGCGTGCCCTGCGGCAAAGGTGCGGGGCGCCACAGGCGCACGGGCCAGGGCGGCAGCAGGGAATGCTTGAAGCTGGCGCACCAGCCCTCGGGCCAGAAGGCGATGCTGCGGGCGTGGCGGGAGATGAACACCTGCTCGATGCGGTGGGCGGCGAAGGTGCCGTCGAAATCCGCCTCCACCGCCGCGAGCAGATGCGCGTTCGACCCCACGCGCAGCCGGAAGCAGGAGGTGTTGCCGATGGCTTCCCCGCGCGAGGTCCAGTTGCGGATCACCACGAAATCCTCGCCTGGCGCGTGGTCGAAGAAGCCGTCCACATCGCCCGTCACCACCAGGTCGAGGTCGAGGAACAGCACCTGGCCCGTCAGGTCGCCCAGGGTCTCGCCCCAGAGCGACATCTTGCGCCAGGGGAAGCGCTGGTGGTGGGCGGGGATGCGGATGGGGGGCAGGGGCTGCACCTCGATGCCGGGGTGAAGCCCCGTCGCATCCTCGGTGAAGCAGACGAAGCGCAGCGGGCGCCGCGTGTTCCGCCGCACCATGGCGTGCAGGCGGTTCGCGTATTCTGGGCCGTAGAGCGTGCCCCACTTCATGCAGATGACGGTCTGCACGCTCACGCGGCCCGGCGCATGGCCAGCGCGAGGCCCAGCCCCATCAGGAAGACGCGCAGCGCGGCCTGGTCAATGCCCGCATAGGCCCCGGCCGTCGCCACGGGCCACAGCGCGATCAGCGCCGAGAGGAACAGCCCGAGCCGCAGCGGATCACGCTCCGCGCCCCGCCCCAGCGCCCAGAGCAGGGCAAGGCAGGAGGCGGTGAACAGCACCAGCCCCGGGATGCCGGCATCCACCAGCGCCTCCAGGTAGAAATGGTGCACATGCGTGACGCACATCGCGGCCCCGCCGCCATCGCCCACGCCACCCCAGCCGATGTGGAAGCGCGGGTCGTAGCAGCCCGTGCGGAAGGCCTCGGCGCCGGCGCCGAGCCAGGGATGCGCCTCCACCATGGCCAGGGCGCGGGCCAGGATCTGGCCGTAATGCGTCTCCGGGAAGTTCGCCAGCAGCTGCGGCAGGTGGATGGCGTAGCGGTAGAAGGTGTTGGGCGCCACGATCGCCGCCAGCCCCAGCATCGTCGCCCCGCCCAGCACCGCCACCAGCGCCGGCAGCCGCAGCGGGCGCAGCGCCAGCGCCGCGAGGACGAGACCGAACAGCACCATGATCAGCGGGCTGCGCTGCCCCGCCATCAGCACGGCGCCGACGGCCAGGGCCACCAGCGTGACGCCCGCCACATGGCCCCGCATGCCGTATGCGGCCAGCAGCACCACCGCGGGCACCAGAACGGGCCAGAGCGTGACGGCGAGATAACCCCCGGCCCGCGGCCGCAGGAAGGGGCCGGGGAGGTAGCCGGGCAGCGCCGTGCCCGAGCGCACCAGCCCATGCCCGAAGATGAATTGCAGCCAGATTTCCAGGCCCACGAAAAGCACCGCGCCCGCCAGCGCCCAGAGCGCCAGGCGCTGCGCCCGCGCGCTGGAAAAAGCCCAGGTGGCGATGGCGAGCGTGGCGAGCGGGAAGCGCCCCCAGGTCAACGCCGCCAGCATTTGGTCCGGCTGCGCCCCGGCCAGCGCCGTGGCCAGCACCAGCCAGGCCCAATAGCCCATGGCCAGCAGGAACCAGGGCGCGCGCAGCGGGGCCGCGTTACGGGTGGCCAGAAGGTGCAGCAGGAAGCCGGCGGCCAGGCCGGCCACCACCGCCTCCGCCGCCGAGCGCGAGGCGATGACCACCCATGGGATCGCCACCCCCACAGCCATGGCCAGCGCGGTGCCCGGCCCGTCGAGACGCCGCAGCCAGCTGGGCGGTGTCGTGCTGGTCTGCTCCACGCGACCTCCCTGGATTGCGGCGCGGTTATACAGGCTGGGGCTGGCGGGCCAAGGCTGGCCCCCCGCCGGGGCATTGGGTAAGCGTGGCCCCATGTCCGCCCCTCGGCGCGTCGCGATGGTCCTGCCCGCCAAGGAGTGCTTCGGCCCCCGGGGTGCCGGCGGCGTGGCGCTGGTGGTGCGGGACCTGGCGCGTGCCCCAGCCCCGGGCTGGGAGGCCATGGTGCTGGGCAGCCCAATGGAGGACGCGCCCTTCGAATTCTGCCGCTTCGAGGGGCTGCCGCCCGGCCCGCTGGCCTTCCTCGGCCGCAACCGCGCCCATGCCCGCGCGGCCGCGCGCCGGCTCCGCGCGGACCCGCCGGACGTGATCGAGGCGCACAACCGCGCGCCGCTGGCCCTGCACCTGGCCCAGGCGCTGCCCTGCCCGGTGGTGCTGGTGCTGCACAACGCGGCCTCCGGCATGGGGGGCCTGCGCCGCCCGGCGGAGCGTGCCGCGCTGCTTCGCCATGTGCGCGCCGTGGCCTGCGTCTCGGACTTCCTGCGGCGGGATTTCCTGGACGGGCTGCCGGCGGCGCTGGCGCCCCGCGTCCATGTGCTGCCCAACCCGCATGACCCCGCCGCCTTCCCGGCCGCCCCCGGCCCGCGTGAGCGGCTGATCCTGTTCGTGGGCCGGCTCAATGCCGAGAAGGGCGCCGACAGCTTCGTCGCCGCCTGCGCCCGGGCCCTGCCGCGCCTGCCGGGATGGCGGGCGGAAATGGTGGGGGATGCCTGGTTCGGCGGGCGGGGGGACACGCCCTTCGTCACCGCGCTGCGCGCTGAGGCGGAAGCGGCGGGGGTGGAGATGCTGGGCTATCTGGACCACGCCGCCACCCTCGCCCGGATGACACGCGCCGCCATTCTCGTCATGCCCAACCGTTGGGAGGAACCCTTCGGCCGGGTGGCGCAGGAGGCGCTGGGGGCGGGTGCGGCGCTGGTCGCCTCGCGCCGCGGCGGGCTGCCGGAGGCGGCGGGCGAGGCCGCGCTCTACGCCGATCCCGACGACCCCGGCGCCATCGCCCAGGCCATCCATCACCTGGCCGCACATCCGGAAGAACGCGCGCGCCGGGCCGAGGTGGGGCGGGTGCATCTGGAGGGGTTCCTGCTGCCGGCGATCGCCCGGCGCTGGGCGGCGCTCCGGGACGGGCTGCTGGCGGGCGGCTGACCGCTTCCGGGCGCGGCCGATTCACGGCTTCGGTGTTTCCACCGCAGCCGATCGGGCACTACAGCACCGGCGGCTTCGCGGCCTCCGGGTCCACGGCGCGGACCACATGCTCGTCCATGTCGGGACGGTAGCGGTTCCACATCAGGCGCAGCGCCGGCAGGGCGGCCTCGGCCAGGTCCACGCGGAGATCCACATAGGGAAAGCGCTGCTCATGCACCACGAGCAGGCAGGCCGAGAGCAGGGGCCGCCCCTCGCCGCCCGCCTCCTCGCCCGCCTCCAGCGCGCGCATCAGCCGTTCCGCGAGCGGCTCGCCGGGGCTGGCGGCGAAGGCGGCGGCCATGGCGGCGGGCACCTGCGTGTTGGCCATGATGTTGCCGAGGGCGATGCAGCCCGGCGCGTGCACCGCGGCGCGGGCGTGCTTCACCGCCTCGCCGTCGAAATGCGCGGTGCGGCCGGCGCGGTCCATGATGGCGATCTGCCGCCAGCGGTGGTGCGGCGTGCTGGCGACCAGGGCGGCCAGCGCCTCCTCCGCCGAACAGCCGCTCCGCAGCAGGTCGAGGCCGCGCGGGCCCAGGCGCGGGTCGGTGCGGTGCTGGGTCAGCACGGCGCCGAGGCCCGCTTCGGCGAAGGGCACCCGGGCGCCCACGCCCATGGCCGAGGTGGTGACGGCGCAGCCGAACTGCCCCGTGCGGGCGCAATGGCCGATGAGGGAGAAGGTCATGCGCGATGGTGCGGGCGGCCTGGCGGCATTGGCAAGCCGGCCCCGCCCGCGGTGAAACGCCCCACCAGCCGGTGCCGCCCGCCCGGGTGCCAGAGCCGCGCGAAAGTGACCGGAACTTCGCCATTCCAGGTGCGGCGTTCCACCACCAGCGCGGGCTCGCCCGGCGCCATGCCGAGGAAGCGGGCGATGCGCGCCGGCGTGCTTGTGGCGAGGATGCTGTGCTCGGCCTCGGTCCAGGGCACATGGTCCAGCAGCCAGCGGCCGGGCGGGGTTTCGGTGAAGCGTTGCGCCGCCGCTTCGGGCGCCGCCTGCAGGTGAATGCGGCGTTCCTCCAGCTGCACCGGGCGGCCATCGGCCGAATGACGCGTGGTCAGCGCGAGGATGGGCGCGCCCTCGGCCACGGTCAGGGCCGCCGCGTCGGCGGCGGTGGCGGGGCGCGTCGCGCGGTGCAGGATGTCATGGCTGTGGGTGCCGCCCGCGGCGGCGATCTCGGCGCCGATGTCCCAGATCTCGAAGACGGCGCGGCCGCGCGCCTCCGGGCTCGCGATGGTGCCGGCGCGGCGGTTGCGGCGGACCAGCCCCTCGGCGGCGAGTTGGGCCAGCGCGCGATGCACCGTCATGCGGGACGCGCCGAACAGCGCCATCAGCTCCGCCTCGGAGGGGATGCGCCCGCCCGGCGGGATGCGGCCCGAGAGAATGGCCTGGGCCACCGCGCGGCGGATTTGCGCGTGCAGCGGGCCCTCGCCATCCAGCGGGAACTCGGTCATGCGGCCAGGATGCGGGCCAGCGCGGCCGCGACGCGCGCTTCCGCCGTGGCGCGCAGGGGGTGGCGGCCCTCCTCCACCACGCGGCGCCCGCGCACCCAGACCTCGCGGATGGGCGAGGTTCGGGCGGCAAAGACCAGCGCATCGAGCCAGCGGTCGCCCTCGCGTGCGGCGAGGCCAGGGTGGGCCGGGTCGAGCAGCACCAGGTCCGCCCAGGCGCCGGGGGTGAGGCCGGCGGGGCCTGCGGCCAGGGCCTGGCTGCCGCCCGCCAGCGCCGCCTCCCACAGCGTGCGGCCGGTGGAGGCGCCGCGCGGGGCCAGCGCGTTGCGGGTGCGGTGCGCAAGGCGCTGGGCGTATTCCAGCGCGCGCAGCTCATCGGCCGCGCCGATCAGGATGTTGCTGTCGGTGCCCACGCCGAAGCGGCCCCCCGCCGCGCGGAAGGGCAGGGCCGCGATGATGCCATCGCCCAGATTGGCCTCGGTGACGGGGCAGAGGCCCGCCACCGCGCCCGCCTGCGCCACGGCCGCGAGTTCCGCCTCGGTGCCGTGGGTCGCATGGATCAGGCACCAGCGCGGGTCGAGGCCGACATGGTCGAGCAAGGCCTGGATGGGGGGCGCGCCCAGGATGGCGCGGCAGGCCTCGACTTCCTTTACCTGCTCGGCGGCGTGGATGTGCAGGGGCGCATCGGGCGGCAGCATGGCGGCGACGTCCCGGATTTCCGCGAAGGTCGCCGCGCGCAGCGAATGGGGGGCGGCGCCGAGTGTCGCGCCGGGCAGGGGGGCGATGGCGCGGCGGCTTGCCTCCAGCAGGCGCGCGAAGCCGTCGCGGTCGTTGAGGAAGCGGCGCTGGCCGGGCACGGGGGGCGCGCCGCCCGCCTCGCCATGGGCGTAGAAGCAGGGCAGCAGGGTGAGGTTGATCCCGGTGGCCTGGGCGGCGGCGGCGATGCGCTCGGCCATCTCGGCCGGGTTGGCGTGGGGGCGGCCCGCGGCGTCATGATGGAGGTAGTGGAACTCGCCCACACGGGTGAAGCCCGCCTCCAGCATCTCGGCATAGGCGAGGGTGGCGATGGCCTCCACATCCTCGGGCGTGAGGTGGGCAAGGAAGCGGTACATCACCTCGCGCCAGGTCCAGAAACTGTCCTCGGCGGGGCCGGCCTGTTCGGCAAGGCCCGCCATGCCGCGCTGGAAGGCATGGGAATGGAGGTTGGGCAGGCCGGGGAGAGCGATGGCATGCTGGCGCTCGCCGCCCGTGGCATCCGGCTGCACGGCCGCGATCCGGCCCAGGGCGTCGAGCGTGACCAGCACCTCCCGGCGCCAGCCTTCGGGCAGCAGGGCATGGGCGAAAAGCAGCTTGCGCATCGGCCGTCTCCGCAGCAGATTATGTCTATACATTATGGCTCGGGCCACAGGATAGCGGCACGCGCACCCACCGCAAGGAAACCAACGTAAGGACTGGCGCATGGCGGGCATTCCGGCCGATCTGCTGTTCGAGGGCGCGCGGCTGGCGACCATGGCCTGGCCTGGCCTCGGCACGGTCGAGGATGGCGTGCTGGCGGTGCGGGCGGGGCGCATCGCCTATGCCGGGCCGCGCGGTGGGGCGCCGCGCTTCGATGCGGCGGAACGGCTGGATTGCGGGGGCCGCTGGATCACGCCCGGCCTCGTGGATTGCCACACGCATCTTGTCTTCGCGGGCGACCGTTCGGAGGAATTCGCGCGGCGCCTGGCGGGCGAGAGCTATGCCGAGATCGCACGCTCGGGCGGCGGCATCGCCTCCACCGTGCGCGCCACGCGCGCGGCGGATGAGGCGGCTTTGCTCGCCGCCGCCCTGCCGCGGCTGGATGCGCTGCTGGCGGAGGGCGTCACCACCGTCGAGGTGAAGTCAGGCTACGGCCTCGATGAGGAGACGGAACGCCGCCAACTGCGCGTGGCCCGCGCGCTGGAGGGGCAGCGGGCAGTGACGGTGCGCGCCACCTATCTCGGCGCCCATGCCGTGCCGCCGGACGGCACGCGCGCGGGCTATCTGGACCTGGTGTGCGACCGGATGATTCCGGCGCTGGCGGCCGAGGGGCTGGCCGATGCGGTGGACGTCTTCCAGGAGGGCATCGCCTTCACGGGTGCCGAATGCGCCCGCGTCTTCACCGCGGCGCGCGTCGCGGGGCTTGCCGTGAAGTCCCATGCGGAACAGTTGAGCGACACGGGGGGCGCCGCGCTGGCCGCGCGCTTCGGTGCCCTTTCGGCCGACCACCTGGAATACTGCTCCAACGCCGGGGCCGCGGCCATGGCGCAGGCGGGCACGGTGGCGGTGATCCTGCCCGGTGCCTTCCTGATGCTGAACGAGACGCGCAAGCCGCCCATCGCCGCCTTCCGCGCCGAGGGCGTGCCCATGGCGGTGGCGACCGACCTCAACCCCGGTTCCTCGCCCATCGCCTCGCTGCGCGTCTCGGCCACGCTGGCCTGCGTGCTGTTCGGCATGACGGTGGAGGAGGTCTGGCGCGGCATGACGATCCATGCGGCGCGGGCGCTGGGGCTGGAGCGCGACACGGGCAGCCTGGAGGTGGGCAAGCGCGCGGACCTGGCGCTGTGGTCGGTGGACCATCTCGCGCAGGTGGTGGCGCAGATCGGGCCATCGCCGCTCTGGGCGCGGTATCACGCGGGGGTGCGGGCAT
Source organism: Roseococcus sp. (assembly GCA_035998215.1). GTDB lineage: Bacteria > Pseudomonadota > Alphaproteobacteria > Acetobacterales > Acetobacteraceae > Roseococcus. Next base: position 507,549 of record DASYHU010000030.1, on the reverse strand, counting down.
GAGCCTGCTGCCGGGCGCGGTGACGCTGGGGCAGTGGCGCGCGGTGCTGGAGGGGGCGGCCACCCCGCTGGACGAGGGCGCGCGGGCGGCGGTGGAGCGCAGCGCGGCTTCGGTGGCGGGCGTCATCACCCGGGGCGAGACGGCCTATGGGGTGAACACCGGCTTCGGCAAGCTCGCCTCCGTGCGGATCGGCGACGCCGACCTGTCGGCGTTGCAGCGCAACCTGATCCTCTCCCATGCCTGCGGGGTCGGGGCGCCGTTGCCGGCGCCGGTGGTTCGCCTGGTCATGGCGATGAAGGCGGCGAGCCTCGCACGCGGCGCCTCTGGCGTGCGCTGGGAGGTGGTGGAACTCCTCGAAGCCATGCGCGCGCGCGACGTGCTGCCGCTGGTCCCGGCCAAGGGCTCGGTCGGCGCCTCGGGAGACCTTGCGCCCCTCGCGCACCTCACCGCGGCCATGCTGGGGGAGGGCGCGGTGCTGCCGGGCGTGCCGGCCATGCGGGCGCTGGCGGGGGCGGGGCTTTCGCCCATGGCCCTCGGCCCCAAGGAGGGGCTGGCGCTGATCAACGGCACCCAGGTTTCGACCGCGCTGGCCTTGGCGGGGCTTTTCGCCGCGCATCGGGTGTTCCAGGCCGCGCTGGTGTCCGGCGCGCTGACGGTGGATGCGTTGCGCGGCTCCGACACGCCCTTCGATGCGCGCATCCATGCGCTGCGCGGCCATGCGGGCCAGCGCGAGGTGGCGGAGGCCCTGCGCGGGCTGCTGGCGGGCAGCGCCATCCGTGAAAGCCACCGCGACGGCGATGACCGTGTGCAGGACCCCTATTCGCTGCGCTGCCAGCCGCAGGTGATGGGCGCGGGGCTGGACCTGCTGCGCTTCGCCGCGCGCACGCTGGCGGTCGAGGCCAATGCCGTAACCGACAACCCGCTGGTGATGGAGGATGGCTCCATCCTCTCCGGCGGGAATTTCCACGCCGAGCCGGTGGCCTTCGCGGCCGACCAGATCGCGCTGGTGCTGGCCGAGATCGGCAACCTGGCCGAACGCCGCGTGGCATTGCTGGTGGACCCGATGATGTCGGGCCTGCCGGCCTTCCTGGCGCGCGATGCGGGGCTGAATTCGGGGCTGATGATCGCGCAGGTGACGGCGGCCGCACTCGCCTCCGAGAACAAGCAGCGCGCGGCGCCCGCCTCGGTGGACAGCATCCCGACCTCGGCCAACCAGGAGGACCATGTGTCCATGGCGACGCATGGCGCCTATCGCCTGCTGGAGATGGCGGATAACGCGGCCGCCATCATCGGCATCGAGGCACTGGCGGCGGCGGAGGCGCTGGAACATCGCCGGCCGCTGGCCTCCTCGGCCCCGCTGGAGGCGGCGCATGCCGCGATCCGCGCGCGCATCGCACCCCTGCTGGCCGACCGTTTCCTGGCGCCGGACATCGCCGCCGCCACGGCCCTGGTGCGCGAGGGCGCGCTTGCCGCCGCCACCCATCACCCCCTGCCCGAGCTGGACACCGACGCATGAGCCGCATGGCCAACAGCCGCATCATCACCGCCCCGCACGGCCCGGAACTCACCTGCAAGAGCTGGGCGGCCGAGGCCGCCATGCGGATGCTGATGAACAACCTCGACGCCGCCGTCGCCGAACGCCCGCAGGAGCTGGTGGTCTATGGCGGCATCGGCCGCGCGGCGCGCGACTGGGACAGCTATGATCGGATCGTGCAAAGCCTCACGCGGCTGGAGCCGGACGAGACGCTGCTGGTGCAGTCCGGCAAGCCTGTCGGCATTTTTCGCACCACCGAGGATGGGCCGCGCGCGCTGATCGCCAACTCCAACCTGGTGCCACACTGGGCCACTTGGGAAAAATTCCACGAGCTCGATCGCGCGGGGCTGATGATGTACGGCCAGATGACGGCCGGCTCCTGGATCTACATCGGCAGCCAGGGCATCGTGCAGGGCACCTACGAGACCTTCGCGGAAGTGGGCCGGCAGCACTACGGCGGCACGCTCGCCGGGCGCTGGGTGCTGACGGGGGGCCTGGGCGGCATGGGGGGGGCGCAGCCGTTGGCCGCCACCATGGCCGGCGCCTCGATGCTGGCGGTGGAATGCCAGCCCTCGCGCATCGAGATGCGGCTGCGCACGCGCTACCTCGACACCCAGGCGGCCACGCTGGACGAGGCCTTGGCCATCATCGAGGCCGCGCGGATGGAGGGCCGCGCCGTCTCCGTCGGCTTGCTGGGCAATGCGGCGGAGGTGTTCCCCGAAATCCTGCGCCGCGGCATCCGCCCCGATGTGGTGACGGACCAGACCAGCGCGCATGACCCTTTGCACGGCTACCTCCCCGCCGGCTGGACGCTGGCCGAATGGGAGGAACGGCGCGAGCGTGACCCGGAAGGCGTGGTGCAGGCCGCCAAGCGCTCCATGGCCGCGCATGTCGAGGCCATGCTGGGTTTCCACCGCCTGGGCATCCCCACGCTCGACTACGGCAACAACATCCGCCAGATGGCGCAGGAAGCGGGCGTGGCCGCCGCCTTCGACTTCCCGGGCTTCGTGCCGGCCTATATCCGCCCGCTGTTCTGCCGCGGCATCGGGCCCTTCCGCTGGGCGGCCCTCTCGGGCGACCCGGAGGACATCGCGCGCACTGATGCGAAGGTGCGCGAACTGATGCCCGATGACGCGAACCTGCACCGCTGGCTGGACATGGCGGGACAGCGCATCGCCTTCCAGGGCCTGCCCGCGCGCATCTGCTGGGTGGGTCTGGGCGACCGGCATCGCCTCGGCCTCGCCTTCAACGAGATGGTGGCGAAGGGCGAGTTGAAGGCGCCCATCGTCATCGGGCGCGACCACCTGGACAGCGGCTCGGTCGCTTCGCCCAACCGCGAGACGGAGGCGATGCGCGACGGTTCGGACGCCGTGTCCGACTGGCCGCTGCTGAACGCGCTGTTGAACACGGCCTCGGGCGCCTCCTGGGTCTCGCTGCACCATGGGGGCGGCGTGGGCATGGGCTTCTCGCAGCATGCGGGCATGGTGATCGTGGCCGATGGCACGGAAGCCGCGGCCAGGCGCCTGGCCCGGGTGCTGTGGAACGACCCCGGCACGGGCGTGATGCGCCATGCCGATGCTGGCTATGAACTGGCCATCGAGCACGCCCGCCGCACAGGCTTGAAGCTACCATCGCTCGGAATCGGCACATGATGCCGCGGCACCGCTTTACAGGCTGACAGCGCAACCGCAGCATCGCCGCGCAGGGAGAGACCCGCATGGACCAAGCCGCCACCACGACCGACCCCGAGGTCCAGGCCTTCGCCGAGGATGGCGCCATCCTCCTGCGCGGCGCCTTCGCCGATTGGGTGGAACCCCTGCGCGCCGGCATCGAGACGCTGATGGCCCATCCCGGCCCCAATGAGCGCAGCTACACCCCCAAGGACGGCAGCGCCCGCTTCTTCCAGGATCTCTGCAACTGGCAGCGCATCCCCGAATTCCGCGCCTTCGTGGAGCAGGGGCCGGGGGCCGCCATCGCCCGCCGCCTGATGGGCAGCCAGGGCGCCCGCTTCTTCCACGACCATGTGCTGGTGAAGGAGCCGGGGACGAGCCTCGTCACCCCCTGGCACCAGGATTCGCCCTATTACTGCGTGGAGGCGGAGCAGAGCGTCAGCTTCTGGATCCCGCTCGACCCCGTCTCGCGCGAGGTGACGCTGGAATGCGTGGCGGGCAGCCACCTCTGGACGAAGGCGCTCAAGCCCAAGCGCTTCGACGGCACCGACCTCTACGAGGGCGATGACCGCGAGGACATGCCCGACATTGATGCCGAGCGCGAGCGCCACCGCATCCTGGGCTGGGAGATGCAGCCGGGTGATGCGGTCGCCTTCCACTACCGCACCATGCATGGCGCGCCCGCCAACACCTCGCCCCAGCGGCGGCGGCGCGTGTTTTCCGCGCGCTGGGTGGGCGATGACGCGGTGTTCCGCGACCGCGGTGGCCGTGGCTCGCCCCCCATGCGGCATTTGCGGCTGGCCGATGGCGCGCCCCTCGAAGGGCCGGACTTCCCCCGCTTCACCTGACACCACCCACAAGAACTCGAGAGGCAGAGACGAAGATGCAAAGACGCACCATCATCGGTTCGGCCGCGGCCGCGACCGCCGCGACCTTGGCCACCCCCGCCCTCAGCCAGGGCCGGATCGAGTGGCGCATGGTCACCATCTGGCCGCGCAACCTGCCGGGCCCGGGTGTGGCCGCGCAGCGCTGCGCCGACCGCATCGGCCAGATGTCGGGCGGGCGGCTGACGGTGCGCCTCTTCGCGGCCGGCGAGGTGGTGCCCCCGGCGGGCGCCTTTGACGCGGTGGCGGCCGGCACGGCCGACCTCTACCACGGCGTGCCCTCCTTCTGGATTTCCAAGTCGCCCGGCATCGGCTTCTTCGGCAGCTTCCCCTACGGCATGACGGCCTATGAGCGGCAGGGCTGGATGATGCATGGCGGCGGCCAGGCCATGTATGACGAGATGTATGCCCGCTTCGGCGTGAAGGGCTTCATCGTGGGCGACAGCGGCCCGCAATGGATGGGCTTCTTCCGTCGCGAACTGAACAGCCTCGAGGACTTCCGTGGCCTGCGCTACCGCACCGCGGGCCTGGGTGGCGAGATGTTCCGCCGCGCCGGCGCCTCGGTCGTGTCGCTGCCGGCGGGGCAGATCTTCGCCGCCCTGCAATCGGGCACCATTGACGCCGCCGAGTTCGTGGGACCCTTCTCGGACCTGCCGCTCGGCCTGCACCAGGTGGCCAAGAACTACTACTATCCGGGCGTGCAGGAGCCGTCCTCGGCCGAGGAGATCGGCATCAACATGGGCCGCTGGAACGCCCTGCCGGATGACCTGAAGGCCGTGGTGCGCTTCTGCGCCCTGTCGCTGCACGAGGAAACCACCAGCGAATACGACGTGCGCCACCCCATCGCGCTGAACGAGCTGGTGACGCGCCATGGCGTGCAGGTGAAGGAAGTGCCGCGCGACATGCTGATCGCCTTCGGCAACATCGCGGGCGAAATCCTGGCGGAACTCCGCGCCCACCAGGACCCTCTGGTGAAGCGCATCGCCGACAGCTACGCGGAGTTCCGCAACCGCAGCCAAGCCTACATGCTCCAGTCCTACGCGGGGAACTTCAACTCCCGCGCCCTGCCCATCCGCTGGGGCTGAGCGGCTTGCGCCTCCTGCTGCGTGCCGCCGACGCGCATGACGCCGTGAGCCGCTTCCTGGCCCAGGGCGTCAAGTGGCTGGCGCTGGGGGTGGTGCTGGTGCAGTTCATCGTGGTGGTGCTGCGCTACGCCTATGGGTCCTCCTTCGTCTGGATGCAGGAGAGCGTGATCTACATCCATGCCACGCTGTTCATGCTGGTGATGGGCTATACCTGGATGGTGGACCAGCATGTGCGTGTGGACGTGTTCTACGCCGGTTGGTCCGCGCGGCGGCAGGCGGCGGTGGACCTGGCCTGCGTGATCGTCGCGGCCCTTCCCTTCTGCGCGCTGGTGGTCTGGGCGTCCTGGGACTATGCGGCGCGGTCCTGGGCGCAGAATGAGGGGCCCATGGCGCTGGGCGGCGTGCCCTTTGTACCCGCGCTGAAGTCGCTCATCCCGGCCATGGGCATCCTGCTGGGCTTGCAGGCGCTCTCCATCGGCATCCGCTGCGTGGCGGTGCTGACGGGTGCGGCCACGACCCATTTCCCGCACCGGCAGAGGCAAGGCGAAGCATGAAGGGGGGCGAAGCATGAGCACCGCCGCCATCGGGCAGGTGCTGGACCTGCTGATGTTCGCCTCGCTGTGCGGGCTGATCCTCACGGGCATTCCCGTGGTGTTCCTGCTGGTGGGCTGCGCCATCGTCTTCGGCACGGCCGGCATATTGCTCGGCGTCTTCGACACCTTCCTGCTGGCGGCCCTCGCGCAACGCATCTTCGGCACCATGACGGGCGAGACGCTGGTCGCGATCCCGCTCTTCGTCTTCATGGGCATCATGCTCGAGCGCTCCCGCATCGCGGAGGAGCTGCTGGAGGCCATGGGCCGCCTCTTCGGCACGGTGCGCGGGGGCCTGGCCATCAGCGTCTCGGTGGTGGGCGCCTTGCTCGCGGCCTCCACGGGCATCGTGGGGGCCACGGTCGTCACCATGGGGCTGATCGCGCTGCCGGCCATGCTGCGGCGCGGCTATGACAAGCGCTTCGCCTGCGGCACCGTCTGCGCGGCGGGCACGCTCGGGCAGATCATCCCGCCCTCCACCGTCATGGTCATCCTGGGCGAGGTGATCTCGGCGGCCTACCAGCAGGCGCAGCTCGCCCAGGGGCTGTTCTCGGTGCAGACGGTCTCTGTGGGGCAGCTCTTCGCGGGTTCCATGATCCCGGGGCTGATGCTGGTGGGGCTCTACATCCTCTACCAGCTGCTGCTGAGCTTCTTCCGCCCCGAGATGGGCCCGGCCATCCCGCCCGAGGAGGCGGGGCGCGTCACCACCGCCGAATTGCTGCGCGCGCTGCTGCCGCCCATCATCCTCGTCATCGCCGTGCTGGGGTCCATCCTGGCCGGGGTCGCTACGCCGACCGAGGCGGCCTCGGTGGGCGCCATCGGCGCCACGCTGCTCGCGGGGCTGCGCCACGAGGGGCCGCGTGGATGGCTGATCTGGCTCGCGGGTCTGGCCGCCGTGGGCCTCGTGCTGCTGGGCGTCTTCTTCGACATGAGGCTGGGGCGCGCGGCTGCCCCGCTGGCCGACCGCATCGCGATCGGCGTGGCCGGCGTGCTGGTGGTGATCCTGGCGGCGGGCATCGCGCTGGCCCTGTGGCGCACCTTCCGCGGTGGCGTGCTGTCGGCGGTGTCCCATTCGACCATGACCATCACGGCCATGATCTTCGCCACCCTCATCGGCGCCACGCTGTTCTCCCTGGTGTTCCGTGGCCTGGGCGGCGATGAGACGGTGAAGGAGCTGCTGTCCCTGATCCCGGGCGGCGCGCACGGCGCCCTGGTCGCGGTGATGATCCTGATCTTCCTGATGGGCTTCTTCCTGGACTTCGTGGAGATCACCATCATCGTGGTTCCCATCGTGGGGCCGGTGCTGCTGGCCATGGGGATAGACCCCATCTGGCTTGCGGTGCTGATCGCGCTGAACCTGCAGACCAGCTTCCTTACGCCGCCCTTCGGCTTCTCGCTCTTCTACCTGGGCGGTGTGGTGCCGGCCGGGGTTGGCACGGGGGACATCTACCGCGGCGTCATCCCCTATGTGCTGTTGCAGTTGCTGGCCATCGGGCTTGTCATGGTCTTTCCGGCGCTGGCGACTTGGTTGCCCGCGCAACTCTTCTGAGGAATGGCGCAGTTTCAGAAGTGAGAAAAAAACCCATCTGGCATGACTGTTGTTGCTGAATACATCAACCGGAAGTGTGTTATATTTACTTCGCTGTAACTACTCGGACCAGGCGCGAAATGCAGGGCGGAGGTGTGGCGGCGGGCGGCTTTTCTGTGTAGCTTGGCCGCCGCATCATCTGGAAAGATCGAGTTCATCGCCTTCCCAACGGACAGCCGAAGGCTCCCGACGTGACCCACGCCGCGAAATCCGCCGGGCTTCGGGTCACGGCGCCGGCCAACGGGAGCACGCCGTCAGCCAGGCCGCGGGGGGATGCCCGGGGTGGGCTGCCAGAAACCCTGCGCGGATCGAGCCGGGCGCCGCAGCCCCGCGGCACACGCCTCGTGCAGCTCCTGCCTCTCATGGCCGTGCTGCTGCCCTTGTGCATGCTGGGCGGCGGGGGTTGGGTGATGTGGCGCACCACCTGGACCGAGGCGGGGGAAGAGCTGCTCCGCTCCGCCGAGGCCACCGCCGAATACGGCGCGCGGGCGCTCACCGGCTATGCGGTGGCGGCCGGCCGCATCAACGAACGCCTGCGCGGGATGACGGATGACCAGGTGCTGGCCGCGGGCCCGGTCCTGCGGGGCGAGTTGGGAAGCATCATCCGCGAATTGCCCCACGCCGCCTTCGGCCATGTGGTCAGCCGGGAGGGCAGGGCGCTGCTCATCACTGGCCTGGCCTTGCCGGAGGCGCCCGTCTCCATGGCCGACCGCGACTACTTCCAGGCCCTGCGCGCCGAGGGCGCGCCGCGGGTCTTCATCAGCAGGCAGTTCAGTGGCCGCATGCAGGGCTCGCTCCTGTTCACCGTGGCGCGAAGCCGCGAGGACAGCGGCAATGATCTGCCCGAGCCTGAGGCCTTCGATGGCGTGATCGGCGTCTCGGTGGACCCCAACACCCTGGCCGAGGGCATGCGCCGCCTTCAGGCACCGACGGACAGCCTCGCCCTCGTGCGCAACGATGGCTACGTGCTGAGCCGCAGCGCGGGCCAGACGGAGCCGCTGGCGCAGGTGTCGTCGGAAAGTCCCTTCCACGAGATCGCGGCCGGGCGGCGCCACTCGCACGTCTACATGTCCACGCGCACGCAGGACGGCGTGCCCGCGCTCTTCGCCGCCTATCCCATCGAAGGCTTCGACGTGCACGCGGTGGCGCTGCGCCCGCGGCAGGAGATCGTGGCGCGCTGGCAACGCGCCATGCTTGGCTATTTCATCTTCGGCCTGCCCGCCAGCGCGGCCCTGCTGTGGCTGAGCCTGCGCGTGCGGGCGGACCAGCTGCGCCTGCGTGCCGCCAACGCCGCCCTGGGCCGGGACCTGGAGCGCGATGCCGACCGGTTGAACCGTGCGGCGCGGCTGGGCCTCGTCGGCACCTTCGAGGTGGATCTCGCCACAGGGGTCAGCCTGCGCTCGGCGGAATACATGTCGCTGCAGGGCCTGGCCGCGCGCGCGGCCGTGGAAGGCCATGCCGACTGGGTGCGCCGCCTGCACCCCGATGACCGGGAGCGCGCGGAATCCACCCTGTTGGAAGCCGTCTCGGAGACGAGCGGCGTCACCGACTATGCGCAGAGCTACCGCATCGTCACGCCCGCGGGCGATGTGCGCTGGATCGCGGCCCGTGGCGAGATCCAGCGCGACGCCGATGGACGCCCGCGCGTGTTGCGCGGCGCCCATGTGGACGTGACCCCCCTGCGCGAGACGCAGATGGCGCTGGCCGAGAGCGATGCGCGGCTGCGCCTGGCGCAGGAGGCGGTGGGCATCGGCACCTGGGAATGGTTCCCCGCCACGCGCACCCTCAACTGGTCGCCCAAGATGATCGAGCTGTGGGGCTTCGACCCCGCCGACGGCCAGCCCGACCTGCAGGAGGCGATGCGCCGCCTGCACCCGGACGACCGGATGCGGGTGCGGCGCGAGATGGCGATGGCCAACCGCGCGGGCTGGCTGCGCAGCGAGTTCCGTCTCAACCGCCCCACGGCGGAGGGCGGGGTCGAGACCATCTGGATCATCGTGCGCGCCCGCCTCGTGCCGCCGGAAGGCGGTCCCGGCGCGCGGCTGATCGGCGTCGCCTATGACGTGACCGACCGCAAGGAGGCGGAAGCCCACAGCGAGATGCTGGCCCATGAGGTCGAGCACCGGGCGAAGAACGCGCTGGCCGTCGTCACCGGCCTGCTGCGCGTCACCACCGCCGACACGCATGAGGAATTTATGTCGAGGTGCTGGAGGCGCGCATCCGCGCCCTGGCCGGCACCATGGCCTTGCTGGGCCGCCACCGCTGGAAGGGTGCCAGCGTGGGCGACCTGCTGCGCCATGAACTGGAACCCTTCGGCGTGGGCGAGGAGGATTCGCCCGTGACCCTCCAGGGGCCGGAAGTGCTGGTCGGGCCCCATGTGGCGCAGCCCCTCTCGATGGCGCTGCACGAACTGGCCACCAACGCGGCCAAGTATGGCGCCCTCTCCACGTCCGAGGGCCGGCTGGAGGTGCGCTGGTCGCGGCATGGGCAGGAGGTGGAGCTGCACTGGCGCGAGAGCGGCGGCCCGCCGCTGGACGGTCCGCCGGAACGCGTCAGCTTCGGCTCGCAGATCATCACCCACAGCTTCGAGGGCTCGCTCGGCGGCACCATCGAGCGCCAGTGGCGCCCTGAGGGGCTGGCCTGCGACATCCGGTTCTCCACCGACCAGGAGGCGCCTGTCGCCGGCCCGCGCGGCTGAAGCTGAAACCCGGCGGCCCGCGGGCCGTTGAGGCGGGGAGATGAAGGAGATCCCCGCCATGGCCCCCCACGCCGCCTCCACCTGGCCGAACCCGCCGCCGCCGGAAGTGCCGCCCGCCCCGCCGCCCGGGCCCGATGTGCCCCCGCCGGCGCCGGGGCCCGACCTTCCGCCCATCCCGCAGGAGATGCCGCCCCGGACGCCGGATGGCCCCACCGCCCCGCCGCCCGCCGGCCCGCGGCTGGAGGGCGGCCTATGAAGGTCATCTGGTGGATCATCGTGCTGGCCATCGTCTCCATCGTGGCCGGCGTGCTGGGACTGAGCGGCGTGGCCGCCGCCGCGGGCGGGGTCGCCAGCATCCTCTTCTGGGCGCTGATCATCTTCGGCGTGGTGGCGCTCCTGGCGGGGCTGGTGCGGCGCCGATAGCGCTCCGCGCGGCCGGGTTCCGGGAGACCATGGCGTGACCTTCGAACAGGAGCTTCTGGCGCTGCTGCCACGCCTGCGGGCCTATGCCCGGAACATGGCCCGCAATGCCCATGACGCCGACGACCTGGTGCAGGACACCGTCCTGCGCGCACTCTCGGCGCGGGAGCGCTTCGCGCCAGGCACCAACATGCGGGCCTGGCTCTTCACCATCCTGCGGAACCGCTTCTTCAACACCGTGGCCGCCCATGGGCGGGCGAATGTCCCGCTCGAGGACGCGCCACCCGAGGCGCTGGTCACCCCGCCCGCGCATGAATGGGCCATCCGCCAGTCCGAGCTGCGGGTGGCGCTGGGCAAGCTGCACCACCTGCAGCGCGAGGCATTGCTGCTGAGCGTGGGGGCGGAACTCAGCTATGCCGAGATCGGCGAGATCATCGGCTGCCCGGTCGGCACGGTGAAGAGCCGTGTCTATCGTGCGCGGCAGGAGCTGGCGGCGCTGCTCGACCATTCCAGCACGCTGGAGCCGGACTCGGTCTGAGCCCGTAACCCTGGCCCCCTGCTGCGCGTTGGAGGGTGATGGACATTCCCGCACAGCCCCTGTCCGCCAGCCTGGACGCGCGCGCCCTGAAGGTGGCCGCCGCGCTGCGGGTCGCGCCGCCGCGCGATGCGGCCGCGGCCCTCGTTCACCTGGCGCCACTGTTGCCGCTGGCCCACGCCGCGCCGCGCGTGCTGTGGCGGGCGCTGGTGACGCTGGGCCATGCGGACCTGAGCGCGGGGCGGTTGTTCGAGGGGCATGTGAACGTCCTCCGCCTGTTGGACGACCATGGCGACGCCACCCAGCGCGCACGGGCCGAAGGGGCGGCGCTGCTCGCCATCTGGGGGGCCGATGACCCCGCCGCGCCCGTCGTGCTGGAAGGTGGGCGGCTTTCCGGGCGCAAGCTGTTCTGTTCGGGCGCCACCGCCGTGGGCGCGGCGCTGGTCACGGCGCGCACGCCGGAAGGCCCGGTGCTGGTCTGGGTCGAGCGGCCCGCGGCGGCGCGCTTCGCGGATGGTCCCGCCTGGCCCATCGGGGGCATGCGCGCCAGCGAAAGCCGCGCCTGTGTGCTGGATGGGCTGCAGGTGGCCGCCGGCGATGTGGTCGGCGGGCCGGGGGATTACCTGGCCCAGCCGGCCTTCTCCGGCGGCATCTGGCGCATCCTCGCGCTGCAACTGGGCGCGATGCGGCGGCTGGACGAGGCGCTGCGGGCGCATCTGATCTCGCATGACCGCGCCGGCCACCCGGCCCAGCGCACGCGGTTGATGGAAAACGCACTGGACCTGGAGAGCACCCGCCTCTGGACCCTCGCGGCGGCCGAAGCCGTCGAGGCGGGCCGGGACACCGAGGCCGCGCTGGCCCGGGTGGGCCTGGCGCGCGAGGTGACGACGCGCGCGGCCGAGGGCCTCCTGGCGCGCCTGCGTCGGGGCATCGGCCTGCCCGGCAGCGTCCTCGAAGGAGCCCCTGGTGGTGCCCCGGTGGAACGCCTGGCCCGCGACCTCGACAGCTTCCTTCGCCAGCCTGGCCCCGATGCGGCGCTGGAGCGTGCGACGGACATCCTCATCACCCGCGGGGCAGGGGTCCTGGGATGAGCCGGCCCTCGGTCCCCGCCAGCTATTTCGACCAGCTCTACAGCGTGCGGCCCGACCCCTGGGACCTGGCCGGCAGCACCTACGAGGCGGGGAAATACGCGGCCACGCTGGAGGCTCTGCCGCCGCGGCGCTTCGCCCGCGGGTTGGAGGTGGGGTGTTCGATCGGCACCCTCTCCGCCCTGTTGGCGCCGCGCTGCCAGGACTTCCTGGGCATTGACCACGCCGAGGCACCGCTGGCCGAGGCGCGGCGGCGCTGCCCGCAAGGCGCCTTCCACCGCAGGGCCGCACCGGGCGAATGGCCGGCAGGCGGCTTTGACCTGATCATGCTGTCGGAGGTGCTCTATTACCTGGGCCTTGCGGATCTGCATGCCCTGGCGCGCCGCTGCGAGGAAAGCCTCCTTCCCGGCGGCGTGGTGCTGCTGGTGAACTGGCGCGGCTGCAATGATGGCACCATGTCGGGCGACGCGGCGGCGCTGGGCTTCCTGGCGGCGCTTCCCGCAGATTGGTCCGCGCGGAACCTGGCGCTCGGGCCACGCTACCGGATGGACATCGCGGGGGCGGACTAGACCAGCGCACCCTCCGGCGGCGCCTCGGGCAGGGGAATGCCCAGGCGTTGCAGGGCGCGCTCGGCGGCCCGCGTCTGCCGCGCCAGTTCCAGGGCGGGCACGGGCGTGGGTTGCAGGCGCGGCGCGGCGGCGCGCAGCCGCGCCCAGCACTGGTCCTCCGACAGCCCGGAGGTGAGCGTCTCGGCCTCCGCCCCCGTGAGGCCGAGCCGTCCTGCCAGGCGCTCGATCTCCACCCCTTCGCGCAGCGCGCGGCGCAGGCGATGGCGGCGCAGGACATGCGAGACGGGTTCGATGGAGGCATCGCAAAACGGGTCCGCGTCGGCCGCGCGACGGCGGAGCGCATCGGCCATGCCCCCCGCCGCGCGCCCCTTCAGCCGGGCCGAGACATGCACCACGCAATCGGGCGCGTGGCGGATGCGCGCGCCGATCTCGGCCAGGCGCGCGAAGAGCAGGCGGTCCTCCGCCAGTGGCACGTCGGGCACGCCGCCGCAGCGCCAATAGGCTTCGCGCCCCACGGCGAAATTGGCGCCGGAATGGCCCGTGTGGCGGGGCCAGGGGTCCCAGGGGAGAGGGTCCAGCACGCTGGCCAGGCGGTCCAGCAGCTGCGCGAGGCGCGCTTCCGCCCGCCCGCGCTCCCGCACCGAGGCGGGCAGGGCACGGGCCGAGGCGCGGTCCATGATGGCCCAGCCCGCGATGGCGTCCGACCCGGCGGCATGATGCCGCGCGAGCCCGGCAAGCCATCCCGGCGCCGGGCTGGCGTCGGCATCGGTGCCGGCCAGCAGCCCGTCCTCATCCAGCAGGGCGGCGGCGCGCGCCATGGCGAGGCCGCGCGCATGGCCCGCATGGCGGTCGCCCACGGGCAGGCTCACTTCCTCGACATGGAGCATGTAGGGCAGGCGGGGGGCGAGACGGCGCGCGACACCCGCCGTGTCGTCGGTGCAGTTGTTGGCCAGAACCACCACGGCGAAGGGCGGCGCGTCGCGCTGCGCGGCCAGGGCCGCAAGGCAGCGCGGCAGCTGGCGCGCCTCGTCATGCGCGGGGATGGCGACGGCGAGGGTTGTCGTCACCTGGTCCACCGCCGGATCGCGTCTTTGAGCGGGATGGCGGCCGCGTCGAAGCCGCGCCAGGGGTCGGCGGGCATGCGGGCTTCGGCCAATTGGGTCAGGGTCAGCGCGGCGGGGGCCAGGCCCGGCTTCACGGCCGACCAGGCGATGCGCTGCGCCACCCGGCCGCCGGCCCGCGCGCGGGATGACCAGTTGGCGATGGCCGTCGCCAACCGGTCGTTCCGCAGATGGCCGAGGAAGATCCTGCCGGTGCGCGCCTTCTTCGCCAGCGTGACGGTGTGGCGATCCGGCGCGTCGCGGACCATCACGCCGCCATCTTGTTCACCTCGCGCGTCGCGATGCGGTTGAGCAGGGAATCGGCCTTCTTTTCTTCCTCCAGGGTCTGGCGAAGAAGTTGGGCGGCCTCCTCATGGCCCATCATCGCGGCCCAGGCGGCGAGCGTGCCGTAGCGTGCCATCTCATAATGCTCGACGGCCTGGGCGCAGGCGATGAGGCCGGCGTCACGCACCTGGCTGGGCTCGGGCGCCTCCTCCATCAGCTCTTCGGCTTCCTGGATCAGGCCCATCATGGCCTCGCAGGTTTGGCCCTGGGCGCGCTTGCCGATGATCTCGAAGACGCGGGTGAGGCGTGCCACCTGCTCCTGGGTTTCCTCGCGGTGGTCCGTGAAGGCCTGCTTCAGCGTCTCGCTCTGCGCGGCGCGTGCCATCTTGGGCAAGGCCTTCAGCAGCTGGCGCTCGGCGTAGTAGACGTCCTTCAAGGTGGTCAGGAACAGCTTGTCCATCGAATACATGGGCGTTTCTCCGTGCGGAAAGCGGGCGTGGCGCCCGTCCCTGGAGAACCGGCCTTGCCGCGCATGGTTCACCCATGAAGTTTCAGACACCTCTCGCAACCCGCTGGCGGCCTTGTCGTTCCGCTTCGCGTCGGGTGCGGGAGGGATGGGGTCATGGACATGATGGGGAAATTGCCGGCGGAGCCGTTCGCCGCCTGGCCGCGCGCGTCCGGACCGGGGGCCGCGCTGCTGTGCGCGGGGCGCGACATCGGGCTCGCCGGGGCTGCGGCGCGTGACCTTGCTTGCGCAGGCCTGGATGTGCTGCTGCTGCATGCGCCGGCCGATGAGGCGACGGCGCTGTCCATCGCGCTCGACGTCGAGGCCTGCGGCCGGCGCTGCGAACTGGTCACGGGCGCGCTGGACGACATGGAGGCCTGCGAGGAGGCCGCGCTGCACGCCGCCTTCCTGGGCCGCGGCCGCATCGCGGCGCTGGTCTGTGTCGAGGATGTGGCGCCCGGTACGCGCCGCGGTGTGGCGGGCTTCGCCGCCGTCCTGAGGGCGGCGGTGCCGCTGCTCGCGCCGGGCGCGCGCGTGGTCCATCTGCATTCGGGATTTCTGGGCGACAGGGGGTTGGAGGCGCTTGCGGCGCGGCGGCTGGACCGTGACACCCGTCGGCTGCTCGGCCGTTTGCGGCGTGAGCACGTGCACGGCTTGCGCATGACCGCCGCCCCTGGCTGGACCTGGGCAGCGGAAAGCGGCCGCGGGGGCCTGGACGCCGGCGCCTGGGCGCCTTCCTCCGGCTGAGCGCGTAACCAACCCCGCCTCGGGGCGTTCTGCCTGGAAGCTGCCTGGTGCAGCGCAAGCAGGAGGACGACATGAACCAACGGAATCGCACGCGGCTGCCGCTGCTCGCCGTCACGCTGACAGGGGGGATTGCCCTTGGGGGGATTGCCCTTGGCGGCGTGGCCTTCGCGCAGCAGGCGCCCAATCCCACCGCCCCGCCCGCCTCGGCCACGCCGGGTGCGCCGCCCATGGGCACGCAGGCGCCGGCGACGGCCGGGCAAGGCCAGCAGGCCCCCGTGCAGCGGCAGGCGGCGCAGCCCCCGGCCTCGGGGGGGTCGGCCCGTCCCGCGCCGGCGGAGCCAGGTGGGGTGGCGCCAGGCGGCATGGTGCCCGGCACGCGCGCGGGCGATTATCCGGGGATGAGGCCCCGTACCCAGCAGGGTGGCGCGGCCGGACAGGCGCCTGGAGCGGGGGCTGGTCCCGGTGGCGCGACGACCGCCCCGGCCACCTCGGGCGGGGCTGCCGGCCCCAGCCCCGGCAGCCCGACCGCGACCACCGACCAGGGCGCCCCGGTGCCGCGACAACTGCAGGGCCAACCGCCCGTCGCCTATGGCACGCCGCGAAACCCGGAGAACCCGGCCGCGGCCGCGGCGCCGGCCCCGAGTGCCGCGCCGGCGGCCCAGCCGGAGGTGCGCCCCGGCGCGGCGCAGACGCCGGCCACGCCGCCGCGGCAGCCGGACCAGACGCCGACGCCGCAGCAAGCCGCGCCCCCCGCTTCCGGCAACACCCCGGGCGGCTGAGGCGCCCAAGGGGGCGGCGGTTCGCGCCGCCCTTTTTCACCTGCGGAGTATTGCCCGTGTCGCTGCGACAACTCATCGGCCTCAGCGTGCATGGGGCGGACCGTCACGTGCTGGGCCAGGTGGTGGATATCGTCTTTGTGCCGGTCGTGCCGGGGCAAACGGGCGTCCCGCTGCACCAGGTGGAAGGCGGGCTGGTGGCGCTGGCGACGGTGTGCCCCCCCGGCGCCGGCGGCCGTCCCACTCCCTTCGAGATCACACGGCTGCGGCGTGACCCCGCGGGATAGGGGATCATCCCCGTCGCGTCAGCGGGCTGAGGGCATGAAAAACGGGCCGGGGCTGATGCCGCCGGCCCGGTTCGCGGGGTGTGGCATCCCGTCGCACCCGGTCAGCGCAGGCCCAGGAAGCCCAGGATGAAGAGGACGATCACGACGGCGCCCACGATATAGACGATGCTGTTCATGGCATATCTCCTTTCCAATGGGGGGCTAACGGGATCGCCGCGTCACGGTTGCACCAACGTTGCCTTCGCCACGTGAAAAGGAACGGATGGTAGATCACTAAATATGCATTTGCACATATTTAAGGCGATTTTCCGTGCGAGAGCCGCGAAAACCTGCCTTTTTGCATGTGAAACCTGATCCGCGCGGCGACGATGCACATAACCTCCAGGTGGTTTCATCCCCCGTGAGGACGCCATGCGCGAACCCAGCCACTCCGTCACCCGTCGCGGTCTCCTGGCCGCTCCCTTGGCCGCCGGCCTCGCGGCACCCGCCCTCGGCCAGCAGGCGCCGATCCGGGTCGGCGTGCTGCATTCGCTGTCGGGCACCATGGCCATCAGCGAGACCGCGCTGCGCGACACGGTCCTGATGATGGTGGAGGCGCAGAACGCCCAGGGCGGGCTGCTGGGGCGGCGGCTCGAGCCCGTGGTGGTGGACCCCGCCTCCAACTGGCCCCTGTTTGCCGAGAAGGCGCGCGAACTGCTGCAGATTTCCCGCGTGGACGTGACCTTCGGCTGCTGGACCAGCGTCTCCCGCAAGTCGGTGCTGCCGGTGTTCGAGGAGCTGAACGGGCTGCTCTTCTATCCCGTGCAGTATGAGGGCGAGGAGGAGAGCCGGAACATCTTCTACACCGGCGCCGCCCCCAACCAGCAGGCCATCCCGGCCGTGGAATACCTGCTGGGCGCCGATGGCGGCGAAGCCAAGCGCATCGCGCTGCTGGGCACGGACTACGTCTATCCGCGCACCACCAACCGCATCCTGCGCGGCTTCCTGAACTCCAAGGGGATCACGGATGCCGACATCCTGGAGGAATACACCCCCTTCGGCCACAGCGACTGGCAGGGCATCGTGGCGCGCGTGAAGCGCTTCGCGGGCGAAGGCAAGAAGACCGCCATCGTCAGCACCATCAATGGCGACGCCAACGTTCCCTTCTACCGCGAGCTGGGCAACCAGGGCATCCGCGCCGAGGACATCCCCTGCGTCGCCTTCAGCGTGGGCGAGGAGGAACTGGCCGGCATTGATACCCGCCCGCTGGTGGGGCACCTGGCGGCGTGGAACTACTTCATGTCCGTGCAGTCGCCCGCCAACACCGAGTTCCTGACCATGTGGCGCAATTACATCCGCAACCCGCGCCGCGTGACCAACGACCCGATGGAAGCCACGCTGATCGGCTTCAAGATGTGGGCCCAGGCCGTCACCGCCGCGCGCGGCACGGGCGTGGATGCGGTGCGAGAGGCGCTCTACGGCCAGAAGGTGGCCGCGCCCTCGGGCTATGAGGTGGAGATGCACCGCAACCATCACCTCTCGAAGCCGGTGATGATCGGCGAGATCCGCGCCGATGGACAGTTCGACATTGTGAGCCGCACGCCGACGGCCATCGTGGCCGAGAACTGGTCGCCCTTCATCCCGGAGAACGCGAACCGCCGGCGCTGAGGCGCAATCATGGGGATGGCCCCGCGCCATCCCCTTCCGTGGCGCGAGGAAGGGAAGCTGATGCCCTGGTTCATCCTGCGCGGCCTCGCCGCCGCGTTAGCCCTGCTGCTGTTCCTCACGCCCGCCCGGGCGCAGGAGTATGAGGCGCTGCTGCCCGGCCTGGCCGGCGGCTTCGCGCAACAGGCCGAGACGGTGGAGCGCCTGGGCCTGCTGGGCGACCCGCGCGCCATTCCGCTGCTGCAGGCCATGTCGGAAGCGCGGCTGCTGCGCCTTGCGGATGGAAGTTTCGCGCCGCAGCAGGGGGCTGCGCCGCCCGAGGGCGCCACCCTCATCCGCATCAACAATCGCGTGCGTGGCGCGCTGCGCGGCGCGCTGGGACGGCTGCAACTGGTCTCCCCCGACCCGGCCGAGCGGTTGCGCGCGGCGGAGGCCATTCTCCGCAACCGAAGCGCCGCCGACATCCCACTGATCGAGGCCGCGCTGGCACGGGAGGCGCAAGCGCCCATCCGTGCCCGCCTCGAACTGGCGCTGGGGGGCGCGCGGCTGGCGTCGGAGGATGCGGCGGTGCGGCGTGCGGGGATCGCGGCCCTCGGCGCATCCGCCTCGCCCGAGGCGCGCGGGCAGCTTCTCGCCGCGCGTGCCGCCAATGCCGAGCTGCTGCCGGAGATCGAGGCCGCCATCGCCGCCATTGACCGGCGCCTGCAATTGCGCCGCGCGGCGGAGACGGTGTTCCAGGGGCTTTCGCTGGGTTCCGTGCTGCTGCTGGCCGCACTCGGCCTCGCCATCACCTTCGGCGTGATGGGCGTGATCAACATGGCCCATGGCGAGTTCGTGATGCTGGGCGCCTACACCACGGTGGTGGTGCAGGAGATTTGCCGTGGCATTCCCGAACTCGCGCCATGGTCGCTGCCGCTGGCGGTGCCGGCCGCCTTCCTGGTCACGGCCGCGATCGGTGCGGCGATGGAGCGTGGGCTGATCCGCCATCTCTATGGCCGCCCGCTGGAGACGCTGCTGCTGACCTTCGGCGTGGGCATGATCCTGCAGCAGGTGGTGCGCCTCGTCTTCGGCGCGCAGAACCGCGAGGTGATCAGTCCCGACTGGATGATGGGCACGCTGCTGCTGCCGGGCGGCATCGCCATCACGCAGAACCGCGCCTGGATCATCATCTTCTCGCTGGTGGTGTTGCTGGCCTGCTTCGCCGCCATCCGTCTCACGCGCTTCGGCCTTGAGATGCGCGCGGTGGTGCAGAACCGGCGCATCGCGGCCACCATGGGCATCCGCACGGGGCGGGTGGATGCGATGACCTTTGCGTTCGGATCGGGCCTCGCGGGGCTGGCGGGCGTGGCGCTGAGCCAGATCGACAACGTCTCCCCCAACCTCGGCACGGGCTACATCATTGACAGCTTCATGGTGGTGGTGTTCGGCGGCGTGGGGTCGCTGATGGGCACGCTGATCGGGGCCTTCACCCTCGGCCTGCTCAACAAGTTCCTGGAGCCCTATGCGGGGGTGGTGCTGGCCAAGGTCGCGGTTCTGGTTGGCATCATGCTGTTCATCCAGCGCCGGCCGAAGGGACTGTTCGCGCTGAAGGGGCGCGCGGCCGACCAATGAACCGGCGCCTTGCCCTGATGCTGTGCGTGCTGGCGCTGGCGGCCATTCCGGCCTTCAACGCGCTGCCCGCCGACCACCCGCTGCACGCGCCGGACTTCCTGGTGAGCGTGGTGGGCAAGTGGATCTGCTACGCCATCCTTGCCTTGGCCATTGATCTGGCCTGGGGCTATGCCGGCATCCTCTCGCTGGGCCATGGCGCCTTCTTCGCGCTGGGCGGCTACGCGATCGGCATGCATCTGATGCGCCTCATCGGGCCGCGCGGCGTCTATGGCCATCCGGTGCTGCCGGACTTCATGGTGTTCCTGGGCTACACCGAACTGCCCTGGTACTGGCTCGGCTTCGACTGGTTCGCCTTCGCCTTTCTCATGGCGCTGTTCGTTCCGGGGCTGCTGGCGCTGGTGGTGGGCTGGCTCGCCTTTCGCAGCCGCATCACGGGCGTCTATCTCTCCATCATCACCCAGGCCATGACCTATGCGCTGATGCTGGCCTTCTTCCGCAACGACATGGGCTTCGGCGGCAACAACGGCTTCACCGACTTCAAGGAGCTGCTGGGCATGCCGCTGAACACCAGCGCCACGCGGGCGGTGCTGTTCTACGCCTCGCTGGTGACGCTGGTGCTGGTGTTCTGGGGCTGCGCGCACCTGACGCAGACGAAGCTCGGCCGCGTGCTGACGGCCATCCGCGATGCCGAGAGCCGCACGCGCTTCCTCGGCTACAACGTCACGCAGCACAAGCTGTTTGTCTTCGTGCTCTCGGCCATGATCGCGGGGTTGGCGGGGGCGCTCTACGTGCCGCAGGTGGGGATCATCAACCCCTCGGAGTTCTCGCCGGGCAACTCCATCGAGGCGGTGGTCTGGGTCGCCTTCGGTGGGCGTGGCACGCTGGTGGGCGCGGTGCTGGGCGCCTTCTCGGTCAACGCGCTCAAGACCTGGCTGACCTCGGTGGCGCCGGACCTCTGGCTGATCGTGCTGGGGTTGCTGTTCGTGATCGTCACGCTGGTGTTGCCGAAAGGGCTCATCGGCCTGCTGCGGAGGCGCGGGCCATGAGCAGCGCCAAAAGCCTCAATGGGGGCCTCTATGTGGACGGCGTGACCGTGACCTTCGACGGCTTCCGCGCGCTGAACAACCTCTCCCTGCTGGTCGAACCCGGCGAGCTGCGCGCCGTCATCGGCCCCAATGGCGCGGGCAAGACCACGATGATGGACGTGATCACCGGCAAGACGCGGCCCGACACCGGCATCGTCCGCTTCGCCGCACGGGACCTGACGAAGCTCGATGAGGCCGCCATCGCCACACTCGGCATCGGGCGGAAATTCCAGAAGCCCACGGTGTTCGACGCGCTGACGGTGTTCGAGAACCTGGAACTGGCGCTCAAGGCCCCGAGGGGACCCTTGGCCTGCCTGCGCTGGCTGCTGTCGGGCGAGGCGCGTGCGCGAATCGAGGCCACGATGGAGCAGATCGGCCTCGCTGCCAGGTGCCAGGACCTGGCCGGGCTGCTCAGCCACGGCCAGCGGCAATGGCTCGAGATCGGCATGCTGCTGATGCAGGAACCCGAATTGCTGCTGGTGGATGAACCGGTTGCCGGCATGACCGACCACGAGACCGAGCAGACCGCTTCCCTGCTGCGCGGCATCGCGGGAAGCCGCAGCGTGGTGGTGGTGGAGCACGACCTGGAATTCGTCCGCGCGCTCGATTGCCGGGTCACGGTGCTGCACGAGGGCAGCGTCCTGTCGGAGGGGTCCATCACCCATGTGCAGGCCGACCCGCGCGTCATCGAAGTCTATCTGGGGCGCTGAACCATGCTCTCCGTGGAAGCCGTGGACCTCTCCTATGGCGCGAGCCGCTGCCTGCGGGGCGTCTCGCTGGCGGTGAAGCCTGGCGAGGTGGCCGCGGTGCTGGGACGCAACGGGGTGGGGAAGTCCTCGCTGCTGCGCGCCATCATGGGGCTGGAGCGCATCCAGGGCGGCCGCATCACCTGGGAGGGGCGGAACCTCGCGGGCCTCTCGCCCGCCGACCGCGCGCGGGCGGGCATCGGCTATGTGCCGCAGGGGCGCGAGATCTTTCCCTTCCTGACGGTGCAGGAAAACCTGGAGACCGCGCTGGCCGCCGCCCCGCGCGGCAGCCGCGTGGATCCGGAGGTGTTCGACCTCTTTCCCATCCTGCGGCAATTCCTGCGCCGGCGCGGGGGTGATCTGTCCGGTGGGCAGCAGCAGCAGCTCGCCATCGCGCGGGCGATGACCGCGCGGCCGCGCCTGTTGATCCTGGATGAGCCGACCGAGGGTATCCAGCCCAACGTCATCAAGGACATCGGCAAGGTCATCCGCCACCTCGCGCGGGACCGCAACTTCGCGGTGGTGCTGGTCGAGCAGTATTTCGAGTTCGCGCGTGACCTCGCGGACCACATCACGGTGATGGTGCGGGGCGAGGTGGCACTCTCGGGGCCCACGTCCGCGCTGGACGAGGCCGCGGTGCGGCGGCTGCTGACCGTCTGAGCTACAGCGCCGCATCCGGCGGCGGGCGGTCCATGAGGTAGAGCTTCTCCACCAGGATCATCAGCACCACCGCCATGGGCGTGGCGACCAGAATGCCCATCAGCCCGAACAGCGTCCCCGCCACCACCACCGCCATCAGCGAGATCAGCGGAGGCAGCGCCACCACCCAGCGCTGGATCATGGGCGTGATCAGGTTGCCCTCCAGCTGCTGCACGAACACACTCAGCAGAAGGACGTAGAGGGCCATCATCGGCCCCTGGCCGAAGGCGAAGATCACGGCCACCGCGGTGAAGACCAGCGGCCCGAAGAAGGGCACGAAGGCGAGCAGCCCCGCCAGCACGCCGAGCGACACCGCCATCGGCATGCCCAGCAGCAGGAGGCCCAGGCCGCTCAGCACGCCGATGACGAGCATCGAGAGGAATTGCCCGATCAGCCAGCCTTCCAGCCCGCGCCCCGCCTCGGCCAGCGCGTGGGCCATGCGCGGCCGCATGTCGGAGGGCAGCAGGCCCAGCGCGCCCCGCAGGTAGAATCCGGGCGAAGCCGCGAGGTAGAGGCCGATGAAGGCGATCAGCACCGCGTTCACGATGCCTCCCGCGCCGATGGTGGCGTAGGAGGCCACACGGCCCCAGGGCACGTCCGCATCGGCGGCCTGGCCCAGCATGTCGCGCAGGCTGATGCCCAGGCCGGATTCCTCGCCGAGCCAGGCGTCGGCCGCATCCAGCGCGGCAGGCAGCCCCTCGCGCAGCTCATTCGCCTCGCGCACCAGCTGCGGCCCCATCAGCAGGCCGAGCCCGACCATGCCGAGGGGCAGGGCCAGCACCACGGCCGTCAACGTCGCCCCGCGCGGCAGGCCGGTCACGCGCGACAGCCCGCCCGCCATGGCCGAGGCGGCCGCGGCCAGCAAGATGCCGGCAAAGAGCAGGACCAGCGCATCGGCCAGCAGCCAGATCAGCGCGAAGGCGCTGGCCACGGCGCCGAACTGGATCAGGCGGCGCGTGAATTCATCGAGGCGGGGCAGGGGGCTATTCCTTCGCGATGCGTGGTGTGTCGCTGCAACGCGCTACCTTGGGTGGGCGTTGCCCCGCGGCTTTGACATTCCCGCGACCCATCGCCGCCGTGGAATTGCCACCCGCGCCGCCCATATGCGCCGCATGACCGGAGGATGTGCTGATTGATCGAGACCATCGAAGCCTGGCTCACGGCCCATGGCGGCTGGGCGCCCATCGTGGTGTTCGTCATCACCTTTCTCGAATCCTTGCCGGGCGTGAGCCTGCTCGTGCCGGCCACGGCGCTGCTGGTGATGACGGGCGCGCTGCTGGGTGCCGGCACCCTCGACCCGTGGGGGGTGCTGGGCGGTGCCATCGCGGGCGCCATCCTGGGCGATGCGGTGGGGTTCTGGCTGTCACGCTGGCTGGGGCCGCGCGCGGTCCGGCGCATCCTGCCACGCAGCCAGCGGCGCAACTATGCGCGCGGCCTGCTGCTGTTCCGGCGCTGGGGCTGGGCCGCCGTGTTCTTCGGCCGCTTCCTCGGACCCATGCGGGCGGTGGCGCCGCTGCTGGCGGGCGTGGCCCGCATGCGCGAGCGGCATTTCCAGTCCGCCAACATCGCCTCGGCCTTCCTGTGGGCGCCGGCCATGCTGCTGCCCGGCTATGCGGCGGCGCGCGGGCTGGAGCAGGTGGCGGCCTCCGACCACCCCTTGCTGCTGGGTGCGGCCCTGCTGGCGCTTGGGGGCCTTGCCTGGTGGGGCTGGCGGCGCTGGCAGCGCCGCGTGCTGCCGGCGGAGTGACCGGCGCGCGTGACGAAGGGTAACCCCCCGCTGGCCAGGAGGGGGACGCGCGTTATCTGCGAAGCATGACCTTCGCCCTTGAACGTCGTACCCTTCTTGCGGCGCCCGCGCTGATCCTCGCCCGTCCCGCCATCGCGCAGGACGACGTGCGCGCCGCAGCGGCGCGGCTGGAACCCCTGCGCGGCCTCATCATCGCGCGGCATGGCGAGGTGCTCCTCGAACATCGCTTCGCCGGCCCCGCGCTGGACAGGCCCGTGAATGTGAAATCCGTCTCCAAGGCCATCATCGCGGCCCTGGCGGGGGCGGCCATCGCGCGCGGGCTGCTGGAGGGGCCGGACCAGCGCATCGCCCCACTCCTGGCCGACCGCCTGCCGCGCGACCCCGACCCGCGGCTGCACCGCATCACGCTGGACCATCTGCTCTCGATGCGGGCGGGGCTGGAGCGGACCTCGGGCGCGAATTACGGCCGCTGGGTGACGAGCCCGGACTGGGTGCGCCATGCGCTGGCCCGGCCCTTCGTGGCGGAGCCGGGCGGGCCCATGCTGTATTCCACGGGCAATTCGCACCTCGTCTCGGCCATCCTCACGCGGGTCTCGCGGCGTTCCACCCATGCGCTGGCCGAGGAATGGCTGGGCCGGCCGCTCGGCATCACCATCCCAACCTGGCCGCGTGACCCGCAGGGCATTTTCTTCGGCGGCAATGACATGCTGCTCTCGCCGCGTGCCATGCTGGTCTTTGGCGAGATGATCCGCGCGGGCGGCGTGCACGAGGGCCGTCGCGTGCTGCCCGAGGCCTGGGTGGCCACCTGCTTCGCCCCGCGCACGGCGTCCGTCTTCACGGGGGCTGCGCATGGCTACGCCTGGTTCACCGCGCCCGGCCCGGGGCCGGTGCGCCACTACGCCTGGGGCTTCGGCGGGCAGATGATCCATGTGGTGCCCTCGCTGGGCGCCACGGTCGTGATGACCTCCGACCCCACCCAGAGATCGGGCGGCGCGCAGGGCCATGCGCGGGCGCTGCACGGGCTGATGGAAGGTGCCATCCTGCCCATGCTGCGCGCCACCTGAGCCACGCCACGACAAACGCCGGCAAGTCATTGCCATAAAAGGTTGAGTTTCAGTCGCGGCTTGCACGGGCCTGATGTTTCGCCTTTTCTGCCCAGATGTCGCGAAGAAAAGGGAAATCCATGCGTGCGCTGGGCCTGTTGCTGTGCATGAACTGGCTGGTTCTGGCCCAGCCGTCCGCCGCTGCCCGCCTGGTCATCGCCTGCGGCGCGGTGGGGACGGAGGCCGCGCTGTGCCGGGAAGGCGCCGAGGCCTGGGCCCGCGCCGAGGGCCATGAGGTCGCGCTGGTCGCCATGCCGGCGGGCAGCACCGAGCGCCTGGCGTTGATCCAGCAACTTCTCGCGGCGCGGTCGTCGGATATTGACGTGTTCCAGCTCGACATCGTCTGGCCGGGCATCCTGGCGCGGCACCTGCTGGACCTCACGCCGCACATCCCCCCTGAGGAGCGCGCCGCGCATTTCCCCGCCCTGGTCGGAAACAACACCGTGGGCGGGCGGCTGGTGGCGCTGCCCTGGTTCGCCAATGCCGGGCTGCTCTACCACCGCGCCGACCTGCTGGCGCGGCATGGGCGCGGCGTGCCGGAAAGCTGGGAGGCGCTGGAGGAGACGGCGCGGCACATCCAGGCGGCCGAGGGCGGCTGGGGCTTCGTCTTCCAGGGCCGCGCCTATGAGGGGCTGACGGTGAACGCGTTGGAATGGCTGCACGCCGCCGGCGCGGGCCGTATCGTGGAGCCCGATGGCCGCGTCAGCATCGCGACCCCTGAGGCCGCCGCCGTGCTGCGCCGCGCCGCGGGCTGGGTGGGCACCATCGCGCCGCGCGGGGTGCTGAACCATGCGGAAGAGGATGCGCGGGGCATCTTCCAGTCGGGCCAGGCCGTCTTCATGCGCAACTGGCCCTATGCCTGGCCACTGCTGGAGGCGGAGGGCAGCGCCGTCGCGGGCCGTGTCGGCGTGGCCCCCTTGCCGGGCGGCGGTGCCGTGCTGGGCGGCGAGCAGCTGGGCGTCTCGCGCCATTCGCGCCAGCCCGAGGCGGCTGTCAGCCTCGTGCGCCACCTGACCAGCGCGGCCGAGCAGCGCCGCCGGGCACTGGCGGCCGGCGCCCCGCCCACCCGCCCCGCGCTCTACAGGGAGCCGGAGCTGCTGGCGGCCAACCCGGCCTTCGCCTTGCTCGCCGCCGCGCTGGAGGGGGCGGTGGCGCGGCCCTCGGCGGTGACGGGCAACCGCTACAACCAGGTCTCGGCGGAGTTCTGGAACGCGGTCCACAATACGCTTTCCGGGCGGCTGGAGGCGGAGGTGGCGCTGGCCCGGCTGGACCGCATCCTGGCGCGCGTGGGGCGGGACGGCCAATGGTGACGCCGCGCACGGCCTGGCTGTTCCTGGCGCCCGCGCTGCTGGTGCTGGCGCTGGTGGCGGGCTGGCCGCTCGGGCGCACCATCTTCTTCTCATTGACCGATGCGCGGCTGGATGCGCTGGAGGAATGGCGCTTTCTTGGCCTCACCAACTACGCCTTCCTGCTGACGGATCCCGACTGGTGGGGCGCGGTGCAGGTGACGTTGGTGTTTGCCGTGGTGTCCGTCTCCATCGAGACGGTGCTGGGCCTCGTCATCGCGCTGACGTTGAACGCGCGGATGCGGGGCAGGGGCGTGGTGCGGGCGGCCATGCTGGTGCCCTGGGCCATCCCCACCGTGGTCTCGGCGCAGATGTGGGCCTGGATGCTGCATGACCAGCATGGGGTGGTCAACGCGGCGCTGCTGGGCATAGGCGCTATCGCGCAGCC
The DNA here is from genome assembly GCA_035998215.1 of Roseococcus sp. Classification (GTDB taxonomy): domain Bacteria; phylum Pseudomonadota; class Alphaproteobacteria; order Acetobacterales; family Acetobacteraceae; genus Roseococcus. The sequence goes on along the minus strand of DASYHU010000030.1, from coordinate 480,819 downwards.
GCTGGCCTGGACGGCAGAGCCGGGCCTGGCGCTGGCCGCCGTCATCGCGGTGGATGTGTGGAAATCCACCCCCTTCATGGCGCTGCTGACACTGGCCGCGCTGCAACTTGTGCCAAACGAGTTGTATGAGGCGGCGAAGGTGGACGGGCTCGGCCCCGTCGGCACCTTCTTCCGCATCACGCTGCCGCTGATCTGGCCCGCGCTGCTGGTGGCCATCCTGTTCCGCACGCTGGATGCGCTGCGCGTCTTCGACCTGATGTATGTGCTGACGGGCAACAGCCGCGCCACGGCCTCCATGTCGGTCCATGCGCGGCAATTGCTCGTGGACTTCCAGGATGTGGGCTATGGCTCGGCGGCGGCCACCATGGTGGCGCTGGTGGTGGCGCTGGTGGCGGTGGCGCTGGTCACGCTCGGGCGGCTCCGGCTTTCGCCGGCGGGGCGGGCATGAGGCGCCTTCTGGGCCGGCTGGGTTTCGCGCTGCTGGTCGCGCTGATCCTGTTCTACACGCTGTTCCCCTTCTACTGGGCGGTGGTGTCCTCGTTGAAGTCGGGGGCGGACCTCTTCCTGGTGGAGGCCTGGCCCCGCGCGCCCGCCTGGGGGAACTACGTGGCGGTGTTCCAGGAACAGCCCTTCGGGCGGAACATCCTGAACTCCATCTTCGTGGCAGGCGTGGTGGTGCTGGTGTCGCTGACGCTGGCCGCATCGGCCGCCTTTGCCCTGGCGCGCGTGAGCTTCCGTGGGAGGGGTTTCCTGCTGGGCACGCTGCTCTGCGTCTCGATGTTCCCGCAGGTGGCGGTGCTGTCGGGGCTGTTCGAACTGATCCGCGCGCTCGGCCTCTACAACAACCTGCTGGGCCTGGCGCTGAGCTACCTCATCTTCACGCTGCCCTTCACCATCTGGGTGCTGACGGCCTTCCTACGCGAATTGCCGCTGGAACTGGAGGAGGCGGCGGCGATGGATGGCGCGACACCCTTCGTCACCCTCACGCGCATCTTCCTGCCGCTGATGGCGCCGGCGATGGTGACGACGGGGCTGCTCGCCTTCATCGCGGCCTGGAACGAGTTCCTCTTCGCGCTGACGCTGACACTGACCAACGAGATGCGGACCGTGCCCGTCGCCATCGCGATGATCACGGGGGCGAGCCGCTATGAATTGCCATGGGGGTTGATCATGGCCGCTTCCGTCATCGTCACCGTGCCGCTGGTGCTGCTGGTGCTGGTGTTCCAGCGGCGGCTGGTGGCGGGGCTGACGGCGGGCGCGGTGAAGGGCTGAGCTGCGCAACCTCGGACACTCCGATGCGCTGATGGAGTGAAGCGGGGCCGGGCGCGAGCCAGGCCTCATCGCGCGCAGACCCATGGTGCCGGGTGCACCACGGGGGGATGTCCAGGAGTATTGCCTTGATCGAGCAGTTCAGTGCCGCCGCCCGCAATGTCGTCATGCTGTTTTCCTGGGCACCGCCTCTGCTGGTCAGCGCCGGTGTCCTGGCCGTGGCGGTGCTGGTGGCGCTGGGGGTGCACAGGCTCGTGTTCCGCGGAATGACACGGCTCGTGCGGGACCGGGATCTGTTCTGGCGCTCGATCGTGGCGCGGACGCGCGGGCCCACGCGGCTGGCCATCATCATGTTCTCGCTGTCCATCGCCGCCGGGATTGCGCCCCTCACGCGGGCGGAAACCGGCCTGGTGCGCCACGTCCTGCTGATCTGCTTCATCGTCCTGGTGGGATGGGTCGCGCGCACCGTGATCCACATCTGGTCCACGATCTACCTGCGTCGCTACAAGCTGGACGCGGAGGACAACCTCCTCGCCCGCAAGCACACCACGCAGCTCTCCATCCTGAAGCGGGTGGCCACGCTGCTGGTGGGTGTCGTGACCTTCGCCGCCGCCCTGATGACCTTCGACGGCGTCCGGCAATACGGCGTGAGCCTGCTGGCCTCGGCCGGTGCCGCGGGCATCGTGGTGGGCTTCGCATTGCAGCCGCTGCTGCGGAACCTGGTGGCGGGCATCCAGCTCGCCATCACGCAGCCCATCCGTATTGATGACGCGGTGATCGTGGAAAATGAGTGGGGCAATGTGGAGGAAATCTCCTCCACCTATGTCGTGGTGCGGCTGTGGGACTGGCGTCGGATGGTGCTGCCGCTGACCTACTTCATCGAGACGCCCTTCCAGAACTGGACGCGCGAAAGCTCCTCCCTGCTCGGCACCGTGATCATCCATGTGGACTACACAGCACCCGTGACCGCCATGCGCCGCAAGCTGGAGGAGATCACGGCCGCCTCCGCCCTGTGGGACCGGCGCGTGGCCGGCTTGCAGGTGCTGGAACTGCGGCAGGACACGATGGAAATCCGCATGCTGGTGAGTGCCACCAGCGCCGGCCGCGCCTTCGACCTGCGCTGCGAGGTGCGCGAGAAGATGATCGCCTGGCTGCAGGCCGAACACCCGGGCGCCCTGCCGCGCCGGCGCACCGAGATCGCGAGCCTGCCCGATGGCGCGGCATGGATGCCCGATGCGCCGGCCAGGCCGCGTGAGGCCATGGCCGGGGATTGAGGCGCGTGCCTCAGTTCGCGGAGGCGGTGGGCCGGATGGTGATCTCGGTCGTGTCCACGCCGGCCGGCGCCTCGATCACCTGGCGCACCGCGCGGGCGATGTCGGCCGGTTGCAGGGCCGTGGCGCGGTAGCTCTCCATCATCGCCATGGTTTCAGGATGGGTGATGGTGGAGGCCAGCTCGCTCTCGACCACTCCGGGATTGACGCAGGTGACGCGGATGTTCCGGCTCTCCTGCCGCAACCCGTCGGAGATCGCGCGGACCGCGAACTTCGTCGCGCAATAGACCGCGGCCGTCGGCACCACCTGCAAGGCGCCGATCGAGCCGATGTTGATGATCTGGCCCCCGCCCTGCGCCTCCATGACGGGCAGGACGGCCCCGATGCCCCAGAGCACGCCCTTGATGTTCACGTCCACCATCCGCTCCCACTCGTCCTGCTGGCCGGCCGAGAGAGGCGAGAGCGGCATGATGCCCGCGTTGTTGATCAGCACGTCAACGCGGCCCCATGTCTCGACCGCCGCTTGCACGAACCCCGCCATGGAGGAGCGGGAGGTGACATCCAGCCGGCGCGCCTCGGCCGTGCCGCCCGCGGCGCGCAACCCGGCGGCGATGGCCTCGACGCGGTCGAGGCGGCGCGCGCCCAGCAGCACCTTGGCACCCGCGCCCGCGAGCTCCCGTGCCATTCCCTCGCCGATGCCGCTGGAGGCGCCCGTGATGAGGATGATCTTGTCCATGTCCATCTCCTTGAAGGGTGTGCGGAACAGATGGACCTGATGGATTGGCGCGGGTATCGGCCTTGTCCTGGACTGGGTGGTGAGCTGCGCTGGACAATGAAGACCGACCTGAACCTCCTGCCGCTGTTCCTTGCGGTCGCGCAGGAACGCAGTTTCCGCGCTGCCGCCGACCGGCTGGGGGTGACGCGCTCCGCGGTCAGCCAGGCGGTGCGGCGGCTGGAGGATGGGCTTGGCGTCGCGCTGGTGATGCGGACCACCCGCTCCGTGCGCCTCACGGAGGCGGGCGGCCGCCTGTACGATGCCCTTTCCCGCCCGCTGGGGGAGGTGGCGCAGGCGCTGGAGGATGTCGCGGCGCGGGATGCGCCGCACGGCCTGCTTCGAATCGCGGTCAGCTCCATCGCGCAGCGTTTTCTCGCGGGGCCGCTCATCGCGTCCTTCGCGGCCGCGCATCCTGGCGTCACCCTCGACGTGACGGTGACGGATGAGGAGTTCGACATCGTCGCCGGCGGCTATGATGCGGGTGTCCGGCTGGGCGAGGTGATCGCGCAGGACATGATCGCCATTCCCATCACCGGCGCGCAGCGCGAGATGGCGGTCGCAAGCCCGGCCTACCTGGCGGCGCATGGGGCGCCCGCGCATCCGCGCGACCTGGTGCGCCATCGCTGCATCGGCTGGCGCCCCGCGCCGCATCTGCCGCCCTATCGCTGGGAGTTCGCGGAGAATGGCGTGCCCTTCGACGTGGCGGTCGAGCCCCGGGTGACCACCAATGACCTGACGCTGATGCTCCGCACCACGCTCGCGGGGGGCGGGATCACCTTCGCGCCCGAGGATGTTTTCCGGCCCCATGTCGAGGCGGGCGAACTGGTGCCGTTGCTGGGCGATTTCCTGCCGCCCTTCCCAGGCTTCTTCCTCTATTTTCCGCAGCGCCGTCACATGGCTCCCAAGTTGCGGGCGCTGATTGACCACTTGCGACGGGCGGAGCCGCCTTGAGGGCCACACCCGGGGCGCCAGGATGCCGACCCGCGGAACGTGAGAAGCCCCTCCGCGCATGCCAGCAAGACCGCGGGCATGGAGTGGCCGCACCGGGCCGCGGGCGGAATGATATGCGCGGTGCGGTTGCCGCTTCCTTCCCTCCGGGCGCAAGCTTGCCGCATGGCACCCTCCAACATCCTTTTCCGCCAGGAGGCCCGCTGATGCGCGTCGCGGTCGCGGGCCTCTCCTTCGAGGGCAACAGCCTCTCGCTCCGTGTCAGCCGCCGCGCGGATTTCGTCCGCGCCGGCCTCCATGAGGGCGCGGCCCTGCTGGAGGCCGCGCGCGGCAAGGATGACGCGCTGTCCGGCGCCATCGAGACGCTGCGGGGCGGCGGGGCGGAGATCGTGCCCGTCTTTTCCGCCCGGGGCGTCTCGGGCGGGCATGTCGAGGACAGCTTCTTCGAGGAGGCGCGGGACCGCATCCTGGAGGGCATCGCGGCCGCCCTGCCGCTGGACGGCATCTACCTCGCCCTGCACGGCGCCATGATCTGCGCCACGGAAAAGGACCCCGAGGGCGCGCTCCTGGCCGCGCTGCGCGCCCGCATCGGCCCCGATATTCCCATTGCCGTCAGCCTCGACCTGCACGCGCATGTGACGCACCGCATGGCGGCGGCGGCCCAGGTCATCGTGGGCTATGAGACCTATCCGCATGTGGACGCGCACCGCACCGGCGCCTGCGCGGCCGGTCTGTTGCTGCGCGCGCTGCGCGGGGACATCCGGCCCGTCACGCGCATCCGCAAGTACAACGCCATCCTGCCCGTGCTGGGCGGCGCCACGCTGGAGGGCGCGCCGATGGCCGAGGTGGCGCGCGAGGCCCGCGCGATGGAGGCCTCGGGCCGCGTGCTCTCGGCCAGCTACTTCCCGGTGCAGCCCTGGCTCGACATGGCGGATGTGGGCATCACGGGCCTCGCCGTCACCGATGCCGACCCCGCCGCCGCGGAAGCCGCCGCGCAGGCGGTGCTGGACGCGATGTGGACGCGCCGCCACGCCTTCGAACTGCCCGCCCTGACCCCCGCCGAGGCGGTGCTGGAGGCACGCCGGCGCCCCGGCCGCACCCTGCTGGTGGACGCGCCCGATGCCATCGGCGCCGGCGCGCAGGGTGATGCGCCGGCGCTGCTGGCCGCGCTGCTGGAGCATGCGCGCGACGTGCCCTCGGCCGTCTGCCTGGTGGACCCGGCCGCGGTGACGCGGGCCGAGGCGCTGGGGGAGGGGGCGGAAGGCCACTTCGAACTCGGCGCCGGGCAGGATCGCCGCTGGCACCGCCCCGTGCCGGTGACGGCGCGGGTGGAACGGCTCTGCGACGGCGTCTTCACCTATCGCGGCGGGCCCACGGGCGGCGCCACGGGGCGGCTCGGGCCGAGTGCCGTGCTGCGCGCGGGCGAGGTCCGCATCCTGGCCGTGAGCCACCCTGTCTATGAGCACATGGACGAGCACTACGCCGCCTGCGGCATCAACATCGCCGAATGCCGCATGGCCAGCTTCAAGGGGCTGATGAATTTCCGCAAGCTGCTGGGGCCTGGCACCGAGTGTATCGCGGTGCACGGCCCTGGTGGCTCGCCGCTGCGCCTGCAGGACGTGGAATGGGCGAACCGCCGCCGCCCCTTCTGGCCCGCCGACGACATGGCCGAGCCCGCGTTGATCACGCGGGACGCCTGACAAGAACATCCGAGGGAGGACACCACCATGCTGAACCGCCGCAGCTTCCTGGGCACGGCCGCCGCCGCGCCGCTGCTCGCCGCCCCCGCCGCCATGGCACAGAACCGCGCGCGCGTGCTGCGCTATGTGCCGAGTTCCAACCTGACCGTGCTGGACCCGGTCTTCACGCCGGCCTCGGTCTCCATCACCCATGGCTATTGCGTCTTCGACACGCTCTATGGCGTGGACGCGCGGATGCGCCCGCAACCGCAGATGGCGGCCGGCCACAGCGTCTCCGATGACGGGCTGACCTGGGAGATCACGCTGCGCGAGGGGCTGCGCTTCCACGACGGCGAACCCGTGCGCGCGCGCGACTGCGCGGCCAGCCTCGAGCGCTGGTCCAGGCGCGACAGCTTCGGCCAGGCGCTGGGTGCCGCCACCGAGAGCTTCGGCTTCAAGGATGACCGCACCATCGTCATCAAGCTGAAGCGCCGCTTCGGCCGTCTGCTGGACGCGATCGCGAAGCCCCATTCCTCGCCCGCCATGATCATGCCCGAGCGGCTCGCGCGCACCAGCCCGACCACGCAGGTGACGGAGATGGTGGGCTCCGGCCCCTACCGCTTCGTGGCGGGGGAGTATGTCTCGGGCTCGCGCATGATCTATGAGAAGTTCGCGGGCTACGTGCCGCGCCAGGAGGCGCCGGCCTGGACCTCGGGCGGCAAGGTCGTGCACTTCGACCGCATGGAGTGGCACGTCCTGCCCGACCCGGCCACGGCGGCGGCCGCGCTCCAGGCGGGTGAGGTGGACTGGCTGGCCACCGCGCTGCCCGACCTGGTGCCCGCCATCGCGCGCAACCGCCAGCTTCGCCTGTTCCGCGGCGACCCCTTTGGCGTGCTCTCTGTGCTGCGCTTCAACCACCTGCACGCGCCCTTCGACAAGGTTGCGGTGCGCCAGGCCGTGCTGCGCGCCGTCGAGCAGCTGCCCTTCATCCAGGCCATCACGGCGCGGCCGGAGGATGGCGAGGTCTGCCGCTCCATGTTCCCCTGCGGCATGCCGGGCGTGACCGAGGTGGGCGAGGGCGTGATGGGCACGCTGGATGCCACGGCCGCCCGGCGCGCACTGGCCGAGGCCGGCTACAATGGCGAGCGCATCGTCATCCTGAACCCGACCGACATCGCCACCATCAACGCGCATAGCCTGCTGGTGGCGGACCTGCTGCGGCGCATCGGGATGAACGTGGACATGCAGTCCATGGACTGGGGAACGGTGGTGCAGCGGCGCATCTCGAAGAACCCGATCGAGCGCGGGGGCTGGAGCCTCGCCTGCACCAACTGGCCGGCCATCTCCATTGACAACCCGGCGACCAACGCGACCACGCGCGGCCAGGGGGATTCCGGCTGGTGGGGCTGGTTCGCCGACGCGCGGACGGAGGAGCTGGTGCAGGAATGGCTGGGCGCCGCCACGCCCGAGGAGGCCAGCGCCACCTTCCTGGCCGCGCAGCGCCGCGCGCTGGAGATGGTGCCCTCGGTGCCGCTCGGACGTACCTTCTCGGACGGCGCCATGCGCGCGAACCTACAGGGCGCGCTGGAGGGTTCGGTACAGATGTTCTGGAACGTGCGGCGGGCCTAGCGTCCGATCGTCGCCGCGACGCGGCGGCGTGAATCGGCCGCGTGGCACGAGCGTCCGATCGTCGCCGCGACGCGGCGGCGTGAATCGGCCGCCAGTCACGCCCGATCGTCGCCGCGATGCGGCGGCGTGAATCGGCCGGCATCTACATCCGGATGTCGGCCGTGCGGGCATGGCCCTCCATGCCCTCCAGACGCGAAATGCGGGCGGTGACCTCGGCCACCGGCCGCGCCGCCTCGGCCGTCGCGCGCTGCCAGGTCACGGTCTTGAGGAATTTCAGCACCGACAGCCCGCCCGTATAGCGCGCCGCCCCCGAGGTCGGCAGCACATGGTTGGGGCCCGAGGCCTTGTCGCCGAAAGCGACTGTCGTCTCGGCGCCGAGAAACAGCGAGCCATAGGCGGTGAGCCGCCCCAGCCACCAATCGAGGTCGCGCGCCTGCACGTGCAGGTGCTCGGGCGCGATGGCATCGGCGGTCGCGGCCATGGCGTCGCGGTCAGGGCAGAGGATCACCTCGGCCATGCCATCCCAGGCGGCGCGGGCGGCCATGGCGTTCGTCTCTGGCAGCGTCGCGATCAGGCCGGGGATGGTGGCGATGACGGCGCGCGCCAAGGCTTCGTCATCCGTCACCAGCCAGACGGGGGAATCGGCGCCATGCTCCATCTGGCCCACCAGGTCCCAGGCGACGCGCAACGCCTCGGCGGAATTGTCAGCGATGACGAGGCTGTCCGTCGGGCCCGCCACCATGTCTATGCCGACGCGGCCGAAGAGCTGGCGCTTGGCCTCCGCCACATGGGCATTGCCGGGCCCGGCCAGGATGTCGGCCGGCGGCAGGCCGAAGAGGCCGAAGGCCATCGCCGCCACCGCCTGCACGCCGCCCATGCAAAGTATGCGGTCCGCACCTGCCAGGTGCATGGCGAAGACCATCTCGTCGGCCAGGCCGCCGGGTCCGCGCGGCGGTGAGCAGGCGGTGACGTGGGGCACCCCCGCCGCCTTCGCCGTCGTCACCGTCATCAGCGCCGAGGCGATGTGGCTGTAGCGCCCGCCTGGCGCGTAGCAGCCCGCGGCGTTCACCGGGATGGCGCGCTGCCCGGCGCGGAAACCGGGCGCCATCTCGATCTCCATGTCGGTCAGCGTGGCGCGCTGGGCCTCGGCGAAGCGGCGGATATTGGCATGGGCGAAGGCGATGTCGGCGCGGGCCTGGGCCGGGACGCGCGCCGCGGCGGCCTCGACCTGTGCCGGGCTGAGCAGGGGGGCGCCCTCCCAGCCATCCAGCTCGCGCGCATGGGCCAGGGCGCGCGCCTCGCCGCCCATCTCGATGTCGCGCAGCATCCCGGCCACGCGGGCGGCGATGGCGGCGTCGTGCTCATGGCGGCGGGGCAGGGCGGTCTTGAGGTGGCGTGTCATGGCGGGCTCCGGCGGGGAGGATGATCTGGCGCGGCGGGCGGGCGGTGGCCCCGGCCCGCCATGGTCGGGCGAAACGCGCGGTGCCGGAACCCCCGCCTCAGTCGCGCCGCAACAGGCGCCGCAGCGCCGCGCCGGGCCGTGCCTCGCGCACCACCCAGGCGGCGGCGGCCAGTACCAGCAGGCAAAGCGCGGCCTTGGAGAGGGTGCCCATGGTGCCGTCCACCAGCCAGGCATGGACGACGGTGCCCACCACCACCACCGCGGCCAGCGTGACATGGCACAGGCGCCACAGCAGCAGCCGCATGCGCCCGCGCAGCAGGGCCAGCAGCGCCGCGCCGAAGGCCGCCCACATCGCCACCACACCCCAGGCGGAGAAGGGCGTGGGCGAGCGGAACAGCAGCGCATCCACCACATCGGGCGGGCTGGTGATCCAGAGCCCCGCCACATGCACCATCACCGCGAGGACCAGCCCCGCGCCGACCAGCGCGTGCAGCCGCCGCGCCGCGCGCAGGCGCAAGCCTGGCAGCATTCCGCCCGCCAGCAGCGGCTGCACCAGAAGCAGGCCGAGCCCCACCACTCCCGCCAGGCCCGCCGCGACATAGATGGGCTCGCGCCAGGCCAGCAGCGGGCTGGTGGCGGCAATGGCCAGCGGCACGCCGAGGGCGAGCGCCAGCGCCGACCAGGTGAGGGCCGCGCGCAAACGCCGGTCAGGCGCGACGCAGGACGAAATGGGCGGTCAGGCTGGTGTCGCGGGCGCTGCGCATCAGCGGGCGGAGGAAGACGGTTTCGTAGCCATTCTCGTCATGCGCGGCATCGTAGGCGAGGTGGCCATGCGCCTGGCCGAAGGCGGGGACGATCTGCGGCATTTCCATGCGGAACACGCCCTCGGCGTCGGTCAGGGTGGCGCCATGGCTGTGCGGGTCACGCTCATGCCCCTCAGTGGTGTGGGCCCAGATCTGGATGCGCGCGCGGGGAATGGGGGCGCCATCGCCGGCGCGGCGCACCGTGCCGGTCAGCCAGAACCCGCCCTGGCCGATGCGCGGGACGATGGCGGCCCCCGGCAGGTAGTTGTTGGCGCCGCCCCGCATGCTGGGCGTGGGGGCCAGGCCCTGGGCGCGGGCGGGCCTGATCACGGCGGGGGCGGCGAGGGTGGCGCCACAAGCGAGGATCAGGGTGCGGCGGGGGGGTCGGGTCATGGGCTCTGCTCTCCCGGCTGGAACCACCCGGGATGTAGGGCGGCGGGAGCGGCGGTGAACCCCTCAGGGATCGTACACCCGAACTGGAGAACACGCCCGAGCGGGATTGCCGGCCTGGTCAACCGAGGATTTCGAGAGATGGCTCCGGCGGTTGGATTCGAACCAACGACCAACGGATTAACAGTCCGCTGCGCTACCGCTGCGCCACGCCGGATCATGCGGTGGCGGGCTGATACCAGAGGCCGCCCGGTCCCGCAACCACACCCCCGGCCCTCAATTGCAGAAAGCTGGCCAGGGGGAAGGGGAGCTGGAGGTCCGGGGCGGAATTGAACCGCCGTAGAGGGTTTTGCAGACCCTTGCCTGACCACTCGGCCACCGGACCCCACGCGGCCGTTGTATCGAATGCCCCGCGCCCCGGGTCAAGCGTCCCGGCTTTCCGCGCCGCGCCCGGGCCCGTATAACCGCCGCCGGAAAGGCAGGGTGTCACGATGAACGCGCAAACCCAGGCGGAACAGGCAGGGCTTCCCGCAGGCATGGAGGCGCGTCCGCTCGACCACGCGGCGGCACGCCGGCTGATGGTGCTGGGGCAGATCACTCCCAATGGCGTGATTGACCCGCTGTTGATCGAGGCCCTGCGCGAGGTCCCGCGCGAGGCCTTCCTGCCCCCGGCGCTCGCCGTTCGCGCCTATGCCGACGAACACCTGGCGCTGGGCGGCGGGCGGGTGATGCTCTCGCCCATGGTGCTGGCCCGCATGATCCAGCTGACCATGCCCCAGCCCGGTGAACGCGCGCTCGTGCTGGGCGCCGGCGTCGGCTACGGCGCCGCCGTGCTGGCGCGCATGGGGCTGTCCGTCACCGCGATGGAATCCGATGCGCGGCTGGGGGATGCGGCGCGCCGTGGCTTCGCGGCCGCGGGCCTCGCCCAGGCGCCGGAATGGATCGAGGGCGCGCCCGCCGCGGGCATGCCCGGCGGCGCCCCCTGGCGCCTCATCCTGATCGAGGGTGCGGTGGCCACGCTCCCCGAGGCGTTGACCAACCAGTTGGGTGAGGGCGGACGGCTTGCCCTGTTGCGCGCCGGCGAGGCGGGTGGGCCCGTGGCGCGCGGCGTTCTGGTCCGCCGCGCCGGCGGCGGCTTGAGCGAGAGCTGGGCCTTCGAGACCGCCTCCCACCCCCTGCCGGATTTCGTCGCCCCGCCGCGCTTCGACTTCTGAAAAAGCGGTCATGTCTGGTGGCCTCGACTGACGGTTGGGGCGGATTCGTCAGAGTGGCGCGGCGTTTCGCGCCGGTTTAGTGTGCGGCGCATGTCCGACCGCACGCTCCGCCCCATTCCGGCGCAACCTGCCGCACGCCCGCAGCACGCCCTGGTCCGCCCCGCCCGCCCGCGAATCGGCTGGGCGGTGGCCGGGCTGGCCATGGCCGGGGCATGGCTGATCGCCTCCCCTGCCTCGGCGCAAACCCTGCAGGAGGCGCTGGCCCGCGCCTACAGCAACAACCCCACCCTGCTCGCCGCCCGCGCCCAGCTGCGCGCCGTGGATGAGAACGTGCCCCAGGCCCTGGCCGGCTGGCGGCCGACCGTGGTGCTGGGCGGCTCGGTCGGCACCGCGCAGACGCGGGTGGACCAGCAGGGGATCCCCGCCCGCACCTTGGACCGGTCGCCCAATTCGCTGACAGCGACGGTGACCCAGCCTCTCTACCGCGGCGGGCGGACCGTGGCGCAGACGCGCCAGGCCGAGAACGCGGTGCTGGCCCAGCGCGCCCGCCTCCTCGCCACCGAGCAGCAGGTGCTGGGCGAGGCGGTGAACGCCTATATCTCCGTGATCCAGCAGGCGGAGCTGGTGCGGCTGAACATCAACAACGAGCAGGTGCTCTCCCGCCAGCTCCAGGCCACCAATGAGCGCTTCCGGGTGGGTGAGATCACGCGCACCGACGTGGCCCAGGCGGAAAGCCGGCTGGCCGGCGCGCGGACCAGCCGCACCCAGGCCGAGGGCAACCTCCAGGTGGCGCGCGCCACCTTCCAGCGCGTGGTGGGCGAGGCGCCGGGCCGCCTCGTGAACCCGCAACCGCTGCGCGTGCCCGTGACCAGCGCGGCCGAGGCCCAGGCGCTGTCGGCCACCAACAACCCGACGGTGGTGGCCGCCCTGTTTGCCGCCGCCAGCGCGCGCGACAACATTGACGTGCAGATGTCCACCCTGCTGCCCACGCTTTCCGCCTCGGCCCAGGCCTTCCGGCAGGAGAACCAGCAGACGGCGGGCAACACCACCACGGGCGGCCAGGCCACGCTGAACCTCTCGGTGCCCATCTTCCAGGGCGGGGCCGAGCATGCGCTGGTGCGCCAGGCCCGCCAGACGGCCCAGCAGAGCCTGCAGCAGGTGGATGAGGCGCGGCGCCTGGTGGCCCAGCAGGCGGCCTCCAACTGGGAGAGCCTGCGCAGCGCCCGTGCCACGGTGGAGAGCGTGCGGGCGCAGATCCGCGCGGCCGAGATCGCGCTGGATGGCGTGCAGCGCGAGGCCATCGTGGGCAGCCGCACCACGCTCGACGTGCTGAACGCCGAGCAGGAATTGCTGAACGCGCGCACCAACCTCGTTAACGCGCTGGCGACGGTCATCAACGCATCCTACGCCCTGGCCGGCTCGATCGGGCGGCTGACGGCGCAGGATCTCGGCCTGCCGGTGGAGCAGTATGACATGACGGCCTATTACAACGCCGTGCGGAACCGTTGGGTGGGCCTGGGGGACTACTCCATCCCCGCCGGCGCGCGGCGCTGACGGCATGGCCGCCACACCTCCCTCGGGCTCCGGGGCTGACCCCTCGATGGACGACATCCTCGCTTCGATCCGCAAGATCCTGAACGAGGATGAGGCCCAGCCGGCGGCGGCCACCGCGCCGGCCGTGGTCGAGCCGGCGGAGGAGGCACTCGACCTCACGCCTGACATGATGATCGCGGCGCCTGAGGTTGTGCCGCCGCCCGCCCCGCCCCAGCTTCTGCAGATGGAGCCCGCACCCCCGCCCATGCCGCCCCCGCCCGCCCCCATGCCGGAGCCGCCGGCGGCCTCCAGCCTGGTCTCGGCGCCCGCGGCGGCGGCGGCGGCGGCGGCGTTGGGCCAGCTTTCGCGGGCGGTGGCGCAGGACCGCGCCGCCACCATCTCCCGCGCGCCCGGCCTCTCCATCGAGGATGTGGTGCGCGAGGAATTGCGCCCCCTGCTGAAGGAGTGGCTGGACACGCACCTGCCACCCCTGGTGGAACGCCTGGTGCGCGCCGAGATCGAGCGCGTGATGTCCCGCGCCGGCTGAGGCGCGGCGCCATCCGCGCCGTTCAGCCCAGACAGGCCGCGCGCACCCCTTGACGCGCGCGCCCGCGCGGTGGACCTCTGGTCCATGCTCGACAAGGCCTTCGACCCAGCCACGCTGGAAGCCCGACTCTACGCCGCTTCGGAAGCCTCCGGCGCCTTCCATGCCGACCCGGCGCGCGCGGCCGCACCCTACACCATCGTCATCCCGCCGCCCAACGTCACGGGCAGCCTCCATATCGGCCATGCGCTGAACAACACCCTGCAGGATGTGCTGGTGCGCTTCCGCCGCATGCAGGGGCGTGACGCGCTGTGGATGCCGGGCACCGACCATGCCGGCATCGCCACCCAGATGGTGGTGGAGCGGCTGCTCGGCACCGAAGGCAAGAAGCGCCAGGAGATGGGGCGCGAGGCCTTCCTCGAGCGCGTCTGGCAGTGGAAGGGCGAGAGCGGCGGCACCATCACCCGCCAGCTGCGCCGCCTGGGCGCCAGCCTCGACTGGGAGCGCGAGCGCTTCACCATGGATGAGGGCCTCTCCGCCGCCGTCCTGGAGGTGTTCGTGCGCCTCCACAAGGAAGGGCTGATCTACCGCGACACGCGGCTGGTGAACTGGGACCCGGTGTTCCAGTCCGCCATCAGCGACCTCGAGGTGGAAAGCCGCGAGGTGAAGGGGAACCTCTGGACGCTGCGCTACCCGGTGGAAGGGCAGCCTGGCCGCTTCATCCGCGTGGCCACCACCCGGCCCGAGACCATGCTGGGCGATACGGCCGTGGCGGTGCACCCCGAGGATGCGCGCTTCGCGGACCTCGTGGGCAAGCACGCGATCCTGCCGCTGACCGGCCGGCGGATTCCTATCGTGGCCGACGCCTATTCGGACCCGGAGAAGGGCACGGGTGCGGTGAAGATCACCCCCGCGCACGACTTCAACGATTACGAGGTGGGGCGGCGCCACAACCTGCCCATGCCCTCGGTGCTGGACGCCGAGGCGCGGGTGATGCTGGGCGAGATCGAGGGCGAGCTTGCCGCCGTGGAGGGCGTGGCGGACCCGGCTTTCGTGCGGTCGCTCGCGGGCATGGACCGCTTCGCCGCGCGCCGCGCCATCCTGGCGGAACTTGAACGCCTGGAACTGCTGGAGGCCACCGAGCCGCACACCCACCAGGTGCCGCATGGCGACCGCTCGGGCGTGCCCATCGAGCCGCGGCTGACGCTGCAATGGTATTGCGACGCAGCAACGCTCGCGAAGCCCGCCATCGCGGCCGTCGAGGATGGCCGCACGCAATTCGTGCCGCGGCAATACGAGAACCTGTTCTTCGCCTGGATGCGCGACATCCAGCCCTGGTGCGTCTCGCGCCAGCTCTGGTGGGGGCATCGCATCCCGGCATGGTATGGGCCGGACGGTCAGGTCTTCGTGGAGCGCAGCGAGGCCGAGGCGCTCTCCGCCGCCGCCGCGCATTACGGGCGCGAGGTGGAACTGACGCGCGACCCCGATGTGCTGGACACCTGGTTCAGCAGCGCGCTCTGGCCCTTCTCGACGCTGGGCTGGCCGGAGCAGACGGCCGAACTGAAGAAGCACTACCCGACCGACGTGCTGGTGACGGGCTTCGACATCATCTTCTTCTGGGTCGCCCGGATGATGATGATGGGGCTGCACTTCATGGATGGCGAGGTGCCCTTCAAGCACGTGGTGATCCATGGCCTGGTGCGCGACGCGCGCGGCCAGAAGATGAGCAAGTCCAAGGGCAATGTGCTCGACCCGCTCGAGCTGATTGACCAGCACGGCGCGGATGCGGTGCGCTTCACGCTGTGCGCGCTGGCCTCGCCGGGGCGCGACGTGAAGCTGGACCCGCAGCGGCTGGAGGGCTACCGGGCCTTCGCCACCAAGCTGTGGAATGCCGCGCGCTTCCTGGAGATGAATGGCGTGCGGGTGGATGCGTCCTGGCGGCCGGAGCAGGCCCAGGGCGTCCTGGCGCGTTGGCTGTTGGCCAAGGCCGACGAGGCAGCGCGCGATGCCACGGCCGCGCTCGATGCCTTCCGCTTCGACGACTATGCCAGCACGCTCTACGGCTTCACCTGGAACACCTATTGCGACTGGTTCATCGAGTTCGCCAAGCCCGTGCTGAACGGCGCCGATGGCGCCGAGAAGGACGAGGTGCGCGGCGTGGCCCAGCATGTGCTGGGCCAGGTGCTGCGGCTGCTGCACCCGGTCATGCCCTTCATCACCGCCGAACTGTTCGAGAAGCTGGGCTATGGCGCGGCGGTGGCGCTGACCACCGCCGCCTATCCGAAGGCCGAAGGGCAGGGGGCGGCGAGTGCCGAGGTGGACCTGGCGATTGCCGCCATCACCGCCATCCGCTCCGCCCGCTCGGCGCTGAACGTGCCGGCGGCGGCGGTGCTGCCGCTGCGCGTGGGGCAGGGGAGTGCCGCCTCGCTCGCCGCGCTGCGGGACTTCGCGCCGCAGATCATGCGCCTCGCCCGCGTCGAGGCGCCGCAATTCCTGCCCGATGCCGCCGAGGGCGCGGGGCCGGGGGCGAGTGCGGTGGCGGTTGACGTGCCGCTCTTCCTGCCGCTCTCGGGCGTGGTGGACCTGGCCGCCGAGGCCAAGCGCCTCGCCAAGGACCGTGCCAAGGCGGAGGCCGAACGCGCCAAGCTCGAAGCCAAGCTCGCCAACCCCGGCTTCCGCGCCAAGGCCGAGGAAGCCGTCATCGCCGAGACCGAGCAGCGCATGGCCGACGCCGCCGCCGAGGTCGCGCGCCTCGACGCCGCGCTGACCCGTATTTCCAGCTGACCACCGAGGAAACAGCCAATGACCACCTGGGACAAATCCCGCCTGCCGAGCCGCCATGTGAGCGTGGGCCCCGAGCGCGCCCCGCATCGCAGCTATTACTACGCGATGGGCATGACGAAGGAGCAGATCGCCTCGCCGCTGGTCGGTGTGGCCACCTGCTGGAACGAGGCAGCACCCTGCAACATCGCGCTGAACCGCCAGGCGCAGGCCGCCAAGCGCGGCGTGAGTGACGCGGGCGCGGCACCGCGCGAGTTCACCACCATCACGGTGACCGATGGCATCGCCATGGGGCACCAGGGCATGAAGTCCTCGCTGGTGTCGCGCGACGTGATCGCCGATTCCATCGAGCTGACCATGCGCGGCCATTGCTATGACGCGATGGTGGGCCTCGCGGGTTGCGACAAGTCGCTGCCGGGCGTGATGATGGCGATGGTGCGCCTGAACGTGCCCAGCGTGTTCATGTATGGCGGCTCCATCCGCCCCGGCCGGCACCGCGGGCGCGACGTGACGGTGCTGGACGTGTTCGAGGCGGTCGGCACCCATGCCGGCGGCAACATGACCGACGAGGAGCTGGAGGAGCTGGAGCAGCATGCCTGCCCGGGTGCGGGCGCCTGCGGCGGCCAGTTCACCGCCAACACCATGGCCTGCATCAGCGAGGTGATCGGCCTCGCCATTCCCTTCTCGGCCGGCGCACCGGCGCCCGATGAGGAGCGCGACGAATACGCCTACAAGTCCGGCCGGGCGGTGGTGGACCTGATCCGCAGCCAGCTCCGCCCGCGCGACATCGTGACCCGCAAGGCGCTGGAGAATGCGGCGCGCATCGTGGGTGCGACGGGTGGTTCGACCAACGCGGCCCTGCATCTGCCCGCCATCGCGCATGAGGCCGGCATTGATTTCCCGCTCGAGGAGGTCGCGCGGCTGATGCGTGACACGCCGCACATCGCGGACCTCAAGCCCGGCGGCAAGTATGTGGCGCAGGATGTGCACCTCATCGGCGGCGTGCCCGTCATCATCAAGGCGCTGCTGGAGGGCGGCCTGCTGCATGGCGACTGCATCACCGCCACCGGCAAGACGCTGGAGGAAAACCACAAGGACGTGGTGTTCCCCACCAACCAGGATGTGGTGCGCCCCGTCTCCAACCCGATCAGCAAGATCGGCGGCGTGGTGAGCCTCTTCGGCAACCTGGCCCCCGATGGCGCCATCGTGAAGATCGCGGGGATGCAGAAGCTGCGCTTCGAGGGCACGGCGCTCTGCTTCGACTGCGAGGAGGACGCCTTCGCCGCCGTCGAGGCGCGTGCCTACAAGCCGGGCGACGTCATCGTCATCCGCTATGAAGGCCCCAAGGGTGGCCCCGGCATGCGCGAAATGCTGTCCACCACCTCCGCCATCTACGGCCAGGGCATGGGCGACAAGGTGGCGCTGATCACGGATGGGCGGTTCAGCGGCGCCACGCGCGGCTTCTGCATCGGCCATGTGGGGCCGGAGGCCGCGGTGGGCGGGCCCATCGGCCTGCTGAAGAATGGCGACAAGATCATCCTGGACGCCGAAGCCGGCACCATCGAGGTGGCGCTCTCCGACGAGGAACTGGCCAAGCGCCGGGCCGAGTGGAAGCCGCGCGGCCACAACTACAATTCGGGCGTGCTGTGGAAGTACGCCCAGACGGTGGGCCCGGCGCGGTATGGCGCCGTGACGCAGCCGGGGGCGAAGGCCGAGACGCACACCTACGCGGATATCTGAATTTTCCGCCTGAAGCGGGTTTCGTGTCAGGCTTTCGTTAACCACCACGGGCGCAAGTTCCGGTCTTAGGACATGGAGCTTGCGCCCGATGTGTTCCGACCTGGCAGAAAACCTGCCATCGCCCACCGAGACGCCTGCGCCGTCGCGGATGCCCAAGTTCACCCATGTGGCGGACCGCTTCGCCATCTGGGGCCT
This sequence comes from Roseococcus sp., assembly GCA_035998215.1. Classification (GTDB taxonomy): domain Bacteria; phylum Pseudomonadota; class Alphaproteobacteria; order Acetobacterales; family Acetobacteraceae; genus Roseococcus. The sequence goes on along the minus strand of DASYHU010000030.1, from coordinate 462,646 downwards.
GAACGTGCCCTATGCGCGGGACGAGGCCTTCAAGGCCGCCTTCCGGGCCTCGGCCGTGCCGCTCATTCCCCTCATCCAGCACAAGACGCCCGAGGTGCTGCGCATCGAATGGAAGGCCTATGTCTGCTGCTGGGCCGCCCGGCAGGCGCTTCTGATCGAGGGGGACTTTGTCGAGTGCGGGGTGAATTACGGCCTGCTGTCACGCACCACGGCGGCCTATATCAACCTCGCCTCACACCCGGACCGCACGCTCTGGCTCTATGACACCTTCCAGGGCATCCCGACCGAGCAGATGAGTGCGCGCGAGGCCAAGGGCCTCGGCAGCTGGCACAACCGGAACAACTACACCGACGACGTGCTGCCCATCGCACGGCACCGCTTTTCACCGTTTCCCAATGCGCGCCTGGTGCCCGGCATGGTGCCTGACACGCTGCACGAGGCCGCGCCGGCCCGCGTGGCCTGGCTGCACATCGACATGAACATCACCCTGCCCGAGATCGCGGCGGCGGAGTTCTTCTGGGACCGGCTCTCGCCCGGCGGCGTCATTATCCTCGATGACTACGCCTATGCCGGCCATGAGGAGCAGATGCTGGCCTTCCAGGACTTCGCCGCCGCGCGCGGCGCGCTGGTCCTGCCGCTGCCCACGGGGCAGGGGCTGATCGTGAAGGTCTGAGCCATGTCCGAGCACGTGCTGGACGTGAACCTGATCTACCACAACGCGGAGGCGACGCTGGATGGCGCCATCGCGTCGGTGGTGGGGCAGAGCTGGCCGCACTGGCGGCTGACCTTGCTCGATGACGGTTCGACAGATGGCGGGCCGGCCATCGCGGCCTTCTGGGCCGCGCGGGATGGGCGTATCGCGCTGAAGCGCCACCGCGCGAACCAGGGTATCGTGGGCGCCTATCGTCGCGCCTTCACCCATGGCGATGCCGACTTCGTCATGCCGAAAAGCGCCGATGACCTGATCGCGCCCGATTTCATGGCGAAGTTGATGGCCGTGCTGCTGGCCGATCGTGACGTGGCCATGTGCCATGCCGGCGCGCTGAACATTGACGAGGCTGGCGTGGTGCTGGGCGAGGTGCCGGCGCATACGCGCCTCGACACGCCCGGTGGCGGGCCGTTGCAGCGCGCCATGCATGTGATGCAGCGCTACGCCTATTCGCCGAGCTTCTGGGGAATTTATCGCCGCGAGGCCCTGGACCTCGCCAGCCAACCCATGGCCTGTGGCGGCTGGGACCACGCCTTCCTGGCGGAGATCGCGCTCTACGGCCATATCCGTCACGTCCCGGAGCCGCTCTTCCTGCGGCGCGGCGGGCCCGCCCCGCTGTGGCGGCTGGCGCGCAATGCCGGCATGGCCTGGGCGCGTGCGCGCTCCGAACGCGATGTCTTCGCCGATGTCGGGCCGATGGCGCCCAACGCCTCCTGCGCGTGGGCGCATGTCGAGACGTTCAGCCTGGCCCGCCTAAGCGCCCCCGAGCGCGCGGGCCTGATCGAGGCGGCGCGCGACATCCTGCGCGCCCGTTGGTCCACCGCTTTCATGCGCGAGGCGGCCCTGGTCACAGCCCGGCTGCCGGCACTGCTGGCCCAGGCACGGGAAGTGGCACGCGGCGGCGCGAGCGGCGCGGCGACAAGGCTGCGGGTCGAGGTCGTGCGGCTGGTGGAGGGCCTTCTGTGGGTGCTCGAACCCGGCCGGGAGGCCGAGGCGCTGGCCGCCACGTGGCGCGCGCAGACCGGGCTCGCGATCGGGCCGGAGGTGGCGGCATGACGCGGCTTCACATCGGCTGCGGCCCCAAGGTGCTGGAAGGCTGGGTGAACATTGACAGCGTGGCGCGCGCCCCCGGCGTGCGGACGGATGTGGACGTGCTGGCCATGCCCTTCACCGATGGCAGCGTGGAGCACATCCTGGCCGAGCACGTCTTCGAGCACTTCGCCTTCGCGGAGGAAGAACGCCTGTGGCGCGAATGCGCCCGCGTCCTGCGTCCGGGCGGGCTTCTTGAAATCGAGGTGCCGGATTTCGAATGGGTCTGCCAAGCCTTCCTGGCCGGCGAGGACCGTTTTCGCGCCTTTTACCAGACGGGTGCGCTTGATCATTATTTCGGCTCCGGCCGCGACACCGGCCAGCGCTGGGGCATCGTGCAGACGATGTTCTTCGGCAATCAGAACGGGGCCGGCCAGTTCCACAAATCGGCCTACACCCAGGGCAAGATTCGCGACGTCGCCGCGCTCGTGGGCTTCGCGCAGGTCCGCCAGCACACCATCCACAACAAGGGCGGCCAGGCCATCCGCGCCCTCATCACCCGCTAGGAGCACTCCATGCGAATCTTCGTCAGCGGCATCGCGGGCTTTCTCGGCAGTCACCTGGCGGAACGGCTGATCGGCATGGGCCATCATGTCGTAGGCTGTGACACGCTGCTGGGCGGCGAATTGTGGCACGTCCCGCCCGAGGCCGAATTCTACCAGTACGACTGCCGCGACTTCAACGCGATGCAGAAGATCTCGCAGGGCTGCGAACTCGTCTATCACTGCGCGGCCACGGCCTATGAGGGGCTGTCGGTCTTCTCGCCGGCGCTGGTGATGGACAACATCGTCAGCGGCTCGGTCTCGCTGTTCTCGGCGGCCATCGCGAACAAGGCGCGGCGCATCGTCTTCTGCTCCTCCATGGCGCGCTACGGCGCCAACGAGGTGCCCTTCCGCGAGGACTACACGCCCCGCCCGCAGGACCCCTACGGCATCGCGAAGGTGGCCGCCGAGGAGGCGCTGAAGAATCTCTGCGCGGTGCACGGGGTCGAGTGGTCCATCGCGGTGCCGCACAACATCATCGGCCCGCGTCAGAAATTCGACGACCCCTACCGCAACGTGGCCTCCATCATGGCGAACCTGATGCTGCAGGGCCGCCCGCCCATCATCTATGGCGATGGCGAGCAGAAGCGCTGCTTCTCCTACGTCGAGGACTGCCTTTCCTGCCTGCTGGCCATGGGCCTCGACGATGTGGCGCTGGGCGAGACAGTGAACATCGGCCCCGACGAGGAGTTCGTGAGCATCAATGAGCTGTCGCGGGTGCTCGCCAAGCTCACCAACTTCACCGGTACGCCCATCTACGTGCCTGGCCGCCCGCAAGAGGTGAAGTTCGCCACCTGTTCGGCCGACAAGGCGCGGCGACTTCTGGGCTATCGCACCACGACGAAGCTCGAGGATGGGCTGGCCTCGATCACCGACTTCATCCGCAAGGTGGGGCCGCGCAAGTTCCGCTACCACCTCGACATCGAGATCGTCAGCGACAAGACGCCGCGCACCTGGACCCAGCGCATGTTCTGAAGGGGGGGCGCAAGTCTTCCTTAACCCTTCCTCTCCTACACGGCGGATGGTCCCCGAAATCCGGGGGCCGCATCTGACAAAGGAAAAAGACCAATGTCGCTGAACTCCGTGAATACCAACCTGGGCGCCATGGTGGCGCTGCAGTCGCTCAACCGCACGAACGAGGAGATGGCGGCGACGCAAAAGCGCATCTCCACCGGCTCACGCGTGGCGGATGCGCGGGATGACGGCGCGGCTTTCGCCGTGGCCGAGCGCATTCGCGGCGACCTCGCGGCCACCACCTCGGCGAACCAGCAGCTGGGCGGTGCGAAGGGGCTGCTCGATACGACCCGGACCGGTCTTGAGAACGTCTCCAAGGCGTTGCAGGACGTGAAGGCCACGGTCGTGAAGCTTTCGGACAGCAACATCACGCCGGCCCAGCGCGAGCAGTACATGGCGGGGCTGAAGGAGACCTTCTCGCAGATCGCGAACTTCATCACCGATACGCGCTACAACGGGCAGTCCATGCTGGTGACGGCCGCCGCGGCGACGGCGGGCGGGACCACGCTGGGTGAGATCCGGACGGTGCGCAACGGCGAAGGCGCGACCTACAGCTTCGCCAAGATCGCGACCGCGGCCATCAACGGGGCGGCCGATTTCACCGCGCTGACGGGCGTGGGCTACAACGGCGCCACGATGCTGACGGGGGCCTCGCTTCTGGCCGCCATCAGTGACTTCAGCGAGGCGCTGACCACCGGCGGCGCCGTCAACGTCGCCATCAACAACACCCTGACCTCGCTGAACAACCTCGGCAGCTACAGCCGTTACGTGGACAGCCAGATCAACTTCAACAAGGCCAAGATGGACGCGCAGGAAGCCGGCATGGGCGCCCTGATCGACGCCGATCTCGCCAAGGAATCCGCGCGGCTGCAGTCCCTGCAGATCCGTCAGCAGCTCGGTTCCCAGGCGCTCGGCATCGCCAACCAGGCGCCGCAGGTTCTGCTCTCGCTCTTCCGGTAAAACCTTGAACGGAGGCTGGCAGGAGGCCGCCTTCCCCCCTTCCGCGCAGCCCATTGGCTGATGCGTTCCCGAATTTTCCCCATGCACGGCCCCGCGGCCCTGAGGGCGCGACCGTTTGGGTTCCGAAATCCATCGCGGGAGGTTTCCCACCATGTCCTTTGCCAGCAACACATCCTCCGCCGGCCGCTATCGCCGCCAGCTCACGCCCAAGCAGATGGAGGCCGAGGTCTTTGCCCGCGCGACCCGCGCGCTACGCGATGCGGGCGCCGAAGGCGGCATCGCGCAGGCGCGTGCGATCGCGGACAATCGGCGCCTGTGGGACGCCGTGCTCGACTCCGTGCTGGACCCCACCAACCGCCTGGCCATGCCGCTGCGCGCCCAGATCGCCTCGCTCGCTCGCGCCGTGCTGCGCGAGCTTGATGCCGAAGCGCCTGACGCGGCGTTCATCATCGAGATGAATGAGCAGATGGCCGGCGCGCTGTGGAACTGAGGGGGTGGTCATGACCATGCACTCCACGCCCGACACGACAGCCCTCCGCCTTCTCGACCGCGGGCGCGACCTGTTGCGCGACCGCCGGCCGGCCGATGCCGCGCTGCTGCTCTCGCGCGCCGCCGCACTTCCTGCGGCGCCCGCGGAGACGCACGGCCTGCTGGCTGAAGCCCTGATGGAAAGCGATGACGCGGCGGGTGCGCTGGTCGCCGCCGATGCCGCGCTCTCCCTGCGCGATGACGCGGCGCTGCGCCTGCTGCGCGCGCGCATCCGTCGCGCCCTCGGCCATGCGGATGGCGCCATGGACGACGCGGCCGCGGCCGTGATGGCCGCCCCATCCGATCGCGACGCCAAGGCGCTGCTGGCCACCTGCTTGTCCGAGGCCGGGCGGCATGATGATGCCATCTTCCTCTTCCACCAGGCCTTCGTCGCCGAGCCCGAGGCGCCGCACCGCTCGGCCATGCTGGCGATGGCCATGATGCGCGGCGGGCGGCACGCCGCGGCCGAGGAGCTCTATGCACTGGCGCACTCAATGGCGCCCTACGCGCGCGGCATCGTGCCGCTGCGGGCGCAGAACGCGCTGCTGGGCGGTGACCCCCACAAGGCCATCGCGCTGATCGAGGGGGCTTTGGGGCGGCAGCAGGGGGAAGCGGCGCTCTACTCCGTGCTCGGCCAGGCGCGGCAGAGGCTGGGCCAGCCGGAGGCCGCGGCCGAAGCCTATGCCGAAGCCGCGCGGCTCGACCCGACGGATACCTATCTCCAGCACCTTGCGGCCGCGATGACCAGTGCCGGCGCCACACCGGACCGCGCGAGCGACCGATACGTGACCGACGTGTTCGACGGCTACGCGAACCGGTTTGAGGCCGCGCTCTTCGCCCTCGGCTACCGGGTGCCAGGCGTCATCCTCAAGCTGATCGAGGGCCAGGGCTACGCTCCCGGCGGCCGTCACCTGGGTGATGTGCTCGACCTGGGCTGCGGCACCGGCCTCATGGGCGCCACGCTGCATGACATGCTGGGCGGACGGCTGGTGGGCGTGGACCTCTCGCCCCGCATGATCGAGGTCGCGCGGGCCAAGGGAATCTACACGGAGCTGCGTTGCGCAGAAATCACTGAGGCCATGACCGCCGACACCGACAGCTACGACCTGATCCTGCTGTCGGATGTGCTGTGCTATTTCGGGCGCCTGGACGCGGTTCTCGGTGCGGTCGCCTCCCGTCTCAAGCCGGGGGGCCTTGTTGCATTGAGCATCGAGTCCGGCGTGGCAGAAGGCGGTTGGGAATTGCAGGCCAGCGCGCGCTACCGCCATGATCCGGGCTATCTGCGCGCCGTGCTGGAACGCGCGGGGCTTGCCACGCTGGAGTTCCGCGAGGAGACGCTGCGCTGGGAGGGCGAGGCGACGGTGCCGGGTGTGATCGCCCTCGCCCGCCGCGGGGGCTGAGGTCATGGACGGGCTCCCCGGCGAGGCCTCGGCTTTCCAGGCCGCCCTGGCCCTGCTGCGCGAGGGGCGCACCCAGGCCGCGCTGCCCCTGCTCGAGGCTGCGCTGGACGAGGCCCCCTGGCATGGGTTGGCCGCGCTGAACCTCGCCATGGCGCGGATGGATCTGGGCCGGCTCGATGCTGCGGCGGGCCCTCTCGCCACCGCGCTGGAACGGCTGCCCCATCACCCCGAGGTGCATTTCCGCCGTGGCCGCCTCGCGCATTTGCGGGGTCAGGCTGAGGCTGCGCGCCTGGGTTATGAGGCAGCCCTGGTGCGGGACCCTGGCCATGTCGCCGCGCTTTGCGGCTTGGCTGAGTTGGCCCGCGCCGAGGGGCGGGCGGAGGCTTCCGTCGCGCTGCTGCGCGAGGCCCTGTTGCACACTCCGCAGGATGACGGCATTGCCTTGGAGCTGGCCCGAGGCCTGGTGGCGGCGAACCAGCCTGCTGACGCCATCGCCATAGCCGCGCCGCGGCTGGCGCGGGAGGGGGCCCCGGGCCTCGCCGGTGTCGTCTGGAGCGAGGCCGTGCTGGCGCAGGAGGGGCCGGAGGGCGCCCGCGCGGCCAGCGAGGCCGCCCTGGCGGCGAACCCCCTTTCCCCCGCGCGGATCGCGGCCCATGCCACCCTGCTCGACGCCTTTGGGCAGACGCGTGAGGGGCTGCGCCATTGGCATCTGGCGGAAGCCTTGGCGCCCGAGGATGTGTCCATCCTTTCGGGCCTCGCCCATGGCCTATGGCGGGAGCGCGCCTACAAGGCCGCCCTGCCGGTCTTTGAACGCGCGGTGGCCCTGGCCCCTGGCGAGCGAAGCCTGCGGGTGGGCCATGGTGAAATCCTGTTTCGCATGCATCGCCTGGCCGAGGCGGCGGAGTCGCTGCGCGCCACCCTGGCCGATCTCGGCGGGGATGAGCGCACCCATGCCACGCTGGCGCTCGTGCTCGTCTCGCAGGGCCTGCAGGAGGAGGCGCGGTGCGCCACCGAGGCGGCGGGGGGCGAGAACGCGCTGGTCCATGCGCTGTGCAATGTCGGCCCCTACCACCCTGACATGGCAACGTCCGAGGCCCTGGGCGAAGCCGCCCGCGCGCTGCGCCAGCGCTTGTCCCAGGGCATCAACCCCTATGTCCCGCAGGAGAGGCCGCCGGGCGGGCGGTTGCGGGTCGGGCTGCTCTCGTCGAATCTCGGCCGGCATCCGGTGGGCTGGCTGACCCTGCCGGCCATCGAGCATTTGCCGCGCCAGGAGTTCGAGGTGGTGGCCTTCAGCCTCACCGATCGTGACGACCCCTTGGCGCGGCGCTTCCGCGCCCGTGCCGACCGCTGGATCAGCTTCGAGCCGGGGGCGAGGGACCAGCTTGTGCTGGAACGGCTGCGCGCGGAGGCGCTCGACATCCTGATTGACCTCAGCGGCCATGGGCAGGGCGGGCGGGTGCGGGTGCTGCGCCACCGCGCCGCACCCGTGCAGATCAAATGGGTGGGCTCGCAATCGGCCAGCTCCGGCGTGCCCAACATGGACTGGATGCTGACTGACCGTTGGGAGACGCCCGAGGGCTTCGAGCCGCACTACACCGAACGCCTGCTCCGCATGCCCGACGGCTATTGCTGCTACGCCCCGCCGGACCGCGCGCCGGATGTGGCGCCGCTGCCCGCGATGGCGCGCGGCCATGTCACCTTCGGCTGCTACAACAACCTGGCGAAGGTCACGCCCGCGGTGCTGTCCGCCTGGGCGCGCATCCTCGCGGCCCTGCCCACCGCGCGGCTGGTGCTGCGGACCCATGCGTTGGGCGATGGCCCCACGCGCGCGGCCTTCCTGGAGCGTGCCGCGGCGCTGGGCATGCCGTTGGACCGCCTGGAACTCCATGGCGCCGTGCCGCATGAGGCGCTGCTCGCGGCCTATGGCGAGATTGACCTCTCGCTGGATCCCTTTCCCTACACCGGCGGCCTCACGGTCTGCGAATCCCTCTGGATGGGCGTGCCGGTGTTGACCAAGGTCAGCGAGGGTTTTGCCGGCCGCCACGCCTTGTCGCACCTTTCCAATGTCGGCCTGCCGGACTGGGCCGTGCCCGATGAGGCAAGCTATGTGGCCGAGGCCCTGCGCCGCGCCGCGGACCTGCCGGCGCTTGCGGAACTGCGCGCGGGGCTGCGGGCGCGGGTCGCGGCTTCGCCGCTGTGCGACGGGCCGCGCTTCGGGCTGAACCTGGGGCGGGTGTTGCGCCAAGCCTGGGAGGCACGCCCCGCTTGACGGCCTGCCCGCCTCCCGGCCAGCAATAGGCCATGGACAACGCCCCCCTCCAAGAGATCGCCAGCCCCGAGATCGCTAGTCATCGGGGCGGTGCCTTCATCTGGCCCGAGAACAGCCTGCTCGCGATCCGCGAGGCGCTGAAGTGGCCCGCCGAGCAGGTGGAGCTGGACGTCCATGCCTCGGCCGATGGCGAGCCGGTGGTCATGCACGACGCGACGCTGGAGCGCATGACGGACGGGCAGGGGCCGGTCGTGGCGCAATCCTGGGAGGCGCTGGCCCAGCTTCGCGTCCGCGGCACCGGGGGCGAGACGATTCCGCACCTCTCCCACGCCACGCGGCTGATCCAGGAGGGCGGGCAGGTGCTGCGGCTGGAGGTGAAGGCCGATGCCCAGGGCCGGCCCTACCCGGGCCTCGTCGCGCGCTGCGCCGCCGTGGTGGACCAGCACGGCATGCGCGCGCGCACCGTCTTCATGAGCTTCGAGGCGGCGACCGTGGCCGAGGCCGCGGCCCTTGGCGGCTTCGCCCAGACCGTCTGGCTGGCCAGCGGCCGCATGCTGCGCGGCCTCCGCCCGAGTGACGCCGCGGCCATGTGCCGCAGCTGCGGTGCGACCGAGCTGGGCGTGCCTGAGAGCCTGGCCGACCTCGCCCTGCGCGATGCGCTCCGGGCGGAGGGGCTGCGCCTGTCGGTTTGGGGCGCCAACCACGCCCCCACGCTGCACCGCGCGCTCCGCCTGGGGCTGGATGTGATCGCCACCGATGACCCGCCCCTGGCGCTCAAGCTGCGCGGATCAGGCGTTCCGGGGGGCGCGGAAGCGCGCTAGTCTCCCTCCCTTCCGAGGAAGGGAAAGAAATGTCCGGAAACGCCCACCTCCCCTCGCTGGATTTCGGCCTGGGGCCCGAGATTGACGCGCTGCGCGAGACGGTTCGCGCCTTCGCCGCCGACCGCGTCGCGCCGCTGGCCGCCGAGATTGACCGGACGGATGAATTCCCCCGCCACCTCTGGCCCGAGATGGGCGCGCTCGGCCTGCACGGCATCACGGTGGACGAGGCGCGGGGCGGTGCCGGCATGGGCTATGTCGCGCATTGCGTGGCGGTGGAGGAGATCAGCCGCGCCAGCGCCAGCGTGGGGCTGAGCTATGGCGCCCATTCCAACCTCTGCGTGAACCAGATCGAGCGCAACGGCACGCCGGCGCAGAAGGCGCGCTACCTGCCCAAGCTCATCAGCGGCGAACACCTGGGCGCGCTGGCCATGAGCGAGCCGGGGGCGGGCTCGGACGTGGTGTCCATGAAGCTGCGCGCCGAGAAGCGCGGGGACCGCTACGTGCTGAACGGCACGAAGATGTGGATCACCAACGCCCATTACGCCGAGACGCTCATCGTTTACGCCAAGACCGACCCGGAGGCCGGTCCGAAGGGGATTACCGCCTTCCTCATCGAGCGCGGCTTCAAGGGTTTCACGCCGGCGCAGAAGCTCGACAAGCTCGGCATGCGCGGCTCCCCCACCTCCGAACTGGTGTTCGAGGATTGCGAGGTGCCGGAGGAGAACGTGCTCGGCCAGGTCAATGGCGGCGTGCGCGTGCTGATGTCGGGCCTCGACTACGAGCGTGTGGTGCTGGCCGCCGGCCCCTTGGGCATCATGCAGGCCTGCCTGGATGTGGTCGTGCCCTACATCCATGAACGCAAGCAGTTCGGCCAGGCCATCGGCGAGTTCCAGTTCATCCAGGGCAAGGTCGCGGACATGTACACGCGCTTCAACGCGGCGCGGGCCTATGTCTATGCCGTGGCGCGCGCCTGTGACGCCGGGCAGACCACGCGCAAGGACGCGGCGGGCGCCATCCTCTTCGCCGCCGAGGAAGCGACGCGCGCCGCACTCGACGCCATCCAGATCCTGGGCGGCAATGGCTACATCAACGACTACCCCACAGGCCGCCTGCTGCGCGATGCGAAGCTCTACGAGATCGGCGCCGGCACCAGCGAAATCCGCCGGCTGCTGATCGGGCGCGAACTCTTCCGCGAGACGGCCTGACCATGCGCCTCACCACGAGCCTCGACACGCGCGGGCGGGACTTCCGCGCGCAGGCGGTGCGCACGCAGGAATTGCTGGACGAACTCAGCGCGCGGACGGCGCGGGCGGCGCTGGGTGGGTCTGAGGCGGCGCGCGCCCGGCATGTGGCGCGCGGCAAGCTCTTGCCGCGGCAGCGGGTGGAGCGGCTGCTCGACCCCGGCGCGCCTTTCCTCGAACTCTCGCCGCTCGCCGCGCACGGCATGTATGGCGAGGACATCGCGGGTGCCGGCCTCATCACCGGCATCGGCACGGTCTCGGGCCGTGCCTGCGTCATCGTGGCCAATGACGCCACGGTGAAGGGCGGCAGCTACTACCCGATGACGGTGAAGAAGCACCTCCGCGCGCAGGAAATCGCGCAGCAGAACCGGCTGCCCTGCCTGTATCTGGTGGACAGCGGCGGTGCCAACCTGCCCAACCAGGACGAAATCTTCCCCGACCGCGAGCATTTCGGCCGCATCTTCTTCAACCAGGCGAACATGAGCGCGGCGGGCATCCCGCAGATCGCGGCGGTGATGGGAAGCTGCACCGCGGGCGGCGCCTATGTGCCCGCCATGTGCGACGAGGCGGTGATCGTCCGCAACCAGGGCACCATCTTCCTGGGCGGCCCGCCGCTGGTGAAGGCCGCCACGGGCGAGGTGGTGACGGCCGAGGACCTGGGCGGTGGCGACGTGCACACTCGCCTTTCCGGCGTGGCCGACCACCTGGCGCAGGACGATATGCATGCGCTCGGGCTGATGCGGCGCATCGTGGGCAACCTCAATGCCGCCGCCCCGCCCGCGCCGCCCTTCGCGCCCGAGGCGCCGGCCTATGACCCGGCCGAGTTGAACGGCGTGATCCCCTCCGATGTGCGCGCCCCCTTCGAGGTGCGCGAGGTGATCGCGCGCATCGTGGACGGCTCCGTGCTGGACGAGTTCAAGCCGCGCTATGGCACCACGCTCGTCACCGGCTTCGCGCGCATCTGGGGCATGCCGGTCGGCATCATCGCGAACAACGGCATTCTGTTCAGCGAGAGCGCGCAGAAGGGGGCGCACTTCATCGAATTGTGCTGCCAGCGCAATATCCCGCTGCTGTTCCTTCAGAACATCTCGGGCTTCATGGTGGGCCGAAAATACGAGAGCGGCGGCATCGCCAAGGATGGCGCCAAGCTCGTCACGGCCGTCGCCACGGCCCAGGTGCCCAAGATCACGGTGCTGATCGGCGGCAGCTTCGGCGCGGGCAACTACGGCATGTGCGGCCGTGCCTACTCGCCGCGCTTCCTCTTCACCTGGCCCAATGCGCGCATCAGCGTGATGGGCGGCGAGCAGGCGGCCTCCGTGCTGGCCACGCTGCGGCGGGACAACCTGGAAGCCTCGGGCCGCGTCTGGAGCGCGGAGGAGGAAGAGGCCTTCAAGGCGCCCATCCGCGAGAAATACGAGCGCGAGGGCGACCCCTACTACGCCACCGCCCGCCTTTGGGATGACGGCATCATCCCGCCTGCCATGACGCGCGACGTGCTGGGCCTCGCTTTCAACGCCGCGCTGCACGCGCCCATACCGCCGACGAAGTTCGGCCTGTTCCGGATGTGACGGCGATGTTCCGCAAGATCCTGATCGCCAATCGCGGCGAGATCGCCGCCCGCATCGCCCGCACCGCGCGCCGCCTGGGCATCACGACCGTCGCCGTCTTCAGCGAGGCCGACCGCCATGCCTTGCATGTGCGCGAGGCCGACGAGGCGCATTTCATCGGCGCCTCGCCGGCGCGCGAGAGCTACCTTCGCGCCGAGGTGATCCTGGACGTTGCCCGCCGCAGCGGCGCCGAGGCCGTCCACCCCGGCTATGGCTTCCTCTCCGAGAATGCCGAGTTCGCCGAGGCCTGCGCCCAGGCCGGCATCGCTTTCATCGGCCCCACGCCCCATGCCATCCGCGCCATGGGCAGCAAGGCCGAGAGCAAGCGCCTGATGGTCGCGGCAGGCGTGCCCACCGTGCCCGGCTATCATGGCGAGGCGCAGGACGACGCGCACCTGGCCGAACAGGCCGCGCGCATCGGCTTCCCCGTGCTCATCAAGGCGAGTGCGGGCGGCGGCGGCAAGGGCATGCGCCCGGTGTATGAGGCCGCGCGCTTCCTGGAGGAGTTGCACGGCGCGCGGCGCGAGGCGCTGGCCGCCTTCGGCGATGACCGCGTGCTGATCGAGAAGTACCTGACGAAGCCCCGCCACGTCGAAGTGCAGGTGATGGGCGACACGCATGGGCGCATCGTGCATCTGCACACGCGCGACTGCTCCATCCAGCGCCGCCACCAGAAGGTGCTGGAGGAGGCACCGGCCCCCAACCTGTCGGACGCGCTGCGCGCGCGCCTGCACGCGGCGGCCGTCAACGCCGCCGCGGCCGTGGGCTATGTCAATGCCGGCACGGTGGAGTTCGTGGTGGAGGGCGAGGACGCCTTCTTCCTCGAGATGAACACCCGCCTGCAGGTCGAGCACCCGGTCACCGAGATGATCACGGGCCTCGACCTCGTGGAGTGGCAGCTGCGCGTGGCCGCCGGCGAGGCGCTGCCCGAAGCCTGGCCGCCGGCGCCACAGGGCCACGCGGTCGAGGTCCGCCTCTATGCCGAGGAGCCGGAGCAGGATTTCCGCCCGGCCACGGGCCGCCTGCGCAAGCTGTGGCCCACCCACTTCGAGGCGGGTGTCCGCGTGGACACGGGCTTCGAGGCCGGCGACACCGTCACCGCCTTCTATGATCCCATGCTGGCCAAGATCATCGCCTGGGGCGAGGATCGGGACGCGGCGCTGGTGCGCCTCGGCCAAGCGATGGACGCGCTGCAGGTGGAGGGCCTGGGCAACAACGCCCGCTTCCTGCGCCGCCTGCTGCGCCACCCCGCCTTGCGCGCGGCGGAGCTCGACACCGGCTTCATCGCCCGGCACGCCGTGCTCCTGCTGGCACCGCCCGAAGCCGCGCCGGAGGAGGCGCTGATCGCCGCCGCCTGCGGGGAAGCGGCGCAGGGCGCGCGCGGCTGGGCCGAGGAGCCTTTCGGCGCCTCGCCTTGGACCCGCGCCGCCGGGTGGCGCCTGCACGGCGCCGCCGAGACGATCGCGCTGTGGGATGACGGCGTGCGCCCCCGCCGCCTTACGCTGCGCCACCTGCCGGAGGGCTTCGAGGTCGCGGTCGAGGATGCGCCGCCGCGCCGCGTCGCCATCAGCCTGCAACGCGGCGCCTATGCCCTGGTCGAGGGGGGAACCGCGCGCGCCTTCGGCCTGGTGCCAGAGGAGGATGGCTACACCGTCCATCTGGGTGGGGGCATTTGGCGCCTCCAACGCCGCGACCCCTACGCCCCAGCCGAGGACGGTGCCGCCGCCGAGAACCGCCTGACCGCCCCCATCCCCGGCCGCGTGGTGCAGGTGCTCGTCGCGGTGGGCGATGCCGTGGCGAAGGGCCAGTTGCTCGCCGTGCTGGAGGCGATGAAGACCGAGATCAAGATCACCGCCCCGCGCGACGGGGTGGTGGCGCATCTGGGCTGCGGCCCCGGCGATTCCATCGAGGAAGGCACCGAGGTGGTGACGCTCGCCGACCCCTGAACAGGAAAAAGGCCCGGCGGATCGCTCCGCCGGGCCCATGACCAACCCGCTGGCGCGGGAGGGACTTACTCCTGGTTCCGCATGCCCATGAACTGGAGCAGGAACTGGAACAGGTTGATGAAGTTCAGGTAGAGGCCCAGCGCGTCCATCACGCTGCGCTTGCCCGCCATCTCCGAGCCCTCGGCATAGGCGTGCTCGATGTAGTCGGTCTTGATCCGCTGCGTGTCCCAGGCGGTCAGGCCGCAGAAGATGATCACGCCCAGGATCGAGACCACGAAGGCGATGGCCGGCGAGCCGATGAAGATGTTCACCAGCGACGCGAGGATGATGCCGATGAGGCCCATCATCATGAAGCTGCCCATCTTCGTCAGGTCGCGCTTGGTCGTGTAGCCGATCAGGCTCATCGCGCCGAACATCGCCGAGGTGGCGAAGAAGGTGCTCGCGATCGAGGTCGCCGTGTAGATCACGAAGATGTTCGACATGCTCGCGCCCATCACGGCGGCGAACACCCAGAACAGCGCCTGCGCCGTCGTCTTGCTCATCCGGTTGATGCCGAAGGAGAGGGCGAGGACGAAGGCCAGCGGCGAGAACATCGCGATCCAGCCGAGGATGGTCGGCGCGGTGGCCAGGCCCCGCGGCGTGCGGACCGTGGTGTAGAAGAGCTCGGCGACGGCGGGCGTGCTCGCGATCAGATAGGCCACGATGGCCGTGAGCAGCAGGCCCGACGCCATCCAGTTGTAGACGCGGAGCATGTAGCTGCGCAGCCCCTCGTCGAGGACCGCCTGATCGAGCGCGCCGGCGCGGCCCCAGCCTTGCTGCGGCTGAGTCCACCGAGATTGGGGTTGGAGTGCCATGGGTGAAGTGTCCTCCTGAATCGGGCGTCGCCCGTCGAGCCGTTATATGGACCGCCTGTAATCCTAATTCAACGCCATTTCACATCCCGGCCCCCATCGTTTCGCCGCGGTGCGGTCTAGTCGTTTCGCAGAAGGGGGCCTGGGCGGGCGCGGAGTGCCAGGGCGGTGCCGGCATAGCCGAAGGCCAGTACCAGAACCATGCAGCCCAGAACCGTCAAGGCCAGGGTGCCAGGCAGAAAGAGCCATTCCTGCCGCATGATGCCGGTCACCACGCCCCAGGCCGCCGCCGTGCCTGCCGCCGCCGCCAGCAGCCCGGCGAAAGCGCCCAGCGCCCCGAACTCCACCAGGAAGGCCCGGCGGATCTGCCCGCGCGTGGCACCGACGGTCTTGAGCACAACCGCCTCACGCACGCGACGGCGCTGGCCGGCCGCGACGGCGCCCGCCAGCACCAGGGCGCCGGCCAACAGGGTCACGGAACCCGTGGCCGTCAGGGCCGTGGCGATGCGGCCCAGCAATTCCGCCACCTGGGCCAGGGCATCGCGCACCCGCACGCCCGAGACATTTGGCAATGCGTCCGTAATGCGCCGCAGCAGCAGCCCATCTTGCGCCGGGTCGCCACGGACGGTGGCGATGTGGGTATGGGGTGCCGCCGAGAGCAGGCCGGGCGAGGCCACCAGGGTGAAGTTCATGGCCAGGCTGCGCCATTCCACCTGGCGCAGGTTCGCGATGGTCATGTCCACCTCGCGCCCCAGCACGTTCACCGTGATCGTGTCGCCGATGCCCACGCCCCAGCCGCGTGCCAGGTTGGCGTCGAAGGAGAGGAGGGTAGGCCCGGAATGGTCGGGCGCCCACCATTGGCCTTCCACCAGCCTTGTGCCCTCGGGCATCTCGGCCGTGTAGGTCAGGCCGCGCTCGCCGCGCAGCGCCCAGGCGGTGTCAGACGTGGTCTGATACTCCTCCGCGGGAATGCCCCGGACGGCGGTGATGCGGGCGCGCAGGCTGGCCACGCGACGCACCTCCTCCACCCCGGGCGTCTCGCGCGCCAGGCGATCAAACTCCCCGACCTGGTCGGGCTGGATGTCAATGAAGAAGAAGTTGGGCGCGCGGCTGGGCATCTCGTTGCCGATGGCCGCACGCAGGTTGCCCTCGATCTGCGCGATGGCGGCGAGCGTGGTCAGCCCCAGCCCCAGAGCCACCAGCATGATGGGCGTGGCGGCCCCGGGACGGTGCAGGTTGGCGAGCCCCAGCCGGATGGCCGGGCGGCGGATGTGCGACAGGCGCTTCGCCCCCCACATCAGCACCGCCGCCCCCAGGCGGAAGATCACCAGCGCCACGGCCGCGCCGGCGCAGAAGGCCATGGCGAAGACCGGTTGTTCGGCCGTCAGGATCACCAGCGCCACCAGGGCGCCGGCCGTCAGCGCGTTGAGCGCCATGACGCGCCAGCCGGGGCGGCGGGCCTCGGTGCGGAACATGTCGCGGAACAGCGCCGCCCCCGGGATGCGCCCCGCGCGGCCGAGCGGCCAGAGCGCGAAGGTCAGTGCCGTCAGCAGCCCGTAGAGGGCTGCCAGCCCCAGCGGCGCCGGGTAGAACCCCATGCGCGGCGGCACGGGCAGGGCACCCGCCAGCAATTGCGCGGCCAGGAAGGTGAGCCCCCAGCCGGCCAGCAGGCCAAACAGGATGCCCACGGCCGAGAGCGCCAGCACCTGGAACAGATAGGCCGAGAAGATGGCCGTGGAGGGCGCCCCCATGCAGCGCAGGGTCGCGATGGTGCGCGCCCGCGCGTCGAGCCAGGCGCGCACGCCCGTCGCCACGCCGATGCCGCCCACCAGCAGCGCGGTGAGGCCCGCCAGCGTCAGGAAGGAGGCGGCGCGGTCGAGGAAGCGGTTCACCCCGGGCTCGGCCTGTTCGGCGAGGCGCACGCGCCAGGGGGCGGAGGGAAAGGCCGCACGCAGCTCATTGCCGAAGGCGCGGGCTGAGACACCCTCGGGCAGACGGATGCGGTATTCGTGGCTGATCAGGCTGCCCGGCTGGGCGAGGCCGGTGCCGGCCAGCTGGTCCAGCGGGATGATGGCGCGGGGCCCGAAGACCGTGGGGGTGGCGACGCGGTCCGGTTCCTCGGTGATGCGCGCGGCGAAGGTGAATTGCGCCTCGCCGAGGCGCACCGCATCGCCGGTGGCGAGGCCCAGCCGGTCGGCCACGGCGGGCTCGGCCACGACAACGCCGCCGGTGAGGGGCACCGCCGGGTCCAGCCGCAATTCTCCGAAGAGGGGGTAGAGGCCGTCCGCGGCCTTGAGCTCCACCAGGCTGCGCTCGCCCGAGGGGGCCACCAGCATGGCGCGCAGCATCCGCACCTCGCTGATGGTGGCGCCGCGCGCGCGCACCCAGTCGAGGGTGGCGGCCTCCACCGGCTGGTAGCCGCCGCGGATCTCGAGATCGCCGCCCAGGATGCGGGCGCCATCCGCCTGCAAGCCTGCCTGGATGCCCGCGCGCAGCGTGCCCACCGCCGCGATGGCGGCGACACCCAGGGCGAGGCAGGCCAGCACCAGCCACAGCCCGCGCGCGCCACCACGCAATTCGCGCCGCGCGAGGCGCAGCCCCATCATCACGTCGCGCATGGTTATTCGGCGGCCAGCGGGAGTTCGGCCGTGTCGCGCTCGATGCGCCCATCGGCCACATGGATCTGTCGGGCGCAGCGCGCGGCCAGCAGCGGGTCATGGGTGATGAGCAGCAGGGTGGTCCCGTGCCGGTCGCGCAGGTCGAAGAGCAGGTCCATCACCAGGTTGCCCGTGGCGCGGTCCAGGTTGCCCGTGGGCTCGTCGGCCAGGATCAGGCGCGGGGTGGCCACGAAGGCGCGGGCCAGGGCCACGCGTTGCTGCTCGCCGCCGGAAAGCTGGCCTGGGTAGTGGCCGACGCGGTGGCCCAGGCCCACCGAGCCCAGCGCCGCCTCGGCCTTGGCGAAGGCCGCCGGGTCGCCGGCGAATTCCAGCGGGATGGCCACGTTCTCCAGCGCCGTCATGGTGGGCACCAGGTGGAAGGACTGGAAGACGATGCCCACCTCCTCGCGCCGGAAGCGGGCCAGGGCGTCCTCGTCGAGCGCCGAGAGGTCCCGGCCCGCCACGGTCAGGCGCCCGGCCGTCGCGCGCTCCAGCCCTGCCAACAGCATCATCAGCGAGGTCTTGCCGGAGCCGGAGGGGCCCACGATGGCCACTGCCTCGCCCTCGTCCACCGAGAGGCTCACGCCGCGCAGGATGTTGACCCGCCCCGCGGCGGCCCCCACCTCGAAGCGGAGATCATGGGCCGCGATCAACGGCGAAGGGGTTTGTTGCTTGTCCATCACCTTCCGATATGGGCGCCGCGCTGCGCTGCAAAAGGGTTTGTTGCTTTCCGCAACTCTGGGTATCGGCGCCGCCGGGGCGCAGGAGCCGGTGCGCCTGCTGGCCCTGGGCGACAGCCTGACGGCTGGCTTCGGCCTGCCGCGCGGCGAGGGCTTCGTGCCCCGGCTGGAGGCGGCGTTGAACGCGCGCGGCCGCCAGGTGCGGGTGCTGGATGGTGGCGTCTCGGGCGACACCATGGCGGGGGGTGCCGCGCGGCTCGACTGGGCGTTGGCCGACCGGCCGCAGGCGGCCATCGTGGCGCTGGGCGGCAATGACGGGCTGCGCGGGCTGCCGGTGGCACGGATGGCGCAGGCGCTCGATTCGATCCTGGATCGGCTGGAGGCGCGCAACATCCCGACGCTGCTGGCCGGCATGCACGCCCCGCCCAACCTCGGCGCCGACTATGGGCGGGAGTTCTTCGCCGTGTTCACCGAGGCGGCGCGGCGCCGGCCCAACTTGCTCTTTCATCCTTTCTTCCTGGAAGGCGTGGCGGGCGAACGGGCGCTGAACCAGGCCGACGGCATCCATCCCAACGCCCGAGGCGTTGAGCGGATGATCGCGGAGATCCTGCCTGTCACCGAACAACTGCTGGACCGGGTGGCGGCTTCCCCGGCAGGATGATCCGCGAATCCGGAAGGGGGTGCCCATGCGTCTCTTCGTCGCTCTCGAACTTCCGGAGGCGGTGCGCGACAGCCTGGCCCTGATGGTGGGGGGTCTGCCCGGTGTGCGCTGGGTGCCGCCGGCCAACTACCACCTGACGCTGCGCTTCATCGGCAATGTCACCTCCGTCGAGGCGGAGGAGGTGGACCTGGCGCTGGCCGCCATTCGCGCCAAGCCCTTCGAATTGCGCCTGCAAGGGCTTGGCACCTTCGAGAAGGCCGGCCGCGTCCAGTCGCTGCACGCGGTGGCGGAGCGCACGCCGGGCCTGGCCCACCTCCAGGCCAAGATCGAGACGGCCTTGCAGCGCGCGGGCCTGCCGGCCGAGCGCCGCCGCTTCACGCCCCATGTGACACTGGCGCGGACCGACTTGGTGCCGCTCGACAAGCTCGCGGGCTTCGTACAGGCCCACAACCTGTTCCGCACCGAGCCCGTGGTGGTGGAGCATTTCGTGCTCTTCTCCTCGCGGCTGGGCAAGGAGATGGCGGTCTATACGCCGGAGGTGGAGTATGCGCTGGCGGCTTGAGCCCGGCGCCCGGCCGGCGTAAAGCCTCCCATGTGGGAGCGTTTCGCCGCCTGAGCTGCCTGGCCTTCGCCCTCGTCCTGCTGATGCAGGCCGGGGTGGGTGCGGCGCATTGCCTGCGCGGCCTGGGCGCCGCCCATGGGTTGCTCGTTGAGATCTGCACCATCGAGGGCAAGCGCCTCGTCCTGCTGGACCAGGAGGGCCAGCCGATGGAGGCGCCGGGCGAGGCCGGTTCCGGCGTGTGTCCGGTCTGCGCCGGACTGCCCGGCGTGGTGCTGCCGGCGGCGCCGACCTTGTCGCAGCCCGTGGTCTTCGCTGAGCTTCCAGGCTTCTCCCTGACCGGCACCGCCTTGCCGGCCCCGCGCGCCCGCGCGCCGCCCTACAGCACCCGCGCACCCCCCGTCCTGGCCTGAACACGCCTCCCGCGCGGCGCCCGCCGCGTGGCCTCGTTCACGCCATCCCGGGAAATTCCCCATGTCCGCTTCGCCGCGCGCCTGCTGGGCCGCACCGCTTCTCGTTCTCGCCGCGCCCGCCTGGGCACAGGCCCCCGCCGAAATTCCCTCCGTGCTGGTCACGGCGCCGGCGCCCTCGCTCACCGTGCCCACCAATGAACAGGCCCGGCTGCGCGCCTGGTTGAGCCCCGGCAACAACACCGTCATCCCCGCCAGCGATTTCCAGGACCGTGCCGGCGCAACCACGCTGCGCGACGTGCTGGAATTCGTCCCCGGCGTCTTCACCCAGCCGAAATGGGGCGAGGATTCCCGCCTCTCCATCCGGGGCTCGGGCACGGCGCGCAACTTCCACCTGCGTGGCGTGCGCCTCTACCAGGACGGCATCCCGGTCAACCAGGCCGATGGCAGTGGCGACTTCCAGGAGCTGGATCCGCTGACCTTCCAGCGCGTGGAGGTCTTTCGCGGCGGCAATGCCTTCGCGCTGGGCGCCAACACCCTGGGCGGGGCCATCAACTTCGTGACGCCGACGGGGCGCGACCGCCAGGGCTCCATGGTCCGGCTGGAAGCGGGCAGCTTTGGCCTGTTCCGCGGGCAATTGGCGCATGGGGTGGTGTCGGGGCCGTTTGATGGCGCCATCAGCATCACCGGCGCGCGGCAGGATGGCTACCGGCGCAACAGCGGCGGCGACAGCGCCCGGGTGAACATGAACCTGGGCTGGCGCATCAATGACGACATCGAGACGCGGCTCTTCTTCACCTACAACTCCATCCGGCAGGACATCCCGGGCTCGCTGACGCGGGCCGTGGCGCTGTCCGACCCGCGCCGTGCCAATGCCGCCAACGTGGCCCTGCGCTATGCCCGCAACATCGAGAGCCTGCGGATCGGTTCCCGCACCGCCGTCCGGCTGGGCGAGGGCGGGTTGCTCGAATTCGGTGGCAGCTACGTGAACCGCCGCCTCGACCACCCGATCTTCCAGGTGATTGATAACCGCAATGACGATGTGAACCTCTTCGCCCGGCTCACGCTGGACGGGCGGCTCGGCGGCTTGCGCAACCGCCTCGTCACCGGCGTGAATGCGGCGATGGGCGAGGTGGACAACCGCCGCTTCGTGAACCTGGCCGGCCGGCGCGGGGCACTGACCTTCTCCGCGCGCGAATCCGCCGCGACGCTCGACGCCTATGCCGAGAACAGCCTCTACGTGCTGGAGAACCTGGCCCTCGTCACCGGCATCTCGGTGGGCACGGCGGCGCGGGAGAGCATCAACCGCCTGAACCCCTCCCTCAGCGGCAGCGGGTCCTGGGACTTCGCCAATCCGCGCCTGGGCGTGCTGTGGCAGGCGACGCCGGGGCTGCAGGCCTATGCGAACCTGACCTGGTCCACTGAGCCGCCGACCCTGTCGGACCTGGTGGCGCTGGTGCCCGCGGGCGGGTTCGGCCTGCTGAAGCCGCAGCGCGCGACCACCGTGGAAGCGGGTGTGCGCGGCACGGTCGGGGCCGTGGGCCTGGAGGCCGCCATCTGGCAGGCCTGGCTGCGCAACGAGATCCAGCTCTTCCAGGGCCCCACGCCCGGGTCGAGCTTCGCCCGCAATGCCGGCCGCACCATCCACCAGGGCATCGAGCTGGCGGCCACCTGGCGGGTGGCGCAAAGCGTCCTCGCGGCGCAGGACAGCGTCGTGCTGCGCGGCGCCTACAGCTTCAGCGACTTCCGCTTCGACGGTGACCGGACCTTCCGCGACAACCGCCTGCCCGGCGTGCCGCGCCACGTGCTGCGGGCCGAGGCACGCTACAACCACCCCGCCGGCTGGTGGGTGGCCCCCAACATGGACGTGGTGCCCGAGGGTTTCTTCGTGGACAACGCCAACACCGTCCGCACCGACAGCTACGCGCTGCTGGGCCTGCGCGCGGGTTTCGAACTGCCCGAGCGCGGCATCTCCGTCTTCGTCGAGGGGCGCAACCTGCTGGACCGGCGCTACATCAGCTCGGCCTCGGTCATCCCCGTCGCCACGGCCAGTTCGGCGCTGTTCGAGCCCGGCTTCGGCCGCGCCGTCTTCGCCGGCACCACCTTCCGCTTCTGACCCGCAGGAAAGCGACACCATGCGAAAGCTTCTCGCCCTGCTCCTGCTGGCCAGCGCGCCGGCGGGGGCCCATGTCACCATTGATCCGCCGGAGGCCGCCCCCGGCAGCTTCCAGCGCATCGCCTTCCGCGTGCCGCATGGCTGCGCGGGGCAGCCGACAACGGCCATCGAGGTGACGCTGCCCGAGGGCATCACCACCGCCCGCCCCAGCCCCAAGCCGGGCTGGGAACTCACGGTGCGGATGCGGCCGCTGGAACGCCCTGTCTCCGGCGGCCATGGGCTGATCCGCGAGGCGCCGGCCTTCATCGCCTGGAGCGGTGGCAGCCTGCCCGATCCCTTCTTCGAGGAGTTCGTCGTGCTGATCCGCACCCCCGCCCGCCCGGGCGAGACGCTGACCTTTCCCGTGGCGCAGCTCTGCGCCAATGGCGCCCGGCATGACTGGGTGGAGGTGGCGAGCGAGGGCCAGCCCCGCCCTCGCAGCCCGGCCGCCACTTTGCGCCTCACGGGGACCACGCCATGAGGGGCGCGCTGCTGGCCCTGGGATTGATCGCGGCCCCCATCGCCGTTTGGGCCTGCGACCCCGAGGAGATGGACCGCGCCATGACCGAAATCTGCCAGGCGGCCGCGGAGGGGACGGAGGCGGCCATCGCCGCCGCCCTGCCGCGCGCCACGGCGGAGGAGGCGGAGACGCTGCAAGCGGGCCTCGCCACGCTGCGCCGCGGCTGCACCGAGGGCGACCCGGTGCTGGCCGTGCGCCAGGCGCCGGCGCTGGCACGCATCGCCGGCCGCATCGAGGCGCGGCCCGCCCAGGCCGCCCGCCACACACCCACCATCACGTCACGAGAGGAACCTTCGACATGATCCATCGCCGCATCCTCCTGGGCGCCCTGCCGCTGCTGCCCGTGGCCGCGCAGGCGCATCACCACCAGGGCCACGTGCAGCAGGTGCAGCACACGCATGGCGCCACCGCCCTCGGCCCGCTGCGGATCGAGGCGCCCTGGACGCGCGCCGCGCTGGAAGGCCGCCAGGGCGCGGGCTTCATGACCATCCGCAACACCGGCACGGTGGCTGACCGTCTGGTGGCCGCCAGCTCGCCCGTCGCGGGGCGGATGGAATTGCACACCCATATCCGCGACGGGGACGTGATGCGGATGCGCCCCGTGCAGGACATCCCGGTGCCGGCGGGCGGCAGCGCCACGCTTGAGCCGGGCGGGCTGCACCTGATGTTCATGGGGCTGAACCGGGCGCTGGTGGAGGGCACGCGCATCCCCGTCACGCTGCGCTTCGCCGAGGCGGGCGAGGTGACGCTGGAGCTGGAGGTGCGCAGCGCCGGCGCGCGCGGGGCCTCGTCCCATCGGCATTGAGTGACTTTTTCGGCTCCGGGGCCTTTGCCCCGGAGCGCCTGCGCGCCATGTGACGGCAAGTTCATGGAGACCGTGTAATGAGTTCCTTCCCCTCTCTCCGCTCCGAGACCCGCTGATGCCGCGCTGGCTGCCCTTCGCCATCGCGATCTTCATGCTGACGCCCTTCGCCCTGTGGGCGGGGATGGGCGGTGCCGCGTCCCTGGCGGGGTGGGGCGGCTTGCAGAGTGAGGTCGGCTGGGTGCTGCTGGTCGCGTCCTTGCCGTTGGCCGGCCTGTTCTGGGTGCAGAACCTGCGGCAGATCGGCGACTCGATGGGCCGCGCGTCGCGGCTGAAAACCGCCTCGCGCCTGGCTTCGTTGCTGCCACTGGCCATCGCGGGCCTGGGCCTCGCGGGGGCGTGGTGGCTGGGCACGCGCGGCACCTCGGGGGCGGTCGTGGCGCTGGTGGTGGCCGCGGTTCTGCTGCTGGCGCTGCTGGGCGGCCTGGCCGCCCGCGCGTCCATCGAGCCTGGCCTGGCTCCCATGCCGCCCGAAAGCCCGGACGCGATGGACGCCGCCGCCCGGCAATGGCTGCTGGCGCTGGGCAACGTCGCGATGGCCTTGCTGCTGCTGTCCTACTACTGGACGCCGTGGGTGCTCTTCTGGGCGGCCCTCGCGGCCATCCCGGTGCTGTTCCTGTCCATCGCCTTCCTGGCCCTCTGGGGCACGCAGGGCGAGGTGGCCGTGGCGCAAGACCGTCGCCATTGACGGCATGGCCGGTGCAGGATGGCGGGCATGAACATCGTCATCCTCACCGGGGCCGGGATTTCGGCTGAGAGCGGGCTTGCCACCTTCCGCGACCTGGGCGGCCTATGGTCCCGGGTGCGGCTGGAGGAAGTGGCGACGCCCGAGGCCTTCGCCGCCGACCCCGACCGCGTGCAGGGCTTCTACAACGCCCGCCGCGCGCAGCTGCGGAAGGTGGCGCCCAACCCCGCCCATGAGGCATTGGCCCGCCTGGATGCCGCCTGGGACCGCGGCGATTTCCTGCTGGTCACGCAAAATGTGGACGACCTGCACGAACGCGCGGGCAGCCGCCGGCTGCACCACATGCATGGGGAGCTGCGCCGTGCCCGCTGCCTGGAATGCCGGGCCGACAGCCCCTGGCAGGACGACATTACCCTGACGAGCGCCTGCCCCGCCTGCGGTGCCATGGGACGGCTGCGGCCGCATGTGGTGTGGTTCGGCGAAATCCCGCTGGGCATGGCACGCATCGAGGCGGCGCTGGATGCGTGCGACATGTTCGTCTCCATCGGCACCTCCGGCCGGGTCTGGCCGGCGGCGGGCTTCGCGGCGGCGGTGCGTGGGCGGGCGCGCACCCTGGAAATCAACCTGGAAGCCTCCGATGGCGCCTCCATCTTCCACGAGGCCCGCCACGGTCCGGCCGGGCGGCTGGTGCCGCAATGGGTGGAGGAGATGCTGCGATGAAACGGACGGCCCTTGCCCTGCTGGCCCTGCTGGTGGCCGGCCCTTCCCACGCCCAGACGAAATCCCCCGCGCCGGGCGGCGTGCCGCAGGCGGTGCCTCTGCCCGGCATCGGCAGCTTCGACCCACGCGCGCCCGTCTCGATGGGGGAGGCGCCCTGGACCTCCATCGGCGTGGTGCAGACCCAGGGGGGCGGGCGTTGCACCGGCACGCTGATCGCGCCTGATCAGGTGTTGACCGCGGCCCATTGCCTGCTGCTGGTCCGCACCGGTGACTTCACCCATCCGCGCGGGGTGAGCTTTTTGCTGGGCTATGACCGTGGCCGCTTTCGCGCGCGCGCCAGCGTCATCGGCTACCAGACGGGGGCCGGCTATGACCCCGTGCTGCGTGGGCCCGGGCGGGAGGACTGGGCCATCCTGACGCTGGCCCAGCCCATCCGTGGCGTGGCCCTGCCGCTGCTGGACCGGCCCGCCGCCCCGCGCACGCCACTGGTGCTGGGCGGCTACCAGCAGGACCAGCCGGAGGTGCTGCTCGCCGACACCGGCTGCCGGCTGCTGGACCTGCGGGCCGGGCTGCTGCTGCATGATTGCGCCGGCACGCGCGGTGCCTCGGGCGCGCCGCTGCTGGTGCGGCAAGGCTCGGGCTGGGCGGTGGCGGGCATCGCCTCGCGCGTCGCGGCCGACATGGCGCTGGGCCAGGCGGTGGCGGTGGAGATGGTGCGGCCGGCCCTGCCTTGACCATCCGTGGCGGCGCGCACAGCCTGGGCGCATGACATGGTCCGGCACCCTCCTGCACATCCACACCACCCCGCGCGGCGGCGCGCCCATGGAGGCGCGGCCCGAGGCGCGGCTGCTGGAGGGCCAGGGCATCGAGGGCGACCGCTATCTGCTCGGCACCGGCACCTACAGCCCCAAGCCGCAGCGCGAGCGCCAGGTGACGCTGATCGAGGTGGAGACTCTGGAGGCCCTGGCCCGCGACCACGACCTGACGCTGGAACCGCATGAGCACCGCCGGAACCTGACGGTGCGGGGCGTGCCGCTGAACCACCTGGTCGGCCGGCGCTTCCGCGTGGGCGAGGCGGTGCTGGAAGGCATCCGGCTGAACGTGCCCTGCCAATACCTCGATGACCTGCTGGGGCGGCGGCTGTTCAAGCCGCTGACCAACCGCTCGGGGCTGAACTGCATCATCGTGCAGGGGGGCGTCATCCGGCCGGGGGACGCGCTCGCACCGATGTGAGGAAGCGGCCGATCTCGGCCACCACCTCAGGTTCGCCCAGCCGCAGCCAGCGCGAGGCGGGCGCGAAGCCGGCCATGATGTCAATGTGGGAGAGGCGCGGCCACACCACATGCCGCACCGGCACGCCAGCCGTGCGGGCGCGCTCGGCCAGGATTTCGGAATGGTAGGGGCCGACGGTGGTGTCGCGCCCGCCGTGCAGCAGCAGCATGGGGGCGGCACCCTCCAGCGGCGCGGGCGCGGCCTCGATGCGCTCCAGCCCCGCGAAGATGGCGGGCGGCGTCACCTCATGCGCGCCGAAATCATAGGGGCCGGAGATGCCGATGAGCCCTGACACCAGCGGCCGCACATCCCAGCGCGGATCGAGCGCCACGGCGGCCGCGTTGAAGGCGCCGGCCGAATGGCCCATCACGACCAGGGGCCGGTTCCGCGTGGACAGGAAGCGCAGCGCCAGCGCCGCATCCTCCACGAAGGCCGGATAGGCCGCCTCGGGCCAGAGCCTGTAGTCCGCGACGGCCACGACGGCGCCGAGCCGCGCCAGCGTGATGCCCACGAAGCCGTATTCGGCGCGTTGGCCCGAAACCCAGGCGCCGCCCGGCAAAAACAGCACCAGCGGCGCGCCGGGTGGCACGCCATCGGGTGTGTAGAGGTCGAGGCGCTGGCGGGGCAGGGGGCCGTATTCCAGCCCCTGCTCCCGCCGCACGCCCTCGCTGGGCGTGAGCCAGCTCGCGAGGCGGGCGGGTGAGCAGGCGGCGAGGCTGAACAACCCCGCCACCGCGACCGCCCGCCGCCCCGCGACCAGGCTCAGTTCTTCGCCTTGTCCACCAGGGCGCCCTTCTTGATCCAGGGCATCATGCCGCGGAGCTTCTCGCCCACTTCCTCGATGGAGTGCTCGGCCAGGCGGCGGCGGGTGGCCTTGAAGCTGGCCTGGTTGACCTTGTTCTCCAGCATCCAGTCACGCGCGAACTTGCCCGACTGGATGTCCTCCAGTACGCGCTTCATCTCGGCCTTGGTCTCGGCGGTGATGATGCGGGGGCCGGTGACATATTCGCCGTACTCGGCCGTGTTGGAGATGGAGTAGTTCATGTTCGCGATGCCGCCCTCGTAGATCAGGTCCACGATGAGCTTCACCTCGTGCAGGCACTCGAAATAGGCCATCTCGGGGGCGTAGCCGGCCTCGACCAGCGTCTCGTAGCCGCCCTTGATGAGCTCGACGAGGCCGCCGCAGAGCACCACCTGCTCGCCGAAGAGGTCGGTCTCGCACTCTTCCTTGAAGGTGGTCTCGATCACACCCGAGCGCCCGCCGCCGATGGCCGAGGCATAGGAGAGCGCGATTTCCAGCGCATTGCCCGAGGGGTTCTGCGCCACCGCCACGAGGCAGGGCACGCCGCCGCCCTTCTGGTATTCGCTGCGCACCGTGTGGCCGGGGCCCTTGGGCGCGATCATGAACACGTCGAGATCGGCCCGCGGGTCGAGCAGGTTGAAGTGCACATTCAGGCCGTGGGCGAAGGCGATGGCCGCACCGGGCTTGAGGTTGTCGTGCAGATGGTCGCGGTAGAGGTCGCCCTGGCCCTCGTCGGGGGTCAGGATCATGACGATGTCGGCCCACTTGGCCGCATCGGCCGGCGACATGACCTTGAAGCCCGCGGCCTCGGCCTTCTTCGCGGAACCGCCCGGGCGCAGCCCGATGACGACGTCGGTCACGCCGCTGTCGCGCATGTTCATGGCATGGGCATGGCCCTGGGAGCCGAAGCCGATCACGGCGACCTTCTTCGCCTTGATCAGGTTCACATCGGCATCACGGTCGTAATAGACGCGCATCTCTCGCGCACTCCTGTGGTTATAGTCTTGAACTGGACGTCAGAGCGCCATCTGCCGCGTGCCGCGGGCGATGGCAACCGCCCCGGTCCGGCAAATCTCCGCAAGGCCCAAGGGGCGCATCAGCGCGCAGAAGGCGTCGATCTTTTCGGCATTGCCCGTCATCTCGAAGACGAAGCTCTCCGTGGTTGCATCCACCACGCGCGCGCGGAAGGCATCGGCCAGCCGCAGCGCCTCGACGCGATGCTCGCCCGTGCCCACCACCTTGATCAGCGCGAGTTCCCGCACGAGGTGCGGCCCCTCCATGGTCAGGTCCGCCACCTTGTGCACGGGCACCAGCCGGTCGAGCTGCGCCTTGATCTGGTCAATGACCATCTCGGTGCCCGATGTGACGACGGTGATGCGCGACAGCCGCCCCGCCTCGTCCACCGGCGCCACGGTCAGGCTGTCAATGTTGTAGCCACGGCCCGAAAACAGGCCGATCACGCGGGCCAGCACGCCCGCCTCGTTTTCCACCAGCACGGCGATCGTCGCCGTCCGCGTATCCATTGCCGACATCTTTTTTCAGTCATCCACGGTCGTGAAGAGAGGGGAGGGCGCGCCTGATCAGACCAAGACTTTTCCCTCGTCGGTCACGCTCGCGGCATTCTTCTCCTGGTCCGGCCCCAGGATCATCTCGTTATGGGCGGCGCCGGACGGGATCATCGGGAAGCAGTTCTCCTTCTGGTCCACGCAGATATCGGCGATGACCGGGCCGGGATGCGCGATCATCTCGCGGATCACGTCGTCCAGCTCACCCAGCTTCGTGGCCCGCAGCCCGCGCGCGTGGAAGCTCTCCGCCAGCTTCACGAAATCGGGCAGGGAGGCGCTGTAGCTTTCGGAATAGCGTCCGCCATGCAGCAGCTCCTGCCACTGGCGCACCATGCCCATGTACTCATTGTTCAGGATGAACACCTTCACCGGCAGGCGATACTGCGCGAGCGTGCCCATCTCCTGGATGTTCATCAGGATGGAGGCCTCGCCCGCGATATCGATGCACAGCGCGTCGGGGTGGGCGATCTGCACGCCCATCGCCGCCGGCAGGCCGTAGCCCATGGTGCCGAGGCCGCCGGAGGTCATCCAG
This sequence comes from Roseococcus sp., assembly GCA_035998215.1. Classification (GTDB taxonomy): domain Bacteria; phylum Pseudomonadota; class Alphaproteobacteria; order Acetobacterales; family Acetobacteraceae; genus Roseococcus. The sequence continues at coordinate 433,589 of DASYHU010000030.1, read as the reverse complement.
CGGTTGGGCTTGTCGAAGCCGAAATACTGGGCGGCCCACATCTGATGCTGGCCCACCTCGGTGGAGATGAAGGTCTCGCGCCCGAGTTCGCGCGTGATCTCATACAGCCGCTTCACCGCGTGCTGCGGCTTGATGATGGCGCCGGGCTCGGGCGCCTGGGTGTAGGCGAGGCAGTTGATGGCGCGCCAGCCGTCAATCTTCCGCCACCAGCCGAGCTGGGCGTCCTTCGCCACCGGCGTCTCGTCGCTGTTCCAGGCCTCGATCATCGCGGCCAGCACCTGGCCGGCATCGCCCAGGATCGCGACATCCACCTTCACGTTCTTGTTGATGGAGGAGGGATCAATGTCCGCATGGATCTTCTTCGAGCCCTGGCTGAACTTGTCCAGCCGGCCGGTGATGCGGTCGTCGAAGCGCGCGCCGATGTTGAACATCACGTCGCAGCCATGCATGGCGAGGTTCGCCTCATAGGTGCCGTGCATGCCCAGCATGCCCACGAAGAGCGGGTCAGTGGCCGGGAAGGCGCCGAGGCCCATCAGCGTGTTGGTGCAGGGCATGCCCGTCAGGCGCACGAATTCGGTGAGCAGGCGCGAGGCCTCGGGGCCGGAATTGATGACGCCGCCGCCGGCATAGATGATGGGCCGTTCGGCGCGCTTCAGCATCCGGACCGCCTGCAGGATCGCATCGCGGTTGGGCGAGGTCACGGGGCGGTAGGAACGGTGCGGTGTCTCGGCCTTGGGCGCCTCCACATAGGGTGCCGGCTTGATCAGGATGTCCTTGGGCAGGTCAATGACCACGGGCCCGGGCCGGCCGGACTTTGCCACATAGAAGGCGTCATGCACCACGCGCGCCAGGTCCTCGCTGCGCTTCACCAGGTAGTTGTGCTTGGTGGCGGGGCGGGTGATGCCGGTGGTGTCGGCCTCCTGGAAGGCGTCATTGCCGATGAGGTGCGTGGGCACTTGGCCCGTCAGGCAGACCACCGGAATGCTGTCCATCAGCGCGTCCACGAGGCCCGTCACCGCATTGGTGGCCCCAGGGCCGGAGGTGACCAGCACCACGCCCACCTTGCCGGTGGAACGCGCATAGCCCTCGGCCGCATGCACGGCGGCCTGTTCGTGGCGCACCAGGATGTGGCGGATGTGGTTCTGCTGGAACAGCGCGTCATAGATCGGCAGCACGGCGCCGCCGGGATAGCCGAAGATGACGTCCACGCCCTGGTCCTTCAGCGCGCGCAGGACGACCTCGGCGCCCGACAGATGGTCGGTGGCGGCGGGGGCGGGGGGCGTTGCGGTGGCGGACATGGTGATTTCCGGAAATGTGCGACTGCGAGGGGCTTACGGGGGTGGGACGGCCCCGTCAACACCCTCACGAAGAAATGCGAAGATTTTTGCCAGTTCACTTTCTGAAAATTGCGCCAAAGATGCGAAACGCGCATTGATGATATGCGCCTGCCGCGGAGCGGCGAAGGATCCCTGCCGCGGAGCGGCGGAGGGTACGTGCCGCGAAGCCACCAAGGGCTGGTGGCGGAACCAGGTCGCTTGGCGCCGCGTGTAGGCGCCCGTGTTGGCGATGGCGCGGCGGCTCGCCTCCGCCTCCGTCATCTCCCCGCGCAGCAGGGCGGCCAGTTCCGGGACGCCATGGGCCCGCATGGCGGGCAAGGCGGGGTCTAGGCCCTGGGCCAGCAGCGCCGCCACCTCCTCGCGCGCGCCGCCCGCCAGCATCGCTTCCCAGCGCGCCGCGATGGCCGCGCGCAACGCCTCGCGCGGCGGGTCGAGCAGGATGGCGCGAAAGGCATAGGGCGCGGGCGGCAGCAGGGGTGCCGCGCGCTGCCAATGCGCGAGGCTCCGTCCTGTGCTGAGCCAGACCTCATGCGCGCGCGCGATGCGCTGGCTGTCGGAAGGGCGGATGGCCGCGGCATCCTCGGCGTTGAGCCGCGCGTGCAGCGCCTCGGGGCCCAGTTCGGCCAGCAGGGTGCGCGCTTCCTCCCTTGCGGCGGGTGTCACATCGGGCAGCGCGGAGAGCCCCTGGGTCAGCGCGCGCAGATACATCCCCGTGCCGCCGCAGAGGATGGGCAGGCGGGCGCGCTCCATGGCCTCCAGCGCGGCATCGCGCCACCAGGCCACGCTCCCCGCCACGGCGGCCGGCAGCACGCCGTAGAGGGCGTGGGGGATGCGGGCCTCCTCCTCCGGCGTGGGCCGGGCGGTCAGCACGCGCAATTCGCGGTAGCATTGCATGGCGTCGGCATTGATGACGGTGCCGCCCAGCCGCTCGGCCAGGGCCAGGGCCAGCGCCGATTTGCCGCTGCATGTGGGCCCGGCGATGATGAGGGCTTGGCGCATCACGCCGCACCCGGCATGGTCCGCCCGCCATGCCCCATATGCTGACCCTGATCGCCGCGCCCGGTGCGCTGACCCCTGACCACCTGCGCGCCGCCCGCGCGGCCCTCTCGGCGCTGGGCGCCGACCTGGACGCGGCCGAATGGCTCTCGGAAGGTGAGGCGGTGGACCAGCCCTTCACCGCGCTGGCCGCCGAGCAGGCGGAGGCCGCGGTGCGCGCCGCGCTGGGTGATGCGCCGCTGGACCTGATCGCCCAGAAGCGCGAGGGGCGGCGCAAGAAGCTGCTGCTGGCCGACATGGACAGCACCATCGTCACCAGCGAGACGCTGGATGAGATCGCCGCCTTCGCCGGCCTCAAGGAGCAGATCGCCGAGATCACCCGCCGTTCCATGAATGGCGAGCTGGATTTCGCCCAGGCGCTGACCGCGCGCGTCGCCATGCTGCGCGGCCTGGAGGACACGGCGCTGGAAGCGACATGGAAGGCCACCGAACTGACGCCGGGTGCGGCCGAGCTGGTCGGCACCATGCGCGCGAATGGCGCCCACACCGCGCTGGTCTCGGGCGGCTTCACCTTCTTCACCGCGCGCGTGGCGGAACTCGTGGGCTTTCATGAGCACCATGCCAATACGCTGCTGGTCGAGGAGGGCAAGCTGACCGGCGCGGTAGGCCAGCCCATCCTGGACCGGGATGCGAAACTCGCCACGCTCAAGCGCCTGGCGGCGCAACTCGGCGTGCCTCTGGCCGAGGCCGCGACGGTGGGCGATGGCGCCAATGACCTGGCCATGATCCAGGCCGCCGGATTGGGCGTGGCGTTCCGCGCCAAGCCCGTGGTGGCGGCCGCGGCGCGCCACCGGCTGGAACATGCGGATTTGCGGGGATTGTTGTTCGCCCAGGGCTATCGCGCGTCGGAATTCCGCCGGGCCTGAGCCGAAGGGTTACTCCGCGGCGACGCGCGGAACAGGGTGCGGCAGGACCGCCGTATCGGTGAAGGCGCGGGGTTCGTCGCGCATGTCGAAGGCGTCGGTGGTCTCGACCGGCAGGGCCAGCACGAAGGGGTGCGAGGCGTCCCGCCGGGCGGGGCCGGCGGACATCTGGCGGCGACGTGCCAGGATCAGGGGCTTCAGAACACGCATGGTTCCCTCCACTCCGGCCCTCATGGCGGTGCGGGTTGCCCCCGTTCCGCCATGGCGCCGCCTTGACTGTGGCGGGGTCAAAGCATCTTTGCGCTTTGGTTACAAGCTCGGTGCGCTGGGAACCTGCAATGCAATTTCCAGAGACCGCGCGGCCCGGAAGCAAAGGTCGTCGCGGTAGAGCGCGGCCGCCACCTGCACTGCCCGCGGCATTCCTTCGGAATCAAGGCCCACGGGCACGGAGATGGCTGGCTGGCGGGTCAGGTTGAAGGCGAAGGTCCAAGGCGCCCAGTCCCGCCACAGGGCGGTCTCGGGGTGCAGGGTGGGCTGGTCGGCGGCGAAGGCAGCGGTCGGAGTCGCGGCCGTCAGCACCAGGTCGAATCGCTGGTGGAAGCGCGCCATGGCGTGCGCGGCCTCGATCCGCAGCGCATCGGCGCCCAGGAAGTCCACGGCCGACATGCGCGACTGGCGCTCGGCCACTTCCATGATGCCGGCGTCGAGCAGGCCGCGCGATTCCTCGGGGATGGAGGCCACGAGTCGCGCCAGCGCCACGCCCCAGACGCGGCCGAAGATGGCGCGGGTATCGGGAAGGGCGGGGTCCGCTTCCTCGACATGGGCGCCAGCGGCTTCGAGCGCGCGGGCGGCCTGGAGAAGCGCCTCCTCGCCCTCGGCGTCCAGCGGCGCCTCGAAGCCCAGTCGGCGGACCATGGCCACGCGCAGGCCGGCCACGCCGTCCTCGATGCCGTCGCGCCAGTCGCGGTTTTCATCCGGCAGGCAGAAGGGGTCGCGCAGGTCGTGCCGCGCCATGGCGTTCATCATCAGCGCCGCGTCGCGCACGGAACGCGCCATGGGCCCGGCCACCGCCACATTGGCGAAGGCGCCGAGCGGCCATTGCGGCACGCGCCCGAAGCTCGGCTTCACGCCCACCACGCCGCAGAAGGCGGCGGGGATGCGGATGGAGCCGCCCGCATCCGTGCCGATGTGCAGCGGCCCGAAGCAGGCGGCGGCGGCCGCGCCCGCGCCCGAGGACGATCCGCCCGGCGTGCGCTCGCGGTTCCACGGGTTGCGGGTGATGCCGTGCAGCGGGCAGTCGCCCGGGGACTTCCAGCCGAATTCGGTGGTGGTGGTCTTGCCCAGGATGACGGCCCCGGCCGATTTCAGGCCCAGCACGGCGGGCGCGTCCTCGCTGGCGGGGGTGGCCTCGGTCGCGCGGCTGCCGCGGCGGGTGGGGAAGCCCGCCAGGTTCAGCAGGTCCTTCACCGTGCAGGGCACGCCATCCAGCGGGCCCATGGGGCGGCCGGCGGCCCAGCGTGCCTCGCTCTCGCCGGCCTGGGCGAGGGCGCGCGGGTTCATCGCCGCGAAGGCGTTGACCCAGGGGTTCATGCGCGCCACCCGCTCCATCACGGCCTTCAGCGCCTCGACGGGCGAGAGGGCGCGGCGGGCGTAGAGGCCGAGGAGTTGCTCGGCCTCCATCAGGGCGGGGTCGGTGGGAATGGTCACGCCGCCCCCGATCGCCGGAGGGCGCCGGCCCGGAGGCGTGAATCGGTGGCGGAGATCATGGCCCCCGATCGCCGGAGGGCGCCGGCCCGGAGGCGTGAATCGGTGGCGGAGATCATCGCCCCCGATCGCCGGAGGGCGCCGGCCCGGAGGCGTGAATCGGTGGCGGAGATCATGCCCCCTTCGCCACGCGGCGGAACTTCGTCAGCAGAAACTCGGTGTAGCCATTGGGCTGCGCCGCCCCTTCCAGCACGAGGGCCAGCGCGCCCTGGAAGGCCGGGCCGTCGAAATTGGGCGCCATCGGCACATAGGCCGCATCGCCCGCATTCTGCTTGTCCACCACGCCGGCCATGCGCTTCATGGTCTCGACCACCATCGCCTCGGTCACGATGCCGTGGCGCAGCCAGTTGGCGATGTGCTGGGCCGAGATGCGAAGCGTCGCGCGGTCCTCCATGAGGCCCACATTGTTGATGTCGGGCACCTTGGAGCAGCCGACACCCTGGTCCACCCAGCGCACCACATAGCCCAGGATGCCCTGGGCGTTGTTGTCCAGCTCGGCCTGCAGGTCGGCGGGCGCCCAGTTGGTGTTGGTGGCGACGGGAACCGTCAGCAGGTCGGACAGCTGCGCGCGGCGGCCGCCCTTCGCGATTTCGTCCTGGCGCGCGGCCACGTCCACCTGGTGGTAGTGCAGCGCGTGCAGCGTGGCGGCGGTGGGCGAGGGGACCCAGGCGGTGTTGGCACCCGCCTTGGGGTGGCCCACCTTCTGCTCCAGCATCGCGGCCATGGCGTCGGGCATGGCCCACATGCCCTTGCCGATCTGCGCGCGGCCGCGCAGCCCGCACATCAGGCCGATATCCACGTTCCAGTCCTCATAAGCGCGGATCCAGGCCGTGCCCCGCATGTCGTTCTTGCGGATCATCGGGCCCGCTTCCATCGAGGTGTGGATCTCATCGCCCGTGCGGTCCAGGAAGCCCGTGTTGATGAAGCACACGCGCTCGGCGGCCGCCGCGATGCAGGCCTTGAGGTTGACGGTGGTGCGCCGCTCCTCGTCCATGATGCCCATCTTCAGCGTGGCGTGCGGCAGGCCGAGCACCTTCTCCACGCGCCCGAACAGCTCCACCGCCCAGGCCACTTCCTTCGGCCCGTGCATCTTGGGCTTCACGATGTAGACCGAGCCCGCGCGTGAGTTCAGCCGCTTGCCCTTGATGTCATGGATGGCGATGAGGCTCGTCACCATCGCGTCCAGGATGGTCTCGGCCGTCTCCGCGCCGTTCCAGGTCACGGCGTCGGTCATCATGTGGTGGCCCACATTGCGGACCAGCATGACCGAGCGGCCGGGCAGCGTCAGCGTCGAGCCATCGGGGGCGGTGTAGACGCGGTCCTCGTTCAGGCGGCGGGTGATGGTCTTGCCGCCCTTCTCCAGGTCCGCGCTCAGCGTGCCGTTCATGAGGCCGAGCCAGTTGCGGTAAACCGCCACCTTGTCCTCGGCATCCACGGCGGCCACGCTGTCCTCGCAATCCTGGATGGTGGTCAGCGCGGATTCCAGGATGAGGTCGGCGACGCCCGCCGCATCCTCCTTGCCGATGGGGTGGTTGCGGTTGATCACCAGCTCAGCGTGCAGCCCGTTGTGGCGGAACAGGAGGGAGGAGGGCGAAGCGGCATCGCCCGTGTAGCCCGCGAAGCGGTCCTTGAACTTCAGCACCGTGGCCCCGCCGCCGGAGAGCGTGACCGACAGCGCGCCATCCTTCACCACATACTTCAGCGCCTCGGCATGGCCGGCCCCCAGCAGGGGCACCATGCTGTCCAGCGTCTTGCGCGCGAAGGTGATGACGCGCTGGCCGCGGGCGGGGTTGTAGCCGCCGCCGCGCGTGGCGCCCTCGGTCTCCGGGATGGCGTCGGTGCCATAGAGCGCGTCATACAGGCTGCCCCAGCGCGCATTGGCCGCGTTCAGGGCGTAGCGGGCGTTGGAGACGGGGACGACCAGCTGCGGGCCCGCAATGGCGCCGATCTCGGGGTCGGTGTTGGCGGTGGTGACCCGCACCTCGCCCGGCTCGGGCAGCAGGTAGCCGATCTCGCGCAGGAAGGCCTCATAGGCCGGCACATCGATCGGCCGCGCGGGGTTGGCCTGGTGCCAGGCATCAATCTTGGCCTGGAGCGCGTCGCGCTCGGCCAGCAGCTCCGCGTTGCGGGGGCCAAGATCGGCCAGGATGGCGGCGAAGCCTTCCCAGAAGGCCTCGGGGCTGACGCCGGTGCCGGGCAGGGCTTCGGTTTCCAGGAAGGTCTTCAGCACGGGGGCGACGTTCAGCGTCATTTCACTCTCCAGCAGCCGGGGTCATCATGGGCTTTAAGCAACATCGGCGGGCTGTGAAAGGGGCGGGTGCGCCAAGGAGGCATGCGGCGGGGCGCCCCGTTGGAGGTGGCGCCTGCCTCTGGCACCATGGGTTCCAAATTCGGAGAGAGACGCCGCATGACGATCCAGCCGCACCTCACGCAGAACTGGCACATCCGCAAGCCCGCGGGCCGTGCGGCTGGGGGGATGGTGGCCAGCCAGGCCCGCGCGGCGGCCGAGGCGGGGGCGGAAATCCTGCGCGCGGGCGGCACGGCGGCCGATGCGGCGGTGGGGGCGGCCTTCGCCCTGGCCACGGTCGAGCCCTGGAACAGCGGCCTGGGCGGCATCGGCTTCGCGCAGGTGATGGCGCCGGGCACCCCCTGCCAGACCTTCGACTTCGGCCCGGTGGCCCCGCGCGGGCTGGACCCCTCGGCCTATCCGCTGACGGGACGGCAGAAGCAGGACCTGTTCTCCTGGCCCGAGGTGGTGGGGGATGTGAACATCCATGGGCCGAAATCGGCGCTGATCCCTTCCTCGGTGGCCGGCTATGCGCTGCTGCATGAGCGCCACGGGCGGATGCCGCTGCGCGACGTGATGGCGCCCGCCGTGGCATTGGCGAAGCGCGGCCTGCCGCAGGACTGGTACACGACACTCAAGATCGCGGCGAGTGCGGCCGTGCTGCGCCTCTATGAGGAGAGCGCCCGCATCTACCTCCCGGGCGGCCTGCCCCCCATCGCGCCCTACCAGGGCACGCCGGGCTTCATGCCGCAGGGGCGCCTCGCGGACACGCTGGAACGGTTGCAGCACGCGGGCCTGCGCGACTTCTACGAGGGCGATGTCGCACGCGAGATCGCGGCCGACATGAAGGCCATGGGCGGCTTTGTCACGGCGGAGGACCTGCGCGCCTGCCAGGCCCGCAGCCTGCCCGCCATCGAGGCCCGCTTCCGTGGCCGGTCCTGGATGCTGGCGGCCGGGCTCACCGCCGGCCCGACGCTCGCCGCCGTGCTGCGCCGGATGGAGGAGGCGCCCTATACCGCCGCCCCCGACGCCGCCTGGTATGCCCACCTGGCCCGCGCCCTGCGCGAGGCCTATGCCGAGCGGCTGACCACGCTTGGCGATGCCGAGCCCGCCGCCGCCGACAGCTGCACCACCCACCTCACCACCTGCGACAAGGACGGGATGATGGTGGCCATGACCACCACCCTGCTTTCCTCCATGGGCAGCCGCATGGTGCTGCCGCGCACGGGCGTGCTCATGAACAACGGCGTCATGTGGTTCGACCCGACGCCGGGCAGCGCCAATGCCATCGCGCCCGGCAAGCGCCCGCTGTGCAACATGTGCCCCGTCATCCTGCTGGACGGGCAGGGGAACCCCGAGATCGCGGGCGGGGCCTCGGGCGGGCGGCGCATCATGGCGGCCGTGTTCCAGATGCTCTCCTACGTGGCCGACTTCGCCATGGACCCGGAGGCCGCCGCCCACCACCCGCGGATTGACGTGAGCGGCCCCGACCGCGTCACGGCCGACCGGCGCCTCAGCGAGGCCGTGCTGGCCGCGCTGCGCACCGACAACCCCGTGGAGGTGGTGGAGCATGGCGTGATGCCGCTGAACTTCGCCTGCCCCAACCTCATCCATCGCAAGGCGGGCATGACCATCGGCATCAGCGATGCCATGTCGCCCTGGTCGGCGGCCGTGGCCGAATGAGCCAGGCGCTTTCGCTGCCGGAGGAGATCGTCCTCCTCACCCTGGACGACACCACGGGCCGCCCGCTGGGGCGGCAGGGCCCGGCGGCGGGGCTGGCGCTGGCGGGCGCGCTGATGATGGAGCTGGCACTGGCCGGCCGCATTGACACCGACCGCGACCGGCTGGAGGTGCTCTCCACCGAGGCCCTTGGCGATGCCGCGCTGGATGGTGCCCTGGCGCAGCTCACCCAGGCCGAGGACAGCCGCGGCGCGCTGATGCTGCTGGCGCGCGAGGAGGCCGCCTTGCGCGCCGCCATCCTGGCCCGGCTGGAGGAACGAGGCCTTCTGCGCCGGGTGGAGGGGCGGGTCCTGCTGATCTTCCCCGAACGCCGCTGGCTCAAGCCTGAGGACAGGCCGGAGCCGCGCGAGGTCCGCGCCCGCCTGCTGCGTGCCATCGAGACCGACGACATCCCGGAGCCGCGCGAGGCGCTGCTGCTGGGCCTCGCGCGTGCCACCGCCCTGCTGCCGCTGCTGTTGCCGGCCGAGGTGCTGGCCACCCGGCAGGAGCGCGTGGCCTTCCTCGCGGGGCTGGAGGCACTGAACCGGTCGCTGGCGCAGGTGGTGGGGGATCTCTACTCCATCCGGATGCGGAGTGGTTGAGCCGGGCGGTCGGCTTCGGCACGGCGTTTGCAAGGATCGAGGGCGCAATGACACGCGGCCGGGCTTGCTGCCTCATCCAGAGGCAGAGGCCAGGTCGGCTCCGCGCTTGGGAGATCAGATCTGATGCAACGCCGCCAACTCTTGGGCACCGCCGCCGGCCTCCTTGCCGCCCCCCTGGCCGCCCCCACCATCGCCAGCGCCCAGGCTGCCTGGCCCAGCCGGCCCATCCGCCTGGTCGCGATGTTCCCCCCCGGTGGCCTTGTTGACACCGTGACCCGCCTGCTGGCGCCACCCCTGTCCCAGGCGCTGGGCGGACACAGCGTGCTGGTCGAGAACCGGGCCGGCGCCGGCGGCGTGATCGGCACGCAATATGTCGCGAACCAGCCGGCCGATGGCCACACCTTCCTGATGACCCACGCGTCCGTGATGGTCTATTCGGCCGCGACCCTGCCGCGCCTGCCCTTCAACCCAGTGGCCGACTTCACCCATCTGGGCATGCTGGTCGAGGCGCCGAGCGTGATCCTGGTGCGCGGCGACAGCCCCATCCGCTCCTTCGAGGACCTGCTGCAGGCGGCGCGCACCCGGCCCATCCGCTATGGTTCCTCGGGCGTAGGTTCGGCGCCGCACATGCTGGGCGCCATGCTGGGTGGCCTCGCCAACCTGCCCGAGTTCGAGCACGCCCCCTATGCCGGCAGCGCGCCCGCGCTGAATGACCTGATGGGCGGCCATATCGAGACCTTCATTGATCCCATCACCACCAATGTGAACAACATGCGGGGCGGGGTGCTGCGGGCGCTGGCCATCTCCTCGCCGCAGCGGCTCGCGGCCTTCCCGGAACTGCGCACCTTCGCCGAGCTGGGCTATCCCAGCATGGTGCAGACGCAGTGGGTGGGGCTGTCCGGCCCGCGCGGCCTGCCGCAGCCCATCGCCGACCGCATGATGGCGCTGATCCCCCAGCTGATCCAGGACGAGCGCTTCCTGCGCGAACTGACGGCTCTGCAGACGCTGCCGCGCAACCCGCCGCCGCTCGGCGCCGATTTCGTGCGGGTCATGCAGTCGGACCTGACGGTCGCGCGCGAGGTGGCGCAGCGCTACAACATCCAGGCCGGCGTCTGACGCCAGTCTTCCGCGGGGGCGCTCTCATGGCGCCCCCGCCCCCTGTCACTCCGCCGCCAGCTTCAGCCGGTCCTGCCGGCACTGCATCAGGGGCTGGATGCGGGTGCCGAACATCTCGATCCCCTCCAGGAAATCGTCGAAGCACAGCATGATGCCCTTCACGCCGGGCATCGCCGCCACCTCGTCCAGCATGCGCGCGCAGGTCGCGGGGCTGCCCACGATGGTGCCCATGTTGAAGTTGATGGGCGAGGGGCTGCGCTGGATGGAGGCCGCCATGGAGGTCGCCTCCGTGTTCACATCCGCCGCCGCGTGGCCGAGCAGATGCGCCAGCGCCGCGCGGTCCGCCCCCTTCTGGTAACTGTCCCACTTGGCGAGTGCCGCTTCGTCCGTCTCGTCGCAGATGACCATATAGAGCATGTAGGCCCCCACATCGCGGCCCGTCTTCTTCGCGTGCTCCAGCACCCGGGCGGGGACGGAGGCCGCCTTGGTGGGCTCGTTCACGCCCTCGCCCAGGCAGAAATTGTAGTTGCAGTAGGTGGCGCCGAACTCCATGCCGCGGTCCGACTGGCCGGCGCTGACGATCTCGATGGGCTTGGACGGGCGGGGGCTCAGCTTGCACTTGTCCATCTGGAAATAGGTGCCCTTGCGGTCGCTCTCGCCGGTCTCCCAGAGGTCGCGCAGGATCTGCACATATTCCGTGCTGTAATCGTAACGCTTGCCGAAATGTTCATCTCCCGGCCACAAACCCATCTGGGTGTATTCGACCTTGTGCCAGCCCGAGACGATGTTCACCCCGAAACGGCCGCCGGAGATGCTGTCAATCGTGGCCGTCATGCGCGCCACGATGGCGGGCGGGATGGTCAGCACGGCGGTCGAGGCGAAGAGCTTGATGCGGCTGGTGACGGCGGCAATGCCCGCCATCAGCGTGAAGCTCTCCAGCCCATGGTCCCAGAACTCGGTCTTGCCGCCGAATCCATGCAGCTTGATCATGGAGAGGGCGAAATCCATGCCGTAGCCCTCGGCCTTCTGCACCACCTGCCGGTTCAGCTCGAAGCTCGGCATGTATTGGGGCGCGTTCTCCGAGATCAGCCACCCATTGTTGTTGATGGGGATGAAGACGCCGATATCCATCGCTTGGGCCCTCGCTGGGGGCCGCCGGGGCGGCCGCGGTTGTTGCGCGCATGCCGCGCAGCAAACCCCATGCCAGGGGATGGCCCCCCGCCTCGCTGGACAGCGCCCCCGCGCGCAGACAACATCGGACGGAAGCGCGGGAGCCTCCCGCGCACCCCAGACCCGGAGCCGCGGCCATGACGCCCAGCATGCCGGAGGAGATCATGCTCCTCCTGCTCGACAACAAGACGGGCCGTCCCGTCGGCCTGCCGGCCCCCGCCGGCGACTATGCCATCGCCACCGCCATCCTGATGCAGCTCTCCCTCGACGGCCGGATCGACACCGATCTTGACCGGCTGACGGTGGTGAACGAGGCGCCTTCGGGCGACCCGGTGCTGGACGAGGCGCTGGCCGTCATCGCCCGCGGCCCGCATGGGCATGACAGCCGCCATTGGATCGTGGAACTCGGCCGCAACGCCGAGCATTACCGCGGCATGGTGCTGGACCAGCTCGTGGCCAAGGGCATCCTGCGGCTGGAGGAGGGACGCTTCCTCTGGGTCTTCCCCGACCGCCGCTACCCCAAGGGCCCGTTGGGCGAGGCGGAGGTGCGGGAGGTGCGCGCCCGGCTACGCGCCGTACTGCTGCAGGATGAAATCCCGGACCCGCAGGATGCGCTGCTGGTGGGCCTGGCCCGCTCGGCCGGCCTCATCCCGTTGATCCTGACGCCCGAGGAGCAGGAACGCGCGGGCAAGCGCGTGGACCAGGTGGCGGACCTGGAGGAACTCAGCCGCACCCTGTCCAGTGTGACGCGCGAGGTCTTTGCCGTGATGCTGGCCTTCGCCGGCGCCCATTGAGGGCATGAAAAAAGGCGCCGGCCACATAGCCGGCGCCTTTCCTGATGTGGCGCTGTTGGCGCCGTATCAGCGCTGCGCCTGCAGATAGGCGAGCAGGTTGTTCAGCTGTTCCTCGTTGCGGATGCCGTTGAAGGCCATGGAGCCGCGGGGCACGAGGTCCTTCGGGTTGGCCAGGTAGCGGCGCAGGTTGGCCTCGTTCCACACCAGCCCGCCCTGCGCCAGCTCCTGCATGTTGGCCGAGTAGCGGAAACCCTGGACGGAACCGGCCGGACGTTCCCACACACCATGCAGGTTGGGGCCCACGCCGTTGCGGCCGCCTTCGTTGATGGTGTGGCAGGCACGGCACTGGTTGAACACGCGCTGGCCGGCCGCCGCGTCCTGCGCCATGGCGGCGCCGAAGGGAGCGAAGGCGAACACAGCGCCAAGGATCATCAAAGCCCGCATATGGAAATCTCCTCCTCGATCACGGTTCATACCCATTTGTGGGAAGTGTGGGCCAACCCGCAAGCCCATGTGATCACTTCGCCACCGCAACGGGATAAAGGCATAACCTTGTGAACGAAAGATGGTTGCCGCTGGTCCTCGGCGTGACATGGGCCATGGGCACGGCGCTGCTGGGGGCCTCGCTGACCACGATCGGGCCTTGGTATCAAGGTTTGGCGCGGCCCTGGTTCCAGCCGCCCGACTGGGCCTTCGGCCCAGCCTGGACCTTGATTTTCGCGCTCTCCGGCTACGCGCTGATGCGTGCCTGGCGGGCCGGTGCCGGGCGTCTTCTGCTGGGCGTCTTCGTGCTCAACGGCCTGTTGAACGCCCTTTGGAGTTTCCTCTTTTTCACCTCGCGGAGACCTGACTGGGCGCTGGTCGAGATTATTCCGCTGTGGCTGTCCATCCTGGCGATGATCCTGCTCACGGCCCGGCATGACCGTGTCGCGGCCTGGTGCATCATTCCCTACATCGCCTGGGTGAGCTTCGCCGCCGCGCTGAACCTCGCCATCGTTCGGCTGAACGGACCCTTCGGGTGATGCAGGCGCTGTTCGAGACGGGCCGCGCCGCGGACCTCGTGCTGCTGGCGCTGGCGGCGGAGGCCTTGCTCCTGTGGGGGCTCCGGCGCTGGGCGGGGCAGGGGCCAGGGCTGGCGGCGATGCTGCCCTTCCTCCTGGCTGGCGCGGCCTTCGCGCTGGCGCTGCGGGCGGCGCTGACCGGGGCAGGCTGGGCCTTCGTGGCCCTGCCGTTGCTCGCCGCTTTCGCGGCACATTTATGGGACATCGCGCGGCGGTGGCGGGGCTGAGCGTCAGCGCCGCCAGGCCGCGCCCAACTCCCGCAGGGCGGTGAGGCTCTCCGGCTCCGGGCGCCAAGAAAAGTCGCGCTGGAAGGCCGAGGGGTCCACCACCAGGTCGTCGAGCAACTGTCCAGCCATGGCGCCACGCCCGGTGGCGGCCAGCGCGCCGCGCAGCAGGCCAGGGGCGATGGGCACAAGCCGCGGCGCGCGCCCCATGCCCGCGCGCAGCGCCGTGACGATGTCCCTGGTCGAGGCCGGCGCCGCATCGGCCAGCACATAGGCACCGGACGCCGCCTCGCCCGCGCCCCAGCGCGCGAGCACCGCGCCGACCGCCCGGCAAAACCCATGGATGGAGAGCAGGCTGCGCCGGTTCCGCACCGCCCCGAAGGGCAGCGGGATGGGCAGCGAGGCCAGCCGCGCCAGCCGCGCGAGATTGCCCGGCGCGCCCGGCCCCGCCACGAGCGGCGGGCGCAAAATCACGAGATGGCCGGGAAACGCCTCGCGCAACCCGGCCTCGGCCGCGGCCTTGGCGCGCGCATAGGCCGTGCCGGGCGCAAGCCGGCTGTCAGGGCCGATCAGCCCCTGTGTCCCGTGTACGCCGATGGTGCTGACGAACAGGAAATGCCGCACCCCCACGGTGGCGCCGGCCGCGGCCAGGCGCAGCGGCCAATCATGGTTGATGGCGTCATGGGCCGCCGCCTGCTCCTCGGGCGATTCGCCAGTGCGATGGGCGCGGCCGGCCAGGTGGATCACGGCCCCGGCGCCGGCCAGGGCCTGGCGCAGCCCGGCGTCGCTTGTCTGGTCGTCCAGCCGCAGGGCAGCCGGCGGCGGGTTGCGCCGGAAGGCGGGCCGGACATCCATCCCGGCCTCGGCAAGGGAGTTCACGAGATGGCGGCCGATGAAGCCGCCGGCCCCTGTGACGAGGACCGGATCACGATACATGCTCCGGGTGAAGCATGCATGAAGCCCAAAGGGCAAGCTAGCCGGGTCGGCGCCGCCAGAGGCGCCGTGTCGCCAGGAAGCCACGATAGCCCAGCTCCAGCCCCTGCGCGATGCCCGGCCAGGCGGCGACGCGGCCCAGCCAGCGCCAGCCCGGCAATGCCTGCCAGATGGCGGCGAAGGCCGCGGCGCCATCGCGCAGCGTGCCATCGGCCATCCGCACATGCATCCGCCGCAGCGCCGCCTCGCGGTCGAGGTCCGGGCCAAGCTCGGCCTGTTGGCTGACATCCACGAAGGCCAGCGCCTCCGCTCCGGGACGGGTGCGGTAATGCGCGATCTCCCGCGAGCAGACGGGGCAGGCGCCGTCATAATAGACCGTGGTGCAGCGGGGGGCTTCGGACATGCGCCAGAGATGGTCTGGACCTCGCGCGCGCCAACCCCATGTGGACCCGCATGAACACCTATCCGGACTGGCTGGTGGCCGAACTCCGCTCCGACCATGCGGGCGAGACGGGCGCCGTGATGATCTACCGCGGCATCCTGGCCTTCTGCCGCGATGCCGAGCTGCGCGACTTCGCCGAGCGCCACATGGCGACCGAGCAGGGCCATCTGCGCCTTTTGGAAGCCGAATTGCCGCCGACCCAGCGCTCGCGCCTGTTGCCCATCTGGCGGGTGGCGGGCTGGATCACGGGCGCCTTCCCCGCCCTGCTGGGGCCACGCGCCGTCTATGCCACCATTGATGCGGTGGAAAGCTTCGTGGACCACCACTACCAGCAGCAGATAGACCGGCTGGACGCGGAGGGCATCTTCCCCGAACTGCGCGCCATGCTGGCCCGCTGCCAGGAGGAGGAGGTCCATCACCGCGACGAGGCGCGCGAACGCCATGCGGGCGTGGTCGGCGCCCTGCTGCGCGGCTGGGGCTGGATGGTGGGCGTGGGTAGCGAGGCCGCGGTGTCGGCCGCGCGCCGTGTCTGAGGGGCGGGCCTAGCCGAAGATGTCGGCCGGGCTGTCGGCCAGCAATTCCTCGCCCAGCGCCTGGCCCAGCGCCACGGCGTCGGCAGCGTGGCCCGTCAGCGTCCGGCGCAGCAGGAAGCTTCCATCCGCGCGGGCGACGAGGCCCGTCAGGCGGATGTCGCCCTCGGGCAGCAGCCGTGCATGGCCGCCGATGGGCGTGCGGCAGGAGCCGTCCAGCGCGCCCAGGAAGGCGCGCTCGGCCAGGCTGACGGCGCGGGACTCCGTGTCGCAGATGGCGCTGAGCAATTCGTGCAGTTCCACGTCATCGGCGCGCACCGTGACGCCGATGATGCCCTGGCAGGCGGCCGGCACCATGTCGTCCTCGCTGATGACGACGCCCGCGCGGTGGTCGAGTTCCAGCCGCTTCAGCCCCGCGATGGCGAGCAGGGAGGCGTCGAACTCGCCCGTGCCCACGCGCGAGAGGCGGGTCTGGACATTGCCGCGGATCACCTCGCAGCGCAGGTCGGGCCGCGCATACAGCAGCTGCGCCTGGCGCCGCACCGAGGCCGTGCCGATCAGCGCGCCGAAGGGCAGGGCGCTGAAGGGCGAGGCGCCGGCCTGGCAGGCGGCCTCGGCCGTGCCTTCGCAGGCGGTGCCGAGCACGATGGCATCGCGCGGGTCCTCGCGGCGCAAGGTGCAGGCGAGCACGATGCCGGGGGGCAGTTCGGTCTCCAGGTCCTTCAGCGAATGCACCGCGAAATCCACGCGGCCATCGAGCAGCGCCTCATGGATCTCCTTGGCGAAGAGGCCCTTGCCGCCGATCTCGGCGAGGCGCCGGTCCTGGATGCGGTCGCCGGCGGTGCTGATCTCATGTTCCTCGAAGGCCTTCACGTCGCGCAGGATGGGGCAGACGCTGCGGATCAGGTCCAGGAAATGCCGGGTCTGGTAGAGCGCGAGCGGCGAGCCGCGCGTGCCGACCTTCAGCGGAAGGGTGGGGCCATGATGCCGTGTCGCGCGGGCGCGGGCGTGATGGGGGTGAGCCAGATCCATGTGTTAAGCCCTCGCCAGCCCGAGCAGATGGGCCATGTCCTTGAAGAAGATCTTGATGTGCGCCAGGGGGTCCTTCCGGACCAACTCCTTGTTCATGTAGGATTCCCAGGTCAGGCGCTGGACGTCCTTGTCCTCGCACATCTTCACGAAGTGCTCGCGCGTCCAGTCGGTGCGGTACCAGAAGGTCTGCATGATCCCGAGGATCCAGAAGACCTTGCCGTGGTCCTTCATGAAGCGCTTGCGGGCGGTCTTGAGCGCCGCCGCGTCGCCGGTGGCGAGCGCCATCTGCACGGCCTCCGCCGCCAGCCGCCCGCCCAGCATGGCGTAGTAGATGCCCTCGCCCGAGGCGGGGGCGACCACGCCCGAGGTGTCGCCGGCCAGGATCACGTCGCGGCCATTGTCCCAGCGCTTCAGCGGCTTCATGGGGATGGGCGCGCCCTCGCGGCGGATGGTCTCGAAGCCCGCGAGGCCGTGCTGCTCGCGCACCTCAGCCGTCGCGCCGCGCAGCGAGAAGCCCTTGCGCGCGCTGCCGGTGCCGATGCTGGCGCTGTCGCCATGCGGGAAGATCCAGGCGTAGAAGTCGGGGCTGGTGCGGCCGTTGTAGATCACATCGCAGCGCGTGGCTTCGTAGGTGCCGCGGGCGGCCACGTCCTCGGGCACCTTCACGATCTCGTGATAGGCGAAGACGCATTTCGGATGGGCCTGGCCGGGGATGGCCTGGCGGGCCAGGTCACTGCGGGCGCCATTGGCGAGGATCACCATGCGGGCGCGGACACGCTGGGCCGGGCCGTCCTTTGGTTCAAAGGCGATGACGGCGGTGCCGTCCGGGTCACGCGCCAGGGCGGTGGCATCGCCCGTGATCCGCACGGCGCCGGCTTCCGTGGCGCGCACCCGCAACCATTCGTCGAACTCGCAGCGGTCCACCATGCCGACATAGCCATTCTCCACCGGCATGGGCACACGCTTGCCCTTGGGCGAGATGATGTCGGCGCAGGTGATCTTCGCCTTCAGCAGGTAGTCCGGGATGGCGAAGTCCCGGATGGCGCGGGGCGGGATGGCGCCGCCGCAAGGCTTGATGCGCCCCGCGCGGTCCAGCATCGCCACGCGCCTGCCCGCCCGTGCCAGGTCATGGGCCGCCGTCGCGCCCGAGGGGCCGCCGCCGACGACGAGCACGTCATAGGTTTCCGAGGTCACGTGACGGCCTCCTTCAAGGGGGGAATGGGGAAGAGGGGGCGGGGTGCCACGGTCAGCCGCGCGGCCAGCACGGCGGCCACCAGGAAAAGCCCGGCCTGGAAGAGAAAGACCGCGCCATAGCCCGCCGCCGCGCTGCCGAGGCCCGCGCGGGCGATGTCCGCCAGCACGGCGCCCGCGAAGCCGCCGATGGCGAAGGCGATGGCCTGCGCCGCGCCCCAGAGCCCCATGCGCGTGCCGGCACGCCCCGCGCCCGCCAGCTGCATCATGCTGGCGATGGCGGCGGCGGCGAAGGCGCCGGTGGCGAAGCCGAGGCCCATGTAGATCAGCGTGAGTGGCGCGGCCTCCATCTCGGGCGTCGCCGAGAGCACCACCAGCATCGCCCCGGAACCGAGGCAGCCGCCCACCATCCAGCCGCGCAGCGAGGCCAGGCGCGCGCCCAGCACGCCGCTGCCGAAGATGGCCATGACGATCATTCCGGCCAGCGTGCCGGCATTCTGCAAGCCCGCGAGCGTGGTGGACTGGCCGATGGTCATGCCGAACACCTGGCCCGCGAAGGGCTCGATGATCAGGTCGCTCAGATTGTAGGCCAGCATCGAGACGAAGACGAAGATGGTGAAGCGTCGTGCCGTGGCATCGGACCAGACCTCGCCCAGCACGGCGCGGAAGCTGGGCCTGGGGCCCGCGGCCACCACCTGGGGGGCGGGCGGCGCGGCCACGGAATTCTCGACCCCGCGCACGGCAAGTGTGGCGATGCACACGGCCAGCAGCGAGATGATCGCGGTGACGGCCACCAGGCGCTCGGGCGAGAAGGGGTCGAGGAAGCGGCCCGCCGTGGTCGCCGTGACCGCGAAGCCCGCGATCATCATCACCCACAGGATGGTGGCGGCCGGCGCGCGGCGCTGCGGCGCCACCAGGGCGGCCACCAGCGCCAGCAGGGAGGTACCCGCGGCCCCCGAACCCAGCCCCACCAGGAAGAAGCCCAGCGCCGCGACGACAACGCCCAGGACAAAGAGGCTGCCCATCAGCGCGACACCCATCGCCGCGACCGCGCCGCCCGCGCCCAGCACCGCCATGCCGCCGATGATCCAGGGCGTGCGGCGGCGGCCCATGTCGCTGCCATAGCCCAGGCGCGGGCGCAGCATCTGCACCGCGTGGTGGATGCCCACCAGCAGCCCGGGCAGGGTGGCGGGCAGGGCCAGTTCCACCACCATCACGCGGTTCAGCGTGGTCGTGGTCATGATGATAATGGCGCCCAGCGCCGTCTGCACGAGCCCCAGGCGGATGATGGAGATCCAGGAGAGCCCGTTCATGCCACCATTCCCCGCAGCGCGAAGGCGGCGGCGAGCATGCCCAGCACATAGGGACCCACGCCGGTCGCGTTGTACCAGGGGGCGAGCTTGCGGGGGTCGGTCAGCATCCGGCGCATGGCCCAGATTTGCACGCCGATGAGGGCGAGGATGATGATCGGGCTCAACAGCGCGCCCCAGGCCAGCAGAAGGCCGATGACCACCACCTGCGGCACCGCCATCATCCAGCAGGCCACCAGCGCCGCGCGCTCCGGCCCCAGAAGCACGGGCAGGGAGTTGATGCCGGTGCGGCGGTCGCCCTCGATCGCCTTGAAGTCGTTCAGCGTCATGATGCCATGCGCGCCGATGCCATAGAGCAGGGCGATCAGCAGGACCTCGGGGCGTGGGGCGCCGCCGGCCATGATGGCGGCCGCCGTGATCCAGGGCAGGGTCTCATAGGACAGCCCGGTGGCCGTGCAGCCCAGCCAGCCATTCAGCTTCAGCCGGAGCGGCGGCGCGGAATAGATCCAGGCCAGGACCAGCGCCACCACCGTGGCGCCGAAGCCCCAGGGGCCGAGGGCGGCTGCCACCAGCAGCGACATGCCGGACCAGAAGATGGCGATGTAGAGGCCCCAGCGCCCCGGAATTCGCCCCGAGGGGATGGGCCGGTCGGGTTCGTTGATCGCGTCCACATGCCGGTCGAACCAGTCATTCACCGCCTGGGATGTGGCGCAGACCATGGGCCCGGCCAGCAGCAGGCCCAGGGCCAGGTAGCCCCACTTCCCCTCGAACCCCACGCCCGCCGAGACCGCGCCGCACAGGAAGGCCCAGACCGGCGGGAACCAGGTGACGGGCTTGAACAGCTCCAGCACCGCGGAGGGGTCGAGACGGGTGAGGGTGCGGCCGGACATCGCGCTCAGTTCTCCTCGTCCGGGCCGAGGTCGCCGATGCCGTAGCGGCGCAGCTTCACGTAGAGCGATTGCCGCGACAGGCCCAGCATTTCGGCCGCGGACGCACGGTTGTTGTTGGTGAGTTCGAGCGCGGCTTCGATGGCGAGCTTCTCGATCACGTCGGTGGCCTCGCGCACCAGCTCCTTCAGCGGCACCCGGCCCACGAGTTCCGTGAGCTGGCCCGCCGCGGCGGGCAGGGTGGGCGGGCCCGCATCCACGGGCGCGGGACGCGGCCCGATATCGCGGATGGTGAAGCCGAAGCACTGCTGGCCGCCATCCAGCACGGAGGCGGCCGAGACCTCGACCTCCGCCTCGGCGCCCTGGTCGCCGCGGATGCGGGTGCGGAACAGCCGCACCGGACCACGGCCGCGCACCTGGGCCAGCAGCACGTCCAGCTCCACCGCCTGGCGGCCGAGGAAGCGGGAGAGTTCCTCGCCCCGCGCCGTCGCCTCGTTGGGCAGTTGCGCGAGTTCGAGGAAGGCCGGGTTGGCGGTGATGATGCGGCCATCGGCGGCGGTGAGCACGAAGGCGTCGGGCGTGCTTTCCACGAAATCCGCGAGACGGGCGCGGGATTCGGGGATGTGGCTTTCACCCGCCTCGCCGCCCAGGAAGGCAAGGCGCACGAGGAAGAGCGAACTGCGCTCATGCCGCAGCAGCGATGCCGAGAGTAGCGCCTCACGCCCGGTGCCCTGCATGGAGACGCGACGCTCCTCGGCCGTGCCGGCGGCGCGCACGGTGGCGAGCAGCGCTTCGACCCGCGCGCGGTCCTCGGGCGCGAAGGCGTCCAGGAAGGAGGGCTGGGCGCCGAAGATGCGGTCGGCGGCGAGGTTGGCCTCCAGCACCCGCAGCGAGGCGGCATCCAGCACCATCACGGGCTCGCCCGACATCTGGAAGAGCAGGCGATAGCGCGTCTCGGCCTGGCGCAGGCGGCCATACTCGCGCTCCATGGCCTGCTGCGCCTCGACCAAGCGCTGCTGCAGGGAGGCGAGGAGGCGCAGGTCACGTGCGAAGAGCACCACGCGGTCCGTGCCCGGCAGCCGGTTGGCCGCGCAGAGCAATGGCAGGGATGCACCATCCGCCGCACGAAGGTTGAGATGCCGCCAGCGCGGCATGTCCTGCGCCGAAGCCTCGCCCAGCATGTCATGAACCTTGGAGCGGCTGTCCTCGGCAACGGCGTCGGCGAGCACGCGGCCAAGCCACGCCTTGCGCCCGCCCAGCGCTGCCGCCAGGTCCGCATTGCCGAAAGCCATGTCGCGGATCACTCCCGCACCGTCCATCACGAGCGTTGCGTCAGCCGCCGCCGCGATGAGGCGTGAGGCTGCCTCCGCATCCATGACCCCCAGCGACTGGCTCGGGGTACCAAAACCCAACACGTGCGGCTTGTTCCTTTTGAGGGGGGGAGAGGCATGGCATGAACATCATGAATGCGCGGCCATCAAGCTCACGAGGCCCTCCGCGCGCGCGAGGGCCCCGGCGGCATCATCGGCGGTGGCATCGGCCCCCGCCATCGCGGCCTTCGCCGCGTCGTCATGAAAGGCGGCACCGCCCACCATGATCGCCACATCGGGGTTGAAGGAGTGGGTGCGAATCGCGGTGATCAGGCCCGGCAGGGCCGGCAGGCGTTCCGACACGCCGCAGGACAGCGCCACCACGCCGAACCATTCGCGCGAGACGCGGCGCTGCAGGTCCTTGTCCGTGCCGCCGCAATCCTGGGCGACATGCCAGCCGCCGGCGCGGAAGAATTCCGCCACCATGGCAATGCCGAAGCTGTGCTGCTCGCCCGGCATGGGCAGCATCAGCGCCGAACGGCGCTGCGAGCCCAGGGGGCCGTTGGCCAGCGAAGGGGCCAGGTCATGCAGGACGGATTGCAAGGCCAGCATGCCGAGCGTGACCTCGACGAAGCCGCAACGGTCCTGCTTCCACCAGTCGCCCAGCTCGCGCGCCACAGTTGTCAAGGTGACAAGACAGAGCGATTCGGCGCTGTCGCCCTGTTGTCTTTTCGCCCTGACAGCCGCCAGCAGCGCCTCGGCATTTCCGGCGATGGCCAAGCGGGCCAGGCGCTCGGTCTCGGACTGGTCGGTGCCGTGGCGGGCCTCGCCGATGCGGGGCAGGATTTCGCGGCTGAGCGCCGTTTCGATATGGGAGGTGAGGCGCAGGATGCGGCGCTCAAGCAGGGCGGTCGTGCTGCTGCCGCGATGCGGCGCGGAACGCTTCGATGGCGCGACCCTGGCCTGTGTGTGCAGCATCATCCGCCCTCGGACCATTCCCTGACGCCCCGATCATCGGCGGAACTTCTCCCATCTGTCAACGCATCTTTACGTCAATCTTCCTTGACATCTGTCGTCCCGGCCTCCTAGCTTTCCCTCGTTCGGAGCGATCCGGCCGCCGGAATCCGGAGTAAGGGCCAAGGCCCCATCCCGGCTTCGCCCAAGCGGGCAGGCGGCGGCGCGAGGTGCGGTTCCGATGCGGAGGGGTAGTCAAGACATGCTGTCAGGCCCGGTTCTCGACCGTCTCATCGCCGCGGTGGATTCCTGCCCTTACGGGACGAGCGCCGGGCGGACCCATCGCCCCCGCGCGCCGCGCCCGCTCTATACGCCCGAGGAGCGTGTTCGCCGTGACGCCACGCCCTGGACCATGGTGCAGGGCATCCTCGCCCCCGTGCAGTTCCTGGTCTTCCTGGTCAGCCTCGGCCTCGTGCTGAACTACCTGGCCACGGGGCAGGGGCTGTGGGCCGCCGAAGCCTCGGTCGTGGTCAAGACGCTGGTGCTTTACACCATCATGATCACCGGCTGCGTGTGGGAACGCGTGGTCTTCGGGAAGTATCTCTTCGCGCCCTCCTTCTTCTGGGAGGACGTGTTCTCCATGCTGGTGCTGGCCCTGCACACCGCCTATCTCGGCGCGCTGCTGTTCGCCTGGGGCGACACCTACTTCCAGATGTGGCTGGCGCTTGCCGCCTATGCCGCCTACGTCATCAATGCCGCCCAGTTCGTCTGGAAGCTGCGCATGGCGCGGCTGCAGGCGCGGAGCGCCTGACCGCCATGCTGGACAACCTCCCGGCCAGCGGCTGCGACACCCGCCCCGTCCTGCGCGAGCGGGGGCAGCGCGAGGTCTTCTGCGGCCTCACCGGCATCGTCTGGATGCACCGCAAGATCCAGGACGCCTTCTTCCTGGTGGTGGGCAGCCGCACCTGCGCCCACCTGCTGCAATCTGCCGCCGGCGTCATGATCTTCGCCGAGCCGCGCTTCGCCACCGCCATCCTGGATGAGCGCGACCTCGCGGGCCTGGCTGACGCGCAGGAGGAACTTGACCGCAACGTGGCGCGCCTGCTGGAGCGGAGGCCGGACATCAAGTTGCTGTTCCTGGTCGGCTCCTGTCCGTCGGAGGTCATCAAGCTCGACCTGCACCGTGCGGCGCAGCGCCTGGATCGTCGCTTCCATGGTGTGCGGGTGCTGAACTACTCGGGGTCGGGGATCGAGACCACCTTCACCCAGGGCGAGGATGCCTGCCTCGCGGCGCTCGTGCCCGAGCTGCCCTCCACCGATGCCGCGCAGCTCGTCATCGTGGGCGCGCTGGCGGAGGTGGTGGAGGACCAGTGGCGCCGTCTCTACGCCGCCATGGGCATCACGAACATCGCCTTCCTCCCCGCGCGCCGTGCCGGCGAGATGCCGGCGGTGGGGCAGGGCACGCGCTACCTGCTGGCGCAGCCCTTCCTGGCCGAGACGGCGCGCCTGCTGGACGCGCGTGGCGCGCGCCACGTCCCGTCGCTGTTCCCGCTGGGCGCCGAGGGCACCAGCGCCTTCCTGCGTGCCGGCGCCGAGGCGATGGGCGTGGGCGCGGGCCGCTTCGCCGAAGCGACCGCCGCGGCCGAGGCCCGCGCCCGTGCGGCGCTGGAAGGGCCCCGCGCGCGGCTGGCCGGCAAGCGCATCTTCTTCTTCCCTGATTCGCAGCTGGAGGTGCCGATGGCGCGCTTCCTGACGCGCGAATGCGGGATGGAGGCCGTCGAGATCGGCACGCCCTACCTGCACCGCGCGCACCTGGCGGCGGAGATGCCGCTGCTGCCCGCCGCCGCCACGCTGTCCGAGGGGCAGGATGTGGAACGCCAGCTCGACCGCTGCCTGGCGGCGCGGCCGGACCTGGTGGTGTGTGGCCTCGGGCTCGCGAATCCGCTGGAGGCGCAAGGCATTACGACCAAGTGGTCCATCGAGCTCGTCTTCACCCCGGTGCAGGGCTACGACCAGGCGGCGGATCTTGCCGGCCTCTTCGCGCGCCCCTTCGCGCGCCGCGACATGCTGAGGGTCTGAGGCCATGCAGCTCACGCTCTGGACCTATGAGGGGCCGCCGCATGTGGGCGCCATGCGGGTCGCGACCGGCATGGAGGGGCTGCACTACGTCCTGCACGCGCCGCAGGGCGACACCTACGCGGACCTGCTCTTCACCATGATCGAGCGGCGCTCCAAGCGCCCGCCCGTGACCTACACCACCTTCCAGGCGCGGGACCTCGGCGGGGACACGGCCGAGCTGTTCAAGCGCGCGCTTCAGGACGCGGCCGCGCGTTTCCAGCCGCAGGCCATCATCGTCGGCGCCTCCTGCACGGCGGAGCTGATCCAGGACGACCCGGGCGGGCTCGCGGCCACGGCGGGGCTGGATGTGCCGGTGGTGCCGGTGGAACTGCCCTCCTACTCCAAGAAGGAGAACTGGGGCGCGGCCGAGACCTTTTATCAGTTGGTGCGGCGCTTCGCGGTGAAGAGCGAGCAGCGGCCCGCCACCTGCAACGTGCTGGGGCCGACGGCGCTGGGCTTCCGCCACCGCGACGATGTGCGCGAGGTGTGCGGCCTGCTCGCGCGGCTCGGCATCACGGTCAACGTCGTGGCGCCCATGGGGGCGACGCCCAATGACCTGACGCGCCTGGGCGAGGCCAGCTTCAACGTGGTGCTCTACCCCGAAACGGCGGGCGTCGCGGCCTCCTGGATGCAGCGCAACCTCGGCCAGCCCTTCACCAGGACCGTGCCCATCGGCGTCGGCGCCACGCGCGACTTCATCGCGGAAGTGGCGGCACTCGCCGGCGTGGATGCCACGGCCATGCTGGCCGCCGAGGAAAGCCGCCTGCCCTGGTACTCGCGCAGCGTGGACAGCACCTACCTCACGGGCAAACGCGTCTTTATCTTCGGCGATGCGACGCATGCTGTCGCCGCCGCCCGCGTGGCGCGCGAGGAGCTGGGCTTTGAGGTCGTGGGCCTCGGCACCTATTCGCGCGAACAGGCGCGCGAGGTGCGCGAAGCCGCGAAGGCGCTGGGCCTCGAGGCCCTCATCACCGATGACTACCTGGCGGTGGAACAGGCCATCGCCGACGCCCATCCCGAGCTCGTTCTGGGCACGCAGATGGAGCGCCACACGGCCAAGCGCCTGGGTGTCGCCTGCGCCGTGATCTCCGCACCCGTGCATGTGCAGGATTTCCCCGCGCGCCACTCGCCGCAGATGGGCTTCGAGGGCGCGAACGTGCTGTTCGACACCTGGGTCCATCCATTGATGATGGGCCTCGAGGAACACCTCATCGGCATGTTCCGCGAGGATTTCGAGTTCAACGACCAGGCGCCCTCGCATCTTGGCCACAAGGCCGCGCCGGCACCGGTGCGCGAAGCACCGCCCCTGGTCCAGGCCGTCGCCGTGCTGGAAGCGTCTGCGGAAACCCGCTGGGCGGCCGATGCCGAGGCCGAGCTGAAAAAGATTCCCTTCTTCGTCCGGGGCAAAGCCCGTCGGAACACGGAAGCCTTCGCCCGGGAACGCGGCGTCGCCACCATCACCGTCGAGACCCTGTATGACGCAAAAGCTCATTACTCGCGGTAGCCCCCTCCATCTCGTCCTCGTGACGATGGACAGCCATCTCGGCCAGGCGGTGGACCGCGCGCGCGAGATGCTGCTGCGGGATTGCCCGGGGGTTCGGCTGATCGTCCACTCCGCCGATGAATGGGGCAGCGACCCGGTGGCGCTGGCCGCCTGCCGCGCCGACATCGCCCGCGCCGACATCCTGGTGGCGGGCATGCTGTTCCTCGACGAGCATGTGCGGGCGGTCCATGACGCGATCGCGGCGCGGCGCGAGGCGACGATGGCCACCGTCTGCCTGCTCTCGGCCGGTGAGATCGTGAAGCTGACGCGGCTTGGCCGCTTCGACATGTCCACCGAGGCAAAGGGGGCCATGGCGCTGCTGAAGAAGCTGCGCGGGTCGAAGGGCAAGACGACATCGGGCCGCGGGCAGATGAAGACCCTGGCCATGCTGCCCAAGCTGCTGCGCTGGATTCCCGGCACGGCGCAGGACGTGCGCATTTACATGCTGGCCTTGCAGTACTGGCTGGCGGGCTCGGCCGAGAACATCGCGAACCTGGCGCGCATGCTGGTGCAGCGCTATGGCGGCCAGGCGAAGCTGCAGGTGGGTGCGCCGGTGGAATACCCCGATGTGGGGCTCTACCACCCGGGCCTGCCTGGCCGGATCGCGGAGAGGCTGGAGCAGTTGCCGCAGGGTGGTGCGCAGGGCCGGGTAGGGGTGCTGCTGCTGCGCTCCTATGTGCTGGCGGACAATGCGGGCCACTACCGCGGCGTGATCGAGGCGCTGGAGGCGCAGGGGCTTTCCGTGGTGCCGGCCTTCGCCGCCGGACTCGACCAGCGCCCCGCCATCGAGCGCTTCTTCCTGCAGGACGGCCGGCCCATCGTGGATGCGGTGGTCTCGTTGACGGGCTTCTCGCTGGTGGGCGGCCCCGCCTACAACGACGCCCGCGCGGCCGAAGAGATGCTGGCGAAGCTGGATGTGCCCTACATCGCGGCGCACCCCCTGGAATTCCAGACCATCGTGGACTGGCACGCCGACCACCGCGGGCTGACGCCGGTCGAGGCCACGATGATGGTGGCCATCCCGGAGCTCGATGGCGCCATCATGCCCATGACCTTCGGCGGGCGCTGCGGCACGGACGACCTGAAGCAGCGCTGCCCGGGCTGCGACGGCATCCGCTGCAAGGGCAACATGGTGCCCCACCATGAGCGCGCGGTGACGCTGGCCCAGCGCGTGGCGCGCATGGTCGCGTTGCGTCGCAAGGCGCGGGCCGAGCGGCGCGTGGGCCTTGTCATTTTCAACTTCCCGCCCAATGCGGGGAACACGGGCACGGCCGCCTATCTCGCGGTGTTCGACAGCATCTTCGCCACGCTCAGCGCCATGAAGGCCGAGGGCTACAGCGTGGACCTGCCCGCCAGCGCAGACGCGCTGCGCGTCAGCATATTGGACGGCAACCGGGAACGCTTCGGGGCGCTCGCCAATGTCGCGGCCCGCATGCCGGTGGACGAGCATGTGCGCCGCCAGCCATGGCTCGCGGAGATCGAGCGGCAATGGGGCCCGGCCCCCGGCCGCCAGCAGACCGATGGCGCCACGCTGCACATCCTGGGTGAGCGCTTCGGCAATGTCTTCGTGGGCGTGCAGCCCGGCTTCGGCTATGAGGGCGACCCGATGCGCCTGCTCTTCGAGCAGGGCTTCGCCCCCACCCACGCCTTTGCGGCCTTCTACCGCTGGCTGCGCGAGGATTTTTCCGCCGATGCGGTGCTGCATTTCGGCACGCATGGCGCGCTGGAATTCATGCCCGGCAAGCAGGCCGGCATGTCCAAGGATTGCTGGCCGGACCGGCTGATCGGCGACCTGCCCAACTTCTACCTCTACGCCTCGAACAACCCGTCGGAAGGCATGCTGGCAAAGCGGCGCGCGAATGCCACGCTCATCAGCTACCTGACGCCGCCCGTGGCCCATGCCGGGCTGTATCGTGGCCTGCTGGACCTGAAGGCGAGCCTTGACCGCTGGCGCGCGCTGGAGCCCGAGAGCGGCGATGCGACCGACATGCTGGCCATGCTACAGGCCCAGGCCGCCGCCGTGGACCTGGCCGAGGCCGAGCCGGCCTGGGAACTTGAGGGCATCGTGGCGCGGCTGCACAAGCTGGCGGGTGACCTGCTGGAACTCGAATACACGCTGATCCCCCACGGGCTTCACAGCCTGGGCGTGGCGCACACGCCCGCCCAGCGTGTGGAACTGCTGGATGCCGCGGGTGTGACGGATCTGGCCGAGCGCGCGCGCCTCGACGCGTTGCTGGCCAAGGACCACGAGATCCCCGCCATCCTGCACGCGCTGGACGGGGGCTATGTCCGCCCCGCGCCGGGCGGCGACCTGCTGCGGACCACCGATGTCCTGCCCACCGGTCGCAACATCCATGGCTTCGATCCGTTCCGCATCCCTTCGGCCTTCGCCGTTGAGGATGGCGCCCGCCAGGCCGAACGCCTGCTGGCCCGCCACGTGGAGGCCAGCGGCGCGCTGCCCGAGACCGTTGCCATCGTGCTGTGGGGGACGGACAACCTCAAGACCGAGGGCGGGCCGCTTGCACAGGCGCTCTGGTTGATGGGCGCCGAGCCGCGCCTCGATGGCTATGGTCGCGTCTGCGGCGCGCAGCTTGTGCCGCTGGAGCGTCTGGGGCGGCCGCGGGTGGACGTGATGATCAGCCTCTCAGGCATCTTCCGTGACCTGCTGCCCATGCAGACCAGGTTACTGGCCGAGGCCGCCTACCTCGCCGCCGGCGCGGATGAGCCCGCCGAGTTGAACTTCATCCGCAAGCACGCGGTCGCGCTGATGGCGGAGAAGGGTGTGTCGCTGGAGGACGCCGCGTTGCGCGTCTTCGGCAATGCCGAGGGCACCTATGGCGCCAACGTCAACCTCACCGTGGACAATGGCGCCTGGCAGGACGAGGACGAGCTGGCCGACACCTACATGAAGCGCAAAGGCTTCGCCTATGGCGTGGATGGCCATCCGCGCCGGCAGGAGGCGACGATGGCGCACCTGCTCGGCACGGTGGAGGCGGCCTACCAGAACCTCGACAGCGTCGAGAGCGGCATCACCACCATCAGCCATTACTTCGACAGCCTGGGCGGCATCAGCCGGGCCGCGCGACGGGCGCGCGGTGGGCGTGATACGGCCGTCTATATCGGCGACCAGACGCGCGGCGCGGGCAAGATCCGCACCCTGGCCGAGCAGGTCACGCTCGAGTCCCGCACTCGTGCCTTGAACCCCAAATGGTTCGAGGCGATGCTGACCCACGGCTATGAGGGCGTGCGCCAGATCGAGGAGCACGTCACCAACACCATGGGCTGGTCCGCCACGACGGGCCAGGTGGCGCCCTGGGTCTATCAGCACCTGGCGCAGACCTACATGCTCGACCCCGAGATGCGCGCACGCCTCGCCGCACTCAACCCGACCGCTTCCGTGAAGATCGCGAACCGCCTGATCGAGGCCACCGAGCGCAGCTACTGGGCGCCGGACGAAGCCACGCTCGAGGCGCTGCGACGCGCGGGAGAGGAACTCGAAGATCGCCTTGAGGGGATCACGCCGGAGATGGCCGCATGAACAAGATCGTCCGCACGGAACTCATCAGGGGCGCCAACCGCGAGAAGGTGGGCGATGGCTCGGGCAGCGTGCAGGTCCACATGGACCAGGTCGCCAAGATAGACACCGCCAAGGTCTTCGCCGTCTATGGCAAGGGCGGCATCGGCAAGAGCACGACCAGCTCGAACCTCTCGGTCGCCTTCGCCAAGCTCGGCAAGCGTGTGCTGCAGATCGGCTGCGACCCCAAGCATGACAGCACTTTCACCCTGACCAAGTGCATGATCCCCACCGTGATTGACGTGCTGGAGGGTGTGGACTTCCACGCCGAGGAGCTCCGCCCGGAGGATTTCGTGGTGGAAGGCTATGCGGGCGTGATGTGCGTGGAGGCGGGCGGCCCGCCGGCCGGCACCGGTTGCGGCGGCTATGTCGTCGGCCAGACGGTGAAGCTGCTGAAGGAGCATCATCTGCTGGAAGACACCGATGTCGTGATCTTCGACGTGCTGGGCGATGTGGTGTGCGGCGGTTTCGCGGCGCCCCTGCTTCATGCCGACCGCGGCGTGATCGTGGCCGCCAACGACTTCGACAGCATCTTCGCGATGAACCGCATCGTGGCCGCCATCCATGCCAAGTCGAAGAATTATGGCGTGCGGCTGGGCGGGGTCATCGCCAACCGCAGCGCGGCCACCGACCAGATCGAGCGTTACAACGAGCGCACGGGCATGAAGCTGCTGGGGCACTTCCCGGACCTCGACGCCATCCGTCGCTCGCGCCTGAAGAAGCAGACGCTGTTCGAGATGGACCCCACGCCCGAGATCGAGGCCGTGCAGCAGGAATACCTGCGCATTGCCGCCAGCCTCTGGGCCGGGGTGGAGCCCGTCGAGGCCGAGGCGCTGAAGGACCGCGACATCTTCGACCTGCTGGGTTACGACTGATGCACAGCGGCACCTACACCTCCCGCCGGGGCGAGCTCGAAACCTATTTCGACCGCACGGCCTCCGAGAACTGGGCGCGTCTGACCTCGGAAGCGCCGGTCAGCAGCATCCGCGCCACGGTGCGCGCGGGCCGCAACGCCATGCGCGAGACACTGCTCTCCTGGCTGCCCGGGGACATGGCCGGGCTGCGGCTGCTCGATGCCGGCTGCGGCACAGGCGCGCTGGCAAATGAGGCCGCCCGCCGCGGCGCGGAGGTGGTGGCCGTGGACCTGGCCGGCACGCTGATCGAGCACGCCCGTGACCGCGCCGCGCATCTGGGCGGCAACCAGCCCGATTTCCGCGTGGGCGACATGCTGGACGAGACGCTGGGCAGATTCGACCACATCGTGGCGATGGACAGCCTCATCCACTACAAGCCGGCCGACATCGTGGACGCGCTGGCACGGGTGGCGCCGCGCTGCCGCGCTTCGCTCATCTTCACGGTAGCGCCGCAGACGCCCATGCTCTCCGTGATGCACGCGGTCGGCCGCATGTTCCCACGCAGTGACCGCGCGCCCTTCATCGAACCGCTGGCGGAAACCAAGCTGCGCCGCCTGATCGCGGCCGATCCGCGCCTCGCGGATTTTGCGCCGGGCCGCCACCGCCGGATCAAGAGCGGCTTCTACACCTCCCATGCCTATGAGTGGGTGCGGCGATGAGCACGCAGGGCTTCAGCCTGGCGCGGCAATGGATGAAGATCAGCCCGTCCATGCTGCCCTTTGCGGACGCGGCCTCGGCCGATGTGCCGCTGAGCCGGTTGCTGCGCCTGTCCCTTTTCCAGATCTCGGTGGGCATGGCGGCGGTGCTGCTCATCGGCACGCTGAACCGCGTGATGATCGTGGAGCTGGGCGTGCCGGCCGGGCTGGTGGCCGTGATGGTGGCCCTGCCTTTGGTCTTCGCGCCGCTGCGCGCGCTGATCGGCTTCCGGTCGGACAATCACAAATCCGTGCTGGGCTGGCGGCGCGTGCCTTACCTTTGGTTCGGCACCATCTTCCAGTTCAGCGGCTTCGCGATGATGCCCTTCGCGCTGCTGATCCTGTCCGGCGACACCTGGGCGCCACCCATCGCGGGCCAGCTTTCCGCCGCCATCTGCTTCCTGCTGGTGGGTGCGGGCATGCACATGACGCAGACGGTGGGCCTCGCTCTCGCCACCGACATCTCGCCGCGTGACAAGCAGCCCAAGGTGGTGGCGCTGATGTCCGTCATGCTGCTGCTGGGCATGCTGGGCAGCGCCCTGCTCTTTGGCCTGCTGCTGACGCCCTTCAGCCAGATCAAGCTGATCCAGGTGATCCAGGGTGTCGCTGGTGCGACCATGATCCTGAATTTCGTGGCCATCTGGAAGCAGGAGGTGCGCGACCCCGCGCGGGCGGCCGCGCTGCCGCAGGATCCGAGCTTCCGCCAGGCCTGGCGCGAGCTGAGGTCCACCGGCCCCTGGACGCGGCGCATCGTGGCCATCAGCCTCGGCACCTTCGGCTTCGCCATGCAGGACGTGCTGCTGGAGCCCTATGGCGGCGAGATCCTGGGGCTTGAGGTCGGCACCACGACGTTGCTGACGGCGCTTTTCGCCTTTGGCGGCGTGAACGGCTTCATGCTGGCTTCGGGCTGGATCGGCCGCGGCGCCTGCGCCAACCGCATCGCGGGCTATGGCATGGGGTGGGGCACGCTGGCCTTCGCCTGCGTGATGCTGGCCGCCCCCTTCGACAGCCCTTTGATGTTCGCGCTCGGCTCCCTGCTGATCGGCTTCGGCGGCGGGCTTTTTGCCCATGGCACGCTGACCAGCTGCATGCAGGCGGCACCGCCCGACAAGGTGGGCCTGACGCTGGGCATCTGGGGTGCCGCGCAGGCCACGAGTGCCGGCATCGCCATCGCGCTGGGCGGCCTGGTGCGGGACGCGTTCAGTCATCTCGCCCAGGCGGGTGCGCTCGGCCCGGCCTTGACCGGACCGGCGGTGGGCTACTGCACCGTCTACCTCATCGAGATCGTCGTGCTCTTCGCGGGCATCATCGCGATCGGCCCGCTCGTCCGGGGCTCGCTTGTCCCGGAATCCCTTGCAGAACCGCGCGGTGCCGCAGCACCGCAGACCGCCCATTAGGGCGAAAGGAGAGAGTGCCATGCAACCTGGCTCATATTTCGCGGGCTTCGACCTCGTCACCGCCGCGCTCTATGGCTTCTGGGTCTTCTTCCTGGGGCTGATCCTCTACCTGAACCGGGAGAGCAAGCGCGAGGGCTATCCGCTCGTCACGCCGGGCAAGCCGAATGACCGCCCCGAGGGGTTCCCGGGCGTGCCCACGCCCAAGATCTTCAAGCTGGCGCATGGCGGCACGGTGCAGGCGCCGCGCAATGACGGCGACCCGCAGCCGCCCATCGCGGCGGTGTGGGCCGACCCGACGCCGGGCGCGCCGCTCGTGCCCACGGGCAACCCCATGCTCGATGGCGTGGGTCCTGCGGCCTATGCGCTGCGTGCCGACGTGCCGGACCTCACCTTCGACGAGAGCCTGCCCAAGATCGTCCCGCTGCGCGTCGCAACCGACGTGACCATTGACCCCGAGGACCCCGACCCGCGCGGCATGACGGTGGTGGACGCCGACTGGCAGCCGGCCGGCGTCTGCGTGGACATCTGGTACGACAAGTCCGAAGCCATCTTCCGCTTCCTCGAGGTCGAGGTGGCGACCGAGATGGGCTTCCGCCGCGTCATGATCCCGGTGCCGATGATGACCATCAACTCGGCCCGCAACGTCATCCGCGTGCGTTCGCTGCTGGCCGAGCATTTCAAGACGGCGCCGACGCTGAAGAACCCCGACACCATCACCCTCCTCGAGGAGGACAAGGTGGCGGCCTACTGCGCCGGCGGGCAGTTCTATGCCAAGCGCGAACGCAGCGAGCCCTTCATCTGAGGGCCCAAGCCCGGCGCGCGGCCGGCGCGCCGGGTTCTGCCGAGGGGGCAGGGGTTGCGCCGCATCAAGGCGGCACTCTCCCGAAACCCTCCAACATTTTCCAAGCCACAAGGCGGGAGGAAGGCCTCGATGAAAGACCAGCACATTCCAGGGATGCCCGAGCACGAAATCGAACCCGTGCCTGGCCTGCCCGAACGCCTCCCCTCTGGCGAGGGCATCATCTGGCAAGGCTCGCCCGCCTGGTGGCCCTTCGCGCGGCGCGCCATGCATCTCAAGGGGCTCAGCTTCTACTTCCTGGTGCTGGTGGCCTGGCACCTGGTGGAATCCGTGATGGCCGGCGGTTCGCTGCTGGCGGCGCTGGCCGGGCCTTCCATGTCGGTGGTGCTGGCGAGCCTCTGCCTCGTCATCCTGGCCTTCATCGGCCGGGCCGCGGCGCGGTCCACGCTCTACACCATCACGAACCGTCGCATCGTGATGCGGGTGGGCGTGGCATTGCCGATGACCATCAACATCCCCTTCAGCGCGGTGCAGTCGGCCTCGGTGCGGCGGCATGCGGATGGCACGGAGGATGTCGTGCTGGTCCTGCTGCCGGAGCATCGTGTGTCCATGGTGGCGCTCTGGCCGCACCTGCGCCCCTGGCGGATGGGACGGCCCGAGCCCATGCTGCGCGGCCTGCCGGTGAGTGCCGGGGCGTCGCAGGTGCTCTCGCGGATGCTGGCGGCCTCGGCGCAGCTGCCCGTGCCGGCCCTGGTGGCCGAGCCGCAGCGCCGCCCCGTGGGCCTGCCGGGCGAGGTGGTGGCCTGACATGGACCGCATGATGGATCGCCGCCACC
The DNA here is from genome assembly GCA_035998215.1 of Roseococcus sp. Taxonomy (GTDB): domain Bacteria; phylum Pseudomonadota; class Alphaproteobacteria; order Acetobacterales; family Acetobacteraceae; genus Roseococcus. Next base: position 399,131 of record DASYHU010000030.1, on the reverse strand, counting down.
TGCTCCCGCTGCTGGCCTGCGGCACCGTGATCGCGGGGACGCTCGCGCTGGTCGGGCCGCAACAGAACCGTGCGCTCATTACCCGCCCGAACGAAACACCCCTGCGGGAACGCCTGGTCCGTTTCGAGGATGGTCCGGATGGCTCCATTGTCATCCGGGATGCGGCGAATCAGGCGGTTCTGGCGCGGTTTCCGGTGGCGGAGGGTGGCTTCGTGCGTGGTACGCTCCGGGCATTGGCGCGGGAGCGCCGGCAGGAAGAACAAGGGCAGGAAATGCCCTTCCGGGTGTCTGCCTGGCGGGATGGCCAGTTGACCTTGGATGATGTCGCCACCGGGCGGCGCGTGGACCTGACGGCCTTCGGCTCCACCAATGCCGGGATTTTCGCCCGGCTGCTGACAGCCCAAGGAGAATGACAATGAGGAAGGCGTTGGGGGCTTTCTGGGAGAGCCTGTCCGGGCCGCGCGTCATCACCGTGCCCTGCACGGTGGAGATTGAGCAGAGCTTCGACAGCCTGCACGCGCATGCGGTGCCCGAGGGCATCACGCTGCGCCCCGGCGACCGGGTGGTGGTGAACAATCCGCCCGGCCTTCCCGAATTCGGCACGGCCACCACCTACGAGACGACGGCGACCGTCTATCGCGCCGGTCCCTTCACCCAGCTCTGGACCGAGGTCGCGGCCTTCGCCGAGCTGGCCGAGCTGTACCATTGCGGCTTCGAACCCAAGGAGTATGGCGCATGAACGCCGTGACCGGGTCCACCCCGCGCGTGATGAACGAAACCACGCGCATGGCCAGCACCGAGACGGTGCTCTCGCCACGCTTCTACACGACCGACTTCGCGGCGATGGATGCGCTGGATGTCAGCTCGATCCGCCCCGAGTGGGACAAGCTGATGGACGAGTTCCGCGCGGACCCCAACAAGGGCCATTTCGTCCGCAACGAGCAGTTCGACCAGTTCCGCCTGGAGGATCTGCCCGAGCCCCTGCAGAAGGAGGTGGTGGAGTTCCTGGTCAGTTCCGTGACCGCCGAATTCTCTGGCTGCGTGCTCTATGCCGAGATCAAGAAGCGCATCAAGAACCCCGACATCAAGGAACTGTTCGCGGTGATGAGCCGTGACGAGGCGCGGCATGCGGGCTTCATCAATGACAGCCTGAAGGATATCGGCGTCGGCGTGGACCTGGGCTTCCTGACCAAGGCCAAGAAGTATCACTACTTCCGGCCCAAGTTCATCTTCTACGCGACCTATCTGTCGGAAAAGATCGGCTACGCCCGCTACATCACCATCTTCCGCCAGTTCGAGAAGCACCCGGAACGCCGCTTCCACCCGATCTTCAACTGGTTCGAGAAGTGGTGCAACGACGAGTTCCGCCACGGAGAGGCCTTCGCCCTGCTGATGCGCGCGAACCCCTCGCTGCTAACGGGCATCAACGCCTACTGGGCCAAGTTCTTCCAGTTGGCTGTCTTCGCCACCATGTATGTGCGCGACCACGCCCGCCCGGCCTTCCATGAGGCGCTGGGCATGACGCCGACCGAATACGACATGCAGGTGTTCGACAAGACGACCGAGATCTGCAAGCAGGTCTTCCCCATCACGCTGGCCTGGGACAGGCCCGCCTTCAAGGCGGGGTTGGACCGTCTGTTCCGCATCTCGGAACAGCTGGGGCAGTTGCGTGCGCAGAAGGGCGCCTGGGCGGCCACGAAGCGCGCGGCGCTGAGTGCGGCGGCCGGCGCCACTTTCCTGCGCCTGCTGGCCATGCCTGGCCGACGTGCGCCCTTGCCAGCCGAAGTCCGGCTGAGCCCGGCCTACTGAGGGATACGCGCGGTGGAATACGTCTGGCCCTGCCTGTTCGCGGTGTTCGTGTGGTGGTTCGGCACGGCGCTCGTGTTCATGCTCGACCAGCTGCCGCGCCACACCTACCGGCGCACCATGTGGGGGGCGACCCTCATGCTGGGCGCCGCGCTGCTCTGCGTGGTGACGCTCTCCGAACGCACCACCATGGCCAGCGCCTATGCAGGCTTCGCCTGCGGGGTGCTGGTCTGGGCCTGGCAGGAGATCGCCTTCCTGACCGGCGTCGTCACCGGCCCCAACCGCGCGCCGCTGCCCGAGGGCACGGAGGGGTTCCCGCGTTTCCGCGCGGCCCTTTCCGCCATCATCCACAATGAACTCGCCATGCTGGCGCTGGGCCTCGTGCTGCTGGCCCTGCTGTGGGACGCGCCGAACCAGATGGCCCTCTGGACCTACCTGGCACTGTGGGTCATGCGGCAATCGGCCAAGATCAACATCTTCCTGGGTGCCCGCAATCTGGGCGAGGCCATGCTGCCGCCCCATCTCGCGCATCTGGGCAGCTATTTCCGCCGCCGCCCGATGAACTGGCTGTTTCCCTTCTCGGTGACGGGCGGGACGGTGGCCGCGGTGCTGCTGGCCCTGGCCGCCGTCCAGACCGATGATCCGTATCTTGTCGCGGCCTATACGCTGCTTGCGGCCTTGTTGGCGCTTGCCGTCATCGAGCACTGGTTCCTGATGCTGCCGCTGCCGCTGGATGGCCTCTGGACCTGGGGGCGGCCCGCCTCCGCCCACCCTCCGGCCCCGTTGCGCCCGCAGCGCAACGAGCCCGCTTCCCTGCCGCTGCGGCCATGAACGAAGAAGGAAAGGTTGTCGCCATGAACTACGAGGCCCTGTTCCGGAAGCAACTCGACGGTCTGCGCCGCGAGGGCCGCTACCGCGTCTTCGCCGACCTCGAACGCCGGGCGGGCTCCTTCCCGCGCGCGGTGCATCATCGCCCGGGCGGCACCGCCGAGGTGACGGTCTGGTGTTCCAATGACTATCTCGGCATGGGCCAGAACCCCAAGGTTCTGGAGGCGATGCACAGCGCGATTGACCGCGCGGGCGCGGGCGCCGGCGGCACGCGCAATATCGGCGGCACCAACCACTACCATGTGCTGCTGGAGAAGGAGCTGGCGGACCTGCATGGCAAGGAAGCGGCCCTGCTGTTCAACTCCGGCTACATGTCCAACTGGGCCACGCTCTCCACGCTGGCGGCCAAGCTGCCCGGCTGCGTCGTCCTGTCCGATGAGCTGAACCACGCCTCCATGATCGAGGGCATCCGCCATTCCCGCGCGCAATGCATCGTCTGGAAGCACAACGACCTGGCCGACCTGCGCGAGAAGCTGGCCGCCCTGCCGGCCGACACGCCCAAGCTGATCGCCTTCGAGAGCGTCTATTCGATGGATGGCGACGTGGCGCCCATCGCGGCCATCTGCGACCTGGCCGACGAGTATGGCGCCATGACCTACCTGGATGAGGTGCACGCGGTCGGCCTCTACGGCCCGCGCGGCGGCGGCATCAGCGAGCGCGATGGCGTGGCGCACCGCCTCACCGTGATCGAGGGCACGCTGGCCAAGGCCTATGGCGTCATCGGCGGCTATATCGCTGGTTCCGCCGCCATGGTGGATTTCGTCCGCAGCTTCGCCTCGGGCTTCATCTTCTCCACCGCGCTGCCGCCGGCCGTCGCCGCCGGCGCCACGGCCAGCATCCAGCACCTCAAGGAAAGTGCGGCCGAACGCGAACGCATGCATGAGCGCGTGGCCACGGTGCGCTCGCGCCTCGATGGCCTGTGCATCCCACACCTGCGCAACCCGAGCCACATCGTGCCCGTGATGGTCGGCAACGCCGTGCTCTGCAAGGAGATCAGCGACCTGCTGCTGGAGCGCTACAGCGTCTATGTGCAGCCCATCAACTACCCGACGGTCCCGCGGGGGACGGAGCGCCTGCGCTTCACGCCCTCGCCCGCGCACACCGATGCCGACATCGACCACCTGATGCTGGCGCTGGACGAGGTCTGGACGGAATTCCAGATCCAGCGACGGGCCTGAGCATGGACGGGCTGGCGCACCGCCTGGCGCCGAAGGCGCGCCGCCCCAAGGTGGCGAAGGCGCGCCTGGTGTTCCCCTTCACCGCGATGGTGGGGCAGGAGGAGATGACGCTCTCCCTCATCCTCTGCGCGGTGGACCCGGCCATCGGTGGCGTGCTGGCGCTGGGTGACCGCGGCACGGGCAAGTCCACGGCCATCCGGGCGCTGGCCGCGCTGCTGCCGCCCATGAAGGCCATCCGCGGCTGTCGCTTCAACTGCGCGCCCGGCAAGCCAGCCGCCATGTGCGAGGCCTGCCAGCAACCCCGCGCCCCGCGTGCGACCGTGCCCGTGCCGGTCGTGGACCTGCCGCTCGGTGCCACCGAGGACCGGGTGGTGGGCGCGCTCGACCTCGAACGCGCGCTCACCCAGGGCGAGAAGGCCTTCGAGCCCGGGCTGCTGGCCCGCGCCCATCGTGGCTTCCTCTACATTGACGAGGTGAACCTGCTGGAGGACCACCTGGTGGATCTTCTGCTGGACGTGGCCGCCTCGGGCGAGAATGTGGTGGAGCGTGATGGCCTGTCGGTCCGCCACCCCGCGCGCTTCGTGCTGGTCGGCAGCGGCAACCCCGAGGAGGGCGAGCTTCGCCCGCAACTGCTGGACCGCTTCGGCCTCTCGGTCGAGGTGACGACGCCCACCGACCTGCCCACGCGCATGGAGGTCATCAAGCGCCGCGACGCCTTCGAGCGTGACCCCGCGGGCTTCTGCGCCCGCTTCGCGCCGGAGGAAGCGGCGCTGCGCGCCCGCATCCTGGCCGCGCGCGCCGCGCTGCCGCATGTCGCCGTGCCCGATGCCATGCTGGAACAGGCCGCGCGCCTGTGCATGGCGGCCGGCACGGACGGGCTGCGGGGGGAACTCACGCTCATTCGCGTGGCGCGCGCCCTGGCCGCCTACGAAGGGGCGGGCGAGGTGACGCTGGACCATCTCCGTCGCCTGGCCCCGCTGGCGCTGCGGCACCGCCTGCGCCGCAACCCCCTCGATGATTCGGTCGCCACCACCCGCGTGGCCCGTGCCGTCGAGGAGGTCTTCGGGCCGTGACCCCCACCTCCCCGCGCGAGGATGCCGCGCTCGCGGCCTGCCTGCTCGCGGTGGATCCGGGGGGTCTCGGCGGTGCCGTGCTGCGCGCGCGACCGGGCGTGGAGCGCGACCGCTGGCTTGCTCTTCTGCAATCCCTCCTGCCCTCCGGCACCGCGCTGCGCCGCCTGCCGCCGGGTGTGGCGGATGACGCGCTGCTGGGCGGGCTCGACCTCACCGCCACGCTGGCCACCGGCCGGCCCGTGCAGCGCGCGGGGCTGTTGGAGGCGACTGCCGGCGGCGTGCTGGTCATGCCCATGGCCGAGCGCCTGACGCGCCCCACCGCCGCGCGTCTGACCGCCGGCCAGGAACGCCACGGCTACGCCATGCTGGCCCTGGACGAGGGGCTCGACGAGGACGAGGCCCCGCCGCCAGCCCTGCTGGACCGCCTGGCCTTCTGCCCTGACCTCGCCGAGCCGCCTGCGCCTGCGCCGCATGACGTGCGCGCCATCGCTGCCGCGCGGGCCCGCCTGCCCAGGGTGGACAGCCCGGAGCCCGTCATCGAGGCCATCCTCGCCACCGCCATGGCGGCAGGCATTGTTTCCTTTCGCGCGCCGGCCTTGGCCCTGCGCGCAGCCCGCGCCGCGGCCGCATTGGACGGCCGCGACGCCCCGAGCGCGGAGGACGCCGCGCTGGCTGTGCGCCTCGTCCTCGGCCCCCGCGCCACCATCCTCCCCGAAGCCCCGCCCGAGCAGGAGGCGCCGCCCCCTCCGCCCGAGGAACCCGAGGCCGAGCGCCCTGACGACGCCACGGACCCTGCCCAGCGTGGCCAGATGGAAGACGTGGTGCAGGAGGCGCGGGAGGTGCCCTTGCCCGCGCAACTCCTGGCCAGCCTCGCCGCCGCCACGCTGCGCCTGCGCGCACCCTCCTCTGGCCGCACGGGGGCGGAGCGCATTTCGCTCAAGCGTGGCCGTCCCGTCGGCAGCCGGCCGGGTGAACCGCGCAATGGCGCGCGCATCGCGCTGCTGGACACGCTGCGCGCCGCCGCGCCGTGGCAAAGGCTGCGCCCCGCGCCGCCGCGCGCCCGCGTGGCCGTGCGGCGCGAGGATTTCCGCATCCGCCGTTTCCGGGAGCACAGCGAGAGCACGGCCATCTTCGTCGTGGATGCCTCGGGCTCGGCCGCGCTGCACCGGCTGGCCGAGGCGAAGGGCGCGGTCGAGATGCTGCTGGCCGAATGCTACGCCCGCCGTGACCGCGTGGGCGTGATCGCGTTCCGGGGCGCGGCCGCCGAGATGCTGCTGGCGCCCACGCATTCCCTGGTGCGCGCCAAGCGTGCCCTGGCCGGATTGCCGGGGGGAGGGGCCTCGCCGCTCGCCTCGGGGCTGGATGCGGCACTCGCCATGGCGCGCCTGGAGAAGCGCGCCGGCCGCACGCCACTGATCGTGGCGCTGACCGATGGCCGCGCGAACATGGCGCGCGACGGCAGCAGCGGCCGCGCCGCCGCCGAGGCCGATGCGATGGCGGTGGCGAAGCTGCTGCGCGCCGAGGGCCACGCCGTGCTGATCGTGGACACCGCCCCCCGCCCGCAACCCTTCGCCACCACCCTGGCCGCCGAGGCCGGCGGGCGCGCGCTGGTGCTGCCCCAGGCCAGGGCGGAGGTGCTGGCGGCGGCCGTGCGCGGTGCAGTGGGCGCGCGATGAGCGCCACCCTCCTTTTTCCCGAACGCGCCATCGTCCCCGCGGCGGCAGACTGGGTCTCCACGGCCGATTGGCCCCACCGCGCGGCCAGCCGCTTCGTGCTGGCGGGCGGGCTGCGCTGGCATGTGCAGGTGCTGGACGGACCGGCAGCCGATGCGCCCGTGGCGCTGCTGCTGCACGGCACCGGCGCCTCCACCCATTCCTGGCGCGACATCGGGCCACTGCTGGCGCGGCGCTACACCATCATCATGCCGGATCTGCCGGGGCAGGGGTTTTCCGCGATGCCGCCGCCGGGGGGGCTTTCGCTGGCTGGCATGGCGACCGGCATCACCGCGCTGCTGCGTGTGCTGGACGTGCGGCCGCACCTCGTCATCGGCCACTCGGCCGGGGCGGCGCTGGGGGCGCGGCTGTGCCTGGATGGCGCGGTGGCGCCAGCCCGCCTCGTCTCCATCAATGGCGCGCTGCTGCCGCTGGGCGGCGTTGCGGGCATGGTGTTCGGCCCCATGGCGCGGCTGATGGTGAACCTGCCGGGGGTGGCGCGCTTCGCCGCGCGCCAGGCGCGGGAACGCGCCACGGTGGAACGACTGCTGCGCGACACCGGTTCCGTCCTGCCGCCCGAGGGCGTGGACCTCTACGCCCGCCTGTTTCGCCGGCCCGAACATGTGGCGGCCACGCTGGGCATGATGGCGGCGTGGGATCTGCCGGGCCTGGCGCGTGAACTGCCGCGCCTGGCCACGCCGCTGACGCTGATCGTGGGCAAGCAGGACCGCACCATCCGTCCCACCGAGGCGCGCCGCCTGCAGGCGCTGCTGCCCACCGCCCGCATCGAGGCGCTGCCTGGCCTCGGCCATCTCGCGCATGAGGAGGCACCCGGCCTCGTCGCGCGCCGCATCCTGGAGACCGCGTGATGGACGCCCAGCCCCGAATCGACGGCGGAGACCTCGAAGCCTGCCGCGACCTGCTGCGCGTGGGCTCCAAGAGCTTCCACGCCGCCTCGCTGCTGTTGCCGCGCCGCGTGCGCGACAGCGCCACCGCGCTCTATGCCTTCTGCCGTCTGGGGGATGACGCGGTGGACAACGCCGCCGACCCTCGCGCGGGCCTTGCCCTCATGCGCCAACGACTCGACGCGGCCTATGCCGGCAAGCCCGAAAACCACCCGGCCGACCGTGCCTTCGCCGCCGCCGTACGGCTGCATGACATCCCGCGCACCTTGCCGGACGCCCTGCTGGAAGGCTTCGCCTGGGACGCCGAGAGCCGCCGCTATCCGGACATCGAGGCGCTGCATGGCTACGCCGCGCGTGTGGCCGGCACGGTGGGCGCGATGATGACCCTCATCATGGGCGTGCGCAGCCATGCGGCGCTGGCGCGTGCCACTGACCTGGGCGCGGCCATGCAGTTGACCAACATCGCGCGCGACGTGGGGGAGGATGCGCGGGCGGGCCGGCTCTATCTCCCCTGCGCCTGGCTGCGCGAGGCGGGCGTGGAACCGCGGGACTTCCTGGCGCGCCCGGATTTCTCGCCCGCCATCGGCATCGTGGTGGCAAGGCTGCTGGCCGAGGCGCAGCGCCTCTACACCCGCGCCGAGGCAGGCATCGCCATGCTGCCGCGCGACTGCCGCCCCGCGATCCGGGCCGCGCACCGCATCTATGCCGAGATCGGCGCGGAGGTGACGCGGCAGGGCTTCGACAGCGTGTCGCGCCGCGCCGTCGTCTCCTCCTCGCGCAAGCTCGCGCTGGTCGCGCGCGCGCGCCTGCCGAGCCTGGCGCGCGCGGAAGGCGGCGCGGAGCCACCGCTGGCTGCCAATGCCTTCCTGGTGAATGCGGTGACGCCGGCGCCCATGGCGGTCGCGGCGCGCAGCCTGGATGAGCGCATTGGCTGGGCGATCGAGCTGTTCGCCGATCTGCAGACCCGGGACCGCCTGCCGCAATAGCGCGCATCTCGCTTGCGGCATATCAAGGTTGCTCCCGCAAGCCCGCGCCTAGCCTGCCTCCATCTTCAACGGAGGTGTCGCGATGCGCATCGTGCTGGTTCACCCGAACTACCATTCCGGCGGTGCGGAGATCGCGGGCAACTGGCCGCCGGCCTGGGTCGCCTATCTCGCGGGCTACCTGAAGGCGGATGGCTACACCGACCTGACCTTCATCGACGCCATGACGAACAACCTGACCGACGAGCAGGTGCGGGATGCCTTGGCGGAACTGAAGCCCGACATCGTGGGCGCCACCTCCATCACCCCCTCGATCTACAAGGCCGAGCGCCTGTTGCAGATCGCAAAGGAGGTCTGCCCGCAGGCCGTGACGGTGCTGGGCGGCATCCACGGCACCTTCATGTACCAGCAGGTGCTGGCCGAGGCGCCCTGGATAGATGCCATCGTGCGCGGGGAGGGCGAGCAGGTGTTTCTCGACCTGGTGCGCTGCGTGGATGAGGGGCGCTGGCCGGCCGAACGGGGCAAGGTGAAGGGCATCGCCTACCTGGACGGCGGGCAGGTGGTGGCCACGCCGGCGGCGCCCCCCATCAAGGATTTGGATCGCATCCAGCCCGACTGGGGCGTGCTGGAATGGAGCAAGTACATCTACATTCCGCTCGGCAAGCGCGTCGCCATCCCGAACATGGCGCGTGGCTGCCCCTTCACCTGCTCCTTCTGCTCGCAGTGGAAGTTCTGGCGCGACTACCGTGTGCGTGATCCGCGCAAGGTCGTGGACGAGATCGAGACGCTGGTGCGCGAGCATGACGTGGGCTTCTTCATCCTGGCCGACGAGGAGCCCACCATCCACAAGAAGAAGTTCGTGCAGTTCTGCGAGCTGCTGATCGAACGGAACCTGCCCGTGCTCTGGGGCATCAACACCCGCGTCACCGACATCCTGCGCGACGAGGCGCTGTTGCCGATGTACCGCAAGGCCGGGCTGATCCATGTGAGCCTAGGCACCGAGGCGGCGGCGCAGCTGAAGCTCGACCGCTTCAACAAGGAAACCACCATCGCGCAGAACAAGAAGGCCATCCAGCTGCTGCGCCAGAACGGCATCGTCACCGAGGCGCAGTTCATCGTGGGCCTGGAGAACGAGACGGTCGAGACGCTGGAGGAGACCTACCGCATGGCCATGGACTGGGGGCCGGACATGGCCAACTGGGCCATGTACACGCCCTGGCCCTTCAGCGACCTGTTCCGCGAACTGGGCGACAAGGTGGAGGTGTTCGACTTCGAGAAGTACAACTTCGTGACCCCCATCATGAAGCCCGACGCGATGGATCGCGCCACGCTGCTCGACCGCGTGATGCACAATTATCGCCGCTTCTACATGCGCAAGAGTTTCCTGAGCTACCCATGGGTGCGCGACAAGGTGCGGCGCAACTACCTGCTGGGCTGCCTGAAGGCGTTCCTCAAATCGGGCTTCGAGCGGAAATTCTATGATCTGGGCCGCGTCGGCTACTGGGGCCCGCAGTCGAAGAAGAAGGTGGATTTCCACTTCGACGCCTCCCGGCAGATGACCGAGGAGGCGCGCGACTGGAAGCAGGCGCCCAGCCGCCGGCGCGCCGTCCCCGCTGACATCAAGGCCTGTGGCGGCGGCGCCGAGCAGATGACGGAAGCGCAGATGGAGGGCACGGCCCCGCCGCGCATGAAGCTGTGAGCGGCCAGGTCGGGCCCAACGCGATCACGCGCGTCGCGGAGGCGTTGCGCGCGCATCGTGGCGAACGACTGTGCCGCGAGGTCTTTGCCCGCGCCGGGCTGACGCACCACCTGGACCGTCCGCCCACGCGCATGGTGGACGAGGTGGATGTCGCGGCGCTGCAAGCCGCCCTGCGTGAGGCGTTGGGCGACGCCCATGCCGCCCGCATCGCGCGCGAGGCCGGCCGGCTGACGGGCGACTACCTGTTGGCGCACCGCATCCCCCGCCCGGTGCAATGGCTGATCCGCGCGCTGCCCGCGCGGCTGGGCGCGCGGCTGCTGCTGGCCAGCATCGCGCGCCATGGCTGGACATTCGCGGGGTCGGGGCGGATGCGCGTCACGCCGGGCAACCCGGCGTGGCTGGAGATCGCGGGCTGTCCGCTCTGCCGCGAGGCGCGTAGCGCGCATCCAGTGTGCGACCTCTACGCCGTCACCCTCGAACGCCTGTTCCACCGCCTGGTGGATCCGGGCACGGTGGTGCGCGAAGTTGCGTGCGAGGCGATGGGCGCCGATGCCTGCCGCTTCGCCATCGCCTGGACGCCGGAACGCGCGGCCGCCAGCTACGACCGCCAAGGGTTGGAGGCAGGGTAGGGCGGCCGCTTTCCTCCCGCCCTCAGCTGTTCGGGCCGCGGCCCAGGTTCACCGGCTGCCAGCGTTGCAGCTTCGTGTTCTGCAGGACCGCCGGGTTCACGCAGCTCATCGGCCACTTGTTCTGCGCGACAAGGGCGAGTTCCGCGCCGACGCGGCGCTTGCGCGCCTCGTCGAAGCGGGCGCTGGCCGAGGCCGTGTGCGCCGAGAGGATGACGTTCTCCATCTTCAGCAGCGGGTTGTTGTGGCTGGGCGGCTCCACCTCCAGCACGTCGAGGCCGGCATAGGCCATCCAGCCCTGTTCCAGCGCCTTGATGAGCGCGGCCTCGTCCACGGTCGGCCCGCGGCCGACATTGAGGAAGATGGCGCTGGGCTTCATCTGCTTGAAGTGCCGCTCGGTCAGCATGCCTGTGCATTCGGGCCGCGCGGGCGCGTGCATGGAGACGAAGTCCGAGCGGGACATCACCTCGTCCAGCGTGGCGGGCATGACGCCGTTCTCGATCATCACCGTCTCGTCGAGGAACGGGTCATAGGCGATCATGTTGAGGCCGAAGGGCTTGGCGCGGCGGGCGACGGCGCGGGCCACGCGGCCGAAGCTCACGAAGCCCAGCGTCTGGCCCATCAGGCGCGGGATTTGCAGCAGGGCGGGGCGGCCTTCGCGCCAGCGATGCTCGCGCACCATGCGGTCCTGCTCGATGGTGCGGCGGAAGGTGGAGAGCAGCAGCATCATGCAGTGGTCCGCCACCTCCTCGATGAAGGTGTCGGGCACGTTGGTGACCGGGATGCCACGGGCGGTGGCGGCCTTCACGTCCACGCTGTCCACGCCGACCGAGCCGAGCGAGATCACCTTGCAATTGTCCAGCGCGTTGATGATTTCGGCGGTGAAGGGGATGCCCTTGGCGTAGATCGCGTCCGCGTCGCGGGCGGCGGCGATGAAGGCCGCCGTGTCGGTCGGCGCCTCCACGATCTCGGCGTCCACGCCCGCGAGGTTGAGGGCCTCCATCTCGTAGTCGTAGCCGCCGCCGGCCACGGTGAAGCTGGCGCCGGCCGGCGTCACGATGCGGAACTTTGCCATGTCGTTTCCTCCTGATTGCAAGAAGCGAAGCATGCGGCCGCACGGCTCACAAGCCGGGTTGCCGCCACGCCCTGTTGCGTCAGACTGCGGCGCAAGGTTCCACAACAGAGGGAGAGGAACGATGGCGCAACTCAAGGGAAAGATCGCCTGGGTCACGGGTGCCGGCACGGGCATCGGCGAGGCAGGCGCGCATGCGCTGGCGGCCGAGGGCGCCGTGGTGGTGCTGACGGGGCGCACGGCCTCCAAGCTGGAGGCAGTGCAAAAGGCGATTGCCGCCAAGGGCGGCCGCGCGGAGGTGAAGGCCTGCGACATGGCCGATGCTGCGGCCGTGCAGGCGGTGGCCGATGCCATCCTGGCCGCGCATGGTCGCATCGACATCCTGGTGAACAATGCCGGGCTGAACATCACGGAACGCGCCTGGTCGCGGCTGACGGCGCGGGGCGTGAAGGAGCTGGTGGACGGCAACCTGATGTCCGCCTTCCATGGCACGCTGGCCGTGCTGCCCGCCATGCGCAAGCAGCAGGATGGTCTCATCATCCACACCGCCTCCATGGCCGGCCGCTTCGTCAGCCCGCTGAGTGGCCCAGGTTACACGGCCTGCAAGCATGGCGTGGTGGCCATGAGCCACAGCATCAACATGGAGGAGTGCGCGAACGGCATCCGCAGCACCGTTGTCTGCCCCGGCGAGGTGCGCACGCCCATCATGGACAAGCGGCCCAACAAGCTCTCCGAGCAGGAACTGTCCGAGATGGTGCAGCCCGAGGATTGCGGGCGCCTCATCGCCTTCATCGCGGCGACGCCACCGCATGTCTGCCTGAACGAGGTGCTGATCACGCCCACCCGCAACCGCGGCTACCTGGCGGCCATGCAGCGGAAGCTGTGATGGCACGGTCCATGCATTGAAAGGTCCTGACGGCAGGAAGGCCGGGTTTTCCGTCCCTCCTGCCCAGGCGCGCGGCAGCCACCGCCCAACCGGGCGGCAGCGCCGCGCCAGAACAGGGAGAGTGGGCATGGACCGCAGACAATTCCTCCAGACGGGTGCCGCCCTTGCGGGCAGCGCCGGCATCACCGCCCCGGCACTGAGCCAGGGTGCCGCCGCGCGCACGCTGCGCTTCGTGCCGCAGGCGAACCTCGCCAATTTCGACCCGATCTGGGGCACGCAATACGTCGTGCGCAATGCGTCGGCCATGGTGTGGGACACGCTCTATGGCGTGGACGACACGCTGACGCCGCGGCCGCAGATGGTGGAGGGGCACACCACCTCGCAGGACGGGCTGACCTGGACCTTCACGCTGCGCGCCGGCCTGCGTTTCCATGACAATGAGCCGGTGCTGGCGCGGGACGTGGTGGCCTCCATCACGCGCTGGATGCCGCGCGACCCGATGGGCCAGATGATCCGCGCCATCCAGAACGAGCTGGTGGCGGTCGATGACCGCACCTTCCGCTGGGTGCTGCGCAGCCCCTACCCGAAGCTGCTCTACGCGCTGGGCAAGACCAACACGCCCATCTGCTTCATCATGCCCGAGCGCATCGCGCGCACGGACCCCTTCCAGCAGATCAATGAATATGTGGGCTCCGGCCCCATGCGCTTCATCCGCAACGAGTGGGTGCCCGGCGCGCGCTCGGTCTTCCAGAAGTTCGACGGCTATGTGCCGCGCGAGAATGGCGGTAGCTGGCTTTCGGCCTCCAAGCGCATGATGGTGGACCGAGTCGAATGGATCGTGATGCCGGACCCGGCCACGGCCGCCTCGGCGCTCCAGAACAACGAGATTGACTGGTGGGAGAACCCCATCACCGACCTGGTGCCGCTGCTGCGCCGCAACCGCCGCGTGCAGGTCGATATCGCGGACCCGCTGGGCAATATCGGCTCCTTCCGGATGAACCACCTGCACAAGCCCTTCAACTCGCAGAAGGTGCGCCAGGCCATCCTGATGGCGATGAGCCAGCAGGACTACATGACCGCGCTGGTCGGCAGCGACAGCGCCTTGTGGAAGCCGCTGCCCGGCTTCTTCACCCCCGGCACGCCCGGTTACACCGAGGCGGGCGGCGACATCCTGAAGGGTCCGCGCGACATAGACGCCGCCAAGCGCCTGCTGGCGGAAGGCGGCTATGCCGGTGAGCCCGTCACCTGCATCGTGGCGCAGGACCAGCCCATCACGAAGGCGCAGGGCGACGTGACCGCCGACCTGCTGCGGCGTCTGGGCATGAACGTGGACTTCGTGGCGACCGACTGGGGCACCACCGGCCAGCGCCGCGCCATGCGCAACCCGCCCGGCCAGGGCGGCTGGAGCATGTTCCACACCTGGCATGCGGGGGCCGACTGCGTGAACCCCGCCGCCTACAACGCGCTGCGCGCCACGGGTGAGCGCGCCTGGTTCGGCTGGCCCGATTCGGCCGAGGTGGAGGCCGGTGTCACCGAATGGTTCGCGGCCCCCGACGCGGCCGCCGAAAAGGCCGCGATGGACAAGGTGAACGCGGCCGCCATCCGCGACGTGGTCTATGCGCCGACCGGCTTCTTCCTGGGCTACACGGCCTGGCGCAGCAACGTCACCGGCATCCAGAAGGGCCCGCTGCCCTTCTTCTGGGGCGTGTCCAAGAGCTGACGGGAAGGGGGGAGGGGCCCAGGCTCCTCCCCACTCGCTTCAGCGCCCGACCGCATAACCCTGCATCCCGCGCGGATTGGCGCCGGCGAAGATCTGACCATCCGCCTCCAGCCGCGCGCCGGTCAGGCGCCCCTCGCTCCATTCCCCGCCCATCTCGGCCGCATGGCCGCGGGCCTTCAGCGAATCCAGCACCCCTGGCGCGAAGCGGCCTTCCAGCACCAGCTTCCCGGGCTTGGCACCACGCGGCCAGAAGCTGCTGACCCAATGCTCGGAGTGGAAGGAGGGCAGGTCGATCGCCTCCTGGATGTTGAAGCCATGCGCCAGCATCCGCGCCAGCATGATGGGCTGCCACTGGTCCTGCTGCTCGCCGCCCGGGGTGCCGAAGCTCATCCAGGGCTTGCCGTCGCGCAGCACCATGGAGGGCGAGAGGGTGGTGCGCGGGCGCTTGCCGGGCTTCAGGCCATTGGGCAGGTCCGCGTCCAGCCAGAACATCTGGCAGCGCGTGCCGAGGCAGAACCCCAGCTCCGGCACTGCGGGCGAGGATTGCAGCCAGCCGGCGGAAGGCGTGGCGCTCACGAAATTGCCCCAGCGGTCAATGATGTCCACATGGCAGGTGTCGCCGCCCGAGGCGCCGAGGCGTGACACGGTGGGCTCGCCCGTGCCGGCGGCGGCGGTCATCTCCTCCGCGCGGCGGATGGCGGCGGCATAGTCCACGCCCTGCGCCGTGCGGCCATCGGGGCTGCCGGGGCGGAACTCCATCGAGGCCTCGCGGCCGATCAGCTTGCGGCGCTCGGCCGCATAGGCGTCGGACAGCAGGGTGGCGAGCGGCACGTCCACGAAGGCCGGGTCCCCATAGAAACCCTCGCGGTCGGCGAAGGCGAGCTTCATGGCCTCGGTGACGGTGTGGACGAATTCCTCGCCCACCGGGTCCATGGCCGAGAGGTCGAAGCCATCCAGCAGGGCAAGGGTTTGCAGCATCGCGGGGCCCTGGCTCCAGGGGCCGCATTTCAGCACTGTGTGGCCGCGGAACTCGCGGGTGGTGGGTGCTTCCACGCCTGCGCGCCAATTGGCCATGTCCTGGCCCGTCAGCACGCCGGCATGGCGCTCGCCCGAGGTGTCCATCATGGGCGTGCGCACGAAGCGGTCGATCGCCTCGGCGACGAAGCCGCCATACCAGGCGTCGCGCGCGGCCTCGATCTCCTGCTCGCGGGTGCGGCCGGGGGCCTCTGCCTCGCGCACCAGACGCGAATAGGTCTCGGCGAGCACGGGGTTGGACCAGAGCTTGCCCGCCTGCGGCCCGCCATCGCGCAGCCACAGCGCGGCCGAGGTCTTCCATTCCGCCTCGAAGAGCGGCTTCACGGTGGCCAGCGTCTGGATCACGCGCGGGACCATGTGCGCGCCGCGCGCGGCATAGCCGATGGCGTATTCCAGCACGTCGCGCAGGCGCCAGGTGCCATGTTCCAGCAGCATGCGCGCCCAGGCGTCGAAGGCGCCGGGCACCGGGGCGGCGAGGAAGCCGGTGCCCGGCATGATGGACTGGCCCAACTGGTCGCGCAGCAGGCCCACATTCAGCCCGGCGGGGGCGGGGCCCTGGCCGCAGATCACCTGCTGGGCGCCGAGCTTCGCGCTGTGCAGGATGATGGGGCAGTCACCGCCCGGCCCGTTCAGGTGCGGCTCCACGATCTGCAGGGTGAAGCCGGCGGCGGCGGCGGCGTCGAAGGCATTGCCGCCGCGTTCCAGCACGCTCATCCCCACCTGCGAGGCGATCCAGTGGGTGCTGGCCACGGCACCGAAGGTGGCGGCGATCTCGGGGCGGGTGGTGAACATGGCTGGCCTCCTTGGCGTTGTGGGGATAGGGACGCCTGCGACGCAATTCGTCAATCCGGGGACGGTTCGATGTGGGTGGCGGTGGTGGGGCCCTCCGGGGCGGGCAAGGACACCTTGCTGGCGGCGGCGCGGGCCGCGCTGGCGGGCGATGCGCGGTTCCATTTCGCGCGCCGCGTCATCTCCCGGCCCGAGGGGCTTGGGGAAGAAGGGCATGAGGCGCTGGACGCGGCGGGCTTCGCCACGGCCGACCTCGCCGTGCGGTGGCGCGCGCATGGGCTGCACTATGGAATCCGCAGCGAGGAGACGCGCCGGGCGCCGGTGACGGTGATGAGCCTCTCGCGCGCCGTGCTGGAGGAGGTGGCGTCCCGCGCGCCGCTCACCGTCATCGAGGTGACGGCGCCCCCCGCGGCGCTGGCCGCGCGCCTCGCCGCGCGGGGCCGCGAGGGCGAGGCCGAGATCGCGGCGCGCCTCGCGCGCGAGGTGCCGTTGCCGGAGGGGCTCCGGGTGGTGCGGGTGGCCAATGACGGCAGCGTGAAACAGGGTGCCGAGACGCTGCTCGCGGCCCTGGAGACTTGCGTTCCGGCGGGAATTCGGCCATGAGCCCCGCGCCGGTGGAATGGTTCCGCCGGTAATCCACACGCGGCGCCCCTTCCCCGATGGTGTTTCACCATGGGCAGGGTCCGGTCCCGGAGCGATCCGGGGTTTGCGCCGCGGAGGCCCAACCGGACTGAACAGGAAGGAGATCGCCATGGCGATGCCCGAAGTTTCCCTGCGCCAACTGCTCGAAGCGGGCGTGCATTTCGGCCACCACACGCGGCGCTGGAACCCGCGGATGGCGCCCTACATCTTCGGCGTGCGCAACCAGGTCCATATCCTGGACCTGCAGCAGACCGTCCCGATGCTGGAGCGTGCCCTGCGCGTGGTGCGCGACACGGTGGCCGGCGGTGGCCGCGTTCTGTTTGTCGGCACCAAGAAGAGTGCGGCGGAATACGTGGCCGAGGCCGCGACCCGCTGCGGCCAGTACTATGTGAATCACCGCTGGCTGGGCGGCATGCTCACCAACTGGAAGACGATCACGGGCAGCATCAAGCGCCTGAAGGAACTGGACCAGCGCCTCTCCGGCGACATCCAGGGTCTCACCAAGAAGGAGATCCTGATGCTGACGCGCGACAAGGAGAAGCTGGACCGCGCGCTGGGCGGCATCCGCGAGATGGGCGGCCTGCCCGACCTGATCTTCGTCATTGACGTGGTGAAGGAGAAGCTGGCGATCGAGGAAGCCAACACCCTTGGCATTCCCGTCGTCGGCGTGGTGGACAGCAACGCGGACCCCGTGGGCGTGACCTACCCCATCCCCGGCAATGACGACGCGATCCGCGCGATCAACCTCTACTGCGACCTGGTGGCGGGTGCGGTGTTCGACGGCATCTCGGCCGAGATGCAGGCCTCGGGCGCCGACCTGGGCGCCATGGCCGCGCCGATGCCGGAGGAGGCGCTTCCCACCGAGGAAGCCCCGGCCGCCCAGGCCTGATTCAGCAAGCGAAGGAATAGGCTCATGGCTGAAATCACCGCCGCGATGGTGCGGGAGCTGCGCGACGCCACCGGCGCCGGCATGATGGATTGCAAGAAGGCCCTGGTGGAGGCCGGCGGCGACATGGAAGCCGCCATTGACTGGCTGCGGAAGAAGGGGCTTTCGGCCGCCGCCAAGAAGTCCGGCCGCGTGGCCGCCGAAGGTCTGGTGGGCGTGGCCTCGGACGGCCAGGTGGCCGCCATGGTCGAGGTGAACGCCGAGACCGACTTCGTGGCGCGCAACGAGGCCTTCCAGGCCTTCGTGGAGAACGTGGCCAAGCTCGCCCTGACGGTGGGCGAGGATGTGGCGGCGCTGCAGGCGGCACCCTATCCGGGCACCGGCCACAGCACCCAGGACGAACTGACCAAGATGATCGCCACCATTGGCGAGAACATGACCATCCGCCGCGCGCGGGTGCTGAAGGTCGGTCAGGGCGCGGTTGCCACCTATGTCCACAACGCGGTGAAGCCGGGCCTCGGCAAGATCGGCGTGCTCGTGGCGCTGGAAGGCGCCGGCGAGGCCGATGCCATCCTGACGCTGGGCCGGCAGATGGGCATGCATGTGGCCGCGACCCGGCCGGACGCGCTGGACATTTCCGCCGTGGACCCGGCGGCGCTCGATCGTGAGAAGGCCGTGCTGACCGAGCAGGCCCAGGCCTCCGGCAAGCCGCCCGCCGTCATCGAGAAGATGGTCGAGGGCCGCATCCGCAAGTTCTACGAGGAAGTGGTGCTGCTGGAGCAGGTCTGGGTGCATGACGGCGAGAGCCGCGTGAAGGCCGTGGTCCAGAAGGCCGGCCTGACCTGCACGGGCTTCGCCCGCTTCCAGCTCGGTGAGGGCATCGAGAAGCAGGTGACGGACTTCGCGGCCGAGGTCGCCGCCCAGGCGGGCGTCTGACGCCACCCGGCATCGGGGGCGGGGCGCGCGGCTTGTCGCGCCCCGCCCCCCTGCTACACTTCGCCCGCCGGCTTGGCCGGTGGGCTGCACACGTCCAGCACGCGCGTCCCTGACCTATCGCGCCTTCAACAAGAGCGGAACACCCATGAGCGAAACGCCCGTCTATAAGCGTGTGCTGCTGAAGGTGTCCGGCGAGGCGCTGATGGGGGACCGCAACTACGGTCTCGACACCGCCACCCTCAAGGCCATCGCCAACGACATCCGCGGCGTGGTGGAACTGGGTGTGCAGGTGGCGCTGGTTATCGGCGGCGGCAACATCTTCCGCGGGATTGCGGGCGCGGCGACGGGCATGGACCGCGCCCAGGCCGACTACATGGGCATGCTGGCGACCGTGATGAACGCGCTGGGCATGCAGTCCGCGCTGGAGCAGATCGGCGTGCAGACCCGGGTGCAGAGCGCCATTCCCATGGCGTCCATCTGCGAGCCTTATATCCGCCGGCGGGCCATCCGGCACATGGAGAAGGGCCGCGTGGTGATCTTCGCCGCCGGCACGGGCAACCCCTTCTTCACCACCGACACGGCGGCCGCCCTGCGCGCGGCCGAGATGGGCTGCAACGCCCTGCTCAAGGGCACGCAGGTGGACGGCGTCTATGACAGCGACCCGCGCCGCAACCCCGATGCCCAGCGCTTCACCACGCTGAGCTACCTGGAGATGCTCTCCCGCGACCTGGCCGTGATGGACGCGGCCGCGATTTCCGTGGCGCGCGAGAACCATCTTCCCATCGTCGTCTTCAACATCCATGAACCCGGTGCCTTCACCGAGGTGATGCTGGGCCACGGCCGCTTCACCACCGTGACCGACACCCCCTGACCGCGAGGCGAACCCATGGCGGCCCCACCCCCCGACCTCAAGACGCTCAAGGCTGATCTCATCCGCCGCATGGATGGCGCGATGGAGACGCTGAAGAAGGAATTCTCCGGGCTTCGCACCGGCCGGGCCTCGCCCTCCTTGCTGGAGCCCATCCGCATCGAGGCCTATGGCAGCAACCAGCCGCTGAGCCAGCTTGGCACCGTCTCGGTGGGTGGGCCGTCCATGCTGTCCGTCCAGGTCTGGGACCGCTCGGTGGTGAAGGCGGTCGAGATTGGCATCCGCGATTCGGGCCTTGGGCTGAACCCGCAGACCGAGGGGCAGACCATCCGCGTGAACCTGCCGCCGCTGACCGAACAGCGCCGAAATGAACTGGCCAAGACCGCGGCCAAGTATGCGGAAGGCGCCAAGGTGGCCGTGCGCGGCGTGCGCCGTGACGGCATGGAGCAGGTCCAGGGCTGGAAGAAGAAGTCGGAGATCGGCGAGGACGACGCCAAGCGCTGGTCCGACGAGGTCCAGAAGCTGACCGACGAATACGTGAAGAAGATCGATCAGGTCACCGCCGAGAAGGAAAAGGACATCAAGACCGTCTGATGTCCTCGCTGCCCGCCACCGCGGCGGGCGTGGGCGCGCCGCCGCCCCGCCACGTCGCCGTCATCATGGACGGCAACCGGCGCTGGGCCCAGGCACGGGGGCTGCCCGTCGCGCTCGGACATCGGGCGGGCGCGGATGCGGCGCGGCGCACCATTGAGGCGGCCATCCGTTCCGGTGTTTCCTGGCTGACGCTGTTTGCCTTCTCCTCGGAGAACTGGGCGCGCCCGGCCGATGAGGTGCAGGAATTGACCGGCCTGCTGCGGCACTACCTGCGGGCGGAAGTGGGGCATCTCACCAAGGAAGGCGTGCGCCTTCGCGTGATCGGCGACCGGGAGCGATTCGGCACCGAGACCCGCGCCGCCATCCTCCAGGCCGAGGAACGCACGGCGGGCGGCGTACGGCTGAACCTGACGGTGGCCCTTTCCTATGGCGCGCGGGCGGAAATCCTGGCGGCGGCGCGGGCCGTGGCAGCCGCGGCCCAGGCCGGCACGCTGGACCCGGCCACGCTGGACGAGACGGGCTTCGGCGCGCGCCTCTTCACCGCGGGCATGCCCGACCCGGACCTCATCATCCGCACCTCGGGCGAACAGCGCATCTCCAACTTCCTCCTCTGGCAGGCCGCCTATGCGGAACTGGTCTTCCTGCCCGTGCTCTGGCCCGATTTCGGCGCGGAGCATTTCGACGCGGCCCTGGCCGACTTCGCCGCCCGGGAGCGCCGCTTCGGCGCCAGGGTCGGCTGAGGCCATGGGCAAGGCGCGCCGGCCGGGCTGACGGGCATGCAACGCTGGGGAGATCTGCGAAAGCGGGCGCTGACGGCAGCGCTGCTCGGGCCGGCGGCGCTGGCCTGCATGTGGCTGGGCGCCGAGTGGTGGGCCGGGCTGATGGCGGTCTGCGTGGCCGGCATGGCCTGGGAATGGGTGCGGCTGTGCGGCGGGTCCACCCGGGTCATGCCCGGGATGCTGGTGCCAGGCGTGGTCCTGCTGGCGGGATTGCTGGCCGTGCTGGGCCTGCCGCTCTGGGGGCTGCTTGTGCTGGCCACGGGCGCCTATGGGGCGCAATGGGTGGCCCGGCACCCGCGCGGGCGGGTGCCGCCGCTCTGGTTGGGCTTCGGCGTGGTCTACATCGGTTTGGCTGGCATCGCGCTGATCGAGCTGCGGGCCGATGACCGGGTGGGACGCGACAACGTCATCTTCCTCTTCCTGGTCGTCTGGGCCTCGGACATCTCGGCCTATCTGGCGGGGCGGGCCCTGGGCGGCCCGCGCCTCGTGCCCGCCATCTCGCCCAACAAGACCTGGTCGGGCGCGCTGGGCGGGCTGCTGGGCGCCATGCTGGTGGGGCTGCTTGCGGCCATGGTCTTCACCTCCGATATCTCGGTGGCCAGGGTGCTGCTCGTGGCGGCGCTTCTGGGCCTCGCCGCCCAGGCGGGGGATCTGTTGGAAAGCTGGATCAAGCGCCGATTTGGGGTAAAGGATTCCTCCGGCCTGATCCCCGGCCATGGCGGGCTGCTCGACCGGCTGGATGGCGTGCTGGCCGCGGCCCCGGTGGGCGCCCTGATCGGGGTGCTGCTTGGCGCCGGGGTTCATCTTTGGAGGTAGTCTTGGCTTCATCGCGCCGCATCACCGTGCTGGGGAGCACCGGCTCCATCGGGCGCAGCACCATGGCCCTGCTGGAGGCCGCCCCCCCAGGGCACTTCACGGTGGAGGCCCTGGTTGCGGGGCGGGACGTGGCCACGCTCGCCGCCCAGGCGCGCCGGCATGGGGCGCGGCTGGCCGTGGTGGCGGACCCAGCCTGTGGTGCGGCCCTGGCCGAGGCGCTGGCCGGCAGTGGCATCGAGACCGCCAGCGGCGCGGAGGCCGTGATAGACGCCGCCGCCCGCCCCGCCGACTGGACCATGGCGGCCATCGTGGGCGCGGTGGGGCTGGGCAGCACCATGGCCGCGCTGGCCCGGGGCGGCACGCTCGCGCTGGCCAACAAGGAGAGCCTGGTCTGCGCCGGCCCCCTGGTGCTGGAGGCGGCGCGCGCCGGCGGCGCCACCCTGCTGCCGGTGGACTCCGAGCACAACGCCATCTTCCAGGCGCTGATGAGCCGGGGCGGGGATGGCTATGCCGCGGTCGAGAAGATCATCCTGACCGCCTCGGGCGGCCCCTTCCGCCAGGCCAGCCTCGCGCAGATGGCCCAGGCCACGCCCGAGCAGGCGGTGCGCCACCCGGTCTGGTCCATGGGGGCCAAGATCAGCGTGGACAGCGCCAGCATGTTCAACAAGGGACTGGAGCTGATCGAGGCCGCGCGCCTGTTCCCGGTGCGCCCGGACCAGCTGGAGGTCCTGGTCCATCCGCAATCGGCGGTGCATGGGCTGGTGCAATACGCCGATGGCTCGCTCATCGCGCAGCTCGGCACGCCCGACATGCGCACGCCCATCGCGCATTGCCTGGCCTGGCCCGACCGGATGGCGGTGGATGTGGGGCGGCTGGACCTCGCGGCGCTGTCCAAGCTGGAATTCGAGGCGCCGGATCCCGTGCGCTTCCCCGCCCTGCGGCTGTGCCGGGAGGCGCTGGCCGCCGGCGGTGGCGCGCCCTGCGTGCTGAACGCGGCCAATGAGGTGGGCGTGGCGCTGTTCCTGGCGCGGCGCCTGGGCTTCCTGGACATCGCGGCCGTGGTGGAGGAGACGCTGTCCGTCCTGGGTGGGCAGCCCGTTGATGACTTGGCCTCCGTGCTGGAACTGGATGCGGCGGCGCGCGCCCGCGCGACCGATATCGCCGCCCACCGCGCGGCCGCCTGAGGACCCCCGATGCTCGAATTCCTGCCCGAGACGCTGCGCACCATCCTGGCCTTCCTGGTCGTGCTGGGCGTGCTGATCTTCTTTCATGAGCTGGGGCATTACCTGGCCGCGCGCTGGCGGCGCGTCCATGTGGACGTGTTCAGCATCGGCTTCGGCCGCGCGCTGGCCCGCTGGACCGACCGCCAGGGGACCGAATGGCGCCTGGCCTGGATTCCGCTGGGCGGCTACGTGAAACTGCATGGGCATGTTCCGTCCGAGGAACTGCCGCCCGAGTCGCGAATCGCCGAGCGCCCGGGCCAGACCTTCCACGACAAGCCGGTGCGGGACCGTGCCATCATCGTGGCCGCGGGGCCGGTCGCGAATTTCGTGCTGGCCGCGGTGCTGTTCGCGGGCCTCTACGCCACCTTCGGCGCGCCGCGCGACATGACGACGGTGGCCGCGGTCAGCCCCGGCTCGCCCGCCGAGATGGCCGGGCTGCAGCCGGGTGACGCCATCATCGCCCTGGATGGCGAGCGTGTTGTCCGCTTCGACCAGGTGCAGCGCCACATCCAGCCGCGGGCGGGCCAGCCGGTCCGTGTGACGGTGCAGCGCGATGGGCGCGAGCTCGACCTGGTCGCGACACCCGTGCCCCGTCCCGGCAGCGAGGCCGAGCCCGTGGGCATCCTGGGCGTGCAGGGCGGGCAGGGGCGGTTCGAGCGGCTGGACCCGCTGAGCGCGCTCGGCGCCGGTGTGGTGCAGACCTATGACATGAGCGTCGCGACGCTGACCGGCATCTGGGAGATGCTCACCGGCGCCCGCAGCGCGCGCGACATGGGCGGGCCCATCCGTATCGCGGAGGTCTCGGGCCAGGCGGCCACGCTTGGCATCGTGCCGCTGATCAACCTGATGGCGCTGCTGTCCATCAGCCTTGCGCTGCTGAACCTGTTTCCAATCCCGCTGCTCGATGGCGGGCACCTGATGTTCTATGCCGCCGAGGCCATCCGCGGCCGCCCCCTGCCGGCGCGGGCGCAGGAATATGGCTTCCGTATTGGCTTTGCGCTGCTGATCTCGTTGTTCGTCTTCGTCACCTTCAATGACATCGCCCATGGCTCCATCGGCCGCTGGATCGGTGGTCTGCTGGGGTGAGGGGGCCGGATTCCCCCCTGGGGTGGCGGCACGCCGCCGCCCCGTCTATGTTCACGCCTGTTCCGTTCCAGAACGAAGGGATGGCTTTTCCTTGAGCCTCACGCTCCGCGTCCTGCTTCTCGCCAGCGCCACTCTCGTGGCCCTGCCGCAACCCTTCGCGGAGGCCCAGCCACGCGCGGGCGCGCCGCGCGCCGCCCAGTCCGGGGACGTCATCACCTCCGTGGTGGTCCGCGGCAACCAGCGTATCGAGGCGGATACCATCCGCAGCTACATGCTGGTGCAGCCGGGCGACGTCTATGAATCCGACCGGGCCGACCGCAGCCTGCGAACCCTGTTCGCCACGGGCCTGTTCCGCGATGTCCGCATCGGCCGCGAGGGGGCGACCCTGATCGTCGAGGTTGCGGAGAACCCCATCGTCAACCGCGTGGCCTTCGAGGGCAATCGCCGCATCTCGGATGACGTGCTGCGCCAGGCGACCCAGCTGCGCGAGCGCGCGGTGCTGACGCCCCAGCTGGTCCAGCTCGATCGCCAGGCGATCCTGGACCTCTATGCCCGTCGCGGCCGCTTCGGCGCGGTGGTGGAGCCCAAGCTCATCGAGCTTGACCAGAACCGGGTGAACCTGGTCTTCGAG
This sequence comes from Roseococcus sp., assembly GCA_035998215.1. Classification (GTDB taxonomy): domain Bacteria; phylum Pseudomonadota; class Alphaproteobacteria; order Acetobacterales; family Acetobacteraceae; genus Roseococcus. Next base: position 374,298 of record DASYHU010000030.1, on the reverse strand, counting down.
ATCACGGAAGGCCCGACGGCGCTGGTCGCGCGCGTCAACTTCGTGGGCAACACCGGCTTCTCCGACACCCGCCTGCGCGACGTGGTGGCGACGAAGGAGCAGGCCTTCTACCGCATCCTTTCCACTTCCGACAGCTTCGACCCCGAGCGCCTCGCCTTCGACCGAGAGCTGCTGCGCCGTTATTACCTGCGCAATGGCTACCCGGACGTGCAGATCGGCCCAGCCACGGCGGAGCTGGCGCCGGACCGTAGCGGCTTCTTCATCACCTTCACCATCAATGAAGGGCCGCGCTACACCTTCGGCGACATTGAGATCACCTCGGCCTTCCCGGACCTTGATCCGGCCACGCTGCGCCGCTTCCTGGAGGTGTCGCGGGGCGACACCTATGACGGTGACGCGGTGGAGCGCACCTCGCAGGCCTTGTCGGACGCGGCCAACCTTCGCGGCTTCCCCTTCGTGGAGGTCCAGCCGCAGATCACGCGCGACACCGAGGCGCGGCGCGCGAACATCACCTTCGCGCTGACCGAGGGGCCTCGCGTCTACATCGAGCGCATTGACATCAGCGGCAACACCCGCACCCAGGACCGCGTGATCCGCCGCGAGTTCCGCCTCGCCGAAGGCGATGCCTTCAACGCCGCGCAGATCCGCCGTTCGCGCGACCGTATCCGCAACCTGGGCTATTTCGGCGACATCACCATCAACAACACCCCGGGCTCGGCCCCCGACCGGACCATCGTTGATACCCGCGTGGTCGAGCGCGCCACGGGCGAGATCAGCCTGGGCGGTGGCTTCTCGACCGATGCCGGCTTCCTGGCCGATTTCGGAATCCGCGAGCGCAATCTGGGTGGCACCGGCATTGACGCGCGCATCAACACCACGATCGCGCAGCGCCGCAGCCAGGTGGACCTTTCGGTCACCGACCCCTCCTTCCTCGACCGCAACCTCGCGATTGGCGGTGACCTCTTCTACATCCAGCGCGACCTGCGCGACGTCTCGGGCTTCGACGAACGCCGGGCCGGTGTCTCGCTGCGCGCGGGCTATGAATTCAACGAGCGGCTGCGGCAATCCTGGTCCTACAGCCTGGTGCAGCGCCGCATTTCCAACATCCTGCCGGGATCGTCGCGCTTCGTGCTGGAGCAGGCGGGGACGACCATCCTCAGCCAGGTCAGCCAGACACTGACCTATGACGTGCGTGACAACCCGCTGGACACCCGGCGCGGCTACGTGATCCGGCTGGGCAATGACGTGGCGGGCCTGGGCGGTGACGTGGCTTACCTGCGCACCCGCCTGGACGGCGCGCTGTTCCTGCCGCTGGAACAGTTGCTGGGCGACCCGGACTTCGTGCTCAGCATTTCCGGCAGCTTCGGCATCCTGAACAGCTTCGACAGCGGGCGGCGTGACCGTATCGTGGACCGCTTCTTCCTGGGCGGCGAGAACCTGCGCGGCTTCGCCGTGGCCGGCGCCGGCCCACGCGACCTTGCCTCGCGCGACGCTTTGGGCGGGCGCCTGATGTGGACGCAGTCCACCGAGCTGCGTTTCCCGCTGCCCGTGCCGTCGGAGATCGGCCTGGTGGGCCGGGCCTTCGTGGATGTGGGGTCGCTGTCGCGCACCGTGACTGGTCCTGGCATTGGCGATGATGCCGCGCCCCGCGTGGGCGCGGGCGTGGGTGTGTCCTGGCGCAGCCCCTTCGGTCTGATCAACATTGACGTCGCCCAGGCGATCGCCAAGCAGAGCTACGACGAGACACAGGTTGTGCGTTTCGGCTTTGGCACCCGCTTCTGAGCGCGAGGATAGGCATTTGCGCATGAACGTGTTTCGCATTCACCCCGCCCCCGTGATGGGCGCGGTCTTCCTGGTTTTGACCGCGGGGCTGGGCTCCGGCCCGGCGGTGGCCCAGCAGCAGCAGTGGTTCGTGCCGCAGCAGGCGCCCGCGCAGCAGCAGCAGCGCCCACCCGCGCAGCGCCCTGCCGCCCAGCCGGCGCGGCCCGCCGCCTCGCAGCAGCCCACGGCCGTCATCGGCATCGTGGACATTCCCGAGGTTCAGCGCGTCTCCACCGCCTTCAACCAGGTGCGCGAGGAGATCGAGCGCCGGCGCAACCGCCTGAACGAGGACCTGCAGCGCGAGCAGACCAATTGGCGCGAGGCGCAGCAGCAACTCGCCACCCAGCGCGCCCAGCTGACTCCCGATCAGATCCGCACCCGCGAGCGTGAATTGCAGGAGCGCATCACCGACAGCCAGCGCATCTTCCGCAACCGCAGCCAGCATATCGAGGTGGCGGCCCAGCAGGCCCTGGTGCAGATCGAGGAATCGCTGGCGAACGTCGTGCGGCAGGTGGCGCAGGCGCGGAACGTGAACATGGTGCTGCCGCGCCCGCTGGTCATCATGAATGATCCTGCCTTCGACCTCACGGATGAGGTGGCGCAGCAGTTCAACCGCGCCACGCGCGAGGTGCAGATTCCGCCCGAGAATGACGGCAGCAGCCCGCCCGCGATCCCTGGCGCCGCGGCCCCGCAAGCGGCGCCCGCCGCCCGCCCGGCGACGCCGCCGGCCCAGCCCCCCCGCCGCTAAGGGCGGCCCCGTGCGCCATGGCGGCTGACCCTCGCTTTTTCCCGCAGGCGGGACCGCAGCGCCTCGAAGCCATCCTCGCCGCGTTGGACGAGCCTTGCGGCGAGGCGGTGCCGGCGGGGCTCGTGCTCACGGGCGTGGCGCCGCTCGCCGAGGCCGAGCGCGCGCACCTTTCCTATTGCGATGGGGCGCGGAACCTTGCGGCCCTGCGCCGCACCGCCGCCGGCGCCGTGTTCGTCCAGGAAGCCCAGCGTGCCGCGGTGCCGGAGGGGTGCCTCGCTTTGGTGGTGCGGCATCCGGCCCTTGCTTTCTCGCGCGCGGTCGCCCTGTTCCATCCGCCGCCACGTCCCGCCGCGGGCATCCATCCCACGGCCGTGGTCGGCGCCGGGGCCGAGATCGGCGCGGGCACCCATGTCGGCCCCTATGCCGTGATCGGCGCGGGCGCGCGTATCGGGCCCGGTTGCGTCATCGGTCCCCATGTGGTGGTGGGCGAGGGTGTGGTGCTGGGCGAGGGCTGCCGCCTGCACGCCCACAGCAGTATCAGTCACGCCATCTGTGGGCGCGGCGTCGTGCTCCATCCCGGGGCGCGCGTGGGCCAGGAGGGGTTCGGCTTCGTGCCCACGCCGGAGGGCCGCTTCGTGACCATGCCCCAGCTTGGCCTCGTGCGGTTGGAGGATGGGGTCGAGATTGGCGCCAATTCCTGCGTGGACCGTGGCAGCCACGCCGATACGGTGATCGGCGCCGGGAGCCGGCTGGATAACCTCGTGCAGGTGGGCCACAACGTGCGGATGGGGCCTGGCTGCGTGCTCGTCTCGCAATCGGGTGTGTCGGGTTCCACCACGCTGGGTCGGTATGTGACGCTGGCGGGGCAGGCGGGTCTGACCGGGCATCTCACCATCGGCGACGGGGCGCGCATCGGCGCCCAGTCCGGCGTGATGCGGGACGTGCCGGCGGGGGCGGACATGCTGGGCAGCCCCGCCATGCCGGTGAAGGAGGCCATGCGGGCCATGACGATGATGAAACGGCTTGCCGCGCAGCCCCGCGCTGGCGGCAAGGATGGGGAGAAGGAATAGCCGGATGGACCAACAGGACGCACCACCAGCCACCATCGGCGCCTATGGCATCATGGAGGTGATGCAGGCCATCCCGCATCGCTTCCCCTTCCTGATGATTGATCGGGTGGTGGACATCCGGCCCGACCATTCGGCCGTGGGCATCAAGAACGTCTCGATCAACGAGCACCACTTCCAGGGCCATTTCCCGACCGAGCCGGTGATGCCGGGCGTGCTCATCATCGAGAGCATGGCGCAGACGGCGGCCGTGCTGGTGGTCGCCACCCTGGGCGATGAGTTCAAGGGCAAGCTGGTCTATTTCATGTCGGTCGAGGGGGCCAAGTTCCGCCGTCCCGTCGTGCCGGGCGACCAGCTCTTCATCCATGTCACGAAGGCGCAGCGCCGCATGAATGTGTGGAAATTCGCCGCCCAGGCGAAGGTGGACGGCGTGGTCGTCGCCGAAGCCACCTACGCCGCCATGATCCGGGACCGGTGACCCGCGTGGATGGCATCTCCCCCACCGCCATGATCCATGCCTCTTCCGTGGTGGCGCCCGGCGCCGTGATCGGCGCGGGCTGCCGGATCGGGCCCTATTGCACCCTCGGACCCGAGGTGGTGCTCGAGGAGGGCGTGGAGCTACTCTCCCATGTCGTGATCGAGGGCCGCACGCGCATCGGCGCGGGCAGCCGCTTCTCGGCCTTCGCCTCGGTGGGCCTCGCCCCGCAGGACCTCAAGTACAAGGACGAGCCCACGGGCGTCGTCGTCGGCGCCCGCTGCCAGGTCCGCGAGCATGTCACCATCCACCGCGGCAGCGTGGGCGGCGAGGGCATCACGCGCGTGGGCGATGACTGCCTGCTCATGGCCTGTTCCCATGTCGGGCATGACTGCCAGGTGGCGGACCGCGTCATCCTCGCCAACAACGTCATGCTGGGCGGCCATGTGCGGGTGGGGGAGCAATGCTTCCTGGGCGGGGGGGCCGCCGTGCACCAGATGGTCCGGGTGGGGCGCCACGCCATGGTGGGCGGCCTCGCGGGCGTGACCAATGATGTGCCGCCCTTCGCCAATGTCTTCGGCCTGCCCGCGCGGCTGGTGGGGCTGAACGCCGTCGGGCTGCGCCGCCGCGGCTTCTCGCGCGAGAACCTGCACGCGCTGCGCGCCGCCTTCCGCCTGCTGTTCCGCGAGCCCGGCATCTTCGCCGAGCGCATGGAACTGGCCGCGCAGCGCTTCGCGGGCGACGCGCTGGTGGAGGAGGTGCTGTCCTTCCTCCAGGCGCGCGACCGCCGCCGCGAGCTGATCCGCCCCGGCCGCATGGCCGCCGAGATCGCGCCGGAGGAAGAGGAGGCATGAAGCTCGGCATCATCGCGGGCGGTGGGCCTTATCCCCGCCGGGTGGCCGATGCCTGGGTGAAGAAGGGGGGCGAGGTCTTCATCGTCTGCATCCGCGACTTCGCGGACCCCAAGCTGTTCGACGGCTACCCCTGCATGGTCGAGCGCGTGGGCGCGGCCGGCAACATCATCAGCCGCCTGCGGGCCGAGGGCGTCACCAAGCTCTCGCTCAGCGGGCGTGCGCGCCGGCCCTCCATCCTGTCGCTGCTGCCCGATGCCTGGACGGCCAAGGCCATCGCGCGCGTGGGCCGCAGCGCCTTCAGCGGCGACGACACGCTGCTGCGCGCCGCCATGAACCTGCTGCGCGAGGAGGGCTTCGAGATCATCGGCCCGATGCAGATCCTGGGCGGCATCCTCGCTGATGCCGGCCTGGTGGCCGGGCCTGAGCCCGATGCGATGGCGCGGCAGGACATCGCGCGCGGCATCGCGGTCCTCTCCGCCCTTTCTCCGCAGGATGTGGGCCAGGCCGTGGTGGTCCAACAGGGGCTGGTGCTGGGCGTGGAGGCCATCGAGGGCACCGATGCCCTGCTGGCCCGTGCCGGGGAACAACGGCGCGATGGCCCCGGCGGCGTGCTGGTGAAGCTGCCCAAGATCGGCCAGGAGATGCGCGTGGACGCGCCTGTGATCGGCCCCGTCACCGTGGCGGGCGCGGTGGCGGCAGGGCTGCGTGGCATCGCGATCGAGGCGCTGGGCACCGTCATCGCCGACAAGCCCGAGACCCTGCAGGCCGCAGCCGAGGCGGGGCTCTTCATCTACGCCGTCGAGTCCCAGCGTTTCACCCCCTGACCGGAGGACCTTCCATGGCTGGCTTCAGCTACCTGCACACCATGCTGCGCGTGGGCGACCTTGACCGCAGCGTGGCCTTCTACACCACCCATCTCGGCATGAAGGAACTGCGCCGGCGCGATGTGCCGGATGGCAAGTACACCCTGGTCTTCCTCGGCTATGAGGGCGGCGGCACCGAGCTCGAACTGACCTACAACTACGGCGTGGACAGCTACGAGATGGGCAAGGCCTTCGGGCACCTCGCCATCGGCGTGCCCGACATCTACGCCACTTGCGAGAAGATGCGCGCCGCCGGCGTGAAGATCTCGCGCGAGCCGGGGCCGGTGAAGTTCGGCACCACCCTCATCGCCTTCATTGACGACCCGGACGGCTACAAGATCGAGCTGATCCAGCGCGGCAGCCTCTGAGGCGCCCGAGCGGGATGCGTTGAGGTGGAAGCGCCGACAACGCTGATCCCGCTCTCGACATAGGCTGGAGCAGGTGGCGCGGACACAGCCTGCTCCAGGCGCGGGCGTGAGACACGCCCGCGCCGTCCCGCCTCAGTCCAGGCGGACGTTGGCGGCCCGCGCCACCTCGCGCCACTTCACGATCTCAGCCCGCACGAAGGCCGCGAACTGCTCGGGGGTGCCCGGATCGGCCACGGTGCCCAGGTTGATCAGCCGCTGCACGACATCGGGCTCCGCCAGCGCCGCGCGCACATCGGCCGAAATCTTCGCCACGATCTCGGGAGGCGTGCCGGCCGGCGCCACCAGGCCCGACCAGCCGGCCGCCTGGTAGCCGGGCGAGATCGTCTCGGCGATGGTGGGCGTGTCCGGCAGCTGCGGCACGCGGCTCGCCACCGTCACCGCCAGCGGGATGGCGCGGCCGCCGCGGATATGCGGCAGGGCAGAGGCCACGCTGTCCATCATCAACGGCACCACGCCCGCGATCAGGTCCGTGATGCCCGGCCCCGAGCCGCGGTAATGCACGATCGAGAAGCGCAGGCCGCTGCGCATCTGCAGCAGTTCGATCGCCATGTGCTGGCTGGTGGCGGGGCCCGCGCTCGCGATGTTGATGTCGCCCGGGCGGGCGCGGACCATCTCGGCCATGGCCCGCACGTCACGCCCCGCGAAGCTCGGATGCGCCACCAGCATCAGCGGCACCATGGCGATGTTGCTGATGGGCGCGAAGTCGCGCTCGGCGTCATAGGGCACGCGGGCCAGCACGGAGGGGTTCACGCCCAGCGTGCCCGAGGTGCCCGCCGTCAGCGTATAGCCATCGGGGGTGGCGCGCGCTCCGGCCTCCAGCCCCGGCGCGCCGGCGCCGCCTGCGCGGTTCTCCACCACCACGGGCTGGCCCCACCGCGCGGAGAGCTTGTCCGCCACGAGGCGCGTCACGGTGTCGGCCGCCTGGCCGGGCGGGAAGGGGACGATGATGCGCACCGGTCGCGCGGGCCACCCCGCCGCGGCCCCCTGGGCCTGGACATGCAAAGGCGCGAGGGCGGCGGGGACGGCCAGCAGGCCGCGTCGGGACAAGTTCATGTTTCCTCCTGAGAAGCCTCTTGGGCGCTTCGCCGGGAAAAGCTAGCCTGGAACTCGGAGAAGGGGGGAGGGGTGCATGCTGGCCAACAGCTACGACATCGCTGTATTGCCAGGCGATGGCATAGGCGTCGAAGTCATGGAGGCGACGCTCGACCTGCTGCGCGCCGTGGACCAGCGCTATGGCGTGGGTCTCAGCTTCTCGATGCAGCGCGCCGGCGCCTTCGCCTACAAGGAGACCGGCACCGATCTCTCCGACGAAACCTTCGAGCGCACGGCGCGGGCGGATGCCATCCTGCTGGGTGCCATGGGCTGGCCCGGCATCCGCCACGCCGATGGCACCGAGCTGTCACCGCAGATCACGCTTCGGCAGAGACTCAATCTCTATGGCGGCGTACGGCCCATCCGCGCCATCCCGGGCGTGCCGCTGCCACTCTCCGATCCGCGCGCGGCCAAGATTGACTTCGTGATCCTGCGCGAGAGCACGGAGGGCCTGTTCTTCTCCAAGGACCAGGGCATGGTCAGCAGCGACTGGGCGGAGGAGACGCTGCGCCTCACGCGCCCCACCACCGAGCGCCTGGCCCGCATGGCCTTCCGCCTGGCCGACCACCGCGCGGGACAATTGGGCCGTCCCGGTCGCGTCACGCTGGTGGACAAGGCCAATGTGTTCCGTGCCTTCGCCTGGATGCGGACCGTGTTCGCCAAGGTGGCCGAAAGCTATCCGCATGTGAGGCATGACGCGCACTACGTGGACGCGATGGCGCTCGATCTCGTCCGTCGCCCCTGGGATTTCGACGTGCTGCCCATGGAGAACATGTTCGGCGACATCCTCTCGGACCTCGGCGCGGGGCTGGTGGGCGGCATGGGCTTCGCGCCCTCGGCTGACCTGGGCGACACGCATGGCCTGTTCCAGCCGAGCCATGGCACGGCGCCCGACATCGCGGGCCAGGGCATCGCGAATCCCACGGCCTGCTTCCTTTCGGCCGCGATGATGCTGGAATGGTTGTCGGTGCGCGGTGGCGGGCAGCGGCTGCTCGACGCGGCACTGGGCATCCGCGCCGCGGTGGATGCGGCGTTCATGGACGGTCTTCGCACCGCCGATGTCGGCGGCAGCGCGGGCACCGTGCAGGTGACCCGCGCCGTGGTCACCGCGCTTCGCTCAGCCCCCTGATCACCATCTGGGCCACGGCCTCCGCGAGGCAGCCATTCAGCCGTTCCAACGCCGCGGCGCGGTCGCCGCGGGCCACGCGCTCCAGGTCGAGCGTGCCGTTCTCCACCCAGTGGCGCATCAGGTCATAGCGCGGGAACAAGGCGGCGCCGGCGGAGGCGGCCAGCAGGCGCAGCTTCTCGCGATAAGGTTCGACATTGGCATTGGCCCGCAGGAAGCGGGAGTATTGCTGGTCCATCACGATGAGGTCGGCGCCCGCGCGGCGAATGGCTTCCAGCCCTTCGCGCATCACCTCCGTCATTTCGTGCGGGTCCATGCCACGCGACAGCTCCACCGTGCCGGCCTGCCACAGCACCAGGGCGGGGGTGTATTCGCGCAGCGCATCCTTTAGGCGCTGGAGATTGTCCGTGACCGAGGCGCCGCGCGCGCCGCGCACCTGGATGGTGATGCGCGCCTCGCTGTAGCGGCGGCCCAGCGCGGCCTCCAGCCGGGCGGGCCAGGCGGAGGCGGCCTCGGCCGTGCCAGCCTGCAGCACGGACGCCGACCCCACCACCAGGATGCGAAGCCGGCCGAGCTCCAGGGCGCGCGCGGCGGCCTGAAGGGGACGGGCTTCCTCCAGCATCTCCGGCGGCAGGGCGCAGGCCTGTGGCCCGGCGGCAGCCGGGGGGGCCAGGAGGGCCATGGCGAGGCCAGCGAGCAGGACGGGCCGCGCCAGGAGGCGGAGGGCGTGAAACACGCGACGGATCATGCCTTTTCGATCCCGGCGGGCAAGGGGGGAGGGGTGGCGGGGCGCGGGGCGCGCTCGACCGAACGGCTCCACTCGGACACCACGGCGACGCCCAGCAGGGCCATGAAGCAGGCGATGTTGACGACGAGTTGCACCTCCCACCCATCCCAGGCCTCGATGGCGAGGCGCGCCAGGAAGGAGAGCAGGATGCCCACGCAGAAGACCGGCAGGCTGTGCTGCCCCATGCGCCGGAAGGGCCGGGCGAGGCGGGAGCGCACCAGCGCCCCGTCCCGCGCGACGAAATGGCCGATGAGGTAGGCCAGTGCCAGGACGGAGGCGAGGCGCCAGGGGTGCAGCGACTGCTTGTCCACGCGCGAGAGCCACTCGGCCACCCAGAAGGGCAGGTGGTTGTAGAAGTGGTTGTAGCCCACCATGGCGACGAGGCTCGCGCCCAGCACCAGCAGTGCGGCCGCGGTCAGCCAGGGGCTTCGCGGCGGCAGGCCGACCGTTGGCGCACCGCGCACCGACTGGCCCAGCATGAAGCCGATGAAGAAGAGCAGTTGCCAGGCCAGCGGGTTGAAGAACCAGGTTCCTTCCTCCCAGCGGGGCAGGTTGTAGCCCGCGGCACGCGCGCCCACCCACAGCGTGACCGAAAGCCCCAGCAGCAGCCAGGGCCAGCCCCGCAACAGCAGCGCTGGGATGAAGAGTGCCAGGATGACGATGTAGAGCGGCAATATGTCCAGGAAGTGCGGCTGAAAGCGCAGCAGCAGCGCCTCCAGCAGGGCGCGGTAGGGTTGCTCGGCGAAGGGGTCCAGCGCGAGTTCGTCGAGGAAGGCCGCGCGGTCCAGGGCGGCGGCCGAGAAACCCACCTGCGCCGCGAAGACCACCAGCAGGAAGATATGCGCGACATAGAGCTTGCCCACACGCTGCGCGACCGAGGCGGCGGCCGGCAGCCAGCCCTGGCGGTCGGCCTTGCCGGCATAGGCGAAGGCGGCCGCATAGCCCGCCAGCAGTACGAAGGCCTCGGTCGCGTCGGCGAGCGCGAAGTTCCGCAGCGTCCAGTCGCCCACAGCGTTGCCCGGGGTGTGGTTGACCATGATCATCCAGAGCGCGAGGCCACGGCAGATATCGGCCCGCGGGTCACGCGGCGGGGATGTGCGAAGCTGCGTGGCGTCGGTCATGGAGTGTCGCTATAGTGCATGGATGCTTCAGCGTCTGGTGCTGCCACTGATCCTGGCCGCCGGTGTCCTGGCGGGCCTGCCCGCCGCCCCGGCCCATGCGGCGCCGCCCTCGGCGGTGCCGGCAGATTGCCCGCGCCCGCGCCTGGCGCTGCCGCCCTTGCCGATGGACCTTCGCGACGGGACGCTGGTGATCGTGGCACTCGGCTCATCCTCCACCGAGGGGGCGGGCGCCTCGGGGCCGCACGCCGCCTATCCCTCCAGGCTGGAGGCCATGTTGCGGCGGGCGTTGCCCGGCGTGGCGCTGCGCGTGATCAACGCCGGGCGTTCCGGCGAGACCTCGGAAGACATGCTGGCGCGGCTCGACCGGGATGTGCTGGCGCATGAACCCGATCTGGTGATCTGGCAGGCCGGGGGCAATGAGGTGCTGCGCGGCCGCACGCCGGAAGCCTTCCTGGATGTCATGCGCACGGGCCTCGCCCGGCTGCGCGCGGCGGGGGGGGGCGTGGTTCTGATGGACAACCAGCGCGCGCCCCGCCTCGACTCGGTGCCGCTCGCCGCGCGCATTGACCGCGCCATGGAAATGCTCTCGGCCGAGACGGGCGTGCCGCTCTTCGCCCGTTCGCGCCTGATGCGCACCTGGCGGGCCGAGGGGGTGGCGCCCGGCGACGTGCTCGCCCCTGACCAGTTGCACCACAATGACCGGGGCTATGCCTGCCTGGCCGAGGCACTCGCCAAGGCGCTGGTGGACGCCGCCCTGCCCGCACCCAGCCGCGACTTCGCGGCCCGTTGAGGACCCTGCTTCGACCATGACCGCCTTTGCCCCTCTTGCCCGTATCCATTCCCCGCCGCGCAATGCCATGCAGTCGGGCCGCGCCAATACCGGGGGCTGGCTGCTGGAATACGCGCCGACGCCGCAGGCGCTGGACCCGCTGATGGGCTGGGTGGGCCGCGGCGACACGCGCAACCAGGTGCGGCTGCGCTTCCCCACGCTGGAGGCCGCGGTGGCCTTCGCCGAGGCGCGCGGGATCAGCTACGAGGTGGCGCCGCCGCCGGCGGAGCGGCCCATCAAGCCCAAGGTCTATGCGGACAATTTCCGCTATGGCCGGACGGAGAACTGGTCGCACTGACCGGTCGGTTCCCGGGGCTTGCCCCGGCTGCGCGCCCTTAGCTCAGTTGGATAGAGCAGGAGCCTTCTAAGCTTCAGGCCGGTGGTTCGAATCCACCAGGGCGCGCCATCGCAATCCTCATCGCCAACAGGTTAAATCCGGTTGCCGTGACGTTGATCCGGCATCCTTTCCCCCACCGCTGCGTTGAAGCCTCGTGACGATCGAACACCGTCTCCTCCGGGAGATGTTCACCGGGGCACATCTCACCCCGGCAACAGGCAACAACATCAGCAGGAAAGGGGCCACCATGCCCGACACGGACCGTATCAAGGGCGCCGCCAACCAGGCCAAGGGCGCCGTCAAGGAAGGCGTGGGCAAGCTGGTCGGTGACCAGAAGCTCCAGGCCGAGGGCAAGGCCGACAAGGTGACCGGGAAGGTGCAGAGCGCCGTGGGTGGTGCCAAGGATGCCGTGAAGGGCAACTGAGGCGAGCCCTCCGCCCCATGCAAGGGGCGGGACCTCCCGCAGCGGGCGGCAACTCCGCCCGCTGCATGCGCCAAGGGCGCCACAACAACCCCCTCCATCAATTCGCCACCTTTGCCCCGGTCAATGCGGTGTCCGGAGCATCGCGTGACCCCCACCTCCCAAAGCCCCGCCCACGCCAGCCTCGCCGGTGCGCTTGCCGCGCTCGCTGGCGCCGCCACCATCATCGTGCTCTTCGGATGGCATGTGGTTCCGCCACACAGCCAGCACTGGATCCTGAGCGGGATGATCGGCCCCGACCCGGTGCAATACTGGCTCGGCTGGAACTTCTTTCGTGAGGCGCCCTGGTCCTGGCCTCCCGGGCTCAATCCCCGCTACGGGATGGAACTGGCCTCCTCCATCTTCTACGCCGACTCCATTCCGTTGCTGGCCTTCCTGTTCAAGGCGATCCAGCCATTGTGGGAGGTGCCGCAATACTGGGGCATCTGGCTGCTGGCTTGCGGGGCCTTGCAGGCCTGGCTCGGCTGGCGGCTGGTGGGGCTGGCCACGACCGACCCCATCGCGCGGCTCGCGGGCGGGCTGCTCTTCGTCATCCAGCCCATGATGCTGAACCGGCTGGGCGGGCATTTCGCCCTGGGCGCGCATTGGCTGCTGCTCTGGGGGCTGCTGCTGGCGCTGACGCCGGGCGGGCGCTGGCGGGTGCCGGGCTGGGCGCTTCTGGTGCTGGCCGCCTCCCTCATCCACTCCTACCTGTTGCCCATGGTGCTGGCCTTCTGGACGGCCGATCTCTGGCGCCGGCGCGGGGCGAGGTGGCGGCTGGTGGCGGAGATGGTGCTTGTGCCGGCCGCGGGGCTGGCGGGCCTCTGGGCCGCGGGCTTCTTCGTGCTCGACACGGGCTTCGCCGGCACCCGCGAACGCTTCGGCGAGATGCAGATGGACCTGTTGGCCCCGGTCAATGCCACCGTCTGGGGCTGGCTGCTGCCCGCCTTGCCGGACACGGGCCATGTCGAGGTCAATGGCAGCTATGCGGGGCTGGGGGCGCTGGTCCTCTCGGGTTTCGCCCTCTTCGTGCGGCCGGTGCGGCGGCATTGGCCCCTGGTGATGGTGCTGGGGCTGATGCTGGCCTTCGCCATCACCCACCGGCCGAGCCTGGCCGGCCACCAGGTCATGCTGTTCCCCCTGCCGGAGCGGCTCGTGGAAATGGCGTCCGCCCTGCGCGCCTCCGAACGGTTCTACTGGCCCATGGCCTATGCGCTGATGGTGGCGGGCGCCGTGGGGCTGGTGCGGTTGGCGGGCCCGCCGCTCGCGGGGCTCATCATGGCGGCGCTGGTGGTGGTGCAGGTGGTGGACCTGCAGCCCGGCTTCCGCCGCCTCGCCTCCTACTTCCCGCCTGACGCGCCGCAGATGGCCGCCCAGCTCCAGCATCCCTTCTGGCTGGCGGCGGCCGGGGAATACACCGCCATCCGCGCCGTGCCGGCCGCGAACCAGGGGCCTTACTGGGAACCCATCGCCGTCTTCGCCGCGCAGCGGCGCATGGTGACCGATGCCGTCTACCTCGCCCGCAGCGACGAGGCCGCGAAGGCCCGGCTGCGGGCGGACATCATGGCGCGTCTCGCGGAAGGCCGGCCGGAGCCCGGCACCCTCTATGTGCTGCGTGACGCGGAGAGCCTCGCCGCCGCCCGCGCCGGCCAGCGCGCCGGGCGCGATGCGCTGTTCTTCCTGGACGGCATCCATGTCCTGGCGCCTGACTGGGGCGACACCAGATAAGGGCGTAACCGCTGGGCGGTGCCGGGCGAAACCCTGTGATCGCCGCCCCTTGAGCCAGGAGCCATGCCATGCTGATCCGACGCCGCCGCGGCTGGGAACTGCCCGAGACCGCCGCCACGCCCGAGCACTGGGTGCTGAACCGCCGCGCCCTGATGGGGGCGGGGGCCGCGCTGCTGCCCGGCGCGGCCTGGGCCCAGCGCGTCTCCGACCTGCCGGCCGGCCCGCCGCTGCCCGCGCATACCCGCAATGAGCGCTATGTGGCCGGGCGCGACCTCAGCCCGGAGCGCGAGGTCACCACCTACAACAACTTCTACGAATTCGGCACGAGCAAGAGCATCTGGCGCGCCGCCCAGCGCATGGCCACGCGCCCCTGGACCCTGAAGGTCGAAGGCCTCGTCGCCCGCCCGCGCGAATTCGACGTGGACGACCTGATCCGCCAGATGCCGATCGAGGAGCGCGTCTATCGGCTGCGCTGCGTCGAGGCCTGGGCCATGACCGCCCCCTGGACCGGCTTCGAGATGTCCCACCTGCTGCGCCTGGTGGAGCCCCAGGCTGGCGCCCGCTACGTCACCTTCGAGACGGCGAGCATCCCGAACGTCATGCCCGGGCTGCGGCAGAGCTGGTATCCCTGGCCGCATGTCGAGGCCTGCACCATCGAGGAAGCGGCCAACGAACTCACCTTCCTGCCCATCGGCCTCTTCGGCCGGCCGCTGCCGCAGCAGAATGGCGGGCCGCTGCGGGTGCTCTTCCCCTGGAAATACGGGTTCAAGTCCGGCAAGTCGCTCACGCGCATCAGCTTCACGGCCGAGCGGCCGCGCACCTTCTGGCCCACCATCCAGGGCTCGGAATACGGGTTCTGGGCCAATGTGAACCCGGAGGTGCCCCACCCGCGCTGGAGCCAGGCGACCGAGCGCCTGCTGGGCAGCGGCGAGCGCGTGCCGACCCAGCTCTTCAACGGCTATGGGGAATTCGTGGCCGGGCTCTACACGAACCTCGGCCGCGAACGCCTCTGGGCCTGAGCCGCGTCAGACGGGTGCGGCGCCGCGGGCCGCGCGCACCCGTTCGGCGAAGCGCGGCTTCACCTCGGGGTTGACGATGCGCGGCGGCATCCGCCCGGCCGCCAGCTCACCGAAGGCCAGCGCCGCGATCTTCGTGATGTTGGCGCGGCTTTCATGCGTGACGCCGGCCGTGTGCTGGCTCGCCATCACGGCCGGGTGGTGCAGCAGGGGGTGGCCGGGCGGTGGTGGCTCGACCTCCCACACATCGAGGCCGGCCGAGGCGACATGCCCCGACTGCAGCGCCTCCAGCAACGCCTCCTCGTCATGGATGGAGCCTCGGGCGGTGGTGACGAACACCACGCCCTTCTTCATGGCGGCGAATTGCGCGCGGCCGATGAGTCCGCGCGTGGCGGGAGTCAGCGGGCAGTGCAGGCTGACCACATCGGCGCGGGCCAGCAGCTCGTCCATCTCCACCTTGGTCGCACCGCGCGCGGCCAGGGTCTCGGCGTCCACGAAGGGGTCGCAAGCCAGCACCTCGCAGCCGAAGGCGGCGCGGAGGATCTCGGCGACGCGGCCGCCCACATGGCCGCAGCCCACCAGGCCGACCACGCGGCCGCGCAATTCACGCCCCATCAAAGCCCCGCGATCCTGCGCCTGGCCGGCCTTCATGGCGGCATGCGCCTCGGGCACGCGCTTGAGGCAGCCCAGCATGAGGCCCACCGCGTGCTCGGCCACACCCTCTGCATTGCCGCCCGCCTGGTTCACCAGCGCCACGCCGGCGGCGGTGCAGGCGTCGGGGTCGCAGGTGTCGTAGCCGGCCCCCGTGCTCGCCACCATCAGCAGGTTGGGCAGGCGCTCCAGCAGCGCCGCGTTCACATGCAGGTGGCGCGGCAACTCATCGCGCGAGGCCATGGCGTAGTAGCCATGGCAGGAGGAAAGGATCTGCACCGCCTCGCCGACATCCGCCTCCAGCGGCACCCGCACCACCTCCAGCGCCGGGTCGGCCGCGCAGGTGTCGAAGAAATTCTGGTGCGGCACATAGCCGACATAGCCGATGCGAAAGGTCATGGTGCGCTGTGTCTCTCCCTCGTGGCGCAGACTGCCGAGGGGGGCGGCGCTTGCAAAGGGGGGCGGCTGCCATAGGCTGCGCGGGGTCAACCGGGGGATGGGGCATGACAGGGGGGAAGGGGCCGCTTGCCGGCATCCGTGTGCTGGACATGACGACGGTGCTGCTCGGCCCCTATGCCACGCAGCTGATGGCCGAGATGGGCGCCGAGGTCATCAAGCTGGAAGCGCCCGAGGGTGATGTGATCCGCCTGATCGGCCCCATGCGGAACCCAGGCATGGGCTGCATGTATCTCACGCTCAACCGTGGCAAGCGCTCGCTCTGCCTGGACCTCAAGCGGGAGGAGGCGCGCGCGGCCGCGCGGGAGGTCGCGCGGGGCTGCGACGTGGTGGTGACGAACATCCGCCCTGCCGCGATGAAGCGCCTGGGCCTGGATGCGGCCAGCCTGCGCGCCGCCGACCCGCGCCTTGTCTATGCGGCGATCGTGGGCTTCGGCCAGGCCGGCCCCTATGGGCCGCTTCCCGCATACGATGACCTGATCCAGGGGCTGGCCGCCCTGCCGCACCTCTCGCAGCGCCAGGGCTCGGACACGCCGCGCTACACCCCGCTGGCGCTCGCCGACCGCGTGACGGGGCTGCACACGCTGACCGCCGTGCTGGCCGCGCTGGTGGAGCGCGGGCGCACCGGCCAGGGCCAGGAGGTGGAGGTGCCGATGTTCGAGGTGATGGCGAGCCTGGTGCTGGGCGACCACCTGACCGGCATGACCTATGACCCGCCAATGGACGAGGGTGGCTACCCGCGCCTGCTCAGCCGTGACCGCAGGCCCTATGCGACGAAGGATGGGTATCTCTGCGCCATGATCTACAATGACGCGCAGTGGCGCCGCTTCTTCGCCGCCATCGGCGAGCCCGAGCGCTTCGACCGCGACCCGCGCATGGCCAGCCACACCACGCGCACCCAGCACATTGACGCCATCTATGCGGAGCTTGGCGATATCCTCGCCACCCGTACCACGGCCGAATGGCTCGACCTGCTGGGCCGCGCCGACGTGCCTTGCGCGCCGGCGCACACGCTGGAGAGCCTGCGCGCCGACCCGCACCTCAACGCGGTGGGCTTCTTCCAGGAGGAGGCGCACCCGACCGAGGGAAAGCTCGTGCGGATGGCCGCGCCCGTGCGCTTCTCGGCGCATGGCGACATTCCCCGCGCGCCCACGCGCCGCCTGGGCGAGGATGGCCCGGACATCCTGAGGGAGGCGGGGCTGGATGCGGCGCGCATCGCAGCCCTGGCCGAGAGCGGGGCGTTGGTGGTGCCCGGCTGAGCCTTCAAAGCCGCGCCAGCACCCGCTCCACGAAGGCGCGCGCGCTGCCGAGATAGCTCTCCGGCTCGCACAGCGCGGCCACGGCGGCGGCATCCAGTTGGCTTGCCACCGCCTCCTCCTGCATCAGCGCCTCGGCCAGCGGGATCCCGTGCGCGATGGCCTGGTCGCAGGCGCGGTTGACGACGTGGTGCGCCTCGCCACGGCCGAGCACGGGGGCGAGGCCCATCATCACCTGCTCCCCCGCGATGAGGCCGCCGGTGGAGGCGAGGTTCTGGCGCATGCGCGCGGGGTCCACGACCAGCCCTTCCGACAGGAAGCGCGCCTGCGCCAGCGCACCGTGGGTCAGCACCATGGCCTGGCCGAGGACGAGGGGCTCGGTCTGCCAGGGGCCGGTGCCGCGTTCCAGGTCCTGCGCCATGGCGGAGAGCATCTGCCCCACCAGCGCATGAACCCCGCGCGACTGCGCGAGGATGTATTCGCAGCTGATGGGGTTGCGCTTCTGCGGCATGGTGCTGCTGCCGCCGCGGCCGGTGACGTGCGGTTCGTTCACTTCCCCGACCTCGGTCTGCATCATCAGCATGACGTCGGTCGCGATCTTGGACAGCGCGCCGCAGAGCAGGCCGCAGAAGGTGACGACCTCGGCCAGGCCATCGCGCGCCACATGCCAGGTGATGTCGGCGGGGTGCAGCCCGAGTTCGCGCGCCAGTTCCTCATGCACTGCGAGCCCCTGCTCACCCAGCGAGGCCAGCGTGCCGGCGGCGCCGCCGAATTGCAGCCGCAGCGCGCGGGGTTCGAGCTGGTCCAGGCGCTCCTGCATCGTGATCAGGGGCGAGAGCCAGATGGCCACCTTGTAGCCGAAGGTGACCGGCAGGGCGTGCTGCAGGTGGGTGCGCCCGGCCATCACCGTGCCGGCATGGGTGCGGGCCATGCGCGCGAAGCCCTGGATGGTGGCGGCGAGTTCCGCGCGGAGCAGCTTCAGCGCCGCGCGCAGTTGCAGCACCACCGCACTGTCCATGATGTCCTGGGTCGTGGCACCCCAATGCGTCCAGCGCCCGGCCTCCGGCCCCGCCAGTGCCGAGAGCTGCTTCACCAGCCCCACCACCGGATAGCCCGTGTTGCGCGTGGCGGCGGCGAGTGCGGGCAGGTCGAGGCTTTCGGCGCGCGCGGCGGCGGTGATGGCGGCGGCGGCCTCGGCGGGCACGATGCCGAGGCGCGCCTGGGCGCGCGCCAGCGCCGCCTCCACATCCAGCATGGATTGCAGGAACTGCGTCTCGCTCATCACGGCGCGCATGGCGTCGGTGCCGTAGAGCGCGCCCAGGACGGGCGAATCGGCGGGGTTCACGGTCATGGCGGAGGTCCGGATGGGCGGGTGGGAAGGGTCGCGTGAGCCTATGTCAAAAGCCGCACCAGCCAAAGGCTCAGCCCGGGAAAGGCCACGCAGAGCAGCAGCCGCGCGAGGTCGGCGCCGACATAGGGCAGCACGCCGCGATAGGTGTCGAGGATGGGCACATTCCGCGCGATGGCGCTGATGACGAAGACGTTCAGCCCGATGGGCGGCGAGGTCAGCCCGATGCCCACCACCACCAATACCAAGATGCCGAACCAGATGGCCGTCTCCTCGGTCGTCAGGCCGAAATCCAACGCCGTGACCACGGGAAAGAAGATGGGCAGCGTCAGCAGGATCATCGCCAGCTCATCCATCACCGCACCCAGCACCAGGTAGGTGAGCAGCAGCACGGCCAGCACGGCATAAGGGGCGAAGCCCTGCTCGCCCACCCAGAGGCCCAGCAGGTCCGGCGCCTGGGTGAGGGCCAGGAAGGCGTTGAAGATCTCCGCCCCCAGCAGGATCGCGAAGATCATCGCCGTGGTCTCGGCCGCGGCCAGGATGGCGGCGCGGATCTCGGCCAGCGGGAGGGAGCGCCGTGCCAACCCCACCGCCAGCACCGCGATGCAGCCCACGGCGGCACTCTCGGTCGGCGTGAAGACGCCGCCATAGAGCCCGCCCACCACCAGCACCGCGATGCCCAGCACCGGCACCACGCGGCGGAAGGCGGCGCGGCGTTCCGCGGCATCGAGCGGCGGCGCGGGCGGACCCAGGCCCGGGTTCAGCCGCATCCTGAGCCAGATCACAGCCAGGTAGGACAGCGTGGCCAGCAGCCCCGGGATCAGCGCCGCCATGAAGAGCTTGGCCACGTTCTGCTCGGTGCTGATGGCATAGACCACCAGGATGACCGAGGGCGGGATGAGAATGCCGAGCGTGCCGCCGGCCGCGATGGTGCCGGTGGCGAAGCCGGGTGCCGTGCCATGGCGCAGCAACTCGGGCAGGGCCGCGCGGCCGAAGGTGGCGGTGGTGGCGACCGAGCTGCCGCAGACCGCGCCGAAGGCGGCACTTGCGCCGATGACACTCATGGCGAGCCCGCCGGGCCGCCGCCCCAGCAGCGCATTGGCGGCGGCGAAGAGATCACGCGCCAGCCCCCCGCGCTCGGCCAGCGCGCCCATCAGGATGAACAGCGGGATGATGGAGAGGGTGTAGTTGGCAAACAGGTGATAGGGTGTGGTCTTGAGGTAGTTCAGCAGCGCGGCGGCATCGAGCACATGCACATAGCCCGCGGCACCGACCAGCAGCAGGGCCAGCGCGATCGGCGCCCGCAGCACGATCAGCCCCATCAGCGCCACGAAGCCTGTCGCGGCCAGCACGAATTCCGGCGCCATTCAGCGCTCGCCCCGGAGCAGCCGCGGCAGCCAGACCAGCGCGACCAGCCCCGCCAGCGCGAAGCACAGCGCGCCCACGCCCACCGCCCACCAGTAGGGCAGGGCCAGCAGGCCGATGGTGCGCATGTTGTTGGCCCAGGTCTCGAAGGCGCCCTGGGCCATGCGCTCGGCAATCACGAGAAGCGCCACGGCCCAGGCCAGCGTCCAGAAGGCGTCCATCGCCCCCGTCGCGCGGCGCGGCAGCCATTGGGTGAAGCTGTCCACCAGGATGTTGGCGCGGGTCGCGCTGCCATGCGCCAGGGCGCAGAGCACGGCGATGCCGGCGCCGATGGACACCAGCTCGAAATCGCCGCGGATGGGCTGGCCCGTCAGCCAGCGCAGCAGCACCGAGACCACCGTCAGCAGGGCCGCGGTCAGCAGCACCACGCTGCCCAACAGGGCGATGCCGCCCGCAAGCCGCGCGACCACGCCAGGCAAGGCTTCAGGAGACCCCTTGGCCGTATTGCGCGATCAGCGCGCGGGCGCGTTCCAGCAGGGCGCCGCCCTGGATGTTGCGCTCGCCCATGGCGCGCACCCAGGCGTCGATCACGGGCTGGGTGGCCGTGGCCCAGCGGCGCGTCTCCGCCTCGTCCAGTTCGACGATGCTGTTGTTCGGGCGCCGGCGGACCATGGCCTCCACATTGGGGCCCTGCTCGTCCCAGACGCGGGCGGCCATGGTGGCGGCGGCCTGGCCGGAATTGGCGTCCACCACGGCCTTCAGGTCGGCCGGCAGGGCGTCATACTTCGCGCGGTTCATCGCGAGCACGAAGCTCGCCGTGTAGAAGGTGGGGCTGCCCGCGAATTGCGTGTGGTTGCGCAGCGTCTCGTGCAGGCGGATGGCGGGCACCACCTCCCAGGGCACCACGGCACCATCAATCACGCCCTGCGCCAGCGCCTCGGGCACCTGCGGGATGGGCATGCCGATGGGGGCCGCACCCAGCGCGCGCAGCGCCTCGCCGGCCTGGCGCGTGGGGAAGCGCAGCTTGAGGCCCGCCATGTCCTCCATGCGGTTCACCGCGCGGCGGGCATGGATCACGCCCGCATCATGCGCCCATGCGCAGAGGATGCGCGTGTCCTGGAACTCGCTTGCGAAGACCTCGTCATGCAGCTGTTGCACCACGCGGGCATTCACGCTGGCGCGCTTGTGGGCGACGAAGGGCAGCTCGATCACCTCGATCGAGGGGAAGCGGCCGGGCGTGTTGCCGGGCAGGGTCCAGATGATGTCCGCGACACCGTCCCGCGCCTGATCGTAGAGCTGCGGCGGCGCGCCCCCCAACTGCATCGCGGGGAAGATCTGGATGCGGAGGCGGTTGTTGCTCTCCTGCTGCACCTTTTGCGCCCAGGGCTGCAGGAAATGTCGGTGCACGTTGGAGACGGCGGGCAGGAAGTGGTGCAGCCGCAGCGTCACCTCCTGCGCGGCGGCCCGGCCGGCGACCAGCACGGCGGGGGCGCCCAGCAGCAGGGCGCGTCGGGGCGGCGAAAGGCGCGGCAACGAGACCGTCATGACGTGTTCTTCCCTGAATAGTTTCTCTCGAAACTTTTATCCGGCTTCCCGCGTCGCTTCAACCGGCATATGGACGCGCCCCCGCTTCGGGCGGAAGCTGGCCAGATGGGGAAACGGGACGCCAAGGCCACGCCGCGCTGGCTCATGCTGGCACCCTTCCTGTTCGTCACCCTGTGGTCGGGCGGCTTCACGGCCATCGCGGTCAGCCTGCCGCACGTGGAACCGCTGACCTTGCAGGTGCTGCGCTATGCCGCCGTGGTGGCGCTGCTGGCGCCGCTCTGGCTGGTGTTGCGCCCGCCGCTGCCGGGGCGCGCCACCTTCTGGCACCTGGCACGGATGGGGCTGCTGGTGCAGTTCGCCTATTTCGCCTCCATGAACCTTGCCATGAAGGCGGGGATGGGGGCGGGGACCATCGCGCTGCTGATCGGCTTGCAGCCTGTCGCCGTCGCGGTGCTGGCGCCGCGCGTGACCGGCGACCCGCCGTTGGACGGGCGGGGCTGGGCGGGGCTGGGGCTGGGCGTGGTGGGGGCCGCGCTGGTGATCCTGTCCGGCTCGGGGCTGGCCGCCAGCGGCTGGGCCGGGCTGTTCTTCGCCATGCTGGCGCTGGCCTGCATGACCGCCGGCGCGCTGCTGGAGCGGCGGGGCGGGAAGGGCACCCACCTTGTCACCGCCAACCTCGTCATGTGCGCGGTGGCGCTGCTCGCGACCCTGCCGCTAGCCTTCTTCCTGGAGAGCATGCGGGTGGACTGGGCGCCGGGCCTGTTCGGCGGGCTCGCCTATCTCGTGCTGGTGAACTCCCTGATCTCGCTCTCGCTGCTGTTCGCCATGCTGCGCCATGGCGAGGCGGCGCGCGCCTCCTCCGTCTTCTTCCTGGTGCCGCCGCTGGCCGCCCTTATCGCCTGGGGCGTGATGGGCGAGGTGATGGCGCCCCAGGCGCTGCTGGGCACTGCCGTCGCGGTGCTGGGTGTGGCCTTGGTGGTGCGGCGGCGTTGACCGCGCGCGGCGCCAGGGCCAGCCTTGGGGGCCAGCCTTGCACGAAACCACGCGGGAGTGCGTCCCATGCCCCATGCCGGCCTGAACTTCGGCATCTTCCTCGCCCCCTTCCACCGGCTGGGCGACAACCCGACCCTCGCACTCGGCCGCGACCTCGACCTGCTCGTGGCGCTGGACCAGCTGGGCTATGACGAGGCCTGGGTGGGCGAGCACCACTCCGCCGGCTGGGAAACCATCGCGAGCCCCGAACTGATGATCGCGGCGGCGGCCGAGCGCACGAAGCACATCCGGCTCGGTTCCGGCGTCACCTCGCTGCCCTACCACCATCCCTTTCTTGTCGCGCAGCGCTTCGTCCAGCTCGACCACATGACGCGCGGCCGCACCATGCTGGGCTGCGGGCCGGGCGCCCTGGTCAGCGACGCCTACATGATGGGCATTGAGGCGAAGACGCAGCGCCCCCGCATGGAGGAATCGCTCGCCGCCATCATGGCGCTGCTGGCTTGCGAGGGGCCGGTCACCATGAAGACCGACTGGTTCGAGTTGCGCGAAGCGAGGCTGCACCTGGCGCCCTACACCCATCCGCGCTTTCCCATCTCGGTCGCCTCCTCTACCACGCCCGCCGGCGCGCTGGCCGCGGCGAAGCACGGGTTGGGGCTGATCTCGCTCGGCGCCGGCCTGCCCGGCGGGCCGCAGAAGCTGGCCGAGCAGTGGCGCATGGCCGAGGCCGAGGCCGCGAAGCACGGGCAGACCATGGACCGCCGCAACTGGCGCCTCGTCGTCAACATGCACTGCGCCGATGACGATGAGCGCGCGCTGGCCGATGTGCGCGTGGGCGAACGCCTGGAGACCGAGACCTATTTCGGCGAAACCCTCGGCCGCCCCCCCACCCGCAGCGAGGACCCGCTGCGCGATGGGCTCAAGGCCGGCACCACCCTGGTGGGCAGCCCCGACACCGTGGCCCAGGGCATCCAGCGCCTGCTCGACTTCACCGAGGGCGGCGCGGGCGGCATCCTGTTCCGCGCCCATGAATGGGCCGATCGGCGCCAGACCCTGCACAGCTTCGAGCTGTTCGCCCGCTGGGTCATGCCACGCTTCCAGGGCTCGCTGCGGATGCCCGCCGAGAGCCGGCAATGGTGCCATGACAACCGCGAGGGCATCTTCGCCCCCAACCTGCAGGCGCTGAAGCAGGCCTTCGTGGATGCGGGGCAGTCGGTGCCGGAGATGGACCGCCTCAGGCTGCGGGAGCGCACGCCGGGTTGAGCCGCTGCGCGGCCGGCCGCGTCAGGCCGGCAGCCGCACCGTCAGCTCCAGCAGGCGGAAGCTGTGCGTCTTGCCGTGGCCGTCCAGGTTCAGGCTGCCATTCACGCCGCCCTCCAGCACCTCCTCCACCACGAAGTTGAAGGCGTGCAGGTTGGGCAGGTCATGGCGCGTGCAGTGGGTGGCGCCGCGGTGGCGGAACAGGTCCAGCACACGCTCGGCCGTCACCTGTTCGGCGAGCAGGCCGTAATGCGCGGGGTCGTAGGGGATCAGCGACATGTTCAGCCGGTTGCCCTTGTCGCCCGCGCGGCTGTGCGCGATGGCGTGCAGCGGAACCTCCTTCATGCCGCGATCTCCCGGGCGGTGCGGGTGGTGACGCGCGTGGGCACGCGCTCGCGCAGGACCAGGTGGCTGCGGGTCAGGATGCGGGGCGTGACGCGCCACCGCGCGCCGCCCGTGCCGGCCGTGCCGCAGCAGAGCATGGCCAGCACCTCGCGCGCCGCCTGGTCGGCATCGTCGCGGCTGCGCGCCTCGACGGCCAGGCGGATGCGGATGTCCTGCGGTTCCGGCCCGGCATAGCCGCGCCACAGGCTGCCCCCGTCGTCATCATGCACGGAGGCCACGCCGATCAGGTCCACGCGCGCCCGCACATCCAGGCCGCGCAGCTTCATCCGTTGCAGCAGCACATCGGCCGTGGCGCGGGCGCGGGCCAATGCGTTGGGGCCGGCGACCGAGACCTCGCCCTCGCCCAACCAACTGCCCTCGAAGCTTGCCGTCACCTTCAGCGTGTCGGGGCGGGGGTGGCCGCGCAGGCCGTGGACGGCCACGCGGTCGCGCCCCACCTGCTCCAAGCGGCATTGCGTGATGTCGAGCACCACGTCGGGGGTGATGTAGTGGGCCGGGTCGTGCAGCTCATACAGAAGCTGCTCCTTCACCGTGCGAAGGTCCACGAGGCCGCCCGTGCCCTCGGGCTTGGTGATGACCAGGCCGCCTTCGGCCGTCACCTCCGCGATGGGAAAGCCGATATTGGCGGGGTCGGGAATGTCCTTGAAGCCCGGGTCCCAGAACACCCCGCCCGTGACCTGGCTGCCGCACTCCAGCAGGTGCCCGGTGGCCGCACCCAGCGCCAGGCGCTCCCAATCGTCGAAGCGCCAGCCGAAATGGTGGGCGAGGGGGGCGATGGCGAGGGCGGGGTCGCTGGTGCGGCCCGCCACCACCACATCGGCGCCCTGGGCCAGTGCCTCCACCAGCGGCTCGGCGCCGATATAGGCGTTGGCGGCAATGAGCGACCAGGCGCCCATGTCCAGCCCCGCATCGGCCTCATGGACCGGCAACTGTCCGCCGGCCACCAGCGGCGTCACGTCATCGCCCTCCACCAGGCCGATGCGAAGCTGGGGCAGCCCCTTGGCGAGGGCCAGCTTGGCCACGGCCAGCGCCGCCGCGGGCGGGTTGGCGGCGCCCCAATTTCCCAGCAGCGGGATGCGATGCGCGTGCGCGTCCACCAGGATGGGGTCCAGCAGCCGCTCCAGCATGGGCTCGTAGCCACGGGCGGGGTTGGCGCGCTTCTCCAGATGGGCGAGGGCCACGGTGCGCTCGCCCAGTGTCTCGAAGAACATGGCGGCCGGCCCGCCGCGCGCTATCAGGCTGCGCAGAACGGGGATGGGGGCGTCCACGCGGTCGCCCGAGAAGCCCGCGCCATTGCCGAGGTGAAAGGTGCTCATCCCGCGCAGTTCGGCACCGCCCGGGCGCCTGGTCAACCGGCCGAGCGCACCCGTCGCACGGCGTCCTGCCATTCGGCGTGGCGGCGCGCGGCTTCCTCGCGCGCCATGCCGGGCTGGAAGCGGCGGTCGAGCCGCCAATGGGTGGCCGCACCCCCAGGTGGTGCCAACAGCCCGGCCTGCACCCCGGCGAGGTAGGCGGCACCCAGGGCCGTGGTTTCCTGCACCACTGGCCGGTCCACTGGGGCGCCCAGGATGTCGGCCAGGAACTGCATGGTCCAGTCGCTCGCCGCCATGCCGCCATCCACGCGCAGCACCGTCCGGCCCATCTCGGGCCAGTCGCGGCGCATGGCGTCCAGCAGGTCGGCGGTCTGCAGGGCCACGGATTCCAGGGCGGCGCGGCAGATTTCGGCGCGGCCCGAGGCGCGCGTCAGCCCCAGGATGGCCCCGCGCGCCGCCGCATCCCACCAGGGGGCGCCGAGGCCCGTGAAGGCGGGCACCAGCGTCACGCGCTCGGCAGGGTTGGCCTGGGCGGCGAGTTCGCCTGCCTCGCGCGCCTCGCGGATGATGCCAAGCCCGTCGCGCAGCCATTGCACCGCCGCTCCGGCCACGAAGATGGAGCCCTCCAGCGCGTAGTGCCGCCGCCCCCCCATCTGCCAGGCGATGGTGGTCAGCAGCCGGTTCCGTGACGGCACGGGCGTTTCACCCGTCACCAGCAGGGCGAAGCAGCCTGTGCCATAGGTGGACTTGATCATGCCAGGGGCGAAGCAGGCCTGGCCCAGGGTCGCCGCCTGCTGGTCGCCCGCCATGCCGAGGATGGGAATGGAGCCGCCCAGCAGCGTGGTCTCGCCGAAGGGGGCGGCGTTGTCGCGCACCTCCGGCAGGAGTGCGGCGGGAATGCGGAACAGCTCCAGCAGCTCCGGGTCCCAGGCGCCGGTGTGGATGTCCAGCAGCAGCGTGCGCGCGGCGTTGCTGGCATCGGTCGCGTGGACGCGGCCCTCTGTGAGGCGGAACAGCAGCCAGGAATCGATGGTGCCGAAGCAGAGTTCGCCCCGTTCGGCGGCCTCCCGCGCGCCCGCGATGTTGTCCAGCATCCAGCCGAGCTTGGTGGCCGCGAAATAGGGGTCCAGCAGCAGGCCGGTGCGCGCGGTGACGAGCGCCTCATGGCCCGCCGCGCGCAGCGCCTCGCAGGCGGGGGCCGTGCGCCGGTCCTGCCAGACGATGGCGCGGCCGACCGGCCGGCCCGTCCGCCTTTCCCACAGCACCGTCGTCTCGCGCTGGTTCGTGATGCCGATTCCCGCGACATCGGTGGGCGTGCCGCCCGCGCGTGCTAGCGCCTCGCGCAGCACGGTGAGGCTGTGGTCGAAAATTTCCTCCGCGTCATGCTCCACCCAGCCAGGAGTGGGGAAGTGCTGCGGCAGGGGAATTTGCGCCGTGGCGCGGGGCGTCAGCGCCGTGTCGAAGGCGATGGCGCGGGTGGAGGTGGTGCCCTGGTCGAGCGCAAGCAGCAGCGTCATGGCCAGGAGTATGCCTCCCTGGTTCGCGCACGTAAGCCCCGGCCCGGGGGTGCACCTTGCTGCCTCATGAGATGGCACGCTAGGGTTGCGATCCCGGAAACACCACACAGAAGGCTTGCGCCAATGCGCGTTTCGAACTTGGTCCTGGGCGCCGCTGCCCTTGGCGTCGCTGCCCTCGCCGCCCCCGTGCTGGCGCAGAACTTCAACCTGCCCCCTGCCTTCGGCACGCTGAACCTGAACGCGGGCTTCATGCCTGACCCGCAGACCGTCGAACTGGTAGCGGGTGGCAACATCCCCGCCGACCGCCTGGGCCGTGACTGCGCCGGCACCATCGCGCAGGCGCCGGATGTGCGGCTGAACTACAACGCGGGTGGCTTCCCCCTCTACATCTTCGCGACGTCTGGCCGCGACACGACGCTGGTGGTGAACCTGCCGGACGGGTCCTGGATCTGCAATGACGACTTCGACGGCCTGAACCCCGGCATCGTGCTGAACCGCCCCGCCTCGGGCCAGTACGACATCTGGGTGGGCGTCTTCGAGGGCGGCACGGCGCCCGCGCGCCTTGGCGTCTCGGAAATCGCGCCCCGGCGCTGAGCCCGGCAGGGGAGTGACGAAAGGGGGGCGCCGGGCGATGCTCGGCGCCTCTTTTCATGTCCCCACTTCCTTGTGTCAGAGGTGCCGCCCATGCCCATCATCAACCGCATCGCCGATTTCCACGCCGAGATGACCGCCTGGCGGCAGGACATCCACGCCCACCCGGAGCTGTGCTACGAGGAGCACCGCACCAGCGACGTGGTCGCCACCAAGCTCGCGGAATGGGGCATCGAGGTGCATCGCGGCCTGGGTGCGACGGGTGTCGTGGGCGTGCTGCGCAGCGGCACGGGCGGGCGCGCCATCGGGTTGCGCGCCGACATGGACGCGCTGCCCATGCCGGAGGAGACGGGGCTGCCCTATGCCTCGACCGTGCCGGGCAAGATGCACGCCTGCGGCCATGACGGGCACACGACCATGCTGCTGGGCGCGGCGAAGTACCTGGCCGAGACGCGCAATTTCGACGGCACCGTGGTCTTCATCTTCCAGCCCGCGGAGGAGGGCGGGGCGGGCGCCAAGCGCATGCTGGATGACGGCTTGCTGGAGCGCTTCCCCTTCGACACCGTCTATGGCGTGCACAACGCCTCCAACCTGCCGCTGGGCGAGGCGGCGGTGGTGGCCGGCCCCGTGCTGGCCGCGGCCGATGGCGTGACAATCCATGTGCGCGGGCGCGGCGGCCATGCGGCCCGGCCGCATATCGGCATTGACCCGGTGCTGGTGGGCGCGCAGATCGTGGTGAACCTGCAGGCGCTGGTGGCGCGCCGCGTGGACCCGCTGGACAGCGCCGTGCTCAGCCTCTGCCAGTTCCACGCCGGCACGGCCAGCAACGTGATCCCGGACACGGCGGAAATCCGTGGCACCGTCCGCACGCTGAAGCCCGAGACGCGGGCCGAGATGGAACGCCTCATCACCCAGATCGCAACCGGGGTGGGGGCCATGCATGATGCGGAGGTGACGGTCACCTATCGCCGCGGATATCCGCCCACCGTGAACCACGCGAATGAGGCCGAGCGTGCCGCCAAGGCGGTGGCCCAGGTGCTGGGCCAGGATCGCGTGATCCGCAATCGCCCGCCGGCCATGGGTGCGGAGGACTTCGCCTATTTCCTGCTGGAGCGGCCCGGCTGCTTCGTCCATCTGGGCCAGCGCGACGGTGAGCGGGGCAAGAGCCCCGCACACACCACCACCTATGACTTCAACGATGACCTGTTGCCGATCGGCGCGAGCTTCTTCTCGCGCCTGGTGGAGCAGGAATTGCCGCGGGGCTGAGGGAGGCGGCCCCCGCCGGGCCATGCGGCCCGGCGGGACGGCGCGCGCCTCACCCCAGCGCCCGCAGGCCCTGCGCCAGATCCGCCTTCAGGTCGGCCACATCCTCGAGGCCGATATGGATGCGCACCGTCTGCCCGCCGAAATCGCCGGTGCCGGCGCTGCGGGTGATGAA
Organism: Roseococcus sp.; assembly: GCA_035998215.1. GTDB lineage: Bacteria > Pseudomonadota > Alphaproteobacteria > Acetobacterales > Acetobacteraceae > Roseococcus. The sequence continues at coordinate 345,411 of DASYHU010000030.1, read as the reverse complement.
GCCCGTGGTGGGGATGGCCAGGCTCTCATAGCCGCCCCAGCTCGCCCCGATGCCGAACAGGGAAAGCCCGTCCACGAAGCGCAGCATGTCCTCGTGCGAATAGCGCGCATCGAGCACGATGCCGAAGAGCGAGCAGGCCCCCGTGAAGTCGCGCATGAACAGTGCGTGCTGCGGGTGGGAGGGCAAAGCGGGGTGCAGCACCTTCTGGATTTGCGGCTGCTGCTCCAGCCAGGCCGCGATCTCCAGCGCCGCCGCCGCCTGGGTCTTGAGGCGCACGGCCATGGTGCGCACGCCGCGCAGGGCGAGCCAGCAATCATCCGGGCTCGCGTAGTGACCCATCGCGGAGGAGGCGGCGCGCACCGCCAGGTGATCCTCCTCACTGTTGACCGTGATGCTGCCCAGCAGGATGTCGCTGTGCCCGCCCACATACTTGGTCAGCGCCTGGATGGAGACATCCACCCCATGCGCGAAGGGCTGGAAGGTGTGGATGCCCCAGGTGTTGTCCATCATCACCTTCGCCCCCGCGTCATGCGCGGCGCGGGCGATGGCCGGGATGTCCTGCACCTCGAAGGTGTGGCTGCCGGGGCTTTCCGTATAGACCACCTTGGTGTTGGGACGGATGAGGGCGCGCATGCCCGCTTCGTCCACGCAGGGGTCGTAGAAGCTGGTCTCGATGCCCCAGCCCTGCATGAGCCCGGTGGCGAGGTTGCGCGCCGGGCCATAGACGCTGTCGGGCATCAGGCAGTGGTCGCCCGCCTTGAGGTAGGCCAGCAGCGGCACGGCGACCGCGGCGAGGCCCGTGCCCACGATGGTGCAGCGCGTGCCGCCCTCGATCTCGGCGATCACATCCTCCAGCGCGTAGTGGGTGGGCCCCCCCTGCGTGCCATAGGTCATGTGCTGGTCGTAGCGCTTGGCGGCGGCCGCCATGCGCGAAGCGGCATCCGGGAACAGCACGGTGGAGCCGCGATGGACGGCCGGGTTCACGAAGCCATGGATGCGAACGCCCGCGCGCCCGGCATGGCTCATGCGGGTGGAAAAGCCGTGGCGGCGGCGATGGTCGTCGGGCATCAGGAGGAGACCTTCTCGGTTTCGGGGCGGCTCGCCCATTCGGTCCAGGAGCCGTCATAGACGGCGGGTTCGGGCAGGCCCGCGCGCACGGCGCCGAGCGCCAGCACGCAGGCGGTCACACCCGTGCCGCAGCTCGTCACCAGGGGCTTTGCGCCGTCGGCGCCGGCGGCGGCGAAGCGGGCGCGCAGCGCATCGGGCGGCAGCAGGGTGCCATCGGCGGCCAGCAGCTCGTTGAAGGGCAGGTTGGCCGCCCCCGGCATGTGGCCGGAGGGAAGGCCCGCGCGGGGTTCGGGCGCGGTGCCGGCGAAGCGGCCGGCGGCGCGCGCGTCCAGCACCAGGGCTGTGCCATCTTCCAGCACACGCTTCACATCGCCGATGCCGGCCACGCGGCGGGCCATGAAATCGGCCACATAGGTGGCGGGCGCCGGCGTGGCGGGGGCGCCCGAGGCGGTGGCGCGGCCCTCGCGCAGCCATTTGGGCAGGCCGCCATCCAGCACGGCCACCTTCTCATGGCCAAAGAGGCGCATCAGCCACCAGCCGCGCGGGGCGGATTGCAGCCCCTTCTGGTCATAGAACACGACGCGGGAGGCGCGGGTCACGCCCATGGCGCCCAGCAGCTTCTCGAAGCGCGCCGCGGTCGGGATCATGTGGGGCAGCGGGTTCTCGGTGTCCGCCACCTCGTCCATGTCGAAGAAATGGGCGCCGGGGATATGCGCCTCGGCGAATTTGGTCCGGCCGTCGAAGGGTTCGTTCGGCAGGTACTTCGTGATGTCGAAGACCACGAGGTCCGGCTGGCCCAGATGGGCCGCCAGCCATTCGGTGTTGACGATCGCTTCCATGTCAGTTCTCCACCAGGGCGAGGCTGATCCGGCGGTTCTGCCGCCCCTTGTTCTCCAGTTTCAGCACATGGAGCCGCCCGATCTCGGCGGTGGCGCGCACATGCGTGCCGCCGCAGGGCTGCAGGTCCACGGGCGCCGCCTCACCGCCGATCCGCACCAGGCGGATGCGCCCGCTCCCGCGCGGGGGCTGCACGGAGAGGGTGCGGACGAGGCCGGGGTTCGCTTCCAGTTCCGCCTCCGTGATCCATTCCTCTGTGATGGGATGGTCCTCCTCGACCAGGGCGTTCAGCCGCTCGGTCAGCCATTCCTTCGTGGGCGGCTCGGCCAGGTCGAAATCCAGGCGGGACTTGTCGGCGCCCACCTGCCCACCCGTGACGCCCGCGCCCGGGATCAGGCTGCACAGCAGGTGCATGGCGCTGTGCATCCGCATGTGACGGTGGCGGCGCGCCCAATCGAGCACCAGCGTCACCTGGGTGCCGGGGGCGGGCAGGGGGGCGCCCTCGGCCAGCTTGTGCAGGATGGCGTCGCCCTCGCCCTTCACGGCCTCCGTGATCGCGGCATCGCCACCATCCCAGCAGAGCTTGCCGCTGTCACCCGGCTGGCCGCCGGCGCGGGGGTAGAAGATGCTGCGGTCCAGCAGCAGCCCCTCGGGGCCGGCCGAGACGACACGCGCCGCCGCCTCCTGGGCGTAGGGGTTGTGGCGGAAGAGGGCTTCGGTCATGCGGTGGTCCAGTCCTGGCGCAGCCGCGCGCGGTGCTGGCGCAGCCAGTGCAGGCACAGCGCGGCGGTGGCATTGGTGATGGTGTTGGCATCCAGCCGGGCCAGCGCCTCCTCGGCCGGCAGCACCAGCAGGCGGATGTCCTCGCCCTCCGCCGCCAGCCCGTGGGTGGCGCCCGCGCCGGGCGCGGGCAGGCGGGCGCGGCCGCAATAGAGATGCATCATCTCGTCGCAGCCGCCCTGCATCAGGAAATAGCGGCCGATCTTCTCGATGCGGTCGGGGTCGAGGCCCGCCTCCTCCTGCGTCTCACGGCGGGCGGCCTCCGCGGGGTCCTCTCCGGGTTCCAGCAGGCCCGCCACGCATTCCGTCTCGATGGGCGGGTAGCCGGCGGCCAGGATGGGCAGGCGGAACTGTTCGATCAGCGCGACACGGTCCGCCCAGGGGTCATAGGGCAGCAGCGCGACCCCCTGGCCCCGGCGCCACAGCTCCCAGGTCAATTCGCGCGAGGGCGTGCCGTCGAAGCGCGTATAGGTGAACACCACCCGTTGCAGCGGAAACCGTCCCGACCAGACAAGCTCATCCGCGCGGACATCGAGACCGGGATGGGCGGGAACAGGCGGGGCCTTGGGGTGTCGGGCGGTCATGTGGCGCGAAGCCTAGATCAGTTCGGCGGGCGCGGAAATGTGGGCGCGCACCATGGGTTCGCCCGAATCGGGGCCTATTCAAAGCTCTTCGCCAGGTTCACACCCGAAAGCCATGACGCCAGACCCCTCCTTCGCGCTCCGCGCCGCGCGCCGCCGTGCGGTCCTGGCCATCCTGGCCGCGGCCCTGCTCTTCGCCGTGGCGGCGGCCTTCGTGAAAACGCTGGGCGGCACCATTCCACTGGCGCAACTCGTGCTCTTCCGCAGCCTTTTCGCCCTGCCGGTGTTGCTGCCCATGCTGCCGGCGGCCGGCGGGTGGAAGGTGCTGCGCACGCGCCACCCCTTCGGACATGCCGCGCGCGTGTTCTGGGGGCTGCTCGGCATGATCACCGCCTTCTATGGCTACACCACCTTGCCGCTGGCCAATGTCACGGCGCTGGGCTTCACCATGCCGCTGTTCCTCACGCTGCTGGCCGTGCCCTTGCTGGGTGAGCGCGTGGGCTGGCGGCGGGGCCTGGCCGTGCTCGTGGGCTTCCTGGGCGTGCTGTTCATGGTCAGCCCCGGTGATGCGGATGCCGCGGACCTCTGGCCCAGCCTGGTCGTGCTGTTCGGCGCCTTCGCCTGGGCCATGGCCATGATCAGCATCCGCCGCCTGGGCGAGAAGGGGGAGCCAGGTGTGGCCATCGTGCTGTGGTTCGCCATCGGCTGCTCGATCCTGGCCCTGGTCGCCAGCATTCCGGTCTGGGTCTGGCCCAGCGCCACGCAATGGGGGTTCCTGCTGGGCATCGGCATCGCCTCGGCCTTCGCGCAACTGTTGATGACCGAGGCCTACCGCAAGGGCGAACCCACGCTGGTGGCCCCTTTCGAATATTCCGGCATCGTCTGGACCACGCTGCTCGGCGCCGTCATCTGGGCCGAAGCGCCCGATGGCTGGGACGCGCTGGGCATCCTCATCCTGGTGGGGTCTGGCCTCTACATCTGGCGGCGCGAAATCCAGCTGGGGATCAAGCGATGAACCGCCGTATCGCCTGGGTGCTGGCCCTGCTGGCCATTCCGCCGCTGGTGCTGGGGCTGCGCTGGTTCTCCTTCCTTCCCTCCGTCATGGACTGGGATGAAAGCCTCTACATCCTGCAGGCGCGGGAGTGGGCACGCGGCGTCTGGCCGCTTTCGGGCGTGTGGGACATGCACCCGGTGGGCGCGCCGGCCATGATCCTGATGGCCTTCACCCTGCTAGGCGAGAGCATCACCACCGTCCGCCTCCTGGGCGCCGCCTGCGTCATGGCCACCTGCTACGCGCTGATCGCGCTGGTGCGGGTCGCCGGCGGGGCGCGGGCGCTAGGGCTGTCGGTGGCGCTTCTCTATGCCGGCCACAGCGTGCTGCTGGGCGGGCTGACCACCAACACCGAGATCCTCTTCGCCCCCATGGTGGTTGGCGCCCTCGCCTTGGCGCTGTGGCGGGGGCCGGAATGGCCGCGGCTGCTGGGGATGGGCGCGCTGATCGGCCTGGCGCTGACCATCAAGCCGGTGGTGACGCCCGAGGGCTGCCTCGCCTTCGCCTTGCTGGCCTGGCCCACCCTCCAGGCGCGGCGCTGGGGGCGGCTTGCGGCGATGGCCGGCGCCTATCTCGTTCTCTGCCTTCTGCCCACGCTGCTCGTGGCGGGCGTCTATGCCCTGCGCGGCGAGTTCGGCGACTGGCTCGACAGTTCCATCCTGGCCCCTTTCCAATATGCCTCCGAAGGCGCGCCGGCAGAGGTGGTGCGCCACCGCGTCAGCCTGATCCTGCTGGAGATGCGGTGGCTGTGGCTGTTGCCCATTCCGGCCCTGCTGTTGTGGCGCCACCTCTCGCCGGTGCATCGGCGGCTGACCTCGCTGGGCCTCGCCTGGCTCGCGGTCGCGGCGCTGGCGGTGGCCGTGCCGGGCCATTTCTTCGACCACTACTTCCTCATGCTGCTGCCGCCGCTCGCGCTGCTGTCGGCCATCGGCATCCTGGGCGCGGCGGCCCATGTGGCCCCGGTGCGGTGGCGGCTCCTGGCGGGCGTCGTGGTGGTGGCGATGATGCTGGACCCCTTCCTGTTCGACATGAGGCGGCGGATCATGCCGGGCCTGCACCTCGGCCTACCCGACACGCCCACGCGCGTCGCGGACGCGATCCGCGCCGAGATGCGGCCCGGTGACGTGGTGTTCGTGGCCAATTCGCAGCCCGTGATCTATTTCCTCACCGGCTCGCCGCTGCCCACGCGCTTTCCCTTCCCGGCCCACCTGACGGGCGCCTTCGGGGACCTGGCGGGCGTGAACATGGATGCCGAGCTGGCCCGCGTGCTGGCCACCCGCCCGCGCTTCATCGTGCAGGATGTCCAGTACTGGCAGGGCGTGCGGCCGGAGGCGCGGGCCTTGATCGCGGCCTCGCTCGGTGCGGAGTATGCGCCGATGGCCCCCTTCGACAATCCGCTCGGCCCTGTCATGGTCCATCGCCTGCGGGAGGGCGAATGATGGAAGACTTTCTCTTTACCCTCTCGAAGCTGTTCTGGCTTTTCGCGCGGCCCAACACCTTCGCCCTCTTCCTGATCTGCCTGGGGGTCGGGCTCCTCATCGCGCGGCGGCGCTTCGGGCGCTGGCCGGCGCTGCTGGGGCTGTCCTGGTATGTGGCGGTTCTGCTGACGCCGCTGGCCGCCTGGATCACCCTGCCGCTGGAGGACCGCTTCCCCCGGCCAGAACTGCCCGCGCGGGTGGATGGCGTGGTCATCCTGGGCGGCGCGGTGGAACAGGCGCTGACCGAGGCGCGCGGCATCCCCGCACTCAACGGCGCGGCCGAGCGCATGACCGAGGCCGTGGCGCTGGCCCGGCTGCGGCCCGGGGCGCGCATCGTCTTCACCGGCGGCTCGGCGGCCCTGGCCCCCGGACAGATGAGCGAGGCCGATGTGGCGCGCGCCCTCTTCGCGTCGCTCGGCCTGGAGGGGGAGCGCGTGGTCTTCGAGGACCGTTCGCGCAACACCTGGGAAAATGCGGAACTGACCTATGCCCAGGTGAACCCGGCCCGGGGCGAGACCTGGCTGCTGGTCACCTCGGCCAGCCACATGCCGCGCTCCATGGGCAGCTTCCGCCGCGCGGGGTGGGACATCACCGCCTGGCCGGTCAACTACTCCACGCGGCCAGGCGGGGCAGGGTGGTTCGACCCGCCCTTCTCCTTCCGCCTGGGGCAGGCGGAGTGGGCGGTGCGCGAATATGTGGGCCTGCTGGCCTATTGGCTGCTGGGCCGCACCAGCGCGTTGTTTCCCGCCCCCTGAAGAACTCCGGATGACGGCGGGCAGCCGAGCGTCCATGCTGGCGGCCATGCCAGGCATGAGGCCGGATTGATGTTCCATCCCTTCGTCACCGACTTCTTCAGCGATTTCATCACCCTGCTGGTTGTCCTGAACCCGGTGGCGAAGCTGCCCATCTTCCTCGGCCAGACCGCGGCGCTGGACAGCGCGACGCGCAACCGCGTGGCCATGTGGGCCATCATCATCTCGTTCGGCGTGCTGATGTTCTTCCTGGTGGCAGGACAATTGCTCCTGGAAGGCCTGGGGGTGGGGCTGACGGCCTTCCGCATGGCCGGCTCGCTGGTGCTGCTGCTATTTGCCCTGTCCATGATCTTCGACAGCGCGCCCCCACCCCCGCCAGGTGCGACCGACACGACACCGCTGGAGCGCGCTGTCTTCCCCATCGCCATGCCGGCGCTGGCGGGCCCCGGGACCATGCTGACGGTCGTGGTGCTCACCGACAATCACCGCTTCGACTGGAGCCACCAGCTCGACACCGCCATCGCCCTGGTGGTGGCGCTGGCGGTGTGCTTCGTCGTGATGCGCTTCGCCACGCTGCTGGTGCAGGTGCTGCGCCGCGCCGGCATCAGTATCCTCTCCCGCGTCATGGGCCTGATCCTGGCCGCGCTGGCGGTCGAGGGCATGCTGGCCTCGACGCGCAGTTTCATCCATAGCCTATGATCGCCAGGGCTGGATGAGGACCGAATCGGTCCGGGCCTTGTTCCACTCGTGAAATGTGTCCAGCCATGCAACCGAACCACGGCCGCGGATGACGAACAACTTCCTGACGGACTTCATCACCCTGCTGGTGGTGCTGAACCCCCTGGGCAAGCTGCCGATCTTCCTGGCCACGACGGTTGGGCTGGAGCGTGCGGTCCGCAACCGCGTGGCCTTCCATGCCGTCCTGATCTCCCTGGGCATCCTGCTCTTCTTCCTGGTGGCGGGGCAGGTGCTGCTGCAGGCGCTGGGCGTGGGGCTGAACACCTTCCGGCTTGCCGGTTCGCTGGTGCTGCTGCTCTTCGCCCTGTCCATGATCTTCGACACGGTGCAGACGCCGTCCCCCACCCAGCCCGACGTCTCTCCGACCGAGCGTGCGGTGTTTCCGCTCGCCATGCCCTCCATCGCGGGGCCGGGCACGATGCTGACCGTGGTGGTGCTGACCGACAAGGACCGATTCAACTGGGCCCAGCAGGGCAGCACGGCGCTCGCCCTCGTGCTGGTGCTGGTGCTGGTCTACCTGGTGATGCGCTTCGCCACGCCGCTGGTGCAGTTCCTGCGGCGGGCGGGCATCAGCATCCTCTCGCGCGTCATGGGGCTGATCCTGGCCGCGGTGGCCATGGAGGGGATGGTCGTCTCCATCGTCGCCATCCTGGCCCGGCTATAGTTCCAGGATGCGCTCTGGCGTGGCACGGCCGCGCATCACATCCCACAGGCCGCGCATATTGCCGCGGAAGCGGCCCCAGCGGTCCACCTCCGGCTCGGGGCGCGCGCTGCGCAGCAGGTTGATCAGGCAGTGCCGCGCCGCCGAGGGCAGGGCGTGGTTCCAGGGAAAGCTGCCCTTCCGTGCCAGGTAGATGGGGTTCACCACCTGGCTGTAGCCCAGCCGCACCCCCGGAACGCGCCCGGACTTGGCGCCCAGGTGCACGCCCCGCGCCCCCGCGAGGCGCAGGATGGAGCCGTGCGGCAGCAGCCGGCGCGTGAGGTCTATGTCCTCATACCAGGCGTAGAGCGGAAGGCGCTCGTCAAAGCGCAGCCCGTGTTCGCGCATGGGTGCCAAGCGCACGGCCATGTTGCAGCCATAGCCGTTGAAATGCGGCTGCACGGCGAGGGCTTCGGCGGGCGGCGTGTCGGCGGCCAGGAGGGCCCGGCCCTCCGCCACCGTGAGGCCCGGCCCCTTGGCGCCATCGGCGATGACGGTGCCGGTCGCGACCGCGCAGCCGGGATGCGCCGTCATCACCCCTTCCAGCACCGCGAGCCATTCGGGCGCGGGCAGGAAGTCATCGTCGAGGTAGAGCAGCAGGTCGCAATCCGGCACGGCGTCCAGGATGCGGTTGCGCTGGCGGGGCAGGCCACCGGGGTTCTGGGCCAGGAACTCGATGCCCGGGAAGCGGGCGGGCAGGTCCGCCACATCCTCGGGCGTGACATGGCAGACCACCACGCGGTCGGGCGCGCGGGCCTGGCGGTCGAGTTCGGCCAGCACCTCGCCCAGGATGGCGGGGCGGCCACGGGTGGCGATGCCGATCGCGATCTTCATGGCGCGGGTTCCAGCGGGGCGGGCCAGGGCAGGGGACGGGCCAGCATGCCCTGGGCGCGGCCGAGCAGGCTGGCCAGGTAATAGCGCGCATGCAGCACCCGGCCACGCGCCAGCGAAACCAACGCACCGCCGAGCGGCCGATAGAGGAAGGCCGCCCGCACCGGCAACGGCACCGGATGGCGCCGCAGCGCGAAGCCGAGGCCCAGGCCATAGCGCTGCGCCCGCGCCACCGCCTCGGGGGTCAGGCGCTTGTCGGGGTGGATCACGCGCAGGCCAGGCTCGTAGCGGGCTTCCATCCCGGCCGAAAGCGCGCGGCAGACCAGGTCATTGCCCTCCGCGCTGCCGAAGCGGGCGCCAGGGCCCATGGCTTCGTCGAAGCCGCCCAGGCGCAGGGCCGCATCGCGCCGGAGCCAGAGGTTGAATTCGATGACGCTGGTCCAGACATTGGCAAGCGTGATCGGCCCCGCGACCGGGTTCCAGCGGCCGGAGCCGAGCCCGCCCTCCGGCGCCGCCGCCGGCCCGGTCAGCGCGGCCAGCGCGGGGTCCGCGTCGAAGGCCTGGCGCACCCGGGCCAGGGTGCCGGGCGGCAGCAGGCAGTCATCATCGGGGAAGGCCACCAGGTCGCCGCGCGCGTGGCGCAGGCCGAGGTTCCTGCCTGCATTGGCGTGCGGGCGGGGCGCGCGCAGATGGCGCAGCGGCAGGCGCGGCGCCCATTCGGCCACGAGCGCATCCAGCCGGGCGTCGGGGTTCTGGTCCACCAGGATCACCTCGAAGGTGATGTCCTGGACGGCCAGGCTCTCGAACAACGCGCCGATCTCCGCGACCCGCCCGAGGGTCGCCACCACCAGCGAGATCATGCCAGCGCCCCCGCCACCGCCGCGCGCAGCCCGGCGCGGAATTGCGGGATACCGAAGCGCTCGGCATTGGCGCGGCAGGCCTCCGGCGTGAAGCGGGCCTCCTCGGCCACGAAGGCGCGGATGGCGGCGATGAGGCTTTCGGCGCTCTGCTGTGCGAAGGTGACGCCCGTGGCCTCGGTCACGATGTCGCGCGCGCCGCCACGGCCAAAGACGATCAGCGGCGCGCCGCAGGCCTGCGCCTCGACCATGCCGATGCCGAAATCCTCCTCGGCCGGAAAGACGAAGGCGCGGGCGGATTGCAGCAGGGACACCAGCTCCGCCTGGGGCACCCGGCCGCGGATTTCGATGTTGGGCGCGCCCGCCGCCGCCGCGCGCACCAGCGGCGCCGAAGGCCCGTCGCCCGCAATGACCAGCTTCAGGTCGGGCAGGGCGCGGAAGGCTTCGGCCACCAGCTCGATGCGCTTGTAGGCCACCTGCCGCCCGGCCACGACGAAATGCGGGCGCGGGCCGGTGGCGAGCGGAAAGCCCTCGATGTCCACGGGCGGATGCAGGACCTGCGCCTCCCGCCGCCAGACCTTGGCGATGCGGCGTTGGATATAGCTGGAATTGGCCAGGATCAGGTCGGGGCGCGCGGCACTCGCCTGGTCCCACAGCCGCATCCGATGCAGCAGCCAGCGCGTGTAGAGGGACTTCACCCCGCGGGTGAGGCCCGACTGTTCCAGGTATTGTCCCTGCAAGTCCCAGGCATAGCGCATGGGGGAGTGCACATAGCTGACATGGGTGGTGCCCGGCCCCGTGATCACGCCCTTGGCGACGGCGTGGGAGGAGGAGAGCACCAGGTCATAGCCGCGCAGGTCGAACTGCTCGACGGCGATGGGCATGAGCTGGAGGTAGTTGCGGAAGCGCTTGCGCGCCATGGGCAGGCGCTGGAGGAAGCTGGTGCGCGGCGTCTTCCCCTGGAGGAAGCCGCGCTCGCCCTCGGGCAGGAAATCCACCAGGGCGAAGAGGTCGGCGTCCGGGTAGCAGGCGATCATCTGCTCCAGCACGCGCTCGCTGCCGGCATAGTTGTCCAGCCATTCGTGGATGATGGCGGTCTTCATGCGGTGATGAACCCCAGCAGCCGCCGCGCGGCCGCCTCCCAGGAGAAATGCGCGGCGCGGGCGCGGCCGGCGGTGATGAGGGCCTCGCGCCGCGCCGCGTCGGTGGCGAGGGTGGCGATGGCTTCACCCAATGCGTCCGGCGCGTCCGGGTCGAACCAGAGGGCCGCCTCGCCGCAAACCTCGGGCACGGCGCCGGCGCGGGCGGCGATCACGGGGCAACCGCACCACATGGCCTCCAGCGGCGGCAGGCCGAAGCCCTCGTAGCGCGAGGGGAAGAGCAGGGTCAGCGCGTTCTCATACAGCGCGCGCAGCTCCGCATCGGAGACCCGGCCCAGGGCGCGGACCTCGCCGCCCGAATCGGCCTCGCCCGTGCGGAAGACGGCGGCGTCCTTGGCGCCGGCCACGGCCAGCACCAGCCCCTGCGCCGCCATGGCCCGCCGCACGATGCCGAGGTTCTTGTGCGCGGCCCCCGTGCCGATGACGAGCGCGTAGCGGCGCGCCTCCAGCCCATGCCGTGCCAGCACGCCCGTGTCGGCGGCCTCGCGCAGGATGTGCTCGCCGCCCTCCAGCGTCACGCCGATGCCCGCGCGGGGAAGGTCCAGCGCCGCCGCGATCCGCCCCGCCGAGAATTCCGAGACGCTCAGGATGCGCGCCCCACGCCACGCCAACCCGTGCTGCATGACGCGATACCAGAGGCGGAACTTCCACCCGTAGCTCTCGGGCGTGTCGAAGACGCCGGCATCATGGATCACCACGGCCTGGCGCCGGCCGGCCAGCAACGGCCCGGTGTTGCCCAGGTTCAGCAGCAGGCCTTCGGCGGCGCGGGGCAGGTCCCATTGCTCCCAGGCCTGCCCGCCGCGGCGTCCCACCCCGCGCGGGGCGAGATGCGGGAAGGCCTCCAGCCCCGCGGCGCCGGGCGGGGCCAGCAGCGTCATCGGCGGGGCCTCGCCGCGCGCGGCGAGCGCATCGAGGGCGGAGGTGATCTCGCGCGCATAGCGCTGCACGCCGGTCAGCCCCTGGGTGAGGAAACGTCCGTTCAGCGTGATCATGGGCGCAGCACCTGTCGCAGCGCCCAGGGGCGGCGCAGAAGGGGGGCAAGGGCGCGGCGTTCCTCGGCCGGCAGGCGCGCGGCCGCCAGCGCCAGCGCCAGCGCGAAGCCCAGCCCCGCCACCAGGGCGGACCATGGCCCCTCTGGCGTCAGCGCGGTGGCGGCCAGCGCCGCCCCGGCCGCCGCCAAGGCCGGCAGCAGCGCGCGGGGTGCCTCGGCGGCGGCCGGGTAGAGCCGGGCCGCGAGGAACAGCTTGCCCCCCGCATCGGCCGCGGCGCGCAGCGCCCAGGCCAGCGCCGCGCCCTGGATGCCGAAGGCCAGCAGCAGCGCGGCCGAGAGCGGCAGGAAGACCACGATCTGCGCCAGCATGAACTTGGCCGTCACGTCCGGCCTTCCGATGGCGTCCAGCAGCGCCCCGGGCGCATAGGCGAGGCAGGAGAAGAAGATCCCGCCCGCCAGGATGCGCAGCACCATGGCACTCTCCGCCGCGAAGCCCGCGCCGAGCCAGAGCCGCAGCGCCGTCTCGGCGAAGGCGGCCAGCACCAGGCAGGGCGGCAGGGTCAGCAGCATGATCATCAGCGCGCCGCGCCGCAGCAGCCCCGCCGTCGCCTCCGGCAGCAGGCGGAAGGCCGAGGCCATGGCCGGCAGCAGCGCCTGCGCCACCGCCACGGGAATGATCCACATGCGCAGCACGAGGTCGAGCGGCGTCGCGTAATAGGCCACCGCCGCCAAGGTCAGCACCGCGCCCACCAGGAAGCGGTCGGCATAGATCAGCGCCTGGTTCATCATGGAGGAGGCCGTCATCCAGCCCCCGATCCGCAGCAGCGGCAAAACCAGCAGGGGCGAACCCAGGGAAAGACGCGGCAGCAGCCCCCGACACAGCCAGGCGTAGGAGATTGTGTTGGCCAGCCGGCAGGCCACCAGCGCCAGCATCACGCCGACCAGGCTCTGCCATACCAGCAGCACCAGCACCGGCCCCAGGTAATACATCGCCGCGACGGGAATGGTGACGAGGTTCGCCGCCCGGAAACGTTGATGCGCCGCCAGCACGCCCCACAACGCCGCGTTCAGCACCACCAGCGGCGCGGCCACGGCGAGGATGCGGAATGCGGCCAGCGCCTCGGCCTGGAGGGATTCGGGGACGTTCAGCGCGGAGCCCATCAGCCAGGGCAGGGCGGCCCAAAGGGCGGCGGCCCCAACTGCCGCAAAGCCCGCCAGCGCCGCCATGGCCGTGCCGACCAGCCGGCCCGTCTCGGCATCCTCGTGGGGCGTCTCGGCCGTCATGCGTTCGGAGAGCGCCCGGGTGAGCGCCGGACCCACGCCCAGGTCGAAAATGCCGAAGACGCCGACCAGCGCGAGGGCCAGGGTGAACAGCCCCCAGCGCTCCAGCCCCATCTGGCCCACCAGGACGGGGGTGAGCACCAGGGCCAACAGAAGGGGAAGGCCGCGGCCCAGCCCGTTCCAGACCATGCCGGACAAAAGCCGGCCCGCCCCGGCGCGGTCGCGCGCGGTGTCACTCATCACACTGGAACCCGGAGGTGGCGGGGGCGAAGCTTAGCTCAGCAGGCGCCGCGGCGCGACAGCACGGCGAAGGGGGTGCGCAGCAGGATCCGGATGTCGCTCCACAGCGAGGGGCTGGCCACATAGGCGACATCCAGCGCCACGCGCTGGGCGTAGCTGGTGTCCGACCGGCCCGACACCTGCCACAGGCCGGTGATGCCGGGGCGCACGCTGATGTAGTGCGCGGCGGCGGCGCCGTAGAACTGGTCCAGCTCCGACTGGATGACGGGACGGGGGCCCACGAGGCTCATCTCGCCGCGCAGCACGTTGATGAGCTGGGGGAGCTCGTCGAGCGAGGTGGCGCGGAGGAAGCGGCCCACACGGGTCACGCGCGGGTCCTGGCGCAGCTTGCGGGTGGCTTCCCACTCGGCCCGCGCCTCGGCGTCACTGGCCAGCAGCGCGTCGAGCCGCGCCTGGCTGTCCACCACCATGGAGCGGAACTTCAGGCAGCCGAAGCCCGTGCCGCCCCGGCCCACGCGGCGGTGGGCATAGAAGGCGGGGCCGCCATCGCCGCGCACCAGCCAGGCCAGCACGAGCATGAGGGGGGCGAGCAGAAGCAACAGCGTGCCGGCGCCCAGGATGTCGAGGGCGCGCTTGAGGAAGGGGCGGGCCCCGCTGCGCCAGGCGGCGTGCGGGGGCGCCAGCACCATGGAGGGTGCAGCATAGCCGGCGCCCATCACGCTCTCGCGCGCGGAGGGGTCGCGTTGCAGGGACGAGAATGCGTCCAGGCCGGGCATATCGAACCTTCCGAAACCGGGCCGGGGGGGGGGGTGGCCCGTCAGGGTTGCCGTGGCGGTGGAAGGGACCGCCCCTTCCTGACCACGCTGCGGTTATCCGGTTGATCCCAGGCGGCTTTTGGACCCACCCAAGGCAACATTGTGGCGTGTCCGAAATCCTCGGGGAGGGCCGGCAAAAGGTCAGCGAAGACCCAGGCTGCCGAGGAGGTGGATTGAGATTTCAATGCAGCCGCCGACCCGAATTGACTGATCGGAAAGGCTTCATGGTTGCGCCTCCGGGTCACCCTGGCGGCGCGCCCCGCACCGCGGGGCATGGCTGACCCGCCCCAGGCGAGGGTCAACCTGGCGGCACGCGGCGACGCTTGGCGCAAATCTGAAATTGCCGGCGGTTCATCCGGGCACAATCAAGGCAGCTCTGCCACAATTGCGCCTGACGCCTCAGCCCGTCTGCTGCCCCGCGAAGGGGCGCTCGGCCGGTACCAGCCGGGAGCGCAGGTGGCGCTCCACGATGTAGAGGGGCCGCTGCTTCGTCTCGTTGAAGATGCGGCCGAGATATTCGCCGATGATGCCCAGCATCATCATCTGCACGCCGCCCATGAAGAGCACCACGGCCATCAGGCTCGGATAGCCAGCCACCTCATTGCCGAACAGCAGCGTGCGGAGCAGGAGCTGCGCAATGTAGATCCCCGCCAGCACCGCCACCGCCAGCCCCACATAGGAGGCGAGCTTGAGGGGCCCGAGGGTGAAGCTCGTGATGCCTTCCAGCGAGAGGTTCCACAGCTTCCACCAGTTCCACTTGGTGGTGCCCGCGGCCCGGGGCGCGCGCGCATAGGGCACGGCCACCGAGGGGAAGCCCACCCAGGCGAAGAGGCCCTTCATGAAGCGGTGCTGCTCGCGCAGTTGCAGCAGCGCGTCCAGCGCGCGGCGGGACATGAAGCGGAAATCGCCGGTGTCGGGGGGCAGGGTCACGCGGCCGCCCACCCGCTGCATCAGGCGGTAGAAGCCGGCCGCGGTGGCGCGCTTCAGCCAGCCCTCGCCATGGCGGGCGCTGCGCTGGGCATAGGCCACGTCGAAACCCCGGCGCCAGGCGGCGAGCAGGTCCGGGATGACCTCCGGCGGGTCCTGGAGGTCGGCGTCAATGACCACCACCCCCTCGCTGCCGCGCGCGTGGTCGAGTCCCGCGGTCAGCGCGATCTCCTTGCCGAAATTGCGCGAGAGGTTGACCACGGCCACGCGCGGATCGGTGGCCGCCAGCTCCAGCATCAGCCCGAGCGTGGCATCGCGCGAGCCGTCATTCACATAGACCACCTCCCAGGGCAGGTCCTGGGCGGAGAGCACGGCGCCGAGGCGGCGGTGGAACTCGGGCAGCACCTCCTGCTCATTGTAGCAGGGCACGACCACGGACAGCGCCGGGCGCGGGGGGTCCAGGGGCAGGGCGTCGGGCATGGTGGCAAGCCTCGCCGCCCTTCATGGTTTTTCCGCGGCAGACACCGTTACCCGTTGTTCGCGCGGGCCAGCCAATGCGCCGCGATGTCCCGACGCCGCGCCACCCAGATGCCGGGGGTGCGCGCCACATGGGCCAGCACGGCCTCCAGCCCCGCCATGCGCCCGGGCCGCCCGATGATGCGCAAATGCAGGCCGATGGAGAGCATCTTGGGCGCGCGTTCGCCCTCGGCCAGCAGCCAGTCCACCGCGCCGATGCAGTAGCGGGAAAAATCCTCGGCCTGGACGAAGCCGCCGCCGGGCGAGAAGCGCATGTCATTGGTGTCGAAGGCATAGGGCAGGATGACGTGGCCGGGCGCATGAAGGCGCGGCAGGTCATCGTCATAGGCGTCGCTGTCGTAGAGGAAGCCGCCCTCCTCCCGCAGCAGCCGCCGCGTGTTGGGCGAGGAGGCCGAGCGCGTGTGCCAGCCCACCGGGCGTTCGCCCGTCGCATCGCGGATGGCGCCGACGGTGGCGGCGATGACCTCGCGCTCGGTCGCCTCGTCCATGTTGGCGTGGCTTTCCCAGCGCCAGCCATGGGCGCTGACCTCATGCCCCGCCGCATGCGGGGCGGCGGCCAGATGCGGGTTGGCCGCGACGGCGCGGCCGCAGGAGGAGAAGGTGGCCTTCATCCCGTGCCGGTCGAAGGCCTCCAGGATCCGCCACAGCCCCGCCCGCGCGCCATAGGCGTAGTGGGTCTCCATGCAGGGGTCGGGCACCCCCATCACCTCCTCGCGGATTTCGTGCACGCTTTCATTGCGCGCATCGCCGCTGGCGAGGCTCAGCTCCGCCCCTTCCTCCACATTCACCACGAAGGAGAGGGCAAGCCGCGCGCCGCCTGGCCATTTCGGGTCGGGCGAGTGGCCGCGATGACCGACAAGGTCGCGGCTTGTCGGGGGCATTCCGCCAGGCAGGGGCATGGGACATCCTTCGCAGGGGAGACGGACGGGTTTAGGTTCGTGCGCAGAACAGGAGAAGCCCCATGCTCACCGCCCAGGCCCAAGGCGTCTGCGTCATTTGCCCCACCCCCTTCCTGCCCGATGGCACGCTGGACGAACGCAGCGCCGCCAGCATGACCGAGGCCTATGTGGCCGCCGGCGCCACGGGCCTCACCATCCTGGGCATCATGGGCGAGGCGCCCAAGCTGGATGCGGAGGAATCGCTGCGGCTGGTGCGCATCGTCCTGAAGCACGCGGCGGGGCTGCCCGTGATCGTGGGTGTCTCCGCGCCGGGCTATGCGCCCATGCGCGCGCTGGCGCGGGGCTCGATGGACGCAGGGGCGGCCGGCGTCATGATCGCGCCCCCCATGGGGCTGCGCGGGGATGAGGCCATCATCTCCTGGATGCAGGGCGCGTCCGAGGCCGTGGCGCCGGCGCCCTGGTGCCTGCAGGACTTCCCGCAGCTGACCAATGTGCTGATGACGGCCAAGATGATCGCCACCCTGGCCAAGGCCGATCCGCGCCTGGTCATGCTCAAGGCCGAGGACTGGCCGGGCCTCGACAAGATCAGCGCGCTGGTCTCGATGATGAAGGCGGGCGAGATGCCGCGCATCGCCATCTATGGCGGCAATGGCGGCCAATACCTGCCGGAGGAAACCCTGCGCGGCGCCGATGGCATGATGACGGGCTACGCCTTCCCCGAAATGCTGGTGCGCGTCCGGAACCTGCTCCTGGAGGGCAAGCGCGACGAGGCGATGGACGCGTTCGAGGCGCACCTGCCCCTGATCCGCACCGAGTTGCAGCCGGGCCTCGGCCTCGCCGTGCGGAAATACATCTTGGCGCGGCGCGGCATCATCGCGCACCCGACCGTCCGCGCGCCGGGGCCGAAACTGTCCGACGCCACGCGGGCGGAGGTGGACTACCAGCTGGCCCGCCTCGCGCGGCGCGACCCCACCGCGCTGAAGCTCGCCGCCGAATGAGCGAGCTGGCGGGGCGCATCGCGCTGGTCACGGGCGCGCAGCAGGGCATCGGCGCGGCCATCGCGCGCGCCCTGGCCGCGGCGGGGGCGGATGTGGCGGTGAACTGGCTGGACGCGGAGCCGCTGGACCTCGCCGCCGACATACGTGCCATGGGGCGGCGCTGCGCGCTGCTCCAGGGCAGCGTCGCCACCGTGCCGGAGGTGCGGGCGCTGCACGCGGCCGCCATGGACGCGCTGGGTGTGCCGGACATCCTGGTGAACAATGCCGGCATCTTCCCCCGCTGCGATTTTCTTCAGCTGGAAGAGGATGAATGGGACGCGGTGCTGGGCATCAACCTGAAGGCGGGGGCGTTTCTCACGCAGGCCTTCGCGCGTGCGCTGGCGGGGCGCCCGGGTTCGGTGATCAACCTCTCCTCCTCGGCCGTGCGGGGTGATCCGCGCGGGGTGCACTACACCGCCAGCAAGAACGGGGTGGTGGGGCTGACGCGGGCCACGGCGCTGGCGTTGGCACCCGCCATCCGCGTCAACGCCATCGCGCCCGGCCTGACCGACACCGCGCAGCCGCGTTTCGGCATGACGGAGGAGGAGATCGCCGCCCGCAGCGCCACCTTCCCCGTGGGCCGCATCGGCCGGCCGGAGGAGATCGCGGACCTGGCCGTCTTCCTGGCCGGGCCACGCGCGGCGTTCATCACCGGACAGGTGTACCACATCAACGGGGGCATGTATCTCGCATGAGCCGTTTCGAGGGCGTCTTTCCCTACCTGGTCTCGCCCATCGGTCCTGATGGCGCGGTGCTGGAAGCGCCGCTGCGCGACCTGGTGGAGCATCTGGTCGGCGCGGGCGTGCACGGCCTGACGCCGCTGGGTTCCACTGGGGAATTCGCCTATCTGAGCCACGCCCAGCGGCGGGAGATCGTGCGCATCGTGGTGGAGCAGGCGCGCGGACGGGTGCCCGTGGTGGCGGGCGTGGCGGCCACCACCACGGTGGACGCGGTGGCCCAGGCCCAGGATTACGCGGCGCTGGGCGCGGACGGCATCCTGGGGGTGATGGAGGCGTATTTCCCCATCCCCGAGGCCGGCGTCGTCAGCTATTTCACCGCGCTGGCGGATGCGACGGGCCTGCCCCTGGTGCTCTACACCAACCCCAATTTCCAGCGCAGCGACCTCTCGCTGCCGGCCATCACGAAGCTGTCGCACCATCCGCGCATCGTGGCCATCAAGGATGCCAGCACGAATACCGGGCGGCTGCTGTCCATCATGAACGCGGTGGAGGGGCGGATGGATGTGTTCAGCGCCTCGGCCCACATCCCGGCCGCCGTCATGCTCATCGGCGGGGTGGGCTGGATGGCGGGGCCGGCCTGCGTCATCCCGCGCGAGAGCGTGCGCCTCTACGAGCTCTGCCGCGCCGGCGACTGGGCCGAGGCGCTGCCGCTGCAACGCCGCCTGTGGCGCTTCAACGAGCTGTTCGCGCAATACGCCCTGGCCGCCTGCATCAAGGGCGCGCTGCAGATCCAGGGCTTCGCGGTGGGTGACCCGCTGCCGCCCCAGGCGCCGCTCAGCGAGGCCGGCCGCGCCGCCGTGGCCGAGGCCCTGTCCTCCCTTGGCTGACGAGGACGAGGACGAGGAAGGCCCGCCCGGCCTTCCCCCCGGCACTCCCTTCTACATGACGCCCGGCGGCCACGCCGCCCTGACGCGCGAGCTGCATGAGCTGTGGCACGGGGAACGCCCCAAGGTCGTCGAGGTCGTCTCCTGGGCCGCGGGCCTCGGCGACCGCAGCGAGAACGCGGACTACCAGTATGGCAAGCGCCGCCTGCGCCAGATTGACAGCCGGGTGCGCTTCCTCCGCCGCCGGCTGGAGCGCGCGGAGGTGGTGGATGCGGCGAAGCAGACCCGCCGCGACAAGGTGTTTTTCGGCGCCACCGTCACCTATGCCCGGATGGACGACAGCGAGGTGACGGTCACCATCGTGGGCATGGAGGAGGCGGATGCGACGCAAGGCCGCATCTCCTGGGTGTCGCCCGTGGCGCGGGCCTTGCTGGGCAAGACTGTGGGCGATGTCGTGAAGCTGCGCACCCCCGCCGGCCTTGAGGAGATCGAGGTGGTCGCCATTGCCTACCCGGAGGCCGTGTGAGCAAGGCTCTCGTCATCGCCATCCTGGGCACCACCCAGACGCTCGCCTGGGCCGGCAGCTACTACATTCCCGCCATCCTGGCCGGGCGCATGGCCGAGGAACTGGGGGTGAATGCCTCCACCATCTTCGTCGCCTTCTCCTGCGCCCTCCTGCTGACGGCCTTCCTGGGGCCGCGCGTGGGCCGGGCCATTGACCAGCATGGCGGCCGCGCGGTGCTGATGGCGGCCAACCTGGTGCTGGCCGCGGGGCTTGGGGTGCTGGCCATGGCGCAGGGGCCGGTGATGCTGTTCCTGGGCTTCGGCGTGCTGGGCATCGGCATGGCGATGGGCCTCTATGACGCGGGCTTCGCCGCCCTGGCGCGCATCTATGGGCGGGATGCGCGCGGCGCCATCACGGGCATCACCCTCATCGCGGGCTTCGCCAGCACGGTGGGCTGGCCCGTCACGGCCTGGATGCAGGCCGAATTCGGCTGGCGTGGCGCCTGTGCCGGCTGGGCGCTGGTAATGCTGCTGCTGGCCCTGCCGCTGAATGCGCTGCTGCCCCGTGGCACGGTGCGCGCGCCCGAGGCGCAGCCCGCGCCACCGCCCGATGCCGAGACGGCGCGCCGCACCCGCCGCGCGGCCTGGCTGATGGCCTTCATCTTCGTCTCGGGCGGTTTCTCGGCTTCGGCGCTGGCCGCGCATCTGCCGGGGCTGCTGGTGGCGGCGGGGGCCACGCCGGCCGCCGCCATCGCCGCCGGGGCGCTGATGGGGCCGGCCCAGGTGGCGGCGCGCGTGTTCGAGTTCACCCTGTTGCGTCGCGCGCACCCGCTGCTGTCAGCGCGGATCGCACTGACCACGCATCCGCTGGGCGCCGTGCTGTTGCTGATCTTCGGCGGGCCGCTGGCCGCGCCCTTCGTGCTGCTGCACGGGGCGGGGAATGGCATCCAGACCATCGTGCGCGGCACCCTGCCGCTCGCGATCTTCGGGGCGGCGGGCTATGGCGCGCGGCAGGGGCTGGTGGTGGCGCCGGCGCGCTTCATGGGGGCGTTGGCCCCGGCGCTGTTCGGCTTCGTGGTCGAGGGCTATGGCGCCCATGCGCTGTGGCTGACCATCGGCCTCTCGGTGATGGCCTTCATCGCGCTGTTCTTCCTTCACGTCGCGCCAGAATCGAAAGAAGTGCGGCGTTGAATTCGTCGGCCGCCTCATAGGCCACCCAATGCCCGGCGCCGGGGATGACGGCCTCCAGCATGGAGGGGTCGCGCGCGCGGATCACGTCCAGGCGCGCGGCCACGTTCGGGAAAGCCACCACGTCGAACTCGCCCCAGATGCCGTTGAGCGGCGCGGTCACCCGCTCCAGCGCATCCTTCAAAGAGGTTCCCGAGGCGAAGCCACGGCTGCGCAGCCGCGCATGGTTGGTGTGCCAGTCCTGGATGGCGAGCGCGGTCGCATCAATCTTCGCCGCGTCGTGGAACATCAGGCGCTTCAGGTTCTCGCGGTTGGCCTCCACACGCGCCGCTCCCTGCTTGTCGCGGACCTTCAGCAATTCCAGCGGCGGCCGCGCGAGGCCGAGCGAGGCCGCGCCCACCAGCGTCAGGCTGCGGACATGCTCCCCCTCCAGCGCCGCCAATTGCCCGCTGACATTGGCGCCGAAGGAGAAGCCCGTGAGGTGGTAGTGCCGCGCTGCGCCCAGGATGTGCGCCAGCCCCTCGCGCAGGGGAAGGGCGGCCGATTGCGGGGTGGCCTCGCCGGGGGGCATCGCACTTTCGCCCAGGCCCGGGATGTCGGCCGCCAGCACGCGGTAGTGGCGCGAGAGCGGACCCACATTGCGCGCCCAATGCCGCCAGCTGCCCGAGCCACCATGCAGCAGCACCAGCGGCGTGCCCTCGCCCCAACTGCGCCAGACCACATGGCCGTCGCCGCAGGGGGTCTCGTGGCGGGTGGCGGCGCGGTCGAGTTCGGTGACGTCGGGGGTCATGCGGGGGTGCTCCGTCCGCGCCGCGCCTCGACGCGGGCGATCCAGCTGGTGGAGAGAAAGATCACGGCCGCACCGGCCAGGGTGGTCGTGGTCGGGATTTCCGAGAAGGCCAGGTAGCCCAGGCAGGCGGCCCAGATCAGGTCCAGGAATTTCACCGGCTGCGCGGCCGAGATGTCGGCGATGCGATAGGCCATGGTCAGCATCCAGTGGCCCAGGCTGCCCAGCGCCCCGCAGAGCAGCACGATGCCCCATTGCACGAGGCTCGGCCATTCCCAGAGCCAGACTGCCACGGGCAGGGTGAACACCGCGACTGTGAGCGACTGCCAGGCGACGATCACCTGCGGCGTGTCATGCCGCGTCAGCGCCTTGGCGATGAGGAAGGAGGCGGCGAAGAGCGGGGCCGAGGCCAGCATCAGCAGCGCATGATGGCCGCCCGTGCCGGTGAAGCTGGGCGCCACCACCACCAGCACGCCCAGGAAACCCAGCAGGGCGGCGGCCCAGCGCTGCCAGAACATGCGCTCCTTCAGGAACAGCACGGCGCCGAGCATGATGAAGATGGGGCCTGTGAAGCCGATGGCCGTCAGCGTGGCGAAGGGGATGTGCGGCAGGGCCGAGAACCAGAAGAACAGCGCCGCCGTATGCGCCACCCCCCGCCAGAGCTGCCCGCCCAAGGCCCGCGGGACATAGGCGGCCAGCCCCGCCTGGATGATCCAGGGGATCATGACCACCAGCCCCGCCCCATAGCGCAGGAACTGCACCTGGAAGGGCGGCAGCTCGCTGGCCAGCACGCGCAGGTTCAGGTTCAGCAGGGCGAAGGTGAAGCCCGCCCCCGCCGCCAGGATCATGCCATTGAGGGTGGGCGTCATGTGGGAAGGGGCGGCGGAACCATGGGGTTGAGCGTGGCGCGACGGGCGGCCTTGCGGAAGCCCCCGTGGTGCCTACCATCTGTTCCACCCTTGCATGGATGACAGCGATGCCGGACACCAATCTGCCCTTCGACCCGACGCGCCTGAAATTCGGCATCGGCCAGCCCGTGCCGCGCCAGGAGGACCCGAAGCTGCTGCAAGGCCAAGGGCGCTACACCGATGACGTGGCGCTGCCTGGCCAGCTTTATGCCTGGGTGTTCCGCAGCCCCTATGCCCATGCGAAGGTGCTGTCGCTGGATGTGAGCGCCGCGCGCGAGGCGCCGGGGGTGCAGGCCGTGATCACGGCCGAGGACCTGGCCGCATACGGCGCCATGACCTGTGCCATGCCACTCAAGAACGCCGATGGCTCGCCCCTGCGGACCACCCACCGGCCCGCCCTGGCCTCCGACCGGCTGCGCTTCGTGGGCGACCCCATCGCGGTGGTGGTGGCCGAGACGCGGGCCCAGGCGCGCGACGCCGCGGAACTCATCATGCTGGACGTGGACATGCTGCCCGCGGTGACCGAGGCCTCGGCCGCCGCGGCCCCCGGCGCGCCGCTGCTCTATGACGACATTCCGGGCAATTGCGTGCTGGACTTCGCCTTCGGCGATGCCGCGAAGGTGTCGGAAGCCTTCGCGGCCGCCGCGCATGTGCAGAAGCTGTCCATCCGCAACAGCCGCATCGTCGTGGCGGCGATGGAGCCGCGCAGCGCCATCGGCGAATATGACGCCGCCGCGGGCCGCTTCATCCTGCATGTGGGCTGCCAGGGCGTGTTCGGCCTGCGCAACCAGCTGGCGGATGACATCCTGAAGATGCCGCGCGAGAAGGTGCGCGTGCTGACCGGCAATGTGGGCGGCAGCTTCGGCATGAAGGCCAACGCCTACCCGGAATACCTGCCGCTGCTGCACGCGGCGAAGCAGTTGGGCCGGCCCGTGAAATGGACCGATGACCGCAGCGGCGCCTTCC
Organism: Roseococcus sp.; assembly: GCA_035998215.1. Classification (GTDB taxonomy): domain Bacteria; phylum Pseudomonadota; class Alphaproteobacteria; order Acetobacterales; family Acetobacteraceae; genus Roseococcus. The sequence goes on along the minus strand of DASYHU010000030.1, from coordinate 321,934 downwards.
AGTCCGACCAGCATGGCCGCGACCATGAGGTGGTGGCGGAACTGGCGCTGGACGCCGACGGCAAGTTCCTCGCCGTGCGGCTGACCAGCTACGCCAACATGGGCGCCTATCTCTCGACCGTGGCGCCGCTGATGGGCACGGGCAATTTCGTCAAGAACGTGCAGTCCAACTACACCATGCCGCTGATCGAGGTGCGGACGCAGAGCCTTCTCACCAACACCACCCCCGTCTCGGCCTATCGCGGCGCGGGGCGGCCGGAGGGCAACTACTTCATGGAGCGGCTGATCGAGGAGGCCGCGCGCGAAATGGGCAAGGACCCCGTCGCGCTGCGCCGGCTGAACCACATCCGGCCCGACCAGTTTCCCTACGCGGCGCCGACCGGCAGCGTCTATGACGGCGGCGAGTTCTCCGCGATCCTGGAGGACGCGCTGAAGGCCGCCGACTTCGCCAATTTCGAGGCCCGTCGCGCGGAGTCGAAGGCACGGGGCATGCTGCGCGGCATCGGCGTGGGCAACTTCCTCGAATGCACCGCGCCGCCGGCGAAGGAACAGGGCGGCATCCGCTTCGAGAAAGACGGCACCGTCACCATCATCACCGGCACGCTGGATTATGGGCAGGGCCATTGGTCGGCCTTCGCCCAGGTGCTGCACCAGAAGCTGGGCGTGCCCTTCGAGGCGATCCGCCTCAAGCAGGGCGACAGCGATGAACTGGTGGCGGGCGGCGGCACGGGCGGCTCGAAGTCGCTGATGGCCTCGGGGGCCGCCATCGTCGAGGCCTCGGCGCTGGTGGTGGAGAAGGGCAAGCTCGCCGCCGCGCATATGCTGGAAACCGCGCCGGCCGACATCGAGTTCGAATGGGGCCGCTTCGTCGTCGCCGGCACCGACCGCGCCATCGGCATCATGGAACTGGCCGAGCGGCTGCGCGAAAGCCACAGCCTGCCGAGCGAGGTGCCCTCCAGCCTGGACGTGACGCATGTCTTCGACCAGGCGCCCCAGGCCTATCCCAACGGCTGCCATGTCTGCGAGCTGGAGGTGGACCCCGATACGGGCCATGTCACCTTCCTGAACTACGTGGCGGTCAACGACTTCGGCGTGATCGTGAACCCGCTGCTGGTGGCGGGCCAGGCGCATGGCGGCATCGTCCAGGGCATCGGCCAGGCGCTGCATGAGCGGGTGGCCTATAGCGAGGAGGGCCAGCTTCTTTCGGCCAGCTTCATGGATTATGGGCTGCCGCGTGCCGATGACCTGCCGGCCTTCCAGCTTTCCTCGCGCGAGGTGCCCTGCACCACCAACCCGCTGGGCGCCAAGGGCTGCGGTGAGGCGGGCTGCGCGGGCAGCCTGCCCGCGGTGATGAACGCGCTGGTGGAGGCGCTGCGGCCTGTGGGCGTGAGCCACTTGGACATGCCCGCCACGCCGGAGGTGATCTGGCGGGCGATCCACCAAGCTAGGTAAGAAAGCGCCGCGCGAGGTCAGCGTAGTCCGCCTCGCGCATCGCCGCCTCGCGCAGGGCCTTGGGCGCCATGCCGCCCACCTGCGCGGGCGGCATGCCTTCGCGCAGCGCCTTCAGCGTGGCATGGATGGCCTGGATGGCGGCCTGGAAGGGCAGGTGCCCTTGCAGCGCGATCCGCACGCCGCGGCTGGCGAGGTAGGCGCGGTCGCTGATCTCGTCGGACAGCGTGCCCAGAACCAGCGGCAGCTTCGCCTCGGCCGCCAGCGCATCCAGCTCCGCGCGCTTCGTCACACCGGTCAGGAAGATGCCGTCCGTGCCCGTATGGTTGTAGGCGCGCACGCGGGCCAGCGCATCTTCCAGCCCCGTGATGGAGACCGCGCCCGTGCGCGCGAAGATGACGAGCGAGGCATCGTCGCGCGCCGCCACGGCCGCGCGCATCTTGGCGACCCCTTCGTCGAGCGTGATCAGCACGGGCTTGTCCGTGCCGAAGGGGCGGGGCAGGGCGGTGTCCTCGATGGACATGGCGGCCACACCCGCCACCTCCAGCTCCTCCACCGTGCGCATCACGTTCAGCGCGTTGCCGTAGCCGTGGTCGGCGTCCACCACCAGCGGCAGGCGCGAGGCCGCGCGGTTGATGCGCCGTGCCTGTTCCGCGAATTCCGTCAGCGTCAGCAGGATGATGTCGGGCGCGCCCAGCACGGCCAGGCTGCCCGTGCTGCCTGCGAACATGCCGAGTTCGAAGCCGAGATCCTCCGCGATCCGCGCCGCCACCGGCTCATGCACCGAGGCGGGGTGGATGCAGTCCCGCCCCTCCAGCACAGCCCTCGCCGCCGCGCGCCGCTCACTCCACCGCATTGCATGTCTCCTGGCCTTGTCCGGTCATCTTGCCCCGCCTAGCGTCATCGCGAAACGGGAGGTGCTCCATGAGCGAGAGGCTGAACTCCAACGAGTTGGATGGCGGCAAGTATCTGGTCCTGCATGAGTTCGTGAAGGCGGCAAAGCAGAAGCTGAACGCGAACATCTGGGACTATCTGATCGGCGGCACCGAGACCGAGACGACGCTCGCCCGCAACCGCATGGCAATTGACACCGTGGCGCTGCGGCCGCGCGTGTTGAACGATGTCTCGCGCGTGGACACGGGTGTGGATTTCTTCGGCCACCGGATCCGCCTGCCGGTGTTCCTGGCCCCCGTGGGATCGCTGGAAAGCTTCGAACCCGGCGGCGGCGCCAGCGTGGCCAAGGGTGCCGGCGAATACGGCGTGCCCTACATGCTGAGCAGCGTGAGCAAGCCGGGGCTGGAGGAGACGGCCGCCGCCGGGCGCGGGCCGCGCGTCTTCCAGCTCTATGTCCGCGGCGGCGACGACTTCGTGGACGATTACGCGAAGCGCGCCATCGCCGCCGGCTATGACGCCTTCTGCATGACCGTGGACACGGCCCATTACAGCCGCCGCGAGCGCGACATGGCCAAGCGCTTCGTCAAGACCTGGCGTGCCGCCAACACCGGCATGGACCACCAGGCGGCACTCTCCTGGCGCGAGGTCGCGCGCTTCAAGGAGAAGCACAGGATCCCGCTGATCCTGAAGGGCATCGGCACCGGCGAGGACGCCGCCATCGCCTGCGAGCACGGGGTGGACGTGATCTATGTCTCGAACCACGGCGGGCGGCAGCTGGATGGCGGGCGCGGCTCGCTCGACATCCTGCCCGAGGTGGTGGAGGCCGTGGCGGGTCGCGCCAAGATCATGGTGGATGGCAGCTTCAGCCGCGGCACGGACCTGGTGAAGGCCGTGGCACTCGGGGCCGATTGGGTGGGGCTGGGGCGCCTCTACCTCTACGGGCTGGCGGCGGAGGGTGCCTCGGGCGTGGCCCGCGTGCTGGAAATCCTGGAGGACGAGACGACCAAGGCGTTGGGCCTGACGGGCGTGAACAGCTTTGGCGAGCTGACGCGCAAGCATGTGCACATCGGCGCGCCGCCGGTGATGTTCCCCAATGTCCACAGCGCCTTCCCGCTGCTGCGCGAGGGCTACTGAGGCCTTGTCGCGCGGCTGAGTCACGGCCCCGGTGAAAGCCACCGGGGCCGATCGGACGCCCTTGCCTCGCGGCCGATTCACGGCCTCGGTAAGCGCACCGAGGCCGATCGGACGCGGCCGCCTCAGCCGTTCAGCTTCATCAGCCCATCCACCGCCACGCAGCCATCCGGGCGGCAGACCAGCGGGTTGATCTCGGCCTCCTCCAGCCGATCCCCGGCCGCGGCGGCGAAGGCCGAGAAACGGGCGATGGCGTCGGCCACCGCCGCCACGTCCACCTTCGCCGCGCCCCGGAACCCATCCAGCAGCGGCCAGGCCTTCAGGCGCTTGAGCATGGCCATGGCGCCCTCGGGCGAGACGGGCGCCACTTCCAGCGCCACATCCTTCCACAGTTCCGCCTGCACGCCGCCCAGGCCCACCAGCACCATTACGCCAAACTGCGGGTCACGCCGCGCGCCGAGGATGAGCTCCACGCCGCGCGCCTCCATCCGCTGCACCAGCACGCCGTCCACACGCGCGGCGGGGGCATGCTTCGCCGCACCCTCCTTGATGCGCGCGAAGGCGGCGGTGACGGCGCCGGCATCGCCCAGGTTCAACTGCACGCCGCCCACCTCGGTCTTGTGGGCGATGTCGGGGCTGTCCACCTTCAGCACCACCGGATAGCCGAGGCTCTGGGCCGCCTTCACCGCTTCCTCGGCGGTGGCGGCGCGGAGTTCGCGCACCACGGGCAGGCCGGCTTCGGCGAAGGCGGTCTTGGCGGCCGCCTCCATCAGCGTGGCGGGGCCGCCCGGCAGCTTCGCGGCGGCGGCGCTGGCGGCGGCGTCGGGCGTCGCGGGCGCGGGCTTCGGGTCATGGTGGTGGAACCACAGGCGCAGCGCGTTCATCATCCGCCGCATCGAGCGGAACAGCACCAGGTTGGGGGAGACATCCGCGGCCTCGGCGCCCGGCCCCTCCAGGCTTTCCGGCACCCAGGCGATGCAGATGGGCTTGCCGGTCGCGGCCGCCATCGGCTCCATCGTCTTCATGCGGGCCGGCGTCGCGCCGGGGGCGGGGTTGTGATAGACCACGGGGAAGACGACGGTGGCGTACTGGTCGTCGTTCAGCATCGCCAGCATGCAATCCTCGAAATACTTGGGATTGGTGGCGACCTGCGCGGTCATGTCGCAGGGGTTCCGGGGGCTGCCGAAGTCCGGCAGCGTGGCGCGGAAGATGGCCTCGGTCTGCGGGGCTGGCTGGGGCAGGGCGAGGCCCGCGAATTCCGCGTGGTCGGCGGCCATGATGCCCGCACCGCCCGAGGGCGTCAGGATGCCCACGCCGCGCGCCTTGGGCGGACCGGCTTTCGCGAAGAATCCGGCGGTTTCCAGCAGCGCGTCGAAATCCTCGACCTCCAGCATGCCCGCGCGCTCGAAGCCGGCACTCCAGGCTGCCGTGCTGCCGGCCAGGCTGCCCGTGTGGGACATGGCGGCCTTGGCGCCGATCTCGCCGCGACCCAGCTTCAGCACGACGATCGGCTTGCCGGCCTTGCGCGCAAGTTCGCCCAGCTCGAACAGGCGCCGCGCATCGCGCAGCCCTTCCACGGCCAGCGCGATGGAGCGGCATTCCGGCATGGAAAGCTGGAAAGCCACCAAGTCACAGACATCGAGGTCGGTCGCGTTCCCGGCGGTCGCCATGTGGCACATGGCGAAGCCGCGCTCGGCTGCCTGCATCAGCGCGTAGCCCAGGGCACCCGACTGGCTGACGACGCCCACGCCGCCAGCGGGTGCGGTCATCTTGAAATAATCGGGCATGAAAGTGGCACCCGCGCGCTGCGTGTGGTCGCAGAAGCCCAGGCAATTGGCGCCGAGCAGCGGGAAACCTAGGGCGCGCGCGGTGTCGCGCAGCTCCTGCTCCTCGACGGCACGCTCGGGCAGGTCCGTCTCGCCATAGCCGGAGGCGTAAAGCACCGCACCCCCGCCGCCCTTCTTCGCCAGCGCCTGCACGGCGGCCATGACACCGGTGCGGGGCAGGGCGATGACGGCCGAATCGGGTGCGCCCGGAAGCTCGTCCACCGAGGCATAGCAGGGGCGGCCATGCAGCTCCTGCCCTGCGTATTTCGGGTTCACGCACCACACCGGCCCGTCGAAATTCGCCATGTTCTGCACGGTGCGCGCGCCGAAGCCCGTGGCTTCGCCGGAGACGCCGATGACGGCCATGCTGCGGGGGGCGAGAAGGCGCTTCAGGCTGCGCGGGTCGCGCAGGGGCTCGATGTCCGGCATGGCCGTTTCCTCAACTGCTGTTGGCCGCATTCCGAAGCGAAATCATGCGCTCGGCAACCCCCCGGCGCGTCTGTCGCGCCGCCGATCCACGCTTTGGGCGATTCCGCCCAAGGCGATCGGACGCCTGTCGCGCGGCCGATTCACGCCTTGGACGATTCCGCCCAAGGCGATCGGACGCTAAAGCATGCCCATGCTGCGCGGCAGCCACAGCGCGATGCCCGGCAGCGCGATGACGAGGGCCAGCGCCGCCAGCATGGCCAGCACCATCCAGCTCACCCAGGGAATGGTGGTCTGCATGGAGACGCCCGCGATGCGGCAGGACACCATCATGTTGACCGCCATGGGCGGCGTGAACTGCCCGATCGCGATCTTCATGGTGAGGATGATGCCGAACCAGGTCGGGTCCCAGCCGAAATGCCGCGCGATGGGCAGCAACAGCGGCAGCAGGATGAGGAAGATGGAAATCCCGTCCAGGAACATTCCCACCACGATCACGAGCACCACCAGCAGCGCCAGCGTGCCGTATTCGCCGAGGCCCAGCCCCAGGATGCCCGCCACCACCGGCTGCACCAGGCCGAGCGTGGAGGTGGCCCAGGCGAAGACCGTCGCCAGCGCCACCACTGTCAGGATCACGGCCGAGATCTCGCCCGCCTCCACCAGGATCTCGTAGAGGTCGCGCAACGTCAGCGTGCGGTGGATCACGAAGCCCACGAACAGGCCATAGAATACCGCCATGACCGCCGCCTCGGTCGGCGTGAAGGCGCCGATCCGCATGCCGCCCAGGATGACGACCGGCGCCATCAGCCCCCAGAAGGCTTCGCGGAAGGCCCGCCACACCGAAAGCCTGTCGCGGTCGGGGTTGCGCCCGCCGAAATCCCGCCACCACGAGATCAGCAGGATGGGAACCAGCAGCGCCACCCCCGCCAGCAGGCCGGGAAACAATCCCGCCATGAAGATGGCCGGCACCGAAACGCCGGGCACCATCACCGCATAGATGATGAAGGCGATGGAGGGCGGGATCAGGATGTCCACCGCCGCCGCCGCCCCCACCACGCTCGCGATGAAGGGGCGCGGATAGCCGTCGCGCACCATGCCATCGGTCATCACCTTGCCGACCGCGGCCGCCGTGGCGGGGCCGGAGCCCGAGATGCCGCCCATCACCATCGCCACCAGCACCGAGACGGAGGCCAGCGCCCCGCGCCCCGCCCCCACCAGCGTGGTGGCGAAGCGCACCAGCCGGATGGCAACCCCCGCGCGGTCGAACACGCAGCCCACCAGGATGAACATGGGCAGGGCGATCAGCGGATACTTCGCGATGCCGGCATAGACGTTGGTGGGCATGGCCATCATCGCCTGGTCGGACAGGACGATGGCCGCCGCCCCTGCCAGCCCCAGCGCCACACCGATGGGAACACCGCCCAGCAGCATCACGAGAAAGGCCGCGAAGAGGATGCCGCCCGTCACGCGCCCTCGCCGCGCAGCAGCCGCCAGATGCGCCCCAAGGCGCGCCCCATCACCAGCAGGGACAATAGGGGCAGCCACACCGAATACAGCCACTGGGGATGACCGAGCCCGGGCGAGAGCGCCTCAAAACGATACTCGTCCCAGGCCATGAGCCCGCCATACCAGGCGAGCAGCCCGAAGCAGAAGAACAGCAGCGCCATGCCCGTGACCTCGGCCCATCGCTGGCCGTGGGGCGAGAGCTTGCCCGTCAGCCAGTCAATGCGGATGTGGCGGCCGGTGGCCGTCGCCAGCGCCGCGCCGACCAGCGTCACGATCACGATCAGCGCCACCGAGTATTCCTCGGTGAAGGCGAGCGAGACGTCGGTCAGGTAGCGCGTGACCACGTTGGCCAGCGTGATCAGTGCCATGGCCCCCATGCCGGCCGCCAGCAGCACCCGCTCCAGCGAGAGCGGCAGGCGGGTGCGCGGTTCCTCCATCAGGACAGCGCGCGGATGGCGGCCTCGGCCTTCTGCACCAGCCCGGTGCCGATGCGGCTGGCCCAGCGCTCATGCACGGGGCGCAGCGATTGGGCGAAGGCGCGCTTCTCCTCGGCGCTCAGCACCGTCACCTCCACGTTGCGGCGGCGGAGTTCCTGAAGCGCAGCATCATCAGTGCCCGGGATGCCCAGGCCCGCGCGCGCGAGCCGGATGTTGTTGGCCGCGGCTTCCCGCGCGCAGTCGCGCAGCAGCGCCTGGTCCTCGGCGTTGAAGCTGTTCCAGACGGATTTCGACACGCCGAAGATCAGCGCGTCGTTCACGTAGTTCCAGATGGTCATGTGCCGCTGCGCCAGCGTGTCCATGCGGAAGGCGAGGAAGAGGTTGACCGGGTTCTCCTGCCCATCCACCGCGCCGGAACTGAGCGCGGGCTGGAGGTCCGCGAAGGACATCTGCAATGGGTTGGCGCCGAGCCCGGTGAAGATGTCGTTGAAGATGGCGCCGGCGGCGAAGCGGATCTTGAGGCCCCGCAGGTCGGCCGGCGTGCGGATGGCGCGGCGCGAGTTGCTGATCTCGCGGAAGCCGTTCTCGCCGAAAGCCAGGCCCACCACGTCGCGCCCGTCCATCACCCGCATGATGTCGCGGCCCACCTCGCCATTGATGAGCGCGTCGAAGGCGCGGTGGTCGGGCATCAGGAAGGGGAGCTGGAAGACGCCCGCCTCGCGCACCTGGGGCGCGATGTTGATGGTGCTGAACACGCACATGTCGATGACGCCCTGGCGCATGGCCAGGAGTTCGCGCGTCTGGTCCCCGCCCACCAGCTGGCTGCCCGGATAGACGCGCACATTGATGCGGCCGCCGCTGCGCTGCGTCACCAGCTCGGCCCACTGGAAGGCGCCTTCGGCAAAGGGAATGGGCCGGTTGCCCACCACCGAGAGCTTGTATTCCGGCCGGTAGGTCTGGGCCACGGCGATGGCGGGGGCGGCCAACAGGGCGCCCATGGGGGCGGAGGCCAGCAGCAGGCTGCGACGGGTGGTCATTCGGGCGGTCCCTCCAGGACAGGTGCGGCTTGCGCCGTCTCGGTCCGCGCAGAATGATGAACCAAAGGGCGCGCGGCAAGCGGCCATGCATGGGAAGGGATGGATCATGGCGGGTCTGGTCGCGGTGACGGGTGGCGCTTCTGGCATCGGGGCCGCGGTGGCCCAGGCGGTGCGGGCGGCGGGCGGCCAGGCTGCGGTGGCGGACCTCAACGCAAGCGAGGGCGCGCGGCGCCTCGACGTGACCGATGAGGCCGCGGTGTCGGAATGGATGGAGGGGCTGCATGGGCTGACAGGCCTGGTCTGCGCCGCGGGCATTTCCGCCAATACGCCAAGCCTCACGGCCGCCCCCGCCACCTTCCGCCGCGTGCTGGACGTGAATGTCACCGGCAGCTTCCTGGCCGCCCAGGCGGCGGCGCGGCGGATGGAAAAGGGCGGCTCCATCGTTTTCATCGCCTCGGTCTCGGGCCTCGTCGGCATGGCGGACCGCGTGGCCTATTCGGCGTCCAAGGCGGCCGTCATCAACATGGCGGCCGCGATGGCGGTGGACCTGGCGCCGCGCGGCATCCGCGTGAACGCCATCTGCCCCGGCCCCGTCGAGACGCCCATGGTGCGCGAGCTGCACGATGCCGCGACCCGCGCCGCCTGGCATGCCCGCGTGCCGCTGCGCCGATATGCGGAGCCAGAAGAGATCGCGCAGATGGCGTTGTTCCTGCTCGACCCTGCGCGCAGCGGCTACGTCACGGGGCAGGCCATCGCGGTGGATGGCGGCTTTTCGACGGCCGGGCTGATGCCGTGACGCCTACGGCCAACCTCGCCCGGCTGCTGACCTGGACGGCGCGGCGCCTGCCCCAGGCTCCCGCGCTGCGCTGGCGCGAACGCGTCTGGTCCTGGGCTGAACTCGACGAAAGGGTGGACCGCCTCGCCGCCGCCTTGCGCGCGCAGGGCGTGGCCCCGGGCGACCGCGTGCTGGTCCATTCGCGCAACTCCAACGTGATGTTCGAGGCGGTCTGGGCCTGCTGGAAGGCCGGCGCCGTCTTCGTGCCCACCAATGTGCGCCTCACGCCGGCCGAAGCGGCTTATCTCGGGGCCGCCTCAGGCGCCGTGGCCATGCTGCGCGACCACGGCTTCACCGCCCATGCCGATGCGGTGCGCGACGCGAGCCCCGCCTGCCGCCTGGTGCTGGCCGTGGGCGATGCACGCGTCGATGAGCAGGACCTTGAGGCGCTGATCGCCGCGACACCCCGCCCGCTGCCCGACCATGAGGCCGATGTCGCCGCCGACCACCCTGCCTGGTTCTTCTTCACCTCCGGCACCACGGGCCGCCCCAAGGCGGCGGTGCTGACCCATGGGCAAATGGGCTTCGTGGTCAACAACCACCTGGCCGACCTGATGCCGGGCCTGACCGAACAGGATGTGTCGCTGGTGGTGGCGCCACTCAGCCATGGCGCGGGCATCCATGCGCTGGCGCAGGTGGCGCGCGGCGCCTGTTCCGTGCTGTTGCCCGGGGAACGCATGGACGCGGGCGAGGCCTGGCGGCTCATCGCGGAGCACGGCGTCACCAACATGTTCACGGTACCCACCATCCTGAACATGCTGGCCGCGCACCCCGACGCGGCGCCGCATGCGCTGCGACACGTCATCTATGCGGGCGCGCCCATGTATCGGGCCGACCAGAAGCGCGCTCTGGAACGGCTCGGCCCCTGCCTCGTGCAGTATTTCGGCATGGGCGAAGTCACGGGCAACATCACCGTGCTGCGCCCCGACCAGCACAGCCTGGACGATGCCGACCCGCGTGCGGGCAGCTGTGGCGTGGCGCGCACGGGGATGGACCTGGCCATCCTGGACCCGGAAGGACAGCGCCTGCCGCCCGGCGAGACGGGCGAGATCTGCGTGCGCGGCCCTGCCGTCTTCGCGGGCTATCACGAAAACCCCGGGGCCAATGCCGCCGCCTTCCGCGATGGCTGGTTCCACACCGGCGACCTGGGGCACCTCGATGCCCAGGGCTTCCTCTTCATCACCGGCCGGGCCTCGGACATGTTCATCTCGGGCGGCTCCAACATCTACCCGCGCGAGGTGGAGGAGGCGCTGCTGACCCACCCGCAGGTGCTGGAATGCGCCGTGGTCGGCGTGCCCGACGCGAAATGGGGCGAGGTGGGCGTGGCCTGCGTGGTGCCGCGCGGCGCGGCACCCGATCCGGCGGCGCTGCTGGCGCATCTCGCGCCCCTGCTCGCGCGATACAAGCACCCGCACCGCTTCGTGTTCTGGGAGGAGTTGCCGAAATCGGCCTATGGCAAGGTGCCGAAGTCGCTGCTGCGCGGGAAGCTCGACGCCTCTTAACGCGCCTCCCTGCGCCACCCCATCACCGCCACCCCCAGCAGCAGCGCCAAAGCGAGCCAGGGCGGCAGCAGCGGCATGGCTGCGATGCCCGTCACCGTGTGGTCCTCCCGCTGGCGCAGACCGATCCAGCCCGAGCCCGCCGCATCCCGCCCCGCCGCCACACGGCGGATGTCGGGAATAGCCGGCCCGCCGCCCACATGGCGCGCGGCCCCGCCGGTGGCCGAGACCACCGGCCGCATCAGCGCCGGGTCAGCGCGCAGATCGGCGAATTCCGGCGGGTTGGCGGGCATGGCGGCGGCGAAGGCCTGACGCCGCCCGTCGCTGACCTGCCACAGGCCGGGCTGGTCGGCGGGGGCCTCGCCGGTGGCGCGGCCGCTGCCCGCATTGCCTGACAGGGCGAGGCTGCGGGTCGTGCCGTCCGGCGCCGTCACCGTCACCTCGGGCGGCGCCACTCCTTCCACGCTGCGGCGCTGGACCAGGAGGCGGCCCTCCTCGATCCGGGCGGTGAGTGCCTCCTCCTCCAGCTCCGGCTCGCGCATCAGCCAATGGGCCACGCGGCGCAGCAATTCCTGCTGCGGCCCGCCGCCATCATAGCCGCGCGACCACAGCCAGATGTGGTCCGACAGCATCAGCGCCACGCGGCCCTGGCCCACCCGGTCCAGCACCAGCAGCGGCGCGCCCTGGGCGCCCTCCATCACGGTGGTGCCGGCGCGCGCCTCGGTGCGGATGGTGCGGTACCAGCGGCCCCAGGCGGCCTCGGTGCCCTCATCGGGGTTGGCGCCGGTGAGGCCCTCGGTGACCGGATGGCGGGCGCCGGGCGGTGTTACGCGTGGGCGGAAGGGTTGCTCGGCGATGGCCTGCGCGGCGCTGAGCGGGCGCGCGGGCAGCACTGCCCCCAAGGGCGTGTTGGCGAGGCTGGTGCCCCCCACATATTCGGGTCCCACCGACAGCAGCAGCGCGCCCCCCTGGCGCACATATTCCGCGATGTTGCGCATGTAGCTGGGCGGCAGGATGCCGCGGTTGGCGAAGCGGTCGAAGATCACCAGGTCGAACTCGCGCAGCTTCACCTGGAACAGCTCGCGCACGGGAAAGGCGATGAGCGCAAGTTCGTTCAGCGGCGTCAGGTCGTCCTTCTCGGGCGGGCGGAGGATGGTGAAATGCACCAGGTCCACGCCCGGATCGGCCTTCAGCAGGCGCCGCCAGGTGCGCTGGCCGGCATGCGGCTCGCCGCTGACCAGCAGCACGCGCAGCCGGTCGCGCACGCCATTGATGGTGACGACGACGCGGTTGTTCACGTCGCTCACCTCATCGGGCCGGGCCTCGGCCATGATGTCGATGACCGAGGGGCCGGCGCGCTCGATGGGCACGGAGATCCGGTGCTCCTGCCCCACCGGCACGCTCTGGGTCTCGGGTGCCGCGCCGTCGCGGCGGAGCGTGAGGCGCGCGCCGCCCTCGGGGCGCGGGTCGCCCAGATCCTCCACGATGAAGCGCAGCTCCACCTCGCGGCCCACGATGCCGAAGCCCGGCGCCTCGATCAGGCGGATGCGCCGGTCCACCTCGCCCGCGCGGCCGGGCATCAGCACATGGACGGGCACGCCCTCGCCGGCGGACCATTGCGCGTCGGTGGGCGCGTCATGCACCTGGCCGTCCGAGAGCATGATGACGCCCGCGAGCCGGGCCGCGGGCACATCGGCCAGCGCGCGGTCCAGCGCCGCGAAGCCGCGCGTGCCCTGGGTGCCGCCCTCCTCGATCTCGGCGACGCGCAGCTCCACGTCGCGCAGCCGGGCGATGCGGGCCTCGATGGCGGCGCGCGCGGCCTCCAGCGCGTCGGTCCGCCCGCGCACCGCCGCCATGCTGGCCGATCGGTCCAGCAGCAGCAGCGCGATGTCCGGCCGCGTCTCGCGCGTCTGTTCGACGAGGCGCGGCCCGGACAGTGCCGCGATCAGCAGCGCGAAACCTGCCGCCCGCCACCAAACGCCCCGCGCCCCGCGCCAGAAGGCCGGCACCAGCGCCAGCAGGGCGAGGGCCGCCAGCGCCCCGATCAGCCAGAGCGGCAGGACCGGAGCGAGGTCGAAGGTCAGCGCGGTTCCGGTCAATTGCCGAGCCTTTCCAGGATGGCGGGCACATGGACCTGGTCGCCCTTGTAGTTGCCGGTCAGCGCGTAGATCACGAGGTTGGCCCCGAACCGGTAGGCCAGGGTGCGCTGCCGCGCGCCGCCCGGGACGGCTGCATGGATGTTCTGCCCGCCCGCATCCACCGCCCAGGCGCCGGCCCAGTCATGCCCGCCGATCACCACCGGGCTCACGCTGTCATTGGCGCGGTCCTGCTCGCGGCTGACCCAGACGGTGCCGCCGGTGAAGCGGCCGGGCAGGTCCGCCAGCAGGTAGAAGGCACGGCGCAGCACATGGTCTTCCGGCACGGGGGCGAGGGGCGGGATGGCGAGGCCCTGTGTGACGCGTCGCAGCGCCGCCCGCGCGCCGGGGGCGAAGCCCTCGCCCGAGCCCTCGTCGCGCGTGTCGAACAGAATGATGCCGCCCTGGCGCATGAAGGTGTTCAGGGCCTCGATGGCGGCGGGCGTGAGCGCCGCGGCGTCCGGCCGCACGGTAAAGTAGAGCAGCGGAAAGAAGCTGAGGTCGTCCCGCCCCGGCACCACGCCCACCGGCTCGGCGAGCGCGGCCGCGGTGCGGCGGTTCACGAAGTCGGACAGGCCCGCCAAGCCCTGGCGCATGATCTGGTCCGTCCCCGCATCGCCGGTGACGACATAGGCAAGGCGGGTGACCAGCGCGTGCTGCCCCTCCTCGGCTGGCTGGGCCTGGGCGGCGGCGGGCAGCGCCAGCGCCAGCGCCAGGCCCGCCGCCCGCACGGGCCCCAGCAGCCCGCGCAGCCGCAGCGAGGCCAGCAGGTCCACCATCAGCAGCACCAGCGCCGCCGCCAGGAGCCAGGGGCCCAGATCCTGCTCGGGCGGAATGCCCGCGATGGTCCGCAGCGTGGTCCCGGCCGGTGGCGCGGCGTGCAGCACGGGGGCGGGCAGGGTGGCGCCCAGGTTCAGTGCGCGCCGGAAGCCTTCCGGCCCCTGGGTGCCATACCAGCCGGGCGGATGACGGGCCGACGGCATGGGGTCCTCGCCGGGGGCGAGGGGTTGGGCGCCGGGGGGCGGGGGGGCGAGGCGCCCGAAGCCGTCCAAAGCCTCCAGCGGCGCCAGCATGCCCTCGCCCTCCTGGCCCGAGACGCCGGCCGAAAGCGCCACCAGCCGCCGCAGCATCTGCACAAAGAGGCCCGACAGCGGCAGGTCCGACCATTCGGCGGTGGCGGTGACATGGAACAGCACGATGCGGCCCTCGCCGCGCGATTCCGCGGTGACGAGCGGCGTGCCATCGGCGAGCCGCGCCCAGATGCGCTCGGCGAGCCGCGCCGAAGGTTCGGCCAGGACCTGGCGCGAGATGCTGACCTCGGCCGGCACGGACAGCCCGGCGAAGGGCGAGCCTTCCGGGAAGGCGGCCAGGCGCTGCGGCTGCTCCCAGGACAGGGCGCCGCCCAATTGCCGCTCGGCCCGCAGCGGCACGGGCAGCAGCGTGTCGGGCCGCTCGGCCAACCGCGCTCCGGCGAAGCGGATCAGCGTGCCGCCCTCGTTCACGAAGCGCGTTAGCGCATCCAGCTCGGCGCCCGGCGCGATGGGACGGTCCGCCAGGATCAGCACCGAGAGGGGGCGGGCCAGCAGCCGCTCGGCCGTGTCGCGGCGCAGCTCGGCATAGGGGGAAAGCGCCCGTTCCAGGTAGAACAGGTCGCCGATCAGAGGCGTGTCGGCGGTTTCCTCCGCGCCGGGCAGCAGGCCCACGGGACGGCGGCGGAAGCGCTCATCGAGCAGGACCACGGCACCGGGCCCGGCCTCTCCCGCGAGGTCGAGGCGGAAGACGCGGTTGCGGATTTCGGTGGGCAGTTCCAGCACGGCCTCGCCCTCGGTGGCGCCCGCGGCGAGGCGGAATTCGGCCTGGGCCAGGGCGCGCCCGTCCTGCCCGCGCGCAATGACCTGCGCCTCGCTGGGCGCCGCCACGGGGGATTGGCGCAGCGTCACGCGCAGGCTGTCGCCCTCGGTGCGGGGCGGGGCGAGGAGCCGCACGGGCCGCCCCTCCGCGCGGGCGAGCGTGAGGGGACCGAGGGCGGCGAGGCGCGCCATCAGCGCCTCCGCTGCCGGGTCGGCGCGGTGGGAGAGGCCGTCGGAGAGATAGATCGGCGTCACCGCACCCGGCGCCTGGGCGCGCCAGGCCTCCAGGGCCGCCAGCGCCGCCGCCCGGTCCGGGTTCCAGGCGCGCGGGCGCAGGGCGGCCAGGCGTGGCGCGAGGTCCTCGGCCGGCATGGGGCCGATGACGCGGGGGGGCTGCGCGCCCTCGCCGGGCGTGGTGGCGAGGAGCGCGGTGGGCCTTCCCTCGCGCCCCGCCCGGTCCAGCTCCGATTGCGCAAGGGCGATCCGTAACGGCCAGTCGGGCCCTGAGGCCCAGCCGTCATCCACGACCAGCAGCAGCGTGCCCGAGCCCTGGGCCGCGCCGCCCGGCCCCCAGACCGGCCGCGCGAGGCCCAGGATGAGCAGTGCCGCGGCCATCAGTCGCAGCAGCAGCACCCACCAGGGCGTGCGGGCGGGGGTTTCCTCGGTCAGCGGCAGGTCGCGCAGCAGGATGGCAGCGGGGAAGGATTGCCGGCGCGGCTGCGGCGGTGTCACGCGCAGCAGCCACCACAGCACCGGCAGGGCGGGCAGGGCCAGCAGCAGCCAGGGGGCGGCGAAGCTGATCATGGCGTGGACCCCATGGCCTGCCACAGGGCCAGCAGCGCGGCCTGGGGCGGGTGGTCGGTGCGGTGGGTGAGAAAGCCCCAGCCCGCGGCGCGCGCCATGGCGGCCAGCGCCGCGCGGTGCGCCGCGAGACGCTCGGCATAGAGGCCGCGCACCGTCTCCACGCGCGGCACCACCAGCGGCGCCTCGCCCTCCAGCCCCTCGAAGACCACGCGGCCCTGATAGGGCAGCGTCTCCTCGGCCGGGTCCAGCACCTGCACCATCTGCCCGCGCAGCGGACGGGCGCCGAAGGAGGAGAGCGCCGCCTGCACCTGCGGCAATGGCTGCAGGAAATCCCCGAACATGACGAGGCGCGCGTGGCGGGGCAGGGTGGCGTCCGCCTCAGGCGCGGCCATGCCCGGGCGCAGCAGGGCCGCGGCCAGCGCCGGCAGCGCGGCGCGCCCCATGAAGGCGCGGCCCTGGCCCGGCAGCAGCCGCACCCGCTCACCGCCGCGAAGCAACAGCGACGCCAACGCCAGCAACAGCAGGTCCGCGCGGTGCGCCTTGGGGTGCAGCCGCTTGTCGGAGCGCCATTCCATCGAGGCGGTGGGGTCGCGCCAGAGCAGCACGGTCTGCGCGGCCTCCCACTCCGTCTCGCGCACATAGAGCCGGTCGGAGCGGGCGCTCTGCCGCCAGTCCACGCGTGAGGCGGCATCGCCGGCCGTGTAGGGGCGGAACTGCCAGAAGGCGTCGCCATGGCCCGCGCGGCGGCGGCCATGCACGCCCTGCATCACGGTGCTGGCCACCCGGTCGGCCTCGACCACCAAAGCGGGCAGGCGCGCGGCCGCCGCCTCGGCGGCGGCGGCGGTGAGGCGGGGCGCCGCCTCAGCCAATGGAGGCCTTCAGCGCCGCGATGACCTCGGCAAGCTTCACCCCATCGGCCCGTGCCGAGAAGGAGAGGGCCATGCGGTGCCGCAGCACCGGCTCGGCCAGCGCCAGCACATCCTCCACGCTGGGGGAGAGGCGCCCATCCAGCACCGCCCGCGCGCGGGTGGCCAGCATCAGCGCCTGGGCGGCGCGGGGGCCGGGGCCCCAGGCCAGGTTCTCGCGCACCTCGCGCAGCCCGTCCTCGCTGGGGCGGGCGCCGCGCACCAGCTTCAGGATGGCGTCCACCACCTGCTCGCCCACCGGAATCCGGCGGATGAGGGATTGCGCGGCGACCAACTCGGCGCCGGTGAGTACGGGCTGGGCCTTGCCTTCGGCCGCGCCGGTGGTGGCGAGCAACATGGCCCGCTCGGCGGCCTCGTCCGGATAGACGACCTCCACCTCCAGCAGGAAGCGGTCGAGCTGCGCCTCGGGCAGGGGGTAGGTGCCCTCCTGCTCGATCGGGTTCTGGGTGGCGAGCACATGGAAGGGCTCGGGCAGGGGGAGCACCCGGCCACCGATGGCCACCTTCCGCTCCTGCATGGCCTGGAGCAATGCCGACTGCGTGCGGGGGCTCGCGCGGTTGATCTCATCGGCCATGAGAAGCTGGCAGAAGATGGGGCCGGGCAGGAAGCGGAAGGCGCGGCGGCCCTCGGCATCCTCTTCCAGCACCTCGCTGCCCAGGATGTCGGCGGGCATGAGGTCGGGGGTGAACTGCACCCGCCGCTCGCCCAGGCCCATGACGGTGCCCAGCGTCTCGACCAGCTTCGTCTTGCCGAGTCCCGGCACGCCCACCAGCAGCACATGCCCGCCGGAGAGCAGGGTGATCAGCGTCTGCTCGACCACATCCTCCTGCCCGAAGATGACCCGGCCCACGGATTCCCGGGCCTTTTGCAGCCGGGCGCCGAGGGCTTCGATCTCGGCCAGCAGGGAATCTGCGTCGGACACTTCACCCATGCGGTTACGGTTCCCATATTGCTGCTCAGGAGAGATTGGGGATGCGGTGCCTTGGCGCCAGCCCTTCTTCCCTCCTTCGCGATGATGACCACTCATGCTTTGCACGTCAGGGAAGCCTATGCCGCCGGAACGTCGGAACAAAGCTCCGAATGGAGGCACACGGGAGGGAACGGTTCCGGAATGGGCCCGCACCGCCAACTTGGGCACCAAGATGACGGGCGCGGGCAGCCCGCCATCCCGCCCCAAGCATGATTGCGGCGACCTCGACATGCGGATCGCCCGCGACGGGACCTGGTTCTACAAGGGCAGTCCCATCGGGCGTAAGGAGCTGGTCTGTCTCTTCGCCTCGGTGCTGAAGCGCGAACCCGATGGCTCCTACCTCCTCGAAACCCCGGTCGAGCGCGGCCGCATCACCGTCGAGGACGCTCCCTTCGTCGCCGTCGAGATGGTTTGGCGCCATTGCGATTGCGGCACCGGCCTCGCCCCCCAGCAATGCCTCACCTTCCGCACCAATTGCGATGAGGTGGTCACGGCGGGCCGCAAGCACCCCATCCGCATCCAGCTCGACCGCCGCACGCGCGAACCGCGCCCCTACGTCACCATCCGCCCCGGGCTCGAGGCCAAGATCAACCGCGCCGTCTTCTATGAGATGGTGGCGCTGGCCGTGACCGAGCGCATGGACGGGCGCGAGATCATGGGCGTCTGGAGCGAGGGGGTCTTCTTCCCCATTGACGAGGTCACCGCCCTCGACATGGCCGCGGAGTGACGCCGGGCGAACTGCGCGACCGCCTCGCCCGTCCCGGAGTGTTCGAGGCGGCGCCCGTCACGGAAGCACCCGTCAGGGAGGCGCCCGGCCCCTCCACGCGGCTTTGCGCCGTGCTGGTGCCCCTTGTTTTGCACGACCACGGCCCTTCCGTGCTGCTGACGCGGCGGGCCGCGCATCTCTCCTCTCATCCCGGACAGGTGAGCTTCCCTGGCGGCCGCATCGAGCCAGGCGAGACGCCCGAGCAGGCCGCCCTGCGCGAGGCCATGGAGGAAGTCGGCCTCGATCCGCGCTGGCCCGAACTCACTGGCCGCATGCCCGTGCAGCGAACCCTCACGGGGTTCGAGATCACTCCTGTCATTGGTCTGCTGCGGCCGGGTTTCTCCCTCCAGCCCGACCCGGGCGAGGTGGCGCTGGCCTTCGAATTGCCGCTGGCCACAGTGCTCGACCCCGCGGCCCCACGCCGCGAACGCGCGGAATGGAAAGGACAGTTGCGGGAATACTGGGTCTGGCCACATGAGCAGGAGTTCATCTGGGGCGCCACTGCCACGATCCTCGTCGAACTCGCGCGGGCCTTGAGGGGGCCGGGCTGAACGCTGCCGGCGCGCCACTTCTCCAGGGGTTTCCATTCATGGGCGTTGTATTTGGACTGATCCTGTTCCTGTTGCCCTTCGGCATCTACGCGCTCTGGTGGTATCTCGCGGGCCAGCAGGAAGGCATCACGCCCCCGCCGCTCGTGTTGGGGCTGGCGGGCATCGCGGTGTTGATGACGGTCGGTCTCGCCTTCTATTACGGCCTCTCGCGCAGCATTGACCGTGACCAGGACTACGTGCCCGCCCGCATCGAGGGCAGCACCCCGCCCCCTGTGCAGCGCAATCGCTAAGCCCGTGCCCGCGCCCGCCTTCCTGGCCGACCCCGCGCCGCGCGCCATCTTCGCGGCCCTGCCGGGGGCGCGCGCGGTGGGGGGCTGCGTGCGCGACCACCTGGCCGGGCTGCCCGTGCACGACATCGACATGGCCGCGCCCTTCCCACCGGAGGAGATCGCCCGCCGCCTCACCACGGCGGGGCTGCGCGTCTTCGAGACGGGGCTCGCCCATGGCACCGTCACCGCCGTGCTGGACCGCGCGCCCATCGAGGTGACCTCGCTCCGTCGCGACGTGCTGACTGACGGCCGCCACGCCGAGGTGGCCTGGACCACCGACTGGGACGAGGACGCAGCCCGGCGCGACTTCACCATCAACGCCATGTCCATGGAGGGCGATGGCACGCTGCACGACCCCTTCGGCGGCGTGGCGGACCTCGCGGCGCGACGGGTGCGCTTCGTGGGTGATGCGGCGACCCGCCTCGCGGAGGATTACCTGCGCGCCCTGCGCTTCTTCCGCTTCCAGGCGCGCTATGGCGGTGAGGTGCCCGATGCCGAGGCGCTGGAAGCGATCCGCGCCGCCGTGCCGGGGCTTGCGCGCCTCTCGGCCGAACGGGTCTGGAGCGAGATCAAGCGACTGCTGGTCGCGCCCGACCCCCGCGCCGCGCTGACGCTGATGGCGGAAAGCGGCGTACTGCCCGCCATCCTGCCCGAGGCCGGCGCGCCCGCCCGGCTCGATGTCGCCGTGGCGCGGGGCGAGGGCGACGTGCTGCTGCGCCTTGCTCTGCTGCTGCCGGTGGGGGTGGATGTGCCCGCACTGGCGCGGCGCCTGAAATTCTCGGGCGAGGAGGCGGCGCGGCTGCGCGCCCTGCACGCCACCGGCGTCGTGCCCACCGACCCGTCGGACCCTCGCGCCCGCCGGCGCTTCGCCGCCGAGGTGACGGCGCGCGGCCATGCGCGGCCCGGCGAGGTGGCACTCGTCGCGGCCGCGCAGGGGCGCGATGATCTTGCCCCGCTGTTCGACCTCGGCCCGGGACCGGAATTTCCGCTCCAGGGCCGGGATGCGCTGGGTTTGGGCGTGCCGCCCGGCCCGCGCGTGGGCGCCCTGCTGGCCGCGACGCGGGCCTGGTGGCTGGCGGGCGGGGCCGAGGCCGGGCGCGAGGCTTGCCTGGACCACCTGCGCGGCTTGCTTTAGCCGGAGGCCATGCCTGCAACGCCGCCCGCAACACCCCTGGCCGAAACCGCCACGCTACCCCTCATCCGCCGCCTCTGGCGCGAACATCTGGTGCATGAGCGCCGGCGCTTCTTCCTGGCCATGCTGTTCACCCTGGGGCTGGCGGCCAGCACGGCGGTCTATCCCATCATCATCCAGCAGGCCTTTGACCTGTTTACCGCGGGACGGATCGAGGCGCTGGTCTGGTTGCCGCTGGTCATCATCCTGGCCACCTCGCTGCGGGCGGCCTTCATGTATCTCCAGCAGGTCAACCTGCACGGGGCCGCGCTGGGCACCATCGAGCACATCCAGAACGGGCTGTTCGCCGCACTGACCCGCGCGGACTACGCCACCATCGCCGCCGAGGCGCCGGCGCGCCAGGCCATGCGCTTCACCACCGACGCCGCCGCCATCCGCGAGGCCATTGCGCGCAGCCTGAACGGTGCCGGGGATGCGCTGACCATCCTGGGGCTGGTGGCCTCGATGCTTTGGCTCGACTGGCAATTGGCGCTGATGGCGGCACTTCTCTACCCCATCGCGGCCTGGCCCATCGCCGTTATCGGCAGGCGCGTGCGGCGGGCGGCGCGGGGCATGCAGGACCGGGCGGGCGACACCTCCGCCCTGCTGAACGAGAGTTTCGCGGCCGCGCGCGTGGTCCGCACCTATCGGCTGGAGGCGCAGGAGGAAGGGCGCGCGCGCCAGGCCTTCGCCGCCCTGCGCGAGAGCCTGCTGCGCATCGTGCGCGCCCGCGCCCGCGTGGACCCCATCCTGGAGGTGCTGGGCGGGCTGACCGTGGCGCTGGTGCTGCTGGTGGTGGGCTGGCGCGTGACCACGGGGCAGGGGACCATCGGCGAGTTCACGGGCTTCGTGGCCGCCGTGCTGATCGCCGCGCGGCCGGTGCGCGCGCTGGGCAGCCTGAATGCGGCCTTGCAGGAGGGGTTGGCCGGGCTCAACCGCGTCTTCGGCGTGATGGACACGCCGCGCCGCGTGACCGATGCGCCCGCGGCACTTCCGCTGCCAGCCGGGCGCGGCGCGCTGCGCTTCGAGGGGGTGGGCTTCCACTACCCGGGCAGCGAGATCCCGGCCATCGAGCGGCTCGATCTCGTGGCGGAGCCTGGGCAGACGGTGGCGCTGGTCGGGCCGTCGGGGGCGGGGAAGTCCACCGCCATCGCGCTGCTGCCGCGCCTGCATGACGCAACTTCCGGCCGCATCCTGCTGGATGGGGTGGATGTGCGGGACGTGACGCTCGCCTCGCTGCGCGACGCCATCGCCTTCGTGGGGCAGGAGGCGGTGATCTTCGACGACACGGTACTTGCCAACATCGCTTGCGGCCGTCCCGGCGCCACCCGCGCGGAGGTCGAGGAAGCCGCCCGCGCCGCCCAGGCCCATGCTTTCCTGGAAGCGCTACCGCAGGGCTACGACACGGTGCTGGGGCCGGGCGGGGGAAGGCTCTCGGGCGGACAACGCCAGCGTGTGAGCCTGGCGCGCGCCCTGCTGCGGGACCCGCGCGTGCTGCTGCTGGACGAGGCCACCAGCGCGCTGGACGCCGAGAACGAGGCGGCGGTGCAGGAAGCCCTGGCCCGGCTGCGCCAGGGGCGGACCACGCTGGTCATCGCGCATCGCCTCGCCACCGTGCAGAACGCCGATCGCATCGTGGTGATGGACCAAGGGCGCGACGTGGAACAGGGCACCCATGCCGAGTTGATGGCCGCAGGCGGCCTTTACGCCCGGCTGGTGCGGACCCAGGCCTTCACGGCCGAATGACCCCTTGCGCGCGGCCCGCTTCACGGCGCCGGCAGAACGCCGCCGCCGATCGGACGCGTCAGGCGGTGGCCAGCAGCACCACCCCGGTGGCGATGAGGAAGATGGCGGCGAGCTTCTGCGCCCCCAGCGGCTCCTGGAAGAAGTACCAGCCAATGGCCGCGATCACGACATAGCTCGCGGCCGTGCAGGGAAGCGCCACGCTCATCGGGATGCGGCGCAGCGCCAGGATGTAGAGCAGCGCGCCGGCGCCGTAGAAGCCGATGCCCAGGATGGTCTGCCAGCGCAGCAGTTGCAGGAAGAAGGACATCTGCGCCGCCGCGTCCGCGCCGGCCTTCAACAACACCTGACCCACCAGCGAGGAGGAGATGGCCGCGGCCAGGGCCGCCCAATAGATGGTCATTCCGCGCGAACCGGCGTGCGTGCCTGGATGACCTCGCGCACCACCCCCTGCGGCTTGCCATTGGCCGAGAGAAAGGCGCGGCCCACATACTCGCCGAGCAGCCCCAGCATCATGAATTGCGCGCCGGAGACGAGCAGGATCAGCACCATGGTCGAGGCCCAGCCCGAGGGCGTGTAGAAGAACAGCGCCTCGATCACCACCACCAGCGCCAGCAGGAAGCCCAGCGCGCCCATGGCCACACCCGCGATGGTTGCGAAGCGCAGCGGCAGGATGGAGAAGTTGGTGGCGAGGTTCAGCCACAGCCGCACCAGCCGCCGCATGGTGTAGTTGGACCGGCCCTCGGCGCGCGGGTAATGCGCCACCTCGATGGAGGCGATGCGCTGCGTCACCTGCATGATCAGGCCGTCGATATAGGGGTAGGGGCCGGTGTATTTCACCACCTCCTGCGCCACCAGCGCGCTCATGCAGCGGAAGGAGGAGAGGTAGAGGCCCTTGGGCTTGTCCAGCAACGAATCCGCCACCTTGTTCGCGAATTTGGAGCCGAGGTTGCGCCAGCCCTCATGCTCCTTCTTGGCGTAGCGCGTGTAGACCACGTCCCAGCCGCCCAGCCGCGCGTGGTCGTAGAGGCGGATCACCTCCTCGGGCGGGTTCTGGAGGTCATCGTCCATGTTGATGATGTAGGCGCCGCGCGCATGGCGCAGCCCGGTCAGCACCGCGTTGTGCTCGCCGAAATTGCGCGCGTGCTCGATGTAGGTGAGCGGCACGGTGGCCGTTTCCGCCAGGCGCCGGCAGACATCGCCACTGTCATCGGGGCTGCCATCGTTCACCAGGACGATCTCGATGCCGCCCGCGGGCTTCAGGGCGGAGAGGGCCTCCACCAGCTTTCCCACCGTGGCGGCGCCACGATAGACGGGAACGACGATGGAAAGGCCCACGGGATACTGGGTCTCGGTCATGGCATGGGTCCGGGCTTGCGGGCGGTGGCGAGGATGGAACCCCCGGCGGGAAAGCGCAGCCCCGCGCGAAGCATCGCGGCTTCCAACACGCAGATGCCGCTGAGGCTGCGATCGAGCCAGGGGGGAAAGGGCTTCACGTCGGAGGCGGCGTGGTCGTCGCGCTTCACCAGGCGCCGTTGCAGCAGCATCAGCGGCAGCAGCAGGCTGTTCCAGTGGCGCGGCGAAATCTCGGAAAGCCCCGCGGCGGCGAGCTTGCCCGCCACCTCGCCCCGCGCGTAGCGGCGCGCATTGTGCACCCGCGCGTCGTGGGCCGAACGCAGCCATTCATGCGCGGGCAGGTTCAGCACCATCAGCCCGCCGGGCCGCAGCACGCGGGTGAATTCCGCGAGCGCCGCGCCCTCGTCCACGGCCGCGTGGCAGAGCACGTCCAGGCTCACCACGGCGTCGAAGCTGGCAGCGGGGAAGGGCAGGGCGTTGACCGTGCCGGCGACGATGGCGGCACCCGCCTTGGCGGCGGCGCGGCGGGCCGCCTCGGGCGCGTATTCCACGCCGAAGAGGGGTGCCACGGGTCGTGCGGCGCGCAGCCTGGCCAGCAGGCCGCCGGTGCCGCAGCCGGCATCCAGGATGCGCGCATCGCTGGGTAGCGCCGCCAGCGCGGCCAGGGCATGGCCGTGCAGGCTGCGATACCACCACATGCGGTCCTCGACCGCATCCATCAGTGCGTATTCGGTTTGCTCCACGCTGCCCTTCTGTGCCCGGATCGTGGCGAACACCAGCCCCCATCATGGCGGGGGCAGGGCGGCGTTTGCCACTGATGGACAGCGGGGGGTGCAAGGGCGAAGACTGGCACCGGACGCGCAAGGCGGGGACATGGCGCAGCAGCATGATCGGGGCCGGGCAAGGCCAGGCGGGATAGCGGGTGCCGCGCTTGCGCAATGATCCCATTCCCGGCCGCTCCACCAGCGGTGAGGCGGCGGTGCGCGGCATCGCGCTGGCGAGCCTCGGCTACTTCATCATCACGGGCGCCGATGCCGCGGTGAAATACGCCCTGCCCGAGGTCGGCGTGGCGGGTGCGATGCTTTGGCGCGGTGTGGTGGGGGCGGCGGCCGTGGCCCTCATCGCGCGCGGCCGGGGGCTGTGGCCGCGCAACACGCGGCTGGTGCTGGGGCGGTCCTTCCTGCACTGCTCGGTCTCGGCGCTGTGGTATGTCGTGTGGCTCGCGGGGCTGGGCCTCGCGGATTCCTACGCGGTGGCCGCCGCGGCCCCCCTGCTGATGACCTTGCTGGCCATTCCCATGCTGGGGGAGTCAGTCGGCTGGCGGCGCTGGGTGTCCTGCCTGGTGGGGTTCTCGGGCGTGCTGTTCATGTTGCAGCCCGGCGGGGATCTATGGCGGTGGGAGGTGGCGGTGCTGCTGGTGGCGGTGGCGGGTGTGGCGGTCAGCCGCATCTGGACACGCACCTTGGCCAGCACCGACACGGCCGCCACCATCGCCTTCTGGCTGATGCTGATGCACATTCCGCTCGGCCTCGCGCTGCTGCCGGTGACGGCGCTCTGGCCGGATGGGCGGGCGCCCAACCTCTTCCCCTCCTGGCCGCTGCTGTTGCTGCTGGTCTTCTTCGGCGTGTCCAACGCGGTGGCGCACCTGCTGTTTGCCCGCGCCTACGCGCTGACGCGGGTGGCCTCGCTCGCGCCGCTCGAATACACCCCGCTGCTCTGGGGCCTCGTCCTGGGGTTCGTGATCTTCGCCGAGGTGCCGGCCTGGACCACCCTGGCCGGGGCCGTCGTGGTCATCGCGGCCGGCATCTACAACCTGCACCGCGAGCGCGTGCGCCGCGCCGAGGAAAGGGCAAGACATGGCGCTGCGTCATGATGCGAGGCGCGGGGCGCTGCTCATGCTGGGGGCCACCGCGCTGTTCACCCTGATGGGGGCGCTGGTGAAGCTGGTGGGGGACCGTATCCACTTCCTCGAGATCATGTTCTTCCGCAGCGTGCTGGCCCTGCCGGTGGTGCTGCTGATCGTGGCGCGGGTGGGCCATGGGGTGCAGCTGCGCACCCAGCGCCTGCCGCAGCATGTGGGCCGCGCGATGACGGGCACCATGGCGATGAGCTGCGCCTTCTTCTCGCTGACCGTCCTGCCGCTGGCCGAGCAGACGGCACTGACCTTCACCACGCCGCTCTTCGTCACGCTGCTGGCCATTCCCTTCCTGGGCGAGCGCGTGGGCATCCATCGTTTCAGCGCGGTGCTGCTGGGCTTCGGCGGCATCCTGGTCATCGCGCTGGGGCAGGGGGCCTTCCAGGGCAGCATCAACCCCTGGGTCGCCTTCGGCATGGCCATCGCGGTGCTGCACGGCGTGTTTTCCGCGATGACGACGCTGCTGGTGCGCAGCCTCTCCTCCACCGAAAGCTCGACCACCATCGTCACCTGGCAGTCCATCCTCATGACGTGTTTCACGGGGCTCGCCCTGCCCTTCGTCTGGGTCACGCCCACGCCCATGGAATTCGCGCTGCTGCTGGGCGTGGGGCTGGTGGGCGGCATCGCGCAGGTGATGCTGACGGAGGCCTACGCGTCCGCGCAGGTCTCGTCCCTTGGCGCCTATTCGTACACGGGCATTCTCTGGGCGGTGCTGCTGGGCTGGTTCTTCTTCGGTGACACGCCCGGCATCGCGACCTTCGTGGGCGCCGGATTGATCGTGCTGGCCGCCCTCTACATCATGCAGCGCGAAATGCGCCGAGGAGTGAAGCGTTGAACGTCCCCTTCCTGCGAGACGACCCCCTCGAATATGGTGCGGTGGAGCACATCGCCCCTGGCGTGCGGCGGGTGCTGTGCAACAACCCTTCCGCCTTCACCTTCCGCGGCACCAACACCTACCTGATCGGGGGCGGCAAGTCGGTCGCGGTGCTGGACCCGGGGCCGGAGGATGCGGCGCACCTGCAGGCCATCCTCGCGGCCACCAGCGGCGAGACCATTACCCACGTCATCGTCTCGCACACGCATCGCGACCATTCGCCCGGTGCGCGCGCGCTGCAGGCCGCGACCGGCGCGCCCAGCTACGCCCATGGCCCCCACGCCACGCCCCCGCATGATGGGCAGGAGGGCGGCGACCATGAATTCATGCCGGATGTGCGCGTGCCCGATGGCGGCACGATCGAGGGCGCGGACTGGCGGCTGACTGCGCTCTTTACCCCCGGCCATTGCGGCAACCATCTGTGTTTCGCCCTGGACGGCACCGGCATCCTGTTCAGCGCCGACCACGTGATGTCCTGGTCCACCAGCGTGGTCAGCCCGCCCGATGGCGACATGCGCGCCTATCGCGACAGCCTGGCCAGGCTGCGCGCGCGCGAGGGGCAGGACCGGCTCTACCTACCCGGCCACGGGCCAAAGCTGCCCGACCCCATGCCCTTCCTGGACGCCCTGAACCTGCACCGGCAGAAGCGCGAGGCGCGCGTCGTGGCCGCCCTGCGCGAGCACGGCCCGGCCACGGCCGAGGCACTGGTGGGCCCGGTCTATGGCCCACTGGACCCGCGCCTGGTGCGCGCGGCGGGGCGCAGCCTGCTGGCGCAGCTCATCATGCTGGAAGGCGAGGGCGCGGCCGTTCGCGAGGGTGAGCTATGGCGCCTCGCTTGAGGGCCATTTGCGTTCCGCGGAAAAGCGGTCGCGGCCCTTGATGGCCACCAGCGCGCGCCCGTCGCGCGCCGGCTGGTCCATGCCGAGCCAGGACTGGAATTCCTCCAGGATCATGGCCGTGATTCGCATCACGGGCTGGCCTGCGAGGCCCGTCACGGGGAAGAAGCGCAACTCCTCCAGCTCGCCCGAGCCGCGGAGTTCGCCATGGGCCGCGATGGCCGGCGCGACGAGAAAGCGCGCGTGGAAGCGGATGGGCCGGCCGGCCGGGGTGATGGCGCGGCTGAGATAGTCCATGGAGCCGAGGTCAGGCGCCACGCGACCGTCACGCATTTCGCCCAGCACCAGCGCCGTCTCCTCGTGCAACTCGCGCGCGGCGGCGATGGCCAGCGCGCGGGCGAGGCTGGCTGGCGCGGAGAGCCGCAGCATGGCGAGCGTGGGCGCGCGCAATTCGCTGATGGCGGGTGCCTTGTAGTCGGTGCGGTCCACGCGGCCGCCGGGAAAGACCAGCACGCCCGGCATGAAGCGCAGCGCGTGGTGGCGCCGGCCCATCAGCACCTCGGGGCCGGAGGGGCCATCGCGCCACAAGACCAGGCTGGCCGCGTGGCGGGGATGGACGCGGCGGCGCGTGACGCCAGCCGCATCGGCGCTGCCCGGGTTGTCGGCGGTGGGTTCAGTCAAGTGCGAAGCCGCGCGAGCGCAGCCAGGCGCGGAACCCCGCGCGCTCCGGCACCGACAACTGGCGGGCCACGTTCTCGGTCCAGCTGCAGCCCTCGGGCGCCGGGCCATGGATTTCCGGGTAGCGCGGCTTGGCCCGCTCGCGCCGCGCGTCATAGGCCGACAGCGCCTGCGCCTCGCCCGACGCATCATAGCGTTCGCGGTGCACGGTGATGGAAGGCGGCAGGCGGGCGGAGGGTTCGTTGCGCGCCTCGGGCACGCCCATCGTCAGCCCGGCAATCGGGAACACGCCCTTGGGCAGGCCGAGCAGCGGCCCGACCTTCTCCATATGGTTCCGCACATAGGAGATGGGGCAGGTGCCGAGCCCCGCCGCATCGGCCGCCGCGATGGTCATGCCCATGGCGAGTGCCGCGTCCACCGTCGCGTTCAGCATGGTGTCCAGGTTGTCGTTCGCATGCTCGCGCCCCGCGCGCTCGCAGATGTCGCGCCCGCGCCGCACATCGGCGCAGAAGACGAGGAAGACCGGCGCCTGCTTGATCCAGGGCATGGTGCCGATCCAGTCCGCGATGGCCGCGATCTTCGCCGCATCGCGCAGCACGACCACCGACCATTGCTGCATGTCGCTCTTGGAGGGCGCCGAAGAGGCCGCGGCCAGCACCGTGTCCAGAAGCGCATCCGGCACGGTTTCCGTGCGGTAGCGGCGCGTCACGCGGCGGTCGAGGATGGCGCCCAGCGCGTCTGGCACCTCGGCCGGCGGGTCGAAGGGAAGGTGGCCGTAGCGGGCCTCAATCAGGGCTTTCGGGTCCATGCTCAGCTCCTCACGATCCAGGCATCGGCGACGGTGACGCCGCTTTCGTGCACCATGAGCGGATTGATCTCGGCCTCCGCGATGCCGTCCAGAGCTGCGAGGCGCGAGACGGCCACGATGGCGTGCGCCAGCGCCTCCACATCGCCGCGCGGCAAACCACGCCAGCCCTCGACGACGCGCAGCGCGCGCACATCGGCGATCATGCCGCGGGCGTCGTCCAGGTGCAGCGGGGCGAGGCGGAGCGCCACGTCGCGGTGCAGCTCGGCCAGCACGCCGCCCGCGCCCAGCAGCACCACCGGCCCCACCTCCGGGTCGCGGCGGAAGCCGAGGATGACCTCGGCCAGCCCCTTGGCCATCGGCTGCGCCAGGAAGCCCGTGATGCGTGCCTGGGGGGCGGCCTTCGCCACGCGCGCGCGCATGTCGAGCATCGCCGAACGCAGCGCCGTCTCGTCGGGGATGTTCAGCGCGACGCCACCCACCTCGGTCTTGTGGGCCAAGTCGGGCGAGAGGATTTTCAGTGCCACCGGGTAGCGCAGCCCTGGGGGTGGCGTGTCGGTGAAGCGGGCGTAGTCCGTGCGCAGGCCTAGCGCCGCGAAGACCTCGCGCGCATCCGCCTCGTCCGGCCGTTCGCGCAGCGTGAGGTCGGGGGCCGCCATATGCGGGGCGGGCAGCGGCGCGCGCCAGTCGAGGAAGGCGCGCATGGCGTCGGCCAGGGATTCCGGCGTGCGGAAGGCGGGGATGCCGGCCTCGGCCAGAAGCCGCAGCGAGGCATCGGCCTGCGGCACCAGGAAGGCGGCCACGGGCTTCGCATCGCCCACCGCATCCCGCCCGCGCACGATGCCCGCCACCGCGTCATGTGGCCGGAACTGTGCGGAGGAGCCGATGACAGGCACCACCACATCCGTGTCCCGCGCGGCGGCGAGCGCCACGATGGCGGCCTCGACGCGGTCGGGCTTCGTGCCGGCCAGCGTCATGTCCAGCAGCCGGCCATGCGGGTGCATGTCCACAGCGTGCAGCCTGGCCGTGGCGTGCGCGTCTGGGATGCGCGCCTCGATGCCGGCCACGCCCAGCGCGTCCACCGCCATGGCGCCGCCGCCGCCCGTGGTGGTCATCACCGAGACGGCGCGGTGCGTGGACACATGCGGCTTGCGGCCCAGCACCAGCGCGGGAAGCTCCAGAAAACTCTCCAGCATGGTGGCGCGCAGGATGCCGTGGGCGCGGAAGAAGGCGTCGGCCGCCATGTCGCTGCCGGCGAGCGCGCCGGTGTGGCTGGTGGCCAGCTCCGCGCCATAGGGCGAGCGGCCGAGCTTGTAGGCGATGATGGGTTTTCCCGCGCGATGCGCCTTCCAGGCCGCATGCGCGTAGTGCTGCGGCTGGCGGATGGCCTCCAGGA
The DNA here is from genome assembly GCA_035998215.1 of Roseococcus sp. GTDB lineage: Bacteria > Pseudomonadota > Alphaproteobacteria > Acetobacterales > Acetobacteraceae > Roseococcus. The sequence continues at coordinate 291,790 of DASYHU010000030.1, read as the reverse complement.
AGAGCATCACCGCGTCCACGCCGGGCTCGTCCACCAGCATGGCGGCGATTTCGCCGGCTGTGAGGTCCGCCTCGTTGCCGGTGGCGATGAGGTGCGAGAAGCCCATCCCCCGTGCCGCCCCGCGCCCCATGATGGCGCCCAGCATGGAGCCCGACTGGCTGACCAGGGCGAGCCGCCCGGCGGGCAGCGTCTCGGCCTCCAGCGCGGCGTTCACGCTGGCCGCGATGCGGGCGGGGATGTTGATGATGCCCATGGAATTGGGGCCGAGCAGCCGCAGCCCCGCCGCGCGCGCCGCCACCACGCAGCGTTGCTGCAAGGCCTGGCCCTCCGGCCCCGCTTCGGCGAAGCCATCGGCCAGGATGCAGGCGACCTTGGCCCCCTTCGCGGCCACGGCGGCCAGTTGCGCCTCGACCTGTTGCGTGCCGAGCAGGATGTAGGCGAAGTCGATAGCGCCCGGGATGTCTTCCACGCGGGCGAAGGCGGGTTCGCCCAGGATTTCCGCGGCGCGGGGGTTCACCGGGAACAGTGCGCCGTTATAGCCATGGCGGCGCAGGTAGATCTGCGCCCGGGCGGTCAGGCGCGCGGGGTCGCCGGAGGCGCCCACCAGGGCGATCCGGCGGGGCTCCAGCAGTTCCTTCATGCTTCGCTCCGCGGCGGACTCACGCGCCGCGCTCCCGCGTGGGCGGCCGCTGCGAGAAGGTCTGCCCGAACACGCCTTCGGCGATGCGGTTCTTCATCACCTCCAGGCTGCCGCCCGCGATCATCCAACCGCGGGTGCGGCGGACGCAGTATTCGATCAGCAGGTCCTTGGAGTAGCCCGTGCCGCCCATCACCTGCATGGACTCATTGGAAGCGAGCCAGCCCGCCTGGTTGCAGGCATACTTGGCGATGGCCACCTCCTGCGCGTCCGGCAGCCCGCGCCCGGCATTCACCGCCGCGCGGTAAAGCAGCAGCCGCGCGCCATCCAATGCGACACGCATCTCGGCGAACTTCCATTGCAGGCCCTGGAATTCCATCAGCGGCCGCCCGAACTGCTTGCGCGTCATGGCGTGGTCGCGCGCCGCGGCGAAGCAGTATTCGCCCAGCGCCAGCGCCCGCGTCGTGTTCCCCACGCGCTCCACGTTGAAGCCGCCGATCTGCTTCTTGAAGCCGCCGGGGCCCAGCAGCACCATCTCGGGCGGGATGTAGACATTGTCGAAGTAGAGGGCGCACCACTCCTCGTCATTCATGTAGAGGCTGGGCTGGCCGAGGCTAAACCCCTCCATGCCGCGCTCCACCAGCACCGAGCCGATGCCGCCCACGCCAGGCCCGAAGCGGCAATAGACGACAAAGACATTGGCCTCGGCGCTGTTCGTGGTGAACACCTTCTGGCCGTTCAGGCGGAAGCCCTCGCCATCGGGCGTGCAATGCGTCTTGAGGTCGGTCAGCGCGGAGCCGGCGTCGGGCTCGGTCATGCCGACCGCCGCCACCGCCTCGCCTGCCAGAAGTGGCTTGAAGAAGCGTTCCTTCTGGTAGGGCGAGGCATACTCCGCGAAGGTGCGGAAGGCGCCGAAATTGCCGGCCTGCAGAACGTCCGCGCTGCGCGGGCAGACCTGCGCGATCTGCTCCATGGCCAGCACCGCGTCGAAGACGGTGCCGCCGGCGCCGCCATCCTCCTCGGGCAGCATGATGCCGAACAAGCCCTGCTCGGCCATCAGCTTCGCGACATCCCAGGGAAAGCCCACCGTGTGGGCGCGTTCCACCGCGCCCTTGGCCAGGTGGCGCTCGGCGAAGCCGCGCACCACCTCTTGGAAGGCCTTCTGCTCCTCGTTGAGCTCGAAGTTCACGTCACACGGGGTCCCAGCTGAACACGTCGCCCGAGCGCTCCATGGGCACGAAGTTCGCGCGGAAGGCGGGAAGTGCCACTTCCGCGATCTTCTCGGGCGTCCAGCCGCTTTCGCTGTGGACCGAGCGGATGGGGCGGTTCTGGCTGAACAGGAACAGCTCATGCATGCGCGGCGCGAAGATCTGCCCCGTCACTTCCTTCGCCGCGTCGGAGGCGAGGAACACCGCCAGCGGCGCATTCTTCTCGGGGCCCATGCGCATGATGCGCTCCACGCGCGCCTTCTGCTCGGGCGTCTCCGCGGGGATGGAGCTGGTCATGCGCGACCAGGCGAAGGGGGCCAGGCAGTTCGAGCGCACATTGTAGCGCTTCATGTCCAGTGCGATGGACTTGGACAGTGCGACAATGCCGAGCTTGGCGGCGGAGTAGTTCGCCTGCCCGAAATTGCCGATCAGCCCCGAGGTCGAGGTGATGTGGACGAAGCTGCCGCTTTCCTGCTTGCGGAAATGCTCGGCCGCCGCGCGGCTCATGAAGAAGCTGCCGTTGAGGTGGACGTTGATGACCGACAGCCACTCCTCCGGCGTCATCCGGTGGAAGATCTGGTCGCGCAGGATGCCCGCGTTGTTCACCACGATGTCCACGCGGCCGAAGGCGTCAATCGCGGTCTGGACGATCTTCTTCGCGTTCTCCCATTCGGAGACGCTGTCGGTGTTGATGACGGCCTGGCCGCCCTTCTGCTCGATGATGGCCTTGGTCTGCTCGGCCGGCGTGGCCGAAAAGCCCTCGCCGCCCAGAGAGGCGCCGATGTCGTTGATGACGACCTTGGCGCCGGCTTCCGCCATGGCGACCGCGATCTCGCGCCCGATGCCGCCGCCGGAACCCGTGACGATCGCGACCTTGTCCTTGAGCATCATGTGGCCATTCCTCCTGCCTGTGTTCGGCCGGAGGCTAGAACGCCATGCGCCACGCGGGAAGGTGGGGGCCGCGCCTTGCGCTATGCGACGGGTGTCGGGAAGGTTAGAGGACCGGCGCGAACACAACCTGCCGGGGGCGCGCGATGTATGATGTGGGGTGGCTGTTGGCGCTTGCGGCGGCCATGCTGGCGACGGGTGTCGTCTCTGGAACGCTGGCGGGGCTGCTGGGCGTGGGGGGCGGCATCGTCATCGTGCCGCTGCTGTTCAACGTCTTCCCCTTCTTCGACATTCCCGAAGCGATCCAGATGAAGCTGGCGGTGGGCACCTCGCTCGCCACCATCATCCCCACCTCCATCGTCTCGGCGCGCAAGCACCGCGCCACCGGGGCGATGGACGAGACGCTGCTGCGCTCCATCTGGCTGCCCATGATGCTCGGTGTGGCCATCGGCACCGCGCTTGCCGTGCATGTCCGCGGCGAGGGGCTGACGGCCGTCTTCGCCGTGGTCGCCCTGTTGGTGGCACTGAATATGGGTTTCACGGGCGTGGACTTCCGCGTGGCGGACAAGGTGCCCGAAGGCCCGCCGCGCGCGGCGCTGGGCATGGGCATCGGCAGCGTGAGCGCGATGATGGGAATCGGCGGCGGCACGCTCGGCGTGCCCATCCTGTCCATGTTCGGCCACCCCATCCGCGCGGCGGTGGCCACCTCCAGCGTGTTCGGCCTGATCATCTCGGTGCCGGCGACGATCGGCTTCATCTGGGGCGGCTGGAACGACCCCAACCTGCCGCCCTGGTCGCTGGGCTATGTCAGCCTGATCGGCTTCGCGCTGATCGTGCCGAGTTCCATCATCGCGACACCTTGGGGGGTGAAGCTGGCCCACACCATCAAGCCGATCTGGCTGAAGCGGGCCTTCGCGATCTTCCTGGCGATCACCAGCATCCGGATGTTCTACAGTCTCTTCGTCTGATCAGACGTGGAAGCTCTCGCCGCAGCCGCAGCGGCCCTTCTCGTTGGGGTTCACGAAGACGAAGCCGGCGCTCATCGGCTTCACCTCGTAGTCCATGGTGGTGCCGAGGAGGTAGAGCGTCGCCTTGCGGTCCACCAGGATGGTGACGCCCTTGTCGGTCACGCGCTCATCGCCCGGACCCTGGCTTTCCACGAAGCTGAGGTCATAGGCCATGCCGGAACAGCCCTTGGTCTTCACGCCGATGCGCAGCAGCTTGCCCGCCTCCGCCTTGTCGTAGAGGCGGCGCAGGCGCTCGGCGGCGGCTTCCGAAAGGGACATCAGGGGCGGCAATTCCCGCTTCACGCGCGGGGCCTCGGTGGTGGTGCTCATGACGGCACTCCCTTCATCAGAACATGTTCAGCGCGAGGCGCGCATCCTCGCTCATCCGCGATTGGTCCCATGGCGGGTCCCACACGACCTCCACCTGGCAATCGGTGACGCCGGGCATCTGGCGGATGGCTTCCTCGGCCATGGAGGGCAATTCCTGCGCGGAAGGGCAGGAGGGGGTGGTGAGCGTCATCTCCACCTTCACGCGCCCGCCCTCCTCCAGCTCAATCGCGTAGACGAGGCCGAGCTCATAGATGTCCACCGGAATTTCGGGGTCGAAGACGGTCTTCAGCGCCTCGATGACGCCTTCTTCCGTCACGGCCGGCAGGGTTTCGCCCTCGGGGGTCCAGCTTCCATGGCTGGCGGCCTGGTCATTCACTGCTCGCCTCCTTCGATCCATCCAGCGCGGCGTCGAGCGCGTGCCACGCGAGCGTGGCGCACTTCACCCGGCTGGGAAATTCATGCACGCCCGAAAGGGCGGACAGCCGCGCCAATGCCGGCGTGCTGTCATCGCGCGCACCGGTCTTGGCCATCTCGCGCAAGCGGGCGCCCATGGCGCGGGCCTCCTCCGGCGTCAGGCCCGGCACCAGTTCCGTCAGCAGTGAGGCACTGGCCTGGCTGATGGCGCAACCCCGGCCCAGGAAGCTGGCCTTGCTGATCTGGCCATTCTCCAGCGCCAGGAACAGCTCCACCCGGTCGCCGCACATGGGGTTGTCGCCGCGGGCGGAGGCGTCGAACACCTCCATCCGGAACTGGTTCCGGGGCTTGCGGCCATGGTCGAGGATCACCTCCTGGTAGAGGTCCCGCAACTCCTCGAAGCCGGCCGCCTGCCCCGTCATGCGAAGAATTTCCGCGCGGCGGCCAGCGCCTCGGCCAGCGCGTCAATTTCTTCGGGCGTGGTGTAGAGGCCGAAGGACGCGCGGGAGGTGCCGCCCTCCAGCCCGAAGCGCGCATGCAGCGGCTCGGCACAATGACGGCCGGCCCGCACGCAGATGCCACGCCGGTCCAGGAAGGTGGACAGGTCATGCGGGTGCGCCACGTCCAGCGAGAAGGCGAAGACGCCACCCCGGTCCTGCGCGCGGCCTAGCAAGGTCAGGCCCGGCACCTGGGCGAGGGTGGCGGAGGCGTGCTCCACCAGCGCGCGCTCATGCGCCTCGATGGCCTCCATGCCGATGGCATTCACGTATTCGATGGCGGCCAAAAGCCCCGCCGCCTCGATGATGGCGGGCGTGCCCGGTTCGAAGCGCGCGGGCGGCGCCGCCCAGGTGGAATGTTCGAGCGTCACGGTCTCGATCATGTCGCCGCCGCCCTGGAAGGGCGGCATGGCGTCCAGCAATTCGCGCTTGCCATAGAGCACGCCGATGCCGGTGGGCCCGTAGAGCTTGTGGCCGGTGAAGGCGTAGAAGTCGGCGTCAATCGCGCGCACATCCACCGCGCGGTGAACCGCCGCCTGGCTGCCGTCGAACATGACGCGCGCCCCGGCCTCATGCGCCATGCGCGCGATACGGGCGGCGGGCGTCACCGTGCCCAGCACGTTCGACATGTGAGTGACGGAGACGAGGCCCACATCGCTTTGGGCCAGGTGCCTTGCATAGTCCTCGAGGTCCAGCTCGCCCGCATCTGTCACGCGGATGAAGCGCAGCCCGATGCCCAGGCCCGCATCGCGCAGCATCTGCCAGGGGACGAGGTTTGCGTGGTGCTCCATCTCGGAGACCAGCACCACCTGGCCGCGCTTCAGCAGCGCGCGCCCGAAGCTGTGGGCGACGAGGTTGAAGGCCTCGGTGGAGTTGCGGGTGAAGACGATCTCCTCGGGCGTGGCGGCGCCGAGGAAACGCTGCGCCGCCTCGCGTGCCGCCTCGAAATTGGCGGTGGCGACCTCGCTCAGGTGATAGGCGCCGCGGTGGACATTGGCATAGGCCGTCTCCATGCAGCGCGTCATCGCCTCGATCACAGCGCGCGGCTTCTGGGCCGAAGCGCCGCTGTCGAGGAACACCAGGGGCTTGCCGCGCACCTGCGTGGACAGGATCGGGAAATCCTGGCGGAGGCGCGCCACGTCCAGCCGGGCGGGGATGGCGTCCATCACACCGCTTCTTTCTGCCACCAGCCGGAAATGGCCTCGGACAGCGCCTCCTGCGCGAGGGGGTTGGTGACACCTTCGATCGCTTCGGTCAGGAAGGCCTCGACCAGCATGGCGCGCGCCGTGGCGGCCGGGATGCCCCGGGCGCGCAGGTAGAAGAGCTGTGCCTCGTCCAGCGCGCCCACGGTTGCGCCATGGCTGCACTTCACGTCGTCGGCGTAGATTTCCAGCTGCGGCTTGGCATTGATCTCGGCATCGTCCGAGAGCAGCAGCGCCTGGTTCATCTGGTAGCCATCGGTGCGCTGCGCCGCCTGGCGCACCAGGATCTTGCCCTGGAACACGCCGCGCGAACGCCCAGCCAGCACGGTCTTGTAGGTCTGCCGGCTCGGGCAGTCCGGGGCCGCGTGGTCCAGGAAGGTGGTCGTGTCCGCGTGCTGCCCCTCGGCCACCAGCTGCGCGCCGTTCATGTGGCAGGCGGCCTTGGGGCCTTGCAGCGCCACATGGATCTCGTTGCGGACCAGCCGCCCGCCGGCGTTCAGGGTGAAGTTGTCATAGGTGCCGCCCGCCTGCACCGCGGCCAGCACGGTGGAGAGCTGGAAGCCCGACCGCCCCTCGCGCTGGATGCGGATGTGGCTGAGCGTGGCGCCCTCCGCCACCGCGATCTCATAGACCGGGTTGTGCAGATAGGTGGCCTCCGCCTCGCCCAGGCTGGTGTCAATCAGCGTGAGCCTGGCGCCCGCGCCGAGGCGGATCAGGTGGCGCGGATGGAAGGCGATGGCGCGGCCGGCATGGGTCGCGAAGGAGAGAAGTTCCACCTCCCCCGCATCCACGCCCGCCGGCACGTCCAGCACCAGCCCATCCTCGAAGAGCATGGTGTTCAGCGCCACGATGGGCAGGTTCTGCGCCAGCGCGCCCAACCGGCCTTCCATATCGTCCAGGGCCTGCGACAACGGCGTCGCTCCCGCGGGCAGTTGCGACAGCGCGGGCGCGAAGCGGCCATCCACGAAGACCGCACGGTGCGCTGCGCGCGCGGGCGGAAGGGCAGGGGCCTCGTCGGCCAGGGTCAGCGCCTCGGTGAAGCCGAGCTGCGCCAGCACGCCGAGATCCGTGTAGTGCCAGGCCTCGATGCGTCGGCCGGGCAGGCCCTGGGCACGGAAGCTCTCGGCCGCATCGGCGCGCAGTTGCGCGACCCAGGGCGTGCGCCCGCCGGGCAGGCGCTCACGCAAACCTTCGAAGCGGCCCAGAAAGGCCGCGGCACCCGTCACCATGGTGTTCATGCCGCCACCTTCGCGTAGCCCTCCGCCTCCAGCTCCAGCGCGAGTTCGGGGCCACCCGTCTTCACGATGCGTCCGCCCATCAGGACATGCACGCGGTCGGGCGTGATGTGGTCCAGCAGGCGCTGGTAGTGGGTGATGACGAGCGCCGAGAAGGCAGGGCCGCGCATCGCGTTCACGCCATCAGCCACGATCTTGAGCGCGTCAATGTCAAGGCCGCTGTCCGTCTCGTCGAGGATGGCGAGCTTGGGCTCGAGCAGCGCCATCTGCAGCACCTCGTTGCGCTTCTTCTCGCCGCCGGAGAAGCCGACGTTCACGTTGCGCTTCAGCATATCCTCGCTCATCTGCAGCGCCTTGATCTTGGCGCGCGAGAGCTTGAGGAACTGCATGGCATCCACCTCCGCCTCGCCGCGCGCGCGGCGGATGGCGTTCAGTGCGGTGCGGAGAAAATTGGCGTTGCCGACGCCGGGAAGCTCCACCGGATACTGGAAGGCCAGGAAGACGCCTGCGGCCGCACGTTCCTCCGGCTCCATCGCCAGCAGGTCAATGCCATTGAAGGTGACGCTGCCGCCCGTGATCTCATAGCCCTCGCGGCCCGACAGCACGTAGGAGAGGGTGGACTTGCCCGAGCCGTTCGGGCCCATGATGGCGTGCACCTCGCCGGCCGGCACCTCGAGCGTGATCCCCTTCAGGATCTGCTTGCCGTCAATCTCGGCGGTCAGGTTCTCGATCTTCAACATGGTCAGCCAACGCTCCCTTCGAGCGAAATCGCGAGCAGCTTCTGCGCTTCCACCGCGAATTCCATGGGCAATTCCTTCAACACCTCGCGGCAGAAGCCGTTCACGATGAGGCCCACGGCCTCTTCCTGGTTCAGCCCGCGGGCGCGGCAGTAGAACAACTGGTCCTCGGCGATGCGGCTGGTGGTCGCCTCATGCTCCACCTTGGCCGTGGCGCAGCGGTTCTCGATATAGGGCACGGTGTGTGCGCCGCACTGGTCGCCGATCAGCAGCGAGTCGCATTGGGTGAAGTTGCGGGCGCCGGTGGCCTTGGGGCTGATCTTGACCAGGCCGCGATAGGTGTTCTGCCCATGCCCTGCGCTGATGCCCTTGGAGACGATGGTGGACCGGGTGTTCTTCCCGATATGCCACATCTTCGTGCCGGTATCGGCCTGCTGGCGGTTGTTGGTGATGGCGACCGAGTAGAACTCGCCCACGCTGTCATCGCCCTGCAGGATGCAGGAGGGATACTTCCAGGTGATGGCCGACCCCGTCTCCACCTGCGTCCAGGAAATCTTGGAGCGCGCCCCGCGGCAGGCACCGCGCTTGGTCACGAAGTTGTAGATGCCGCCCTTGCCCTCGGCGTCGCCGGGGTACCAGTTCTGCACGGTGGAGTACTTGATGGTGGCGTCGTCCATCGCGACCAGCTCCACCACCGCCGCGTGCATCTGGTTTTCGTCGCGCTGGGGCGCCGTGCAGCCTTCGAGGTAGGACACATGGCTGCCGGCCTCGGCGATGATCAGCGTGCGCTCGAACTGGCCGGTATTCTGGGCATTGATGCGGAAATAGGTGGACAGCTCCATCGGGCAGCGCACGCCCTTGGGGATGTACACGAAGCTGCCATCGGTGAAGACCGCGCTGTTCAGGCAGGCGAAGTAGTTGTCGCCCTGCGGAACCACGCTGCCGAGATATTGCTTTACCAGCTCCGGGTGCGTGTGCACCGCCTCGCTGATCGAGCAGAAGATGATGCCCTCCTTGCCCAGCCGCTCCTTGTAGGAGGTGGCGACGGAGACACTGTCGAACACCGCATCCACCGCGATGCCCTGCAGCCGTTCCTGCTCGCGCAGCGGGATGCCCAGTTTCTCGTAGGTGCGCAGCAGCTCGGGGTCCACCTCGTCGAGCGATTTCGGCGCCACGCGGTTCTTCGGCGCGGCGTAGTAATAGGCGTCCTGGTAGTCGAACTTGGGGTAGGAGACGGCGGCCCAGTCGGGCTCCTCCATCTTCAGCCACATGGCATAGGCCTTCAGGCGCCATTCGAGCAGCCATTCCGGCTCACCCTTCTTGGCGGAGATGAAGCGGACGATGTCCTCGTTCAGCCCCTTGGGGGCGAACTCCATCTCGATCTTGGTCTCGAAGCCGAACTTGTAGCCGCCCTCCTGGGCGGACTGGACGGTCTCGATGGTCTCTGCGACGGCGGGCATTGCGTGCTCCTACTCGGCAGCCAGGCGGAAATCGGCGTCATCCAGCGCGGGCGCATGCCCCGCCAGCTCGGCCACGGAAATCTTTTCGAGCGCATCGCGGATGGCGGTGTTCACCGGGTCCCAGCGGCCGCGCACGGGGCAGAGATGCTCGCTCTCGCACAGCCCCGATCCGCCATCCACGCAGGCGGTCAGCGCGATGGGACCGTCGAAGGCCACGATCACCTCGGTCAACTTGATATCGGGCAGCGCCTTGGCCAGGCGGTAGCCGCCGCGCGCGCCGCGCAGCCCCTCCACCACGCCGGCCTGGGCCAGGGTCTTCAGCACCTTGGCCACCGTGGGCTCGGGCAGGCCCGTGCGGAGTGCCAGGCCCGGGGCGCTTTGCAAAGCCGTCGCCTCCTCGCCCATGCGGGCCAGGACCACGACCGCGTAATCCGTCAGTCTGGAGAGCCTGAGCACGGCGGTATCCTTCTGCTCCGGCTTAAATAGGACCAAACCAGTCCCATTTCCAGGGGGGCCAAGCGCAACCCTGCATGTTTTCGCCGCATGTCCGCGTCTGGACCTCTCCTTAGGCCCGCCGCATCCTCGCTGGCAACAGCAGGAGAAGCCCATGCCCCATGTCATGACCGATGATGGTGTCGCGCTGCATTACGTCGAGGCCGGGACCGGTACGCCCATCGTCTTCGTCCATGAATTCGCTGGCGATGCGCGCAGCTGGGAGCCGCAGATCCGCTATTTCTCGCGCCGTTACCGCTGCATCGCCTACCACGCCCGCGGCTACCCGCCCTCCGACGTGCCGACCAATCCGCGTGCCTATTCCCAGAACCGTGCGACGGATGACATCGCGGCCGTCATTCAGGGGCTGGGACTGGGGGCCGCGCATGTGGTGGGCCTCTCCATGGGGGCCTTCGCCGCGCTGCACCTGGGCCTGCGCCACCCGCATTTGGCCCGCAGCCTGACCGCCGCCGGCGTGGGCTATGGCGCCTCACCTGACAAGCGCGCCCAATTCCAGGCGGAGATCGACGCCTCCGTGGCGAAACTCCGCGCAGGCGGCATGGCCGAGTTCGGCCGCATCTACGCCCATGGTCCCACCCGCCTCATCTTCGAGGAAAAGGACCCGCGCGGCTTCGCCGAGTTCGAGGCGCAGATGTGCGAACATTCCACCGAAGGCTCGGCGCTCACCATGCTCGGCTGCCAGCGCGAGCGCCCCTCGCTCTTCGACCTCGAGGCCGGGTTCCGCAAGATGACGGTGCCCACCTTCATTATCGCTGGCGACGAGGACGACCCGACCCTGGAGCCCGCGCTCTACCTCAAGCGCACCATCTCCACCTCGGCCCTGCTGGTCATGCCGAAATGCGGGCACACGATGAACCTGGAAGACCCCGCCGCCTTCAACACCGCCCTGCAGGACTTCCTGACCACCGTGGACACCGGCGCATGGCGCCCCCGCATCCCCGCCAGCATCAGCGGCGGAATCATCGCGCAGCGGTAGCGGAGGGGGGGGCGTTAGTGCCACCGGGAGGGCGCCGCCCTCCCGGACCCTCCCGCCAAAGGCCGGGGGCCTTTGGAAACCCCACAGTTTATGGGGTTGTAGAGGGAGGGGCATCGCGGGTGCGACCGTGTCACGGACGTGCCGTGCCCCTCCCTTTACAACCCCATGAGACGGGGTCCCAGGGGCCTGGGCCCCTGGCAGGGGGTTCGGGGGGACAGCGTCCCCCCGAGGGCCACCGCGCCCCCTACGCCACCCGCCGCGCGAAGACCTCCGCCATGCGCTCGGCGGGCCAGGCGCCGCTGAACATCACGCGCCCATCCAGGGCGAAGCTGGGCACGCCCGAGATGCCGATGCGGCGGAACTGAGCGTCCTCGGCGCGGACTTCCGCTTCCTCGGCGCCGGAGGCGAGGAATTCGGCGGCACCGTCAAAACCGGCGCCGGTGGCGAGGGCGGCGAGGGTGGCGTCGTCGCCGACGTCCTTCCCGTCGTGGAAATAGGCCTGGAACAGGGCTTCCACCATCGCGTCCTGGCGCGGGCCGGCCGCCCAACGGATCAGGCGGTGGGCCTTGATGGTGTTGGGGGTGCGCAGCATGCGGTCGTGCCGGAAGTCGAGGCCCACGGCGCGCCCGGCCTCGGCCACGCGCGCATCGGCCTCGCGCGAGCGTTCGAGGCTGCCGAACTTGGCCGCGCGGTAGCTGGCGCGCTCGACGCCCTCCACGGGCATGTCGGGGTTGAGCTGGTAGGGGCGCCAATGCACGGAGAACCCGCCGCCGAGCTGGGCCAGCGCGGCTTCCAACTGCCGCTTGCCGATCCAGCACCAGGGGCAGATCGCGTCCGAGATCACGTCAATGCGGCGGGCCTGTTCCATGAAACGCTTCCCCGTTGCGGCGGCGCGCCGATTGCGCCATTGCCGGTCCGTCATTGTTCTGCGGGCTGGATCGTGCCCGCGCAAGCCGGAATAGGCGAGGATCACCCCCATGCAGCTTTCCATCATCGGCCTTGGCATCATGGGCGAGCGCCTGTTGCGCGCCGCACTCGATCATGGCGGCACGCGCGTCGCGGGCGTGTGGGATCCTTCGCCCGCGGCGGCCGCGCGGCTTGCGTCCATCACGGGCGCGGTGCCGATGCTGCCCAGCGCCGAGGCGGCGATCGCGGCGGCCGAGGCCGTCTATGTCGCCTCGCCCCCCGCCTCGCATATCGACCTTGGGCAGGCGGTGCTGGGGGCGGGGCGTTCGCTCTTCCTGGAGAAGCCGCTCGCTTCCGACGTGGCGGCGGCGCGCGCCTTCGTGGCGGCCTCGGCCGGGCAGCGGGCGGCGGTGAACTTCCCCATGGCCTCCTCGCCCGCGGTCGCGCAGTTGCGCGCCTGGCTGCCGGAGGTGGGCGAGATCCAGTCCATCTCCATCAAGGTGGCCTTCGCCGCCTGGCCGCGCGCCTGGCAGGCGGCCGCCGCCTCCTGGCTCGCGCTGCGTGCCGAGGGCGGCTTCACGCGCGAGGTCGTGTCGCATTTCCTCTTCCTCGCGCAGCGCCTGGGCGGCGCCCTGCGCCTGGAGCAGGCGCGCGCCGAATTCCCGGGCGGCGAGGCCTGCGAGACGGCCATCACCGCGCGCCTGATGGCCGGCGTGGTGCCGGTCACGCTGGAGGGTTCGGTCGGCACCGTGGCGGCAGAGGACCACAACCTCTTCGTCATCACCGGCACCAAGGGCGCGGTGCGCCTTCGCGACTGGTCCTTCGCCGAGCGCCAGGGCGCCGATGGCGGCTGGCACGCGGCCCCCGACGCCCTGCCCAACCCGCAGATGCGCCCGCTGACGCTGTCACGGCAACTCGACAAGCTGGCCGCGCTCACGCGGGGCGAGAGTGTGGACCTCGCCACGCTGGAGGAGGCGCTGGCGGTGCAGGAGGTGGTGGAGGCGATCCTGGCGGCGTAGCCCGCCTCAATTGCCAGGCAGAAGGCGGCTGGGCAGCAGCACGCCATGCTGCTCCAGCACCGGATGCGCCACGCTGGCCAGGTGGGCCGAGACGCGGCGCAGGTCGCGCACGCAGTCCAGCACGAAGCTGGGCGCCGCGCCGCCCTCGCTGGCCGGCGCGGCCCCGGCCGCGACCACCCGCGCCGCCGCCGTCCGTTCGGTGTCGCGCAGCCTCTCCTTGGCCGCGACCAGCTGCCGTGCCGCGTCGAGATCATCCGAGAGGAAGACCGTCACGGCCAGCGTCAGCTGCGCGCCCAGCGCGGCATGCACGTCGTCCAGCATGCCCTGGCCCTCCCGCGCCAGCGCGAGCGCCCTGCGCTGTCGCTTTGCGGCGTGCTGCGCCAGGTCGCGTGCCAGGACATCGGCCGCCTGCTCCAGTGCGATGACGAAGCCCTGGATGCGCCGGGTGCGGCCCGCCTCCTCGTCGCTCAGCGCCTCGGCGGGCAGCGCCGCGAGGTAGGCGTGGATGGCGCGGTGCAGCCCGTCCACCGTGTCGTCCATGCGGGCGACGGGTTTGCCGGCCCCGCGCTCCTCCGTTGCGAAGCCGCGGGCGGAGGCAGCCAGCATGTCCTTCAGCACATCGGCCACCCGCAGCGCCTCGCGCGTGGCATGGGAGAGCGCGACGGAGGGCGTGCCGAGCGCCCCGCGGTCGAGGTAGCGAGGCGCCGCGGGGTCGGCCTCGGGTGGGGGTGGGGGCAGCAGCCGTGTCAACAACCAGGCTTGTGGGCGCAGCAGGGGCAGCGCCACCAGTGCCGTCATCAGGTTGAAGGCCAGGTGGGTGTTGGCGACCAACCGCACCGGATCGGGGTCCAGCGCCGCCATCAACGCGGTGAAGCTTGGCAGCAGCGCCAGCGCGGCGGCGCAGCCCAGGATGCGATTCAGCAGGTTTCCCAGCGGCAGACGGAGCCGTGGCGGCCCACCGGTGCCGCCCTGCGCCTGCAGCAGCGGGTTCAGCGCGGTGCCAAGATTGGCGCCGAGCACCATGGCGACCGCGGCCTCTGCCGGAAGGCTGCCGCCCCCCGCGAGCGCCGCGACAAACAGCACGCCAGCCACCGAGGAATGCGCCGCCCAGGCCAACACCGCCGCCAGCAGCACCAGCACCAGGGGGATGTCCGCCAGCACGGCCAGTACCTCCCGCAACGCGGCCGAGCGCTCGACCGGGGCGAGGGTCTGCCCCAGCAGCGCCAGGGCGAGCAGCATCAGCCCAAGCCCGATGGAAACCCGCGCGAGGTCACGCGTGCGGGTGCGGCCCGCGCGCCGGAAGGCGACGACGCCCGCCAGGAGCAGCAGCGGCGAGAGCCAGGCCATGTCAAAGGAGAGGGCCTGCACCAGCAACGCCGTGCCCAGGTTGGCCCCCAGCATGGCGGCCAGCGCCGGCGCCAGCCCCACCAGCCCGGCGGCGGCGAAGGAGCCCACCATCAGCGCGGTGGCCGTGCTGCTTTGAAGCACGGCTGTGACGCCCAGCCCCGCCAGCACCGCCCGCCAGGGCCGGCCCAGCGCGGTGCCCAGGATGGCTTGCAGCCGCCCGCCATAGGCGCGCTGGATGCCGGACTGCACCATGTGCAGCCCCCAGAGGAGAAGGGCGGCCTCGCCGGCGAGTTGAAGGAGGAAGCGGAATTCGTTCACGGTGGTGAACGGGGTTTACGCCATTCTGGTTGAAGATGACAGTTTGATGACAGGCCTAGTCTCGCGGCCGCAACAGCCACCATAGCGCACCGCCCGCCACCAGCCCCCAGAAGGCGGCGCCCACGCCGCCCACCGTCAGCCCCGAGGCGCTGACCACGAAGGTGGTAATGGCCGGCACCCGGGCGGATTCACGCGCGAGGGCGGTGGCCAGCGCGCCGGCCAGCGAGCCGAGAAGTGCGAGGCCCGCCACCGCCTGGATCAGCAGCGGGGGCGCCGCCGCCACGATCACCGCGGCCATGCCGGACAGCACGGCGAAGCCCAGGTAGCCCGCACTCGCTACCGCGCCGGCCACCCAGCGCCGACGCGGGTCGGGATGGGATTCCGGCCCCGCGCAGAGGGCCGCCGTGATGGCGGCGAGGTTTACCAACTGTCCGCCCGCGAAGCCCCCGGCGAAACTGCCCAGCCCCGTGGCCACGAAGATGGGCCGCACCGCCGGCCGATACCCGTTGGCGTGCAGCACCGCGAGACCGGGGAGGTTCTGCGACGCCATGGTGACAAGGAACAGCGGCAGGGCGATGCCGGCCAGCGTGCCCCATTCCAGCCGCGGCGCCACGAATTCCAGCACGGGCGGCGTGAAGCCCGAAGCGCCGGGCAGCCCCGGCCCCAGCAGCAGCACCGCCACCGCCATCAGCACCGCGACCGGCACGGCCCAGAGCCGGTTGAGCCGCAGCATCACCGCCCAGGCCAGCACAACCGGCAAGGCGAGCCAGGGAATCTCCCCCACCGCCCGCACCGGAGCGAGGCAGAGGTCCAGCAGCACGCCCGCCAGCATGGCCGCCGCCAGTGGCGCCGGAATACGCTCGACGGCCTGAGCGAAGGGTCGCCAAAGCCCCGCCACCACCATCAGGGCCGAGGCCACGAGGAAGGCGCCGACCGCGGCGGGAAACCCGCCCTCCGGCATGGCCGAGCCCGCCAAGAGCGCCGCCCCCGGCGTGGACCAGGCGATGCTGATGGGCATGCGCCACCACACCGAGAAGGCCAGCCCCAGCCCGCCCATCAGCAGACACAGC
The DNA here is from genome assembly GCA_035998215.1 of Roseococcus sp. Lineage (GTDB taxonomy): Bacteria > Pseudomonadota > Alphaproteobacteria > Acetobacterales > Acetobacteraceae > Roseococcus. The sequence continues at coordinate 276,026 of DASYHU010000030.1, read as the reverse complement.
ACGACAAGGCCCGAGGCCGCCTGTGCCGGCGTCGCCCCCATGGCCGCGAAGCCCGCCAGCACCACCGCGAAGGAGGAGGAGAAGCCGACAAAGGAGGCCAGCACCCCCAGCGTGACCGGTTGCAGCATCAGGGCGTCAGGCGCAGGTGGCCGGTGGTGGTGGCGGGCTCGCGCGTCAGGCGCAGGGTCTCGCCCGCTTGCCAGCGCTCCAGCAGGTCACCCCAGTGGCGCGAGAGCGGGTGGCCCGATTGCCCTGTGCCGATGATGGCTTCGGTGGCCTCGGGGTCCGACAGGTCCACCGCGATCCGCAAGCCGGCGCCATGCACCGCCGCGAAGGGCTCCGGCCCGGCCATGCGGAAGCTCTGGCGCTGCACGGTGTGGCCATCGCCGCCCACGGGGGCCGCCAATCCCGTCAGCCGGTTCAGGACGGGCACGAAGCGCAGCAGCGGGTGGTCGAAGCGGGCCTGGTGCGCCTGGCCCCAGCGCCATTGCGCGGGCTCGGGGCCGAAGCGGGTCACGAGGTCGCCCACCGCCTCCGCCATGGCCAGCGCCGCCATGGCCCGGCAATCCCCGCCGCACCACCACTCGCCGCGCGGGTCGGTCAGCAGGAAGCGCAGGAATTCCGCGCTGGTGGGTGCATCGGGCGCGCCCGCCTGGGCCACCGCGAGGCGCGGCATGTGCTGGGAGAAGGCCGCCCAGATCAGCGGCTCCGGCCGGCCCGGGTCCATGTCGCCATCCCAGCTCGCCAGCAGGGCCTGCGCCGCCCCCACCGCGCCCGAGCCGCGGGGCAGGGTGTTCAGGAAGGGCAACGCCTCGCGCGCGGGCAGGGAGAGCGTGTCCATCTGCACCGCCGCGAAGCCCGCCAGCGTGAAGCGCACACCGGGCGCAAGCAGTTCATGGATGCGGCGGAAGCGCCAGTCGCCATACCAGTCGCGCCCGAGGAAGGCGGGGTGGCCCTCCGGGCTCACGCGGTTGTTGGCATTTACCAGCAGGCCGCTGCCTGGGTTTTCCACATGCGGCAATTCGTCGAAGGGGATGAAGCCCCGCCAGGGGGCGTTGCCGGGGATGGAGCCGTCGCCCTCGGCGCGGACAGGGGTGCGGCCGGTGAGATACATGGCGATGCCGCCATCGCGCGCCGCCACCATCAGGTTCTGCGGCGGCGAGCTGATGCGCGCGGCGGCATCGCGCGCACCGGCGAGGTCCCGCGCCAGGGCCAGGCGCCGCAGCCCATCGGCGGCCGTGTCGCCCGGCTCCAGGTTCGCCATCCGCACCGCCAGCACCTGGCCATCGGTGCGCGGCGTCTCGTCCAGGTCGGAGAGCACGGGGCCGTTTTCGGTCTCGCGCACCTCGAAGGTGACGGGTTCGCGCCCGCGCACGCGGATGGTCTCGGTCCGCACCACGCGGGCGGCGGATTCCGGCTCGATATAGACGTCCTGCGTGTCGGAGTGGGTGGTGGTGAAGCCCCAGGCGAGGTCATTGGTGCGCCCGAACACCAGGAAGGGCACGCCGGGCGAGGTGGCACCGGCGCGCAGCCCGCCATCCGCCAGCTCCACCCGCACCAGGTACCACAGCACCGGCGCCCCATAGCCCAGATGCGGGTCCGCCGCGAGCAGGGGCGCATTGCTTCCGGCGCGCGGCCCCGCCACGGCCCAGGAGTTGGACGCCGAATGGGGCAGCGGCGCGTCCTCGCCAAAGACCGGAATGGCGGCCAGCACGCGGTCGAGCTGCGGCAGCGCCGCGAGGTCGGGCCGCCCCGCGCTGCCATCCAGCGGCCAGAGATCCCACAGCCGCTCGGCGGGCAGGAGGGAGGCGAGACGCGCGCGCTCCATCTCCACGCGGAAATTGTTGGACAGCCACAGGCCCATCACCTTGGCCCAGAGCAGGGAATGCCGTGGCTCCCAGGGCTCCGGCGCGCCGAGCAGCAGGAATTCCGGCGCGGCGAAGCGGCCGCGCGCCGTGATCCAGGCATTCACGCCCGCGGCATAGGCTTCCAGCATGTGGCGCGTTGCGGGTTCCAGCCCCGCGAGGTCCGCCTCGGCCCGCTGTGCGAGGCCCAGCACGCGCGAGAAGCGGTCGAGCCGCAGCGCGGCGCTACCCGCGATCTCGGAGAGCCGGCCCTCCGCCCCGCGCCGCATCGTCTCCATCTGGAACAAGCGGTCGCGGGCATGGAGGTAGCCCAACGCCATGGTCGCATCGCGCTCGCTGGCGGCGCGGATGCGGGGGATGCCGTGCGCGTCGAAGCTCACCTCGACCGGCGCCGAGAGGCCGGGCAGGGCGAGGGTCTCCTCGCGTGGCGGCAGCGTCCACCAGACGAGGCCCATCGCCAGTGCCGGCACCGCCAGCACGAGCAGCAGAAGGCCCAGCAGCGCGCCGCGCCAGAGGGAGGGACGGCGGCGACGCCTCATGGTGTCATTCGGGCTCGATCCCGGCCGAGCGGATCATCTCACCCCAGGCGGCGATCTGCGCCACGATGAAGCGGCCAAGTTCCTCGGGCGTGGAAGTGATGCCCTCGAAGCGGGCCTGCGCCAGGCGTTCGCGGTATTCGGGCTTGGCACCCAGGCGCTGCATGGCAGCACCCAGCGTGGCCGTCACCTCGGGCGGCATCCGGGCGGGGCCGAGCAGGGCGGCCCAGCTCAGCATCTCGAAGCCGGTCATGCCGCCTTCGGCCAGGGTGGGCACGTCGGGCGCCAGGCGCGAACGCTGGCCGGAGGTGACGCCCAGCGCGCGCAGCCGCCCTTCCGTGACATGCGCGATGGAGGGCGCGAAATCCACCACCATGCAGTTCACGCGGTTGGTCAGCAGGTCGGTCAGCGCGGGCGGAACCGAGCGGTAGGGGACATGCGTCATCTCCACCCCCGCATGCTTGGCGATGGCCGCGCCTGCGACGATGCCCGAGCCATTGCCCGAGGCGTAGGTGATGCGCCCCGGGTTGGCGCGCACATGCGCGATGAATTCCGGCAGGGTGCGGGCCGGGATGTCGGGGTGCACCACCAGCCAGAAGGCGTAGTTGCCCAGGCGCGAGATGGGCGTGAAGTCCGCGATGGGGTCATAGTCCAGCCGGCGCAGCAGCCAGGGGTTGGCGGCGTGCGGCGTGTTGGTGGTCACCAGCAGGGTGTGGCCATCGGGCTGGGCACGGGCGACCGCCATGGCGGCGATGGTGCCATTGGCGCCGGCGCGATTTTCCACCGTGATCGTGGCGCCATCCATCTCGGCCGAGAGCATTTGCGCCAGCAGGCGCGTGATGGCGTCCGTGCCCGAGCCGGCACCGAAGGGCACAACAAGGGTGATGGGGCGCGAGGGCCGCCAGCCCCCCTGGGCGCCCCCTTGGGCAAGGGCGGGCGCTGACAGCGCGGGCAGGGCGAGCGATGCGCCCAGCAGCGTGCGGCGTTGGAACATGACGTTATCCTCCATGGGTATTCCGGCGGACCACTTTTTCGGGGTTCTCGCCATAGGGCGGTGCGTAGATGACCAGCACGCGCACGGGCGTGTCGCCGATCACCTGGAAAACGTGCTCGGCATCGGCGGGGAAGAAGCAGGCGTCGCCGGGGCCCATTTCCCCCTCCTCGCCATTGCAGGCGACGCGGGCGCGGCCTTCGAGCAGGTAGCAGATCTGCTCCAGCCCCGGATGGGCGTGTGGCAGGGCGGAGCCGCCGGGTTGCAACGTGCCGTGCAGCATCTCCACCTGCCGCGCGCCCACCGTCTCGGGGCCGATCAGGCGGTGGTTCAGCGTGCCGTGGTGGTTGGCGGGGGAGTAGGGCGTGACGTCGCCCATTCGGACGATGAGGGTCATGCCGCCCCCGATCGCCGGAGGGCGTCCGCCCGGGGGCGTGCATCGGTGGCGCAGATCATGCCAGTTCCATTTCCGCGACGGCCAGGATCGTGGCGAGGCTCGCGCGCATCCCGCGCAGCGAGCCCTCGATTTCCACGTCAATCCATTCCTCCAGCGAATGCGCGCGGCCCCCGCGCCCGCCCGAGCCGATGCGAAGGGCGGGGATGCCGAGGCTCATCGGGATATTGGCGTCGGTGGAGGACCATTCGAAGGACGGGCTGTAACCCTCCGCCGCCACCGCCGCCGCCGCCAGCCGCGCGATGGGCGCGCCATTGGGCGTGTGGCCGGCCGGCCGGTCGCCCACCGGGGTGATCTCGACGCGGATGGTGCCCTCGCGCGCCATGTTCTCGGCGGCCACGGCACCCTCGACGCCGGCCAGGAAGGCGCGTTCCAGCTTGGAGAGTTCCTCGGCGGAGGCGGAGCGGAGGTCCACCTCCATCGTCACCGTCTCCGGGATCGCGTTGATGGAGGTGCCGCCTGAGACCACGCTCACGCAATGCGTCGTGACCGGTTCGCGCGGCACGCGGATGGCGGCCAGGCTGCGCGCGGCCTCGGCCATGGCATACATCGGGTTGACCATGCCGAAGGCGGCGTAGCTGTGCCCGCCAGGGCCACGGAACGTCACGCGGAAGCGGCGCGAGCCGATGCCGCCGGTGACGATGCGCTCCACCTCCGGGCTGTCCACAGTCAGGAAGCCACGGATGCGCTCGCGCTTCGGGTGGGTGGCGAAGAGGTGGCGGATGCCGCGCAAATCGCCCAGGCCCTCTTCGCCCACATCGCCCACGAAGAGGATGTCATGCCGCGTGCGGATGCCCGCCGCGTCCATGGCGCGCAGGAAGGCCAGGTTGACGGCCAGGCTGCGCGTGTCGTCGCCGACACCGGGGGCGAAGAGCTTGGTGCCCTCGCGCCGCACCCGCACATCGGTGCCGGCGGGGAAGACGGTGTCGAGATGCGCCGCCACGACCAGGATGTCGCCATTGCCGAAGCCGCGGCGCAGGCCCATGACGTTGCCGACCTCGTCCTGCGCGACTTCCTCCAGACCATGGGCGCGCAGCATGTCGAGATAGGCGGCGGCGCGCTTTTCCTCCGCGAAGGGAGGCGCCGGGATTTCGGTCAGGGTGATGATGTCGGCCACCGTGCGGTCATGCTCGGCGCGCAGCACCTCGCAGGCGGCCTGGTAGGCGGCGTGGCCGCGGATGGAGGCGATGGTCTCGTCGGTGGTCACGCGAATTCCCTTTGTGAAGCAAGCGCCGCGGGGATGGCCCCGCGGCGTGCGGCCTCGGCCCAGACGCGCTCGATGGCGGCGGCCCCGCGGCGGATGATGGCATCGGCATCGCCCCGCACCAGGGCGCCGCCGCGCACCCGGATGTCGCCGGCGGTGACAACGGTGTGGACATCGCTGCCGCGCCCATTGGTCAGCAGCGCGCGCAGCGGATTCCAGACGGGCTGGTAGCGCGCGGCGGAGAGGTCGAACATCACCACATCCGCGCGCGCGCCGGGCGTCAGGCGCCCCAAATCGGGCCGCCCCAGCGCATCGGCGCTGTCGCGCGTGACGGCGGTGAGCAGGCGCTCGGCGCTGCCGGCACCCGGGTTGGTGGATTGCGTCTTGGCCAGCAGGGCGGCGGCGCGCAGCTCATCCACCATGTCGAGCGTGACGCCATCCGTGCCGATGCCCAGCCGCACGCCGGAATCGAGGAAGCGCGAGATGGGCACGCCCTTGCCCGAGCGCGCGAAGCCCAGCGGGCAGCAGGCGATGGTGGCGTCCGCCTCGCGCACCATCGCGATTTCCTCGTCGGTCGCGAGGAAGCAATGGCCCAGGATCACGCCAGGGCGCAGCAGCCCGCAATCGCGCAGATGCTCCACGCTGCCCTTGCCATGGGCGGCGCGCACGGCGGCCAGTTCCAGCGGGTTCTGCGCGCAATGGACGGAGACGATGGCGCCCATCTCGCGCGCCGCGCGGTCCACGCGCCGCAGCAGCTCAGGCGAGTTGCTGTCCGGCCCATGCGGCCCGAAGCCCACCGAGGCCAGCCCGTCCGGCCCCTGGTGCCAGTCGGCGTACAGCTTCATCACGAAGTCGAAGCTGGCGTCCGAGGCATCCTCCCCCTGCCAGACGGGTGTGCCGTCGGGCCCCATGGCGAGGTTGGGCACGGTGAAGGTGTAGGGGCAGGACCAGGTGCGAAGCCCGAGCGCCGTGGCACGCGGCACGAATTCGTGCTGCTGCGGCCGCCAGATGTCGAGCATGGAAGTCGTGCCCGTCATGAGGCATTCGAGCAGCGCCATCTCCACCGCGTCGCCGATGGCGTCCGGATCCATGATTTCGGCCACCAGGTCGCCCAGCGGCATCAGCAGCGAGAACAGGATGTGCCCCGGCAGGCTGCCCGGCTGGATGTCATCCGCCAGGCCGCGGAACAGCGGCGCCGAGAAGGCGTGGTTGTGCAGGTTGATCAGCCCCGGCGTCAGCAGCCCATGGGGCAGGGCGATGCGCTCCGCGTCCAGGCTCGGGGCCTCGTTGAGAATGGCCGCGATGCGGCCATCCTCGATGACGAAATGCGGGTGCTCGCGCAGCCCGGTCTCGGCGCACCAGGACCAGCGCGGCGAGAGCACCAGCGCCATGGCTCAGGCCACCTGGTTCACGAGCGTCGCCTCGCCGCGCTGGAGGCGGGCGATGTTCTCCATCATCAGGTCCAGCACATTGATCTCATAGGCGCAGGTCTCGCCGCCGGTGTGGGGCGTCAGGTAGCAGTTGGGCAGCGTCCAGAGGGGGGATTCCTCGGGCAGCGGTTCGGTCATCATCACGTCGAGCGCGGCGCCGCGGATGGCGTTGGATTGCAGGGCCGCGATCAGCGCCGGCTCATCCACCACCGCGCCGCGCGCGCAGTTGACGAGGTAAGCGCCGGGCTTCATGGCGGCCAGGGCGTCGGCGCCGATCAGCCCGCGCGTGGCGTCGGTCAGCGGGCAGACCAGCACCACGAAATCCGCGCGCGGCAGCAGCCCGGGCAGGGCGGAGGTGGCATGCACCTCGTCAGCGCCCGCCGTGCCGCTGGCCGGGTTCTGCCGCACGCCGATGACGTGCATGTCAAAGGCCTTGAGCAGCTTGATCAGCCGCGCGCCGATGCGCCCCGTGCCGACGACGATGGCGGTCTTGCCGGCCAGCTCGTCCTCGCGCTGCGCGAAGTCGCCCTTCATGCCGGAGAAGAACTTCTTGTACTGGTCGTCGCGCGCGACAAACAACTTGCGCGTGATGCCCAGCATCAGCCCCACCGCGTGCTCGCTGACCGCATTGGCATTGGCGCCGGCGGCTGAGGCGAGGCGGATGCCATGCTGCCCGAAGACCGCGCGGTCATACTGGTCCGTGCCGGCCGAGAGCGACTGCACGAATTTCAGCCGGGGCGAGAGCGCGGGCAGGGTGTTGCGCCACAGGCCACTGACCACCAGCACATCCGCCTCGCCGATCCGCGCCTCCAGCTCGGCGAGCGAGCGCACCTCGAAATGGGGGAAGGGCGCGCCCCGCTCGGCGAAACGCTCGGCGCAGCGATAGGCCACATGGGCGAAGCAGATGGTGGGGTTGGTCGGAAATGTCACGCGGATGCCTCTTCAAGGAAGACCTGCACGGCCTGGAACAGAGCGCCCCGGTTGCGCTCCATGAGCATGGTGTGGGTGCCCTCGCCCAGCAGCACCATCCGCCGCCCGGGCGAGGATGTCAGCAGCGGCAGTATGGTGAAGGCCATGGAGGGCGGCGTGTCGCGGTCCCATTCGCCCACCACCAGCAGGGTGGGCGCGGTGACGCGGCCAGGTTCCCAGAAGGCGCGGCCCGCCTGCCAGTATTCGCGGCTGTCCTGCAGCACGCCATTGGGTGCGCGCAGCGCGGCCGGGTTGCGGCGCAGCCCCTCAGGGTCGGTGGCCCAGGTGACGCCGGCCCAATGCTCGAACCAGCCGCCGGGGATGAGGCTCGCCCGCACCGATTGCGGCACGCCGTTGAGCCAGCGTTCGCGGGCCTGCGCCTGGGTCACGAAACGGTAGGCGCCGGGCTGGTCGCCGGCCGGGCTCGCGCCCTCGCGCAGCCAGACGGGGGCGTAGAGCACCAGGCGTTCGACCAGGGTGGGGTTGTCGGCGGCAAATCGGCCCATCAGCGCCGTGCCCCAGGACCAGCCCATATGGATCAGGCGCGGAACTGACCTGCGCTCGCGGATGAAGGCGGCGGCGGCGGCGATGTCGGCCACGGCCGTCTCGCCCCGCACCAGGGGCGGGTTGGCCTCCGGCGGCTGGGCCATCTCGGGCGGGCGGGTGCTGCGGCCATAGCCGCGCAAATCGAGGCACCACACGTCGAAGCCGCGGCCGGCCATGTAGTCCATCCAGGACAGGCCCCCCAGCGGCAGGTCGAAGGAGGTGTGGGCCGGGTAGGTCGCGCCATGCACGAACAGCACGGTGCGCGCGGGCGAGAAGCTGGTCAGGTTCTCCGGCCGCTTGTTGCGGAGGAACAGTTCGATCCCCGCATCGCCGGAGGGGACCATGAACTCCTCGCTCACCAGCGCGGCCTGGGCCGAGGCGGGCCTGGGCAGCAGAAGCGGCGCGGCGAGCATGGGCGCGGCCAGCACGGCACGGCGTTGCATGGAAACCTCCTCGGCTTGTTGGCGGGCAGACTAGCCAAGGCCGCCCGGTTCCGCGAGGGGCCTACCTCTCGCACCGTATGAACAGGGTGGAGCGGTGCGCGACATCCCCCACATCGGCCGTGGACAGGTCGCGCCCCCGGCTTTCGGCGAGCAGGGGGGTGATGCCCGCGCGGCGCGCGAATTCCAGCGCCGTGCGCCCCTGCACCGCGAAGTTGATGTTCTGCGCGATGTCACCCGTGCTCTGCGCCAGGCGCTGGGCGTTCAGCTTGGAGACGATGACGCCCACCACATGGCCCTGCATGTCCAGCAGCGGCCCGCCGGAATTGCCTGGCTGGACCTCAGCGCTGATCTGGAACTGGTTGGGGTTGTCGCGCAGGCCGCGCAGCCCGTTCACCTCGCCGCGCGTCAGCTTGGGTTCGGAACTGAGCAGGCCGGCGAGGGGGAAGCCATAGGCCACCACCCCCTCGCCCCGGCGCAGCGCCGGCGCCTCGCGGAAGGGCAATGCGGGCCCCACCAGCCCCGGCACGTTCAGGATGGCGAGGTCGAGCGCCGCATCGGCCCGCGCGGGCGGGGCGGCGGCCAGCCAATGGCCGGAGGGCGTGTTGAGGATGATGCGGTTGCAGCCATCAATCACGTGCTGGTTCGTCATCACCCGCCCCTCGGCGATGAGGAAGCCCGAGCCGGTCGAGACGCGCTGGGCGCGGCGGTTGGGCTCGGCGCGCGGCACCTGGGGGCTGGCGGGGCCGGCCATCCGGGGTGCGGGCGCCGCGACGACGGCCAGGCGCTGGAGGTCCAGGTTGCGGTTCACGCAGATGTCCTGGTCGCGCAGCACCGCCTCGCGCCCGTCCTGGGCCACCAGGCGCAGGTCGAATCGGCAGCCGGCATCGCCGCTGGGCGTCACGCGGAAGCCCCCGCCATCGGGCAGGGGGCGGTCGGGGCGGAGCAGGTTCGGCCCCCAGTCGCCCGCCCCGCCGCGCGGGCTACGGACGGCGTGCAGGGCGGTGGCCGGCACGCCCGAGCGATTCACCACCCGGAATTCCTGCGGTTGCGCCGCATTTTGGGCGAGGGAGGGGAGGGCAAGGGTCGCCCCCAGCAGCAGGGTGGCCATGAATGCGCGCATATCCGCCATGTGCCGTCCCGCTTGCGCTGGCGCAAGGTCGGACCGGCCTTGACCCTGCCATGATGTCAGGCACCACCTGTCGGAACATGATGGACCACGCTGCCACCCTTCCCCGGACCACCCTCGCCCTGTCAGGGCTGAGCTGCGCCAGCTGCGTGCGCCGCGCGGAGGCCGCGCTGGCCGTCGTCCCGGGCGTGGCTGAGGCGCGGGTGAACCTGGCCGATGAAAGCGCGACCGTCATCGGCACCGCCGACCTGGCGGCGCTGGACGCCGCGCTGCGCCGCGCGGGCTATGGCCTGCGCGAGCAGGTGCTGGAGCTGGGCGTCACGGGCATGAGCTGCGCCTCCTGCGTGGGCCGGGTGGAACGGGCGCTGCGGGCCGTGCCGGGGGTGATCGAGGCCGCCGTGAACCTCGCCACCGAGCGCGCCACCCTGCGCGTCATGGCCGGCACCGAGGTGGCCGCGCTGGAGGCGGCACTCTCCCGCGCCGGCTACGCCCTGGCCGAGACGGAGGAACGCCGCACCCTCCCGCGCGAGGACCTGGCGCTGGGCGCCGCCTTCCTCCTGGCGTTGCCTTTCATGGCCGGCATGCTGGGCATGGCGCTGGGGCAGGGCATGGCCTGGATGCCGGGGGGCTGGTGGCAGTTGGCGCTGGCCACCCCGCTGCAATTCGGCCTGGGGCTGCGATTCTACCGCGCCGGCTGGGCCGCGCTGCGGGCCGGCACGGGCAACATGGACCTGCTGGTGGCCATGGGCACCAGCGCGGCCTTCGGGCTTTCGCTCTGGATGCTGCTGCTCGGGCATGACCACCTCTATTTCGAGGCCGCCGCCCTCATCATCTTCTTCGTGCTGCTGGGCAAGCGGCTGGAGGCGCGGGCCAAGCGCTCGACCGCCGGCGCCATCCGCGCGCTGCTGGACCTGCGCCCCCGCACCGCCCGCCGCATCGAGAACGGCGAGGAGCGCGAGGTCCCCGCCGCCCTGCTGCGCGTGGAGGACCGCGTGGCGCTCCGCCCTGGTGAGCGCGTGCCCGCCGATGGCGTGATCGAGCGCGGCGAAGCGGGGCTGGACGAGGCCGCCATCACCGGCGAAAGCCGCCCCGTGCCCAAACACCCGGGCGATTCCCTCATCACCGGCACGGTGGTGCTGGATGGGCACCTGACCCTGCGTGTCACCGCCACGGGCGAGGAGACGGTGCTGGCCCGCGTCGCCGCCCTGGTGGCCGCCGCCCAGGCCAGCCGCGCGCCCATCCAGAAGCTGGTGGACCGCGTCTCGGCCATCTTCGTGCCGGTGGTGATGGCGCTGTCCTTCTTCACGCTGCTGGCCTGGCTGGCGCTCGGTGCGGGGGGCGAGGAGGCCATCCTCCATGCCGTCGCCGTGCTGGTCATCGCCTGCCCCTGCGCACTGGGCCTCGCCACGCCGGCCGCCATCATGGCTGGCACGGGGGCCGCGGCACGGGCGGGCATCCTGCTGCGCGACGCCGATGCCATCGAGCGCGGCCACGCCGCCACCCTCGTCGCCTTCGACAAGACCGGCACGCTGACCGAGGGCCGGCCCGTGCTGGCCGCGATCCATGAGGCCGAGCCGGGTGCGCTGGCCCTGGCCGCCGCCCTCCAGGCGGGCAGCGAACACCCGCTGGCGCGCGCCGTGCTGGCCGCGCATGCTGGCCCGACCGCCTCCGTCGCGGCCTTCCGCGCCCTGCCCGGCCGGGGCGTGCGCGGCGAGGTTGCCGGCCGCGCCCTGCAACTGGGCGGCCCCCGCCTGCTGGCCGAGAGCGGCGCCACCCCTGCCTTCACCACCGAGGCCGCGGGGCACGAGGCCGAAGGCCGCACCCTGGCTTGGCTGGTCGAGGGCGAGCGTGTGCTCGGCCTGCTGGCCTTCGAGGATGCGGTGAAGCCCGGCGCGGCCGAGGCCGTGGCGCGGCTGGCCGCCATGGGGATCCGGGTGGCCATGCTCTCCGGAGATTCGCCCGCGGCGGCGCAAACGGTGGCCGCCCGCCTCGGCATCACCGAGGTCGAGGCCGGGCTGCTGCCGGCCGACAAATCCGCCCGCATCGCCGCCTGGCAGGCGCAGGGGCTGAAGGTCGCGATGGTGGGCGATGGGGTGAATGACGCGCCAGCGCTGGCGGCGGCCGACCTGGGCATCGCCATGAGCAGCGGCACGGATGCGGCCATCGCGGCCGCCGGGGTCACGCTGCTGCGCGGCGACCCGCGCCTGGTGCCCGCCGCGCTCGAGGTGGCGCGCGCCACGCGGCGCAAGGTCCGGCAGAACCTGTTCTGGGCCTTCGTGTATAATTCGGCCGGGCTGCCGCTCGCGGCGTTCGGATTTCTGTCGCCTGCATTGGCGGGGGCGGCCATGGCAGCCTCCTCCGTCTCGGTGCTGGGCAATGCGTTGCTGCTCTCCCGCTGGACGTGGAGAGACGCCAAGGAGAGGGGGAGCCCGGAATGAACATCGGCGAAGCGGCGGCCGCGAGCGGCGTCAGCGCGAAGATGATCCGTCACTACGAGACCTTGGGCCTGGTGCGGCCCGAGCGGCGCGTGAACAACTACCGCGCCTATACCGAGCAGGATGTCTCGGTGCTGCGCTTCATCCGCCACGCGCGCGAATTGGCCTTCCCGCTCTCCGAGGTGAAGCGGCTGCTGGCGCTGTGGCAGGACAACGGGCGCAAGAGCGCCGAGGTGCAGCGCATCGCCCTCTCCCATGTCGAGGCGCTGGAGGAGAAGGCGCGCTCGCTGCAGGCCGTCGCGGCCTCGCTGCGGCACCTGGCGCGCGCCTGCCAGGGCAATGCCAGGCCCGAATGCCCCATCATCGAACACCTGGAGAGCTGAGCATGGCCGCCATGGAACTGAGGGTGCAGGGCCTGACCTGCGGGCACTGTGTTCGCGCCGTCACCAAGGCCATCCAGGCGCGGGACCCCGCGGCGCAGGTGGCGGTGACGCTGGAGGGGGGGCTTGTGCGCGCCGAGACCGTGCTGGACCGCCTGGCAATGGTCGCGGCCATAGAGGGCGAGGGCTACAAGGTGACAGGCTAGACCGCGCGCGCGCGCCCCTCCCAGAAGGGCGCGCGCAGCTTGCGCTTCAGCAGCTTGCCGTTGGGGTCACGCGGCATGGCATCCACCGCCTCGTAGCTGCGGGGCACCTTGAAGCCGGCCAGCACGCCGCGCAGGCCTTCCTGCAAGGCGGCGGCATCCAGCGTCGTCCCGGCTTCGAGCTGCACCACCGCGTGCAGCCTCTCCCCATATTCCTCGTCCGGCACGCCGAAGACGGCGCAGTCCAGCACGGCCGGCTGTCGCAGCAGCGCGGCCTCGATCTCGGCCGGGTAGATGTTCACGCCGCCCGAGATCACCATGTCCGAGGCACGGTCGGCCACGTAGAGGAAGCCGTCCTCATCCAGCCAGCCCATGTCGCCCAGGGTGAACAGCCCCTCATGCTCGACCGCGGCCCGGGCGTCCGGGTTGTTGTGGTAGGTCCAGTCCGGATAGGCATGGTTGCGGGCATAGATGCGGCCCACCTGGCCGGGCGGGCAGGGGCGCCCTTCCTCGTCCAATATCCGCAGCGTGACATCGGCCACGGGGCGCCCCGCGGTGCCCGGGCGGGCCAGGCTGTCCTCGGCGCGGCAGGCGGTCAGCATGCCGGTCTCGGTGCTGGCATAGGTCTCGGTGATAATGGGGCCGAACCATTCGATCATGGCGCGCTTCACCTCCGGCGCGCAGGGGGCGCCGGTGGAGGCCACAACCTTCAGGGAAGAGAGATCGTAGCGCGCCCTCACCTCCGGCGGCAGGCGCAGCAGCCGCACATACATCACGGGCACGAGATACACGGTGGTGATGCGGTGGCGTTCGATCAGCGCCAGCGTCTCCTCCGCGTCGAAGCGGGGTGCCAGCACCAGCAATTCGCCGAAGGCCAGGGCATTCTGCGCGATCACCGTGGGCCCGGCATGGTAGAGGGGGGCCGAGACCAGCACACGGCTGCCCTCGGTCACGCCCAGCGTCTCCTCTACCACGCGGCGCATCCGGGCCTGGCGGGCCGGCAGTTCACTGAGCGGGATGGGCAGGCGGCGCACGCCCTTGGGCCGGCCGGTGGTGCCGGAGGTATAGCCCATCTGCCCGCGCGGGCTGGCGGGTGGGCCGGCAAAGGGGGCCTGGGCGGCGAGCCATTCCTCGTAGTCCCGTGCCCCTTCGGCGCCCCCCACCGCCAGCACCGGCAGGCCGGGCGGCAGGATGTCGCGCAGCGCCGGCAGCAGCGCCCCGTCCGCTACCAATGCCTTGGCGCCGCTGTCGGCCAGGATGAAGGCGATCTCGGGCGGCGTCAGGTGCCAATTCAGCGCGGCGTAGTAGGTGCCGCCGATCCGGCAGGCGAGGATCACATCCGCCCAGACCGGCCCGTTTCGCAGCAACACCGCCACCGCGTCATTCTCCGCGAGGCCGAGCGCGCGCAACCCTCCGGCCAGGGCGGCACCGCGCCGGTCCAGCGCCTCGCCCGGGATGTGCTGGTGTGCGAAGACCAGGGCGCTGGTCATGGCGGGGCGACCATGGGTGGGGAATACGGCCTCAGCGCAGCACTTGGCCCCGCGCGGCCAGGAATTCCCGCACCGCCTCGACCAGCGCGTCCAGATCCGCGTCGGTCAGCGGCAGCGACAGGCTGATCATGCCGCGCCGGGCCACATAGATGCCCGCCGCCAGCATGTCGAGGAAGAACAACTCCCGCCGCTGTTCCTCCTCCGGCGTCGCGGTGTAGGGCGCGGTGATGGCGCCCTGGCGGAAATGCACCGTCATCATGCTGCCCGCGCCGGTGAACTGCATGGGCAGGCCGGCCTCGGCGCAGGCGGCGTTCAGCCGCGCGCGCAGGGCCTCGCCCCGGGCGAAGAGGGCTTCGGCGGCCTCGGCGGTGAAGATCTCGCCCAGCGCCACCCGCCCTGCCGCCATGGACCAGACATTGTTGTTGAAGGTCCCGGCATGGGGCAGGGCATTGGCGCGGTGGCCGTTGAACACGTCCATGATGTCGGCGCGGCCGCCGAAAGCGCCCACGTTGAAGCCGCCGGCAATGTATTTGCCGAGCGTGGTCATGTCGGGCGTGATGCCGTGCCGCGCCTGCATGCCGCCCGGGCCGTGGCGGCTGGTCATCACCTCGTCGAAGATCAGCACGGCACCCGTCTCCGCGCTGGCCTCGCGCAGCGCGGCCAGGAATTCGCGGCTGGCCGGGATGCAGCCGCCCGAGCCCAGCATGGGCTCGACCAGCACGGCCGCCAGCGCATCGCCCGCCGCGCGGATGGCGGCGGCGGCGCCTTCGGGGTCGTTGTAGTCCATGAAGCGCGTGGGCACCGGCAGGTTCACCGCGCTGCGCTCCTTGGCGAAGGTCAGCACGCCGCCGTGATAGGCGCCGCGCGCCACCATCATCTCGGTGCGGCCGGTGAAGGCGCGGGCGGTGGCCAGCGCCATGATGTTCGCCTCGGTGCCCGAATTGGTGAAGCGCACCCGCTCGACCGCGGGGAAGCGCGCGCAGACCAGGCCCGCGAAGGCGGCCTCGTCCCGTCCTGCCGCCGCGAGGTTGATGCCGCGGGCCATGGCGGCCTGGGCGGCGGCGAGGATGCGGCCCTCGCTGTGGCCGAACAGCCCCGCCGTGTATTCGCCCAGGAAGTCCCGGTACTCCAGGCCGTCCACGTCCCAGAGCCGCGCGCCCTCGCCGCGCGCCATGCTGATGGGGAAGGGGGTCCAGAACAGCACCGAGCGCGTGCTGCCCCCGGGCATCACGGCCTGGGCGGCCTGATGCGCGCCGGCGCTGGCGGGCCTGGCCTTGGCATAGAGGGTGCGGGCCTCGGCCAGGGCGGCGTCGAGGTCGCTGTTGCGGCGTTCGGGGGCGTCGAGCGGGCTCATGAAGGAAGGCTCGCCCGGCGCCGCCCTCCCGGTCAACCGCCCAATTCCTCCACCCGCGCGGGCGCCTAGCCCGGCGGCCGGGCAGTCCGCGCTTGGCGGGCGCGGGGGGGGGAGTGTATGACCACCTGCATGGAACGTCGCCTCCTGCTGGGTGGCCTGGCCGCGCTGATCGCCGGTCCCGCCGCCGCCACCAACCGGCCCATCGTGACCCCGATGGCACCATCCGAGGGCACCCGCACGCTGGCCGCCTCGCCCGAGGCGCTGCGCCGGCTGGGCGAGCGGCTGCTGCGCCTCGATGAGGACGGGCTCAGCCCTGGCTGGTACGGGCTCGATGCCGTCCGCGCGCAGGACCCCCATGCCGTGGCCAATGCCGCTGCCGGTGCGCTGACCGACCTGGTGCAGGGGCGCGTCACGCAATTGCCGGGACGGGTGGACCTGCGCCGCAGCACCGACCCCGCCGCGCTTGCCGCGTGGTTGGAGCGGATCGCCGCCGCCGAGGAGCCCGCCGCCGTCATTGATGCCGCGGCGCACCGCGCCCCGGGCATCCTGCCGCTCAAATCCGCGCTGGCCGCGGCCCGTTTGCGGGCCGAGACGGGCTGGGGCAGCGTGCCGCGCGGCAATGGCCGGGTGCTGGAGACAGGCCGCTCCGACGCGGTCCGCGTGCCCGCCCTGCGCGCCCGCCTGGCCGCGACCGACCCCGTCTTCGCCGCCGATCCGGGCGATGGCGACCTGTTCGACACGCGTCTCGCCGATGCCGTGCGCCGCTTCCAGGCCCAGGCCGGATTGGAGGCCGATGGCCGCGTGGGTGGCGCCACCATGGCCGCGTTGAACCGCACCCCACAGGAACTGGTGGACCAGCTTCGTGTCGCCCTCGACATGCGCCGTGCCGAAGCCCCCGCCCCGCGCGACCGCCATGTGGACGTGAACATTCCCGACTTCCGCCTCGCCGTGATCGAGGAAGGGCGGACGCTCATGGACATGATCGTGATCGTGGGCCGGCCCGACCGCGCCACGCCCATGATCACCACGCGCCTCACCTCCGTGCAATTCAACCCGCCCTGGGGTGTGCCCCAGCGCAACGCGGCCCAGGACCTGTTGCCGCGGCTGCGGCGTGACCCGCAGGCGGTGGCGCAGCGCGGCTTCCGCATCTTCCAGCGCGTGGGTGGCGAGACGGTCGAGATTGACCCCATGTCGGTGGACTGGCACGCCATCCGCCCCGACCGCTTCCCTTATTTCATCCGCCAGGATGCGGGGGATGCGAACGCGCTGGGCCGGCTGAAGTTCATCATGCCGAACCGCGATGACATCTTCCTGCACGACACGCCCGACCGCCATCTTTTCCGCATGGCGGACCGCGCCTTCTCCTCGGGCTGCATCCGCCTCGACCGTCCGATGGACCTGTTGCTGCTGCTGCTCGCCGGCAATGGCGGGTGGGACCAGGCGCGGGCCGACCGCGTGCTGGACAGCCGACAGACCATCGTGATCGCGCTGCGCCGCGCCCTGCCCATCCGCCTGCACTACGACACGGTGATGGTGCGGGGAAACGAGGTCCGCATCCGGCAGGACATCTATGGGCTGGATGCGGCCTATGCCCGCGCGATGGCCACCCCCGTGCGCGAGGGCGTGCCCCTGGCGTCTCGCGGCTGAGAATGCGTCTTTTCGCGCATTCCTGCCCAGCCTGCGAGGGGCTGGAGGGGGTTTCCTGCGAACCCGTGCTGGGGCGCCGTGCCATGCTGGGCGGCGGATTGGCATTGGCCGCCGCGCCGCTGGCCAGCCCGGCCCTGGCACAGGCGGTGGCGGGCAGCACCCGTCGCATCAGCCTGCGCCGCATGCAGACCGGCGAGGGCTTCTCCGGCATCTATTGGCGCGATGGGCATTATGACCGCAGTGCGCTGCAACAGCTCGACTGGGTGATGCGCGACCCGGGCGCCCAGGAGGCGACGCCCATGGACCCGCGCCTCTTCGACGTGCTGGTGGCGGTCCAGGGCCGGCTGAACTCCGATGGCACCTGGGAAGTCGTCAGCGGCTATCGTGCGCCCGAGACAAACGCGGCCCGCGCGCGGCAGTCGCGGCGGGTCTCCACCGCCTCCCTTCACATGTCGGGCATGGCGGCGGATTGCCGCCTGCCGGACCGCAACTCGCTCGCCGTGGCGCGGGCCGCGGCCGATATGCAGGTGGGTGGCGTTGGCCTCTATCGCCGCGACGGCTTCGTCCACCTGGATTGCGGGCCCTCACGCCGCTGGTGAGGGCCCCCGCTCCCGCCGCACCGCATCCAGGATGGCGCGGCCGACCGGCGTCGCGCCAAGGCCCGCGGCGTCCTCGGAAAGGCGCAGACGCCAATTGGGCCGCTGCCGGTCGGTGCCTGGCAGATTCACGGCCACGCGCTCCCCCGCCAGATCCTCGGCCTGCACCAGCATCACCGCGCTGGGTGTGGCCGCGACATGGCCATGGATGGCTGCCGCAATGTCCGGTGTGAAGGGGCCCTCAGCCGCGCCGGCGGGCAGGGGGTGTCCGGAGGCGGCCAGGGCCTCCAGCAATTGCGTGCGCTCCGCCGCCCGTTCGGCGCGGGCCGCGCGGGCGGCGGCGGCGTCAAGAAGGCCCAGCGACTCCCGTTCCTCGACATCGGCGCCTTCCCACCAGCCGGCCAGCGTCGGCACATCATGGGTCGCGACGCAGGCAACCGCGGCCTCAGGCCACCGTGTGGGTGGTTGGAAGCGTGGCCCCTCCCGCTCGAACCAGAGCACGCGATAGGAGAGCAGGCCGGCCTCGCCCAGCGCCTCGCGCAGGCCCTCGGGCACAGTGCCGAGATCCTCGCCCACCACGGCGCAGCCAGCCCGGTGGCTTTCCAACCGGATCTCGCCGAGCAGCCCGGGCAGGTCTTGCGCCAGGTAGCAGCCCTCGCTGGCCGGGGCGCCGTCCGGCACCAAGAAGAGCCGCTTCAGCCCCAGCACATGGTCAATCCGCAGCGCGGCGGCATGGCGCATGTTGGCGCGGATCAGGGCGGCGAAGCCCGCATGGCCTTCTTCCATCGAAGCCATGGGGTCCGGCGGCGGCACGCCCCAGACCTGGCCCTGCGGCCCCAGCGGATCGGGCGGCGCGCCCATGGAGAAGCCGCGCAGCGTGGGCAGGGCGCGGCACCAGGCCTCGGCGCCGTCCGGGGCGGAACCCACGGCGAGGTCGCGGTAGAGCCCCGACCCGCCGCGTGCGGCCTCGGCCAATTGGCGGTCGGCCAGGAATTGCAGGAAGGCGTGGAAGCCCACGGCATCGGCGTGGCGCGCGGCGAAATCGGCCACTTCGCGGTCATGGACATGGGCCAGGCCCTGACCCCAGCGCGCGGGGTCGCCATGGCCGTGATGCTCGGCCAGCGCGCCATAGGTCGCGAAATGCTCCAAGGCGGCGCCAGCGGCGCGGCGGAACTCCTGGAACTGGGGGTCATGGGCGCCCGCCCGCGCCCATTCCGCGGCCAGCACCTCCCGCTTGGCAGCCCAGGCGGCCTCGTAATCCACCTGATGGCCGGCACCGGACCAGACCCGCCCGCCGGCCGAGGGCAGGCGCGCGACATCAATCAGGAATGGCTCCAGGAAGCGCCGGTCGCTCGGCTGGTAGGGGCTGGCGCGGGCGCGGTCCATCAGGTGCAGCGCATGCGGCGGCGAGAGGCCGAGCCACAGCGCCCCCTCTTGCCGCAAGGCCCGCGCGAGTTCGGCCACGGCCGTGAAGTCTCCCATGCCTTGGTCCCGGGCATGGCGCAGGGCATAGATCTGGGCGGTCGCGCCGAAATGCCGGCCCGGCGGGGGCGGCACGGCTTGCGCGGGGGCCATGGTCAGATGGCAGAGCGCCGTGCCGTGCTCCAGCCGGTGGCGGCCGCTGGGCAGCGGGGGCAGGATCACCACGCCTTCCTGCGGCAACAGGGAGAGCTCGCGCCGCTCTCCGCCCTCCAGGTGCAGCGCGAGCGTGAGGCGGCGGGCCGTTCCCACTCGCACGCGCGTGGGCTGGCCGGTAACGCCGGCGACATGGGGCGGCAGCAGCGGGGCGGCCCTGCGGCGCGCCAAGCTGTCGCGCGCCTGGGCGGCGGTCTCTGCGGGCAGGCCAAGGGCGGCCAGCAGGGCGCGCAGCGTGCCCTCGGGCACCAGGTGCCGGCGGCCTTCCACATCGTGCCAGACAGGGGCGAGGCCCGCGGCTTGCGCAAGCTGGCCCAGCAGGGCGGGTTCCGGCGCCCCTGGCTGGCGGGCGGGCCGGCTCTCCTCCACCAGCAGCACGACCGAGCGCGGCGCGATGGAAAGCGGCGAAGCGGCCTCCCCGTCGCGCGCGGGCTCGGCGCTGTCGGCCAGGAGGCGCCAGCGATGGCCCCAGCGCGGCAGGGGAAGGTGGGCCACGGCCGCGGCCTCGTCGCGGTGGAGGACCAGCACCACGCGGTCACCCTCATGGTGCAGGGCCACCATCAGGCTGCGGGCCTGGTCCCAGGCGACGCCTTCCAGTGGCTCGCCGGCGAGGGTCAGCCAGGCCACGTCCCGGACACCATCCTGCGCCTCGCCCGTCAGCGGCGCCGTGGCGTGCAGGGCGGGGTGGGCGTGCCGTGCGGCGATGAGGCGCGCGGTGAAGTCGCGCAGCGCGGTGTCGCCCCGCGCCCAGTCCAGCCAGGAAATCTCGTTGTCCTGGCAATAGGCGTTGTTGTTGCCGCCCTGGCTGCGGCCCAGCTCATCGCCCATGGCGAGCATGGGCACGCCGCGCGCCAGCAGCAGCGTGGCGAGCAGGGCGCGCGCGTCATTGGCGCGGCGGGCGCGGATGGCGGGGTCCTCGGTCGCGCCCTCCACGCCATGGTTCCAGGAGATGTTGTCCGCCGTGCCGTCGCGGTTGAATTCGCCATTGGCGAGGTTGTGCCGGCCGGCATGGCTGACCAGGTCGGCCAGGGTGAAGCCGTCATGGGCGGTGATGAAGTTGACGCTGTCACCCGGCCGCCCGGGCAGCAGGTCGGAGGAGCCCGCGAGCCGCGTGGCGAGCCGCCCCGCCATTCCCGCATCCCCGCGCCAGAAGCGGCGGACATCGTCGCGGAAGCTGTCGTTCCATTCGCCCCAGCCGGGGGGGAAGGCACCCAGGCTGTGCGCCTCCATGTCCCAGGGCTCTGCGATGATGCGGCGGGCGCGCAGCACGGGGTCCTGGCGCATGGCGGCGAGCAGCGGGGCGTGGGGGTCGAAGCCGTGGTCGTCGCGCCGGCCGAGCGTGGTGGCCAGGTCCAGGCGGAATCCATCCACGCCCGCGCCCTCGGCCCAGTGGCGCAGCGCATCCATGACGAGGCGCAGCGGCCAGGGCCGGTCCAGTGCCAGGACATTGCCGCAGCCCGACTGGTTGGCGCCGGCACGATACCAATACGCCTCGCCCAGGCCGCGCAGGCTAAGCGTGGCCCCTTGGGCGTCGCTTTCGGCGGTGTGGTTGAACACCACGTCCAGGATGACGCCGATGCCCGCCGCGCGCAGGGCCGAGACGGCGGCCCGCACCTCCGCCATGCCGCCGGGGGCGAGGCGCGGGTCGGGGGCCAGGAAGGCCACCGGATTGTAGCCCCAGTAATTGGTGAGGCCGAGCGCGGGCAAATGCCGCTCATCCGCCCACGCCGCGCAGGGAAGCAGTTCCAGATGCGTAACGCCCAAGCCTTGCAGATGCGCGATCACGGCCGGATGTGCCAGCGCCGCGAAGGTGCCGCGGATCTCCAACGGCACCTCCGGGTGGCGCATGGTCAGCCCCCGCACATGCGCCTCGTAGATCACCTGGGGCCGGTGCGGCAGCGGCGCCCAGTCGAGCGGGGGCAGCGCGGTGGCGACCACCGCCTTGGCCATGTGCGGCGCGCTGTCCTCGGCGTTCGGGGTGGGGCCGGTGTCGAAGTGGCTGGGGTGGAAGGGCTGGGGACGGTCCAGCGCGCGCGCCCAGGGGTCGAGCAGCAACTTGGCGGGGTTGAAGCGGCCGAGGCCGGCCGGCCCTTCCGCGCGCAGCCCATAGCGCGCGCCTTGGCCCACACCGGGGATCAGGCCACGGAACACCTCGTCCGCGCCGGGGGTGAGGCGATGGCGCGCCACTTCCTCCTCGCCCTCGAAGAGGCAGAGCCAGAGGGCGGTGGCACCAGGGGCCGGGATGGCGACGGAAAGCCCCGCGGGGCAGGGGGTCGCGCCGAGGGCCTCAGCCACCGGCGCGCATCTCGTGGAACAATGCGGCATATCTCCGGGCGGAACGCGCCCAGGAGACATCGGTTGCCATGGCGTTGGCGCGCAACCGCGCCCAGGCCTCGGGCTGGCGGTAGAGGCGGATGGCGCGCTCGATGCTGGCCTGGAGCATGGGGTGGGTGACGGGGGCGAAGTTGAACCCGGTGCCCGCGCCGGCCGCTAGCGCCATCTCGTTCGCGTCCACCACCGTGTCGGCGAGCCCCCCCACGCGCGCCACCAGGGGCAGCGCGCCGTAGCGCAGCGCGCAGAGTTGCCCCAGGCCACAGGGCTCGAAGCGAGAGGGCAGGATCACGGCGTCCGCCCCGCCATAGCAGAGCCGCGCGAAGCCTTCGTCGAAGCCGATGAAGCTGCCGACGCGGCCCGGATTGGCGGCCGTCGCGCCATGCACCCGGCCTTCCAGCGCGCCATCGCCCGTGCCCAGCAGCGCGATCTGCGCGCCATTGTCGAGGATGGCGGGCAGGGCCTCCAGCACCAGGTCAACGCCCTTCTGCCAGGTCAGGCGGCCGATGAAGGCGAAGAGCGGCGCGTCGGGGTCCGGGGCGAGGCCCATCCGTGCCTGGAGGTGCACCTTGTTGGCCGCGCGCGCCGAGGGGTCGGTGGCGTCGTAATGGGCAGGCAGCAGCGGGTCCGTCGCGGGGTTCCACTCGACAGTGTCGAGCCCGTTCAGGATGCCCTCCAGCGCCCGCGACCGGCCGCGCAGCAGCCCATCCAGGCCCATGCCCCACTCCGGTGTGCGGATTTCGGCGGCATAGCTGGGCGAGACGGTGGTGATGCGGTCGGCGAACCACAGCCCGGCCTTGAGATAGCCCACCTGCCCGTAATACTCGACGCCGGCGGGGCCGAAGGCGTCCCAGGGCAGGCCCAGCGCC
The DNA here is from genome assembly GCA_035998215.1 of Roseococcus sp. Taxonomy (GTDB): domain Bacteria; phylum Pseudomonadota; class Alphaproteobacteria; order Acetobacterales; family Acetobacteraceae; genus Roseococcus. The sequence continues at coordinate 253,522 of DASYHU010000030.1, read as the reverse complement.
GGGAAGATATCGGCCGGGAACTGCCCCTGGAAAGCCAGGTTGTGCAGGGTGAAGAGGCTGGGCAGGCGCGGCGCGTCAAAGCGCAGATAGGCGGGTGCCAGCCCCGCCTGCCAGTCATGCGCGTGCAGCGCGTCATAGCCGCCCGCCTGCGCCAGCGTCGCCGCGGCACGCGAGAGGGCGGCGAAGCGCATCGGGTTGTCCGGCCAGTCCTGCCCCCAGGGTGCCAGGTAGGGCGAGCCCGCGCGCGCGAAGAAATGCGGCGCGTCCAGCGCCACCACATGCTGTCCGCCTGGTGCCGCATGGACCAGCCGCGCGGGGCCGCCCAGCAAATCCGGCAGGGGCTCCACCCGCTGCACCGCGTCGAGCGCCGCCATCACGGCCGGGTAGCCCGGCAACAGCGTCGTAACCTCGACGCCTTCGGGCGCCAGGGCGGCCGGCAGCGCGCCCACCACATCGGCGAGGCCGCCGGTCTTGATCCAGGGAAAGGCCTCCGACGCCACGGCCAGCACGCGCAGCGCGGGGCGGGCGGCGGCGGGTGTCGCGTCCTGCGGCAGCCCCGATGGCCTGGGTGGCCAGCTCATTTCAGGCGGTCCAGCATGGCCTGGGTGATGAGGACGACGCCGTTCTCCGAGCGGCGGAAGCGCTGTGCGTCCAGCTCCGGGTCCTCGCCCACCACCAGCCCCTCGGGGATCCGGCAGGAACGGTCCACCACGACCCGAGTGAGGCGCGCGCTCCGCCCCACATCCACGCCCGGCAGCACCACCGCCTCGTTCAACCGCGCATGGGAATGGACATGGACGTTGGTGAACAGCAGGGAGCGGCGCGCCGAGCCGCCCGAGATGATGCAGCCGCCCGACACCAGCGAGGAGATGGCCTCGCCCCGCCGCCCTTCCTCCTCATGGACGAACTTGGCGGGGGGGACGACCTCGGCATGGGTCCAGATGGGCCAGTCCTGGTCATAGAGATCGAGCGGCGGGACGATGTCCGTGAGGTCAATGTTCGCCTCCCAGTAGGCGTCCACCGTGCCCACATCGCGCCAATAGGGCGAGGATTCGCGCACGGACATCACGCAGGAGCGTTCGAAGCGGTGCGCGACGGCGTGCCCGTTCTCCACGATCCAGGGGATGATGTCCTTGCCGAAGTCGTGGCTGGAATTGGGGTCGGCCGCGTCACGCCGCAGCAGCTGCAGCAAATAGCGCGTCTCGAAGACGTAGATGCCCATGGAGGCGAGCGCCAGGTCCGGCCGGTCCGGAATGCCCGGCGGGTCCTTGGGCTTCTCCAGGAAGTTCGTGATGCGGGAATTGCGGTCCACCGCCATGATACCGAAACCCGAGGACTGCTCGCGCGGGAAGGCGAGGCAGGAGACGGTGACATCGGCGCCGCTGTCCACATGCTGCCGCAGCATGCGCTCATAATCCATCTTGTAGACGTGGTCGCCCGCCAGGATGACGATGTGGCGCGGCGCCAGGTCCTCGATGATGTCGATGTTCTGGTACACCGCGTCCGCCGTGCCGAGATACCAGCTGTTCTCGCTGACGCGCTGGCTGGCGGGCAGGATGTCGAAGCTCTCGTTGCGTTCGCCGCGGAAGAAGTTCCAGCCGCGCTGTAAATGCCGGATCAGGCTGTGGGCCTTGTATTGCGTCGCAACCGCCACGCGGCGGATGCCCGAGTTCAGGGCGTTGGACAGCGCGAAATCAATGATGCGCGACTTGCCGCCGAAATAGACGGCGGGCTTGGCGCGGCGGTCCGTCAGCTCCATCAGGCGGGAACCACGGCCGCCCGCCAGCACGAAGGCCATGGCGGTGCGGGCCAGGGGCGCGGGCGCCAATTGGCGGTCAGGCATCGTTTTCCTCCGGTGGCGGCCATTCTTCGGGCGCCAGGTACACAACAGCGAGTGGGGGCAGCATGACCCAGGCCGAGGCGGGCTGGCCGAAGGCGGGCATCTCCCTGGCGCGGACCACGCCGAGATTGCCGAGGCCCGAGCCGCCATAGACGGTGGCATCCGTGTTCAGCAATTCGCGCCAGCGGCCGGCGGCCGGCAGGCCGATCAGATGCGCCTCGCGCGGGGCGGCGGTGAAGTTGCACAGCACGGCCACGGGCGCGCCGCCCGCGCCGTCATGGCGCAGCCAGGTGAAGGTGCAGTCGGCGCTGTCATCGGCGTCGATCCAGTGGAAGCCTTCGGGCGCGGCATCGGCGGCGTGCAGCGCGGGCAGCGCCTGGTGCAGGGCGTTGAGGTCGCGCACCAGGGTCTGCACGCCGGTGTGACGCGCGTGTTGCAGCAGCCACCAGTCGAGTTCGCGTGTCTCGGACCATTCGCGCCACTGGCCGATCTCATTGCCCATGAAGAGCAGCTTCTTGCCCGGATGTCCCCACATGTAGCCGAGATAGGCGCGCAGGTTGGCGAAGCGTTGCCAGTCATCGGCGCCATCTCCGCCCTTGGGCATGCGTCCCAGCAGCGAGCCCTTGCCATGCACCACCTCGTCATGGCTGAGGGGCAGGATGAAGTTCTCGTTGAAGGCGTACATCAGGGAGAAGTTCATGAGCCGGTGGTGCCAGCCGCGATGGATGGGCTCCTTCGCCACATAGCGCAGCGTGTCGTTCATCCAGCCCATGTTCCACTTGAAGTCGAAGCCGAGCCCGCCTTCCTCGGCCGGTGCCGTGACGCCGGACCAGTCGGTGGCCTCTTCCGCGATCATCACGGCACCCTGGCCGGCACGCTTCACCAGCGCGTTGATGTGGCGCAGGCAGGCGATGGCGTCGCGGTTGTCATTGCCGCCATCCGCGTTGGGCGACCATTCGCCAGGTCCGCGCGAATAGTCGAGGTGGATCATGGAGGAGACGGCGTCCACCCGCAGGCCGTCGGCGTGGAAGCGCTCGATCCAGAACATGGCGTTGGAGGCGAGGAAGGCGCGCACCTCGGTGCGGCCATAGTCGTAGATGGCCGTGCCCCAGTCCGGGTGGAAGCCGCGCTGCGGGTCCGGGTGCTCGAACAGGGGGGTGCCGTCGAAGCGCGCGAGGCCGTGCGCATCCTGCGGGAAATGCGCCGGCACCCAGTCCAGCAGGACGCCCAGCCCCGCCTCGTGTGCCGAATTGATGAAGCGCATGAGGCCACGCGGCCCGCCGAGGCGCGCGGTCACCGCATGCATGCCCACCGGCTGGTAGCCCCAGGAGGCATCCAGCGGATGCTCCATCACGGGCATGAGCTGGATGTGGGTGAAGCCGAGCGCGCGGACATAGGGGATGAGGTCCGCCGCCAGCTCATCCCAGTTCCAGAACCTCCCGTCCGGGTGGCGTTTCCACGAGGGCGCGTGAACCTCGTAGACCGACATGGGTTGCGTGTGCGGCGCCGATTTGGCGCGCGCGGCCATCCAGGCGCCGTCCGTCCACTCGAAGCCGTCGAGATCGGCCACGACGGAGGCATTGGCCGGGCGCAGTTCGGCGGCGAAACCAAAGGGGTCGGCCTTCAGCGGCAGCAGCCTCCCGTCTGGGCCGAGCAGCTCGTACTTGTAGACCGTGCCGGGGCCGATGCCGGGCAGGAACAGCTCCCACATGCCGCTGTCCACGCGCCGCCGCATCGGGTGGCGGCGGCCGTCCCAGAAGTTGAACTCCCCCACCACCGAGACGCGCCTGGCATGCGGCGCCCAGACGGCGAAGCGCGTGCCCGCCGTTCCCTCATGCGTGCCGGGATGCGCGCCCAGCCTCTCGTGCAGCCGGTGATGCGTGCCCTCGAGTAGAAGGTGGTCGTCGAGCGGGCCGAGCGTGGGGCTGAGCGCATAGGCGTCCTGGATGTCCCGCGCGCCCGCGGGTTCATGCACGCGCAGCCGCGCGCAGGCCTCGCGCCGGACGCCTGGCAAGAAGGCTTCGAAGAAGCCCTGCTCGCCGCGCGGCGCAAGCGGCCGCGCGCCCTGCGGCAGCATCGCCTCCACGCGCGAGGCGCCGGGGAAGAAGGCACGCCACACCACCCCGCCCTCGGTCGCGTGCGGGCCCAGCAGCGCGAAAGGGTCGCCATGGGTCGCGGCCAGGAAGGAGGCCAGCTCCGCATCGCTGGCGCGCCACTCTTCCATCGCCGTGCCGCTCAACGTTCCACCGGCACGCGCCAGATCTCTTCCGCGTATTCGCGGATGGTGCGGTCGGAGGAGAACCAGCCCAGGCGCGCGGTGTTCAGGATGGCCGCGCGCTGCCATTCGGCCTGCTGCGCCCACAGCATGTCCACCTCGCGCTGCTTCGCGAAGTAGCTGTCGAAATCCGCGGTGACGAGGAAGTGGTCATGTTCGCGCAGGTTCCGCACCATGTCCTGGTAGCGCCCGCGGTCATCGGGCGAGAGCACGCCGGCGGTGAGCTGGTCCATCACCTGCGAAAGGCGGAAGGAAGCCTCGATGGCCATCTGCCCGTGCCAGCCTTCGGCGCGCCGCTGCTCGACCTCGGGCGTGGTCAGGCCGAAGATGAACATGTTCTCGCGCCCCACATGCTCCAGCATCTCGACATTGGCGCCGTCCAGCGTGCCGATGGTCAGCGCCCCGTTCAGGCCGAGCTTCATGTTGCCCGTGCCGGACGCCTCCATGCCCGCCGTGCTGATCTGCTCGGACAGGTCGGCGGCGGGAATGATCACCTCGGCCAGCGAGACGTTGTAGTTGGGCAGGAACACCACCTTCAGCCGGTCGCGCATCATCGGGTCGCGGTTGACCATGCGCGCCACGTCATGCGCCAGCTTGATGATGAGCTTGGCGCGGTGGTAGCTCGCCGCCGCCTTGCCCGCGAAGATCTTGACGCGCGGCTGCCAGTCGCGGTGCGGCTCGGCGCGGATCGCGTCGTAGAGCGCGATGGTCTCCAGCACGTTCAGCAATTGCCGCTTGTATTCGTGGATGCGCTTGATGTGGATGTCGAACATCGCCGACGGGTCCACGCGGATGCCCGTACGCTCGCGGATCACCTGCGCCAGCGCCTGCTTGTTCACGCGCTTCACCTCGGCGAAGCGGGCCTGGAACGCGGCATCGCCGGCCAGCTTCTCCAGGCCCCGCAGCGCCTCGGGGTCGTCCAGGAAATCCGGCCCGATGCTCTCGACCAGCAGCTCCGTCAGGCAGGGGTTGCATTGCTGCAGCCAGCGCCGGAACGTCACGCCATTGGTCTTGTTGGTCAGCTTGTGGGGCTGGAGCATGTGGAAGTCGCGGAAGACCGTCTGCTTCAGCAGCTCCGAATGCAGGGCCGAAACGCCATTCACCTTGTGGCTGCCCACGAAGGCCAGGTGCCCCATCCGCACGCGCCGGCCCGCCTGTTCCTCGATGAGCGAGAGCGAGGCGAGCAGCCGGTTGTCGCCCGGATAGGCCTCCGACACCTGGCCCAGGTGCACGGCGTTGATCATGTAGATGATCTGCATGTGGCGCGGCAGCAGCTGCTCCATCAGCGCCACCGGCCAGCTCTCCAGCGCCTCGGGCAGCAGGGTGTGGTTGGTGTAGCTGATGCAGCCCTGGGTGATGCGCCAGGCGTCGTGCCATTCCATCCCGTTGTCGTCCAGCAGGATGCGCATCAGCTCCGCCACCACGATGGCGGGATGGGTGTCGTTGAGCTGGATGGCCACGCGGTCGGGCAGGGTGCTGAGGCTGCCATAGACGCGCTGGTGCCGCCGGATCAGGTCCTGCAGCGCGGCCGAGGAGAAGAAGAATTCCTGCCGCAGCCGCAATTCCTGGCCCGAGGGGCTGTCATCGGCCGGGTAGAGGATACGGCTGATGGCCTCGGCGCGCGCGCGTTCGGAGACGGCGCCGATATGGTCGCCGCGATTGAAGGCCTCGAGGCGCAGCACGTCGGGGGCGCGGGCCGACCACAGGCGCAGCGTGTTCACATGCTTGCCCCGCCAGCCCACGATGGGCGTGTCATAGGCGACAGCCAGCACCGTCTCGGCGGGCTTCCAGACATGGCGCACCTGGCCCTCGCCATTCTCGACTTCCTCGACGCTGCCGCCGAAGCCGATGGGGTGCGCGATCTCGGGCCGGGCGAACTCCCAGGGGTTGGAGAAGTTCAGCCAGTCCTCCGGGAATTCCTCCTGCCAGCCATCGCGGATGGCCTGCTTGAACAGCCCGTGGTCGTAGCGGATGCCGTAGCCGAAGGCGGGGATGGAGAGCGAGGCCAGGCTCTCCATGAAGCAGGCCGCAAGCCGCCCCAGCCCGCCATTGCCCAGCGCCGCATCAGGCTCACTGGCCTCGATCAGCGCGGGGCTGACATCAAGCGAGACGAGGGCCGCGCGCACATCGGCCATCAGGCCGAAATTGGACATGTTCTCGCGCAGCAGCCGGCCGATGAGGAATTCAAGCGAGAGGTAGTAGACCTGCTTCTCGCCGCTGTCATAGGCGCCGCGCATGTCGTTCAGCCAGGGCTGCACTACATGGTCACGCACCGCGAGCGCGGTGGCCATGAACCAGTCGCGGTCCAGCGCGCCTGCGCGGCTCTTGCCGATGTCGAAGGTCAGTTTGCGCAGGATGGCGTCGCGCATGGCCTCCGCGCCGCGGGCGACGGGGGCGGGGCTGTTCGTGTCGGGCGGTATCACGGAGTTGCGCATCCTCAACCTGGGCGGTGCGATCCTGGCATGGATCGGCCGCGTGTCGGAAGCGTCTTCGGGCGCCCGCCGCTAGCGTTGCCCGGCCAGGAAGGCCTCGGTCTCGGCGCGCGCAGCGGTGGTGCCGTCCCGCGCGCGCAGGGCGCCCGCGGCATTGGCGAAGCGCAGCGCAGCCTCCACCGGCCGGCCCTCGGCGATGGCGAGCGCATAGGCGCCATGGAACACGTCACCCGCGCCGGTGGTGTTGGTGGCGGCGACGGGAAAGGCGGGCATCTCGCGGGGCGTGTGCTGGCCGCGCGTCAGCCACAGCACGCCCTTCTCGCCGCGGGTGACGGCCGCGACCTCGGTCACGCCCTCGGTCAGCGCCCGGCGCAGCCCCTCGGCCGGGCGGGCGCCGGGCGCGAAGTTCATCAATCCCGGCACCGAGAAGATGACGTGCCGCGCGCGCGGCACGAGGTCGAGCAGGATGCGCGTCTCGCTGCGCTCGGCGTCCAGCACGCTGGGCAGCCTTGCCGTCTCCGCTGCGGCCAGCGCCGCGAAGGCCCCCTCATGCCAGCGCGGGTCACAGAGCAGCGCGCCCGCTCCGGCCAGGGCGTCAAGCGGCAGCCAGGCCGGGTCCACCCCCAGGTGCTCGCCCCGGTAGCCCATGATCGCGCGCTCTCCCACCGCATCCACCAGCACGGCCGAGACGGGGCTCACCGCGCCCGGGATCACGCGCACCGCATCGGTGGCCACGCCCTCCGCCGCCAGCGCCGCCAGCAGCATGGCCCCGTTCGCGTCGTCGCCCAACCGGCCCCAGAAGGCCGCCCGTCCGCCCAGACGTCGCGCCGCGATGGCCGCATTGGCGGCCATGCCGCCCGCGGTCAGCGCATAGCCGCGCGCGCGGGCCTTGGCTGGCGGCTGGGGCACGTCGTCCACGCGGAACACATGGTCCGCCACGGCATTGCCGAGGCAGATGACGAGGGGGGAGGGGATTGGGGAAGGGCCGTCCATGCCTGGCCATCTGGCCTGATCCGGGACGTGCCGCGCAAGCTTCTCCTTGTTGCACCCATGTTGCCGGGGGGCCGCGCTTGGCCCAACCTGCCTGCCATCGCATTCGTCAGGAGAGCCCATGGCCGCCCCCCTCCACCCCGATTGCCTTACGCTGCTGGAGATGGTGAAGGCCTCGGGCCGCCCCGCCTTCAACCTGATTTCGCCCAACGAGGCACGCGAACTCTACGCCGCCGGCCGCCCTGTCCTGCAGCCGCCGCCGCCCGAGGTGGCCGAGGCGCGTGACCTGGTGCTGCCTGGCGGCAACCGCGCACGCCTCTACCGCCCCGCCGGCAGTGTCGGGGGCGATCTGCTGCCCGGGCTGCTCTACATGCATGGCGGCGGCTGGGTCTTCGGCGACATTGACACGCATGACCACCTGGCACGCAGCCTGGCGAACGAGGCCGGCTGCGCCGTGCTCTCGGTGGATTACCGCCTGGCGCCCGAGCACCGTTTCCCCGCCGCCATCGAGGATTGCGCCGCCGCCTTCCGCCACATGGCGGAAAACGCCGCGGCCTATGGCATGGACCCCGCGCGGCTGGCCGTGGGCGGTGACAGCGCGGGCGGCTCCATGGCCGCTGTGCTCGCGTTGATGGCGCGCGACGGCACCTTGCCGCCGGTGAAGTTCCAGCTGCTGCTCTATCCCGCCACCGACATGGCGATGCGTCACGAGAGCTATGCCCGCTTCACCGGCGGCGTGCCGTTGACGACCGTCATCATGGAGTGGTTCCGCGACCACTACGCGCCCGACCCCGGCACATGGAATGACTGGCGCGCCTCGCCGCTGCGCGCGCCCTCGCTGGCCGGGACCGCACCCGCATATGTGCTGACGGTGGCGCATGATCCGCTCTGCGACGAGGGGCGCGACTACGCGGCGCGGCTGGAGCGCGAGGGGGTGCGGGTGCAGCACCTGCACGCGGCCGACATGCTGCACGGCATGCTGACCATGGGCGCCATCATCCGACCCGCCGCCACCTATATCAGCGGCGCCGCGGCGGCGCTGCGCGACGGGCTGGCGTAGAACGGACAATGAAGAAGGAGGGGGAGGATGCGCTTCAAGGATAAGGTGGCGGTGGTGACCGGGGCGGCCAATGGCCTGGGTCTCGACGCCGCGCAGGGTTTCGCGCGCGAGGGCGCGCGCGTGCTGCTGGTGGACCGCGACCCGGTCGTGCACGACGCCGCCGCCGCGCTGCGGGCGGAGGGACATGACGCGCGATCGCGCCTTGCCGACGTGACACGCGCGGTCGAGGTCGCGGCCTATGTCGCCGCCGCCGTCGAGGCCTGGGGCGGCATCCATTGCTTCTTCAACAATGCCGGCATCGAGGGCCATGTCCGCCCCCTGGTCGAGCAGGAGGAGGAGGTGTTTGACGCCGTCATGGCCGTGAACGTGAAGGGCGTATTCCTCGGCCTGCGCCACGTGTTGCCGGTGATGCTGCGCCAGGGCGCGGGCGCGGTGGTGAACACGGCCTCCACGGCGGCGCTGGCCGGTTCCATGGGGCTCGCGCCCTATGTGGGGTCCAAGCATGCGGTGCTGGGCATCACCCGCTCGGTGGCGGGCGAGGTCGCACGGGCGGGCGTGCGGGTGAACGCCGTCTGCCCTGGCCCGACCGAGACGCGCATGATCCATTCGCTGGAGGAGCAGGCAGGCTTGCGCGGCGTGAACGATGCGGCCGAGCGCTACAAGGCCAATATCCCCCTGGGCCGATACTCCACGCCGGCCGAGGTCACCGCCGCGGTGCTGTTCCTCTGTTCGGACGCGGCTTCGGCCATCACGGGGGCGCATTTGCAGGTGGATGGCGGGCGTACGGCCTGCCCGGCGGCCAGCGCGCTACGGTAGCGCGACACCCGCGCGCAGCACGGCCTCGGCGGCGGGGGTGAAGGTGCCGTCCGCGGCGTGGAGCACCAGGCCGGGCAGCACCTCGTCCGGCCCCCGCCCGCCGCGCCGCGCCTGGATCAGCACGCGCTTGGCCGCCACCCCCGCGCGCGGCCAGAGCGGCAGCAGCCGCACCGCGCCGCAGCCCACGCCGCGCAGGGCCGCCGCGGCGGCCGCGAAGCGGGCGGCCGGCAGCACCAGCGTCAGTGTGCCAAGGTGCCGCAGCGGCCGCGCCAGCATCGCCACCCAATCTTCCAGGGCCGCATCCTCATGCGCGGCGTCGCGCCGGCGGGGCTGGGGCGAGGGCGTGCCGCCCGGCCAATAGGGCGGGTTGGCGAAGGCGTGGTCGCAGCGGGGCAAGGGGGGTGGGGTGCGGATGTCGGCGGCATGGATTTCCGCCGGCACGCCATTGGCCTCGGCGTTGCGCCGCGCCAGCGCGGCCATCTCCGCGGCGCGCTCGACGGCATGAACCGTCAGCCCCGGCACCCTTGCATTCAGGCACAGGAAGGCCGCGCCGCTGCCGCAGCCGGCCTCCAGCACCGTCTCGCCTGCCCGGGCGGGGATGAAGGCGGCCAGCAGCACGGGGTCGAGTGCCGCGCGAAAACCCTCGCGCGGCTGGGTCAGCCGCACCCGGCCCCCCAGCAGCGCATCCTCGGTGAAGGCCTCGCCGGGCGGGTCAGACCCCGGCATCGGCCAGGATGCGCCGGGCGCGCGGCCCATCCTCGCGCCGGACGGCCAGGCGCCGGGGGAAGACGGCCAGCCCCAGCCCCGCCAGGTTCGCGTCCAGCATCACGGGCTCGATGCCGGCATCGCGCAGCAGGGCGGCCAGAAACTGCATGCGAACCGGGTCGCCATCCTCCGCCACCACTTCCACGGGCCCTCCCTCCAGCGGTGTCAGGCCCTTGCGGGGCCTTGCCTTGCCGCCATGTGTGCCGGGGCCTATCCTGCGGCGCGGCGCGGAACGGTCAAGCCGTGACATCCGGTCGAGCGGCGCTGGGCCGGCCGCGCCTTTTCTGACCATTGGCCATCGCGCGGGACATGGCGCGTTTCGGGGGCATGACAGCGTGGGTGGTGTGATCGAGGCGAAGGACCAGGGCGCGGCCGGGCATGGCGAGGACGCGCTGAAACGCCTGACCACCCTGGTGGCCGAGGACCTGGTCCAGTGCAACCGCCTCATTGTCGAGCGCATGCACAGCCCGGTGGCGCTCATCCCGCAGCTCGCCGCGCACCTGGTCAGCTCGGGGGGCAAGCGGCTGCGGCCGGTGCTGACGCTCGGCGCCTCGCGCATGTGCGGCTATGAGGGTCCGCGGCATGTGGCGCTGGCCGCCTGCGTGGAGTTCATCCACACGGCCACCCTGCTGCATGACGACGTGGTGGACGAGAGCACGCTTCGCCGCGGCCAGGCGAGTGCCAACGCCCTGTTCGGCAACAAGCCCTCCGTCCTGGTCGGCGACTTCCTCTTCGCCCGCGCCTTCCGCCTGATGGTGGAGGACGGCAACCTGGAAGTGATGCGCATCCTCTCCTCGGCCGCCGCCACGCTGGCGGAGGGGGAGGTGCTGCAGCTTCTCATCCAGAACGACCTCGGCACCACCGAGGCGCAATACCTGGAGGTGATCGAGGGCAAGACCGCCTCCCTCTTCGCCGCCGCCACGCGCCTGGGTGCCGTGGTCGCCGACCGGCCCGAGGCGGAGGCCGAGGCGCTGGACGCCTATGGCCGCAACCTCGGCATCGCCTTCCAGCTTGTGGACGACGCGCTGGACTACGCGGCCGAGCAGGAGAAGCTTGGCAAGACGGTGGGTGATGACTTCCGCGAGGGCAAGATCACCCTGCCCGTGCTGGCCGCCTTCCACGCCGGCGATGCCGCGGAACAGGAGTTCTGGCGCCGCACCATCGAGGAACGCCAGCAGGACGACAGCGACTTCGCCGAAGCCCAGCGCCTGATGACGCGCCATGGCGCCGTGGCCAAGACCATCGCCCGTGCCGAAGCCTATGGCCAGGCTGCCCTGCAATCCTTGGCCGGCTTCCCCGACAACGCCTTCCGCCACGCCCTGGCCGAGGTGGTGCGGTTCTGCATCGCGCGGGCGCGGTAGCGCCCGGGCGGGCGCTGCCGCGCCCGTGCCCCTGCCAGGGGCTCTGGATTTTTCTTTATCGCACGACGACAGGGCCGAAGCATGGTGACGGATGAGGCAGAGTACGCGCCGTACACCTCGGCACCACGCTCAGACGCGCCGCATGATGGAGATGGGTATCCAGCAAGCAGCTCTTTAAATCAGCGATGAGTCAATAGGCGGGTGGCAGCCCTGAGGGGTGCCGTAACCTTCCACGACGTGCTGCGGCGGAGCATCGTTGCGTCTTCCAAGGCTTGGTCACGCTCAGCGGTCAGCCGCTCGATCGCCTGCGCGTTTGCCAACGCTTGCAACCGCGCGTCTGCCAGGGCTTGGTCACGCTCAGCGGTTAACCGCTCGATCGCCTGCACGTTGGCCAACGCTTGCAACCGCGTGTCTGCCAGGGCTTGGTCACGCTCAGCGATCAAACGCTCGATCGCCTGCATCAGAGGCTCGTCTCCAATAGCCGGCGGGTGGAGGCTCGCCCATCCGACGCGGTCCAGCACGGCCGAGAGTGCAGCCCGCAGGGCCGCTACCCAGGGCGCACCCCCATAGGTCAGTGCCGCCCAGATCGCGGCCTGCTCGGGCTCACCAGCGGCTGGCTGGCGCAGAATGGCTGGCCACCACGGCGCCGCATCCGCGATGGCCACGAGACGTCGAACTTCCTCGGAGGATGCGTGGCGGGAACGCTTCCAATCGGCGCTGAAATGCAGGTTGGTCGGGACCGGCAGGTACGCAGCCTTGCCGCCGCAAGCCGTCAGCATTCGGCGCCAGAGCACCCAGTCAGCAGCCGTGGCAACATCCTCGGGCCAAAAACCCACTTGCTCCAGTGCCTTGCGGGTATGTACGACGCAGGCTGCCGGGATGGTATTTCCTCGCTCCCTGAAGGCCCGCAATTCGTCCGCGAAAGTGAGGTTGGTTCCAAAGGGTACGATGGTCCCGTCCGTCGAAACCCATGCTGGCTGGCTATAGCCCCACGCCGTCCCTTCCGCATCGAGAAGCGCACCCATCTGCTCCAGGTGATCGGGTAGCAGGAGGTCATCATGAGCAGCAAAGGCAATGAGTCGGCCGCGAGCTTCGCGTAACGCGGTATTGCGGTTCGCGTATCCGAAGAAGGGTGCCTTCCGCAGATCGAAGAACCGGATGCGGGAATCCGCAAATGCCGACACAACGTCTCGCGTGGTGTCCGTGCACCCATCGGCCACGATCAGCAACTCGAAATCTGGTTCAGTCTGCGCCAGCACCGAGCGGATAGCAAAGCCCAGGACATCGGCGCGGTTATGTGTCGGAAGTAGAATCGAGAAGCGCGGCGCCGGAGTCACCATCCCTGCACCCCGGCTGGGAAGCGATATGGGATCAGTGGCGACGTTATGGGAAGCCGCCACTTGTCTGGATCGGCATGATCGTAGGGGATGGTTGGGAAATTCACCACGAGTACATCCCGCGTACCGATATTATAGTCCGCATGCCAAACATTTTCTGGCACGTTCACCAGGCACCGGTCGTATTCTGAAAGAACGATGGTACACACCTCGCCGTAGGTCGGGCTTTCCGGGCGCGGGTCGTAAAGAACGAGAAGCATCTCGCCCGCGATGATGGCGTAGCGATCTTGATGCCGCCGATGTAGATTCCAACCCTTTACGACGCCAGGACGGATGGAGAAAGTATAGGCAAAAACAAGGGGATCAGGGTGGGTGCCCCAACGCGGATCGAACAACTCCGTCACGGTCCCGCGTGCATCTGCGTGAGTAGGCAGGCGTCGCAGCGTTACGCCATGCGTCAGGCGTCGAAGCGGCGTCCCTTCTGGCGTGACAGTGGCGCCATCTTGCACCGCAGCCGCCATCGTATCATCAAAAATACTCACTTTTATTGCTCCCAAATACAACATGAGAAAATCAAATTATGGCCAAGCGTGGTTTGTTGATCGCTGGCGCGCACTACGGTCAAGCTGATGCATGTGCTGCACCCGACTTTTCTTCCTCCGCCCCTCGGCGACGCGGTCCAGGCGGCAGGCCGCGGGTCTGTACCGTCGTCGGTGGATGATACACCGAATTGCGGGCTACGCGGCCCTGGCCCCTGTTTGAAGCTGGTCCTGCCTGATGCCGACTGGCGGCCTGAAGCCATGTCGCTCGATCAGCCAGGTGGTGTTGTAGGTCTCGCGGAACTCGATCAGCGCCGTGCGCATGTCCTCGACGCTGTCGAAGCTGCGCACCCAGAGGAGGTTCTCCTTCAGAGTTCTGATGAAGCGCTCGGCGCAACCACTGCCCTCCGGCGCGCTGACGAAGGCGGACGAGCTCGTGATGCCGAGGAAGCGACACTCTCTCTGGATGTCGTCGGCCATGTACGACTGCCATGGTCGTGGCGCAGCGCGAGGCCGCGGGCGACATCCCTGGCGAAGGCGCCGAAATTGCGGCGCACACCCTGACGCAGCGGCTCGAGCGCCTGGAGGTGGGTGGCACGCAGCGCCGCGTGGATGCCGACGCATTTGGCCGGATGGTGCTCGACGGCGACGAACACGGCGGCTTGCCCATGGGTGGTGATGCTGGTCGTCAGGCCGGTGCCCCACATCACGTCGACCGCGCCAGGGATGATGGTGCCGGCATGGGCGCGCGGCCCGCGGGGCGAGCCGGTCCGCGACCGCACCCTCCCCGGGGCACCGCCTCACCCCGCGAGATCCAGCCCGCGCAGCACCGCCTCGCGCGCGGCCACGACGTTCGCGAAGGCGGCGGTGGCCTGGTCGCGCGTGGCGGCGGGGGCGGTGCGGGGGTTGCCGGCCTGGAAGGGCGGGTGCGGGTCGTACTGCATGTAGAGCTGAATGAATTGGGCGGTATCGGCGCCACGCAGCTTGGCGGCCACATGCAGGGCGCCGTCGAAGCCCGATGTCACACCCGCCGCGGTTACGAACTTGCCGTCCTCGACCACGCGCTCATCCACGGGTGTGGCGCCCAGCAGGGGCAGGAGGTGGTGGCTGGCCCAATGGGTGGTGGCGCGGCGGCCGCGCAGCAGGCCGGTGGCGCCCAGCAGGAGGGAGCCTGTGCAGACGGTGAAGACCAGCTTTGCCCCCTCGGCCTGGCGCTTCAGCCACTCCAGCAACCGGCGGTCACGCATGGCGGCGTCCACGCCGAAGCCGCCCGGGACGTGCAGCACGTCGAGCGGCGGCGCGTCCTCCAGCACGGCGTCGGGCAGGATGCGCAGGCCCCTCATGTCGGTCACGGGGTCCAGGCTGGGCCCGTAGAGGCGCCAGGTGGAATCCGGCAGACGGGACAGGATTTCGTGCGGGCCCGTCAGGTCCACCTGGTCCAGGTCCGGGAAGATGACGCTGCCGATGTTGAGATGTGTCACGGAACGGGCCCCCTTTGTGGTTGTCCCGCCATTGTCGGGCATTCCCGGGCGCCGTCCAGGCCGGTGGTCAGGACGTGGTGAGCGCGACCTCGATCAGCCGTTGCAGCACCTCGCCCTCCTGGGCGCCGGCGATGGCGTGCTGCCCGTCCACCAGGAAGCAGGGTACGCCGTTGATGCCGAGCCTGTGGGCCCGGAGGTTTTCCAGATGCACCCACTCGGTTTCGGCGGGGCTGGCCAGGAATTGGCGGGCTTCGGCGGGGTCCAGCCCTTCGGCCGCGGCGAGTGCGGCCAGGACGCTGTGCTGGCCGATATCCTGGCCCTCGCAGAAATAGGCCTGGAAGATGCGCTCCACCAACCCGTCCAGCGGCCCCTGGGGCGCGGCCCAGCGCAGCAGTCGGTGGCCGTCGAGGCTGGAGGGAATCCGCCGCATCAGCTCGAACCGGAAGGCGATTCCCTCGGCCTGGCCCAGCTCGGTGATCGTGCCGTGCAGGCGGCGGGCGCGCTCCTCGCCGCCGAATTTCCGCGTCAGCCAGTCCTGGCGGGGCACGCCGCCGGGGGCGATGTCGGGGTTCAGCAGGAAGGGGCGCCAGAGCAGCTCGGCCTGGAGGTCCGGCCGCCCGGCCAGCACGCGCAACAGGCGGCGCACGCCCAGGTAGCACCAGGGGCAGACGAGATCGAAGACGATCTCGACGGAAAGCCGCGGCCGGGGTGGTGCGAGGACGTTCACGGCCCCATTCTACGCAGACCACCGCAAAACGATAGGGTTCCGCATGGAAAGCAAGGACTCAGTGGCCCGGCTGATCGGGCTGCTGGCGGCAGGCCTGCTGGCGATGGCCTGCTTCCTGGTGCTGCGTCCCTTCGTCTCGGCCCTGCTGGGGGCTGTCATCCTGGTGTTCTGCACCTGGCCCATCTTCCGCTTCCTCACCAATCGCCTGTCCCTGCGACCGGGCTATGCGGCGGTGGTGATGGTGGCGCTGGAATTCCTGCTGCTGGGCCTGCCCCTGCTGCTGGCCACGCCCGTGACGCGCGAGGATGTGGAGGGCATCCGCGCCTGGATCGAGCGGGTGCTGACCGAGGGCCTTCCGGACCTCTCGGCCGTGCTGCTGCCCATCCCCCTGGTGGGCGAGCGGCTGAACGCCTTCTGGGATTCGCTGGCGGGCGACAGTTCACAACTCACGGCCATCCTCAGCCCCTATGCCGGCACCATCGCGCAGCAGGCGCTCGGGCTTCTGCTGTTGCTGCTCTCGGGGCTGGCGGAGGTGCTGATCGCCATCCTCCTGGCCTTCTTCATCTATCGCGACGGGCCGGCCATCGCGGCGCATTGCTACCGGCTGCTGGAACGCCTGGCGGGCGAGCGCGCCCTGCACCTGTGGGAACTGACGGGCAATGTCACGCGCGGCGTGGTCTATGGGCTGCTGGGCACGGCGCTGGCCCAGGGCTTCCTGACAGCCTTCGGCCTCTGGGTGGCGGGGGTGCCGCAGCCAGTGCTGCTGGGGGTGATCGCAGGGGTGATCTCGATCCTGCCCGTGGGGGCGCCGCTGGTGTGGCTGCCGGCCTCGATCTGGCTCTTCGCCACCGACTCCTGGGGGTGGGGGCTGTTCATGCTGCTCTACGGTGCGCTGGGGATCTCCTCGGTGGACAATGTGATCCGCCCCTGGCTGATCGCCCGTGGGGCGGACCTGCCCTTGCTGCTGACCCTGCTGGGCGCCCTGGGCGGCGTCTTCGCCTTCGGCTTCCTGGGGCTTTTCCTGGGGCCGGTGGTGCTGGCGGTGGGCTATGCGTTGCTGCTGGACTGGGGCGGGGTGAAGCAGGCGCCCCCGCCCTGAACGAGGGCTTGCCTTTTGGGCCTTCCTGCCGGACATGCCGCAGTGGCCACGCGTGACCGCGCGGCCCCTCATACGCAGCCCAGGAGACCCCCCATGAACGCCCCCCGTCGCGCGCTGCTCGGCGCGGCCCTCGCCGCTCCGCTCGCCGCCCCCGGCCTTGCCCGGGCGCAGGCCGCGTGGCCCTCCCGCCCGCTTCGCATCGTCGTCCCCTTCGCGCCGGGCGGCGCGGTGGACATCACGGGCCGCCTGCTGGCCGAGCGCCTGCAGCCGCTGCTGGGCGTCAGCGTCGTGGTCGAGAATCGCGGCGGGGCCGGCGGGAACCTGGGCGGCGACATGGTCGCGAAGGCCGAGCCCGATGGGCACACCATCCTGCTCGGCACCGCTTCCATGCTGGCGGCGAACAAGTTCCTCTACCGTCGCTCCATGCCCTTCGACCCCATCCGGGACCTGGCGCCCGTGACGCGGGTGGTGACGGGGACGGTGCTGCTTGTGGTCAACGCCCGCCGCCCCTGGCAGAACTTCCAGGAGCTGGTGGCCGCCGCCCGCGCCAATCCGGGCCGGATCAGCATGGGCTCCTCCGGCACGGGCACGGTCAGCCACCTCACGCTCTCCAGCATCAACCGCGCGGCGGGCATGGACATCACCCATGTGCCCTATCGCGGCGGCGCCCCCGCCATTGTGGACCTCGTGGCCGGCAACATCGACATGATGTTCGACGTGATCCCGGCCCTGATGCCCCATGTGCGCGAGGGCCGGTTCCGGGCGCTCGCCGTGGGCAGCGCCCAGCGCGTGACCTATGTGCCCGAGCTGCGCGACGTGCCCGGCATGGCGGAAGTCCTGCCCCAGTCGGGCATTGACATGCAGTCCTGGTACGCGGTGAACGCCCCCGCGCGCACCCCCGCGCCTGTCCTCGCGCGACTGCACGAGGTCATCACCCAGATCGCGCGTTCGGACGAGTTCAAGGGCCGGATGGAGCCGCTGGGCTTCACCCCCGTGACCGACGAGAGCCCCGAGGCCTTCGGCCGCTACATGGTCGAGCAGGAGCGGGTCTGGCAGGGGCTGGTGGAGGCCTCGGGCGCCACGCTCGACTGACGCGGCGCCGGCCTGGAGCACGCTGCGTTCACGCGGCCTGCTCCAGCCACCGTTGAGACCGGGATTCAGCGTTTTGGGCGATCCCGCCTCAACGCATCCCGCTTCGGAGCGGGCCGGTCAGCCCGCCCGCTCCAGGATGCTGACATAGTTGGCGACAGCCGCGCCGCCCATGTTGAACACGCCCGCCACCTCGGCGCGGGGAAGCTGCATTTCGCCCGCTTCCCCGCACAATTGCATGGCGGCCAGCGCGTGCATGGAGACGCCCGTGGCGCCGATCGGGTGGCCCTTGGCCTTCAGCCCGCCCGAGCGGTTGATGGGCAGCTTGCCGTCCTTGGCCGTCCATCCCTCCAGGATGGCGCGGTGGCCCTGGCCCTCGGGTGTCAGCCCCATCGCCTCGTATTCGATGAGCTCGGCGATGGTGAAGCAGTCATGCACCTCGGCGAAGGAGAGGTCCGCGAGCGACAGGCCCGCGGCGTCGAATGCCCGCGCCCAGGCCTCGCGGGGTCCCTCGAAGCGCGTGATGTCGCGGCGCGCGATGGGCAGGAAATCCTGCACATGGGCAGTGGCGCGGAAACGGACGGCGCGCGGGGCGGACTTCGCCACATCGCCCTCGGCAATGACAAGGGCGGCCGCGCCGTCGCTCACCAGGCTGCAGTCGGTGCGCTTCAGGGGGCGGGCGACGAAGGGGTTCTTCTCGCTCTCGGCGCGGCAGAACTCATACCCCAGGTCCTTGCGCATTTGCGCCCAGGGGTTGTCCACGCCGTTCCTGTGATTCTTCGCGGCGATGGCGGCCAGCGCGTCGGACTGGTCACCATGGCGCTGGAAATAGGCCTCCGCGATGCGGGCGAAGACGCCGGCGAAGCCTGCCTCGATACCGCCCTCGGTCTTGAGGTGGCTGGCCGAGAGCAGGATTTCCCCCACGCGCGGCCCGGGCGTCGCCGTCATCTTCTCGACACCCACCACCAGGGTGACCCGTCCGCGCTTGGCGCCCAGGAAATCCAGCGCGCCATGGATGGCGGCGCTGCCGGTCGCGCAGGCATTCTCGTAGCGGGTGGCAGGGCGGAAGCGGAGCTCCGGCACGGCCTGGAACACCAGCGAGGCCGGGAATTCCTGGGGCGTGAAGCCGCCATTGAATTGGCCAAGGAAGACCGCGTCCACATCGGCGGGCTCGAGCCCGGCATGCTCGATGGCCTGGCGGGCGACGAGGCCGATCAGCGCCTCGGCGTCGGGCGCGTCCTCGATCTTGCCGAAGCGGCTATGGGCCCAGCCGATGATGGCGGCGTCATGGGTGTGTCCGGTCATCGCATCCTCCGTGTTGGGGGGAGGATAGCGGGTGTGGGGCGGGGACGAAATCACCGTGGGGGCAAGGGTTGAAACTTCGTTGTCATGGAAATTTTGTTAGGCGATGCGTTATCGAAAGGGTCTTGAAGCGGACCGGAGCGGTCCCCATCTAAAGTAGGTCGGTGGGGCTGAGGCCCTGCCGACAGCTTTGCCTTCCTCAACCTTGCCTTGGCCGCTCCCGAAAGGGGGCGGCCTTTTTTTTCGCTCAGGCCGGCACCAGCAGGCTCACGGCCGTCTGGCAGGCGATGCCCTCGCCGCGGCCGGTGAAGCCCAGGCGTTCGGTCGTCGTGGCTTTCACCCCGATGCGGCCGATCTCCACCCCCAGCAGCTCGGCCAGGCGGGCGCGCATGGCGGCGGCATGGGGGCCGATCTTGGGCCGCTCACAGATCAGCGTAACGTCGGCATTGACCAGCATGCCGCCCCGCGCCGCGATCCGCCCCGCGGCATGGACCAGGAACTGGGCACTGTCGGCGTCCTTCCACTTCATCTGGGAGGGGGGGAAGAAGGTGCCGATGTCGCCTTCCGCCAGCGCGCCATAGATGGCGTCGCACAGGGCATGGATGCCCACATCGGCGTCCGAATGGCCATCGAGGCCCATCTCATGCGGCACCACCACCCCGCACAGCACCAATGGCCGGCCGGGCACCAGGCGATGGACGTCAAAGCCCGTCCCGACGCGCGGCAGCATCCGTGCGGTCATGTCGTGTTCCATGCGGGGCAAATCCTCCGGGCGGGTGATCTTGATGTTGCGCTCCGACCCCTCGACCAGGGCAACGGGTAGGCCCGCCGCCTCCAGCAGGGCGGCGTCGTCGGTCGTGTCCTGGGTGGCGGCGCGGTGGGCGGAAAGGATGGCGTCGAAGCGGAAGGCCTGGGGCGTCTGGGCGCGGAACAGCCCCTCGCGCGGGACGGTGGCCGCGATCACGCCGCCCGCGCCGCGTTTCAGCGTATCGGCCACCGGCACGGTCGGGATGGCGCCGGGGTGGCTTTGCAGCGCCGCCAGCAAGGCGGGGATGGTGCCGGGCGGCAGGTAGGGCCGTGCCCCATCATGGATCAGCACCACATCGGGCGCATGCGCGGCGAGCGCCTCCAGCCCCGCCCGCACGCTGCCCTGGCGGGTGGCGCCGCCGGCCACGATGGGCAAATGCGGCAGGCCGGCCAGCACGGGAGCGATGGAATCGGCCTCGCCCACGGGTTGCAGCCAGGCCACCTCGCCGCCGGCCAGCAGCGCCTCGGCCGCATGGCGCAGCACGGGGCGGCCGGCCAGGGGGGCGAACTGCTTGGGGATGGGGCCGCCGAAGCGCGAACCCGTCCCGGCGGCCAACAGGAGTGCGGCGATCTTCATGGCGCCTCGCTACCCCGCTTTGCCTCACCTGCAAATGACCAGGGGCGAATGACCGGGGGCCAATGACCCCGTGACGATGCAAAGGCGACATGGACGGCGCGCGCGGATTTGCGTATGGCTGCCCAAATGATGAGCAACCCCCCGTCGCAGCCCCTGGCGCCCATCACCCTGGCACCTGGCGTGTGCATTCAGACGCCCGTCATCCTCGCCCCCATGTCGGGCGTGACGGACCTGCCCTTCCGCCGGCTGGCCCGGGCCGAGGGCACGGGGCTCGTGGTGTCGGAGATGATCGCCTCCGCCGCCATGATCCGGGAGAATCGCCAGAGCCTGAAGATGGCGGAGGTGGAGGGCTTCGGCGCCCCCAGCTCCGTCCAGCTCGCGGGCTGCGAGCCTTCCGTGATGGCCGATGCCGCGCGCCTGGTGGTGGACCGCGGTGCCGCCATCGTGGACATCAATTTCGGCTGCCCGGTGAAGAAGGTGGCGGTGGGCCAGAGCGCGGGCAGTGCCCTGATGCGCGACGAGGTGCGCGCCGCCGCCATCCTGGAGGCCGTGGTGCGCGCGGTCCCCGTGCCCGTCACGCTCAAGATGCGCATGGGCTGGGACCACAACAGCCTGAACGCCCCGCGCCTTGCCCGCATCGCCCAGGAATGCGGCATCCGCCTGGTCACCATCCATGGGCGCACGCGGCAGCAGCTCTACACCGGCACGGCCAACTGGGAGTTCATCGCGCAGGTGAAGGACGCCGTGGACATCCCCCTCATCGCCAATGGCGACATCCTGACCGTGGACGATGCGGCCGAGGCGCGGCGGCTCTCGGGCGCCGATGGCGTGATGATCGGCCGCGGCTGCTACGGGAGGCCCTGGTTCCCGCGCCAGGTGGCGGCCTTCCTGAACGAGGGGCTGCGCCTGCCCGACCCCACACTGGCCGAGCAGCACGAGATCCTGCTGCGGCACTACCGCGCCATCCTTTCGCATCATGGCGTGAACACCGGGGTCCGCATGGCGCGCAAGCACATCGCCTGGTATTCGCGCGGCCTGCCCGGCAGCGCCGAGTTTCGCGCCCAGGTGAACCGCGTGGACACGCCGGAGGAGGCCGAGGCGCTGATGGAAGGCTTCTACCGCCCCCTGATCGAGCGGGGCGTCGAGGCCTGCCGCGGCGCCTTCCGCGAGGCGGCATGAGCAGGCGGCTGTTGGCCATGCCCCGTGCCGGCGCCGGCGGCGACATGCCCGATGCGGTGACCATCCTCTCCGCCCTGCCCATGCCGGCCGTGGTGCTGGATGGCGCGGATAATTTCCGCTTCGCCAACCCGGCCGCCGAGCTGTTCTTCCAGCATTCCCAGGCCACCTTGGCCAACCTGCCGCTGGGTGAGTTGCTGCCGCCGGACAACCGCCTCTTCGCCCTGCTCCAGCAGGTGCGTCGGACCGACAGCCCCGTGGCCGACCATGACCTGACGCTGGAAAGCCCCCGCCTGCACCGCTCCGGCGTTTCGGCCTATGGCGCGCCCATGCCGGAGATGCCGGGCGGCGTGGTGCTGATGCTGCAGGATGGCTCGACGGCCGCCATGCTCGACCGGCAGCTGCACTTCCTGGGTGCGGCGCGCGGCGCCACCGCCATGGCGGCGATGCTGGCGCATGAGGTGAAGAACCCGCTCTCCGGCATCCGGGGGGCCGCGCAGCTGCTGGAACAGGGTGCGTCACAGGGCGACCGGGACCTCTGCATCCTCATCCAGGAGGAGGCGGACCGCATCCGCACCCTGGTGGACCGGATGGAGATGTTCTCCGACCGGCCCATCACGCCGCGCCCCGTGAACATCCATTCCGTGCTGGACCATGTGCGTCGCGTGGCGCAATCGGGCTTCGCCTGCCACCTGCGGATCACCGAGGAGTACGACCCCTCGCTGCCGCCCGTCTGGGGCGACCGCGACCAGCTCATCCAGATCATGCTGAACCTGGTGAAGAACGCGGCCGAGGCGGTGGACGCCCGCGAGGGCGAAATCCAGCTCGGCACCGCCTATCACCATGGCGTGCGGATCGCCGTGCCTGGCTCCAATGAGCGGGTCCACCTGCCGCTCACCGTCACCGTGCGGGACAATGGCCCGGGCATTCCGGAGCCTCTGCGCGCCACCCTGTTCGAACCCTTCGTCACCACCAAGCGGGGCGGGCAGGGGCTCGGGCTTGCCATCGTCGCCAAGCTCGTCGCCAACCAGGGGGGGCTGATCGAGTGCGACAGCCGCCCCGGCCGCACCACCTTCCGCCTTTCCCTTCCCGCGCCCCCGCCCGGCGAGGACATGACCGAGACCGAAGAATGACCGAGACGCGCACCATCCTGATCGCCGATGACGACCGGGCCATCCGCACCGTGCTGTCCCAGGCGCTGTCGCGCGCGGGGTACAATGTGCGCGCCACCTCCTCCGCCGCCACGCTGTGGCGTTGGGTGGAGGATGGGGAAGGGGACCTCGTCATCACCGATGTGGTGATGCCCGACGAGAACGGCCTCGACCTCCTGCCGCGCATGAAGCGGGTGCGGCCCGACCTGCGCGTGGTGGTGATGTCCGCGCAATCCACCTTCACCACCGCGGTGAAGGCGGCCCAGCGCGGCGCCTTCGAATACCTGCCCAAGCCCTTCGACCTGAAGGAATTGCTGGCGGTGGTGGAACGCGCCCTGGCCCAGCCCGCCACGGCGCTTCCGCCCGAGGATGGGCAGGAGGCGGGCGAGCGCCTGCCGCTGGTGGGCCGCTCGCCCGCCATGCAGGAGATCTACCGTACGGTGGCGCGCCTCACGACGGCCGACCTCACGGTGATGGTCACGGGCGAGAGCGGCACCGGCAAGGAACTGATCGCCCGTGCCCTGCACGACTATGGCAAGCGCCGCACCGGCCCCTTCGTGGCCATCAATATGGCCGCCATCCCGCGCGAGTTGATCGAGAGCGAGCTGTTCGGACATGAGCGCGGCGCCTTCACCGGGGCACTCACCCGCGGCATCGGCCGCTTCGAGCAGGCGGCCGGCGGCACCCTGTTCCTCGACGAGATCGGCGACATGCCGCCCGAGGCGCAGACCCGCCTGCTGCGCGTGCTGCAGGAGGGCGAGTTCACCACGGTGGGCGGCCGCAGCCCGGTGAAGGCCAATGTCCGCATCGTCGCCGCCACCCACCGCGACCTGCGCGCCGCCATCCGCGCCGGCCTCTTCCGCGAGGACCTGTTCTACCGCCTGAACGTGGTGCCCATCCGCCTGCCGCCGCTGCGCGAGCGCACCGAGGACATCCCCCTGCTGGCCCGGCACTTCCTGGAGCGCGCCCGCGCCTCCGGCCTGCCCGCCAAGTCGCTGTCGCCCGAGGCCCTGGAACGCCTCAAGCGCCACGCCTGGCCCGGCAATGCGCGAGAGCTGGAGAACCTGATGCGGCGCCTCGCCGCCCTCTACCCGCAGGAGATCATCGGGGAGGAGGCGGTCTCGGCCGAACTCGCCGAGGCCGATGCGCCCACCGATGGCGCGCCCCGCACGGCCGAGACGCTGGAACAGGCGGTCGAGCGCCACCTGAAGCTGTTCATGGCCGCCCACAAGGACGGCATGCCCGTGCGCGACCTGCATGAGCGCGTGATCAGCGAGGTCGAGCGGCCGCTGTTGCGCCTCGCCCTCTCCGCCACACGGGGCAACCAGATCAAGGCGGCGGCGTTGCTCGGCCTCAATCGCAACACGCTGCGCAAGAAGCTGAAGGACCTGGACCTTCCCGTGGTGCGTGGGCTGACCTGATGGCCGTGGCGGCCCGCCCGCGCGTGCCCCTGCTGCGGCGGCTGGCCGACATGCTGCTGGGCCGCGGCGTCACGCTGGGGCTGGCGCTCGCCGCGCTGTTCATGGGCATTGCGACCTTCGTGGTTCTGTCCGACGGCTCGCCCTTCGGGCCGACCAGCCCGGGGCAGCTCGCCGCCATCTTCCTGGGCAATACCGCGGTCGTGCTGCTGCTGCTGGCCTCGCTGGCCGGGCGGCTCGTGCGGGTCTGGGCGGAGCGGCGGCGGGGTTCGGCCGGGTCGCGGCTGCACACGCGGCTCGTGCTGCTGTTCTCGGTGGTGGCGGTGGTGCCGGCCATGCTGGTGGCGGGCTTCTCGGTCACTTTCTTCAACCTGGGCATCCAGGCCTGGTTCAATGACCGGGTGCGGACGGCGCTGGAAGCTTCGCTGGTCGCCTCGCGCGCCTATCTCCAGGAGCACCAGAACGCCATCCGCGCCGATGCGCTGGCCATGGTGAACGACCTCAACCGCGCCGTCGTCCTGTTGCCGGACCAGAACCTCGCCTTCGCGCGGGTGCTGGGCGGGCAGGCCAGCCAGCGCGGCCTGACCGAGGCGGTGGTCTTCGAACCGCTGCTGGGGCGCATCGTCGCCCATGCCGGCGTCACTTCCGCCTTCATGCTGGCGCCACCGCCCGGTTGGGCCATTGACATCGCCCGCAATGGCGAGGTGGCGGTGGTCGCGGGTGAGGAGGAGGGGCGGGTGCGCGCCGTGCTCGCGCTGGCGCCGCAGACCGGCCTCATGCTGATGATCGGCCGGCCGCTGGA
Organism: Roseococcus sp.; assembly: GCA_035998215.1. GTDB lineage: Bacteria > Pseudomonadota > Alphaproteobacteria > Acetobacterales > Acetobacteraceae > Roseococcus. The sequence goes on along the minus strand of DASYHU010000030.1, from coordinate 228,478 downwards.
TGGAACGGTTCTGGAGCACATCAGCCGCACCGAAGCCGCCGTCACCGCCTACCAGGCGCTGGACCGCAACCGCGACGGGCTGCAGATCACCTTCATCATGATCTTCGCGGCCGGCGCATTGCTGGTGCTGCTGGCGGCCGTGCTGATCGGCCTCGTGCTGGCCAACCAGCTGGCGCGCCCCATCTCGCGCCTCATCACCGCGGCCGAGCGGGTGCGGGCGGGCGACCTCTCCGTGCGGGTGGAGGAGGGCGATGCGGATGACGAGGTCGGCAGCCTGAGCCGCGCCTTCAACCGCATGACCAACCAGCTTGCCGCCCAGCGCAGCGAGCTGATGGAGGCCTACCGCCAGATCGCCGACCGGCAGAGCTTCACCGAGGCCGTGCTGGGCGGGGTGTCGGCGGGTGTGATCGGGTTGGACGCCGATCTCAGCATCAACCTGCCCAACCGTGGCGCGAGCAAGCTGCTGGGCCTCGACCTGGAGCGCGAGATCGGCCGGCGCCTCGCCGACGTGGTGCCCGAATTCGCGCCATTGCTGGCCGGCCCGGCCGGGCGCACGGCGGAAATCAAGCTGGGTTCTCCCTCGGAGCGCCGAACCCTGCTGGCCCGCCTCTCGCCTGAGATGGAAGGGCAGGGCTTCGTCGTCACCTTCGACGACATCTCCGCCCTGCTCACGGCCCAGCGTCAGGCGGCCTGGGCCGATGTGGCGCGGCGCATCGCGCACGAGATCAAGAACCCGCTGACGCCCATCCAGCTCAGCGCCGAGCGCCTGAAGCGCCGCTACCTCAAGCAGATCACGAACGACCCCGAGACCTTCACCGCCTGCACCGACACCATCGTGCGCCAGGTGGGCGATATCGGCCGAATGGTGGATGAGTTCAGCGCCTTCGCCCGCATGCCCCAGCCCGTGATTCGCGAGGAGGAGTTGTCACGCATCGTGGAAGAGGCACTGGTGCTGCCCCGCACCGGCAGTCCGGAGATTGCCTATGAATGGTCCGCTCCCGGCATGCCCGTGCATGTGGCCTGTGACCGGCGGTTGATCCAGCAGGCCCTGGCGAACCTGCTTCAGAATGCGGCGGATTCCATCCGCCTGCGCGCCCAGGCGGAGGCGCCGGCCGAGGGTGAGGAGACCGCCACGCCCTCCCGCTCCCGGCCGCTCGGTCATATCCGGGTCAGCCTGGCCCCCGCGCCTGGTGGGGCGGGCATGGTCGCGATCCGCGTGGAGGATGACGGGCTCGGCTTGCCCGAGGGCGAGGAGCGGGAGCGCCTGACGGAACCCTACGTCACCCACAAGGCCAAGGGCACCGGCCTTGGTCTTGCCATCGTGAAGAAGATCATGGAGGACCACGGCGGCCGCCTCCTGCTGGGGGATGCGGCGACCGGGCGCGGCGCGCGGGCGGAGCTGTTGCTGCCGCTGCGCCCGACCGAAGGAAGCCCCGCGGAGGTCCGTGGGGCCGAGGCAGGCGGGGATGTGGTGATGGAGCGCGGCCATGGCGCATGACATCCTGATCGTGGATGACGAGCCGGACATCCGCGCCGTGATCGAGGGGATTCTCTCGGACGAGGGCTATGACACGCGCCAGGCCCACAACAGCGACACCGCCTTGCAGCAGTTCCGCGCGCGCAAGCCCTCGCTCGTGATCCTGGACATCTGGCTGCAGAATTCGCGGCTGGATGGCTTGGGCATCCTGGAGGCCATGCACCGCGAGGAGCCGCAGGTGCCCTGCGTGATGATCTCGGGCCATGGCACCATCGAGACCGCCGTACAGGCCATCCAGCAGGGCGCCTATGACTTCATCGAGAAGCCCTTCAAGTCCGACCGCCTGCTGCTGATCGTCGAGCGCGCGCTGGAGGCGGCCCGGCTGCGGCGCGAGGTGAACGAGCTGCGCCTGCGCGCCGGCCCCGAGACCGAGCTTCTGGGCGTATCGCCCCATATCGCGCAGCTGCGCGGGGCCATTGACAAGGTGGCGCCCACCAATTCGCGCGTCCTGATCACGGGGCCCGCCGGCTCCGGCAAGGAGGTCGCGGCGCGCATGCTGCATGCCCGTTCCCGTCGCGCGGGCGAGCCCTTCGTGGCGCTGAACTGCGCCACGCTGAACCCCGCACGCATCGAGGAGGAGCTGTTCGGCGTCGAGGCCCAGGGCGAGGCGCCGCGCCGCATCGGCACGCTGGAACGCGCCCATGGCGGCACGCTGCTGCTGGACGAGGTGGCGGACATGCCGCTGGAGACCCAGGGCAAGATCGTGCGCGCCCTGCAGGAACAGGGCTTCGAGCGGGTGGGAGGGGCGACCCGCATCAAGGTGGATGCGCGCGTCATCGCCACCACCAACCGGGATTTGCAGGCCGAGATCACGGCCGGCCGCTTCCGCGAGGACCTGTTCTACCGCCTCTCCGTCGTGCCGCTGCGCGTGCCCGCGCTGCGCGAGCGGCGCGAGGACGTGCCGGTGCTGGCGCGGCATTTCGTGGCGCGCTCGGTCGAGGCCTCCGGGCTGCAGCCGCGCGAACTGGCCGAGGACACGATCGCAGCACTTCAGACCTATGAGTGGCCGGGCAATGTGCGCCAGCTTCGCAACCTCATTGACTGGCTGCTGATCATGGCGCCGGGCGAGGCGCATGCGCCCATTCGCGCCGAGGCCCTGCCGCCCGAGATCGTCTCGGCCGCGCCGGCCATGCTGCGCCTCGACCGTTCCAGCGAGATCATGACCCTGCCGCTGCGCGAGGCGCGCGAAATGTTCGAGCGGCAATACCTCGAGGCCCAGCTCATGCGTTTCGGCGGCAACATCAGCCGCACCGCCAGTTTCGTGGGCATGGAGCGCAGCGCCCTGCACCGGAAGCTGAAATTCCTGAACGTGCAGGCGGAGGACAAGGCGGGCGGGACCGCCTAGACTGCGCGCCTCATTTGCGGAAAGCCCTGCATGTCCCGGATTGCCTATGTGAACGGCGCCTATCTGCCGCAGCGCGATGCCAGCGTGAACATCGAGGACCGCGGCTATCAGTTCGGCGACGGCATCTATGAGGTGGTGCATCTGCACGCCAACCGCTTCATTGACGAGGACCGGCACCTCGATCGGCTGGAGCGCAGCCTGAAGGAAATCGCGCTGCCCATGCCGATGCCGCGCGCGGCGCTGCGGATGGTGCTGGTGGAGGTGGCGCGGCGCAACCGCGTCACTGAAGGCCTACTCTACATGCAGGTGACGCGCGGCGTGGCCCGGCGCGACCACGCCTTCCCGACGAAGCCCGTGCCGCCGGCGCTGGTGGTCACCATCCGCCGCATTCCGCCCTATCCGCGTGACATCGCGCGCTGGACCATCAAGGCCATCACCATGCCTGACCTGCGTTGGGCGCGGCGCGACATCAAGAGCGTGAACCTGCTGCCCAATTGCCTGGCCCGCCAGGCCGCGCGCGAGCAGGGCGCGGGCGAGGCCATCCTCTACGACCCCACGACCGGCATGGTGACCGAGGGTGCGGCCACGACCATCTGGATCGTGGACGCCGAGGGCGTGCTGCGCACCCGCCACCTCGATTCGGTGATCCTGCCCGGCTGCACCCGCGGCGCGCTGATCGCGGAGCTGGAGGCTGCGCGCATGCCCTACAGCCTGGAGGAATTCCACCGCGATGCCTTGGCGTCCGCGCGCGAGGTCTTCCTCACCTCCGCCACCTCCTTCGTGAAGCCTATCGTGGCGGTGGATGGCGTGGCCGTGGGCGATGGTACGCCCGGGCCCGTGACGCGGCGGCTGTTCGACCTGTTCGCGCGCCATGTGCACCAGCAGGCGGGCAATGCGGCATGAGGCCGCGCGCGCTGCTGTTCGACTGGGACAACACGCTGGTGGATGGCTGGGCCGCGATCCAGTACGCGCTCAACACGACCTTCGCCGCCTTCGGCAAGCCCGCCTGGTCGCGTGAGGAAGTTCTGGCCAATGTCCGCAAATCCTTGCGTGACTCTTTCCCCATCCATTTCGGGGATGAATGGGAGCGCGCGAGGGACATCTTCTACGACGCCATCCATGCCACGCATCTCGACGCGGTACGCCCTTTGCCGGGCACGGCCGTGATGCTGAAAGCGGCCGCGTCCTGGCCGCTCGGCGTCGTCTCCAACAAGCAGGGCGCGCTGCTGCGCGAAGAGGCCGCGCATCTCAACCTTGCCCAGCATTTCAAGGTGCTTGTGGGTGCCGGCGATGCGGTGGCGGACAAGCCCAGCGCAGCGCCATTGCTGATGGCGCTGCGCGCGCTGGACCTGCCGCCCGGACCCGACATCTGGTATGTCGGCGACACTGCGATTGATATGGAGGCGGCGCGGGCGGCGGGCTGCCGCGCGGTGCTGCTCGGCGATGCGGCACATGACGGCGGCGTCACGCATTGTGCCCCAGATATGGCATTTGCGGATGGCGCCGCGCTGGCCGCGCATCTCTCGGCGCTGGACAAGGCCGCCGCAACCCGCGAGACTCAACCCGGTTGAGCGACGAGCGGGCCTGCCCGCCATGAACAAGAGGAAGGAGGCCACTATGGCCGAGAAGTCCCAGAACGTGCAGGACGTGTTCCTGAACCACGTGCGGAAGAGCAAGACACCGGTGACGGTTTTCCTCGTCAACGGCGTGAAGCTCCAGGGCATCATCACCTGGTTTGACAACTTCTCGGTCCTGCTGCGGCGGGATGGGCACACGCAGCTGGTCTACAAGCACGCCATCAGCACCGTGATGCCCGGCGCCCCCATCATGCTGTTCGACCCGCAGGCGGCCGCGCAGACCGCGCCCGCGGCCGGCGGCGCCGCGCCCGTACGCGAGACCACATTGACCATGAACCGGGAGCCCGCCACTGCCCGCGACGAGTGAGGAGACCGCGGCGCCACCCACCCGCGCCGCCGTCATCCTGCCCTATGGCCGCACGGCACGCGGCTCCGTCACCGAATTCGCACCGCCCGGCGCCATGCCGCGCGCTGCCGAGGCGCGGCTGGCCGAGGCCGTGGGCCTCGCCGCCTCCATCGGGGTGACGATCGTCCACCAGGCGATCCATCCGCTGCGCGCGCGCCGCCCCTCCACCCTGCTGGGCGAGGGCCAGGTCAAGATGGTGCGCGCCGCGCTGGAGGAGCAGGAGGCCGGCCTCGTCGTCGTGGACGCGGCGCTGACCCCCGTGCAGCAGCGCAACCTGGAGCGCGCGTGGAAGGCCAAGGTGATTGATCGCACCGGCCTCATCCTGGAAATCTTCGGCGAGCGCGCCCGCACGCGCGAGGGCACGCTTCAGGTGGAACTCGCCCACCTGGAATACCAGCGCACGCGCCTCGTGCGGTCCTGGACCCACCTCGAGCGCCAGCGCGGTGGCTTCGGCTTCCTGGGCGGCCCCGGCGAATCGCAGATCGAGATTGACCGACGCCTGATCGGCGAGCGCATCGTACGCCTCAAGAAGGAGCTGGAGCAGGTGCGCCGCACCCGCGGCCTGCACCGCAAGTCGCGCGAGCGCGTGCCTTATCCGGTCATTGCGCTGGTGGGCTACACCAATGCCGGAAAATCCACGCTGTTCAACGCGTTGACCGGTGCCGGCGTCATGGCGCAGGACCAGCTTTTCGCCACCCTCGATCCCACCATGCGGCAGATCACGCTGCCCTCGGGACGGCCGGCCATCCTGTCGGACACGGTGGGCTTCATCAGCGAATTGCCGACGCAACTGGTCGAGGCCTTCCGCGCGACACTGGAGGAGGTCGCCTCGGCGGACATCATCCTGCATGTGCGTGACGTGGCCCATCCGGACAGCGCCGCCCAGCGCGCCGATGTGCATGCCGTGCTGGATGGCATGGCGAGTGGCGAGCACCCATCCATGGGCGATGATTGGCGCGCGCGCTCCATCGAGGTGCTGAACAAGGCCGACCTGCTGGGCGGGCCCGAGGCCGTGGCCGCGCGCATCGAGGGTGGCCTCGCCGTCTCTGCCATGACGGGCGAGGGGCTCGACCAGCTTCGCGCCGCGCTGGACGAGCGGCTGTCCGCCGGCATGGTGACCGCGGAACTGACCCTGGCGCCCGCCGATGGCGCGCGCCTCGCCTGGCTGTATCGCCATGGGGAGGTGCTGCGGCGCGTCGAGGAGGAGGGGGCGGTGCGCCTGACCGTCCGCCTCTCGCCCGCCGACCGCGCGCGCTTCGGCCAGCTTCCATGAAGATTTCCGCCACTGCGGCGCGCGAGGTGGCACAGCTTCTGCGCGCCGCCGCGCGCGCCGAGATCCTGCCGCGCTTCCGTCGCCTGGCCGCGGGTGATGTGCGGACCAAGTCCGGCCCGCTCGACCTCGTCACCGAGGCCGATGAGGCCGCGGAACGCCACATCGAGGCGGGGCTTCGCCGTCTCTTCCCCGATGCCGTCATCCTGGGCGAGGAGGCCGCGGCAGCCGACCCGTCCAGGCTCGCCAACATGGCCGAGGCGCGGCTGTGCATCGTGGTGGACCCGGTGGACGGCACCGCCAACTTTGCCGCGGGCGTGCCCCTCTTCGGCGTGATGGCGGCCGCGATCTACCAGGGCGAGACGATCGCCGCCTGGATCCATGACCCCATGGGCGACGACACGCTGATCGCCCTCAGGGGCGAGGGGGCCTGGGTGGAGGGGCAGGAAGGCCACCTGCATGATTGCCGTGTGGCCGCCCCCGCGCCGCTCGGGCGGATGGTGGGCGCCATCTCCTGGGGCTTCATGCCGCGCGACCGCAAGGCCGCGGTGCTGCCCAAGCTCGCGGGCTTTGCTTCGGTCATGAATTTCCGCTGTGCGGCCCACGAATACCGCCTGGTGAACACGGGCGGCGCGCATGTGCTGGTCTACAACCGCCTGCTGCCCTGGGACCACGCCGCGGGTGTGCTGATCCATGCCGAGGCCGGCGGATACTCCGCCCAGTTCGACGGCGCGCCCTATTCGCCCCTGCGCCACACGGGCGGGATCATCTGCGCGCCCGACCAGGCCGGCTGGGAGGAAGTTCGCGCCTGGCTGCTGGGCTGATCGTGGCGGGCTTTCCACGTTACGGTGATGGACAAGCGCGGCTCAGCGCTTATTCTGCGCCGCAACACGGCGCGAGGCGAAAGAACCGGCGCCCCTAGTTTTCAGGAAGGTAGCAGCATGAGCGGCAGCAACGGCTCCATCACGATCACCCTGGACGGCACCAACCGGAGCACCACGCTGCCCCTGCTGTCCGGCACCGAAGGCCCGGATGTCGCGGACATCCGCAAGCTCTACGCCAATCTCGGCATCTTCACCTTCGACCCCGGCTATGGCGAGACCGCCAGCTGCGAAAGCAAGATCACCTATATCGACGGTGATGCCGGGGTGCTCATGTATCGTGGCTACCCGATCGAGCAGCTGGCCGAGCGGAGCGACTTCACGGAAGTCTGCTACCTGCTGATGAATGGCGAACTGCCGACGGCGGCCCAGCTCAAGGAATTCAGCAATGGTGTGACCTACCACACCATGGTCCATGAGCAAATCCGCAATTTCTTCAACGGCTTCCGCCGTGACGCGCACCCCATGGCCATCCTGTGCGGGGTGGTGGGCGCGCTGGCCGCGTTCTACCACGACAACCTCGACATCAATGACCCTGAGCAGCGGCGCATCGCGGCCTTCCGCCTGATCGCGAAGGTGCCCACCATCGCCGCCATGGCCTACAAGTATTCGCTGGGCCAGCCCTTCGTGTATCCGAAGAACGCGCTGTCGAGCGGCCCGCAGGGCTATGCGCGCAACTTCCTGCACATGCTGAAGTCCGTGCCGGCCGAGGAATATGACGTTCCCGACGTGCTGGCCAAGGCGATGGACCGCATCCTGGTCCTGCACGCGGACCATGAGCAGAACGCCTCCACCTCCACCGTGCGCCTGGCGGGCTCGACGGGCGCCAACCCCTTCGCCTGCATCGCGGCGGGCATCGCGGCCCTCTGGGGCCCCGCCCATGGCGGCGCCAACGAGGCCGTGCTGAAGATGCTGGCCGACATCGGCGATGTGAAGAACATCCCGGCCTTCATCGAGGGCGTGAAGGACAAGAACAGCAACGTGAAGTTGATGGGCTTCGGCCACCGGGTCTACAAGAATTTCGACCCGCGCGCGAAGATCATGAAGGAAAGCTGCGACGAAGTGCTGGCCGCACTCGGCGTCGCGCATGAGCCGCTGCTGGAAATCGCCCGTGAGCTGGAGCGCATCGCGCTGAGCGACGAATACTTCATCTCGCGTAAGCTGTATCCGAACGTGGACTTCTATTCGGGCATCATCCTGAAGGCGATGGACATCCCGACGAGCATGTTCACCGTGATCTTCGCCGTCGCCCGCACCGTGGGCTGGGTGAGCCAGTGGAAGGAGCTGGTGGAGGACCCCGCGCAGCGCATCGGCCGCCCGCGGCAGATCTACACGGGCGCCGCGAAGCGCGACTACAAGCCCATGTCCGAGCGCGGTTGACCTCCATGTCCGAGCAATTCCAGCCCGTCATCGGGATCATCGGCGGTTCCGGCATCTATGACATTGACGGGCTGGAGGGGCGCGAGTGGAAGCGCGTCTTCACCCCCTGGGGGGAACCCTCGGACGAGATGCTCTTCGGCACGCTGGGCGGCGTGCGCTGCGTGTTCCTGCCGCGCCACGGCAAGGGCCACCCGCTGCCGCCCTCCGCGCTGAACTACCGCGCGAATATTGACGCGCTGAAGCGTTCGGGTGTCACGGACGTGATCTCGCTCTCCGCCGTCGGTTCGCTGCGGGCGCACCTGCCGCCCGGGCATTTCGTGGTGGTGGACCAGTTCATTGACCGCACCTTCGCGCGCGAGAAATCTTTCTTCGGACCGGGCTGCGTGGCCCATGTCAGCGTGGCCCACCCGACCTGTTCGCGCCTGTCCGACGCGGCCGAGGCGGTGGGGGCGGAAATCGGCCTGCCGATGACGCGCGGGGCCACCTACCTTGTCATGGAAGGCCCGCAATTCAGCACCAAGGCCGAGAGCGAGCTCTACCGCGCCTGGGGCTGCGACGTGATCGGCATGACCAACATGCCCGAGGCCAAGCTCGCCCGTGAGGCGGAGCTTTGCTACGCTTCCGTCGCCATGGTGACCGATTTCGACTGCTGGCACCCCGACCATGACCATGTGACCGTGGACCAGGTGGTGAAGGTCCTCCAGGGCAATGCCGAGAAGGCCCGCGCCCTGGTCAAGGCGCTGATCCCGCGCATTGGCGCGCCACGCGGCGCCTGCCCCGCCGGCTGTGACCGCGCGCTGGAATATGCCCTGATCACCGCGCCGGACAAGCGTGACCCGGCGCTGCTGGCCAAGCTCGACGCCGTCGCGGGCCGGGTGCTGAACGCGGCCTGATCCGGTGCGGGCCGCCTTCGGGTTGATGTGCAAGCCGCCGCGGCCTGGCGTCAGCAAGACGAGGCTTGCCGCCGTGGTGGGAGCAGCGCGTGCGGCGCAACTCGCGCGTGCCTTCCTGCTGGACAGCGCCGATCTCCTGCGCTTCCTGGCGCCGCGCTATGCGGCCACGCTGACTGCCTTTCACGCGCCGGCCGATGCGGGGGAGGAGATGGGCGCGCTGCTGCCGGGCTGGACCCTCACGCCGCAGCCGGAGGGCGACCTCGGCGCGCGCATGGGGGCCGCCTTCGAGTCCCTTTTCCAGCCCGGTATCGGCTGCGCCCTGCTGACCGGCACTGACGCGCCAACCCTGCCGCCCGCCCTGCTCGAACTGCTGCCGGCCGCGGTGGCGGGGGGGGCGGATGCGGCGGTGATACCGGCTCTGGACGGAGGTTATTGCGCGATTGCCATGGCGCGTCCTCTGCCGGCCCTGCTGGACAGCATGCCCTGGAGCGCGCCTGGTTTGCTCGACGCCACCCGCGCCCGGGCAGCGGCGGCGGGGCTGCGCCTTGACGTGCTCCAGCCCTGGCATGACGTGGACAGCGCGGAGGACCTGGAGTTGCTGCGCCTCAGCCTCGCCGCCGCGCAGCCACCTGGCTGTTCGCCCCTGCCGCCCTATCGCGCCAACCATAGCCGGGTGGCGCTGGAGGCCGGCTGATCAGGCCTTGGCGTCGGCGCGCCGGCATATGCGCCCTTCCTTCGCCGCGCGCCGCAGCGCGCACAGCCCAACCACGCCCGCCGTGCCTGCGACGGCGCCCAGGGTGAAGGCGCCGCGCACCGCCATCTTCGTCAGCACGACCTGCGCGCAAAGCAGCTTCAGGACCATCTTCGCCTCCTCTTCATGACGAGGGAGATGGGCCTGAAGCGCCAAGGTCGCAAGCGTCAGCCCTGCAACCGTTACCCCCGAACCAATGGGCAGCCGCCATCGGCGAGGGGGCGGAAGGCCTCCTCGGCCGGGACGGTCGCGCGCAGCTTGTAGAAATCCCACATGCCGCGGCTCTCGGCGGGCGACTTCACCTCGAAGAGATAGGCCGGGTGGATCTTGCGCCCATCCTCGCGCACGCGCCCGGGGCCGAAGGCGTCGTCATCCGTGGGCATGCGCTTCATCACGTTGATGACCTCGATGCCCGAGGCCTTGGCGCGTGCCACGCCCACCTCGGCCACGGCCTTCAGGTAGTGGATGGCGCAGGAATAGGTGCCCGCGTGCTCCTGGCTCGGCATGTTGTCGGGGGTGCGGCGCAGGATGCGCTGCGCGAGGGCGCGCGTTCGGTCGTTCAGGTCGTGGTAGAAGACCTCGCTCATCACCATGCCCTGGGCGGATTCGAGGCCGATGGTGCGGATGTCCTGCACGAACATGATCATGCCCGCCAGCTGCTGGCCGCGGCGCGTCAGGCCGAACTCGTGCGCCTGCTTCACGCAGTTCTGCATGTCGCCGGCCGCCATGGCGAGGCCCACCACCTTGGCGCGGCTGGCCTGGGCCTGCAGCAGGAAGCTGCTGAAATCCGTCGTGCCGGGGAAGGGGTAGCGCGCGCTGCCCATCACCCGTCCGCCGGCGCGCGTCACGAACTGGCCCGCGTCGCGCTCCAGCTGGTGCCCGAAGGCATAGTCGGCGGTGATGAAATACCAGGAATCCCCACCCGAGCGCACCGTGGCGCCGCCCACCACATTGGCGAACATCCAGGTGTCATAGGTCCATTGCAGGGTGTGGGTGCTGCATTGCGGGCCCGTCAGCGCGGAGGAGGCCGCACCGGAGGCCAACTGCACCTTGTCCCGCTCCCGCACCAGATTGGCAACCGCGAGCGCGATGGCGGAATTGTTCACCTCGCAGATCATGTCCACGCCCTGGGTGTCGATCCAGCGGCGGGCCAGCGCCAGGGCCGCGTCAGGGCGGTTCAGGTGGTCGCCCTGGATGACCTCGACGTTGATGCCGCGCTGCGCCACGCCAAGGTCCTCGATGGCCTGCTGCACGGCGGCCACCGAGGTGGGGCCTGAAGTGTCGCGGTAAGGACCCGAGAAATCGGCCAGCACGCCGATGCGGATGGTGTTGTCGCGGTTCTGGGCGCGGCCGGCGGCGGGGAGGGCGGCGACGCCCAGCGCGCCGCCCATGGCGGTGCGGCGGGTGATGCTTGTCATTGTTCGTTTCCTCGGCACTAGTGGCCAAGGGATGCTGCGCGGCACCGCGGCGCCGCGCAAGGGGAGGTTCACCGAAACACGAGGTGCGGCAGGAAGAGAACCAGCGTCGGCACATAGGTGATGACCATGAGGCAGGCGAAGACGACGGCGATGAACACCACCAGGTAGCGCATCATCTGGTCCACCCCGCAGCCCGCCACCTGTGCGGCCGCGAAGAGGTTCACGCCGAAGGGCGGCGTGATCATGCCCAGTGCCAGGTTCACCACCATCACTGTGCCGAAATGCACCGCGTCTATGCCCAGCCGCCCGGCCGCCTCCTGCAGGATGGGCGCCAGCACGATGATGGAGGCCGAGGTCTCCACGAACATGCCCACCACGAAGAGGAACATGTTCACCACCAGCAGGAACAGCGCCGGGCTCTCGAAGGAGGTGGCGAGCCAGGCGGCGGCCGCATCCGGCACACCCTGCCGGTTCAGCAGCCAGGAGAACAGCCCCGCGCAGGCGATGATGAACAAGATGACGGCCGAGGTGATCACACTCTTGCGGAAGATGGGATAGAGGTCCGGCAGCCGGATTTCGCGGTGGATCACCACGCCCACCACCAGCGCATAGACCACCGCGATGACCGAGGCCTCGGTGGGCGTGGTGATGCCGCCATAGATGCCGCCGAGCACGACGACGGGCATCAGCAGGGCCCAGCCCGCCTGGCGCGTGGCGGTGAGGAAGGGCAGGCGCCCCTCGCCATCCTGCTTGCCCCAGCCCTTGATGCGGCACCACACCAGCACCGTGACGATCAGCGCGCCCGCGATCAGGATGCCGGGGCCGATGCCGGCGATGAACATCTCCGGGATCGAGGTCTGGGTGGTGACTCCGTACAGGATCATGGGGATGGAGGGGGGGATGACCACGCCCAGCTCCGCCGCCGTGGCCTGGAGCGCCGCCGCGAAGCCCACCGGATAGCCCGCTCGAACCAGCGCCGGGATCATGATGGCGCCGATGGCGAAGGTGGTGGCGACCGAGGAACCGCTGATGGCCGCGAAGATCATGCAGGTGACGACGCAGGTGGCCGGCAGCCCGCCCTGGATGCCGCCCACGATGGAACGCGCGAATTCCACCAGGCGGCGCGAGATGCCGCCCATCTCCATCAGGGCACCGGCCAGGATGAAGAAGGGGATGGCCGCCAGCGGGAACTTGTCGAGCGCCACGAAAAGCTGTTGCGCCGCCACGATCAGGGGGAAGGAGGTGAAGCCCGCGATCCCCACCACGGCCGCGATGCCGATCGCGATCGCGACCGGCACGGCGGCCGCGAACAGCACCAGCATCACGGTCAGCATCATGCCGCTCATAGGGCGGTCTCCAGCTCGTCAGTGGGCTTTCGGTCGAGGAAGTGGGCGATGGCGCCGATCATGGCGAAGCAAGCCCCGATGGGGATGGCGGCATAGCCCCAGGACATCGAGACCTCGAGGCCGGCCATCTCCTGGAACTTCACCCGCTCGGCCATCATCCAGCCAAACCAGAACATCACGCCCAGGATGGACAGGATGGCGGCGAGCGAGGCCGCCTCCAGCGCGCGGCGCACCGCGCCCTGGGTGAGGCGGCGGGCCACGTCAATGGAGACGAGCGCGCCGGTCCGCAGCGCGATGGCGACGCCGATGAAGGCCATCCAGATGAGGGCTGTGCGCACCAGCGCCTCCGACCAGACGGAGGGTGTTTCGGTCGCGAAGCGCGCCACCACCTGCCAGGCGCCCGCGGCCACGGCCACGGCCATGGCCAGCGCGGCCAGGATGGCCGCGGCCCCGCTGGTGAGGCGGTCCACCGCCAGGAAGGCGCGGCGCACCTGGGCGCGCGCGCCCGTCTCGCCCGAGCCGGCCCAGAGGGCCAGCGCCACGGTCAGCACCGTGGCCACCCCCATGACCTGGAGCGGCAGGACATTCATCGCATTCATGAAAAACCCCCGGCGGGCAGGCAAAAGGGGCGCGGCGGAACCGCGCCCCCGGACAGTGGACGTTCAGCCCTGGCTCAGTTCGGGCGCCAGTCGCGGATGCGGCGCAGCAGGGCGGCATCCAGGGTGCGTTCCCATTCGGCGAAGGCTGGCGCCAGCGCCTCCTGGAAGGCCGCGGTGTTGACCGTGGTCACCACCGTCATGCCGCGGCTGCGCAGCAGTTCCACGCCGTTCGCGTCATCCTGCGAGACGCGGTCGCGGTTGGCGCGCTGGGCGGCGCGCGCCGCGGTCATGAAGTGCTCACGGTCGGCGGGCGTCATGCGCTGCATCAGGCCTGGATTGCAGATCATGACGGAGGGCGAATAGACATGGTTCGTCAGCGTCATGTAGCGCTGCACCTGGTTCAGGTTGTTCGCTACGATCACCGAGATCGGGTTTTCCTGCCCATCCACCGTGCCCTGTTGCAGCGCGGGCACCAGTTCGCTGAAGGCCATGGGCGTGGGCAGGGCGCCCAGCACCGTGAAGGCCCGCATGTGCACCTGGTTTTCCATGGTGCGGACCTTGAGGCCGCGCAGGTCCGCCGGCGCATTCACCTCCCGGCGGGAATTGGTGAGGTGGCGGAAGCCGTTCTCGGTCCAGATCACGCCATGCAGGCCGCGCGCGCTGAAGCGGGAGAGCACCTGCTGGCCGATCTCGCTGTCGAGCACGCCACGGGCATGGGCGGTGTCGCGGAACAGGAAGGGCACGTCGAAGATGCGGACCTCGGGCACGAAGTTGCCGACCGGCCCGGTGGAGGTGAAGGTGCAGTCAATGGTGCCGATCTGCACGCTCTCGACCATCTCGCGTTCATTGTCGTTACGCTGGGCGACGACGCGATAGCGGCCATTGGTCAGGCGCTCGAAGACTTCCTTGATGGCGGCGGGGCCGACGCCCGTGTGGCTGTTGGCCGGCAGGGCGTGCTGGATGGTGATCTGCGTCTGCGCGATGGCGGGGCCGGCCAGGAAGGCGGCAATACCCGCCGCCAGCGCCGAACGTCGGAACATGGACATTTCGTTTTTCTCTCCCTGAGTATCAATTGCATAGGGCATGTTCCGGCCCGGTTGCAATCGGACAATCGGGGGTGGGCGGGGCGACAAAAAAGGGTGCCGGTCGCCCGGCACCCTCGCACTTCGTTCCGCGGTTGGGGCTCAGTTCGGCTGCCACTCGCGGATGCGGCGCAGCAACGCGGCGTTCAGCGTGCGCTCATATTCGGCGAAGGCCGGGGCCAGGGCTTCCTGGAAGGCGGCGGTGTTCACCGTCGTCACCACCGTCATGCCGCGCCGGCGCAGCTCCTCCACGCCCGATTCCTCATCGGCCGTGACGCGGGCGCGGTTGGCGGCCACGCCCGCCCGCGCCGCCTCCTGGAAGGCCGCGCGGTCGGCGGCCGACATGCGGGCCAGCATGCCCGGATTGCAGATCAGCACGGCCGGCGAATAGACGTGGCTGGTGAGCGTGAGGAAGCGCTGCACCTGGTTCAGATTGTTGGCCACGATCACCGGGATGGGGTTCTCCTGCCCATCCACCGTGCCCTGCTGCAGCGCGGGCACCAGCTCGCTGAAGGCCATGGGGGTGGGCAGGGCGCCGAGGGTGGAGAAGGCGCGCATATGCACCTGGTTCTCCATGGTCCGCACCTTCAGGCCGCGCACATCGGCGGGGTTGTTCACCTCGCGGCGCGAGTTGGTCAGGTGGCGGAAGCCGTTTTCCATCCAGGCCACGCCCGCGAGGCCCCGGGCATTGAAGCGGCCCAGCATTTCCTGGCCGATGGGGCCGTCCAGCACGCCGCGCGCATGGGCGCTGTCACGGAACAGGAAGGGCACGTCCAGGTTGCGTGTGTCCGGCACGAAGTTGCCGACAGGGCCCGTGGAGGTGATGACGCACTCGATCGTGCCGATCTGCACGCTCTCGATCGCCTCGCGCTCATTGTCGTTGCGCTGGATCACGACGCGGTAGCGGTTGCCCGCGGCGCGCTCGAAGGCCTCCTTCAACGCGGTCGCGCCGGCGCCGTAATGGCTGTTCAGCGGCAGCGGGTGTTGGATGGTGATCTGCGTCTGCGCGACGGCGGGGCCGGCCAGGAGCGCGGTGAGCCCGGCGGCCAGGGCGGTGCGGCGGAACATGGGCATTTCGTGGATTCTCCCTTTCTGTCGGCATGGATTAGGTAGCATCCGGCGCCTTTGCAATCGGGCCGGCGGGTGGTTGGCGCGGGGCGCCCCCGGGTTCATCCTGTGGGACGATTCCGCCCTTCATGATGAGGTTCCGCCCATGCCCCTGCGCTGTGATCTGGTGATCCGGGACGCCACCGTGCTGGATGGCACCGGCGCCCCCCGCTTCCGGGCCGATGTGGCGGTGGAGGGCGACCGCGTGGTGGCCGTGGGCGAACTGGCCTCGGCCTCGGGCCAGGCGGAGCTGGACGCCAAGGGCCTGGCCCTCGCGCCCGGCTTCATTGACGCCCACACCCATGACGACCGCGCCGTGCTGTGCGGCCCCAACTGCCTCCACTGCAAGTCGAGCCAGGGGGTCACCACCGTCGTGGTGGGCAATTGCGGCGTCAGCCTCGCCCCCACGCGCATGAGCAAGCGCCCGCCGCCGCCGCTGGACCTGCTGGGCGATGAGAGCTGGTTCACCCTGGGCAGCTTCGGCGAATACGCGGAGGCCCTGGCCAAGAACCCGCCCGCCGTGAACACGCTCGCCTTCTGCGGCGCCCAGTCCCTGCGGGTCGAGGCCATGGAGGGCGATGTCTATCGCGCCGCCAAGGATCACGAGATCGCCCGCATGCAGGACCGCCTGCGCGAAAGCCTGCGCCAGGGCGCCTGCGGCTTCACCACCGGCCTCTACTACGCGCCCAACGCCCAGGCCACGACGGAGGAATGCATCGCCATCGCCTCCGTCCTGGCGGAGGAAGGCGGCCTCTACGCCACCCATATGCGCGACGAGGCCGACCACGTGCTGGACAGCATCCGCGAGACGCTGCGGGTGGGCCGCGAGGCGGGGCGCGAGGGCGCGCCGCTCGAGGTCGTCATCAGCCACCACAAATGCTCGATGAGCGAGAATTTCGGCCGCTCGCGCGAGACGCTGGCCCTGATGGACGCGCTGGGCCAGGACCAGCCCGTGGCCTTCGACGTCTATCCCTATCCGGCCGGCTCCACCGTGCTGATGCCCGACAAGCTGCGCCAGGACGTGAAGGTGCAGATCACCTGGTCGGTGCCGCATCCGGACCAAGCGGGGCGCGACCTGGATGACATCGCGCAGGATTGGGGCATGACGCGCCGCGCGGCGGCCGAGAAGCTGCAGCCCGCCGGCGCCATCAGCTTCATGATGGACGAGGCTGATGTGCAGCGCATCATGGCCCACCCCCGCAGCATGATCGGCAGCGACGGCATCCCGCATGACGAGAAGCCGCATCCGCGCCTCTGGGGCACCTTTCCGCGCGTGCTGGGCCGTTATGTGCGGGACCTGCAGCTGTTCAGCCTGGAGACCGCCATCCACAAGATGACCGGCCGCACCGCGCAGATCTTCGGCATCCCGGACCGCGGCGTGATCCGCGCCGGCGCCTTCGCGGACCTGGTGCTGTTCGACCCCGCGCGCGTGCGCGACCACGCCACCTACAAGAACCCGACCGCGCTGTCGGAAGGTGTGGTGAAGGTGTGGTGCAACGGCATCACGACCTTCGAGGAGGGGGCGGAGACCACCAGCGCCGCCGCCGGCCGGTTCCTCGGCAACCCGAGGCTCAGGGCGGCCTGATGGGCGTCGAGCCCGAGGTCGCGCGCGGGCGCATGTGGCAGTCCGGCACCCTGCCCAGGGCAGGGGCGATGGCGGTGGTGCTGGCCGCCATACTGCTGCTCCTGTCCTGGCTCTCGCCCGATCGCGCCCCGCCCACCGATGTGGACCGCTACCTCCGCCGCGGCGAGGTGGCGGGGGCGGAGGCGCTGCGCGCGGACCTGATGCGGCTGTCCCCGTCGGGCACGGATTCCGGGCCCGCGGTGCAGCACCTCATCTCGCTGGGCTTCAATTGCGTGGCGCCCATGCTGCCCAATGGCAGCTGGACCTGCCTGCACCGCCGCCCGGCGGAAGGGCGGGTGCTGCTCAGCTTCGAGGCGCGTGTCCGCCTGGACCGCGGCAGTACCGCCGAAATCACGACCCGGATCTGGGACGAGCCGATCCGCTGACATAGCCCGCCCAGCCGGCGGCGCGCAGCTCGCAGGCCGGGCATTCGCCACAGCCATGGCCCCAGGGGTGCAGCACGCCGCGCACGCCCTTGTAGCAGGAATGGCTTTCGCGCCGGATCAGTTCCACCAGCGCTGTGCCGCCGAGCCGCTCCGCGAGGCGCCAGGTGGCCGGCTTGTCGCGCCACATCAGCGGCGTATGCAGGACGAAGCGCGACGCCATGCCGAGGTTGATCGCCACCTGCAGCGCCTTGATGGTGTCGTCGCGGCAGTCGGGATAACCGGAGTAATCCGTCTCGCACACGCCGGTGACGATGTGGCGCAGGCCGCGCCGCGTGGCGAGCGCGGCGGCGAAGGTCAGGAAGATCAGGTTGCGGCCGGGGACGAAGGTGGTGGGCAGCCCGTCCGCGCGCAACGCGATCTCGGCCTCGCGCGTCAGGGCCGTGTCCGACAGCGCGCCCAGCACGCCCAGGTCCAGCAGGTGGTCCTCGCCCAGGCGCGGGCTCGCCATGCCGTCGCGCAGCGCGCCGCGGCAATCCAGTTCCACGCGGTGGCGTTGGCCATAGTCGAAGCCCAGCGTCTCCACATGGGCGAAGCGGTCCAGCGCCCAGGCGAGGCAGGTGGCGCTGTCCTGCCCGCCGGAGAACAGGACCAGCGCGGCGTCATTGTTCATGCGGGAAGCCTCTCCAATGCCCAGGTGGCGGCCTCGGCCAGCACGGGGTCGGGGTCGTCCGCCAGGGATTGCGCGGCCGGGCGCAGCGCCGCCTCGCCACTGTTGCCCATGGCGATGGCGACGTTGCGGAGGAAGCGGTTGCGGCCGATGCGCTTGATGGGGCTGCCCGCGAAGCGCGCCCGAAAGGCGGCGTCGTCCAGCGCCGCGAGTTCCGCCAGGGGGGGGGCCACCTCACCCTTCGGGTGCAGCGCCATTTCGGCGGCATGGCGCGCGAACTTGTTCCACGGGCAGGCCGCGAGGCAGTCATCGCAGCCATAGATCCGGTTGCCCATGGCGGCCCGGAATTCCTCTGGGATGGGGCCGTGATGCTCGATGGTCAGGTAGGAAATGCAGCGCCGCGCATCCAGCACATAGGGGGCGGGAAAGGCCGCTGTGGGGCAGGCGTCGAGGCAGGCGCGGCAGCTGCCGCAATGGTCACGCTCGGGCGCCTCGGGCGGCAGGTCGAGGGTGGTGTAGATCTCGCCCAGGAAGAGCCAGGACCCCCATTCCCGGCTGACCAGGTTGGAGTGCTTGCCCTGCCAGCCCAGCCCCGCCTGTTGCGCCAGGGGCTTTTCCATGACCGGCGCGGTGTCCACGAAGACCTTCAACGGCTCGCCCTTGAAGCGCCGCGCCATCCATTGTCCCAGCGCCTTGAGGCGCTTCTTCACCACGTCGTGATAGTCGCGCCCCTGGGCGTAGCAGGAAATGGTGGCCCGGCTGGGCTGATGCAGGCTCGCCAGAGGGTCATAGTCCGGGCCGTAGTTCTGCCCCAGGCTGATGACGCTGACCGCCTCGGGCCAGAGCGCGCGGGGATGGGCGCGCTGTTCCACGCGGCGTTCCATCCATTCCATCTCGCCGTGATGGCCGGCGGCCAGGCTGGCATCGAGCCGGGCGCGCGCCGCCTCGGGCAGATGGGCGCGGGTAAAGCCCACCGCGTCGAAACCGAGCCGCAGGGCTTCGGCGCGAATCTCGGCCGCGGCGCTCATGCCGGTTCCGCAAGGATGGCGGTGGCCTCGATTTCCAGCAGCGCCTCGGGTTCCACCAGCGCCGAGACCTGCACGAAGGTCATGGCGGGGAAATGCATGCCCATCACCTCACGCCAGGCATCGCCCAGCGCGGGCAGGTTCGCCTGGTAGTCGCGCAGGCTCAGCACGAACCAGGTCATGCGCGCGATGTCGGGGGCGCCGCCGCCGGCCTCGGCCAGCACGGCAAGGATGTTCTCCAGCGCCTGGCGCGCCTGGTCCACGAAGCCCTCGGCGAAGTGGCCCTCCGCGTCGCAGCCCACCTGGCCGCCCAGCACCACGAGGCGCCCCGCACCCAGCCAGCCATGCGTGTGGCCGCGCGGGTGGGGCCAGCCTTGGGGGTGGAGCTTTGTCAGTGGCATGGGTTCCGGCTTTCGCAGCGGCCGCGCCTCCTGTCCAGCGTGATCTGTGCGGGGCGCGCCGTGCGTGGCATCTTGCGCGGCAAGCATGAGGAGGGGAGGGCATGACGGCACCGGTGCTGATCGCGGGGGGCGGCGTGGGCGGGCTCACGCTCGCGCTGTCGCTGCAGGAGCGCGGCATCCCCTGCGAGGTCTTCGAGGCCGCGCCAGAGGTGAAGCAGCTTGGCGTGGGCATCAACACCCTGCCGCATGCCATCCGGGAATTGTCGGCGCTGGCGTTGCTGGAGGCGCTGGACGCCATCGCCATCCGCACGCGCGAATTGCGCTACCTCGACCGCTTCGGCAACCGCATCTGGACCGAGGCGCGCGGGCTCCACGCGGGCCATGACGCGCCGCAATTCTCCATCCATCGCGGACGGCTGCACGGGGTGCTGTGGCAGGCGGCGATGGAGCGCCTCGGCCCCGCGCGCATCCACACGGGCAAGCGACTGCAAGGCTACATGCAGGACAGCCGCTCCGTCACGGTCCGCTTCACCGATGGCACCACGCGGCGCGGCAAGGCGCTGGTGGGGGCGGATGGCATCCACTCCGCGCTGCGCGCGCTGATGCACCCGCAGGATGGCGGCATCCGCTGGAACGGCATCCAGATGTGGCGCGGCGCGGTGGACTGGCCCGTCTTCGAGGGCGGCGACGTGATGACGGTGGCGGGCGACATGCGGGAGAAGCTGGTGCTCTATCCCATCGCCGCCGGCGCCACGCCTGGCACGCGGCTGACCAACTGGGTGGTCTGCGCGCAGATTGGCGACGCCACCCAGCCGCCGCCGCGCCGCGAGGATTGGTCGCGCCCGGGCCGCCTGGAAGATGTGCTGCCCCATGTGCAGCGCTTCCGCGTGCCCTGGCTGGACGTGGAGGCGCTGGTCCGTGCCACGCCCGAATTCTGGGAATACCCCATGTGTGACCGCGACCCGCTGCCGCACTGGACCGAAGGGCGCGTCACGCTGCTGGGCGATGCCGCGCACCCCATGTATCCGGTGGGCTCCAACGGGGCTTCCCAGGCGATACTGGATGCGCGGCTGCTGGCGCGGCTGCTGGATGAAATGACCGTGCCGAAGGCCTTGGCCGCCTATGAGGCCGAGCGCCTGCCTGCCACACGGGACATCGTGCTGGCCAACCGCCGCGGTGGGCCGGAGCGGGTGGTGGACGTGGTCAGCGAACGCGCGCCCGAGGGGTTTTCGGACATCACGCAGGTGATCGCGCAGGATGAACTCGCCGCCATCGCGCGCGGCTATTCCCAGATGACAGGAGCACGCCGATGAGCCGCATCATCATCGAGGAACGCGGCGATGTGCGCCACGTCATCGTGGCCAATGACGCCAAGCTGAACACGCTGAACTCGCCGCTGCTGGAGGCGCTGGCGGAGGCCTTCGCGGTGGGGCCGGACACCCGCGTCGTCGTGCTGGCGGGGGAGGGGCCGCGTGCCTTCATCGGCGGTGCCGACATCCGCGAGATGGGCGCCATCACCACGCCGGAGGGCGGGCGCGCCTTCATCACCCGCGTGCATCGTGTGAGTGCCGCCATCCGCGCCTGCCGCGTGCCCGTGATCGCGCGCATCCAGGGCTGGTGCCTGGGGGCGGGCATGGAGATCGCGGCCGCCTGCGACATGCGCCTGGCCTCCACCGCGGCGAAGTTCGGCATGCCGGAGGTGCGCGTCGGCATCCCGTCGGTGATCGAGGCGGCACTGCTTCCTGGCCTGATCGGCTGGGGCCGCACCCGTCGCCTGCTGCTGCTGGCCGAGACCATTGATGCCGCCACCGCCGAGGCCTGGGGCTTTTGCGAACGGGTCGTGGCGCCCGAGGCGCTGGACACAGCGCTGGACGAATGGCTGCACCTGCTGCGCGAGGCCGGGCCGCGCGCCATCGCCGACCAGAAGGCGCTGATCCGCGCCTGGGAGGACATGCCGCTGAGCCAGGCGATCGCCGTCGGCATCCCGGCCTTCGCCCAGGCCTTCGAGATGGATGAACCGGGGCGGATGATGGGGCAGTTCCTGAACCGGAAGCGCTGAAGCGCGATCGCCGAAGGGCGCATGCCCGGAGGCGTGAATCGCGCGCGCGAGAGGCCGCGATCGCCGAAGGGCGCATGCCCGGAGGCGTGAATCGCGCGTGCGACATGGTCGCGATCGCCGAAGGGCGCAGGCCCGGAGGCGTGAATCGCGCATGCGACATGGTCGCGATCGCCGAAGGGCGCAGGCCCGGAGGCGTGAATCGCGCGTGCGACATGGTCGCGATCGCCGAAGGGCGCATGCCAGGAGGTGTGGATCGCGCCCGGCTCTATCAGCCTCGCAGCGCCTTGATCTGCGCCGGGTAGCTGGACGGGTCCGTCCGCACGTCAATCAAGCGCGGTCCGGGGGTCGCCTCCGCCTCGGCCAGCGCGGCGCGCAGCCCCGCCGCATCGGCCACGCGCCAGGCGCTGCCGCCCATGCCCTGCATCACCTGCGCGAAATCGGCCTCGGGCCAGTCCAGCGCGCCGTCCGGCAGGTCCCGCGCGCCCTTCTTGATGTCAATGAGCGAGAGCAGCGCGTCATTGAACACCACCACCGTCAGGTTCAGCTTGAGGGCCGCGGCGGTGGCCAGTTCGCCCAGGCACATCATCAGCCCGCCATCACCCGTGAAGGCCAGCGCGCCGCGCGCGGGGTCGTGCCAGGCGGCAGCGATGGCGGCGGGCAGCGCATAGCCCATGGTGGCCAGGCCGTTGGAGATCAGCAGGTCGCCGGGCGCGAAGCACTCCCAGAAGCTGGTGCAGGGGAACATGTGCGCCCCCGCATCCACCGCCACGCGCGGATGGCCCGACAGTGCCGCCTGCGTCACGGTCACGATCTCCGACGGCGCCATGCCGCGATTGCCGCCGGCCGTGTTCCGCAGCGAATCCGCCCAGGCCTGGCGGCGCCGTGCCACTTCGCCCGCGGGCCAGGGGCGGGCGGGGCAGGTGCCGGCCAATTCCTCGGCCGCGGCTTCCCAGGCGCCGTGCAGGGCGAGGGCGGGCGGCGTGTAGTCCAGCCGGCGCGGGGCGGTGGCGAAGTCCAGCACCGGGGCGGCATAGCGCCAGGCCTGGCCGATGAACTCCACCGGGTCCGCGCCCAGCAGGAGGATCAGGTCGGCCTCGCGCAGCAGCGGCGCCTCGGCCTCGCCACCGGTGAAGACGCCGCCGAACAGGGGGTGACGGTCCGGCACCACGCCCTTGGCCTTGTAGGTGACGAGGGCCGGTGCCCCCAGCGCCTCCACCAGCGCGCGGGTGGCGGCCGCGCGGGCGGGGAGGGTGGCTTCCAGCCCGATGATGAGGGCGGGGCGTTGCGCCTGCGCGATCATCCGGCGGGCCGCGGCGATGGTCGCGGCGTCGGGGGGCGACAGTTCTGGCCAGCGGAAATCGGGCCCGGGTGTGGCCGCGCCGCCCGCCACATCGCCCGGCAGTTCAAGATAGGCGGGGCCGCGCGGGGCGGCCAGCGCGGCTTGAAGGGCGGCGCATGTGGCCTCGCCCGCGGGCACCTCCTGGGTGCGGAGCCGCGCGGAGGTGACCGGCGCCATCATCGCCGCCTGGTCGAACCATTGGTGGGTGGTGAAGCGCGCCTCGGCCGCCGGGAAGCCATCGGCGAAGAGGATCACGGGCGCCCGTTCCAGCGCCGCATTGGCCATGGCGTTGGCGGCGTTGGAAACGCCCGGCCCCCGCGTGGTCAGCAGGCCCACGGGCCGGTGCGTCAGTTCCGCCAGTGCGGCGGCCATGATGCCGGCACCCCCTTCCGTGCGGGCCAGCACGAAGGGGATGCCCTGGCGCTTGGCGGCGGCGATGAGGTCGAGGCTCGACCCACCCCCCGGCACGCCGAAGATGGCGGGCATGCCGGCCGCGGCGCAGCAGGCCATGACGGTTTGGGCGCCGGTGAGGCGCTGTGGCGTCTGGTCCATGAATATCGTTTCCCCCGGGGCGTTTGCTCCATCATACGCCCCGTGCGGCCCTGGCCCAGCCCGGTGCTGCCCACCACGGCGGCAGGCCCGGCCCGGCGCCCCGCTTTTTGCGTCGGGCTGGCTTGCGCTGGGCGCAAGGCCTTGGTCAATTCGGCGTTATGAGTCAAAGCCAGTCCCAGGGCGCCTCCCGCACCCCCCCCGCCGCCTTCGACGAACTGGGCCAGGGCGCCGAGATCCGCGCCGCCTATGCCGCCGTCGCCGCCTGGCTGGAGCGCACCCCGCCCGCCGAGCTGGAAGCCAAGCGCGCGGAGGCCGAGCTGCTGTTCCGTCGCGTCGGAATCACCTTCGCCGTCTATGGCGAGGGCGGCGACCCCGAGCGGCTGATCCCCTTCGACATCATCCCCCGCGTGCTGGCCCGCAGCGAATGGGACCGGCTGAGCGCCGGACTGTCGCAGCGCGTGCGGGCGCTGAACGCCTTCCTGGCCGATGCCTATGGGAAGCAGGAGATTCTCAAGGCGGGCGTGATCCCGGCAAGCCTCGTCACCGGCAACGAGCAGTTCCGGCCCGAGATGCAGGGTTTCCAACCGCCCGGCGGCGTCTACACCCATATCGCGGGCATTGACCTGGTCCGCACCGGGCCGGACCAGTTCTATGTGCTGGAGGACAATGCCCGCACGCCATCCGGCGTCTCCTACATGCTGGAGAACCGGGAGGCGATGCTGCGACTGTTTCCGCGGCTGCTGGCGCGCCACCGCCTCGCGCCCGTGAACCGCTACCCTGAGGACCTGCTGACCACGCTGAAGGCCGCCGCCCCCGACCGCGCTGGCCCCAACCCCACCGTCGTGATCCTGACGCCCGGCAGCTTCAACAGCGCCTACTACGAACACTGCTTCCTGGCCGACGAGATGGGCGTGGAGGTGGTGGAGGGCGCCGACCTCTTCGTGGACGAGAACGTGGTCTTCATGCGAACGACCGCCGGCCCGCGCCGGGTGGACGTGATCTACCGCCGCATTGATGACGACTACCTCGACCCGCGCGCCTTCCGCCCCGATTCCATGCTGGGCGTGCCGGGCCTCATGGCCGCCTATCGCGCGGGCAATGTGGCGCTGTGCAACGCGCCGGGCTGCGGCATCGCCGACGACAAGGCGATCTACCCCTTTGTGCCGCAGATGATCCGCTTCTACCTCGACGAGGAACCCAAGCTGGCCAATGTCCCCACCTATCTCTGCGAGCGCGAGGCCGACCGTGCCTATGTGCTGGACCACCTGGATGAGCTGGTCGTGAAGCTCGCCCAGGGTTCGGGCGGCTATGGCATGATGATCGGGCCCCATGCGACGGCGGCGGAGCGCGCGGATTTCGCGGCCCGCATCAAGGCGCGGCCGGCGGACTACATCGCCCAGCCCACGCTGGCGCTTTCCACCGTCCCCACCCTCTGCGCCAATGGCGTGGCGCCGCGGCATGTGGACCTGCGCCCCTTCGTGCTCTCCACGAAGGATGAGGTGCGGATCGTGCCCGGGGGCCTCACGCGCGTGGCGCTGCGCGAGGGGTCGCTGGTGGTGAATTCCTCCCAGGGTGGCGGCACCAAGGACACCTGGGTGCTGGAGAACGACCCCCAGGAGGGCGGCGTGGCGCATGGTGGCGTGGCATGCTGAGCCGCTCCGCAGACAGCCTCTTCTGGCTCGGCCGCTACACCGAGCGCGCGGCCAATGTGGCGCGCGGCCTGTCCGTGGCGCTTCGCATGGCGGGGCTGTCCGAGCAGCTCGGCGCGGAGGGCGATGAATGGCGCTCGCTGCTGATCGCGACGGGCTGCGAGCCGGGCTTCTTCGCCAAGCACGAGGAAGCGAGCCAGGAAAACGTCGTGGACTTCCTGGTGCGCGACCCGGACAACCCCACCGGAATCATCTCCTGCTTCGCGGCCGCCCGGCACAATGCGCGCAGCGTGCGCACGGCGCTGACCGTGGACATGTGGGGCGCGCTGAACGATTCGTGGAACGCGCTGCGCCACGCCGAATTCCAGGGCGAGCGGCTGCCGGGCTTCCTCGAATGGGTGCGCGAACGCGTGCTGCTGTTCAACGGTGCCGCGCAGGACACCATGCTGCGCGGCGAGCCCTGGCTCTTCGTACAGCTCGGCACCGCACTGGAACGCGCGGACAACACCGCGCGGCTGCTGGACGTGAAGCACCACCTGCTGGCGCCCGCGCAGCAGGCCACGGTGGAATACGCGCAGTGGCAGGCCATCCTGCAATCCGTCTCGGCGCTGCGCGCCTATCACTGGGTCTACAAGGACCGGCTGGAGCCCGCGAAAATCGCGGAACTGCTCATCCTGCGGCCCGAGTTGCCACGCAGCCTGACGGCCTGTCATGGGCGTGTGCTGGAGGTGCTGGACCGCATCGCGGCCGGCCAGGCCGGGCGGCGTGGCGAATGCCACCGCATGGCGGGGGAACTGCACGCCCGGTTGCGCTATGGGCGGATCGAGGAAATCCTCTCGGCCGGGCTGCACGAATACCTGACGGACATGATCGTCCGCACGGCCGAGCTGGGGAATGAGATCGAGGCCTTCTACATCCGGGCCTAGAGCAATGCCCGGCCGCATGGAATCATCAGGTCGGATTTCTTGCTCTCGTAAACACATTTGGCAGAGCAGCATCCGCTCTGGCGCCTGGTCGCCTTTGGTGTCTTCACCAAAGGCGTGAACCAGCCGCGCGCGGGATCAGGTCTGCGCCCCGCCATTCACCTGCAGCATCTGCCCGTTCACATAGGCGCCTCCCGGCGAGACCAGCAGGCGCAGCACGGCGGCCACCTCGGCGGGCGTACCCTCGCGGCCCACCGGCACCTTGGCCACCGCCGCCTGGCGATAGGCGGCACCTTCGCCCGTCGCCGGGTCATCGGCCGCGATGGGGCCGGGCGAGATGGCGTTGACCGTGACGCCGCGGGGCCCGAATTCCTTCGCCAGCGCCTTGGTCAGCCCCCAGACGCCATGCTTGGCGACCGAGACCGGCGCGCGCCCGGCATAGCCATGGATGGCGTTCATGCCGGTGAAGTTCACGATGCGCCCCCAGCCGCGTTCCAGCATGCCAGGCAGGCAGGCGCGCGACAGCCACACCGCCGCATCCATGTCCACGGCGATGACGCGGCGCCATTCCTCCTCGCTCATCTCCAGGAAGGGCTTGGCCGGGCGCAGGGCCGCGTTGTTCACCAGCACATCCACGCCGCCAGAGAGCGCCATGGCCTCGGCCGCGATGCGCGCGCATTCGGCGGCGCTGCCGACATCGCCCATCACGACCTCGGCGCGCACGCCATGGGCGCGGGCTTCCTCCGCCACCGCCTCGCAGGCCGCGCGGTCGCGCGAGCCGTTGATGACGACGTCAAAGCCATCCTGCGCCAGGCCCAGCGCCACGGCCCGGCCGATATTGCGGCCGGCGCCGGTGATGAGGGCGGTCTTGCGGGTCCCGGACATGGCATCCTCCTGATTCCTATGGGGCGCCATGCAGCCATGAGCGGACGGCGGGCGCCAGCCCCGGCCCGTCAGTGCATGAGGGCCGGTCGCGCGGGGCCGGGCAGGCGCAGCCCCTGCGCGGCCAGGATGGCGGCGAAGCGCTGCGCGCTGGCCAGCGCCGGCGTCACCTGGCCCGCCGGCAGCCAGTCCGTGAGAATCCGCACCGGCATGAAGGCATCGCCCTGCTGCAATGCGCCCACGAGGGAGAGCATGTGCACCTCGTCCTCGCCGAGCGCGGGGCAGTGGCAGCAGCGCACCTCGATCAGCCGCCGCGCATGGCCGGCCACAGCCTCCATCAGCCGGTTGAAGCCCTGCGCGCCCTCGCCAGGCACACCCGCCAGGCGCAGGATCTCGCGCCAGTTCGGGTGTTCATGACCCGGCTTGACCAGCGGCGCCACCCAGGCCCGCATGGCGCCCACCACCAGCAGCGCGGGGATGTCCAGCGCGTTGACGGGCTGATCGGTGCCGGCATGGCCGTCCGGGCAGGGAGGGGTGTGGGACATGGGGGCTTCCTTCAGGCTGTCTCTTTCGGAACGGGCGGAGGCTATGCTAAATGAGAATGCGTCGCAATTACATTGAAGCCAGCCCGGAGATCTCCATGCCTGACCACAACCCCACCAACACCGCGCTGGCCATGCTGCTCGGCCGTGCTTCCGTCCCACCCTCGCAGCTCCGCCCGCCCGCGCCCGATGCGGCCGCGCTGGAATTGTCGGTGGCCGCGGCGCTGCGCGCGCCCGACCATGGCGGGCTGCGCCCCTGGCGCTTTCGCATGATCGCGGGGGAGGCGCGGGCGCGCTGGGGCCGCGTGCTGGCGGACTCACTTGCCCGCCGCATGCCAGAAACCCCGTCTGAGCGGCTGGAGCTGGAGGCGGGCAAGCCTCTGCGCGCTCCCCTGGTCATCGCCGCAGGGGCCGCGCTGCGGCACAATCACCGCATCCCGGTCTGGGAACAGGAGGCGACGGCGGCGGCGGGCGTCATGAACCTGATGAACGCGCTGCACGCGCAGGGCTATGGCGCCATCTGGCTCTCCTCCGGCGCGCTGGAGGACCCGGTGGTGAAGCGCGCCCTGGGCCTCGGTGAGGCCGACCTGCTGCTGGGCTGGATCTATGCCGGCACGCCGGCCGCCCCCATCGCTCCCGTGCCGCGCCCGGACCCTTCCGCCTTCTGGTCGGCGTGGGAATGAGGGGCCGTATGCTACGGCGTGCCCTCCCGGCCCTGGGAATGGCCCTGGCCAGCCCCGCCGCCGCCGAGGCCTGGCGGTTGGAGGCGCCGGGCGGTGCGCTCCATGGCACCCTGCTGCTGCCGGCGGGTGAGGGGCGGGTGCCGGCCGCGCTGCTGCTGGCCGGCTCCGGCCCCAGCGGCCGGGATGGCGACAACCCCCAGATGCGCCACGCGGCGCTGCGGCGCCTGGCCGAGGACCTCGCCGTACAGGGCATCGCGACGCTGCGCGTGGACAAGCGCGGCGTGGGCGAGAGCGCCGCCGCCGGCCCGGACGAGACGGCCCTCACGCCCGACATCTATGCGCGGGATGCCGGCCTTTGGCTCGCGCGGCTGGCCGCACATCCGCGCGTGCAGGGCGTCTCGGTCATCGGCCATAGCGAGGGCGGGCTGATCGGCGCGCTGCTGGCCCAGCCGCCGGCGCCCGAGGCCATGCGCGGCCTGGTGCTGCTCGCGGCACCGGGCCGCCGGCTGGGCGTGATCCTGCGCGAGCAGCTCACCCCCCTGCTGCCCGCGGACACGCTGCCCGTGGCGCTCGACATCCTCGCCCGGCTGGAGGCGGGCGAGAGCGTGGCCGAGGTGCCGCCCGCGCTCGCGCCGCTGTTCCGGCCCTCGGTCCAGCCCTACATGCGCGCCGCCCTGGCCCTGGACCCGCCCGGGCTGCTGGCCCGTGTGCAACTCCCGGTGCTGATCGTGCAGGGCGGGCGGGACATCCAGGTGCGCGAGGCCGATGCACAGGCGCTGGCGGCCGCCCTGCCCGCGGCACGAAGCTTGATCCTGCCCCGGATGAACCATGTCTTGCGCGATGCCCCGGCCGACCCGGCCGCGCAGATCGCGCTCTACAATGACGCCGCGGCGCCCCTGGCGCACGGCCTTATCCCCGCCATCGCCGCCTTCCTGCGTGGCCTGACCTGAGGAGAGAGTGACCATGTATGTCGCCTGCAACCGCTTCCGGGTGATCCCGGCCGCCACCGCCGAGTTCGAGGCCATGTGGCTCAACCGCGAGAGCCACCTGCACGAGGTGGACGGCTTCATGACCTTCCATTTGCTGCGCGGCCCGGCGGCGGAGGACCATGTGCTCTATTCCTCCTTCACCCTCTGGGCCTCGCGCGAGGCCTTCGAGGGCTGGACGCGCTCCGAGCAGTTCCGCCGTGCCCATGCCGGGGCGGGGGGTTCCAAGCCCACCACCATCGGTCCGCCGCAGTTCGAGGGGTTCGAGGTGCTGCAGACCATCGGTGCCGCGGCGACGGCGGGCTGAAGGCGCTCAGGCCGTCCGCCACCCGTAGGTGTCGAAGGCGATGCCGCGCATCCGTGGGTCGTTCGGGTGCGGGACGGTCTCGCCCGTGTCGATCTCGAGCCGCACGAAGGGACGGCTCGGGCGGCACGGAATGACCATGCGCTCGGCATGGCCGCGCAAGGGTTCGAAGAGGTGCGGGACGGGCGCGCCGTCCACCAGCACCGCGAGGCGCCCCCGCAACGACGGGTCGGCATAGCCGCGGACCCAGACCAGCAATTCGATCGGCAGGCCCGCCGGCACCGGCATGTAGAGCAGCAGCCGGGGCCCCGGGCCGGACCACAGGGACCGGAAGGGCGTGCCCCCGCCGTCGCGCGGGTGGAAGCCGCGGCCGATGAGCGGGCCGCGCACGCTGAAGCACATCGCCTCGCCGTCGAAGTCGCCGCGCAGCAGGGCGGTGGTGGCGGCGGCGTCACGCGCCTCGAAGGCCTCGTCCGTCCAGGCCTGTGCGGTGGCGCGGTGGCGGGTCTCGAAGAGCTCCACGGCGCGGGCATGCAGCAGGGCGTCGAAGCGGGTCATCGCCGCCAGCTCCTGCGCGGCTGGCCCGCTCTCGACGGCCCGCACGCGGTCGGAGGCGCTGTCGTTCAGCCGGGGGAAGGCCGCGACCGGCGGCAGGCCAAGGCGCTCGGCGATGGCGTTGCGCGTCAGGTCCAGCTCTTCGGTGAGGCCCACCACCTCGACGTCCTCCTCAATGCAGGCCAGCGCGGCGCCCAGCAGCAACGAGGGGTCGGCCGTCTCGCAGAAGGCCTTGTCGAGCCGGCTGGAGGCGAGGATCCGCGTCATGGTGTTGTCCACATAATGCCGGTAGGGGCCGCGCCGGTGCCGCAGGAAGAAGTCCTTGAGCGGCAGGCGCCGCGTGTCGCTCACCATGTCGTGCAGTTCGGCCGGCCCATGGCGCGTGTCCGCGTCATCGAGCCGCCGCCAGTCGGAGATTTGGGACACGAGCCGTGCCATCGGTTCACGCAGCACGGTCAGTCGCAGCGTGCCGGGGGGGGCATGTGCGATCAGGTTGCGGTGCCCATGCACCACGGCCGCGGACAGGAAAACATTGCGGGTGCGCAGCAGGGTGTTCTGCATCAACCCGTCCCAGCGCCGCTGGTCGCCCGCCAGCGTGTCGAGCCAGCTGTTCAGCGAGGTGCCCGCGCATTTCATGATGTGGGCATGCAGCACGCGCTGCCAGCGTGGGCTGGCCAGGCCGGTGGCCGCCTGGAAGCCGCCGGTCTGCAGCCCCGCCTCGCCGGCCTCGCGCGGGGCGGGTGGGGCCGGCTGGCCCGCTTCCAGCACGGAGGCCACATGGCTGAGGCTGGTCGCCACGGTCAGCGCCGGGGCGGTGGGTGGGGCGCCCTCCAGCATCTCCGCGCGGCCGGGCCCGCCATGGGATGCGATGTGGTCGAGATGCGGGAGGATCAGGGCCGCCTGCCCCAACTCAGGCAGCGCGCGTCCCAGCGCGACCAGGGCCTCGCCCAGGCCCGGTGCCGCCTCCGGCGCGCCCAGCGCCTCGGCGATGCGGGCCACCGCGCGGCGCAGCGGCAGGTAGCCATAGAAGACGAGAGGCGCGGGCAGGCCCGGGCGATGCGCCGCCAGCAGCGCCAGCCAGTCCCCCAGCGCCGCCTCGCCCGCCGCATCGTCTCCGGCCGCCGCGACCCTGGCGCTGGCCTGCGCGAGGACGGAGGCGAAGCCCTCCGCGCCGGCCTCGCGCAGCCGCGCATCGGCCAGGCGCGCCGCCGCCATGAAGCCCGCCATTTCGTGCGGAGGCAGCTCGAGGTCGGCCAAGCCCGCCGCATGGGCCGCGGCCTCGTTGAGCAGCGCCAGATAGGTGGGGCTGTGGGTCTGCACGGGCGTCAGTGCATGTGGTCGCGGACCGTGCGGGCCAGCAGCAGGCCCAGAAGCGCGCCCAGCAGGGCCAGGGCGGCCGCGGTGCCCAGATGCTCCAGGCGCCGCGGATAGGCGGCGGAGCGCGGCAGGGTGGGCCGCACCACCTCGGCCAAATAGAGCTGCTGGCGGCTCGCATCGCTGCGCGCACGCTCCAGCGAGCCCAGCAAGGCCTCATAGGATCGCAGGGCGAGCATGGATTCCGTCTCCAGCGTCTCATAGCCACGCAGCGCCCCGGCCAGCGCCTCGGCGTTCTGGCCGGTGGTGCGCTGCGCGATCTCGCGCAATTGCCCCTCCAGCGCGGCGATGCGCTGGCGCAGCTGCACGACGGCCGGCGCGTTGTCGGCGGTAAAGCGGCGCAGCTGGGTGAGGCGCGCGCGTTCCTGCGCGATTTCGGCCTCCAGCCGGGCGCGCAACTCATCGCTCGCCTCGGCGGTACGGCGGGGGTCCAGGATTTCATTGGCCTCGCGGAAGCGGCGTAGCGCGTCGCGGGCGCGGGCAAGGCGTGCCTCGGCATCCGCCACCTCCGCCTCCACCGCGTCCAGCAGGCCGCGCCGGGCGGCAAGCGACATGCGGTTCACCAACTCCTCGGCGAGCGCGCGGGTGGCTTGCGCCAGCGCCAGCGCGTCCTCGGCCGAGAAGGCGCGCGCCTCCACCGCCACGATGCCGTTGGTGTGGTCGAAATAGGGGCGGAGCTGGCTCGAGAGGTAGCGCCGCAGCCGCTCGGGCGAGGCATCGGCGGGCAGCCGCGCCAGCGGGTCAATGGAGGGCGCGCCGAACATCCGCCGCAGGTCGAGCCGCGCCTCCAGCGCCTGCAAGGCGTCATGGCTGCGGAGGAACTGCACCACCGCGTTGCTCTCGGTCACGGTGGCGAGCATGGGCGTGCCCATCATGGGCATGGCGCCTTGCACCCGCGGCTGGTCGGCCTGGCGGACGGCGAAGCGGACCTCGCTGACATAGACATCCGATGCCCAGAGAAAGAGGTAGGCTGCATAGGCCATGAAGGCCGCCAGCGCGGCCAGCAGCCACCAGCGCGTGCCGCCGCGCTTGCGGGCGCGCTCCAGCGGCGGCACGGCCAGGGGGGGCGGTGCGGCAGGCGCGGGCGGGGCCGCCGCCTCGCGCCGGGCCGGGGTGCGCGCGCGTTCCTCAAGCATGGGAGACCCCCATCAGCGCCGCATAGGCGGCCATGGCCTCATCCACCGTGTCATAGGGGGTGAGGGAACCACCATCCAGGATGGCGCAGCAATCGCACAGCGCGCGGATGGTGGCGCTGCTGTGCGAGACGAGAATGAGCGAGGAGCGGGTGAGGCGCTCCCGGAAGGCCTGGGAGGACTTGGCGCGGAAGCGCGCATCGCCCACCTCCGTGATCTCGTCCACCAGATAGATGTCGAAGTCTATCGCGAGCGACAGCCCGAAGGCGAGCTTCGCCACCATGCCGGAGGAATAGGTCTCGACCGGCATGTCCATCCAGGCGCCGAGCTCCGTAAAATCCGCCACGAAGTCCAGCACCTCGCGCGGGGAGGCGCCGTAGAGGCGGGCGAGGAAGAGCAGGTTTTCCCGTCCCGACAGCCCGCCATGGAAGGTGCCCGAGAAGCCCATGCTGAATGAGACGCGGCAGCGCCGCTCGATGCGCCCGGCATCTGGCGCCTCGCTGCCTGCGATCAGGCGCAGAAGGGTGGACTTGCCCGCGCCATTGCCGCCCAGGATTCCCACATTGCGTCCGGGCGGGAAGGCGATGCTGACATCGCGCAGGATGGACTTGCGGCTGCCGTCGCGCGCCCGGTAGGCCTTGCTGACGCCGTCCAGCAAAATCATGTCGCCCCCCGCAGCCGGCGGTGGAAGCCCGCCACCAGAAAGCCCCCCAGCAGCAGGGTCGCGAGCGCCCATCGCAGGAGGTATTCGACATCCAGATAGGGCGAGACATACAGCGGATAATAGGCCTGCCGCACCCACTCCACCGCGTGGATCAGCGGGTTCCACAACACCCATTCCCGGATGCCGGCCGGCATCATGTTCGGGTGGTAGAAGATGCCCGAGACGAAGTAGAGGCCGCGCAGCGACACGGTCCAGACCCGCTCCGGCAATTCGCTGAGCTCGCTCAGCACCATGTTGGCGAGCGCGATGCCGCAGGCCAGCACGAACAGCACGACATAGGCCGCCAGCAGCGAGAGCGGGTCATTCGGCAGCTGCGCGATGCCCATGGCGATGAAGGCCGTCAACGTCACCAGGAAGACCACCACATCGGTCGCGGCGCGCAGCAGCAGGCGTGCGGCCGCGATGTCGCCGAGCGTCACCACCGGCACGGAGAGCAGCACCCGGCTGTCGCGCGCGATGTGCATGCCGCGCTCGGTCACGTGGCAGAAGAAGAGGTATGGCAGCACGCCCGTCATGTAGAAGACGGGCAGGC
This sequence comes from Roseococcus sp., assembly GCA_035998215.1. GTDB lineage: Bacteria > Pseudomonadota > Alphaproteobacteria > Acetobacterales > Acetobacteraceae > Roseococcus. The sequence goes on along the minus strand of DASYHU010000030.1, from coordinate 194,546 downwards.
TGTCGCCGATGGGCGCGCGGCTGCCGCCCATGATGCCGATGGCGACGAACAGGATGAAGACGTGCGTGATGGGTTCGAACAGGGCCCAGGCGTAGCCCAGCCGGCTGTGGGTGAACTGCGTGCGCGCCTCGCGCAGCATCAGCGCGTCCACGATGCGTGCGCGGGTCCGCAGCAATGTGCCGAGCATGGCGCGTGGCGGTGGCGGCAGGCTGGCGGGCAGGCGCGCCCAGGCGGGGGTCTCGCGGATTGGCGCTTCGACCCGGACGGGCGGGGGCGCGTGTTCGCGGTTGAGCGCTTCGGCGCCGCTCGAGACCAGCACTTCCTCCGCGAAGCCCACCTGGTCGGCCGAGAGGGAAGCCGCGCGACGGCTGGCGGCGATGGCCTCCTCCACCTGGCCCAGCGCGAGATGCGCGGCGGACGCCATGCGCCAGGCGACCGCATGCTCGGGCGCCAGGCCGATGGCCCGCCCCGCCGCCAGCAGCGCCGCCCCGGGGGCGCCCTGCTGCAGGCGAAGCCCGGCCAGGTGGATGAGATACTCCTCCGCCCGCGGGTCGAGGCGCACCGCCGCCTCCGCCGCCTCCACGGCCTGGCGCTGCCGGCCCAGCACGGCCCAGATGCCGCTCAGCACGCGGGCGAAGAGAGGGCCGGTGCCACCCTCGGGCCAAAGCGGCAGCATGGCCTGCTCGGCCCAATGCGGTTCCTCGGCCTGGAGCAGCAGACAGGCGGCTTCGATGCGGGGGAACTCCGCCCCCGGGGCCTCCGCCATCCGATTGAGGGCGCCGGCCAGGCGCCCGGCGGGTTCGGCGGGGAGGGGGGTGCGCAGCAACGGCGCCAGGGATTCGGGGGTCCAGGCCTCGTGGCGCGGCGTGGCCATGCCCAGCAGCAGCGCGACAAGGCGCAGCGCCGGCGTGTCCTCGCCTCGCTCCCACGCGGCCGCGATGCGGGCGCGCGCCTCTTCCGCGCGGTCATCCCGAACCAGGGATGCGAGGGCGGCGGGATCCTCCTGGCCAGTGCCGTCGCGAATCACACGGGGGGCCTCATCTGGGGAAGGCCCGCACCAGGCCGCCCGGCTTGCCGTCGAACTGCGCCGGCGCCTCAGGGCCGTAGTCGTGCCAGCCCGGCGGGGCACCAGGGACGTTGTACTGCACGTGGTAGATGTCGCGCGGGATGGCGGCGAACAGGTCGGCGGCACTCTGGCCGAACTGCGGCAGGAATTGCGGGTGGACCTCGATGAAGATGCGCGGGCGGCATTCGCGCAGCAGCCGCTGGGCGCCCATCAGCGCGCCCGCCTCGGCGCCCTCCACGTCCAGCTTGAGGAAGGAAGGGCGCGCATCCAGGTAGTCGTCCAGCGGTTCGATCGCGAGCGGGAAGGAACTGGCCGCACGCTGGATGGGCTTGGCGCCGCTGGTGATCTGGGCCTCCAGCTCGGTCATGACCGTCTCGCGCTTCACGCCCACGCCGGTGCGCGTGGAAGTGAGCCAGGGTGTGTCGTTCAGGATGGCCTGGGCCTCGACCTGCAGGTAGTTCTGCGGGAAGGGGTCGAAGGCGATGACGCGGCCGGTGGGGCCGGTGGCCTGGGCGAAGAGCATCGCGATCTCGCCCGCATGGGCGCCGCAGTCGAGGATGGTCTCGCCCGCCCGGGCATAGCCCTCGGTCAGGTAGAATCCGCCGTGATGCTGGGTGCCCTGCGCGTACCAGGAGAGTGAGTTGGGCGTGCCGATCAGCATGGGGAAGCGCGGGTCCACCCCACGTTCCACGAAGCAGGGCTTGAGGAAGCACTGCCCGCCCCGGTAGTCGTGCTGCGCCATGGCGGCTTCCGCCGTGCGGAGGAATTCGGCCCGCGCCTCGCGCGTGCGGCCGAGGTCCGGCGTGCCGGTCAGCGCGGCCAGCTTCTCGTAATAGGGGTTGAAGCTATAGGGCGCGTACTCCTGCCCGGCGAAGCCGCGGGCGAAGCGCAGCGTGACCTCGCCCTCGAAGGGCTTGATCACCGCGACCAGCTGCAGGCTGGGCGATTGCGGGCGGGCCGCGATGCGCGAGGCCACGGAGAGGTGGCTCACGGCGCGCACCGGCATATGGCCCGCGAAGAGGAAGTCGGGCCCTTCGGCGATGCCCAGCGCCAGCCCCTCCACCGCCGCGATGCGCCCGCATTTCAGCGAGAGTGCCGCGATGGTGCCGAAGCGCGGGTCTTCCACCGCCTCGGGCAGGAAGGGCAGGCGCAGGATGAGGTGCCCGTTCTTCGTGGCCGTCCCTGCCCGGCGCAGCGTGATGGAGAGATCCACCACATCCCCTCGCGCGCGCCGCGCGGCCGAGATCGCGTGGAAGGTGACGCTGGCCGAGGGCCGTTCCTCCTCGCCCAGCCCGTTCCAGGTCAGGTCCATCAGGAGCGGGTGGCAGCCTGGCTCATGCGTGACACCCGCAAGGTCGAGGCCGCTTGCATTCACCTCCGGGCCGCTCAGCAGGAAGACGTCATCATGCCGCACCAGGAAGCGGGCGGCGATGGCGTCTGGCACGCCCTCGGGCAGGGGATGTTCCATGGGTTCAGCCTTTCACGCGCGCAGCGGGCGCAGGAGAAGAGAGGAAGGGGTCAGCGGTCATGCCGGCGATAGACGGCGCAGACGTTCTGTGGGGCGTCGGTCTGGTGAAGGATGTCCATGCAGTCGCCCAGCTCATCCAGCAATTCGCGGGCGGCGGTGGTGGTCTTCCAATGGGCGTCGTCGAACAGGATGATTCCGCCCGGCCGCACCCGGCGGCCATAGCGCAGCACATCCTCGGCGGCGGCGAGCCGCGCGTGGGATCCATCTATGTGCAGGTAGTCTATGCTGGGGAAGAGATGGTCCACCGCAGCCGAGGGCGCCTCCAGGATGCCAACCTCCCGCGCCAGGTCATGCTCGGCCAGGAAGCGCAGGAAGCCGCGCTTGATCGGCCCGAAGTCCAGCCCGGCCCACCAATCGTCATTGTTTGCCACGGTGCGGTCCCGCACGGCGACGTCGGCCGACCAGCCTTCCACACCCCAGATCCGCCCCTGGCCCAGATGCTGCAGGGCCGCGGCGCAGGGAATGAGGGAGCGCCCGCCATAGACACCCACCTCGACGCAGACCAGCGGCCGTTCCCGCAGCACCAGCTGCGCGATGAAGAGGGATTTCTCGCGATAGCACCAGCCTTCCAGCTGCGCCTCCGATGCCTCGATGAGGGCCAGCACCGAAGGGGGCACGCCCGCGCGCGCGGCAGGGTCGGTCAGTGCCGCGGCATCGCGCAGGACCGAAGCGGTGTTGCGCAGGAAATCCGCCAGCACGCCCGGCGCGTCCGGGTCGGGCATGCCCCGTGCGTGTGCCTGGAAGGCCTTGTGCGCCAGGAGATAGCTGTGGTGGCGCGCCAGCTCTTCGCGCAAGAGGGGGGGCAGGGTGGACGTGGCGCGCGCGAGGGCTGCTGGCAGAGCCTCGACCAGTGAAGCGAGGTCCTTGGGCGGCTCGCTGCCCAGCACGTCCCGCCAATGCGCCATCAGCTCCGCCGGCAGCGGGCCGAAAGCGGCGGGAGGCGCGGGCGCGTTGTCGGCCATGGGTTGCAGCTCCAACTCAGCGCCCGGCCTGTGCCGTGGCGGGCACGGCGTGCAGGCGGACATACATCTCGGCATTGGTGCGGGTGTTGAAGGGCATCTCGACCCCGCGGCGGTCCCGCGCCGGCTCGGCCATCACGCGCTGGGCGAGCTCGGCGTAGTTGCCGATGTCGAAGAACTCGATCTCGTCCGGAAAGTAGCGCGCGAGCTGGAGGAAGGCCCGCGTTCGGCTGGCCACCACGCGGCAGCCCATGTTGAGCGCCAGCGCGATGGCGCCGCTGCTGGTCTGCCCCACCTCCAGATAGGGCATCACCACCGTGTCGCAGATCGCCATGGCGCGTGCGAAGCCCGCATCGTCCAGCACGCCCATGAAGTGGATTCGCGCGCCGAGATCGCCAGGGTGCGTTTCCATCACGCGGCTGGCATCGGCCTCCAGCCGCAGCCCGCCCGCGCCTTCCTCGCGCAGCACGTCCAGCACGGAGCGCCCGACGCGCCCCTCGCGCAGCAGCTGGTTCAGATAAGGGTCGATGGTGGCGAAGCGCTTGATGGCCTGGGGGTGCACGCCACCGAAGACCAGCAGGTGATGGTCGGGCGGGAGCATGCGCAGCGCGCGCACCGCCGTCTCGAATCCCTTGTAGGGCGAGAGGAAGCCGAAGGTCCCGATCAGCTTCGCGTCTGCTGGCAGGTGGCGCAGCTGGGGGAAGTCATGCCGGGTGGCGGTGGCACGGACGGCTTCGCTCTCGCTGGCGCTGACAAAGCTGAGCGGATGGTGCGAGACATCGCGGAAGCCCAGCACCTCGCGCAGCAGCCGCGCATCGCGCCTGTTGTGCGCGATGAGGCGCAGCGTCTTCTTCCGCTCCGTGCGTCGCAGCAAGCCATAGGCACGGCGTGCCAGGATGTCGTCGCGCAGCCCGCCCACCAGTGTGGCCAGCGCGCGGTGCGGCCGCAGCCGCGCCAGCGCCGCGCCGGCCTCGGCCCAGCGCAGGCCGGTATGGACATCCAGCATGGTGTGAAGGGTGACGCTGACCGCCGGCGCGGCATCCAGCAGCCAGCCGAGCCGGCGCAGGATGTGCTCCGTGGTCAGGCCCAGGGTGCCGTATTCCAGCTGGATGTTCACGAAGTCGAAGCCGGGCAGGGCGCGTGCGATGTCCCGGATGTGGCGGTCCGCCTGCCGCCGCACGCGGCGGTGCGGGCTGCGCAGCAGGAACTGGTCGAGGTCGAACACCGTCACGTCCATGTGCGGCGCAAGCTGCTTTTCCAGCGCGCGGGTGTAGCCCGCGATGCCGCACAGTTCGTCGAAGGTGCTGATGATGGCGAGGCGGGTGCGCCGGGGCGTGATTTGCGGCAGGTCCATCCGTTCACTCCCCCGAAGCCAGCAGCCGGCCAGTGTGTCGATCCGGGAAACGGTCGATCTTTGTCGCATGCAACTTGGACGGGAAAAGGTCTTTACGCAAGGGGACATGGAACTTACAGTTCAGACTCGTGGGGAGCTTTCCGCTTTTGGGCATGCAGCCGATCACGCCGCAGAAGCGCACCGGGAGGATGAATTGACCGTCATGGGCTCCACTGACGGCGTATTGGCGGCTCCGCTGCAGCAAGCGTCCCTGCTGTCGCCTGAGCCGTTCCGATCACCGCCCCGGACACCGGCTAACCCAGGATCACGCCCGGTCGTCTGGCTGGATGTCTCCCGCCTTCTCTGGCGCGTTTTTCGCGGCAATTTGACGGGAATTGACCGTGTCGAACTCGCCTATGCCGAGCATTTTTTGGATGATGCGTTCGAAATTGAGGTGCGGCTCGTAAGTTTCGACTATCGCGGCGGCTTCCGTCTCCTTCCAAGTGCCCAGGCCCGGCGCCTGGTTCGCGCGGTCCGCCCGGCCCTGGCCGCAGGCCGCCTGTCGGAGCTTCGGCGGCAGGCCATGGCGCTGTTGACCGCCGGTGTGACGGGCGTGCTGCCGCATCCGTCGGCGGCGGGGCGGGTGGCGATCTACCTGAATGTTTCGCACCACCCCCTGCACCATGGCGGCGCCATCGCGCGGCTGCTGCGCCGGACGGGCGCGCGCTTCGTTCCCCTCGTGCATGACCTGATCCCGCTGGACTGGCCCGAATTTTCGCCGCCTGCCGAGGTCGCGCGCCATCGCCGCCGCCTGGACACCGTGAACACCCTCGCCGATGCGGTGCTGACCAATTCCGCCGCCACGGCGGCCGTGCTGCGGCCAAGGTTGCGGCCTGGCCTGCCCGTTGTCGCAGCACCCCTCGGCGTGACACCTGTGGCGCCCGAACCTGGTGCGGCCAGGATAGCGCAGGGCCGGCCCTACTTCCTGGCTGTCGGCACCATCGAGCCGCGCAAGAACCACCTTTTGCTGCTCCATGCCTGGCGGCGCATGGCGGCGGCGGCGCATGGACCCACGCCGTTGCTGCTTCTGGTGGGGCGGCGCGGCTGGGAGAACGAGCAGGTGCTCGACGTGCTGGAGCGCGGGCCGCTCGCGGGGCGGGAGGTGCGTGAGCTTGGCGGGCTGAACGACGGGGAACTGACCGGCCTGATGAAGGGCGCGCGTGCCCTGCTGATGCCCAGTTTCGTCGAGGGCTTCGGCCTTCCCGTGGCCGAGGCCCTCGCGCAGGGCGTGCCCGTGATTGCGAGCGCCATTCCCGCGCACCGCGAGGTGGGCGCGGGCGTGCCGGAGTTCCTCGACCCCGGCGACCTGCCCGCCTGGCAGGCGATGATCGAGAACTATGCCGCCCCGAGCAGCCCGTTCCGCGAGGCGCAGATGCTCCGGCTGCGCGGCTGGTCGGCCCCGCGCTGGGAGACGCATATGCGGACCGCCGTCGCCCTTCTGCACGAGGTGGCCGAGGAAGGGCCGCGCCTTGCCGTGCCGTCAGCAGCGGGCCTCGGCTTGAACGGTGGCGCGTAGGCGGGCGACGGTCAGCCCTTCGTCTCGGGCATGTGGCCCAGCGTGCCCTCGTATTTGCCCGCCGCCTCCGCGGGCAGGAATTGGCCCTCCAGTTCACGGATGCGATCGAAGCCCGCGAAGCCATGCAGGTTGCCCATCGGGTGCTGCTTGAAACGGGCGTCGAGCGCGGCCTCCGCCATGGTGCCGTGCTCGCGGATGCTGGTCGCGAAATCATGCACGGCCATGATGGTGGCGCGCATGGCCGCACCCGGCAGGATGCACAGCCCGATACCCATCCGCGCCATGTCCGCCTCCGACAGGCGGGGCGAGATGCCGGTCATGTTGTAGAAGACGGGCCCCTTCACCTCCTGGCCGATGCGGGCCACCTCCTCGACATTGGCCGGGCCTTCCACGAAGGCCATGTCCGCGCCGGCATCGAGGAAGGCATTGGCGCGCCAGATGGCCTCGTCCAGCGAGCCGCCATGGGCGCCGCGCGCATCGGTCCGTGCAATCAGCACGAAGTCGGGGTCGAGCGCGTCGCGCGTGGCGGCGGCGGCGCGAAGCTTCTGGATGGCCTCCTCGCGCGGCAGCACCTCGCGCCCCGCGACATGGCCGCACCGCTTGGGGGCCACCTGGTCTTCCAGATGGATGCCGGCGATACCCGCGCGCAGGAATTCCTCCACCGTGCGGACCACGTTGATGGCATTGCCATGGCCCGTATCGGCATCGGCGATCACGGGCACGCGCACCGCGCCCGCGATGCACTTCGCGTTGAAGACCATCTCCGTCAGCGTCGCCAGCCCCGCATCGGGCAGGCCCAGAAGCGAGAGCGAGGTGCCATAGCCCGACATGTAGACCGCTGGGAAACCCGCATGCTCCAGCACGCGGGCCGAGAGCGCGTTGTAGCAGCCCGGCACGATGAGCGGCTTCTGGGACTGCATCAGCGCTCGCAGGCGCGTGGTGGGGCGCTGGGCTTCCGCGGTGCCGAGGCGCATCAGAGGGATGCCCCTTCACGAAGCTTGCACGGCGCCATGTCACTCTCCCGAACACGTTGGTGGAACAGGATGATCGTCACGCCGCGGCCGCGCAAGTCAGCCCGGCGCAACCTTCATCCGGCGCGGCGCAGCGCGGTGGGGTAGAGGCGTCCGCCTTCCGCGGCGCGCATCGCTTCCAGCACGAAACCGCCAGGCGCTTCCAGAGTTTCGCGGCGTGGCGGCGCGTCATCGGCAGCATGGTAGGCGGCGCGCAGCGCGCGTCCCTCCATGCCCTCGCCCCCGAGGCCCATGCCATGCAGAAGCGTGGGCACGATGTCGGTGAGATCCGCCGGTTCCTCGGCCACCACGCCCGCGCCAAAGGCGCCGCCCTGCATCACCAGCACGGTGGCGAGCTCCGCGCGGTGCAGCCCGCCATGCATGCCGCCGCCATCGGGCACGTCAGGCGCGTCGAAGGGCGCGCGGCCGGGCAGGCCCCAATGGTCGGTCTCTTCATCACCCGCGAAGGTGACGACGAGATCGGCGCTGCGTGCATGCGCGCTGCCGAGCATCGCGAGCGGCAGGGCGCGGCCTGGGGACAGGATGGCGGGGTCGCGGGCAAGCAGCGGCCCGGCCCAGCCTTGGGTGGCCAGGTAGTCCGCGATTTGCGGGGCAAGGGTGGTCTTGCGCAGCCACAGCCCGGGCGCCGAAGCTGGGGCCACCACCACATCCACCTCCGCGCCCATGCCCGTGCCGGCGCGGAAACCTGCGCGGCATAATTCCTCGCGCAGGGACATCTTGCCATGGCCGGTGACATGGCCGTGGTCGGAGAGGACGATGAGGCCGATCTCCGCCGCATCGGGCTGCGCGTCGCGCCAGGCGATGATGCGGCCCAGCACGGCATCCGCTGCGCGCAGCGCCTCCAGCGTCGCCTGTGAACCGAGGCCCGCCCAATGGAAGGCGACATCGGGCTCCGAGAGCCAGATCAACGCCACATCCGGCCGGTGGCGCGGCAGGACGTGTTCCAGGAGCACGCGGCCCGCAAATTCCACGCGTGCGGTATTGGGCGTGCCGTGCGGGGGCGTTGTGCCCAAGGCGTCGCGCACCTCAGCGGCCGTGGTGCCTTCCGTGTCCTCGACATTCCAGCGGAAGCTGCCCAGGCGCTCGGCCGCCGGGTGCAGCAGCCGCGCGGCCCCGGCCGTGCCGGCGCTGACCAGGGCGAAGGTCTTGCCCGCCGCGGCCAGGCGCTCGCCCAGGCTCGGGCGTTGCAGCGGCGTTTCGCCGCCGGCGGCCATGGCCAGGACATCCTCGACCAACTTGGTGCGGAGCAGACGGTCCGGCGCGACGCTTGCATCGAACAAGGTGTTCGCCACCATGCCATGTCCGCCCGGCCGGCAGCCGGTGATGAGCGAGGGCGTGGCGACCCGCGTCTCGGACGGAAAGACGCTGCGGGCGTTCGCGAAGCGCGTGCCGCGCGCGGCGAGGGCCGCGAGGTGGGGTGTATTGGCAGCGTTGACCATGTCCGGCCGCAGCCCGTCCAGGGCGACCATGAGGCAGCGTTTCATCTCGGGCGTTCCTCGCGCGTCTTGTCAGCGCAGTGTGGGGTCCAGCCGGTCGCGCAGCCAATCCCCGATGAGGGAGACGGACAGCGTGGTCAGCACGATGACGACGGCGGGAGCGAGCAGGATCCAGGGCGCGCGCGTCAGATACTCCCGCCCGAAGCCCACCATGTTGCCGAGCGACGTGGCCGGTGGCTGCACGCCGAGGCCCAGGAAGGAGAGGCCGCTTTCCAGCAGGATCACCTCCGGGAAGGCCAGCGTCATCGAGACGATCAGCGTGGAGGCGATGTTGGGCAGGATGTGGCGCCCATAGACACGCAGCGGGCCCGCACCCAGTTGCCGCACCGCCCCCGCATAGCCCTGCGCGGAGGCCGAGATGGCAAGCCCGCGCGCGATGCGCGCATAACGCTCCCACGCATGCAGCCCCAGCAGCAGCACGAACAGCAGCATGGAGTTGCCAAAGAAGGCGAGCACGGCCAGCGCCAGGATGAGGAAGGGGATGGAAGCGGAGAAATCCACCAACGCCATCACCGCGTTTTCCACGACGCCACGGAAATGCGCGGCGAGGAAACCCAGGGTCGTGCCCAGCATCGCGCCCACGATGGTGGCGCCGAAGGCGATGATGAGGCTGGTGCGGATGGAATAGATCAGCCGCGAGAGCACGTCGCGGCCCAGCTCATCCGTGCCGAGCGGGTGCAGCCAGTCGCCGCCCGCGAAGACAGGCGGCGCCAGGCGGTTGCGAAGATCAAGCGCGGTGTAGGCATAGGGGCTGATCACGTCCGCCAGCAACGCCACCGCCAGCATCAGCCCGACCCAGAACAGGCCGAACATGACAAGGGGGGGCGGCAATTCGCGCCTGCGGGCGGGGGGGGCGCCGAGCGCCACATCGGTCATGGGGGCTTCGGGCATGGCTCAGGCCTCCGCCTTGCGGGCGCCGCCGCGCAGCCGCGGGTCCAGCACGCCATAGAGAAGGTCCACCACCAGGTTGGCGGTGATCATCGTCATGGCCACCAGCAGCAGGATGCATTGCACCACCGCGAGGTCGCGGTTGGCCACCGCCGTCACCAGCAGCCGGCCCACGCCGGGCCAGGAGAAGACGCTCTCCACCACCACCGCGCCCGCGATCAGGGAGCCGAACATGAAGCCGATGATGGTGACCGTGGGAATGGCGGCGTTGGGCAGGGCGTGGTTGGCGACGACGCGCCGCCAGGCCACGCCCTTGGCCGAGGCGGTACGGATATAGGGCTGGCCCAGCACCTCCAGCATCGCGCTGCGGGTGAAGCGGGCCAGCGCCGCCGCGCCCCCGATGCCCAGCGTGATGACGGGCAGGATGGCGTGGCGCCAGCTCTCTTGCCCGCCCGAGGGCAGCCAGCCCAATTGCACGGCGAAGAGCAGCACCAGCAGCAGCCCCAGCACGAAGGAAGGGATGGTGAAGCCTGCCACCGCGAACATCATCACCGCCCGGTCCAGCGCGGAGTTGCGGTAGAGGGCGGCCAGGATGCCCGCCGGAATGCCCAGCGCCAGCTTGATGAAAAGCGCCGGCACCGTCAGCGCCAGCGTGGCCGGAATGCGTTCCAGCACCAGCACGATGGCCTCGCGCCCGTCGCGCATGGAGCGCCCGAGGTCGCCCGAGAAGATGGCGCCGAAGTAGGAGACGTATTGCACCCAGAGCGGCTCATCGAGGCCCCAGGCGGTGCGGAAGGCGTCCACCGCCTCGGGCGGCGCGTCGGCACCCATGATGATCTGCGCGGGGTCGCCCGAGAGGCGAAGCACCACGAAGGCGAAAGTAACCACCATCACGATGGTGATGGCCGCGCGCAGCAGGCGCGTGATGGTGAAGCGCAACATTCAGGCGACCCTTTCAAGGGGCGTGGTCCAGGCCCCGGCCGGGAGGTCGTCATCGGCGCGGTGGCAGGCGACGGTGCGGCCATCACTGGCGCGCGGGGCCAGCTCCGGCACCACCGCACGGCAGATGTCGGTGGCGAAGGCGCAGCGCGGGTGGAAGGCGCAGCCCGAGGGGCGGTCGGCCGGATTGGGCGGGTCGCCCTGCAGCACGATGCGCGGCGCGAGCTTCGCGCCCGCCCGCCGCGGCTGCGGAATGGCGGAGACAAGCGCGCGGCTGTAGGGGTGGGCGGGGCGATGCAGCACGGCATCCGGCTCGCCCTCCTCCACGATGCGGCCGAGATACATCACGGCCACGCGATGGCTCACCTGGCGCACGGCGCGAAGGTCGTGGCTGATGAAGAGCATGCCCACGCCGCGCTCGGCCTGGATGTCGGTCAGCAGGTTCATCACCTGCGCCTGGATGGAGACGTCGAGCGCGCTGATCGGCTCGTCACAGACCAGGAAGGCCGGGTCGGTGGCCAGCGCGCGGGCCAGCACGGCGCGCTGCCGCTGCCCGCCCGAGAGCTCATGCGGGTAGCGGTCCGCGTGGTCGCGCCGCAACCCCACGCTTTCCAGAAGGGGAATGACGCGTGTGGTGTCGAGGCCATGGACCTCCAGCGGCTCCGCCACCTGGGCGCCGATGGGCAGGCGCCGGTCCAGCGCGCCCAGCGGATCCTGGAACACCATCTGCATGCGTGCGCGGCTGCGGCGCCATTCCGCGCTGTTGGGAGCAGGCATGGGGGCGCCCTCGAAGCGCACCTCGCCGCTGTCGGGGCGTTCGAGGCCGAGTGCGAGGCGCCCCGTGGTGGACTTGCCGCAGCCCGACTCCCCAACAAGGCCGAGGGTGCGGCCGCGTTCGATGGTGAGCGAGACATGGTCCACCGCGCGGACCTCCACGCTGCCGCCCAGGATGCCGCGCCGCAGCCGGTAGCTGCGCGAGAGGCCGCGGGCTTCGAGCAGGGCGCTCATGCGGGCGCCATCTCGGGCCGCCGGGCGGGCGCGGCGCGCATGCAGGCGGCGCGGTGCATCGGGGCCACGGTGACATCGGCCGGCATTTCGGCCTCGCAGGCGCCCATGCGGGCGGGGCAGCGCGGGGCGAAGGCGCAGCCCTTCGGCATCGCCCAGGGCTCCGGCACCCCACCTGGAATCGCGGAGAGGCGTCGCCGTGCGCCATCCATTGGCGGCAACGCGCCCAGCAGCCCCTGGGCATAGGGATGCGCCGGGCCGTCGAAGAGACGGTCCACCGGTGCCTCCTCCACGATGCGGCCTGCATACATCACGGCCACGCGATCGCAGCTGTCGGCCACCACGCCCAGGTCGTGGCTGATCAGAACCAGCGCCATGTTCCGCTCGCGCCGCAGGGCGCGGAGCAGTTCCAGGGTCTGCGCCTGGATGGTGACATCGAGCGCCGTGGTCGGTTCGTCGGCCACCAGCATCTCGGGATCGCCGGCCAGTGCCATGGCGATCATCACGCGCTGGTTCTGCCCGCCCGAGAATTCATGCGGATAGGCGTCCACGCGCCGCGCGGCGTCGGGGATGCCCACCATGTCCAGCAGGCGCCGCGCCTCGGCCCTTGCGGCGGCGCCCGTGAGGCCCCGGTGGAGCGCCAGCGCCTCCATGATCTGCGTGCCGACGCGATGCACGGGGTTCAGGCTGCTCGCGGGGTCCTGGAAAATCATGGCGACGCGGCCGCCGCGCACGCGTTCCAGCGTGGCGGGCGGCGCGCCGAGCAATTCCTGCCCGTGCAGCCTCACGCTGCCGGTGACGCGTGCCATCCCTGGCAGCAGGCCCAGCGCGGCAAGCCAGGTGACGGATTTCCCGCAGCCGGACTCGCCCACCAGCCCCAGCGCCTCGCCACGCGCAAGGTCGAGGTCAATGCCGCGCAAGGCAGGCTGCCCGCCGAAGCTGACATGCAGCCCGCGCAGCGAAACCAGCGGCGCCGTCATGCCGGGAAGGCCAGGTTGCCGGCGCGGAAGTCCAGCGGCCATCCGCGCGACGCCTTCCAGCGGATGTCGCGCCGCTTGGCCACGAAGGTCGCCGCCGTGTGCAGCACCATGTAGCCGGGGTCCTCGCGCTCGATGATCTCCAGCATGCGCCGGAACACCACGCGGCGGCGGGCGCGGTCTGTGCTGCTCTCCAGCTCGTTGGAGAGGCGGTTGAACTCCTCATTGGTCCATTCGCGGTTGCGCTGGAGCGGGCCCCCGGGGCCCATGGCGCGCGCCAGCGAACCCACGGGGTCGCTGAAGACATGGGTGTTGGACCAGTCGCGCACGCCGCGCGTGGGGCCGGGCTCCTGGATCTGCGACCAGTTCTCCATCATCTGGAGTTGGACGTTCAGCCCGGCCGCGCGCCACATCTCCACCATCACCTGCGCGGTCGCGGTCTGGTTGATGTAGTAGTTGTTCAGGCAGCGATAGGGGATGGGCTCGCCGCGGTAGCCCGCCTCGCGCAGCAGGCGCCGCGCCTCGGCCAGGTCGAAGCGGGGGTTGTCCCAGTCGCGCAGATACATGTCGCCGAAGAATTCGAGCTGCAGCCCGCGCGAGACTTCGGTGCGGCCGGCCCAGAGCGCCTCCACGATGGCGCGGCGGTCAATGGCATGCGTCATCGCGCGCCGCACCAGCGGGTTGCGCAGCGCCGCGTGGTTCTGGTCGAACACGATCAGGCGGATGTTGTTGATGGGGCTGCCCAGCACCTCGAAGCGGGCGTTGCGCTCGACGGCCGCCACCTGGTCGGGCGGGATGTCGGTTGCGAAATCCACCTCCCCCGAGATCAGGGCGTTGATGCGAGAGGACACCTCCGGCACCTCCAGGATGCGCACGCGCCGCGCGGGCGGGCGGCCGCCCCAATAGTCGTCATGCGCCTCGAAGGTCAGCGACTGGTCGGGGCGGAATTCCGCCACGCGATAGGGGCCGGTGCCAACAGGCTGCCGCGCCCAGGCGAGCCAGTTGCCCGCCGCCTCGAAGGCCGCGCGCGAAAGGATCACGCCCACATTCTGCGCCACGCGTCCCTCGATGGTGACATCAGGTGTGCGGTTGACGAAGCGCACCACGCCGTCGCGCACGATCTCGACGCGCTCCAGGCCGGGGAAGGTACGGCGCGCGGTCGCGATCACCTCGGGCTGGGGTTCGAGGCCGTCCTGGCCCGCGGTGATGCCGCCGCGCGCGCGGCCTTCGCCGCTGCCGAAGAGGCGCGCGCCGGCCAGCGAGAATTGCACATCCTCGGCCGTCATCATCCGGCCGTCATGCATCCGAACGCCCTGGCGCAGGTCGAACTCGACAGTGCGGTCGTCCACCCGGCGCCAGGCGGCGGCGAGTTCGGGCACCTGGCCCATGTCGCCCGTCCAGTTCGTGCCGATGAGGCTTTCGGCATAGAGGGGCGAGAGGCGGAAGCCCACATTGGACTGCTCGCGCGGGGTTTCCAGCGTGTTGGAGTTGGAGATCTTCTGCACCGCCACCGTCACGGTGGGGCGCTGGTCGGACTGCGCCAGCGCGGGCGTGGCGAGGCCGATTACGGGCAGCAGGGCAAGGTCGCGGCGGCGCATGTTCAGGCCCCCCAGTTGCCGGGACGGAAGTCCATGGCGAAGGCGGGGCTCGCCTTCCATCGGATGTCGCGGCGCTTGGCCGTGAAGGTCGCGTTCTGGTGCAGCACGGTGAAGGCCGGGTCCTCGCGCTCCGCGATCTCCAGCATGCGGCGGAACACCACGCGCCGGCGGGCGCGGTCGGTGCTGGTTTCGAGTTCGCCCGAGAGGCGGTTGAACTCCTCATTCGTCCACTCGCCGACCTGCTGCTGCTGGCCGCGCGGCCCGTGCTGGTTCACCAGCGAGGAAACAGGGTCGTTGAAGGGCGCCGAGTTGGACCAGTCGCGGATGGCGCGAGGCGAGCTGCGGTCGAAGATCTGGGCCCAGTTCTCGACCGTCTGGATCTGCACGTTCAGCCCGGCCGCGCGCCACATCTCCACCAGGATCTGCGCGGTGGCGTTCTGGTTCGTGTAGTAGCCGGCCAGCAGGCGGTAGGGGATGGGGTCGCCGCGATAGTTGGCCTCGCGCAGCAGGCGGCGGGCTTCGGCCAGGTCGAAGCGCGGCACCGACCAGTCCGCGTGGAACATGTCGCCGTAGTATTCCCATTGCAGGCCTTTCGGCACCACGGTCCGGCCGGCCCAGAGGCTGTCCACGATGGCCTGGCGGTCAATGGCGTGCGTCAGCGCGCGGCGTACGCGGGCATCGGCCAGCGTGGGGTGGTTCTTGTCGAACACCGTCAGGCGGTGGTTCAGGATGGTGCCGCCCTGCACCTCGAAGCTGCGATTGCGCTCGATGCCCTGGATCTGGTCTGGCGGTATGTCGCAGGCGAAGTGGTATTCGCCGGAGAGCAGGCCGTTGATGCGCGACGAAACTTCGGGAACCTCCACGAAGCGGATCTGCCGCAGCGGCGGGCGCCCGCCCCAGTAGTCGTCGTGGGCCACCAGCGTCAGCGACACGTCGGGGCGGAATTCCGAGACCATGTAGGGGCCGGTGGTGATGGGCTTGCGCGCCCAGTCGAGCCAGGTGGCGGCCTCGCTGAACCCACGGCGCGAGATGATGTCGCTGCCATAGCGCGCGAGGCGCCCTTCCAGCGTCACGTCCGGCGTGCGGTTGACGAAGCGCACGCGGTGCGGGTTCACGATCTCCACGCGTTCCAACGCGGGCCAGATGCGGCGCGCGACGGCGGGCACTTCCGGCGGCGGCTCGCGCCCGCCACGGCCGGCGGCGGGGATCTGCTGGAAGAGAGGCGTGTTCGCCGAGGCCTCACCGCCGAACATGCGCTCGCGGCCGAAGGTGAAGGCCACATCCTCGGCCGTCATCACGTCGCCATTGTGGAAGCGCACGCCCTCGCGCAGGTCCAGTTCCACGGTGCGGTCGTCAATGCGGCGCCATGCGGTGGCGAGGCCGGGTACGCTTTCGAGGTTGCCCATCCAGTTGCGGCCGATCAGCCCCTCCCACAACGAGGAGTAGAAGACGCGCTCGCCCACGTTGGACTGCTCGCGCAGCACTTCCAGCGTGTTGGAGTTCACGATCTTCTGGACCGCGATGGTGATGGAGGGGCGCTGGTCGGACTGGCCCAAAGCGGGAGAAGTCAGGGCAGGCGCTGCCAGCAGGGCGGGGGGTGTCATCAGCAGCGAACGGCGGTTCAGCATGGGCGTGGTTCTCCTGGTCACTGCGCTGCCAGCGGCAGCGCGGGGCGGGGAAGGGGATCGCGTTGTTCAAGGCCGCCAGGCGTGGCGCGGAAATGGGTCAAAGTGCGTTCGGCATGGCGCATACGATGGGAAAGGGCGCGCTGCGCCCAGTCACGGACCTCGGCCGCGTACTCGGGCTTGTCGGCCAGGTTCTCGAACATGTGCGGGTCCCGCTCGAGGTCGAAGAAGAGCGGCGGCAGCCCGGAGAAATGCACGTATTTGCGTGTGCCGTCCTGGATGGCGCAGAGCGCGCAATCATCCATGGCAAGGCCCAGCGAGGTTTCGGGACGCGAATAGAAGACGTCGCGGAAGTCGTATTCTGTGAAGGCGAAGCCTCGCCAATCCGCGGGCGCGCCGCGCTGCACCAGCGGCATCAGGTCATGACCGTCCGAGGCGCGCGGGATTTCGCCCCCGAGTGCCGCGAGGATGGTGGGCATCACGTCCACGCTCTCGGTGAATGCGGCCTCGACCTGGCCTGCGCGCGTGTTGTGCCCGGCATCCTTGATGACGAGCGGAATGCGGAAGCTCTCGTCGTGATAGCCGATCTTGCCCAGCAGCCAATGGTCGCCCAATTGCTCGCCATGGTCGGAGGTGAAGATCACCATCGTCTCCTCCCACTGGCCCGTCTCCCGCAGATAGGCGAAGACCTGGCCCAGGCAGTCGTCGATCTCGGTGATGAGGCCGCAATAGGTGGCACGCATCTGGCGGATGGAGGCTTCGTCGAGCTCGTTCGCCGCGCCCTCGGCGCCGCGGAAGAACGAGCCTTGGGCGACATGGCGCAGATAGTGGTCCAGTAGCGGGTGCTGGGCTGCCTCTTCCTGCCAGGTGCCGCGGCGGACGGGGGCGGGCATCTCGTCCGGCGAATACATCGCGTTGTAGGGCGCGGGCGCGATGAAGGGCGGGTGCGGGCGGTAGTAGCCGAGATGCAGGAACCAGGGCTTGTTGCCACGGCCCTTGAGGTAGGTCAGTGCGCGTTCGGTGAAATAGGCGCTGTCCGAGAGCTCCCGCGGGATGCGGCAGGGCAGGGCGGTGACGCCGGGTTCCGCTTCCATGCTCTCGGGCAGCCAGATGTTCTCACGCGGCTCGGGCAGGATGTAGCCCTTGTGCGCCAGCCAGCCGAAATACCCGTCCATCGAAGGCTCGAAGGCGCCCACGCTGCGAAACCCGTCCATCAGGTCGCCCAGCGTGGTGAAGCGCGGGTCGCGCGGGCCCGTGGTGCGCGGGTCGGGCGTGGTGGTGGTGTAGCCGATCAACGCCGGATCATAGCCGATTAGGCGCAGCGCGCGGCCCAGGTTGAAGTGGCGCGCGTCGAGCGGCACGGTGTTCTGCACCGCGCGGTGGTTCATGAGATACAGGCCCGTCAGCAGCGACGCGCGCGCCGGGCCGCAGGGTACGGTGTTGGTGACGTGGTTGCGGAAGGTGACGCCCTCGCGGCACAAGCGGTCGAGGTTGGGGGTGCGCAGGAAACCCGCGCCCAGATGCGGGATGAAGTCCGCCCGCCACTGGTCCACCACGATGAGCAACACATTCTTCCGCCGCGCCATGCTTCGTCATTCCCCGCTTGTTGAGGCGGAGGGATAGCCGCTGGCTGGTCACGGCCGCGTGACGAAACCGGGGAGGTTCCGTGACAATGCGCGCCGTGGGCGCACGTCACGGAACCAAGGCCAGGCAGGGGCTTGCCGCGCACGACGACAGATCGGCACGGATGTCAGAACGCGGTGGTCCCCATCCGTGTTACAAGGCGACGACATGGCTGTGGGCTTGGTGTGACACAATCCACGAAAGTGAGGATGCGGGTCGCGGGGGCGGCACGCTAAACGTCCGGCGCTTGAAAACCCGGGCGAGAGGAAGCGACAGGCAATGCAAGACGAGAATTCCGTCAGGGGCTTGGGCCGACGCAGCATGGCCGCCGCCGCTGCGGCAGGGATGACTTTGGGCGCGATGGCGCTTGCACCCATCGCCCGTGCACAGAGCGCCGCCGCGCCATTGCCGGCTGGCATGTCCGCCACGCAGATCGCGCGGTGGGATGTGGCGCGCCTCAACCGCATCCTCACCACGGACATGCCCGCCTTCTCAGGCGTGGACGTGGCGTATCCGGCCGCCCGCAACGCGGTGCGCCTCTATCGGGTGACCTATCCTTCGGTGGTGCCCGAACTCGGCAACAAGCCGGTGGCGCTGACGGGGCTGGTGGCCATTCCGGAGGTGCAGCAGGCCACACTTCCCATGATGTCCTACCAGCACGGCACCGTGTACGGAAAGCAGGAGGTGCCCTCCTATCCCGAGAACTCGCCCGAGACGCAGTTGATGATCGCGCTCTTCGCGGGGCAGGGCTATCTGCTGACGGGCGCGGACTATGTGGGGATGGGCGACTCGCGCGAACCGCAGGGATACATGGTGAAGGCGAGCCACCAGCAGGCGACGGTGGATTTGCTGCCGGCGGCGCGTGCCTTCCTCGCCACCCATGGGCTGACCCCCTCGCAACTCTTCCTCGGCGGATGGTCCCAGGGCGGCTATGTGACGATGGCGATGCTGGAGCGGCTGGAGGCCATCGGGGTGCCTGTGCGCGCCGCGGCCACGGCCAGCGCGCCGGTGGATCCGTGGGCCGTGCTGAATGGCTTCCTGAACTTCCCGCGTCCCAATGACGCCGACTGGGTGGGCACCCTTTTCATCCTGGCTTCCTTCTCGTTCGAGAATTACTACCGGGTGCCGGGCCTCGCGCGGTCGCTGCTGAAGCCTGAGCATTATGACGTCTGCCGCAGCGCCTATGAGGGACAGGCGGTGGATCCGACCAAGATCCCCATCAAGCTGCGCGACCTGGTCGCCGAACCCTATTTCGACGCGGCCTTCTTCGCGGGGTCGCCCTTCGGCAGGGTGCTGTTCGAGAGCCAAGTCTATCGGTGGGTGGTGCGCACGCCTACGCGCAACTACTACGGCGATGCGGATGAGGCGATCACGCAGGACATCGGCCGCCTGGCCATGGTGTTCCAGCAGGCCATGGGCAACGACAAGGTGGAGGCGATCTCGACCGGCCCCACCAGCCACCGGGGCACTTATGCCCGTGGTGCCGCCGAGTGGAAGCGCTGGTTCGACAGCATGGCCTGAGGCGGGGCGCGCGGCTTGCCAGTCTCGGACGGCTGCGCCATATCTCGTTCTCCGGGAGAAACGCAGGGCACAAGCCCGCGGGAGATGAGATTGCAAGCAAGGCTGTTGTGCGGCCCCCTGCCTGGAGGGGCCGGCTGGTGACGCCTGTCCTGGATGTGGTGGGCCTCTCCATCCGCTTCCCCAATGGGTTGAAGGCGGTGGACGGGCTCACGCTCCGTGTCGGCGCGGGGCAGACGCTGGCGGTGGTGGGCGAATCCGGTTGCGGCAAGTCCGCCACCGCACTCGCCATCATCGGGCTGTTGGCCGAGGGCACGCAGGTGGGGGGTGCCGTGCGCCTCTCCGGCCAGGAATTGCTGGGCCTCGCGCCGGAGGAGATGCGGCGCCTGCGCGGCGGCGATGTCGCCATGATCTTTCAGGAACCCATGACCAGCCTGAACCCGGCCTTCACCGCCGGCGACCAGGTGGCCGAGGCCATCCGCGCCCACCGCGCCATCTCCAAGGCCGATGCGGCGCGCGAGGCGGTGGCCATGTTGGAACGCGTGCGAATTCCGGACGCCGCGCGCCGCGCCCGGCAGTACCCGCATGAAATGAGCGGCGGCATGCGCCAGCGCGTCATGATCGCGATGGCGTTGGCCTGCCGCCCCAAGCTGCTGATCGCGGATGAACCCACCACCGCGCTGGACGTCACCGTCCAGGCCCAGATCCTGGCACTGCTGGACGAGCTGAAGCGCGAGACCGGGACGGCCGTGCTGCTCATCACCCATGACCTCGGCGTGGTGGCCGACCATGCGGATCATGTCGCCGTCATGTATGCGGGCCGGGTGGTGGAGCACGCGCCGGCCGCGCAGCTCTTCGCCCGGCCGGAGCACCCCTACACCATCGGCCTGCTGGGCGCGCGGCCCTCCGCGGCCTCGCCCAGTTCGCGCCTCGCCTCCATCGAGGGCACGGTGCCGGACCTCCGCACGCCGCCGCTCGGCTGCCGCTTCGCGCCACGCTGCCCCTTCCGCATCGCGCGCTGCGACGCGGAGGCGCCGGCGCTAACCGCCCTCGGCGCCGAGCACGGCGTGGCCTGCCACCGCGCGCCACTCGAAGCGAGCCTCGCGGCATGACGGACCTGCTGAGCCTCACCAATGTTGTGAAGCACTTCCCTGTCCGCGACGGCATGGGCCGGGCCCGCGGCGCGGTGCGCGCGGTGGATGGCGTGACGCTCTCGGTCGCCGCGGGCGAGGTGCTCGCCATCGTGGGCGAGAGCGGCTGCGGCAAGTCCACGCTGGGCCGCGTGATGCTGCGCCTTATCACGCCCGACAGCGGCCAGGTGCGCTTCGCGGGCGAGGATCTGGGCACGCTTTCCCCCCGCGCGCTGCGCGCGCGCCGGCGGGAGATGCAGATCATCTTCCAGGACCCCTTCGGCAGCCTCGACCCGCGCATGACGGTGGAGGCCGCGGTGGCCGAGCCGCTCCGCCTGCACGGCATCGTCCCGCCATCGCAGGAACGCGCGGAGGTGGCATCGCTGCTGGAACGCGTGGGCCTGCGCCCCGAGCATGCGCGCCGCTGGCCGCATGAATTCAGCGGCGGGCAGCGCCAGCGCATCGCCATCGCGCGCGCGCTGGCCTCGCGGCCGCGCCTCATCATCGGCGACGAGCCCGTCTCGGCGCTGGATGTCTCGGTGCAGGCGCAGGTGGTGAACCTGCTGAGTGACCTGATCCGTGACCTCGGCCTCACCTTCGTGCTGATCAGCCATGACCTCGGCGTGGTGCGGCACCTCGCGAACCGTGTCGCGGTCATGTATCTCGGCCAGATCGTGGAGCAGGGCAGCGTGGCGGAGATCTTCGCCAACCCGCGCCACCCTTATACCCGCGCGCTGCTGGCCGCGATCCCCGGACATGGCGGCGGCGCGCCCATCGCGGGCGATGTGCCGAGCCCCATCGCACCGCCCTCTGGCTGCCGCTTCCGCACGCGCTGCCCGCATGCCGAGGCGCGCTGCGCGGCCGAGATGCCGCCGCTGACCGGCGGCGTTGCCTGCCATTTCGCCGACAGCCTGCCGCCCGTGCCGCCGCCCGCGCCCCGCATGGCGCCGGATGCGCGGCTGCGGCACCTGCAATCCTTTTTCCAGCCATCACAGGGAGAAACAGCATGAGACGCCATTTCGTCGCCGCGGCCATGGCCGTGGGTGTTGCGCTCGGCACCGGGCTCGCGGCCCAGCCCGCCGCCGCCCAGCAGCACCTGCGGATCGCCCTGCGCGAGGACCCGGACATCCTCGACCCGACGCTGGCCCGCACCTATGTGGGTCGCATCGTCTTCGCCTCGCTCTGCGACAAGCTGTTCGACATCAATGAGCAGCTCGAAGTGGTGCCGATGCTCGCCACCGGCTATCGCTGGGAGAACCCCACCACCCTCATTATCACGCTGCGCGACGGTGTGCGCTTCCATGACGGTGAGCGCATGGACGCCGCCGCCGTCGTCTATTCGCTGAACCGCCATGCCACCTTCCAGGGCAGCTTCCGCCGCAGCGAACTGGCCGGCATGGAGAAGGCCGAGGCGGTGGACCCGCTGACGGTCCGTATCACGCTGCGCGCGCCTTCGGCCGCCTTCCTCTCGGTGCTGACCGACCGCTCGGGCATGATCCTGAGCCCGCGCGCCGCCGAGGCCGCCGGGCGCGAGTTCGGCCTGCGCCCCGTCTGCGCCGGCCCCTTCCGCTTCGTCGAGCGCGTGGCGCAGAGCCGCATCGTGGTGGAGCGCTTCGCCGACTACTGGAACCCCTCCGTCATCCACCTCGACCGCATCACCTACCTGCCCATCCCGGACAACAACGCGCGCATCGCGAACGTCCAGTCGGGCGCGGTCGAATTCGCCGAGCGGATGGAGCCCGACCATGTCGAGATGGTGGCCCGCAACAACCGGCTGCGCGTGGTGCAGGTGCCCGAGCTCGGCTACCAGGGCATCACCTACAACCTGAACAACGGCGCCCGCGCCCAGACGCCCTTCGGCCAGAACCCCCGCGTGCGCGAGGCCTTCGAGCTGGCCATTGACCGCGCGGCCATCAACCAGGTGGTCTATGGCGGCGCCTATACGCCGACCGCCCAGGCCGTGCCGCCCGCCAACCCCTTCCATGTCCGCGACTTCCAGCCGGAGGCGCGCAACGTCGCCCGTGCCCGCCAGCTGCTGCGCGAAGCGGGCGTGCAGACGCCGGTGCGCGTGGAACTGACGGTGCCGAACAACCCCGACCTGCGCCAGGTGGGCGAGGTGATCCAGGCCATGGTGCGCGAGGCGGGCTTCGAGCTGCGCATCAATGCCATGGAATTCGCCTCCTCCCTCCAGGCGGCGACGCGCGGCGAGTTCGAGACCTACCTGCTCGGCTGGTCGGGCCGCGTGGACCCGGACGGCAACATCTACACCTTCGTCCATAGCCGCGGCCCCGCCAATGACGGCAAGTACAGCAACCCCGAGGCCGACCGCCTGCTCGACGCCGCCCGCGTGGAACTGGACGCCGACCGCCGCCGCCAGCTCTACGCGCAGCTGAACCAGGTGGCGCTGCGGCAGGACCGCGCGCGCATGTATCTGTGGCACCGGAAGAACATCTTCATCCACTCCGCGCGCCTTCAGGGCTATGTGCCGGTGCCGGACGGGATGATCCGGGTCCAGGGCCTGCGGTTGAACTGACGCCA
This sequence comes from Roseococcus sp., assembly GCA_035998215.1. Classification (GTDB taxonomy): domain Bacteria; phylum Pseudomonadota; class Alphaproteobacteria; order Acetobacterales; family Acetobacteraceae; genus Roseococcus. The sequence continues at coordinate 171,716 of DASYHU010000030.1, read as the reverse complement.
TGGGCATCTGGCTGCTGCGGCGGGTGGGGCAGATCATCCCCACCCTGCTCATCCTTTCCGTGATGATCTTCGGGCTGCAGCAGCTGATGCCCGGCGACCCCGCGCTTATCCTCGCGGGCGAGGAGCGGGGCGACCCGCAGGTGCTGGCGCAGATCCGCGCCGAACTGCTGCTGGACCGCCCCCTCCATGAACAATACCTGGCCTGGATGGGCCGGGTGTTGCAGGGCGATTTCGGCTTCTCCTGGCGCATCCGGGTTCCGGTCTCGGAACTGATCCTGGAGAAGCTGCCCGTCACCTTCCAGCTGGGGCTGATGGCCTTCATCATCGCGGTGCTGATCGGCGTGCCGCTCGGCATCCTCTCCGCGGTGCGCAAGGACCAGCCGGCCGATTGGGCGGCGAATGGCGCGGCCCTGTTCGGCATTTCCATGCCCAATTTCTGGCTGGGCATCCTGATGATCCTGCTGTTCAGCGTGCAGTTGGGCTGGCTGCCGCCCTCGGGCTATGTCCCGATCACCGAGGATTTCTGGCAGTCCATCGCCACCACCATCATGCCGGCCTTCGTGCTGGGCACGGGTGTCGCCGGCGTGCTGATGCGCCACACCCGCGCGGCCATGCTGGGCGCGATGAGCCAGGACTATGTCCGTACCGCCCGTGCCAAGGGCCTGCGCGAGCGTGTCGTGGTCTGGAAGCATGCGCTGCGCAACGCGCTGATCCCTGTCGTGACGCTGGGCACCATCGAGTTCGGCCGCCTCCTCTCGGGCGCGGTACTGACCGAGCAGATCTTCTCCATCCCGGGCTTCGGCAAGCTGGTGGTGGATGCGGTGTTCAACCGCGACTACCCGGTGGTGCAGGGGGTGGTTCTGGCCACCGCCATCATCTTCGTCCTGCTGAGCCTGCTGGCGGACATCCTCTACATGGCCATCAACCCGAGGCTGCGCCGCGCATGAGTGCCGTGATCCAGGCGGGCGAAAGCCCCACGCAACGCGCCATCCGCCGCTTCCTGCGGCACCGCCTCGCCATGGCGGGGCTGGTTGTGGTCGTGCTCTTCGTGCTGGTGGCGGCCTTCGCGCCGCTGCTGGCGCCGCAGGACCCGAACCAGACCTCCTGGTCCGCCATTCGCCAGGCGCCCTCGGCCGCGCATTGGTTCGGCACGGATGAGAACGGGCGCGACGTGCTCTCGCGCGTCATCTGGGGCGCGCGCGCCTCGCTGATGGCGGGCGTGCTGGCGGTGCTGGGCGCCGTGATCATCGGCGTGCCCATCGGGCTGCTGGCGGGCATGGCGGGCGGCTGGGTGGATGCGGTGATCTCACGCATTGCGGACGCCATGCTGTCCGTGCCCTTCCTGATCCTGGCCATCGCGCTCGCGGCCTTCCTGGGGCCGGCGCTGGAGAACGCGATGCTGGCCATCGCCATCTCCGCCTCGCCGGTTTTCGTGCGGCTGGCGCGCGGCATGGCGCTGGAGGCCATGTCCACCGACTGGGTTGAGGCGGCGCGGGCCCTGGGCAATCCGCCCTGGCGCACGGCGCTGGTGCATGTGGCGCCCAATATCGTCCCACCGCTGATGGTGCAGGCCACGCTCTCCATCGCGGAGGCCATCATCGCCGAGGCGTCGCTTTCCTTTCTGGGGCTTGGCATGCAGCCGCCCGATCCGTCCTGGGGGTCCATGCTGAACTCGGCCCAGCGCTTCCTGACGCAGGCGCCCTGGCTCGCCATCTTCCCCGGGCTGGCCATCTTCCTGGTGGTGCTGGCCTTCAACCTGGCGGGCGACGGGTTGCGTGACGCGCTGGACCCGCGATCGGATCGCAAGTAGCCGGCTCAGGCCGGCTCTTGCATCGCCTCCGGGTCGAAATGCGGGATGGCGGCCAGCAATTCCCGCGTGTAGGCGGCCTGTGGTGCGGCGAAGAGGGCGGCACTCGGCCCCTGTTCCACGATCCGCCCCTGGCGCAGGACGATGGTGCGCTCGCACATCATCCGCACCACATTGAGGTCGTGGCTGACGAAGAGATAGCCCAGCCCGTCCTCGCGCCGCAGGTCGTCCAGCAGCTTCAGGATCACGGCCTGCACCGAGACATCCAGCGCGGCCGTCGGCTCGTCCAGCACCAGCAGGCGCGGGCGCGTGGCGATGGCGCGCGCGATGCCCACCCGCGCCTTCTGCCCGCCCGAGAGCTGGTGCGGGAAGCGGTCCAGCAGGTCGCGCGGCAGGCCGCAGCGTTCGGCGCATTCCTCGACGCGGGCGCGCAGCGCCGCCTCGGAAGGCAGGCGGTCCAGCCTGCGCAGCGGGTGCGCGATGCTGTCGAAGGCGCTGAAGCGCGGGTTGAGGCTGTCCGTCGGGTCCTGGAAGACGATCTGGATGTCGCGCCGCTGCGGCGCCTTGTGGAAATGCCGCGCAGGTGTCGTCGCGATGGACTGGCCGTCGAAGATGATCTCGCCGGCCGTTGGGTCTATCAGCCGGCAGATCAGGCGCGAGATGGTGCTCTTGCCCGAGCCGCTTTCGCCCACCAGGCCCAGGCTTTCGCCGGGTTCCAGCGTGAAGGAGACATCATCCACGGCGCGGGTGCGGGCATATTGCTTCAACAGCCCCTGCACCTCCAGCAGCGGCGGCGTGCCGGGGGCGCGGGGGATGCGTCGGGGCGGGGGAGGGGCGTTGCCCTCCACCAGGTCCGCCACGGTGGAGGTGCGGGTGGGCGAGGCTGCGATCAGGCGCCGCGTGTAGGGGTGGGAGGGCGCCTGGAACAGCCGCGCGGCCGTCCCTTCCTCCACCACCAAGCCGCGCTCCATCACCGCGACGCGCCGGCAATATTGCGCGGCGAGGCCGAGGTCATGCGTGATGAGGATCATCGCCATGCCGCGCTCGGCCGTGATGCGGGCCAGCAGGTCCATCACCGTCTTCTGCGTGGTGACGTCAAGGCCCGTGGTGGGCTCGTCCGCGATCATCAGCGCGGGCTCGCAGGCGATGGCCATTGCGATCATGACGCGCTGGCACATGCCGCCCGAAAGCTCGTGCGGATAGGCGTCGAGGTTGCCCTCCGGGTCGCGGATCAGCACGGCGCGCAGCAGGTCCAGCGCGCGCGCCCGTGCCTGTGCGGCGGACATGGGATTGTGGGCGCGCAGCACATCGCCGATCTGCCGCCCCACGCTTCGGATCGGGTTCAGCGCCCCGCGTGGATTCTGGAAGATCATGGACATGGCGCTACCGCGCAGCTCGCGCAGTTCATGCCGCCCCGCGCGGGTGATGTCGCGACCGCGGAAGCGGATGCGCCCCCCCGTGATGCTGCCCGCGCGGTCCAGCAGATGCGTCACCGCATAGGCCGTGACCGACTTGCCCGAACCGCTCTCGCCCACCACGCCCAGCGTCTCGCCGGGTGCCAGTTGCAGGGAGACGCCGCGCACCGCATCCACCGGCCCGCGCCGGGTGGAGAAGCGGATGTGGAGGTCCTCGACTTCCAGCAGGGGCGCCGTCATGTCCGCATCCTGGGGTCGAGGATGTCGCGCAACCCATCGCCCAGCAGGTTGAAGCACAGCACGGAGAGCATCAGCGCCAACCCCGGAAAGGCCACCAGCCACCAATGGCCGGAGGTGATGAAACGTGCGCCCTCGGCGACCATGATGCCCCATTCCGGCGTGGGCGGCGTAATGCCGAGCCCGATGAAGGAAAGCCCCGCCGCGTTCAGGATGGCCCAGCCGAGGTTCAGCGAGATCTGCACCGCCATGGCCGGCAGCACATTGGGCAGCAGGAAGCGCAGCACCACCGAGAGGTCGCTGTCGCCCGAGGCGCGCGCGGCCTCCACCCAGCCCAGGTTGCGGCGGACATTCACCTCGGCCCGCGCAAACCGGATGTAGAAGGGCAGGTTGATGAAGGCGGTGGCGAGGATGATGTTCTCGATGGAATTGCCCAGCGCGGCCACCAGCGCCATGGCCAGGACGAATAGCGGGAAGGCCATCAGCACATCCACCAGCCGCCCCACCACGCGGTCCAGCGCGCCGCCCACATAGCCGCAGAAACTGCCCACCACCGCGCCGATCACGAAGGAGAGGCTGACCGCCGAGAAGGCGATGGCGAGGTCCACGCGCGTGCCGTAGAGGATGCGGCTGAACACGTCGCGGCCCAGCTGGTCGGTGCCCGCCCAATGCGCGGCACTCGGCGGTTGCAGGGCGTTTGGCACGTTGGAGGCGATGGGGTCGTAGGGTGCCAGCCAGGGTGCGAGGAAGGCCACCAGGATCAGCAGCGTGGCCCCCGTGGCCGCCGTCGCCGTGACGAGGTTGCCGCGCAGCACCCAGCCCACATGGCGCAGGGTGGCGCTCATGCCACCGAGGCCCGCGGGTCGGCCACGCCGTAGAGGATATCAATCAACAGGTTCACCATGACGAAGATGGTCGCCATCAGCAGGACGAAGCCCTGCACCGGCGCGTAGTCCGAGGCCAGCAGCGCATCAAGCGCGTAGGAGGCGACGCCGGGCCAGGAGAAGACCTTCTCCACCAGCACATTGGCGCCCAGCATGGTCGAGAAGACGATGCCCGAGATGGTCAGCACCGGCAGCAGCGCATTGCGCAGCGCATAGACCACGATGATGCGCCAGTTGGACAAGCCCAGCGACTTCGCGGTCCGCACGAAATCGCTGCCGAGCACGGCCAGCATGGAGGCCCGCGTCATGCGCGCCAGCGGCGCCAGCACGAACAGCGCCATGGTGGAGGCCGGCAGGATCAATTGCCCCGCCGCGGCCCGCCACCCCTCCCAATCGCCCACCAGGGCGAAGTCAATGAGGAGAAAGCCCGTGATCTCGGGCGGCGTGGCCGCGAAGATGTCGAGCCGCCCCGTCGGGTCCGGCGCCCATGCCAGCAGATAGTAGAACACATAGATCAGCAGCAGGCCCGAGACGAAGGTCGGCACGCAGACGCCCAGCGTGCAGAGGAAGCGCACGACATGGTCCACCACCGTGCCCGGCCGCAGCGCCGCCACGATGCCGAGCGGCAAGGCGAGGCTCAGTGCCAGCAGCAGCGCCGAGAAGGTGAGTTCGAGCGAGGCCGGCAGCCGCTCCACCAGATCCGTCCGCACGGGCTGCCCCGTGGTCATGGAATTGCCGAGGTTGCCCCGGGTGATGTCCCAGAGGTAGCGCACCAGCTGCTCGTGCATGGGCCGGTCGAGGCCCATCTGCTCGCGCACCATGTCGATCTCGGCCTGGCCGGCATTGGCGCCGGCGGCGAAGAACACCGCCGGGTCGCCGGGCAGCACGCGCATCAGCAGGAAGGTGAAGACCAGCACGCCGAACAGCGCCGGCACGGCGGAGAGCAGGCGCACGCCCACCCGCCGCCCCACCGCGCCCCACTTGCCCCCGCGCGGCGCGGGCTGCGCGATCTCAGACACGCTTGAGGTCGCGGAAATCCGCCTGCCGGTAGAACCAGTAGGTGTAGCCGTCCACGTTCCGCGCCATCACCGCCTCGTGCAGTGGCTGCCAGGCGAGGATCAGCGGCACCTCGGCGGCGAGGATCTCGATCATCCGCTTGCAGGCGGCGTCGTATTTCGCGGCGTCCGTCTCGAACTGCGCCTCGCGCGTGAGGGCGTTGATTTCCTCGTTGTTGAAGCTGGCGAAGTTCCAGCGCTGCGGCCGCGTGAAGTAGAGGCGGAAGAAGTAGTCCGGCGCGGGCAGCCAGGCGGTGCCGCCCTCGGTGTAGAAGGGCAGGGTGCGCTCGGCCTGGCCCGTGTTGAACTGCGCATCCGGCAGCTTGCGGATATCCACGTTGATGTTGATCCGCGCGAGCGATTCCTTGATCAGCGCCGCCATCGGCTCCGCCCAGGCGGAGACGCCCGTGCCGATGGTGAAGGTGGTCGAGAACCCGTTCGGATGCCCCGATTCGCGCAGCAGTTCGCGCGCGCGTTCCAGGTTGGTGTGCAGAGGCATGGGCTGCGGGAAGTCGGAATTGGGGGGCGTCGTGGTCCAGTCCGCGCCGAACAGCGCGCGGCCGCGGCTGAACAGCGCCGCCTGGAACATGTCCTGGTAGGGCAGGGCGGCGGCGATGGCCTGGCGCACCTTCACATCGTCGAAGGGCGCCATGGTGTTGTTCATGGAGATATGCGTGAAGCCGTTGGTCTGCGGCACCGAGACCACCTTCACCCGCCCGCGCTGCGCGAGTGCCGCCACGTCGCTCGGCTGCAGGTCAATGGAGAGGTCCGCGTCGCCGCGTTCCACCAGGTTCGCGCGCGTGGCCACCTCGGGCACGGTCTGCACGATGACGCGGCGGAAGCCCGGCTGCGCGCCACCCCGCCAGTTGTCGTTGCGGCGGAGGATGGTCTGCGTGCCCGGCCGATGCTGCTCCACGATATAGGCGCCGCCGGCCGCCGAATTGTCCTTCAGCCAGTTCAGCGCCCAGGGGTCGTCCGTGGTGGCGTGGCGCTTGGCCAGCGTGGAGTTGATCATGATGGCGTAGGGCACGCACATGTTCGACAGCGCGAGGCGGTCCGGCCGCTCCACCATCATCTCCACAACGCGCGGCCCCGCGATGCGGAACTGGTCGGGGCTGGTGATGGAGCCCGTGGACATCTGCGGCGGTGCGAGGGAGCGCGCGGAGACGGCACGGTCCAGCGACCACTTCACATCCTCGGCGGTGACGGGTGTGCCGTCATGCCAGGTGGCGCCCTGGCGGATGTGGAAGGTGAAGGTGCGGCCATCGGGGCTGCGGTCAATGCGCTCGGCCAGCTCGCCCCGGATGTCGTTGTGGTCGAAGACCCAGTTGTCGCCCAGACGCTTGCGGCCGAAGGCGGCCAGGCGGTCATAGACGTTCATGCTGAGGCCGAAGCTCTCACGCGTGGAGCCGGGCACGCTCGGGTCGAGCGAGTTGACGGTGTTGCCCGTCACATAGCGCAGCGTCTCGGCGCGCGTCTGGGCCGAGGCCTCGCCGGCGGGCAGGGCTGCGCCCATGGCGAGGCCGCCCGCGGCGGCGAGGCCCTGTCTCCGATTGAATTCCATGCTCGTCCACCTCCGGTGCGTGGCCGGTACGTGGCGTCAAACTCCCTCAGGCGAGGTTAGGCCAGGCCAGGGCAGCAGCACAAGCGAGGGGTAGGCGCCTCAGGCGTGCCCGACCGGCCCCAGGCTGTCGGTGCTGGTGGCCCGCACGACGGAGGCGAAGAGGCGCAGCGCATCCGGCCCGCCGCGGTCCTGCAACATGCCGCCTTCCATCTCGAAGGCCAGGAGTTCGGCGTGCTCGGCCAGGGTTTCTGCGGCGCGGCGCAGGGCCTCCCGCGCGAGGACGAGCTGAAGTTCGTCGGGCAACTGCTTCCAGTCCGGCGAAGACATGGGGGGCTATTCCTGATGCCCGCCCTTCTGGCGGCTGGTCACGCGGGCCGGTTCGGCCGATTGCCTTCTTATCCCCCCCAAGGCGTTAACGCCGGGTAAATGGACCTCAGGTGAAGCGGAGCGCGACCCGCCCCAGCAGATCGAACTCCACCTCCACCGCGCAGGGGCCGTCGAGCCAGATGGGCGGCGTGACCGAGCCCAGCCACACGACCTGACCCGCCTTCAGCCCACCAAACTCCCGCGCCGCGCCCGAACCCGCGAGCCAGGCCAATGCCTCCAGCGGATGGCCCAGCAGGTCCCGCCCGTGGCCCGAACCGCGCACCTGGCCGTCCACGCGCAGCTCACCGCGCGCCGCACCCAGGTCCAGCGCGCGCCAATCCGCGACCGGCGCGCCGAGCACGCCCGAGGCATGGAAGACCTGGTCCGCGATCAGCGTGGGGGTGCCGAGTTCGCCCAGGTCGCCATAGCGCTTCTCGACGATCTCGATGGCGGCGAAGACTTCGGAGACGGCCTCGGCCGCGGCCTCGCGCGTGGTGGGGCGGGCGGGCATGTCGCGCCCCAGTCGCACCGCCACCTCGCACTCCACGCCGGCGTTCAGGAAGTCGGCATAGGCGACGCTCAGGCCATCGGCATTGATGGAACTGGCCGGCACGAAGCCCGCCGCCGGCCCGCCCAGGCCCAGGATCTCCTGCATCTGCCGCGTGGTGGCGCCGATCTTGAAGCCGGCGGGCGGGACGGCGCCCTGTGCCTCGGCCACACGCCGCTGCACGGCATATCCCTCGGCCTCCGTGCGGGGGGCGGCGCTGCCCAGCGGGGCCAGCACCCGCTTGGCGCGCCAGGCGTCGAGGATCATGTCGGCGGCGTCGTTCATTCGGTCATTCCCTCACCAGTTCATAGAGTGCGACGGCCGCGGCCGCCGAGACGTTCAGGCTTTCCATCGCGGGCATGATGGGCAGGCGGACGAGTTCATCGCAGTTCTCGCGCGTCAGCCGGCGCAGCCCCTCGCCCTCGGCGCCGAGCACCAGCGCCACGCGCCGCCCCTGCAGCCCGGACTGTGCAAGGGTGACGGGCCCAGCCGCCTCCAGCCCCACCACCCACAGCCCGGACTTCTTCAAGGCCTGCAAGGCGCGGGAGAGGTTCACCTCGCGCAGGATGGGCACCACCTCCAGCGCACCGGAGGCGGCGCGGGCGAGCGAGCCGGTCTCCTGCGGGGCGTGGCGGTCCTGCATCACCACCGCCGCCGCGCCGAAGGCGGCGGCGGAGCGCAGAATGGCGCCGACATTGCGCGGGTCCGTCACCTGGTCCAGCACCAGCACGGGGCCGGTGCTGCCTTCCAGCATCTTTTCCAGCGGCAGCTCGGGCAGCGGCTCCACCAGCAGGGCCGCGCCCTGGTGGACGGATTCGGGCGGCAGCAGTGCCGCCAGCCGGTCGCGCTCCACCAGTTCGGGGGTGATGCGCCAGGGGTTGGGGACGCGCTCGGCCAGCTCGCGCTCAGCCTCGCGCGTCACCAGCAGGCGGCGCAGGCGGCGGGCGGGGTTGGCCAGTGCGGCGGCGACCGGGTGCAGGCCGTGCAGCCAGACGCCCTCGGCGGTGCCCCGTTGGCCCTCTGCCTGGCGATGGGGAGCGGGGCCGCGCGGGCGCGGCTGGGGTCGGTTGGGGCGCATGGCCCCATGAAGCCCGCCCGCCGCCTGCTGACAACCCATGGCCCTCTGCCGTAGAAGAGCGCGCCTGGCCGGGTTAGCTCAGCGGTAGAGCAACCGCCTTGTAAGCGGTAGGTCGTCGGTTCAATCCCGACACCCGGCAGGGCGCGTCACATTTCCTCACCCTGGACGGCCGGCTTCGCCACGCGGGCGTTACAAAGGGGGCGCATGGTTGGCTCATCGGACGGAACATTCCGCCCGGAATTGAGGAGACCACCATGGCCCAGTTTCGCATTCCCTCCCTGTTCGGTGCCGCCATCCTGGGCGCCGGACTGCTTGCGGGCGGCGCCGCCTTCGCCCAGCCCGGCCCCGGCGGTGGTCCGCGTGGCGATCATGGGGCACGCATGTTCCAGCAGCTCGATACCAACAATGACAGCCGCGTCACCTGGGAAGAGGCCTGGGGTGTCGCCACCCAGCGCTTCCAGTCGGCCGATGCCGACCGCAGCGGCGGGCTGAGCCAGGAGGAGTTCGCCAACATGTATCCGCAGCGCCAGGGTCGGGGCCAGGCGAACGGTCCCCGTGCCGAGCGGATGCAACAGCACCGCGCCGCGATGTTCCGCGGCCTCGACGCGAACCGCGACGGTGTCGTGACGCTGGAGGAGATGCGCGCCCCCGCCGAGATGCGCTTCCGCATGGCGGATGCGAATGGCGATGGCGCCATTACCCGTGACGAGCTGCCCCAGCGGCGCGCGCGCGGCGAAGGCCGCGGCCCCGGCCAGCCCGGCGCGCCGGCCGCGCCCGCGACCCGCTAAAGGCGGCTACAGCGTGACCACCATTCGTTGATCACGCTGCTGGCATTGCCGAGCGGCTGATTCACGCCTTTGGCGATCCCACCAAAGGCGATCAGACGCTACCCGCCGAGCGCCAGGCGCTCGGCGATCAGGAAGGGGGCGCCGGGGCCCGCCTGGGTGAACAGGCAGACCTCGCGCACCCGCCGCGCCCGGCCCGCCACGGATGCGAAATGCGCCTCGGCCGCCGGGCGCACCAAGGCCGCTTCCTCCGGCGCCAGGCGCCGCGTCAGCGTGACGTGGAACTGCCAATCCTCTTCGAGATAAGGGTAGCCCCAGCGCGCCAGCATCGCCTCCTGCCGGGGTGAGAGATTGGCCTTGCGGCGCCGGGCCAGCTCCTCCTCGGTGGGGGGCGCGCGATGCGCGTCCAGTGCCGCCACCGCGCCATCGGTCAAGGCGCGCAGCGCGGGGCAGGGCGCCGTCTCCCGCAACGCAAGAAATCCCTTCAGATCCATCACCCCGAGCGGCGGCAGGTCGAAAGGTGCGGTGCGTGCCGCGAAGGCGGCAGCATCCTCGCGCAGCGCGGCGTAGGAGGTGGCGAGCCGGAATGGCGGCTTCAGCGTCGCATGCAGGCCATAGCCCCGCGCATCGGCGGTGAGGGCGTGCAGGCCTGGCACGGGCGGCTGCGCCAGGGTGGCGCCCGTCTCGGCGTCGCGGCCGAGCCAGGCGCTGCCGGCCAGGTGCAACGGATCATCCAGTTCGGGCGCCCAGTAGAGGGCGGCGCGCATCGTCACGCCACCCGCTCCCCGCCGCGCCACACCGCGCGGATGACAGGAATGCCCTTGTGCGGCAGCACGCGCACGATGTCGGCGCGCTGTCCTATCGCCAGCCTTCCGCGGTCTTGCAGGCGGCACATGTCCGCGGCATTGGCCGTGATGGTGGCGATGGCGGCCGGCAGGCCGACCACCTCCGCCATGGCGAAGGCGGCCTCGATCAGCGCCGGCGGCACATAGTCGCTGGCCAGCACATCCACCGCACCCGCGCGCACCAGGTCCATCGCCGCCACATTGCCCGAATGGCTACCGCCACGGACGATGTTGGGCGCGCCGGCGATGACGGCCACACCCAGCCGTGCCGCTTCATGCGCGGCCTCCATCGTCACCGGGAACTCGCTGACCATGATGCCGTCGGCCGCGTTGCGCGCCACTTCGCTGGGCATCTCGTCGTCATGGCTGGCCAGTGGCACGTCGCGGCCGGCGAAGCGGTCCAGCACCATGCGGCGTTGAGGTTCGCGCAGGCGGCCGCGCTGTTCGAGCAGATGGGCGATGCGCGCCTCGATCTGCGCCTCGGTCATCCGCGTGGTCTTGAGGCGCATGGCGCGGTATCGCACCAGGTCGCGGTACTGACCCACGCCGGGCGAGTGGTCCATCAGGCTGACCATGGCGACCAGCGGGTGTTCCGCCACGGGGTCGAGCAAGGCGGGCATGTCGGCGGCCGGCAATTCGCAGCGCAGGTGCAGCAGGTGCTCCACCTTCAGCACGCCCTCGGCGGTCAGCGCGGTGATGTCGCGCACGCCATCCTCGAAGGTCTTGCCGCGCTCCACGTCGAAGCCGAGATCGCCGAGGCACAGCGCGTCCAGCACCGTCGTGACGCCCGCCACCGCGCATTGCGCGTCATGGCTGAGGAAGGCCGAGCGCGAGGGCCAGCGCGCATTGCTGCGCGGCATCACCTGGCGCTCGAGGTTGTCGGTGTGCACGTCCACCACGCCCGGCATCAACACCTCGCCGCCGCAGTCCAGGGCCGAGGGGTGGTGGGCGCGGCCGGGCTGCACATCGGCGATGAGGCCGTCGCGCAGCACCAGCGTGCCGTCCAGCTCCTGGTCGGGCAGGATGAGGCGCGCATGGGTCAGGATGGTCTCGCGCGCGGCGGGGGCGCGGTGCAGGATGGCGCTCATCGGGCCTCGCTTTGGGATCTATGGGGGATGTGGGCGCTCATGCCGCGTCTTCTAGCGGCCGCACCTCATGCAGGCGATCCGCGACACGGGCGCGCACCTCGCTGTCATGGAAAATTCCCAGAATGGCGGCACCTCGCGCCTTGGCCTCGGCGATGAGGGCGATCACCACCTCGCGGTTGGCGGGGTCGAGGCTCGCGGTGGGTTCGTCCAGCAGCATCAGCGGGTAATGGGCCACGAAGCCGCGGGCAATGTTCACCCGCTGCTGCTCGCCGCCCGAGAAGGTGGCGGGCGGCAGGCCGTGCAGGCGCTCGGGCAGGTTGAGGCGGGCGAGCAGCGCGGCGGCCTGGGCCTCGGCCTCGGCGCGGGGCATGCCGCGGGCGCGCAGGGGCTCGGCCACCACCTCCAGCGCCGGCACGCGCGGGATCACGCGCAGGAACTGCGAGACATGGCCAAGGCTTTCGGCCCGGATCTCCCGCATCAACCGTGCATCGGCGGTGACGAGGTCCACCATCGCGCCGCGGTGCCGCAGCAGGATCTGGCCCGAATCGGCGCCATAATTGCCGGCGATGCAGCGCATCAGCGTGGACTTCCCCGCACCCGAGGGACCGGTCAGCGCGACACATTCGCGGGCGCGCAGGGCCAGCGCCGCGCCCTCCAGCACGGGAAAGCTCAGGCCGCCGCGCAGGTGCAGGGTGAAGCGCTTGGAGAGCGCCGCAACTTCCAACGCCAGCGCGCTCATGCCGCCAGTACCGATGCCACGAGAAGCTGCGTGTAGGGGTGCTGCGGATCGTCCAGCACGCGGTCGGCCAGGCCTTCCTCCACGATGCGCCCGTGGCGCATCACCACGATGCGATGCGCGAGCAGCCGCGCGGCCGCGATGTCATGCGTCACGAACAGCACGGCGAGGCCAAGCTCCGCCACCAGCGAGCGGATGAGGTCCAGCAGCCGGGCCTGCACGCTGACATCGAGCCCGCCCGTGGGCTCATCCATGAACACGAGGCGCGGGCGGGTGACGAGGCAGCGCGCGATCTGCAGCCGCTGCTGCATGCCGCCCGAGAAGTTGCGCGGCGCCTCGTCCATGCGCGCGGGGTCCATCTCCACGCGCGCCATCCACTCGGCCGCGGCCGTGCGGATATTGCCGTAATGCCGGCCGCCGGCGGCCATCAGCCGCTCGCCGATATTGCCGCCGGCCGAGACACCCATCCTCAGCCCGTCACGGGCATTCTGGTGGACGAAGCCCCAGTCGCGGCGCATCAGCACCCGGCGCTCGGCCTCGCGCAGGGCGTGGACATCTTGCGTGGCCCCCTCCGCGTCATGGTAGAGCACCTGTCCTGACTGGGGGGCAGTGAGCCCCGCCAGCACGCGCAGCAGGGTGGACTTGCCCGAGCCGCTCTCGCCCACGATGGCCACCACCTCGCCGGGCCAGAGGGCGAGCGACACATCATCCAGCGCCCGCACCGCGCCGAAGCGCAGCGCCAGGCCCTGGCCTTCCAGGATCGGGCTCATTCCGCGGCCTTCCGCGCTATCTGGGTCTCGGCGCAATGGTCGGTGTCGGAGCAGACGAACATCCGCCCGCCCCGGTCATCGGTGACGATCTCGTCCAGGTAGCTGGTGGTGCTGCCGCAGGCCGCGCAGGCATGGGGCGCGCGGACGGGACGGAAGGGGTGGTCATCGAAGTCGAGGCTGACCACGCTGGTATAGGGCGGCACGGCGTAGATCTTCTTCTCGCGCCCCGCGCCGAACAGCATCAGCGCCGGCGACATGTGCAGCTTCGGGTTGTCGAAGCCCGGGATGGGCGAGGGCGACATGAGGTAGCGGTGGTTCACCATGACCGGATGGCTGTAGGCGGAACCGCCCTCGCCCTGGCGGGCGATGTCCTCGTAGAGCTTCACCTGGGCGAGCGAGTAGTCGCCCAGCGCGTGCAGGCGGCGCGTCTCCGCGAGGCGCGGTTCCAGCTTGAATAGCGGCTCGGGCATCGGCACCTGGAAGACCATCACCTGGCCTTCGGTCAGCGGGCGTTCCGGGATGCGGTGGCGCGTCTGGATGATGGTGGCCTCCGCCGTGCGGGTGGTGGTGGCGACCCCCGCCACGCGGTGGAAGAAGCGGCGGATGGAGACGGCGTTGGTCGTGTCATCCGCGCCCTGGTCAATCACCTTCAGCACGTCGCGCGGACCCAGGATGCTGGCCGTGACCTGGATGCCGCCCGTGCCCCAGCCATAGGGCAGCGGCATCTCGCGTGCGCCGAAGGGGATCTGGTGGCCCGGAATGGCTATGGCCTTGAGCAGTGCGCGACGGATCATGCGCTTCGTGGCTTCGTCGAGATAGGCGAAGTTGTAGCCGGGGTCGAAGCTTTGCCCGGCCGATTCACGGCTGTGGCCTTCGGCCTTCGCCGATCGGACGGGGGCGCTCATTCCGCCGCCTCCGCGTTGCCATCCCGCGCCGCTTCCCAACGGGCGCGGATGCTGCGCAGCTTCTCCAGCTCGCTCTGGAAATCCACGTGATGCGGCAGCTTGAGATGTTCCACGAAGCCCGTCGCCTCCACATTGTCTGCGTGCAGCAGCACGAATTCCTGGTCCTGCGCCGGCGCCGTCACCTCCTCGCCAAGGTCACGCGCCATCAGGGCGCGGTCCACCAGCGCCATGGCCATCGCCTTACGCTCGCTGTGGCCGAGCGAGAGCCCGTAGCCGCGGGTGAATTGTGGCGGCGTGTCGGCCTGGCCCGCGAACTGGTTCACCATCTGGCACTCGGTGACGGTGATCTCGCCCAGGCTGATGGGAAACCCCAGCTCCGGCGGCGTGATCAGCACCTCCACCTCGCCCATGCGCAGTTCCGCCACGAAGGGGTGGGCGTTGCCATAGCCGCGCTGCGTCGAGTAGCCGAGGCCCAGCAGGAAGCCCTCATCTCCACGCGCGAGCGATTGCAGGCGCAGCGCACGCGGGGCGGGGAAGGGCAGGGGCTCGCGCGTCAGGTCGGGCGGCGGCGCGTCGTCACCCGGCGGCTCGCGGCGCATCAGCCCTTCCTGCGCCAGGATTTCGCTGACGCGCGGCATGGGGGCGCCGCTGGCCTCCGCCTCCTTGGGTGGGGGCGGCGCGCCGCCCTCGGCCAGCAGTGCGAAGTCCAGGAGGCGGTGGGTGTAGTCGAAGGTCGGGCCCAGCACCTGGCCGCCCGGCATGTCCTTGTAGGTGGCGCTGATGCGCCGGCGCACGCGCATCGCCCCCGTGTCCAACGGCTCGGCGGCCGGGAAGCGCGTCAGCGTGTTGCGGTAGGCGCGCAGCAGGAAGGCGGCCTCGATCAGGTCGCCGCGCGCCTGCTTGATGGCGAGCGCGGCCAATTCCCGGTCATGGCAGCTGCCCTCGGCCATCACGCGATCCACCGCGAGGCCCAGCTGTTCCTGAAGCTGTGCGGCGGAGAGTTCGGGCAGGGAGGTGTCGCCCCGCCGCTGCTCGGCCAGCCAGGCATGGGCGGCGGCGATGGCCGCATCGCCGCCCTTGACCGCGACATACATCAGCCACCCTCCCTGAGTGCCAGGCTGCGAGGCAGCGCGGCCAGCGCCGCGCCCGCGCAGAGCACCACATCCACCCCGCGCGGGAAGCGCGCCGCATTCGCCCGCCATTGCGCGAGGAAGTCCTGCGGCAGGCCCGTGACCGCAAGCCGGTGTTCCCGCTCGATACCCGGCCCCGCCAGCCGCCAGCCCGATCCTTCCGAGAGGCCCTCCACCTGGCGAATGAGCGTGGCGCCCTCCTGTGGCGCCTCGTCCTCGCCCGCCAGCAGCGACAGCAGCGGAGGCATGGCGGGCTGGACGTTCAGCAGCAGCATCGCGGCACCTGGCTCGGCGACCAGCGGCGCGCCGGTGTGAAAGGCGATCCAGGCGCGCGCCTCCTCGCCCGCATCCGTCCAGAGCGGCGTCTCGGCATCGGCGAGCGTCAGGATCGTGGCGGCGGCGGCGGGCTCCAGCCCCGCGGGCAGGTCGGGCGGCGGGATGACCCGCTGGCTGCGCCCGGGCCGGGCCATGGCCTCCATCAGCGCGCGGAATCCCGCCTGGGCGTCCAGCACGGGGTTGTTGAAGCCGGGCTTCATCGCATCGCCGCCAGGGTGGCGAAGCGCACCTCGGTCGCGGCGGCGCGGCGGGCCTCGCGGGCGGCGGCGGCGCGCTGGGCCTCGGCGAGCGGCGTTACCACCCGCGCCAGCCATTCCTCCCGCCTGGCCTCATCCTGCAACAGCGCGTCCAGCACGGCGGCCCATTCGGCCGCGCGCTTGCTCCGCCCCAGCCGCCAGCCATGGCCGAGCGTGCCATCCTCCAGCGCCACGGTGCAGCGCGCGACCGTGGCCTCGCTGAGGTTGAAGGCGGCGCCATCACCTCCCGCGCGGCCGCGCAGCATGGTCAGCCCCACCTCGGGGCCACGCACGCGGCGGTGCGGGGGCAAGGGCGGGGCGGCGGCGAGGGCGGCCTCGATCTCGGCTTCGGTGGCTCGGGCCAGAACGCCCATCCAGGAAGGTCGGTCCATCATTGGTCTAGACAGCTACACATCTTTCCGGCAGGGTCAATGCCAATGACGCCACGCAGACATCCATGGGCTTGAAGCTTCCGTGACACCCGATCCCTATCCCCTCCAGCGCGGTGCGGGGCTCGCGCTGTGGCGGCAGATCGTGGCCAGCCTCGAGGCCACCATTCGCGACGGCACGCACCGCCCAGGCGCGCGCCTGCCCACGGAGGCCGAGCTTTCCGCCCGCTTCGCCGTGAACCGCCACACCATCCGCCGCGCCATGGAGGAGCTGGAGGGCAGGGGCCTGGTTCGGATCGAGCAGGGGCGCGGCAGCTTCGTGGCCGAGGATGTGCTGGACTATCCCCTCGGCCCGCGCACCCGCTTCAGCGAGATCATCCGCGCGCAGAACCGCGAACCCGCGGGCCGCGTGCTGCGAATGGCCGAGGTGCCGCCGGATGCGCGCATCGCGGAACTGCTGGGCCTGCGCCGCGGCCGCACCGTGCTGCAGGTGGAGCGCCTGGCGCTTGCCGATGGAAGGCCACTCGCCATCGGGCTGCACCACTTCCCGGCCCAGCGCTTCCCGCAGATGGCGGCGCTGCTGCGCGAGGACCCCTCCATCACCCGCGCACTCGCCGCCTGCGGCGTGCCGGACTACCGGCGCAAATCCACCCGCATCACCGCCCGCATGCCCACCGCCGAGGAGGCCGCCCTGCTCCAGCAATCCCGTGCCCGCCCGCTGCTGGTCAGCGAGGCGCTCAATATTGACAGCGAGGGCGAGCCCGTGGACGCCACCATCACCCGATACGCGGCCGGCCGCGCCCAGCTGGTGGTCGAGCCATGAGCTGGCGCATCACCGGCGGCCAGGTGCTGCGCGAGGGCCGGCTCGTTCCGGGCGAGGTCCATCTCTCCGGCGGCGTCATCACCGAGGGCGGCGCCGGGCGGGGCTTCGACGCCACGGGGCTTTGCGTGATGCCGGGCCTCGTGGACATCCACGGCGATGCGCATGAACGCGCGATCCAGCCGCGCCCCGGCGTGGCCTTCCCCATGGATTTCGCTTTGCGCGATGCCGCCGCGCAGTGCCTGGCCTCGGGCATCACCACGGCCTGCCTGGGCGTCACCCTCTCCTGGGAGCCGGGGCTGCGCTCGGTCGAGACGTTCCGGGCCACGCTGGATGCCCTGGCCGCGCCCCCGCCGGGCAGCGACCTTCGCGTGCATCTGCGCTTCGAGGCCGACAACCTGGACGCCGAGCCCGACGCGCTCGCCGCCATCGCCGCCGGCCGCGTGCATGTGCTGGGCTTCAACGACCACACGCCCGGCATCGTGAAGAAGCTCTCCAACCCCAAGGAGCTGGGCAAGTATGCCGGCCGCGCCGGGGTGGGCGAGGCGGAGTTCGAGGCGCTGGCGCTGCGCGCCAAGTCCCGCCGCGGCGAGGTGCCCGAAAGCCGCGCCCGCATGGCCGCCGCCTGCCGCGCGGCGGGCGTGCCCATGCTCAGCCATGACGACGCCACGCTCGACCAGCGCGCCAAGTTTCGTGCCCTGGGCGCCGATATCTGCGAGTTCCCCATGGCCGAGGCAGTGGCGCAGGACGCCCGCGCCCATGCCGAGCCGGTCGTGATGGGCGCGCCCAATGTGGTGCGCGGCGGCAGCCATCTGGGCTGGGCCAGCGCCGCGCCGCTGGCCGAGCGCGGCCTCGTGACCGTGCTGGCCTCGGACTACCACTGGCCCGCGCTGCTGGCCGCGCCCTTCCGCATGGCGGGGCGTGGGGCGATGACGCTGGCGCAGGCCTGGGCGCTGGTGTCGGAGAACCCGGCCCGCGCGCTGGGCCTGAACGACCGCGGGCGGATCGCGCCCGGGCTGCGGGGCGACCTTGCCCTCGTCACGTCGGAGGGTTCGCTCGCGGCCGTCTTCCTGGGGGGTGAGCCCGCCTGGATCGCGCCTTGCGCCGCCGCGCGCATTGGCTGAGGGCTCAGCGCCGCGCGGGCTGCGCCATCTCGATGATACTGGCGAGCGACGCCGTGAACGCGAGCTGGATTCCTGCCACCAGCACCGTCATCGAGGCCAGGAAGAGGCGGGGGGAACGTGGGTCCTCCAGGGGCCCGAGGCCACGCCCCACCCAATCCGTCAGCGTGTCGGCCATGCCCGCGCCGCCCAGCAGCACCAGGAAGGCGGCCAGGATCAGCCCGCGCTCGAAGTTCAACAGGCCGAGCAGGCGCGCATCCAGCCCCGTGGGCGGCGGCAGGTAGCCGCGCCGCACCCCGACCTGCTTCGAGATCACCGCGAAGGTCACCACCTGCAGCCCCACCAGCACGGCGAGACATCCCGCCATGAAGGAATGCATGTCGAAGGTGACGCCCGCGACCCGGAGCGGACCCGGGAAGAGCAGCCCGGAGACCAGCGCGCCGAAGCCCAGCAAGGCCAGCCCCGGATAGAGGAACAGCCAGCGCGGCGAATAGAACAGCAGGAAGCGCAGGTGCCGCCAGCCATCGCGCCAGGTGCGCAGGTGCGGCGGGCGCGAACGGCCATCGGGGCGCAGCCGCGTGGGCACCTCCACGATGCGGTAGCGGGCCAGCGCCGCGCGCACCACCATCTCGGAGGCGAATTCCATGCCGGGCGTGGCGAGGTTCAGTGCCAGGATGCGGTCGCGTGAGAAGCCGCGCAGCCCGCAATGAAAATCGCCGGCGGGAACGCGGAACAACAGCCTGCCGATGAAGCTCAGCACCGGGTTGCCCAGATAGCGGTGCAGGAAGGGCATGGCGCCCTTCTCGATGCCGCCGCGGAAGCGGTTGCCCATGACGAGGTCCGCCCCCCCGCGCAGCTCCGCCACGAACCCGTCGAGGTTCGCGAAGTCATAGGAGTTGTCGCTGTCGCCCATGATGACGAAGCGGCCGCGCGCCGCCGCGATCCCGCCCCGCAGCGCCGCGCCATAGCCGCGCTCCGTGATGGGGACCACGCGCGCCCCCAGCCGCTGCGCGATCTCCTGCGAACCGTCTGTGCTGCCATTGTCGGCCACCAGGACCTCGCCCGCGATACCGCTGCGCGCGAGGAAATCCTGCGCCTCGCGGATGCACAGCGCCAGTGTCTCCGCCTCGTTGAGGCAGGGCATGAGGATGGTCAGTTCCAGGCCGGGCGCTTCGGTGTCGCCGCCTGGGGCGGGGTGGGTAATGATGTCCATTTCCCGGTATATGGGGTTGTGTTCCGGCAATGTGAGGGCAAGCGGGACAGCGCCATCACACCATGGTCGCGCCAGGTCCGGGATGGCGCGCGCATGGCCGGCGTCACCGCGGGAACAGCGAGTTCCGGACTCGCCTTACGGCCGTCCGATAGAGTGGTAGGTGAAGCCCGCCTCGCGCATCGCCGGCGGGTCATAGACGTTGCGCAGGTCCAGCAGCAGGTTTCCGCGCATCATGTTGCGCAGCTTGCCGGGTGCGATGTTGCGGTACTCGTTCCACTCGGTCAGCAGCACGACCGCATCCGCCCCCTGGGCCGCGTTCAGCGCGCCCGAGGCATACTCCACCGTGGCAGGCAGGAGGCGGCGCGCGGCGTCCATTCCCTCCGGGTCATGCGCGCGGATATGGGCGCCGGCAGCCACCAGCCGCGGAATGATCTCGAGCGAGGGGGCGTCGCGCATGTCGTCCGTCTCGGGCTTGAAGGTCAGGCCCAGGATGGCGATGACCTTGCCGTTCACATCCCCGCCGCAGGCGCGGATGACGCGGTCGGCCATCGCCATCTTGCGCGAATCATTCACCGCGATGGTGGTCTCGATCAGGCGCAGCGGCGTGCCGAGGTCCTGCGCTGAGCGCGCGAAGGCCAGCGTGTCCTTGGGAAAGCAGGACCCGCCATAGCCCGGTCCCGCATGCAGGAATTTCCGTCCGATGCGGCCATCGAGGCCGATGCCGCGGGCCACGTCGTGCACGTCGCCGCCCGCCGCCTCGCACAGGTCCGCCACTTCGTTGATGAAGCTGATCTTCATGGCGAGGAAGGCGTTGGCCGCATATTTGATGATCTCGGCCGTCTCGAGGCGCGTGGCCACCATGGGCGTCTCGATGAGAAAGAGCGGGCGGTAGAGCCGCCGCAGCACCGCCTCTGCCCGCGCGCCCGCCTCGCCATCCTCCACGCCGATCACGACGCGGTCCGGGCGCATGAAGTCGCCGATCGCGGCACCTTCGCGCAGGAATTCAGGGTTGGAGGCGACGGCGATATCGAGGTCGGGCCGGACCGCCTTGACGCGCCGCTTCACCTCCCGCCCGGTGCCCACCGGCACGGTGGACTTCGTCACCAGCACGAGCGGCTTGGTGGCGGTGCGGGCCACCTCCTCGGCGGCGGCGAAGACGTAGGTGAGATCGGCATGGCCATCCCCGCGGCGGGTGGGCGTGCCGACGGCCAGGAACACGGCCTCCGCCCCCTGCATGGCCGCGGCCAGGTCCTGGGTGAAGGAGAGGCGGCCCTCGCGCACATTGTCCGTGACCAGCGCTTCCAGCCCGGGCTCGTAGATGGGCATGCGCCCCTCGCGCAGCATGCCGATCCGGCCGGCATCCGTGTCCACCAGCGTGACCTCCGTGCCGAATTCGGCGAAGCAGGCCGCCGAGACGAGGCCGACATAGCCGGCACCGAGGATTGCGATACGCATATCTTAACCTTCCGGTTATTCGGTGTCGGCACGCTGTAAAGCAGAGCGGGCGATGGCGTCGCCACAACTCCATTATCGGCAGTTGCGTATATTGCACAACACTTGGCCACCCGGCAGAAGCCAACCGGCGTTCCGGGGGCCTGGCATGGTCGGCGGCGCAGGGAGTGGGTCATGGGCAGGGTTCTCGTCACGGGGGCGGCCGGGTTCATCGGGGCGCATCTCTGCCAGGCGCTGCTCGCGCGGGGTGAGGCGGTGCTCGGCCTCGACAATTTCAACGCCTATTACGATCCGGCGCTGAAGCAGGCGCGCCTCGCCACGCTGACCGGCCAGGCGCCGGCGGATCAGTTCGCGATGGCCCGGCTCGACCTCGCCGACCATGAGGCGGTGTCGGCCTTGTTGCGCGCCAACCCCGACATTGACCGCGTGGCCCATCTGGGCGCCCAGGCGGGCGTGCGCTGGTCGCTGGAGGCGCCCTTCGCCTACACCGCCTCGAACGTGACGGGGCACCTGTCCGTGCTGGAGGCGGTGCGCCGGTCTGAGGGGCGCATCCGCCATGTGGTCTATGCCTCGACCAGCTCGGTCTATGGGCGCCGCGCGGAGGGCGTCTTCCGCGAGACCGACCGAGTGGACCGTCCCGCCTCGCTCTATGCCGCGACCAAGCTGGCCGATGAGGTCATGAGCAGCGCATATGCCGACCTGTTCGGCCTCTCGCTCACGGGGCTGCGCTTCTTCACCGTCTATGGGCCTTGGGGACGGCCCGACATGGCCTATTGGCTGTTCACCGAGGCCATGCTGGCCGGGCGGCCCATCCAGCTGTTCAACGAGGGGCGGATGCTGCGCGACTTCACCTATGTGGACGACATCGTCCAGGGTGTGATGGCGGCGCTGGACCACCCGCCGCCGGACGGCGGCCACCGGCTCTACAACATCGGCAACAACCGGCCGGAGCAGCTGCTCGACCTCGTCGCCATCCTGGAGGAGCTGCTGGGGGTCAAGGCGAAGCGGGTGCTGATGCCGATGCAACCGGGGGATGTGCCCGCGACCTTCGCCGACATCTCCGCCATGCGGCGTGACTTCGGCTGGGCGCCCACCACCGACCTCCGCACTGGGCTGACGCGCTTCGTCGCGTGGTGGCGCGGCTATTTCGGTGATACGCTTAAGTAAGCGAGATTTTCATATTCCAGAAAAACGCGGCGTCTGGCTGCGGAAATGCTGATGGCTTCGGCATTTTTCCTCCATTGCGATCACTTGACGACCTTGCCGCTTGATTGACGGCCAAGAGGTTAATGCTAGTTTCCGGCACCCATCGGGGGAATGTTTCTGAGGCGAGACATGTGCGCGACGCGCATGCGACTGGCCCGGAAATGGTTTGATACGGCCCAGACGTGCCGGGGTTTCCAGCGTCGGAAACCCCCGCGACCTACGAGGATATCTTCATGCAGCCCGTCC
This sequence comes from Roseococcus sp., assembly GCA_035998215.1. Lineage (GTDB taxonomy): Bacteria > Pseudomonadota > Alphaproteobacteria > Acetobacterales > Acetobacteraceae > Roseococcus. Next base: position 149,485 of record DASYHU010000030.1, on the reverse strand, counting down.
AGACCCACAGCCTCAGCCCCCATCTGCGACGGCTCGAGGCCGAGGGGATCGCCATCATTCGGGAGACGGCTGCCAGCTTCCGCAACCCCGTGCTGCTCTACTCGATCGGCAAGGACAGCTCGGTCGTCCTGCACCTGGCCATGAAGGCCTTCGCGCCCGGGCGCATTCCCTTCCCGCTGCTGCATATCGCGACCGGGTGGGATTTCCGCGACATGCTGGAATTCCGTGACCGCCGCGCGGCGGAACTGGGTGCCCGGCTGATCGTCCATACCAACCCCGACGGCCTCGCGCGCGGAATCGGCCCGCTCACCCATGGCAGCCAGGTGCACATGGACGTGATGGGCACGCAGGCGCTGAAGCAGGCGCTGGATATCGGCGGCTATGACGCGGCCCTGGGCGGCGCGCGGCGCGACGAGGAGAAGGCGCGCGCGAAGGAGCGCGTCTTCTCCCACCGCGCGCCCGGCCATGTCTGGGAGCCGCGCGGCCAAAGGCCTGAGCTGTGGGGCCTCTACAACACGCGCATCGCGCCCGGTGAGACCATGCGCGTCTTCCCCATCTCGAACTGGACCGAGTTCGACGTGTGGGACTACATCGCCGCCGAGCAGATCCCCGTGGTGCCGCTGTATTTCGCGGCCGAGCGGCCCGTGCTGCGGCGCGGCGGCGCGCTGATCATGCGCGACGATGAGCGGATGCCGCTGAACGAGGGCGAGCAGGTCGAGAACATGTGGGTGCGCTTCCGCACCATGGGCGACTGGCCGCTGACCGGCGCGCATGAAAGCCGCGCCCAGACGATGGAGGAGGTGCTGGAGGAGCTGCGCCTCTCCCGCGTCTCCGAACGCCACGGCCGCCTGATCGACAACGACCAGGAAGCCTCGATGGAACGCAAGAAGCGCGAGGGGTATTTCTGAGATGGACGGCAGCACCATGTCGCGCGGCCTGCTGCGCGTTCTCACCTGCGGCTCGGTGGATGACGGCAAGTCCACGCTGATCGGCCGGCTGCTCTATGACAGCCAGATGATCATGGAGGACACGCTCGCCGCCATCACCCGCGACAGCCGCAAGCACGGCACCGTGGGGGAGGAGGTGGACCTCGCCCTCCTCGTGGACGGGCTGGAGGCCGAGCGGCAGCAGGGCATCACCATTGACGTCGCCTACCGCTTCTTCACCACGCCGCGCCGCAGCTTCATCGTGGCCGACTGCCCGGGCCACGAGCAGTACACGCGCAATATGGCGACGGGTGCCTCCAACTCCGAACTCGCCATCATCCTGGTGGATGCGCGCAAGGGCCTGCTGACGCAGACGCGCCGCCATTCCTACATCTGCTCGCTGCTCGGCATCCGGCATGTCGTGCTGGCGGTGAACAAGATTGACTTGGTGAACTTCGAGCAGCAGGTCTTTGACCGCATCGTGGGCGAATACGCCACCTTCGCGGCGGGCTTCGGCTTCCACACCATGGTGCCCATCCCCGTTTCGGGCCGCTTCGGCGACAATGTCAGCAGCCGTTCGGGCAACACGCCCTGGTATCGCGGCGAGACGCTGCTGGAGCACCTGGAAAGCGTGAGTGTGGAGGAGGAGCTCACGCAGATCCCCTTCCGCTTCCCTGTGCAGTGGGTGAACCGCCCCAACCAGGATTTCCGCGGCTTCTCCGGCACGGTGGCGAGCGGCGCGGTCGCGGTGGGCGAGAACATCGTTGTCGCGGCTTCGGGCGTCTCCAGCCATGTGACGCGCATCCTGGGCCCGGCGGGCGACCAGGAGCGCGCGGCGGCCGGCGAATCCGTCACCATCTGCCTGGCCGACGAGGTGGACGTGGCGCGCGGCGACGTGCTGGCGCCCATCGCGGACCGCCCGGCGGTCGCCGACCAGTTCGCCGCCCACCTGCTCTGGATGGACGAGGAGCCCATGCTCCCCGGGCGCCAGTACATGATGCGGATCGGCAATGTGTGGACCGCGGCCTCCGTCACCTCGATCAAGCATCGGGTGGACGTCGGCACGCTGGACCACCAGTCGGCCACGCGGCTTTCGCTGAACGAGATCGGGCTGTGCAACCTCAGCACCGCCCAGCGCGTGCCGATGGACCCCTATGCGCAGAACCGCCTGACCGGCGCCTTCATCCTGGTGGACCGCTTCACCAACCGCACGGCCGGCTGCGGGATGATCAACTTCGCGCTGCGCCGCGCGACCAATGTGCACCACGAGCACTTCCTGGTGGACAAGGCGGCGCGCGCCACGGCGCTAGGCCAGAAGCCCATGCTGCTGTGGTTCACGGGTCTTTCCGGCTCGGGCAAGTCCACCGTGGCGAAGCTGGTGGAGCAGGCGCTGCACCAGGCGGGCCGCCACACCTACTCGCTGGACGGCGACAACCTGCGCCACGGGCTGAACCGGGACCTCGGCTTCACCGACCAGGACCGCGTCGAGAACATCCGCCGGGTGGGCGAGGTGGCGAAGCTGATGGTGGATGCGGGGCTGATCGTGCTCGCCTCCTTCATCTCGCCCTTCCGCGCCGAGCGGCAGATGGTGCGGGAGATGCTGGGCGAGGGCGAGTTCCTCGAGGTCTTCGTGGACACCCCCATCGAGATCTGCATGCAGCGTGACGTGAAGGGGCTCTACGCCAAGGCGAAGCGCGGCGAGATCGCGAACTTCACCGGTGTGAGCAGCCCCTATGAACCGCCAGAGACCGCCGACCTGGTGCTGGATGGCAGCGGCCCCGCGGCGGATGCCTTGGCGCAGCAGGTGCTGGACATGATCGAACGCCGCATGGCCGGCGGCTGAGCCGGCCCGGATCCGCCATATGGAACTCCTGATCGATGTCGTGCTGGTGGTGGCGCTGCTGGCGGCATTGATCAGCGGGCGCGTGCCCATGGCGGCGGCCTTCCTGGCCTTCATCCTCGCCGTGCTGCTCCTGCAGCGCCTGCCAACGCGCAGCGTGCTGGAGCAGTTGGGCGAGCCCGCCCTGGTCGCGGTGCTGTGCCTCGTGATGTTCTCGAGTGTCCTCGGGCGGCTGACCTGGCTGCGCAACCTGCTCTTCAGCCGCAAGCCCGAGCCGCCTGGAGCGATCCGCCGCCGCTTCCTGGGTGTGGCGGTTCTTGTCTCCTCGGTCATGCCCAACACGGCGGTGGTGGGCGCGCTCATGGGGCCCGCCGCACGCAATCCGCGCATCCCGCCACGTCAATTGCTGTTGCCGCTTTCCTATGTGGCGCTCGCGGGGGGCATGGTGACGCATTTCGGGACCTCGCCGAACCTCGTCACCGTGGGGCTTGCCGCGCGGCAGGGGGTGGAGATCGGCTTCTTCGACTTCGTGGTGCCCGGCGCGGTGACGGCCCTTTGCGTCTATCTCGTGCTGCTGGTCTCGACGCCGCGCATCATGCGCGCGCCGAGGGGTGTCGAGGCCCCCACGGTCCCCGAGCTTTTTCATGTGGAAGGCCGGATCGAACCTGGCTCCGCGCTCGTGGGTCGTTCCCTCGCCGAGAACCACCTGCGCAGCCTTGGCCACTTCTACGTCGCGGAATTGATCCGCGGCGATGCGCTGCTCTCACCCGTGCGGCCCGACGAAGTCCTGCAAGACGGCGATGTGCTGATCTTCGTGGGCGATGTGCGTTTCGTGGACGAGCTGATGGCCATCCCGGGCATCGAGGTCATGGAAGAGGTGCGCCAGCGCTCCGGCCTGCAGGTCCATCACGCCGTGGTCGCGCAGGATTCGGCGCTGGTGGGCCAGACGCTGAAGTCGAGCAATTTCCGCGCGGCCTTCAGCGCCTCGGTCTTCGCCATCCGTCGCGGCGATGAGCGGCTGTCGGGCAAGCTCGGCGAGACGGAGCTGAAGGCGGGCGACATGCTGGCCATCGCCGGCGGCAGCGACTTCTTCGCCCACCCCGAGGTCCGGTCGAACTTTCATCTGATCGTGCGGGACGACACGCCCAGCACCGCCTTGTCGCGGCGCGAGGCGGTCCTGGCCACGGCGATGTTCGGCATCTTCGTGTTCTTCGCCATCTTCAACCTGGTGGAGTTCGCCCTACTGACCCTGTTGCTGGTGGGAGGCGCCATGGCCTTCGGGTTGCTGGGCGGGCGGGATTTCCGTGCTCTCTTTCCGTTCGAACTGATGATGGCGCTTTGGGGGTCATTGACCCTTGCGCTGCTGGTCACCCAGGCGGGCTTCGACGGGGTGGTGGCCGAGGCCGTCGTGCAGTTGTTTGGGGTGACGGGCAACTTCGCGGCCCTGCTGTGCATCTTCTTGCTGGCCTGGCTGATGACCGAATTGCTGTCGAATGTGGCCGCCGCGGTGACGGCGTTGCCCATCGCGCTTCAGTTCTCCGCATTAACTGGACTGCCGCCTGAGGCAGCCGTATTGATGTCAGCCTTTGGCGCCTCTGCCTCATTTCTGATTCCCTATGGCTATCAGACACATCTGATGGTGATGTCACCGGGGAATTACCGCTTCAGTGACTTTCTCAAGCTGGGTAGCATCGTTCTGCTGACTTACGGCATGGCCTGCACGGTCATGTTGTGGTTGTTGAGCGGTCCTTTCGCATGGTGGGGCTAATCCAGGATCCGATTGGCGAAGAAAATTTTCATCCCGATTTTTTGACTTTCCTGCAAACCTCGCGAAAAAAATGCCGCGCTGCACACAAATACTCAGCCCCGCTGCATCAAATGCACGTTGCATACGCAAACCATCATTGAGATACCATTTTTATTTCGATATCGGGCGTGGACAGCCCTAGGGTGATCCATTAATTCGGCAAGCCGGTGCAATTGTTATTGAGGAGGCTGCAGATGAGCGAAGCGCGTAAGAAGCTCCGGTCTGATACGTCGGGCGCCCTTCCCGAAATTCAGGCAACTCCGTATTTCGAACTTCTTAAAGATAAAAGAATTATTGACATTGAGGGCGAGGTAGCGACAGTCAGTCGTGCCTTCCTGGTGGATCTGCTGGCGCCTGTGCTGCGTCGAATCAAGTTTGATCCCGCCTTCTACCGTCAGCGTTACAAGGATGTGACTGAAGCCGAGACCAAGGGGCTGATTGTTGACCCTCAACAACATTACATCAGGTTTGGCTTTTTTGAGAACCGCATGCCCTGCCTGGTCGAGGTGGATGGCTCTTTCTACGCGCGGGAATATCCTGACGTGGCGGTGGCCATCCTCGAAAATCGCGTTGCTTCGGCGCAGATGCACTTCGAGACTTCGGGCTTCGTCGAGGGCAGGCTGCCGCGCAAGGGCTGGAGCTTCACCGATCTGCTCGAAAACTGAAGTCTGATGGCGCCGTGCTGCGGTTCAGCCCGGCGCCTCGCTGTGCTATCGGGCGCAATGTCAGTGTTGGAGTGAAGCATGCTGGATGGCACCCCCGAGGAGGGAGACCCCGTCGAGGTTAATCTCGATGCCGAGCCCTTCGTGGCGATGTTCACCGAACCAGCACTTCGCTCCAGCACCCATCTCAATTTCTACCGGGATGGCCAGATCGCGCTGCATGTGAAGTACATCCCCATGCGTGGCGCCTTCGTGCTGAATGACTTCCAGCAGGGCAGCTGGGGCGAACAGATGTTCGTGGATTGCCTGCTGACGCCTGGCGCCGCCGGTCTGAGCATGATCCTGGCCCAGCACGAGGACGGGCCACAGATCCGCTTCATGGGCGTGCCACCCGTGACCCTGGCTGGGCGGTTCGACCTCTCGGCCCCGCTGATGGTCCGTGTGCCGCCCAATATCCGTGCCGGCGAGCAGGAGGCAGCCCCCCTCGACCATGCGCGCACCCAGGACATCCAGGTGGTCCGAATGACGACCCTGGAGGGTGCGGGGATTCAGCTCGGCCTGGATGCCACCGTAACCAGCGGCAATGCCTTTTTCCTGGAGGGCTGGATTGACGACCGGCGTTCGCCGCTGGTTGGCATTTCCATGGTGGACTACGCGACCGGCTTGCGCGCCAGCCTGCCCGTGGGCCGGGTGCGCCGGCCCGATGTGGAGACCCACCTGCAAGTGGCCCGCCCGGGCCAGTTCGGTTTCTGGGCGGCGGGCCTCGGAGGTGCGCAGCAACTCGAATCCGCGGCGCTTTCGCTGGTCTTCGAGGATGGCTCCGGCGTGCCGCTCGAACTGGGCACCAAGTTTCGTCAGGGTGAGCGGGAGTTCTTCGAATTCCTGCTGGCCACCTTCGGCCGCCGTTCGGTCATCGGCAACATCACGGCCCAATCCTTCGCGGACCTCGAGGCAGGCTACGGCAACCTGCTGAGCAAGCTCTACCGGCAAATCGCGGCCGAGCGGCGCGTCATGAGCCATGGCCGCTTCGGCCGGCGCGCGCAGGCGCCCGCGATCAGCCTGGTCTGCGTTCTCTACGGCTATCCGGACTTCCTCTACATGCTGGTCGCGCAGTTCGCGCGCTTCGGCAGCCTGGACGGGCTTGAGTTCATCTTCGTGAACAACAGCCCCGAACTGGAAGAGGTGCTGCTGCGCGACGCCGAACTCGCCTCCTTCGTGTTCGGGGCGGAGATCCAGGTGCTCACGCTGAACCAGAACAGCGGCTTCAGCCACGCGAACAACGTGGGTGTCGCGGCCGCGCGCAGCCAGAAGATCGCCATCATCAACCCCGATGTCTTCCCGCGCGACCCTGCGGCGGTGGGGCATCTGCGCCTCCTGTGCGACCGCCCCCTCGGTCCCGACATCTATGGCGGCAAGCTCTACTACGCCGATGGCAGCGTGATGCACGAGGGCATGTTCTTCAAGCAGGACCGCCGGCTGTCACTGCTGTGCCATGCGCCGATCTGGACGGTGGAGCATTTCCGCAAGGGCTTCGCCGATACGAGCAGCCTCGAACCGCGCGAGGTGCCGGCCATCACCGGCGCGTTGATGGTGCTGGAACGCTCGCTCTATGAGAAGCTGAACGGCTTCAACGTGGACTTCGTATTTGGCCATTACGAGGATGCCGATCTCTGCCTGCGGATCCAGGAGGCGGGTGGGCGCGTCATCCTCGACCCTGGCCTGGCCTACTGGCACTATGAAGGCATGGGTTCGACCAAGCGGCCCGAGCACATTGGCTCCAACATGTACAATCGCTGGTTCTTCTCCCGTCTCTGGGGGCACCGGATCACGGAGCACGAGAATGGCTGACAGCCCCCGCATCCTCTTCGTCAGCGTCTTCCACCCCGAGCTGGTACGCGGCGGCGCGCAGCAGACGGCCTACGAGCTCTTCCTCGGTGCCCGCAAGGCCGGGCTGGATGCCATCTTCCTGGCCTCCTGCGAGCCCAACATCGCGCCCGCGCTGTTCAAGCCCGGCGCCATCGTCACCGGCTTCGACGGGCGCCCGAACGAATACCTCTTCCTGTCGGACAGCTTCGAACACGGCTGGTACCGCAACGTGAACATCCGCGCGCTGACCTGGTTCGCGGAGTTCCTGCGCGACATGAAGCCCGATGTGGTGCACTTCCACCACTTCATGACCATCGGGCTCGACATGTTCCTGCTGGCGCGCCGTGTGCTGCCGGACGCGAAGCTGATCCTGACGCTGCATGAGTTCCTGGCCATCTGCAAGGCGGACGGCCATATGGTGCGACGCAACGACCGCACGCTGTGCCAGAAGGCCTCGCCCGTGCGGTGCCACCAGTGCTTCCCCGACATCTCGCCCGAGATGTTCCAGCTGCGCGAGGACTGGGTGCGGCACGCCATGTCCGTCTTCGACGCCTTCATCGCGCCCACCGACTTCGTGCGCCGCCGCTACCTTTCCTGGGGCCTTCCGGAGGAGAAGCTGCACGTCGTCACCAACGCGCAGGCCGACTATTCCCACCAGGATTTCCGCGTGCCTTTCCTGCGGCAGACGCAGAGCCACATACCCAACCGCTTCGGCTTCTTCGGCCAGCTGGTGGACAACAAGGGGCTCGGCGTCGTGTTCGACGCGCTGGAACTCTACGCCAAGACCCACAAGGAGCCGATCACGCTCGACATCAGCGGTGCGAACCTGAACTACGCCTCCGAGAAGTTCCGCGAGCGCTTCAACAGCTTCCTCGCCGAGGCGAAGTCGCTCGAGCCGCTGATCAAGGTGTCCTACCAGGGCAGCTACTCGATGGCCGACCTGCCCACGCGCATGTCACGGATTGACTGGGTGATCGTGCCCTCGGTCTGGTGGGAGATCTTCGCGCTCGTGCTGTCCGAGGCCTATATGTTCCGCCGGCCTCCGGTGGTCAGCAATATCGGCGGCGTGGGTGAGCGTGTGCGCCACGACATTGATGGCCTGCTCTTCGACGTGGGCGACGCCACCAGCCTGATGCAGACCTTCCACCGCTGCGTGACGGAGGAGGGGTTGCACGCCCGTCTCGCCGCGGCCTCCCCAGGCGTGCCGCCCGTGCTGGATGTGGTCGAGGCGCATTGCGCCGTCTATGGGGTACCGATGCCGGGTGGCGCGCCGGTGGAAGAGCCGCCCGTGCCGCCCGCGCCCTCCGCCCCGCGCACGAAGCGAAAGGCGGCTGCGCCGGCGTCCTGAACGCCGCCGCGGCTTCCCCCTGGCCCGCGCTGCGGCGCGAGGCCGCTGCTTGCAGGAGGCTTCCATGCCGCCCGACCGTGAGTGCTTCGTCCATATCGGTCATACCAAGACCGGCTCCACCTCCATTCAGAATGCCATGGGGGCGCATCGCGAGGCCCTGGCACGGAATGGCGTCTGCTATCCGCTCAGTCCGGGCTGGGGCAATCATGCCCTGTTGCCCGCCGCCATGGCCTCCCCGGAGCTTCGGGAGAAGGGCGTGCACCCGGCCTTTTGGAACGGGTTGCCTCCCGAGGAGCGGATCGCCCGCTTCCGAGAGGAGTTTCCGGCCGAAATGGCAGCCCTCCCGCCCGAGATGCGCCTCGTGGTGCTCTCGTCGGAGCAGTGCATCCACATGCAGCCGGATGTCGCCTCGGTGACGCGCCTGCGGGATTTCTTGATGCCGCATTTCCGGCGGGTACGTGTCGTGGTCTATCTGCGCCGGCAGGATGACCACTTCGCCAGCGCCTATACCCAACTGTTGCGCGACGGGGTGATCAAGCCGCCACGCCTGCCCGAAGGTGGGCCGCGCCAGCTTCCTCATTATGACTATGCGGGCCTGCTTTGGCGCTGGGCCAAGGTGTTCGGCCAGGATGCCGTCATTCCGCGTCTGTTTGAGCGCAAGCTGCTGGTGAATGGCGATGCCATTGACGACTTCCTGGCCCTTTGCGGCGCCGAGGGCAGCGTGCCGCCGGAGGATCCCAACCGCAGTTCCAACCCCTCGGCCGATGCGCGCGGGCAGGCGCTGATGGTCGCGGTGGGAGAAGCGATGGGACGTGCCCTTCCGGGCCACCGCGCCGCGCTGTCAGACCCGGTCTGGCGCCACTTCACCGACCTGGTGACGGAGGCCATGCCCGGCCGCGGCTGGCGCCCCGCCCGCGGGGAGGCGCGCGAGTTCCTCGACCGCTTCCGTGAGGGCAATGAATGGATACGGCAGCGCTGGTTCCCGGAGCGGACGACGCTTTTCACCGAGGACCTCGACAAGCTGCCGGAAACCTCGGCCTTTCCCGTGGGTCCGGCATTGCTGGAGGGGGCGGCGGAGCTTCTCGCGCATTTTTCCGGCATGAGCCTCGGGGCCGCGCGGGATCATCATGTGGCCATGGCCCGGCTCGAGATGAAGCTGGATCGCATCCCCAAGGCGCTGCGGCATCTCAACATGGCCGTCCAGGCCGACGAGAATGCGCCCGAGCCACGCCTGCTGCTGGCGGAATTGCTGGCTCGGCGCGGGCAGCACGTGCCCGCGCGGCTGCACCTGGCGGCGGCGGCCCAGACGCTGCCGCCAGAGGATGAGCGCCTGGCGCGCGTGCGGGGCCTGCTGGAGGGATCCGCGGCGCCCGCCGGCTAGGCAGCGGGGCATTGCCCGTTGCCTGCCGTGGCGGCGCGCCGCCGCCCGAGCCGGCCCTGCGGATCACGCGACGAAAGCCGGCCCCGCCTCAGGCCACGCCGGCGCGCAGCACATCATGGATGTGCAGGATGCCGACCGGCACGCCGTCGGTGAGCACGAAGATGCTCGTGATCCGCTTCTCGTTGAACAGGGCCAGCAGGTCCGCGGCTGGCGTGTCCGGTCCCGTCGCGGAGGGCGAACGCGTCATGGCGCTGGTGACGGGGGTCTGCAGGGCCATGCCACCGCGCAGCGCGCGGCGCAAATCGCCATCCGTCATGATGCCCGAAAGCCGCCCTGCCGCATCCACGACGGCCGTGACGCCGAAGCGGCGTGAGGTCATCTCGATGATGGCGGCCTCCAGCGTCGCCTCCTCGGTGACCACGGGCAGTTCGTCTGGGCCGTGCATCAGATCGCGGGCCCGCTTCAGCCGCGCACCCAGCTTGCCGCCCGGGTGGACGTTGCGGAAATCCTGCGGGGAGAAGCCACGCGCTTCGAGCAGGCACATCGCCAGGGCATCGCCCAGCGCCATCTGCATGGTGGTGCTGGTGGTGGGTGCCAGCCCATTCGGGCAGGCCTCGGGCATGCGCGGCAACACCAGCGGGATGTCGGCCGCCTGGCCCAGCGCACTGTCCGCGCGTGAGGTGATGGCGATCAAGGGCACGGAGAAGCGTGCGCAGTAAGCGATCAGGTCCGCGAGTTCCGGCGCTTCTCCTGACCAGGAGAGGGCCAGCACGGTGTCCTGCTCGCCGATCATCCCGAGGTCGCCATGGCTGGCTTCGGCCGGATGGACGAAGTGCGCCGGCGAGCCGGTGGAGGCCAGCGTGGCCGCGATCTTGCGCCCCACATGCCCCGACTTGCCCATGCCGCTGACGATGATGCGGCCACTGCGCGCCAGGATGGACTGGACGGCTTCCAGCACCCGAGGGCCGAGGTCGGTCTCCAGGGCGGCCTGGAGGGCGCGCAGCCCGTCAACTTCCAGCGCCAGTGTCCGGATCAGAGTCTCGTGTCGCGCGGTCTCGCTCATGCGCGGGCCTCCCAAAGGGCGCGGGCGCGCGCCAGATCCTCGGGCGTGTCCACGCCAAGGGGAATGTCATCCACCACCGCGGCATCCACGCGCATGCCATCTTCCAGCGCGCGGAGCTGCTCCAGCTTCTCGCGCAGTTCGAGAGGGGAGGGCGGCAGGCCCACGAAGCGCGACAGGGCGTCGCGCCGCCAGGCATAGAGGCCGATATGGTGCCAGAGCGGCCCCTCGCCCCACGGGGCGGTGGCGCGTGTGAAGTAGAGGCAGCGGAAGCGGCCGGGCGCATGCTCGGTGCCCACCATCTTCACCACGGAAGGGGCGGTCCGCTCCTCCTCGCGCGTGATGGGTGCGACCAGCGTGCCGAGTGCCACCTCGGGCGGATCCATCACCTCCAGCACGGCGCGGATGGCGCGGGGGGCGATCAGGGGCAGGTCACCCTGGACGTTCACGATCAGGTCGTGGCGGCCATCGGGGTCGAGGCGCGTCACGGCCTCATGGATGCGGTCGGAACCGGAAGGGTGGTGGGCGGCCGTCATCTGCGCCGTGCCGCCCGCCGCGCGCACCGCCTCCGCGACCTCCTGGCTGTCGGTCGCCACCGCCACGGGGCCGAGATCGGCTTCCCGCGCGCGATTGAGCACCTGCACGATCATGGGCAGGCCGCCGATCTCGGCCATCGGCTTTCCGGGCAGGCGCGTGGCACTCATGCGCGCGGGGATGAGAACGAGCGGCCGGCTCACGCGGCCCAGCCCTTCACCACGGCGTCGAGCGCCTGGAGGCGGGTGATGAGGGCCTCGAACTCCGCAAGCGGGACCATGTTCGGGCCATCCGAGGGCGCGCGGTCAGGGTCCTCATGGGTCTCGATGAAGAGGCCCGCGACGCCCACGGCCACCGCCGCGCGGGCCAGGGTTTCGACGAATTGCCGCTGTCCGCCGGAGGAGCCGCCCTGGCCGCCTGGCTGCTGCACCGAATGGGTGGCGTCGAAGATCACGGGCAGACCGCTCTCTTCCGCCATCACGGGCAGGCCGCGCATGTCCGAGACAAGAGTGTTGTAGCCGAAGGAAGTGCCGCGCTCGGTCAGCAGGACGCGAGGGTTGCCGGCGCCGGTGATCTTGGCCGCGACATGCTTCATGTCCCAGGGTGCGAGGAACTGGCCCTTCTTGACGTTTACCGCGCGGCCCGTGGCGGCGGCGGCCAGTAGAAGGTCGGTCTGGCGGCAGAGGAAGGCCGGGATCTGCAGCACATCCACCACCGGCGCCACGGCTGCGCATTGGCTGGCCTCATGCACATCGGTGAGGCAGGGAAGACCCAGCCGGTCACGGACTTCAGCGAAGACGGGCAGCGCGGCTTCCAGCCCCATGCCCCGCGCCGCCTTGCCGGAGGTGCGGTTCGCCTTGTCGAAGCTGGTCTTGTAAATCAGCCCGATGCCGCGCCGCGTGGCAATGTCCTTCAGGGCCGAGGCCATTTGCAGCGCATGTTCCCTGCTTTCCATCTGGCAGGGTCCGGCAATGAGCGCGATGGGCAGATGCGAGGCAACGGTGACAGGGCCAATGGCAACCCCGGACCCGGATTTGGTCTGAACTGACATATCGCCTCGCTTTTTCATGAAAACAGCCTTCACCTAACGGCATCCAGTCATTCCCGCAAGTATGGGAGCGGCCAAGCGTGGCATGGCCAATGTGTTCGGTGATACTGCACGACGTGGATATTTGACGCGTGGGCGAACGGGCGCCATGACGTGACCCGAGTCGGGAACGGGCGGACCGTGTGCGGCACAGTGGAATTCGGGGCGCGCGCCGTCTGGTCCGCCCCTGTAGATCATTCATTTATGGCGTAGATTTTCTTGTAACTTCAATGACAAGCGAATAGCCGACGCTTCCGCTTGATGTTTTCGTTGGCGAACTGATGTTTGCGGGGCGTTATCCTGGCGTACATATCCGCCGCATGTGTCAAGTCGTAGGCTTCATGATCCGTTCGAAAAATTGGAAGGGCCAAGCGCTGCCTGCGGCGCCTCGGCATTGCCATTATTTCTTTGAACCAGAGGAGGAGCCGGCCGAAACGTTGCGTGAATTTTTATTTTTGCTAAAATGATACATGAAAAAACAGCATTTTGTGAATGGGAGTAGAGAAATTGCGGACGCCACTCTTTATCATCGGGTCCCCGCGCTCAGGTACAAGTATTTTGGTAGATCTGGCCTTGGCTGCGGGGTATTCTGGATATCGTGAAGGAATGTTGCTTAGCTTGCTGACGGCAATTTCCAGCGCCACGGATCGTCATTTTGACATATTTGCGTCTTCACAAAACAAAGAAGTTCTTGTCTCCGCAATTGATAGAGACGAATTTAAACATAAACTTTTCGAAGTCTTCAAATCAGTGGTTGAGGAATACAATTCTTCAACGCCATGGTTCGACAAAACTGGCAATCCAGAGATGATTGAGGCCGTTCCCATCATTCGGATGTTGTGGCCTGACGCGATCTTCATATTCGCCAAGCGGCGCGGCATCGAAAACGTCGTGTCCCGGATGAAAAAATTTCCGGTTCATAATTTCGAATATCATTGCAGGGACTGGGCGCGGAATATGGCGGCCTGGCGCACGATCAGGGCTTCCGTGCCGGCCGCGCAGTGGTGCGAGATTGATCAGCAGGACATGATCCAATCTCCCGAAGCGGTCGTGGAAACTGTCATGTCTTTCACTGGATGTAATCCCGAGCACCGTGAGCGCATGCAACTCACGCTGCGCGAAAATCGTCCTCAGCAAACCGAGGCTGGCAGCGCCAGTCAATTGCACGATATCGCATCGCTCGATTGGAGCGATAGTTACGTCTCGACCTTCAAGCGGCTTTGCGGCGACGAAATGCTCGCTTATGGATATACGTACGACAGGACCTATAGGGTTGCCTGATCCCGCAGGGGGTGGTGTCTGGTAATGGCCGTGGCACAACCATGGTTGCCTGGCGTGTGACTTTCGGGTGGGAGGCAGCGGCTTCTGTCTGCCTCAAGGTCGCTTGAGTAAATGGTGTGGAAGGAAGTCGTACATGCAGACCGTCATTTTCTTGACCACCCGAACAAGCGCTACAGGATCCATGTGGCGTACTATTCGGACGTTGGCAGGAAATTCTGCAAATTTTATTACAAGTGATGCTATTTCTCGGGGGCATGTTGGAGAAGAGCGAAAAAAAGTACTTGAAAATTATGACATACCCAAACACGATGCTATTGTTTTTTGGAATGCGACAGAATTTTTCAATATCCAGCAAGATTTGAGCTGTTTCAGGTTTATTCTCAATGCAAGAGATCCGCGCGATCTTATTGTGAATAGGTATTGGTGGGAGTTTGCTCATCCAAAACCTGGCAAAACGCCGGAGCAAATCGAAGCCAGGCATCAGGAAATTCGGGATCTTGGTCTTGAAGGGTATGTGCTCAGGAATAAATACACGGCCGATTTCGATTTGCTTCGTAAAATTGTGCCCCAGCTTGTCAAAAGTAATTGGGTTTTTGTAGGTTACGCCCTGTACTGTCTCCACTTTGATGATGCAATTTCAAAGATTTCTTCAATTTTGGATGTGGATTTGAGCAAACTGACTGAAAAGCAGCGCGAATTGATAGACGCAGAGCGGGCAGAGAATTTGCTGAAAAATATCAGGTGGGTGCACAAGGACTGGCCTGGAGCGGACAGGGCGCCGGGCCGACACAAACAAGAACTTTCTCCCGACACAGTCGAGAAAATTACGAAGCGTTATGGTCCTATTCTGGAATTTCTAAAAAGCATGGAGGATCCGCGACTTCGTCACTATTATGACTAGGGGCAGCGGAATTTTGTATCCCCTTGGCGGACCGTACCTGTTTATCCAGCATTTTTAGGAAACAATATTTAATATTGTAATAAATCGGCTGGTTAGTTTTGGTCAGGCTGACTTCATGCGAAGAAAGAGTGGGTTGCTCATCTCGTTTTTGAGATTGATTGGTTCTCTATTCTTTGCTTGGTCTTGATGTGGTATCTTACGTCAACATGATGGAGGCAGGCCATGCCATTCAATATCGCGATCGTGGGCGCGGGATGGTATGGCTGCCACCTGGCATCCTCACTGGCCAGCCTTGGCTTTCGCGTCACTGTTTTCGAACGCAACGCCCGACCTCTTCACGAGGCTTCTGGCAACAACCAGTTCCGCCTTCACCTAGGCTTCCACTACGCCCGGCATCATGGCACTCGCTTACAGTCTCGTGATGGTTTTTTACGTTTTATCGAGCGTTACCCTAGTCTTTCTGCTGAAATCGATGAAAATATATATGCGGTTCCCGAGGGTACAAGTCTAATAGACTTCAGAACATATAAGCTTATCATGGTCTCGTCCGGCATTGATTTTGTTGAATTGACTGGATCTGATCCACGCTTGGCCGCTATCGAGGGCGCGCTGCTCACCAAAGAGCGGGTTTTGCTGATAGACCGTGCAAGAAGTTATTTCTCCAAGCGGCTGGGATCGGCGCTTCGTTTTAACTGTCCGGTCAACAATATTGTTCAAACGCCTCGCCAGGTGGAAGTGAATGGGGAATCCTTCGACTATGTTATAGACGCAACCTGGGGACATCATCACCGCCCCCCGATTGACGTATATTATGAGCCAACGATGCTCCTGTATTATGAAGCGAGAGCGCCGCATCCGGCCGTGACGCTGGTTGATGGGCCGTTGGCTTCGGTCTACCCGACAGAGGATAAGGACGTGTTCACCTTGTCCAGTGTTGTCCACACGCCATTGGGGCGCTTTTCAAGTCCTGATGAAGCTGTTTCTTGCCGTAACTCTGTGAATTCAGAGTTAGTTAATAGAAAAATTAAAGCAATGGAAGATCATATTTCGCAAAACGTTCCAGCGTTTCGTGATAATTTTCGTTATATTGGTGTTCAGCTCGCAATAAAGACCAAGCCCGTTGGTAATTTTGATGACCGGAGTTGTTCGGTATTTCAGGATGGGCGGATTTTTTCGATCATGTCAGGTAAAATCGATACTATTTTCTTCGCGACCGAGCGAGTTCTTTCACTGATAGAATCCGAGAATTCGCTTTCTCCAATTGAGGTTGCCCCGAAAATCCGACAAGATATCATTCTTGTGCCTGGAAATTGAGGTTTTGCGCATGAATCTCTCCGATGCTCTCATCGGCCACACCGGCTTTGTTGGTTCGCATTTGGATCGCGATTGGGAGTTTCGGTATAAATTTAATTCCAAGAATATTGGTGATATCAGGTACAAATCCTTTGGGGTTGTGGTTTGCGCGGGTGTGAGTGCGGTCAAGTGGTTGGCGAACAAAGAGCCAGAGAAAGACTGGATGCAAATTGAAGGATTAATAGGCCATCTCGGTACGATTTCGTGCGAACACTTCGTTCTTGTGTCTACAGTAGATGTCTATTCATCTCCCATCGGTGTGACGGAAGATGATATTCCGGATCCGGCCGCTGCTCAGCCTTATGGCAAGCATCGTCGGTTGCTCGAACAATGGGTAGAACGGCGTTTCCCAAATCATACCATCATTCGATTGCCTGGATTGTTTGGCCAGGGGCTTAAAAAGAATATCATATTTGACATGATGACTGGTAACATGTGCGGTAACATTAGTCCCAATGGTGTATTTCAATGGTATCCACTGCATCGCTTTGCCAGTGATCTTCGCAAGGCAATCGCAGCCTCTATTTCGCCACTCAACATCGCCGTCGAACCTATTTCGACGGCCGCAATTCAGGCCGCTCTTTTTCCAGAGGTGGCGATCGGCGGCGCCGACCTGCCGCACGCGCGGTATGACATGCAGACGCGCCATGCCGGCCTGTTGGGCGGCGCAGAGCCGTATCACCTGGATGCGCCAGCCGTGATGGCGGAACTGGCCAGCTTCGTGCAGGCCATGCGCAAGTGAGGTTGTCTGTCTCGAACCTGGCCTTCTCCCCGACCGCGGAAGGTGATGAGTGGGAACGCCTGGTCGCTGCGGGCGTGACCGGCGTGGAGGTCGCCCCCACACGCCTGGGGCCTTGGGACGAGTTGCAGGCGGGCCGGCTCCGGGCCTTCCGCGCGGAGCTTGAGGGCAGGGGCCTCAGCATCTCCTCCCTCCAGGCCATCTTTTTTGGGGTGGACGGCTTGGCGCTGCTGGGGCCGGCCGAGGCCTTCCACGCCATGGAGGCGCAGATCGCCCGCGTGGCCCGCATCGCGGCCGAACTGAAGGCGGGGGTGGCGGTATTCGGCGCTCCACGCCAGCGCGCGCGCGGCAATTTCCCGCCAGAGGGCGCCTTTGCGCTGGGTATTGAACGCTTGTCGCGTCTCGCGCGGGTGGCCTGGGCCGAGGGGCTCGTGGTCGGTCTGGAGCCTGTCCCCGCCGACTACGGCAACGACTTCCTGCCAGGCTGGCGCGACGTGCTGGCCATGGTGCAGGCTGTGGACCATCCGGGCCTGCGGGTGCATTTGGACACATCCTGCGTGGCGCTGGGCGGGGACGACATCGCGGAGGCCATCCAAGTCTGCGCGCCGTGGCTCGCCCACTACCACGCCGCGGAAGCCAAGCTCGGCCCCTTCGCCGCGCCGGCAGCCCCTCATGCCCAGGCCGCCGCGGCATTGGCCGCGGTTGGCTATCCGGGCTGGGTCGCCATTGAAATGCTTGAGCAGCCCGCAAACCCGCTGGACGCCTTGCTGGACGCCGTGCGGTACGTCCGCGGGACCTATTCGTGCTAGGCCAGACCCTCGCATGTTTTCGACCACACGGGCAGCCTCGCCATATCGCCGCGGCGAGGTAGCGACGGCATCCCTTGGCCCGGCAGAGCGGAGCTTCAGCCATGTCCTCGACGCAAGCAGGCGCTCCAGCGAGACTCTCCTGGCAGGGCGCCAGAGTGGCGGCCGATGCCACCATCATGGTGCGCGTGCGGGAGGGTGACGAGATCCCCGTCCTGGCGCCGCATCCGGCCCGCGCGCGGTCGGCGCCCTTGCCCAGGGGAGTTCTCTGGTTCGGCGAGGAGTTCGCACTTCTTGAATTTGAGACGGGCCGGGGCGGCCGTCGGAGCGAGGTCTGGGTGCTGTCCGCGACCGGCACGCTGCTCGATGTCTGGAATCGCAATCCGGCGGAGGCGCAGGTGGCCCGCATCCGCGATGCGGCGGCACGCTTCCTGAAGCCGGTGCTTCGCCGCCTGGCAACCAGCATCGACGCCGCCGTACAATGCCCCGATACCCAGGCCCTGCTATGCCTCGGGCAGGATTGGCGTGACATTCTGGTCGCGTTGACGCAGGCCGCATGGCAGCCGGCCACCGAAATCCGGCTCGCCGATGTGTTGCGGGCCAGGCTTCCCGAAGGCCTTGTCGCCTCCGCCGAGCGGATACGCCGGATCGTCGGCCATGACCCGCGCCCGATGGTGCATGATGCCATCGTGTCGGGGCGGCTTGTCTTTCCGGCACTGTCGCATGATGGCATGGCCGCCATGGTTCGCCCCGTGCAGACGGACCCCGACTGGTGCGTGCTGCAAGTCCGGGACACGGAAACGGGGCCGGACTGGCTCGTCATCGTTCGAGCCGATCTGACGCTGTACACCGTCGAGGCCATCGTCATCGCAGATGATGACTTCGTCATCTGTCGCAATCCGAACCTTCTGCGCCACGTGCGGCGGGCTCTCGACCGCCTGCAGTCCACCCTCCTCGCGACGGGCCTGACGCTGACGCGATGGAAGCCGCAGGCACGCGGTGCGGCGGTCGCCACGCGCTCGCGCAGCCGCAACCACATCGGACATCTGGTCTGGAATGTTTACACAGGGATTGAGACCGCGCTGGCGCTGGACAGCCAGCGGCCCTCACCGGGATTGATCGTGCATGACCTCGCGGGTGCGGCGGGCGATCTGCCCTATGGCTCGCTGCAGCGCCTCTTTCCCGAGTTGGAGGGCCGCATACGCCTGTCCGAGACGCAGTTGGTCGAAGCCTTCGCGGCCGCCATCGCGTCCGACCGGCATCTGCTGCCCATGGTGGGGCCCCGTATCCCGCTCGTGACGCGCCGTCGCCTGCTCAAGAATATTGCCGAGGACCACAATGCCATGGCGGTGGCGCAGCTTGCCCAGGCCGCCGCGGGAGAGGGCGCCTCGGCCCAGCGGATTCCTCTGCTCGTCCTGGGTATCCGGCTGCAGAACCGGACGATGCCGGACCTGCTGCAATTCTACGCAAGGGTGGTGCGGCGGCTGCACAAGGCCGCCGGCGCGTCGCGCTTCGCCGTGTTCCTGGACGGCTTGAACACGAGCCAGCAGGGTGGCGAGCCCAAGTTGAGCGATGCGCTGAACGTCGCCGCCGTCCTGGAGCGGGAGAACGCCTTTGCCGCGGGCTTGCGGCGCGAACTTGCGGATGTGCCGGTTACGATCTTCAACGGGGTGGGCCTGACCCTCCTCAACAACCTGGCCCTGCTGGCCTCGGCCTGCTGCTTCGTCGCGCCGAATGGTGCCGGGCTGGTGAAGCTGCGCTGGGTGCATCGCATTCCCGGCTTCGTCCTGACCAGTGCGCAATCCCTCCGGTTCGGTCCCCTGGTGGATTGCTATGGCCAGCATGTCGAGGTCGAGGAAGATGCGCCGGCGCCGCTGGACTACACGCGGCCGGAGGAGGTCGAGGACCTCCATCCGGACGGCGAGACCTTCGACGCGGACGGCAGGGCTGCCAGCGGGTGGCGTGGCGGAATGAGTGTCGTGAATTTTCGTCTGCGCGACGAAGCCGTCGTGATGGCCCGCATCGAGGCGATGTTCCTTCAGGCCATGGGTATCACGCGCGCAGCCCCTGCCGCACATCACGTCATGACAGGAGCGGCCTGACCATGACCACTGCGCTGCATGGGCCGCGCACCGCCATCGGTTGGTGAGGCGCGGGGCGGCGGATGTCCTTCGCCATGCCTCCCCCTTGCGCGCGCGGTGTCCCCATCTATGCCTGCGCGAGGAAGCCGGCCTGGGCACCTTCGCGGGCCGAGCCTGGGGGTGGCGCAGGCCCATGCCCCGTTTGCCACTTCTGTATGTGGTATGCGGATGTTATCATGCACAAACATGCGGTTGGGCCTTCCTTGCCTGGGCTGCACCATCATGGCGGACCAGCGAGGCTGGCCACTGGGAGTGTCTGAATGAGCACGATGGACCAGACCGACCAACCGGTGGAGGACAGCCTGGAGGCCATGGTTCAGCTCCTCCATGAGCACTTCTTCCGCCGCCCAGCCACCACGGCCGAGGTGGAGCGGTGGTGCAAGCTTGGCCGCGGCCTGCCACCCGCGGAGTTCCTCCGCCGCTTCCTGGCAAGCCCGGGCTACCTGCGCAGCCGGGGGGTGTCCAGCTTCTGGGCGCCCGGCCACTACTACTCGCCCGTGGTGGATCCGAGCACCTTGGGGGACTATGTCACGCGCGCGCGTGCCATGCCGCCGGAAGCGCTGCATGGCATCAAGCTCGACACCGCGGCCATGCTCAAACTCCTGGACACGCACAGCGCCGAATTGGCGGCCTTGGACCTGCCGCGGACCAAGGTGCCGGGCCGCCGCTACTTCGTCGAGGGCGGACCCTTTCCCGCAGGCGATGCGGCCAGCCTCTACCTGATGCTGGCCATCCACCGGCCTCGGCGCATCGTTGAAATCGGGTCCGGCTACTCGACCGCCGCCATGCTGGATTTCGCGGAAATCCTGAACTTGGAGCCGCTCTTTCTCACCTGTGTCGAACCTTACCCGGAGCGACTGCTCAGCCTGATGCAGGAAGGGGACGACACGCAACTCACCCTGGTCCAACGTCCGGTACAACAACTGACGGCGAATGAACTGGTCGGTGCTCTGGAGCCGGGCGATATACTTTTTATTGACAGTACCCATGTCCTCAAGACCGGCAGTGATGTTCACCACGAGATATTTAACCTGCTGCCCTGCGTGAAGCCTGGCGTGGTCATTCATATCCATGATTGCCCATATCCATTTGAATATCCGGAATTTTGGGTCACGGAGAGAAATTATTCGTGGAACGAAGCCTATGCCATTCGGGCCTTTCTGACCCTTAACGATAGTTTTGAAGTCATGTTCTGGTCGAGCCTGTTAAAATCGCAGCACGGGCCGCATATCTCGAAAAAAGTACCGCATTATGCACAGAATGCGGGCAGTTCAATCTGGATGCGGCGCACGCGTTAGTCTCGGCGCTACCATTGCGCGGGGCGGATGAGGGGTTTGGCTCCCCCCAAGCGTCCCGTCAGCGCCATTGAGCCCTGCCGGATTTGAACCTTCGAGGCCCCTGAGGCGCCACGCGCCGTTACGGGCCCCCGCCGGCACAAGCCGCCGAGGCGCCTTACCTGACAACCGGGCCTCAGGCCGCGCATGGCGTGTTCCGTTCCTCGCGCTGCTTCTCCATCTTGTCGCGGATGTCGCGGGACAGGTGCGTGGAGGCGGCTGCCGCGACCGGCGCGATCTGCTCGGCGCTGACCGATTGCGCCTCGCCGACCGACATTCAGCCCGAGGTCAATTTCAACGGCGTCTCAGCCGGCAGGTAGTTGGCGGACAGATTCTCGACGACGGGCGTCATGCGCGCGGCGAAGGCGTCGAAGGTCGCCTGGGTGTGGGACTGTCCACGACCAAGGGGCGTTGAGAAGCGCGTCAACCAGTTCACCGCAGATCTTCCGGGCGTCGGCCTGGTCGTTGGCGGCGGTGAAAAGGGCGAACGCCGCAAGGTTGGACGAAGGGTTGATCGAAATCTGGGAAACCTGCGTCCCCACCGCCGCGCTCAGTCCCGGCCGGATGCCGACCAGGAACTTCGCCGCCAAATTTGCCTGCTCGGCATCTTGAAGACGGCGGACCGAAAAGACGGTGTGGCCCGCAGGCCGGAGCGCGCGGTTGCGGTGTTCTCAAGGCAATCACCGTTTCGGCGCGTTCGGTCACGAACAGGGCCGACGCGCCCCGGGATCAGGGCGTCATGGCTGTCCTCACCCCGTCCCGTCCCGTGCGGGCCCAGCCTCTGACGAGGCGAGAGCCTCCATGACCCGGGCGAGCCCATCGCGCCATGCGGGAAGCCGCGCGCCGAAGGTTCCTTCGAGGCGTGTCACGTCGAGCCGGGAATTGGCGGGGCGCGCGGCCTTGGTCGGGTACTCGGCGGTGGTGATGGCCTGCACCCGTGGGGATGGCCCGCCGGACGCACCGGCCAGGGCGAAGATGGCCTCCGCGAAGCCATGCCAGGACACGCTGTCGGGCGCGGTGGCATGGAACACCCCGGCATACTCCTCCCGCCAGCCGGTCTCGCGCAGGCGGGCCAGCACGGTGGCGATGGCATCGGCCAGGTCGAGGGCCGAGGTGGGGTTGCCCAACTGGTCCGCCACCACCCGCAGTTCGGGACGGGTGGCACCCACGGCCAGCATGGTCTTCACGAAATTCTTCCCCACCGGGCTGTACACCCAGGCGGTGCGCAGCACGATGGTGCGCGGGTTCGCCGCCCGCGCCGCCCATTCCCCCGCGAGCTTGGTGCGCCCATAGGCGCTGACGGGGTTGGGCGCGTCCGTCTCGGCATAGAGCGTGGGCTTGCTGCCATCGTAGACATAGTCGGTGCTGATCTGCAGCAGCGGGATGCCAGCCTCGGCCGTCAGCCGGCCCAGCAGGGCAGGGCCCAGGGCATTGGCCCGGAAGGCCGCCGCCTCCTCGTCCTCGGCCGCGTCCACCGCGGTCCAGGCGGCGCAGTTCACCACCGCGTCCGGCCGGATGGCGGCGAAGGCGGCCTCGACGGTCGCCGGCTGGTCGAATTCGAAGTCCGGCTGGCCCACCAGCTCGGCCTCGAAGCCCGCGGCCGGAAGGCTCTGTGCGAGGCCCGTGGCGAGTTGCCCGCCCTTGCCCGTGACGAGGATGCGTCGCATCACCAGCTCCCTCGCGGAAAGATGACCCCGACATCAGCGAGGCGCGGCGCGCGGCCATCCTTTTCCGACACGACGGCGCCCTCCGGCGGCACGGGCCAGGCGATGCCCAAGTCAGGGTCGTTCCAGGAAATGCCGCCGTCGGTCGCCGGGTCGTATTCCTGGTCCACCTTGTAGAGGACCTCGGTGTCCGGCTCGAGCGTCATGAACCCGTGCGCGAAGCCCCGCGGCACCCAGAGCTGCGCCCAGTTCTCCGCCGAAAGCTCCACCGCAACATGGCGGCCATAGGTCGGGCTGCCCTCACGGATGTCCACGGCCACGTCCAGGATGCGGCCGCGCACCACGCGCACGAGCTTGCCCTGCGCCGTCGGCGGGCGCTGGAAGTGCAGCCCCCGCACCACGCCCACGGCGGCGGAGAGCGAGTGGTTGTCCTGCACGAAGTCCACGTGCAGCCCGGCAGCGGCCAGCGCGCTGCGCTTCCAGACCTCGCTGAAGAAACCCCGCGCATCGCCGAAGCGCCGCGGCTCGATCAGCAGGACATCCGGGATGGCCTGGGGTGTGACCTTCATGCGCCGTGCAGTCCGTTCGCCACGTCCACCAGGTAGCGGCCATAGGCGGTCTTGCCCAGGCGTTCGCCACGCTCCCGCAGCTGGTCGGCGGTCAGGAAGCCGCGGCGGAAGGCGATCTCCTCCGGTGCCGAGACGAAGAGGCCCTGCCGCTCCTGCACCGTCTGCACGAAGGTCGCGGCCTGAAGCAGGCTCGCGGGCGTGCCCGCGTCCAGCCAGGCGCAGCCACGGCCCAGTTGTTCGGCGCGCAGCGCCCCCGCCTCCATGTAGAGCAGGTTGAGGTCCGTGATCTCCAACTCGCCCCTCGGGGAGGGGCGGACCTGCTTGGCCATCTCCACCACGCGCTTGTCGTAGAAATACAGTCCGATCACGGCCCAGTCGGATTTCGGCGCCTTGGGCTTCTCCTCGATGGAGAGCACACGGCCCTTGGCGTCGAACTCGGCCACGCCATAGCGCTCGGGGTCGGCCACGCGATAGCCGAAGACGGTCGCATCGCCCTCGGCGGCATGGCGGCGGGCGGCCAGCAGCAGATCCGTCAGGCCCTCGCCATAGATGATGTTGTCGCCCAGCGCCAAGGCGCAGGCCTGGCCCGCGATGAACTCCTCGCCGATCAGGAAGGCCTGGGCGAGGCCATCGGGCGAGGGCTGCTCGGCATAGGAGAGGGTGATGCCGAAATCGCTGCCATCACCCAGCAGGCGGCGGAAGGCGGGCAGATCCTGCGGCGTGGAAATCACGAGGATGTCACGTATGCCCGCCAGCATCAGCGTGCCGAGCGGGTAGTAGACCATGGGCTTGTCATAGACGGGCAGCAATTGCTTGGATGCCGCCAGCGTCATCGGGTGCAGGCGCGTGCCGGAGCCCCCGGCCAGGATGATGCCCTTCATGCCTTCACTCCCAGGCGCTGGCCCGCATAGGCGCCCGCGCGGATGGGGCCCCACCAGGCCTCATTGTCCAGATACCAGCGGATGGTGTGCTCCAGCCCGCTTTCGAAGTCGAAGCGCGGCTTCCAGCCGAGCGCCGCCTCGGCGCCCGAGGGGTCCATGGCGTAGCGGAAATCATGGCCGGGCCGGTCGCGCACAAAGGTGATGAGGCGCGCGCGCGGGCCGGCGGGGTCCGGCCGCAACCGGTCCAGCGTGGCGCATATGGCCTTGACCACCTCCAGATTGGTGCGTTCCTGCCGCGGCCCGATGCAATAGGTCGCGCCCGGCTCGCCGCGGAAGAGGGCAAGGACCAGCGCCTCGGCATGGTCCTCGACGTGCAGCCAGTCGCGGATGTTGCTGCCCTCGCCATAGACAGGCAGGGGCTTGCCCTCCAGCGCGTTCAGCGTGACCAGCGGGATGAGTTTCTCGGGGAATTGCCACGGGCCATAATTGTTCGTGGTGTTCGAGACAAAGGTCGGCATCCCGTAGGTGTGACGCCAGGCACGCACCAGGTGATCGGAGGCCGCCTTGGACGCGCTGTAGGGGCTGCGCGGGTCATAGGGCGTCTCGGGCGTGAAGGGGGCGTCGCCGGGGTAGAGGCTGCCGAAGACCTCGTCGGTCGAGACATGGTGGAAGCGGAAGGCGGCGCGCCCGGCCTCGTCCAAAGTCATCCAATGTGCCCGGGCCGCCTCCAGCAGCACCTGCGTGCCCACGATGTTGGTCTGGATGAACTCGGCCGGGCCATCAATGGAGCGGTCCACATGGCTTTCCGCGGCCAGGTGCATCACCCGCGTGGGCCTGTGCGCCGCGAAGGCGGCGCGCACCGCCTCGGCGTCGCAGATGTCCGCCTGCAGGTGGATGTGGCGTGGGTTCCGCGCGTGCATGGCGAGGGCCGCGGGGCTCGCGGCGTAGGTCATCTTGTCGAGATTGACCACGGTCTCGCTGGTGGTGGCGAGGAGGTGGCGCACAACGGCCGAGCCGATGAAGCCAAATCCGCCGGTGAGGAGAATTGTCACGAAGCACCTGCCAGAATGTCGCGCGGAAACTTGCATTTGGCATGGGCGAAGGCAAGTACGGCCTCGCAACTGCGCAAACGCCCCGACGGGAAGGGCTGGTTCAGGGGCATCCGCTCTTCCACCCGGCCACGCGATGGGCCCCGGAGGCCGTATGGACAGGCCGCGACGGGCCGCAACGCCCTGGCCGCCCAGTTCCCGAAACCCAATGGCGCGCAATCCCGCGTGTCGCCGCGACGACCAGACGGATGGCGCAGGGCACCGCCGCCGTCCGCGCGCTACCCGACCAGCCCCTGCATTGGCCGAAGGGCCTCGCTGTCAGGGAAGGTGTCGCGTCCCAGAAGCCGCGGCTCGAGGCCGAGATGCTCGGCCAGCATCCCTTTCATCACGGCACGCAGATCGGTGGTCGGCATCAGGTCCCGCCCCTGGTGAAGCTGATGCTCGGCGAGGCCAGGCCAGTCCGCCAGGACCCTGCCGCCCCGCACCGCCCCGCCCATCAGCAGCGCCACCGTTCCCACGCCATGATCGGTCCCGCGGGAACCGTTCACCCGCACCGTCCGGCCGAACTCCGTCACCACCGCCACCACCGTGTCCCGCCACACGGGCAGCAGGCCGCTGCGCAGGGCGCCCAGCGCCGCGTCCAGCGCCGCGAGGCCGCGGCCCAACTGGCCTTGCACCGGCCCCTGGTCGTTGTGGGTGTCCCAGCCGCCATAGCTGATGGCCGCGATGCGCGGGCCGTCCGGGCGCGCCATGATGCGCGCGGCCGCGGCGGCGTCGGTGGTGAAGTCCGGCAGGCCGGCCAGGCGCGCCGCCGGTGTGGCCATGGCCTCCGGGTCGGCCTGCATCACACCATCCAGCGCCGCACCGCGGCGCAGCGCTTCCGCCAGCACCGGGTCTCGCGCCTCGTAGAGGTCCAGGAGCCGGGCGACCGTATCGTCGTCGGCGTAGCGGAAACTCTGCCGCTGCCATGTCTCGACCGGCGCCGCCCCGCTCATGATCAAGGGCACCATGGGCGAGATCGCGAGGCCCCGCGGGGGTGGCAGGCGCTCGCCGCGAGGCAGCTGCTGCAGGGTGCGGTTCAGCCAGCCCGTTCGTTCGCCCCGCATCAGATTCGGAAACCCGCTTTCCAGCAGGGCCTGCGCGTCGAAATGGGAGCGTTCGCGGTAGGGCGTCGCCACCGCATGCAGGATCAACGCCTCGCGCGCGCGGTACATCTCCGCCAGGGCCGGCATGTTCCGGTTCAGCCCGAACATGTCGTCCAATGGCAGGGTGGCTCCCGCCTGCGCCATCTCGCTGCCCGCGCGCCGCGCCGTGTAGGCCGGATCACCGAGGGGGACGACGGCCGAGAGGCCATCCAGGCCGCCACGCAGCACCACCACCAGCAGGCGCGGGTCACGCGCGCCCGCCGCGGAGGAAATCCGTGGCGCGTAGCTCCAGGCAAAGAGGCTGCCCAGCCCCGCCAGGACATCGCGGCGGCCGATGAGGTGGCGCATGGGGCTCATCTCCTCTGCACTTCAGGGCTCATCACCAAAAGGGCGAGAGCCTGGCCCCCATTCGCCGCGCGGGCCAGCGTGCGCCGGGTCTCCGCCGACAGCCAGCGTCCGAACACGGCCTCCGCCACTTCACGCGCGTCAAAGCGCGGGTCTCGCCCGCCGGCGAGCTGAAGGGCCCAGTCCAACCTCGACTTCACGGCGTCAGGCGACGCCCAGGCCTGGTCTTCCTCCGGCCAGCCCGCAGGGGAGGGCGCACCGAGCCAGGGCTGCCCCAGCGCGCGCAAGCTGTTCATCAGGGTGGGGCGCGCAGGGCGCCCGCCCATCATGCGCGCGACGCTCAGCACGAGTTCCATGGGGGGCCTGAGTTTGGCAGGCGGCAGCGACAGGCTCGCCGGATGTGCCACCAGGGCCTCCGTCACCGCCCGCAGGTCGCCCTCCGTGGCCTGGAACACCCGCGCGAGGGCGGGCGCCACGTCCGGCGGCGCGCCATCCCCCAAAAAGTGCCGCACCAGCCGGCGCGTGACATGGCGCGCAGTGGCCGGATGCCGCGCCAGATCTTCGACAAGGGCCAGGAGCTGCTCCTCGCCCCCCTCGGGATAGCGCCTGCCCAGGACGGTCCGCGCCCCGGGCTCATGGCGGTCGGCGAGAAACACGATCCCTGCGCCATCCGGGCCGCGCTCCGGGATCGTCCACCCCGTCAGGATCTTCGCGGTCTCGACCACATCCTCCTGGGTGTAGCCGCCATCCACGCCCAGGCTGTGAAGTTCCAGGAGTTCGCGCCCGAGGTTCTCATTCAGCCCGCGGCGCTGGCGGCGGCCAACGGGCGAGTTCGGGCCCACGGAGCGGTCATTGCCAAGATAGGTGAGCATGGCCGGGTGGGTCGTGCAGGCGCGGAGCATATCGGCGAAACGGCCCAGCATGTGCGGGCGAATCGCCGTCCGGTCCATGTCACCCGCCACGTAGCTGGTGCTCAGCGGTGTCCCGATGGTGAAATGATTGCCCCAATGGAGCGACAGCCGCTCATGCAAAGGCAAGCGGGTGTTGACGGCCAACGTGACGCGGAAATCGGCCTCGGCGGCGCTGATCTCCTGCTGATGCACGAAGTCCGGACGCCGCTGCTCACGCCGCGCCGCTGCCACTTCCACGGCCCTGGCGCGATGCAGGCGCAGCCCCTCGACAAGGTCTGGCAGGCCGTGCCCTGGCGGAAGGGTGGTGGGTTGCCGCAGTTGGGCCAGCACGTCGTCGCGCCCGTCCCCACGTGGCGAAGCGCCGGGCGGGGCCAGGAGACCAAAACGGGTCAGGGACACGGGTGCCGTCATGGACGGATGCTAGCACCGCCATACCCTGGCCAGCAGACGGGAATTCGTGTCGGAGTGTCACGCAGCGCCGCTGGTGAACCGGGTGGGATTCGAACCCACGGCCATTCGATTAAAAGTCGAATGCTCTACCACTGAGCTACCGGTTCGCACGCGCGCGGGGCGGAGAAACGCCACCGCGCGCGGCAAGTCAACCCAAGCTGGTCAGGTCACGTCCGCCAGCACCTGCATGCGGATCAGACGGTCCGGGTTGCGCACCTGGCCCGACTGGCCCGCGCCGCGCGTGATGCGGTCCACATGCTCCATGCCCGCCGTCACCTGGCCCCAGATGGTGTACTGGCCATCGAGGAAGCTGCCCGGCGCGAACATGATGAAGAACTGGCTGTTCGCGCTGTTGGGGTTCTGCGAGCGGGCCATGCCGCAGGTGCCGCGCAGGAAGCGCGCGCGCGAGGGCGGCACGAATTCGGCCGGAAGGTCGGCGAAGCCGCGGTCGCGGAAACCGCCCGTGCCGGTGCCCGTCGGGTCGCCGCCCTGGGCCATGAAGCCCTCGATCACGCGGTGGAAGGGCGTGCCGTCATAGAGGCCCTGGCGCGTCAGCGTCTTGATGCGCTCCACATGCAGCGGCGCCAGGTCCGGGCGCAGCTGGATGGTGACGATGCCATTGTCCTTCAGCGTCATCCGCAGCGTGTTCTCGGGGTCCTGCGCGGGCGTCTGGGCCTCGGCTTCGTTCGTCTCGGTCATGATCGCTCCTGCGGCGAGAAGGGTGGTGGCGGTGAGAAGGGCGCGGCGTTGCATGTCGGGCCTCCTGTTCGGGGTCAGGCGCCCGCCTTGTGGCGGGTGCGGGCGAGGGTGCGTTCGAGCGTCAGCGGGGGGACGAAGCTGTGGATGTCACCGCCCAGCTGCGCGATCTCCTTCACGAAGCGCGAGGAGATGAAGTGGTTCCGCTCGCTGGCCATCAGATAGACCGTCTCGATCTCGGGATCGAGACGGGCATTCATCCCGGCCATCTGGAACTCATAGTCGAAATCGGTGACGGCGCGCAGCCCGCGCACGATCATCTGCGCCCCCACCTCGCGCGCGAACTGCACGAGAAGGCCCGTGAAAGGCACGACCTGGATGTTGCAGCCCGTGCGGGCGGCGATCGCGTCGGTCTCGGCGCGGACCAGCTCCGCGCGCTCCTCCAGGGGGAAGAGGGGGCCCTTGCCGGCATTCATGGCGACACCGACCACCAGACGGTCCACCAACCGCGCGGCGCGGCCGATCACGTCCAGGTGGCCATTGGTCACGGGGTCGAAGGTGCCCGGGTAGAGGGCGGTACGCTCAACCATCTTCTTGTGTTTCCTCGACTTCTTCCAGGACGGGGAAGCAGCTCGTCACCCGCTCGCCCTCGTCCAGTCTTTGCAGCATGACGCCCTGCGACTGCCGGCCGGTCTTGCGGACCTGTTCCGCGGCGAAGCGGATGGCCTGGCCGCCATCGGTCATCAGCATGATGTGGTCGCCCGGATGGACGACGAAATTGGCCACCACCGCGGAGCCGGTGCGCGCACTCAGCGTGAGGTTGGCGATGCCCTGCCCACCGCGGCCCGTCACGCGGTATTCATAGGCGCTGCTGCGCTTGCCGAAGCCGCGATCGGTGACCGTCAGCAGGAACTGCTCGGCCTGCTCCATCTCGGCCATGCGCTCGGGCGAGAGGGTGATTTCCTCCGGCACCTCCGCGTCCTCGACGACGGCGGGCGCGGCCTCCATCTCCTCGCCGGCGGCGCGGCGGCGGGCGCGCAGATAGGCCTCGCGCTCGGCCGGGCTCGCCTCCACATGGCGCAGCACCACCAGCGCGATCACGCCATCGCCCGGCGCGAGGCGGATGCCGCGCACGCCCGTCGAATCGCGGCCCGCGAAGACGCGCAGCGTGTCGGCATCGGCCACGAAGCGGATGGCCTTGCCCTGGCGCGTGGCCAGCAGCACGTCATCGCCCTCCTGGCAGGTGGCGACGCCGATCAGCCGGTCGCCCTCATCCAGCTTCATGGCGATGAGGCCGGAGCTGCGGATATTGCGGAAATCCGACAGCCGGTTGCGCCGCACATCGCCGCCCTCGGTCGCGAAGACGAGGTGCAGCGCCTCCCACAGGCTTTCGTCCTGGGGCAGGGGGAGGACGGCGGTGATGCTCTCGCCCTCCTGCAATTGCAGCACCTGGCGCAGCGAACGGCCACGCCCGCCCGTGCCGCCCTCGGGCAGCTGCCAGACCTTCTCGCGGAAGGCGATGCCGCGGCTGGTGAAGAAGATCACCCATTGGTGGGTGTGCGCCACGAAGCTGCGCACCACCACGTCGTCGGCGCGGGTGGAGGCGGCGCTGCGCCCCTTGCCGCCGCGGTTCTGCGCGCGGAAGACGTCCAGCGCGGTGCGCTTCACATAGCCATCGCGCGTCAGTGTCACGACCATGGAGGCGGGCGCGATCAGGCTCTCGTCGTCAATTTCGCCGTCAATGTCCTCGATGCGCGTGAGGCGGGGGGAGGCGAGGGTGGCGCGGACGGCCGTCAGCTCCTCGGCCATCACCTCCATGCGGCGGGGGTGGCTGCCCAGGATGTCCAGCAATTCCACGATGCGGGCGCCGACCTCCTGGAGTTCGCCCTCGATCTTGGCGCGCTCGAGGCCCGTCAGGCGTTGCAGGCGCAGTTCCAGGATGCCGCGCGCCTGGGCTTCCGTCAGCCGCATGGTGCCGGCGTCGGAGAGCACATTGCCCTCGTCCTGCACCAGGGCCACCAGCGGCGCCACATCGGCCGCCGGCCAGTCGCGCGCCATCAGCGCCACGCGCGCGGCGGCCGCGTCGGGGCTTTCACGGATGAGGCGGATCACCTCGTCAATGTTGGCCACCGCGATGGCGAGGCCCACCAGGTTGTGCGCGCGCTCCCGCGCCTTGGCCAGGCGGTGGCGCGAGCGGCGGAGGATCACCTCCTCGCGGAAGGCGATGAAGGCCAACAGCGCCTCGCGGATGCCCATCTGCTGCGGGCGGCCGCCATTCAGCGCCAGGAAGTTCACCGGGAAGCTGATCTGGAGCTGCGTCATGCGATACAGCGTGTTCAGCACGATCTCCGCCACCGCGTCGCGCTTCAGCTCGATCACGATGCGCAGCCCGGACCTGTCGGATTCGTCGCGCAGGTCGCTGATGCCCTCGATCAGCTTGGAGCGCACCAGTTCGGCGATGCGCTCCACCAGCGTCGCCTTGTTCACCTGGTAGGGAATTTCGGTGATGATGATGGCCTGGCGCGGCCCCTTCACCTCGATGTCGCAGACGGCGCGCAACGGGATGGAACCACGCCCCGTCTCGAAGGCCGAGCGGATGCCGGCGCGCCCCAGGATGATGCCGCCCGTGGGGAAGTCCGGCCCCGGGATGATCTCCATGAGTTCCTGCAAGCTGGTCGCGGGTTCCGCGATCAGCTTCAGGGTGGCGTCAATCACCTCGGTCGGGTTGTGGGTGGGGATGTTGGTGGCCATGCCCACCGCGATGCCGCCCGCGCCATTCACCAGCAGGTTGGGGAAGGCGGCGGGCAGGACCTTGGGCTCGTTCGCGCTCTCGTCGTAGTTCGGCGCGAAATCCACCGTGTCCTCGTCAATGCCCTCCAGCAGCGCGGCGGCCGACTTGGCAAGGCGCACCTCGGTGTAGCGCATGGCCGCCGGCGGATCGCCGTCCATGGAGCCGAAATTGCCCTGCCCATCCACCAGCGGCACGCGCATGGAGAAAGGCTGCGCCATGCGGACCATGGCGTCATAAATCGCGCTGTCGCCGTGCGGGTGATATTTGCCCATCACGTCGCCCACCACGCGGGCCGATTTGCGGTGCGGCTTGTCGGCCGTGTAGCCGGCCTCGTCCATGGCGAAGAGGATGCGCCGGTGCACCGGTTTCAGCCCGTCGCGCACATCGGGCAGCGCGCGGCTGACGATGACGCTCATCGCGTAGTCCAGGTAGGACCGCCGCATCTCCTCCTCGAGGGCGATGGGCGCGATGTCCGAGGACGGGTCTTCCGGGGCGGTGTCGCTCAAGTCGCAATCCTCATGGCGCGGGCGCGCGCCTGGTCATTCGGCAGGGGTGGGAGGGGCAGGGGGGCTCAGAAGGGGATGTCGTCGTCCAGGTCGGCCTTCTTGGGCGCGTCCCAGCCCGCGCGCTGCCCGCCGCCGGACCGGCCGCCGCCGCCATAGCCGCCCGAGCGCTGGGGCGCCGGGCTGTCGCCGCCGCCGCCATAGGAACGCTCCTCGCCCATGTCGCCGCCGCCACCGCCGCCGCGCCCGCCCAACAGGGTCAGTTCCCCGCGGAAGTTTCGCAGCACGATTTCGGTGGTGTAGCGCTCCTGGCCGGCCTGGTCCTGCCACTTGCGGGTTTCGAGCTGGCCTTCGATGTAGACCTCGCTGCCCTTCTTCAGGTAGCGCTCGGCGATCTCACCCAGCTTTTCGTTGAAGATGGCGACGGAGTGCCACTCGGTGCGCTCCTGCATGTTGCCATCGCGGTCCTTGTAGCGCTCGGAGGTGGCGAGGCGCAGGTTCACCACGCGGCCGCCATTCTGGAAGTTCCGCACTTCCGGGTCCTTGCCGAGCCGGCCGAGGATGATCACCTTGTTCACGCCGGCCATGGGGGGAAAGCTCCTTGCAATCGGGTCGGGCAACCTACCTTTTTGGCGTCCTCCCGCCAAGCCGAGGGCGCTTTCGCAGCGCGTCCACAATTGTCACAACCACCCCCTAGGATGGGCCGATGCCCCTTGCCCGCCGGAGTTCGCCCCATGCCGCGTGACGCCGCCCCCGAGACCCAGGCCACGCGCGGGGATGCCCGAAGCGACTTGATCCGCATCCGCGGCGCGCGGCAGCACAACCTGAAATCCCTGGACCTGGACCTGCCGCGGGGGAAGCTCGTGGTGCTCACGGGGCTGTCCGGCTCGGGCAAGTCCTCGCTGGCCTTCGACACCATCTATGCCGAGGGGCAGCGGCGCTATGTCGAGTCGCTTTCCGCCTATGCGCGGCAGTTTCTCCAGCTGATGCAGAAGCCGGACGTCGATTCCATCGAGGGCCTCTCGCCGGCCATCTCCATCGAGCAGAAGACCACCAGCCACAACCCGCGCTCCACGGTCGGCACCGTCACCGAAATCCATGACTACATGCGCCTGCTCTGGGCGCGGGTGGGCGTGCCCTACAGCCCCGCCACCGGCCTGCCCATCGAGGCGCAGACCGTCTCCCAGATGGTGGACCGGGTGCTTGCCATGCCCGAGGGCACGCGGCTGCTGATCCTGGCGCCCGTCATCCGCGGCAAGAAGGGCGAGTACCGCAAGGAATTGGCCGAGTACCAGCGCCGCGGCTTCGAGCGGGTCAAGATCAACGGCGCCCTGCACCTGATCAGCGAGGCACCCAAGCTCGACAAGAAGCTGAAGCACGACATCGAGGTGGTGGTGGACCGCATCGTGGTCCGCGAGGGAATCGCCCAGCGCCTGGCGGACAGCTTTGAAACCGCCTTGGCCCTGGCCGACGGCATCGCCTATGCCGAGAACGCGGACAATGCCGAACGGACGGTGTTCAGCCAGAAATTCGCCTGCCCCGTCAGCGGCTTCTCCATCGAGGAGATCGAGCCGAGGCTGTTCAGCTTCAACTCCCCGCAAGGCGCCTGCCCGGTCTGCGACGGCTTGGGCACCGAAAGCTTCTTCGACCCCGCTTTGGTCGTCCCCAACGAGGCGGCTTCCCTGCGCGAGGGCGCCATCGCCCCCTGGGCCGGCAACGCCTCCAGCCCCTATTACGACCAGACGCTGGCCTCGCTCGCCAAGCACCTCAAGATCAACCTGGACCACGCCTGGGAGGAACTGCCGGACGCCGCCCGCCAGGCCATCCTGCATGGCACAGGCGGCGAGGTGGTCACGCTGCGCTACAAGGACGGCTTGCGCGCCTATGAGGTGAACAAGCCCTTCGAAGGCGTGATTGCGAACCTCCAGCGCCGCTTCCGCGAGACCGACAACCCCTGGGTCCGCGAGGACCTGGCCCGCTACCAGGCGCAGAAGCCCTGCCATGCCTGCGATGGCCACCGGCTGAAGCCGCAATCGCTCGCCGTGAAGGTGGCCGGCTGTCACATCGGCGAGGCAAGCGCCCTTTCCATCCGCCGCGCGCGGGACTGGTTCGCGGGGGTCAACGAGACGCTCACCCCCCAGCGCCAGGAAATCGCGCGCCGGATTCTCCGCGAGATCGAGGACCGCCTGCAGTTCCTGGTGGATGTGGGGCTGGACTACCTCTCGCTCGCCCGGTCTTCGGCCACGCTCTCGGGGGGCGAAAGCCAGCGCATCCGCCTCGCTTCCCAGATCGGCTCCGGCCTCACGGGCGTGCTCTATGTGCTGGACGAGCCCTCCATCGGCCTGCACCAGCGCGACAATGAACGCCTGCTGGTCACGCTGCGCCGCCTGCGGGACCTCGGCAATTCCGTGCTGGTGGTGGAGCACGACGAGGACGCCATCCGCACGGCCGACCACCTGGTGGATATCGGCCCAGGCGCAGGGGCCGCGGGCGGCACCGTGGTCGCCGCCGGCACGCCGGAAGAGGTGGCGGCGCACCCCACCTCCATCACTGGCGCCTATCTCTCGGGGCGCCGTGAAATTCCGATGCCCGAGGCCCGCCGCCCCGTGGACCGGAAGCGGATGCTGCGGGTGGTGGGCGCTACGGGCAATAACCTGAAGGACGTGACGGCGGAATTCCCGCTGGGCACCTTCACCGCCATCGCGGGCGTTTCGGGCGGGGGCAAGTCCACGCTGGTGATCGAGACGCTGTTCAACGGCCTCTCGCGCCGCCTGATGGGCGCCAGCGTGGTGCCGGCCCCGCACCAGCGCATCGAGGGCATCGAGCTGATCGACAAGGTCATTGACATTGACCAGTCGCCCATCGGCCGCACCCCGCGCTCCAACCCCGCCACCTACACCGGCCTCTTCGCGCCCATCCGCGACTGGTTCGCGGAGCTGCCGGATTCCCGTTCGCGCGGCTACAAGCCCGGCCGCTTCAGCTTCAACGTGAAGGGCGGCCGCTGCGAGGCCTGCCAGGGCGATGGCGTCATCAAGATCGAGATGCACTTCCTGCCCGATGTCTACGTCACCTGCGACACATGCAAGGGCAAGCGCTACAACCGCGAAACCCTGGAGGTGAAGTTCCGCGGCAAATCCATCGCCGATGTGCTGGACATGACCGTCAGCGAGGGACGGGAGTTTTTCTCGGCCGTGCCCAGCATCCACGAGAAGCTGCGGATGCTGGAGGAGGTGGGGCTGGGCTACATCCATCTCGGCCAGCAGGCGACGACGCTTTCGGGGGGCGAAGCGCAGCGCATCAAGCTGGCCAAGGAACTCAGCCGCCGCGCCACCGGCCGCACCCTCTACATCCTGGACGAGCCCACCAC
Organism: Roseococcus sp.; assembly: GCA_035998215.1. Classification (GTDB taxonomy): domain Bacteria; phylum Pseudomonadota; class Alphaproteobacteria; order Acetobacterales; family Acetobacteraceae; genus Roseococcus. Next base: position 114,048 of record DASYHU010000030.1, on the reverse strand, counting down.
GGGCCTGCATTTCGAGGATGTCCGCAAGCTGCTGGAGGTGCTGCACCAGCTCGTCGCCACCGGCAACACGGTGGTGGTGATCGAGCACAACCTGGAGGTCATCAAGACCGCCGACTGGGTGCTGGACCTTGGCCCCGAGGGCGGGGAGGGCGGCGGGCGCATCGTGGCCCAGGGCACGCCGGAGGAGATCGCGGCCAATCCCGAAAGCCACACCGGCCGATTCCTCCAGCCCATCCTGGCGCGCCACGCGCCGCCCGCGAAACCCAAGCGCAAGCGGGCAGGCTAAAGGGTCTTCGCCGCCACCTCGCCGGAGAGCCAGGCGCCGGCCACCGTGCCCGCGAAGCGGCTGTGCGTGGCCTCGCCCGCGAAGGTGAGGCGCCCTTCGCCCAAGGGCGCGGCCAGCACGGCGCGCGAGGCATGGTGCCCCGGCCGCGCATGGCTGTAGCTGCCCAGGAACAGCGGGTCCTCGCCCCAGCGCGTGACCAGCGCCTCGCCCAGCGCGTCGTCGCCGCCGAACATCGCGGCGAAATCGGCGCGGGCGGCGGCCTCGGTCGCGGCCACCCCCGCGCGTGCCAATTCCCAGGCGCGCACGCCGCCCACGAAGCCGAAGACCAGCGGCGCGCCGAAGGGGCGGAAGACCCAGGACATGGGCTGGGGCGCGGATGCCGTCACCGCGCGCCGCGCCGAATGGAAGGGCGCCACGCCCACATCCCGCCGCAGCCGGAAGGCAAACTTGGTCAGCAGCCCCATGGGCAGGCCGGCGATGGCATCGCGCGTGGCAGGGGGCAGTTCAGGCGTAAATTGCAGCCCGCCGACCGCCAGCACGCCGGTCGAGACGGTCACGATGGCACGCGCGGCCCGCAGCGCCCCGAAATCACCCTCCGCCACCACGCCCGGCCCTTCCCAGCGCAGGTGCCGCACGGGGTGGTTCAGACGGATGTCGAGCCCCTCGGCCAGGCGCGCCACCAGCCCGCCCACGCCCTCGCGCGGCAGCAGGTTGGGGCCGTCCAGGTCGGTGCGGACGTAGTCCTCCAGCGAGATGCGCCCCAGCTCCGCACCATTGATCTGGCTGCCCAGCCAATGCGCGATGGTGGCGTCCCACCGGCCGCCCTGCGGCGCGGCTGCCGTCACCGGGCGGTCGGGGCGCAGCGGTGCCGCCGCCAGCGCGTCCTCGAAGGCCGCATGGGCGCGCCAGTAGTCCTGGAATTCGGCGGGCGTCGCGAATCGGTCGCCCAGGTGCAGGTGGCGTTCGCGCACCGTGTCGTGGTCAATGTGTTCGGCCACATGTGCCGTCAGCGGGTTTTCGCGTGCCTGGTGCAGCCAGGTGGCGCCATGGTCGAAGGGAACGCCCAGCGTGGCGCAGCTGTGGGCGCGCCCGCCGACGCGGCCCCCGGCCTCCAGCACCACCGCGCTTCGCCCCACCGCGCGCAGGGCGCGCGCCGCCGCGATGCCGGCGCAGCCCGCGCCGACAATGAGGACCTCTGGATCGCTTGCTGACATGCCCGCATCATGCCCCGGATCACGGAGGACGCCCATGCTGCAGCCACCCCCCGCCGAACCCGGCATGCGCGAGGACGAGGTGGACACGCCCGCTTTGCTGCTCGACCTCGACGCCTTCGAGCACAACCTCGACACCATGGCCGCGCTGCTCGCGCCCACCAGCGTGAAGCTGCGGGCGCATGCCAAGACGCATAAATCTCCCGTCATCGCACGGATGCAGATGGCGCGCGGCGCCATCGGCCAATGCGTGCAGAAGGTGGCCGAGGCCGAGGCGCTGGTCTGGGGCGGCGTGCCCGATGTGATGGTGACGAACCAGGTGGTGGGCGCGCGCAAGCTGGCCCGCCTCGCGGCCCTGGCCAAGGTCGCGCGCGTGTCCATCTGCGCCGACGACCCCGCCCATGTGGACGCCATCGAGGCCGCCGCCGAGGCCGCCGGCGTGCGAATCCCCGTGCTGGTCGAGATTGACGTGGGCGCGGCGCGCTGCGGCGTGCAGCCCGGCCCGCCCGCGGTGGCGCTGGCCCAGCGCATCGCGGCGTCCCGGCATCTGAGCTTCGGCGGCATCCAGGCCTATCACGGCAGCGCCCAGCACATCCGCACCCCGGAGGGCCGCGCCACCGCGATTCGCGCCGCGTCCGAGGAAGCCCGCCGCACGGTGGAGCAGCTCCGCCAGCAGGGACTCGACTGCCCCGTGGTGGGCGGCGCGGGCACCGGCACCTTCGCGCATGAGCTGGCGAGCGGCGTCTATACCGAACTCCAGGCCGGCTCCTACGCGCTGATGGACGCCGACTACGCCCGCAACGAGGAGGCACCGCCCTTCCAGCACGCGCTCTTCGTGCTGGCCACGGTGATGAGTGCCGCCACGCCGCACATCGCGGTGCTCGATGCCGGCCACAAGGCCATGCCGACCGACAGCGGCTATCCGCTGGTCTGGGGGCGGGAAGGGGTCCGATATGTCGGCGCCTCGGACGAGCACGGGAAGCTGACGGTGGAGGACCCCGCGCTGCGCCCGCGCCTGGGGGAAAAGCTGCGCCTGGTGCCCGGCCACTGCGACCCGACGGTGGACCGCTACGACTGGTATGTGGGCGTCCGGAAGGGGCGGGTGGAATGCCTCTGGCCGGTGGCGGCGCGGGGGGGGATGGCCTGAACGGGCCTAGCGCCTGCGGAACCTCTCCACCGCCGCCACCAGCGCGGTGCGGATGCCGGGCTCCAGCGCGGAATGCCCGGCATCGGCCACCACGGTCAGCCGGGCGCGCGGCCAGGCGGCGGCCAGGTCGAAGGCCGTCTCGGCCGGGCAGACCATGTCGTAGCGCCCCTGGATGATCTCGGCCGGCATGTGCGCGATGCGGTGCATGCCGCCCAGCAGCCCGCCCTCCGGCAGGAAAAGGCGGTGCTTGAAGTAATGCGCCTCGATGCGCGCGAGCCCCAGCGCTGTGCGGTCTTGCGCGAAGGAGGCCACCGTCTCGGGCGAGGGCAGCAGCGTCGAGCAGCTTCCCTCGTAATGGCTCCAGGCCCGCGCGGCGGGCAGGTGCAGCGCCGGGTCGGGGCTGGTGAGGCGCCGGAGATAGGCCTCCAGCAGGTCGTGCCGTTCTTCGGGCGGGATGTGCTCCACGAAGGCGGACCAGGCATCGGGGAAGAAGCGGCGCAGCCCGTGCAGGAACCAGTCCACCTCCTCGTCCCGGCCGAGGAAGACACCGCGCAGCACGCAGCCCGTCACCCGCTCCGGGTGCGCCTGTGCATAGGCCAGCGCGAGGGTGGAGCCCCAGGAGCCGCCGAACAGCAGCCAGCGCTCCAGCCCCAGGAAGCGCCGCAGCGTCTCGATGTCCTCGACCAGGTGCGGCGTGGTGTTGGCGGTGAGTTCCCCCAAGGGGCGCGAACGCCCTGCGCCGCGCTGGTCGAAGACCACTAGGCGCCAATGCGTGGGGTCGAAGAAGCGGCGGTGCACGGCACCCGCCCCGGCGCCCGGCCCCCCATGGAGGAACAGCACGGGCTGGCCGCGGGGATTGCCCACCTGCTCCCAATACATGACATGCCCGTCGCCGAGCGGCAGCAGGCCGGTTTCGAAGGGCGCGATATCGGGGAAAAGGTCGCCACGGGGCATCCCGCAGTTATCCTTCGCCGCGCCGCGCGGGGCAATGGCCAGCCGCATCTGCGCCGATCATCATTCTCCCCCTTCGCCTTCGGGCCGGGACTGCCTAGTTTAGCAATATGCCAGTTTCGCGACCCGGCCCGAGCGCCGCGTCCACCGCACCCCAGGGCGCCGTGTGCGCGGTCTGTGGCACCGAAAGCCGCCAGGCCCTGTTCCGCGCCACCGCGCCGGAGCAGGCGCCGGACCTCGACCTGCGGCCGGGCCAGCCGCTGCGCGCCACCATGGGGCGCTGGCTGCAGCAATGCCCGCAATGCGGATACTCAGCCCCCGACATCACCCAGGCGCACCCGGCCGCGGCGCAGGCGGTGGGCGGGGCGAACTACCGCGCCCTGCTGAACGATGCCTCCCACCCGCCGCTCGCGCGGCGATTCCTCGCCTGGGCCCTGGTGCTGGAGGAGACGGGCGCGCTGCACGCGGCCGCAGAGGCCACGCTCCAGGCCGCCTGGACCGCCGATGACCTGGGCCGCCCCGAACTTGCTCGCGCCTGGCGGCTGGAGGCCGTGGCGCTCTGGCGCAGCGGCCCGCCGCTGGATGCCGAGCAGACGGTCCGCGTCGTGGACGCGCTGCGCCGCGCCGAGGAATGGGAGGATGCCGGCCACACCGCCCGCGCCCTGTTGCAGGACGGCCCGCCCGAAGCGGTGGCCCAGGTGCTTGCCCTGGAATTGCGGCTGATCGAGGCCGAGGACGCGGCGCGGCACAGCGTCGCCTCCGCCCTGCCGCCGCCCTCGCGCCGGCCGCATGTGTCACACCAGCGCCGGGAGCCGCGGGGCGATGGGCTGTTCGGCTGGTTGCGGCGGCTGTTCCGGCGTTGACCTGGGGCGGCACCCCGTCCAGATAGGTTATAACATACCTATCCTGCGAGGTGCCCGATGAACCGCCGTCTTCTCCTGGCCCTGCCGGCCCTGCTGCCCCTTTCCTCCCTGCGCGCCCAGGCGCGGCCCGTGGTCGCCGCCTCCTTCACCATCCTGGGCGACCTGACCCAACAGGTGGTGGGCGAACGTGCCGAGTTGCGCGTCATCGCCGGCCCCGATGTGGACGCGCATCATTTCCAGACGCGCCCCTCCCATGCCGAGGCGGTGCGGACGGCCAACGTGGCCATCCGCAACGGGGCGGGCTTCGACAACTGGTTCAACCGCCTGCTGGGCAGCACCAATTTCCGCGGCACCCGCGTGGTGGCGACCGAGGGGCTGACCCTGCTGCGGGCCGAACAGCGCCCCGGCCACAACCACGGCCACAGCGATCCCCATGCCTGGCAGGATGCGCGGCTCGCCGTGCGATACATCCGCAACATCGAGGCCGGCATGGTCCAGGCCGATCCCACCGGCGCCGGACATTACCGCACCCAGGCCGATGCCGCCGTGGCCCGGCTTGAGGCGCTGGATGCCTGGGTTCGCGCCCAGGTCGCGACCGTGCCCGAGGGGCGGCGCATCGTCGTCACCAGCCATGACGCCTTCGCCTATTTCGGCGCGGCCTATGGCGTGCGCTTCCTCGCACCCCAGGGCGTCGGCAACACGGAGCCCTCGGCCCAGCAGGTGGCGCGGCTGATCCGGCAGATCCGCGAGAACAACATCACGGCCGTCTTCGTCGAGAACATCAGCAACCCCGCCACGCTTGAGCGCCTGGCGCGCGAGGCGGGGGTCACGGTGCAGGGCCGCCTCTACGCCGATGCCCTTTCCACCGCCGACGGCCCAGCCGCCAGCTATGAGGCGATGATGCGCCACAATGTCGGCCTGATGGTCCGCGCCATGGCGGGCTGATCAGCGCTCCAGGGTCCGCCGCAGCAGGCGCCCCCACTGGGCGTCGAAGGGGTGGACCTCGGCATCGCCCTCCAGCGGCAACCCCTCCGCCCGCCAGCGGAACAGGCCGCCGCGGAGATTGTAGAGCGCGGCCGGGCCGGCGGAGGCGATCAGCGCCCGCACCCGCTCCAGCATTTTCCCGGACCGCCAACCGACCGCGCAGTAGAACACCACCTCGCGCCCCGCCACCCGTTCCGCATGGGCGGCACGGAAGGCCTCGGCCGGCATGTCCGGCGGCAGGCGATGGGCGCCGGGCAGGCGGCTTTGGGCGAATTCCTCCGCCTCGCGCACGTCGAACAGCACCATGGAGGCGAGGCGAGGCGCCAATTCGCGCGGCGTGATCTCCGGCACCGGGATCAGCCGGGTCACCGCGCGCTCCACATCGGCGAGGCTGGTGGTTGCATCGGCCGGGTCGGGCAGGCCGCGCCGCCAGAACCAGGCCGAAGCCGGGAGCGGAACCAACGCCCCCGTGGCGGCGAAGGCGAGAAGATGGCGGCGCTGCATCATCATATCCAGGACATGGGGCTGCCTTGTGCTTCGCGCCAGGGACGGGGCAGGTTTCGCCCATGCCGGTGATGGTCTTCGCCGCGGGCCTGCTCGCGCTGCAGGGCGGCATGCGCGCCCTGGCGCCGCTGTTGGCCGAGGGGCCCGTGATCCCCTTCGCCCCGGTGCTGGGCTTCGTGACCCTGGCCATGGCGGGCGGGGCGCTGTGGCTGGCGGCGGGGCCGGCCATGCTGGCGCGCATGCCCTGGCCGGCCTGGCTGGCGCTCGGGGTGGCGTTGCGGCTGCCCTGGCTCGACGCGCCCTCCGTGCTGAACACGGACCATCTCCGCTACCTCTGGGACGGGGCGCTGGTGGCGCATGGGCTTTCCCCCTGGGGACCGCCCCCGGCCGCGGGCGTGCCGCCGGCTCTGGGCGAGGCAGGCGAGGCCCTGCGCGAGGGGATGCGCTTCACCGGGTTGCGAAGCATCTACCCCGGCACGGCCCAGGCCGCCTTTGGCCTCGGCCACCTGATCCAGCCCTTCAGCATGCTGGGCTGGCGGGCCGTGGCCCTGCTGGCCGAGGCCGCGACGCTGTTGTTGGCGCTCGGGCTGTGCCGGCGCGTGGGCTGGCCCGTGGCGCGGGCCGCGCTGTGGTGGTGCTGCCCGCTGCTGCCCGTGCTCCTGCTGGGCAATGCCCATCTGGACGTGCTGCTGCCGCCCCTGCTGCTGGGCGCGCTCTGGGCGGCCCTCGCCGGGCGGGGTGTGGCGGCGGGGGTGTTGCTGGGGCTGGCGGCGGGGGTGAAGCTCTGGCCCGTCCTGCTGGCGCCGCTGCTGGGCCGTGCCCTGCCGCCGGCCGCGCGCCCCGGGGCGGCGCTGGGCCTGCTGCTGGTGGGCGGCATCACGGTCGCGCCGCTTCTGGCGACACTGGGGGCGAGCGATGCGGGGCTTGCGGCCTATGCCGGGGGTTGGCTCGTGAACAACGCGCCGCTGGCCACGCTGGCCGCGTCCTGGCCCGCCGCCGCCGGCTGGGCGCGGCCCGCGCTCGGCCTTGTCGCGGGGCTGGTCGCGCTGCTGGCCGCCTGGCGCGCGCCGCCTGGTCCGGCGGGACTGCTGGGCGGGGCGATGCTGGTGGCGGCGACCGTCTTCTACCTCTCGCCGGCGCAATACCCATGGTATGCGGTGTGGTTCATGCCTCTTGCCGCGCTGCTCGCCTTCCGACCCCTGCTGCTGCCGGCGGCGCTGCTGCCGCTCTACTGGCTGTGGTTTCCGTTGGACCGGGCAGGGCAGGGGGCGCTGTTCAACCTGACGCTCGCCTGGGGGCATTTGTTGCCCGTGCTGCTGGCGCTTTGGCTGTGGCGGCGCCGATGACCGGGCTGCGTGTGGGCGTGGTCATTCCCGCGCGTGACGAGGCGCCGGCCCTGCCGCGCGTCCTGCCCTTCCTGCCGCCCTGGCTGCACGAGGTGGTGGTGGTGGACAATGGCAGCCGCGACGCGACGGCCGAGATCGCCCGCGCCCTCGGCGCCCGTGTGGTGGACGAACCCCGGCGCGGCTATGGCCAGGCCTGCCTCGCGGGCATCGCCGCCCTCTCGCCCGAGGTGGAGGTGGTGCTCTTCATGGACGCCGACGCCGCCGACCGCCCGGAGGACATCCCGGCCCTGCTCGCGCCCATCGCGGCGGGCGAGGCCGCGCTGGTCATCGGCTCACGCGTGCGGGGCGAGCGCGAGGCAGGCGCGCTCACGCCGCAGCAGCGCCTGGGCAATGCCCTGGCCTGCGCGCTGATGCGCGGCATCTGGGGCGGGCGCTTCACCGATCTCGGCCCCTTCCGCGCCATCACGCGCGAGGCGCTGGCGCGGCTTCGCATGACCGACACAAGCTGGGGTTGGACGGTCGAGATGCAGGTGCGCGCCCTTCGCCTCGGCCTGCCCGTGGCCGAGGTGCCGGTGGCCTATCGGCGGCGGGTGGGTGTGTCCAAGATTTCCGGCACCCTCTCCGGCTCGGTGCGGGCGGGGGCGAAGATCCTCTACGTGATCGGGCGGGAGGCGCTGTCCCGCCGCCCGCCCTGAGCCTGCCTCAGCCGTCGAGCCGGCGCAGGCGCCCGCTGCGGACCAGCTCCGCCCAGCGGGCGGCGTCGGCGCGGAAATAGGCGCCGAAGCCCGCGGCGTCGGTCGGGATGGGCTCCACCAGCGACTGGCGCATGCGCTCCTGGACGGCGGCGGTGGCGATGGCCTCGCGGCAGGCGGCCTCCAGGCGCTGGAAGGCCGGCTGGGGCGTGCCGGCGCGGGTGAAGAAGCCCAGCCACAGGCCGAACTCGTAGCCTGCCACGCCCTGCTCGGCCACGGTCGGGAGGTCGGGAAAGACCGCGGTGCGGGTTGCCGATGTGACGCCCAGCGCCCGCACCGCGCCGCCCCGCACCTGCCCGGAGGCGGAGCCCGCCGCGTCCAGCAGGAAGTTGATGCGCTGGCTGATCAGGTCCGGATAAACGGCGCCCGAGCCGCGATAGGGCACGTGCAGAAGCTGGGTGTTGGTGGCCGCCGCCAGCAATTCGCCCGCCAGGTGGCTGCCGGTGCCGGGGCCAGAGGAACCGTAGCTGATCTCGCCCGGCCGGGCCCGCGCGGCGGCCAGCAGCTCGCCCAGGTTCTGGAAGGGGGCCTGTGGCGAGACCACCAGCAGCATGGGCACGGCGCCGATGCCGCTCAGCGGCGTCAGGTCGTTCAACGGGTCGTAGCTCAGCGTCTGCAAGGAAGGGCCGGTGGCCTTGGAGACCGAGCCCAGCACGAAGCTGTAGCCATCGGCCGGGGCGGACTTCGCGACATGGGCGCCGCCGATATGCCCGCCGGCGCCCGGACGCTGCTCCACCACCACCGTCTGGCCCAGGATGCGCGACATCTCGGGCGCGATGACCCGGCCGAGCACATCGGCCGAGCCACCGGTGGCATAGGGAATGACCATGGTGACCGGGCGCTCGGGGAAGGCGGCGCGGGCGATGGTAGGGGCGGCGAGGCCAAACCCCGCGAGGAGGGGGAGGGAACGGCGATGCAGCATGAGGCAGTCTCCTGGATCGGCTTGGGGCTCCAGGCAGGCACGAACCATGCCAAGGGGCCCCGCCGCGGCGAGACCCCTTATTGCACGATTTTTTGTGATGGAAAAGCTAGGCCGATATTTCAGCGGCCTTGCGCTGTAGAATGGCCTTATCCACCTTGTTGGTGCCTGCCAGCGGCAGCGCATCCAGGAACCACACCCGGCGCGGATGCATGAAGGCCGGCGCGTGGCGCAGGGTGAAGGCCTTCAGCGTGGCCTCGTCCACCGTACCGCCCGGCCGTCGCACCACGAAGGCCACGGGCTTGGTGCCCTTGATGTCGTCGGGGACGGGAATGACGGCGGCCTGTTCCACTTCCGGGTGGCGTTCGAGCACGGCCTCCACCTCGCCGGGGAAGATGTTCTCCCCACCGGAGATGAACATGTCATCCGCCCGGCCGACGACGTAGAAGAAGCCATCGGCATCCCGGCGCATCACGTCGCCCGTGATGTAGAATCCGTCCGAGGTGACGGGAGGCTTGAGGTCTGGCCGGTTGTAATATCCGTTCATCAGGCCGGGCGTGCGTTGTTCCAGCACGCCCTCGTCGCCCAGCGTGCCGTCGGGCGCGCGCAGGCGCAGTTCCACCACCGGCAGCGGGTAGCCCACCGAGAGCTGCGGCGTGGGCAGGCCCTGCGGGTGAGGGCCGAAGACCACCGGCCCCGCCTCGGTCGTGCCATAGGCGTTGATGAGGCGCGCGGTGGGGAAGGCGGCCTTGATGGCGGCCGCCAGCGCCTCGCTGACCGGCGCGGAACCGAGGCGGATGGAGCGCACGCTGGTCGTGTCCGTCTCAGCTAGCAGGGCCTTTTCCCGCAGCAGCATGGCGAACATGGGCGGCACGGCGGTGAGCCAGGTGCAGCGCTCCTCGCCGATGGCGCGGATGTAGTCGGCCTCGCGGAACTGCGGCAGCAGCACGATGGTGGCCCCAGCGGCCAGGGCCAGTTGCGCCAGCGCCAAGCCGTTCATGTGGTAGAGGGGGGCCGCGATCAGGAAACGCTCCTCCCGCTGCGGCGCGGCCGCCAGGCGCTGTTCCACGATCCAGAGATGGGATTGATGCGACAGCACCACGCCCTTGGGCTTGCCCGTACTGCCCGAGGTGTAGAGGAAGAGTGCCGGCTCGGCCGGGTCAGGGGTGATCGCGTTCAATGCCCCCGCATCAAGAAACCCGTCCCATTCAGCACCTTCCATGGCCAGGGCGGGAATCTCACCCGGCACCTGGGCGGCAAGCGCTGCGTCATGCGCGACCAGACTGACTTCCGCATTGCCCAGCACATAGGCAATCGTCTCGGGCGGGAAGCGCCAGTTCACCGGCACCGCCACCACGCCCACGCGCATGGCGCCGCAGAGCAGCGCCAGAAATTCGACCGAGTTGGCGCCCAGCAGCCCCAGCCGGTCGCCACGCACGAGGCCGCGGCGCAGCAGGCCCCGCCCGGCCGCATCGGCCAGGGCGTCGAACTCGGCATAGCTCACGACGCGCCGTGCGCCGCCTGACCGGAAGACCAGGGCGGGCTTGTCGCCCGCCACGTCACCCGGAGTCAGCGCGCCGAGGTTGCGCGCCGTGAACCCGCTCATGCCTTGGGTGGGGCCGGAGGTGCCGTGAGGTAGACGCCACGGCCCGAGGCGCAGAGCTTGCCATCGCCGTCGAAGACCGAGGCCTCCGCCACCGAGAACTGCCCGCCCGCGCGCACCACCTTGCCCTTGCAGGTCAGGTCACCCGGCATGGCGGCGCGGTGATAGTCCACACGCATGTCGATGGTCGGCACGCCGCGACCGGTGCTGGAGACCAGCGCCCAGTCGGCCGTCAGGTCCACCAGGGCGGCAAGGATACCGCCATGGGTGTAGCGGCGGTCGGGGTTCACCACCCATTCCTCGCGCCAGGTGGCCTTGAGCTCGATCGTGCCTTCGCCGACCGCGATCACCTTGATGCCGAGCCACTGGTGGTAGGGGCCACGCAGCAGCATGGCCTCCACCTCGGCGGGGGTGGGGAGGGGCTTCTTCTCGCTCATCCTTCGTCTCCGTTCGGCAGCACCACCACCTTGCCCAGCACCTCGCGGTCGCGGATCAGGCGCAGGCCTTCCGCGGCTTCGTCCAGCGGCAGCACCTTGTCCAGCACCGGCGCGATGCGCCCGTCCTGGATCATCTCCATCAGCGCCGCCAGGTTGTCGTCGTAGAAGGAGTTGGAGCCGATGATCTGCAGCTCGAAGGACCAGACGTAGCGCAGGTCCTCCTTGGGGTCGTGGCCGGCGGTGGCGCCGCAGACCAGGATCTTGCCACCGCGCTTCACGCAGCGCAGCGTCTTGGCCCAGGTGTCGCCGCCGGTGAAGTTGATGACGACATCCACCCCGCCCTCATAGTTGCGGCGCTGCGGCTTGCCGTACTTCTCGGTGGCCCACTTCGAGAAATCCACCTCGTTATAGTTGATGGCCTCGTCGGCGCCCATCTTGAGCAGCGCCTCGCACTTCTCGGCCGAGCCCGCGCAGGCGATGACATGGGCACCCAGCTGCTTGGCCAGGATGACGCAGCCCGTGCCCACGCCGCCCGAGGCGCCGAGAATGAGCACCTTGTCGCCGGCCTTGATCGTGTTGTGCGTCACGATCATCCGGTGCGCCGTGCCATAGGCCACGGGCAACGAGGCCGCCTGGGCGAAGGTCACGCCCGCGGGCATCCTGATGAGCTGGTCGGCGGCGACGCGGCAATACTGCGCCATGCCGCCATCGAGCATCTCGCCCATCAGCCCCTTCTTCTTGTTCAGCGGGTTGACCAGCACGCGGTCCCCCACCGACCAGCCGGAGACGCCGGCGCCCACCTCGGTGATGGTGCCCGCCATGTCGAGGCCGATGACAACCGGCATGGGCACCTTGATGCCCGGCATGCCCTTCACCGTGAACACGTCATGGTAGTTGAAGGAGGAGGCGCCGACGCGGATGACGACATGCCCCTCATCGGCCACCGGTATCGGATGGTCTTCCACCACCTGGAGCTTGTCGAGGTCGCCATGTTCGCGCAGCAGCAGCGCGCGCATCGTTCCAGCCATCAGCCATTCCCGTCTTGTGCAGCGATGCCATGGAAACTACTGCACCTTGTCCGTATGACAAGCCGCGCACCCCCCAGAAGCGACCTCGTGAAACTGCGTAGATGCCAGTTGGAACTGGCCGCGCGGGCGGTGCGGGAGGATGCGCTGGGTGAGGTGCGGCGCATCGCGGGGGTGGATGTCTCCTCCTCCCGCTTCGACCCGGCGCGCATGGTGCATGCGGCGGTGGTGGTGCTGGACTGGCCCTCCCTGGAACCCGTGGCGCGCGCGGCCGTGAGCCTGCCCGCGCCCATGCCCTACATCACCGGGCTGCTGGCCTTCCGGGAGGTGCCCGCCATCGAGGCCGCGCTGGCGCAACTGCCCGCGCCGCCCGACCTGCTGATGGTGGACGGGCAGGGCATCGCCCACCCCCGCCGCTGCGGCATCGCGACCCATCTGGGCGTGGTGACGGACCTGCCCAGCATCGGCGTCGCCAAGTCGCGCCTGGTGGGCCAGCCCATGGCCCCGCTGGGCGAGGAGCCGGGTGCCCTGGTCGAGGTGCAAGACCGCGGCGAGGTGGTGGGTGCGCTGCTGCGCAGCCGTGCCCGTGCCAACCCGCTGCACATCTCGCCCGGCCACCGCGTCAGCCTGGCCACGGCGCTGCATTGGGTCCAGGCCACGCTGCGCGGCCGCCGCCTGCCCGAACCCACCCGTGCGGCGCATGAATGGGCCGGACAGGCGCGCCGCGCGGCCATGGCGCCGCCGGCCGCGCCGGGCTAGACCACGCCCATGCGGAAACTCTGGTTCAGCGCGGCGGGCCTGGCGGGCTTCGCCGCCGTGGCGCTCGCGGCCCTCGGCGCCCATGCGCCCCTCGATGCGCGGGAGATGGTGCAGTCCGTGGCGCAGATCCTGGGCTGGCACGCGCCGGCGCTGCTGGCTTTCGGCGTGTGGAACGATGCGCGGGGCCGGGCGGTGGCGGCGCTGATGCTGCCGGGTCTCGTGCTGTTCTCGGGGGCGGTGCTGTTCCGTGCCTTCACCGGCGTCTCGCCCGGCCCCATCGCGCCCATCGGCGGCTTCGCGCTGATGGCCGGCTGGCTGGTGCTGGCGGCACTCGCCCTGCGCACACCCCCCCGCGCATGATCCGCGCGGCCTACCTGGCCGATGAGGGGCTGGAGACGGCGCTGGAGGAGGAACTCATCCTCTCCGGCCGCACCATCACGCGCTGGCATGGGCGCCTCGCCCTCTCGCCCGACCCGCCGGCGCCCGCCGCCTGGGCGCTGGATGTCTGGGACGCCCCGCGCGAAATCGCGGCCGCCTCCATCAAGGAGGCCTCGGACGCGCTGCGCGCCATCCAGCGCAACTGGTCGCTGGTGCCCGCCCTGCATCATCGGCGCGCGGCGCTGATCGAGGCGCGGCTGCCGCCGGTGAAGGCCCGCCCGCTCGTCTTTCCCGAGCCCCCGCCCACGGGGCATCTGGGCGGTTGGACGCTGCTGGAGACGGGGCTTCTGCTGGCCTCGCCCACCAAATCCTCCCCCTTCCCGGGCGGGGCCGTGCGCTTCGTGGAGGACCGCGAAGGCCCGCCCTCCCGCGCCTACCTGAAGCTATGGGAGGCGCTGACGCGGCTCGGCCGGCACCCTGCGCCGGGCGCGCCTTGCCTCGATCTCGGCGCCTCGCCGGGTGGCTGGACCTGGGCGCTGGCCCAGCTTGGCGCGCAGGTGACGGCGGTGGACAAGGCGCCGCTCGACCCGCGGGTGACGGCCATGCCCGGCGTCACCTGGCGGCAGGACAGCGCCTTCGCCCTCGACCCCGAGCCGGTGGAATGGCTGTTCAGCGACGTGATCTGCTACCCCGCCCGCCTGCTGGCCCTGGTGCTGCGCTGGCTGCCCGTGGCCGCGAACATCGTTTGCTCCGTGAAGTTCCAGGGTCCGACCGACCACGCCATCGTGGCGGAATTCGCGGCCATTCCGGGCGCCACGCTGTTCCACGGCGCGCACAACAAGCATGAACTGACCTTCGCCCGCCTGGGCTGAGAGGCCTTTGGGCGCATGATTCACGCCTCCGGGCGTTCCGCCCTCCAGCGATCACGCGCGCGGGGCGCGTGAGTCACGCCTCCGGGCGCTCCGCCCTCCAGCGATCACGCGCGCTGGGCAACCACGGACTTCACCAGGCGTTGAGGGCGCGACGCGTATCGCCGCCCCGGCGAAGGAGTTTCGCCCGCCATGTCCGATTTCCGCCGCGCCTACCATTCCATCCGGCCGGCGGGCGCGCCCGAGGGTGGCACCAACCTTGCCTTCACCGCCTTGCTGGTCATGGCCGTGCTCTACTTCGCGCGCGAATTGCTGGTACCGCTGGCGCTGGCCGTGCTGCTGTCCTTCGTGCTGGCGCCCATCGTGCGGACCCTGCGCCGCATGGGCGCCCCGCGCGTCCTGGCCGTGCTGGCCGCGGTGCTGGCCGCCGTCGCGATCATCCTGGCGCTGGGGCTGGTCATGGCCCGCCAATTGAGCGAACTGGCCGGCGACATCCCCTTCTACCAGTTCGAGCTGACCCGGAAGCTCGCCTCCATCAACGCCAGCGGCGGGGTGATCGAGCGCGTGCAGGAGATGCTCCAGGGCCTCGCCGCGGGGGCGGAGCGCGCGGCGCCCGAACCGCCGCCCATCCCGGCGGCAGACCAGGTGCGGCCGCTGCCGGTGCAGGTCCATCCGCCACCGCCGCGCGCCTTCGAGGTGCTGCGAACCGTGGTCGAGCCCTTGCTCTACCCGTTGGCCACCTTCGGCATCGTCATCGTCTTCGTCATTTTCGTGCTGCTCTACCGCGAGGACCTGCGCGACCGCGTCATCCGCCTGGTCGGCGCGCATGACCTGCAGCGCACCATGGCCGCCATGGACGACGCGGCCTATCGCCTTTCGCGCTTCTTCCTGGCCCAGGTGGCGATGAACTCCATCTACGGCATGGTCATCGCGCTGGCGCTCTTCTTCATTGGCGTGCCGCAGCCCATCCTCTGGGGCATCCTGGCCGGGCTGATGCGTTTCGTGCCCTTCGTGGGCACCATCATCGCGGTGGCCTTTCCCCTCCTGCTGTCGCTCGCGGTGGAGCCGGGTTGGACCACGCCCGTGCTGGTGCTGCTGCTCTTCGCCGTGGGCGAGGGGGCCATGGGCCAGGTCTTCGAACCGTTGATCTTCGGCCGCTCCACCGGACTTTCGCCCATTGCGGTCATTGCGGCGGCCACCTTCTGGACCTGGCTATGGGGCCCCGTCGGCCTGGTGATGTCCGTGCCGCTCACGGTCTGCCTCGTGGTGCTGGGGCGACATGTGGAGCGCTTCGAATTCCTGGAGGTGGCGCTGGGCGACCGGCCGCCGCTCGAGCCACCCGAGACCTTCTACCAGCGCGCCCTGGGCGACGACCCCGATGCCCTGGCCGAGCAGGCCGATGTGGCGCTGCGGGAATGCCGCCTGTCGCGCTACTTCGACACGGTGGCGCTGCCGGGCCTCGCATTGGCCCAGGCCGATGCCCAGCGCGGCCGGCTGGGCGAACGCCAACTCGACGGCATGCGCGCCCGCCTCGCCTCGTTGCTCGAGGATCTGGAGGAGGATGTGGAGCATGACGTCGCGCCCGTGGCCAAGGGTGAGGCCGTGGCCGCGCGCGCCGTGCCGCCATCGTCCGCTGGCCCCATTCTCTGCGTGGGCGGGCGCGGTCCCTTCGACATGGCGGCCGCGGCCATGCTGGCCCAGGTGCTCCGCAAGCGCGGGCTGGATGCCGGCGCCGCGCCGGCGGAAATGCTGCGCGGCGACGCAACCCCCGTGGAGGACCTCGCGCGCTTCCGCCAGGCCTGGTTGTGCACGGTGGAGGGCATGGGCTCCACAGCCGCCGCACGCTCCATCCTGCGCCGGGTGAAGCGGCGCCTGCCCGGGGTGGAGGTGAACGCCCTGGTCATTGGCGAGGAGGGAAGGCTGGCGGAGGCCCTGCGCCAGGAAGGCGTGGAGAGCATCACCCATAGCATCGAGGCCACCGCCACCCAGGCTTGCGAGGGCGGCGGCGCCGAGGAGGACGCCTAATGCCGCCGCAACAGCCGCCCCGGCAGGCGCCCGGTGGGCGTGCCGTTGCGGTAGGTGACTTGGCCGCGCTTGATGGTGGCCTGGTAGCCGCGCGCGCCCTGGATCAGGCGTTTTCCGCCGGCCGGCAGGTCATGGATCATGCGCGGCTGGGGCAGGGCGAGTTCACCTTCCGCGATGAGGTTGATGTCCGCCAGCAGCCCCGGCGCCAGGACGCCGCGATCCGTCAGGCCCATGGCGCGGGCGGTGTCGCTGGTCTGGCGGCGGATGAGTTCCTCCATGGGAAAGCCGCGCTTGGACCAGTGCATCAGGGTGAAGGTCGGAAAGCTGCCATCGGAGATGAAGCCCACATGCGCGCCCCCATCGGACAGGCCCACGATGGCGTGGCGGTGCCGCAGACATTCTGATGATGCATCAAGCGTGTAGTCGGCGAAGTTCGTGAGCGGTGCGAAGATGAAGGCGCTCCCATCCCCGGCGCAGAGCAGGTCATAGGCCACCTCCTCAGGCCTGCGACTTTCTCGGGCGGCCTGGGCTTCGAGGCTCGCTTCGCGCGGCGGCGCATAGTCCGGCGGATCGCCGAAGGGGAACATCCGCGACCAGTGCAGCCGGGTGATGAGGGGGAAGTTGGAACCCGCCACCCGGTCCTCCGAGAGGATCGCGGCACGGCGCGCGGGCTCGCGCATGGCGGCCGCGCGCTCGGCCGGCGGCAAATGGGCGATCTCGCGGTAGGAGGGGCAGCCCGAGAAGGGGTTCTGGGACCCCACCAGACCCATCAGGATGCCGATGGGCCGCGGCGGGAAGACGGGGCGGATCTCGAGCCCCGCGGCCATGGCTTCCTCGGACAGGGCGAGCAATTCCTTCCACGCCTCCGTCCGGTCATGCCGGGCGGTGAGGCTGAACACCACCGGCTGCCCGGAGGCCGCGGCCACCCGCCGGACGATGGCGAATTCCGTGGCGGGGTCGGGCGTGTTCCAGTCGGAGACCAGTTCCAGCAGCCCGCCGCCCCCCTCGGCCATGCCGGCGGCGAGGCCGATGAGTTCCTCCTCCTGCGCCTTCAGGGTGGGAGTCGGATCGCCCGCCAGGGTCTTGTGGCTGATGGTGCGTGAGGTGCTGGCGCCGAAGGCCCCGGCCGCGATGGCCTCGGCGGTGATGGCGCGCATCCGGGCGATGTCGTCGGCCGTCGCGTTCTCGAGGCGCAGGGCGCGCTGGCCCATGACGTTCACCCGCACCGCGCCATGCGGCAGCAGGGCCGCGATATCAATGTCGCGCGCCTTGCGCTCCAGCGTGTCGAGGTATTCGGGGAAGCTTTCCCAGGACCAGTTCAGCCCCTCGTGCAGCACGGGGCCGGGTATGTCCTCCACGCCCTCCATCAGCTCGATCAGCGTGCCGCGGTCCTCGGCGCGGCAGGGGGCGAAGCCCACGCCGCAATTGCCCATCAGCGCCGTGGTGACGCCGTGCAGGGCGGAGGGGGCGAGGTGCGAATCCCACACCGCCTGGCCGTCGTAATGCGTGTGGATGTCCACGAAGCCGGGCGTGACCAGCAGGCCCTTCGCGTCCAGCTCCTCGCGGCCTGATCCATGCACGGTGCCGAGCGTGGTGATGGTCTGCCCATCCACGGCGATGTCGGCCTGGAAGCCGGGAGCGCCGGTGCCGTCCAGCACCCAGCCGTTGCGGATGACGAGGTCGTGCTTCATGGCTTGGCTCCCCCATTCCTGGCACCGCGGATGAGACGGCCGGGCAGGGCGCCGGTGGCCTCTCCGTTCTGATGGACCACCTGGCCGGAGACGAGGGTCGCGACATAGCCGCGCGCCCCCTGCACCAGCCGCTTGCCGCCCGCGGGCAGGTCGTAGCGCATGTTCGGGCGCGCGATGGACAATTCTTCGAAATCAATGACGTTGAGGTCAGCCTTGAGGCCGGGTGCGAGCCGTCCACGGTCATTCAGGCCCAGAGCGGCGGCATTGTCGGCCGAGAGCCGTTTCACCACGAACTCCACCGGCAGCTTGTCGCCCCGCGCGCGGTCCCGCGCCCAATGGGTCAGCATATGGGTG
This sequence comes from Roseococcus sp., assembly GCA_035998215.1. Taxonomy (GTDB): domain Bacteria; phylum Pseudomonadota; class Alphaproteobacteria; order Acetobacterales; family Acetobacteraceae; genus Roseococcus. Next base: position 95,944 of record DASYHU010000030.1, on the reverse strand, counting down.
GGGGCGGAGGCGTCGCAGATATAGCCCACATGCGCCCCGCCATCGCCCAGCCCCATCAGCGTGTGCGGGTGCGTCACCATCTCGCGGATGGCGTCCAGGTTGCCATCCGCATAGTTCAGCAGGGGCCGGTTCAGGATGGCGCGCCCGCCCTCCTCCAGCATCCAGTCGTAGCAGAGGTCCTCGGGGTCGCGGCCCATGGCGCGGGCCTGTTCGAGAACGCTGGTCTCCGGCGCCGGCTCGTAATCCATGGTCAGCTTGTAGATGCGGGCATAGTTGTTGAGCCGCGCCTTGAGGGCGGGGTCCGTCGGCTCGGCCAGGATGCGCGCGCGGCGCGCGGGGTCGCGCAGGGCGGCGACGCGGGCCTCGATGGGCAGGTGCGCCACTTCCTTGTAGGCGGCCCGCGTCAGGAAGGGGTGCTGCGAGAGTTCCCAACCGAACATCAGCCCCACCGGGCGCCCCATCACCTGGCCCGTGACCTTCAGCCCCTCGGCATTGGCGCGGTCCACCTGGGCCAGGATCCAGCGCCAGAAATCGGGCTTGGACTCGCGCTGCAACAGCGAGAAGGTCATCGGCCGGCCGGAGAGGCGCAGGATGCGGAGCAGGCGTTCCCATTCCTCCTCCGCCGGCTCGTCGAAGTCGGAGATCAGCTGCATCCAGCCGCCGCCGAGGCCCCGGGCGATTTCGGCCAGCTCGATCTCGGCGGCGCCCAAGGTGGGGGTGGGCTCGCCCGCCAGCGTCTTGTGGGCGATGGCGCGGGAGGTGGAGAAGCCCAGCGCCCCGGCCGCGATGCCCTCGCGCGCCAGGCGGGCCATCTCGGCGCGGTCGGCCTCGGTGGCCGGCTCGCGCTCGAAGCCACGGCGGCCCATGACATGGACGCGCAGCGCCGCATGCGGCACCTGCGTCGCGATGTCCATGTCGTAGGGGCGACTGTCCAGGGCGTTCAGGTATTCTGGAAAGCTTTCCCAGTTCCAGGGAAGTCCTTCCGTCAGAACCACTTCCGGGAGGTCTTCCACACCTTCCATGAGCTTCACCAGCATGTCCCGCGCCTCGGGCCGGCACGGGGCGAAGCCCACGCCGCAATTGCCCAGCAGTGCGGTCGTCACGCCATGCAGCGAGGAGGAGAGGATTTCGGAGGTCCAGGTGGCCTGGGCGTCATAATGGGTGTGGATGTCCACGAAGCCGGGCGTGACCAGCTTGCCGCGGGCGTCAATCTCGGGCGTGCCGCGGGGCGCCGTGATGTGGCGTTCCACGGCCACGATCCGGTCGCCGGCCAGGGCGATGTCGGCCTCGCGCGGCGGGGCGCCGGTGCCATCGGCCACGAGACCGCCGCGAATGATCAGCGTGGGGTCCGCCATGGACATTCTCTCCCGAAGTTGTTCGGACGATGATGCCATGTGTCGGGGGCGCTTGTGGACCCCTGTGCGGACAAATCTCAGTAGGGCGCGCCGCCGCGCCCCGCGTCATGCAGGGCATCGCCGTGGCGCTGGCCATGGCGGAAGGCCGCGCGCAGGGCCTGGGGGGTGGGGCGGCGGTCCTCGGCCTCATCGCGGCAGATGCGGATGGCGGCCTCGCCCAGCCCGCAGGTGACGGCGAAGGTCCATCCGCTGACCGCCGCGCTGCCCCAGAAGGGGGCCAGCTTGAGCACCTGGCGCACCATCCAGGACATGGCGTGCCGCAACAGGAAGCCCGCGCCCAGCCCCGCGATGAGCGCGGCCCAGATGGCGGCGTCCGACCCCAGGCCGTAGCGCCGCGCGATGGCGCGCACCATGGCCGCCTGGAAGGCCATGGCGGGCACGCCGCCCAGAAGGGGGAGCGGCGGCGCGTCGGCGGCCGCCGCGGCCATGGCCCAGGGGATGATCACCTGCTGGCGGATGCCTTCCTCCGGATCGGGCCCGGGGGCGAGGCCGGGCACCAGCTCGGGCGCCAGGGCCTGCATCGCGGCCAGCAACTGCGGCATCCCATAGTCATGCGGCTCCCGCAGCGCCTCGCCCTCGGTGAGATCGAGCGGCACAAAGCCATCCGCCAACCCGTCGAAGGCGCCGCGCTGGGCGGCCAGCGCGGCCGCCAGCACGGGCGGGACGGGGTTCACGGGGATGGCCGGGGTGAAGGGATAGGGGGTGGGGTGGCCCGCGCCCTCCGGATACAGCTCATGCAGCCGGGTCTGCGCCACCAGCACCCGCCAGTCCGGGTGCGCGTCGCGGATGGTCCGCAGGGCGGCGCGCAGGCCACCATGGTCGAGTTCCGCCGCCGCCACGGTCACGAGGATGAGGCCGGGCGAGGCCTCCATGAAGGCCATGTCCTCCGACGGGTCATAGGGCTCGCCCGGCCGCAGCCCCGTGGTCAGCAGGAAACGGATGAGGGGCAGTTCCTCCGGGTGGGCGAACTGCTCGGCGGTGGGGGTGGCGGGTTCGAATTCGGGGCGCAGCGCCGCGCGCCATCCATGGACCAGATGCGCGACCAGGCTGCTCTGCCCGGCGCCGGCATGGCCCAGCATCCAGAGGATGGGCGCCGTATCGCTGGCGCGCACGCGCGCGACCTCGATCTTGCGCTGATCCCCCATTGTCATGCCTCCCTCGGGCAACCTGGGGTTGGATTATATCGCCGCTTGGTCCGTGCGCTATTGTTCCGCCGCAAGGGCGATGCAGGCAAATCCCACCCTTGCCTCAGTGGGCACGCCGAACAGTGCTGTGTGGCGGGCGGGCAGGCCCTGGGGGAAGAACTTCACATATTCCGCGTTGCAGGCGGCGTAGTCGGCGCGGTCGCTGATCAGCATGGTCACCTGCACCACGCGGTCGAGCCCGCTGCCCGCCTCCTCTAACAGGCCCGCGATGTAGGTCAGCGCGTTGCGGACCTCCTCGGCGGGCGTCGCGCCGCGATGGACGCCGCGCGCCGGGTCATGCGGGGCCGAGGCGCCGGAGACATAGACCATGCCTCCCGCCTTGACGGCGCGGGAGAAGGGGCGCGCCTCGCCCGGGCCGGGCGGGTGGAGGAACGCGATGCTCATGCCGCCCGCACCAGCACATGCTTCTTCTTGCCGGCCGAGAGCTTGGCCGCGCCGTCGCGCAAATCCTCGCGCGTGACGGTGAGCGCCGCGTCATTCACCGGCGCGTCGTTCAGCCGAACGCCGTTCTGGGCGACCAGACGCCGCGCCTCGCCCTTGCTGGCGACGAGGCCGGCGCTGACCAGCAGGTCGGCGAGCGGCGCGGGCAGGGTGGCGGTGATGCTGGGCAGGGTCTCGGCGGCCGCCCCCTCCTCGAAGGCGCGACGGGCGGTTTCTGCCGCAAGTTCAGCGGCTTCGCGGCCGTGCAGGATGGCGGTGGCCTCGGTGGCCAGGATCTTCTTCGCGTCATTCACCTCAGCCCCCTGGAGCGCGCCCAGGCGGCGGACCTCGGCCATGGGAAGCTCGGTGAAGAGGGCCAGGAACTTGCCCACATCGGCATCCTCGGCATTGCGCCAGAACTGCCAGTAGTCATAGGCCGAAAGGCGCTCAGGGTTGGTCCAGACCGCGCCCGCCGCCGTCTTGCCCATCTTGGCGCCCGAGGCGGTGGTGATGAGCGGCGTGGTCAGCCCGAAGGCTTCCTGCTGGTCCATGCGGCGGATCAGGTCCGCACCCATGACGATGTTGCCCCACTGGTCGCTGCCGCCCATCTGCAGCACGACGCCATGGCGGCGGCGCAGCTCCAGGAAGTCATAGCTCTGGAGCAGCATGTAGTTGAATTCGATGAAGGTCAGCGGCTGGTCGCGCTCCAGCCGCAGGCGGACACTGTCCATGGTCAGCATGCGGTTCACGCTGAAATGCCGGCCCACCTCGCGCAGGAAGGGGATGTAGCGGAGCTGGTCCAGCCATTCGGCATTGTCCAGCATCATGGCCTTGCCCGGGCCCTCGCCGAACTGAAGGATGGCGTCGAAGGTCTTTCGGATGCCGGCCTTGTTGGCCTCGATCTGCGCCTCGGTCAGGATCTGGCGGGTTTCGTCGCGGCCCGAGGGGTCGCCGATCTTGGTGGTGCCGCCGCCCATCAGCACCACGGGCCGATTCCCCGTGGTGCCGAGCCAGCGCAACATCATGATCTGCACCAGGTGGCCGACATGCAGGCTGTCGGCCGTGCAGTCATAGCCGATATAGCCCGCGATGGGCCCGGCGTTCAGCCGCGCCTGAAGCGCAACCTCGTCGGTGACCTGGTGGATGAAGCCACGCTCGCGCAGCACATGCAGGAAATCGGCGGAACTCATGGGGAAACGTCCAATTGGCGAGTGGGCGGGTCGCGTAGCACACTCCGAAGATGTTGAGAATCGTGGGGCTGATGAGCGGAACCTCCCTCGACGGGGTGGATGCCGCCTGGGTGGAGACCGATGGCGAGCGCGTGGAGCGGCTCGGCCCCACCCTCACCCTGCCTTATGACCCAGCCTTGCGTCGTGATCTCAGACGTTTGCTGGAACTTGCTCCCACCCTGTATGAGGGCGATGAATTCCTCGCCGGCGTTACCGCGCGCCTGACGGAGGCCCATGTCGAAGCCGTGCGCCGCGTAATGCGCGAGGCTGCCCACAACGGCCTTCCCGAGGCGGAACTGGCCGGATTCCACGGCCAGACCATTCTCCACCGCCCTCTCCGTCCCGGTGATGCCCGCAACGCCCAGGGCTTCACCTGGCAGATCGGCGATGCCCAGGCCTTGGCCCGCGCCACGGGGCTGTCCGTGGCCTTCGACTTCCGCAGCGCCGATGTGGCCGCGGGCGGGCAGGGGGCGCCCCTGGTGCCCATTGCCCATCATGCGCTCGCAGCAAACCTTCCCAAGCCATTGGCCGTGTTGAATTTGGGGGGTGTGGGCAATGTCACCTGGCTGGGCGCGGCGGGCGAAATGCTGGCCTTCGACACGGGCCCTGCGAATGGCCCGCTCGACGACTGGGCAAAGCGCTCCATTGGGCGTGACTATGACCGCGATGGGAGGTTGGCGCTGGCGGGTGAGGTGGACGGGGCGGTGCTGGGGCGCCTCATGGCCCACCCTTACCTGGCAACTTCCCCGCCCAAATCCCTGGACCGGCTGGATTTCGACCGTGCATTGCGGGAAGCCGGGGCGCACAATCTCTCCCCCCAGGATGGCGCGGCGACGTTGGTGGCCTTCGCCGCCGTGTGCGTGGCGGTGGCGGGCCGGCACTTCCCCGAACCTCCCATGCAGTGGCTGGTGGCCGGTGGTGGGCGGCGCAACCCGGCCCTGATGCGCGCGCTGTCGGCGGCGCTGTCGGAACCTGTGCGGCCGGTGGAGGTGGTCGGCTGGGATGGTGACGCGCTGGAGGCGCAATGCTTCGCCGTGCTGGCCGCCCGCACCGCCCGTGGCCTGCCCATCAGTTTTCCGGAAACCACCGGCGTGCCGCGCCCGCTGGTGGGGGGGCGGGTGCTGGGGTCCTTGCTGTAGGGCTCAGCCCTTGTCGTGATGCAGGCGGGTGGGGCGGCGGTTGGTCCGGGCGACGCGCACGGGAATGGGCTGCGGCGCCGGGGCGATGAGGGCGGCCGCGGCCTCGCGCGTGCTCCGCGCCGCGGCGGCAATCGCCAGCGCGGCCTGGGCCAGGGAAATTCCACGTCCCGTGAGGCGAGTGATCATGGCGGCGATCCTTGATGCCATTTCAATAGATGGTGTGGGCCTGCCCGGTTGTAAGGCATCCGCCCGATAATCTTCCAACGTCGAGGTTAAGGCGCGGTTGCAGCCGCGCCCCTTGCCTGAAAAAAGATCAACTATCCGATAGTGACATTGTTGGCGCGGATCACTTCGCGCCAGCGCGCCACCTCCGTGCCCACGAATTCCGTCATGAAGGCCGGGTCCATGTTGGTGCCCTCCACGCCCAGGCTCGCCAGTCGCTCGGTCACCGCGGGCAGGGCGAGGACCGCGCGCAGTTCGCGCACCCAGCGGGCGGCGATGGGCTCGGGCAGCCCGGCGGGCGCACAGAAGCCGAACCAGTTCATGCCCGTGGCCTCGCCCACGCCGATCTCGGTGAAGGTGGGGGTGTCGGGCAGCGCGGGGCTGCGGGACGGGCCGCTCACCGCCAGCGCCTTGATGCGTCCGGCGCGGATATGGCCGATGGCGGCACTCAGCGTGTCAATCATCACCGGCACGGTGCCCGCCATCACATCGTTCAGCAGCGGGCCGGAGCCCCGATAGGGCACAAAGGTGGGCGACATGCCGGCCGCCCGGTGCAGCGACAGGCCGATCAGGTGGGACGCCGTGCCATTGCCGCCATAGCCCATGGTCAGCGCCGCCCCCTGCTGGCGACCCGCGGCCAGCAGCGCCGCCGCATCGGCCGCCGGGAAGGAGGGGTGTGCCGCGAGCACCATGGGCAGCGCGCCCAGCAGGCCCAGATGGGTGAAGTCACGCTGCGCGTCATAGGCCACGCCAGGAAAGAGGGTGGGCGAGACGCCATGCGGCGCGAAATTGCTCACCATCACCAGATGCGTGTCGCCGCGGCCCTGGAAGAGGATGTTGGCGGCCAGCGTGCCTCCCGCGCCGGCCCGGTTCTCGGGCGCGATGGGCTGGCCCAGGCCGCGGCTGACATGCTCGCCCAGCAGGCGTGCCAGGATGTCGGCCGTGCCGGCGGGCGGGAAGGGCACCACCCAGCGGATGGGCCGCTCGGGCCAGTTGCCCTGGGCCAGGGCCTGGGTGGCGAGGCCGGGGGTGGCGAGGGCGGCGGCGCCGGCCAGGGCCAGGGTGCGACGGGGCAGGCGGGTCATGCGGGGCCCTCCCATCACTGCACGGTCATGCCGGTGGCGCGGACCAGGTCGGCCCATTGCTGGCGGTCACGCGCGATATAGGTGCCGAACGCCTCGGGGCTCATCGGCAGGGGCTGCGCGCCCTGGCTCGCCAGGCGCTCCAGGAAGGCTGGGCGGTCCAGGAGGGTCTGCATATGGGCGTGCAGCGTGGTGACGATGTTCGCCGGCAGGCCGCGCGGGCCGGCCAGCCCATACCAGTTCAGCACCTCATAGCCCGGTACATCGGCCCCCAGCGGCGGCACGCCGGGCAGCACCGGCAGGGGCGCGGGGCTGGAGACGCCGATGGCCCGCACCCGCCCGTCCCGGATGGCGGACAGGGCGGAGGTGATGGTGTCCGTCATGCCGATGATGCGCCCGGCCAGCAGGTCCGGCATGGCGAGCGCGGTGCCCCGATAGGGCACATGCGTCACATCCAGCCCCGCCATGTGCAGCAGCAGCGCCATGGTCATGTGCGTGGAGGAGCCGATGCCGGCCGAGCCGTAGGACAACTGCCCCGACCTGGCGCGGATATAGGCCGCGAATTCCGCAAAATTCGTGATGGGCAGGTCGCGGTTCACCACCAGCACGGCGGGCACGCCGGCCAGGTTTGCCACCGGCACGGTGTCCGTGGCCGGGTCGAAGCTGAGGCGGGCGATGTTGGGGACGATGCCATGCGTGGCCTGGCTCGCCATCAGCAGGGTCAGCCCATCGGGGCGGGCGCGCGCCACGGATTCGGTGCCCACGGCGCCGCCGGCGCCGGTGCGGTTCTCCACCACCACCTGCTGGCCGAGCAGGGGCGAAAGATCCTCGGCCACGATGCGCGCGAGGATGTCGGCGGCACCGCCGGCGGCGAAGGGGGCGATGAGGCGGACGGGCCGGTCAGGCACCCAGGCCGGCTGCGCGGCGGCGCCGAAGGGAAGGGCAGTTGCCGCGAGAACGGGCAGGAGAGAGCGACGGCGCATTCAGTGAACCCCACAAGGCAAGATGATTGCCTGTGGGTAAGCAAAACCCGTGCCGCGAGGTCGGACTATTCCTCCGGCGCCAGTTCCAGCGGCGTCAGCGTCCAGGGTGTGCCGGGCGTGGCCCAAAGCGGCAGCGCGTTAGGTGTGCGGATATTCGCCGTCATCCCCGCCTCGTGGCGGAAGGCGCGCCACAGCGCGCCATGGGCCACCACCAGAACCGGCCCGGGCAAGGCGGTGGCGCGGTTGATGGCACGCACGCAGCGGGCGGACAGCTCGGCGAAGCTTTCGGCACCTGCCGGGGTGTAGTCGCCCGCGATCCAGTCATCATACCAGTCGCCCATCAACTGGCCTTCCTGCTCGCCGAAATTCACCTCCTCCAGCTCGGGGTCGAGCTGGACGGGAAGGCCCAGCGCCTTGGCCACCGTCTCGGCGGTGACGCGGGCGCGGGACAGCGGCGAGGCCACGATGGTCCCGATCTTCTGGCCCACCAGGGTGCGGGCGGCGCGACGCGCCTGCATCTCGCCCACATGGTTCAGCGGGATGTCGGTGCGGCCCTGGCTGCGGCCCTCGGCGTTCCAGTCCGTCTCGCCATGGCGGAGGAACCAGAAGGGGATGGGATTGAGCAAGCTGGAGCCCTCAGCAGAACAGCGAGGAGACGGAACTCTCCTCGCTGATGCGCCGCATGGCCTCGGCCAGCAGGGGCGCGATGGGAAGCTGGCGGATGTTGCTGGACTGCCGCACCGCATCGGTCGCCGCGATGCTGTCCGTCACGGCCATGGATTCGATGGGCGCCTTGGCCACGCGCGCCACCGCGCCCCCCGAGAACACGCCATGCGTCACATAGACCGAAACGCTGCGCGCCCCGTTCTTGATCAGCGCCTCGGCCGCGTTGCAGTGGGTGCCGCCGCTGTCGATGATGTCGTCGATCACGATGCAGTCGCGGCCCGACACGTCGCCGATCACGTTCATGACCTCGGACACGCCCGCCTGCGGCCGGCGCTTGTCAATGATCGCAAGGTCGGTGTTGAGCCGCTGCGCGATGGCGCGCGCGCGCACCACACCGCCCACATCGGGGCTGACCACCATCAGTTCGCGCCCGGCATAGCGCTCCTGGATGTCGCGGGCGAAGAGCGGCGCGGCATAGAGGTTGTCCACCGGGATGTCGAAGAAGCCCTGGATCTGCCCCGCATGCAGGTCCATCGTCAGCACCCGGTCGGCGCCCGCCTGGGTGATCAGGTTCGCCACCAGCTTGGCCGAGATGGGCGAGCGCGGGCTGCTCTTCCGGTCCTGCCTGGCATAGCCGAAATAGGGGACCACGGCGGTCACGCGCCGCGCGGAGGAGCGCCGCAGCGCGTCCAGCGTGATCAGCAGCTCCATCAGGTGGTCATTGGCCGGGAAGCTGGTGGATTGGATCACGAAGACATCCTCGCCGCGGATGTTCTCATGGATCTCGACAAAGACCTCCATGTCGGCGAAGCGCCGCACCGAGGCATTGGTCAGCGGGATGCCGAGGGCATCCGCCACCGCCTGGGCCAGGGGGCGGTTGCTGTTGCAGGCGACGATCTTCATCGGGCCGGTTCACCCCTTGTTCCGTGCCCGGCAGGGATAGCCGCAGGCCACCGCGCTGTAAACTTCACGCGACGGCAGCCCTGGCATGTGGCGTCACGGGTTGGCCGCGTTGCGAATCACCTGACGCACCCCGCCCGCGGCCTCCTGGGCGGCGGCAAAGGCGATATCGCCCCAAAAACCGTTCAGCCGCCCGGCCGGCACCTCGTTCAGTTGCAGCACGCGGCCCAGCTCATGCCCGTCGCGGCGGGAGACGATCCATTGGATCTCCACGCGCTCCGTGCGGGGCGCGGGGGCGGGCACGACGCTGACCTCGGCGGTCACGGCGAAGGCCGCGCCATCGGCAATGTCCTGCACCACATAGCCCTGGGCGGTCAGGAATTCGCGCAGCCGGGCCGTCAGCGCCTGGTTCCCATCGCCCGGTGCGCCGGTGGCGGGCAGCAGGCGCACCCGGTCTGGCCCCGCCGCCAGGGCGGAGGGCGTGGCCGAGGCCCGCGCCGCCTGGATGCCCAGGATCAGTTGCGCGACCTTCGCCCCCGCATCAGCCGCCACGGCATCGAGGGTGGGCTGCTCTGCCGCCGCCCAGGCCGCGACGGGCACCAGATTCCCGCCCACGCTGCCCTGCGGCCGGCCATCGGCGTCCAGCAGCCGGTAGGTGGGACGCACCGTGCCGCCCTGGTTCTCGGCCAGGATGACGAGGCGCCAGTCGAGCGGCAGGGGCGTCGTGGCGGTGGCGGGCACGTCGCCCGCCTGGAGTGCGGAGCTGACCGCCTCGGCCAGCCGCGCCGCGTCGGCCGCGGGCAGCAGCGCGGCCTGGGGCGGCGGGATGGCGATGCGAACCGCCAGCGGCCGCGACAGCCAGGGCGCCGCCCCCCCGGGATTGCCCCAATGGGGCGGCCGCGGCTCGATCCCGCAGGCCGCGACCAGCAGCGCCAGCGCGGCCAGGACCCAGCTACGCGATGACACAGGACACCATCGCGGTGAGCATCAGAAGGGCGAGGAAGATGATCATGTAGGGCATGGCAGGTTCATAGCATGATGGCGGAAAGCTGATGTCCAAGGGGTCCGCCGCCCGCCAGCGTGCGGCGGCGATGGCTGAAGAAGCGCGCCTCCTCGGCCAGCGTGTCCACCCCCAGGACGAGTGCGGCGCCGATGCCTGCGAGGCGATGCGCGCAATAGCCGGCCAGGTCGAACTGGAAATGCGCGGCGTCGCGGCCGGGGGCGAAGAAGCGGGCGTCGCCCACCGCGTCCCGGAGGTCTGCGCGCACCTCATAGCTCGGCTGGGCGATGCAGGGGCCGATGATGGCGGTGATGCGGGCTGGCTCGGCGCCGAGCCTCACCATGGCCTCCACGGTGGCCTCCAGCACGCCCGCCACCGCGCCGCGCCAGCCGGCATGGGCGGCCCCCGCCACGCCGGCCACTTGGTCATGAAAGAGCACGGGCGCGCAATCGGCTGTGATGATGCCGAGTGCGAGGCCCGGGCGGTTCGTCACCATTGCATCGGCCTCGGGCAGGCTGGCCCAGCCGGGCTCGGCCTCGACCACGGCGGGGCCATGGACCTGCCGCAGCGAGACGAGATGCGCGGCCCCCATCGCCGCCGCGGCCCGCGCCCGGTTCTCGGCGACATTGGCCGGGTCGTCATCGCCGCGCAGCCCGCAGTTCAACGAGGCATAGGCGCCCTGGGAGACACCGCCCCGCCGGGTGAAGAAGCCGTGCCGTGCGGCCAGCGCGCCATGGGTCAGGTATTCGGCCATTCAGCCCTCGAAGCCTGCCGGTGTGGGAAGGGCAGGGTGGGCCAGGGCCAGCGCCTTGAACAGCCGCCCCATGCCCTCGGGCGCGACGAGGCGCTGCGCGGCGGCGAGGATAGCGCCCGCCTGGGCCGGTGCCGCGCGCGCCAGCATGGCCGAGCGCGCCATCAGCCCCAGCCGTTGCAGGAAGACCCCCATCGGGATGGGGCCATGGGCGGCGGCGCCCGCGGCGCGGGACGCCTCGGCCAGGGCCGCGAAATCCACATGGGCGGTGATGTCCACATGGCCGGGCTCGGCCAGCGGGTCCGCGGGGGCATTGTCGCGCAGGGCCTGGAGCGTGTCGCCCAGGCCGGTTTCGGCCGGGCCATAGTCCAGGATCAGCGCCGCCCCGCCCTCGCGCGCCAGCCGCGCGGCGAGGCCGGCGGCGAGCGCGGAACCGGCCTCGCAGACCTCGCGCACCGCGCCCTCCGGCGCCTCGCCCTGGTCCTCGGCCGGCTGCTCCACAAAGGCGCCCTCGGCCACGAAGCGCTCTGTCCAGCCCTCGCCGCGCCGGACGAATTGCCGGATGGGCAGGGCGTCGAAGAACTCGTTGGCCAGCAGGATCATGGGACCCGGGGGCAGCGTCTCGGCGCCGTCATGCCAGGTTGCGGCGAGGCGCTCCGTCTGCGCCGCGCGCAAGAGGGGCGAGGCCTCGACAAGATGCAGCTCCAGCGCCGCGGCGAAGGGTGGCACCATCTCCCGCACCGCGCGCAGCGCATCCGCCATCAAGGTGCCGCGCCCGGGACCGAGTTCCGCCAGCACGACGCGCGATGGCGCCCCCATCGCCTGCCAGGTGACGGCGCACCACAGGCCCAGGCACTCGCCGAAGGCCTGGCTCATCTCGGGCGCCGTGGTGAAGTCGCGGCCGAGGCCTGCGCGGCGCGCGTAATAGGCGGCGCCGGCGCGGGCCATGAAGGCGTCGAGGCGCTCCATCTCAGCCGGCGCGGCGGGCGCGCAGGATGAGGAAGCCGCCCACCAGGATCATCGGCACGGACAGCAATTGCCCCATGGTGGCCCCCGCCAGCAGGAAGCCCAGGTTGTCATCCGGCTGGCGGAAGAATTCGCCGATGCTGCGCGCCACGCCATAGCCCGCGATTAACGCGCCGGTCAGCAGGCCCGGCCGCGCGCGGTTGGCGCGCACCGACCACAGCGCCAGCATGACGAGGAACAGCGCCACGCCCTCCAGCCCCGCCTGGTAGAGCTGGCTCGGGTGGCGGGGCAGTTGCAGCGGGTCATGCGGGAAGACCATGGCCCAGGGCACGCTGGCCGGGCGGCCCCACAACTCGCCATTGATGAAGTTGGCGATGCGCCCGAAAAACAGCCCGATGGGCACGACCACAGCCACGCGGTCGCCGAAGGCCAGCGGGTTCAGCTTTTCCGACCGGCAGAACAGCAGCGCGGCCACGATCACCCCCAGCGCCCCGCCATGGAAGGCCATGCCCCCCTGCCAGACCGCCAGCGCCTCCAACGGATTCTGGAGATAATAGGTCGGCCGGTAGAACAGCACATAGCCAAGCCGCCCGCCGATGATGATGCCAAGCGTCGCCCAGGTGACGAAATCATCCACCTGGCGGGCCGTGCCGGCGGCGGGCGTGGCCTCCACCAGCGGCCGCGCCACGCGCCAGCCGATGACGATGCCCGCGATATAGGCCAGCGCATACCAGCGGATGCCGAGGGGCCCGATCTGCAGGGCCACGGGGTCAATCTGGGGGAAGGGGATCATGCCCGGACCGATAGCCCGGAACGCGCGGCGCGACGAGGGTTCAGGGCGCGCGCAGCACCCCCGCGCAGGCGGCGGGCAGGGCGGGCGGGGGGCCGGGGCGGGCCGGGCGCGGCGGAGGGCGGCGGGCCTCCTCGCTCAGCCACCAGTCGAGGCTCGTGTCGCAGCCATCGCCGGCCGGGATGGGCGGGGCCTGCTGGCACGCCGCATCGCCGGGGGCGCAGCGCAGGCGGATGTGCATGTGGCTGTCATGCCCGCGCCAGGGGCGCACCCGGCGCAGCCAGGCCTCGCCGCGATGGGCGGCGCAGAGGCTGCGCTTGATGCCGTGGTTCACGATGACGCGGTCCACGCCCGGATGTTCCGCCGCCTGCCGGATCAGCGCCGCGTGGCGGGCGGTGAAGTGGCGCGGGTCCACGCCCGACTGGTCGGGCAGCACGAGCGAGGTGATGCGGATTTCCTCCCGCGCCGCGCGCGGCTGGCGGGGCTTGGGCAGCAGGTCCAGCCAGATGTCCACGTCGAGGCCCGTCTGGTGGCTCACATGGCCCCAGGGCATGGGGCCGCCGCGCGGCTGCGCCAGGTCGCCGATCCAGAGGTCGGGCAGGCCGCGCCGCTGCGCCTCGGCCGCGAAATCCTGCACGAAGCGGATGGTGACGGGGTGGCCCCAATGGCGGTTGCGGGAGACGCGCACGGCCTGGTAGCCCAGGCCCTCCAGCGGCAATTGCACCCCGCCCGCGAGGCAGCCCAGCGCGGCGCCGCCGATGGAGCGCGCGGGGCCAGTGGACGGGCCGGCCACCTCGGCCCAGGCATTGCTGCGGGGCGCCTGCGCCTGGGCGGGCAGGGTCAGCGCCAGCAGGAGAAGCAGCGCGCGCATCATGACCGCATCCTCTCGACCATGCCGGTGGTGGAGCGGCCGGGCAGCAATTCCAGCAGCACGGTTCGCCCGCCCCAGGAGGCGATTTCTGGCGCGCCCACCACATCCTCGATGCGGTAGTCCTGGCCCTTGAACAGCACGTCCGGCCGCAGGGCCAGGATGGCTTCCAGCGGCGTGTCCTCCGCGAAGCCCACCACCGCATCCACGGCGGCCAGCGCGCCGATGACGGTCGCGCGGTCGGCGAGCGTGTTGATGGGCCGCGACGGGCCCTTGAGGCGCTTCACGGAGGCATCTTCGTTCAGCGCCACCACCAGCCGGTCGCAATGGGCGCGGGCCGCGCGCAGCAGGCCCACATGGCCGGCGTGCAGCAGGTCGAAGCAGCCATTGGCGAAGCCGACCCGCAGCCCCTGGGCCTGCCAGGCGCGGACCTGCCGCGCGGCCTCGGGCCAGGTGAGCAGCGCGCCGTCCCCTTCCCGCAGCGCCGCCTCCAGCTCGGCCAGCGAGCAGGTGGCGGTGCCGAGCTTGCCCACCACCACGCCCGCCGCCGCGTTGGCCGCGCGCATGGCGGCCTCCAGCGGCAAGCCGCTGGCCACCCCCAGCGCCAGGGTCGCGATGACCGTGTCGCCCGCGCCTGAGACGTCGAAGACCTCGCGCGCCATGGCGGGGATGAGGGTGGCGGGTGCTGCGCGCGGCACCAGCATCATGCCGCGCTCGCTGCGCGTGGCGAGGATGGCGCGGGCCTCGATGCGGGTAAGCAGGTCGCGGGCCGCCGCCTCGCACTCCGCATCGGTGGCGACGGGCATGCCCGCCGCCTCGGCCAGTTCGCCGGCATTGGGCGTCAGCACATCCACCCCGGCATAGCGGGCGAAGTCGCGCCCCTTGGGGTCGGCCAGGACGGGGATGCCGCGCGCATGGGCGCCGGCGATGGCGGCCGCGATCACGGCGGGGGGCAGGGTGCCCTTGGCGTAGTCGGACAGCACCACCGCCTGGGCGCCGTCCAGCGCGGCGGGGAGGGCGTCGAGCAGCGGGGCGGCGTCAGTGAGAGGCGCGGCCTCCTCCTCATCCACCCGCACCACCTGCTGGCGGCCGGCGATGACGCGCAGCTTCACGGGCGTCATGCGGCCGGGTATGCGCAGGAGTTGCGCGGCGGGGCCGAGCAGCCCGGCCAACTCCTCGCCCGCCGCATCGGCGCCGATGGCGGCCAGCAACAGCACCTCGCCGCCCAGCGCCTGGATGTTGCGCGCCACATTGCCCGCGCCGCCCGCCATGGCGCGGCGTTCGGACAGGCGCACCACCGGCACCGGCGCCTCGGGCGAAAGGCGCCCCGCCGCGCCATAGACGAAGCGGTCCAGCATCACATCGCCGAGAACGAGGACGCGGCGTCCCGAGGGGTCGAACATGCGCCCTGTTTAGGCCCTGGCGCGCCCAAGGGGGAGAGGCGGGCGAGGGGTGGCTTCACGCGCGCCCCTGGCCCCGCCACCATCGCGCCCACGCAACGGGAGGACATGCCATGCAGATTTCCATCGAGGGCCGACGCGCGCTCATCACTGGGGGCTCGAAGGGGCTCGGGCTTGCCATGGGCCTCGCCTTCGCGCGTGCGGGCGGGCATGTGGCGCTGGTGGCCCGCGGCGCCGAGGCGCTGGCCGCCGCCAAGGCCGAGATCGAGGCCGCAGCCCCCGGCGCGAAGGTGGCCGCCATCGCCGGCGACATCCGCGACGCCGCCGAGTGCATCCGCCTGCATGCCGAGGCCGAGGCCGCCATCGGGCCCCTGGATATCCTGGTGAACAATGCCGGCACCTCGCAGCGCGGGCCGTTCCTCGATATCAGCGATGCGCTCTGGCAGGACGACCTGGACCTGAAGCTCATGGCCGCCGTGCGCTTCTGCCGCGCCGTGCTGCCGGGCATGCGGGCGCGCAAATGGGGCCGCATCATCAATGTGCTGAACATCGGGGCGAAGGCGCCGCTCGCGACCTCCACCCCCACCTCCGTCTCCCGTGCGGCGGGCATGGCGCTGACCAAGGCGCTGGCGAATGAATACGCGCCCGACAACATCCTGGTGAACGCCATGCTGGTCGGCATCATCGAGAGCGACCAGTGGGTGCGCCGCCACGCGGCCGACAAGCGCAACATCACCTGGGAGGAGTGGAAGGCGGAGCAGGGCCGTGCCGTGCCGCTGGGCCGAATCGGCAAGGCGGAGGAGTTCGCCTCCCTCGCGCTGCTGCTCGCGAGCGAACAGGGCGGCTACATCACCGGCACCGCCATCAATGTGGATGGCGGGCGCAGCCCGGTGGTGTGAGGCGCCCCGATGACCGGAGGGGCGCCAGCCCCGGAGGTCTGGATCGGGTCGCCCGACTTCCCAGGCCACCCTTGCGGGGCAGGCTGGGCGGGGGCATCACCCCCGGCGACACATTTGCCGGAGGAACCCGCCCATGTCCCGCACCCTCACCGTCGGCATCGCCGGCCTCGGCGCCATCGGCCTGCATCTCGCCCGCGCGCTGGACGCGGGCGTGGAGGGGCTGAGCCTGCATTCCGTCGCCGCGCGCGACCATGACAAGGCGCGCGCCAACCTGGCGGGCTTCCGCAAGATGCCCGCCATCACGGACCTGGCCGGCCTCGCCGAGGCTGACATCGTGGTGGAGGCCGCCCCCGCCGCCATCTTCGAGGAAGTGGCCAAGGCCGCCATCGCGCGCGGGCGCATCTTCGTGCCCTCGTCCTGCGGGGCGCTGCTGCCGCGCATGCATCTGGTGGAAGAAGCGCGAAAGACCGGCGCGCGGATCATCGTGCCCACCGGCGCGCTGCTCGGCCTCGATGCCGTGCGCGCGGCGGCCGAGGGCGATGTCGCCTCCGTCACCATCGAGACGCGCAAGCCACCGCGCGGCCTGGTCGGCGCACCCTATCTCGAACAGAACAAGATTGATGTGCTGGCCGTGACCGATGAGAAGAAGCTGGTGTTCAAGGGCAACGCCTTCGACGCCGCCCAGGGCTTCCCGGCCAACGTCAACGTGGCCGCCGCGCTGGCGCTCGCCGGCATCGGTCCGCAGAAGACCATGATCGAGATCTGGGCCGACCCGCACGTCACCCGCAACACCCACACCATCCGCGTGGAGGCCGCCTCGGCCCGCCTGACCATGACCATCGAGAACGTGCCGAGCGAGGAAAACCCCCGCACCGGCAAGATCACCCCGCTCTCCATCCTGGCCTGCCTGCGCGGGCTGACGAGCACGCTGAAAGTGGGCAGCTGAAGGGGTGCCCTGCGGGGGACGCTGTCCCCCGCACCCCCTGCCAAAGGCCATGGCCTTTGGAAACCGTCAGTTTTGGGGTTTGCGGGAGGGGGCGTCATGGGCGCGCCCGTGATCCAGGGCGCGACATGCCCCCTCCCGAAAACCCCAACAATCGAATGGGTGTCCAGAGGCCCTCGGCCTCTGGCAGGTGGGGCATGGGGAGGACGGCGTCCTCCCCACGGCGCCCCCTACAGCAGCGCCACCCCCAGCGCGCCGCCGCCGGCCAGCACCCAGAGGGGGGAGTATTTCGTCCGCCACACGAAGACGAAGGAGATGACGAGGATCATCCAGGTCAGCCATTCGGTCGTGGCGGCGCGGGCGAGGGTGATGCCGGAGGCGCCGATAAGGCCAACGGCGATGGGCACCAGGCCGAACTGGGCGGGCTTGAGCCAGCGCGCGCCGCGCAGGCGGTGGGTGGCCCCGGCCACGTACCAGGCGAGGATGGCGGCCGGCAGCAGCATGCCCAGCGTCGCCATGGCGAGACCGCCCACGCCCGCGATGTTCCATCCCATCAACGAGGCGGCCAGGATGTTGGGGCCGGGTGCGGCCTGGGCCAGCGCGAAGAGCTGGGTGAAGGTCGCGTCGTCCATCCAGCCATGGACCACCACCAGCAGGCGGTGCATCTCGGGCAGGACCGCGGTGGCGCCGCCCACGGCGACCAGCGAGAGGGTCGCGAAAGCCAGGAAGATCTGGAACAGCAGGGTCATTTCGCGGGCGCCTCCCGGTAGGCGCGGCGGATGGAGAGCCAGACGCCGATGGGTGCGAGGCTGAAGACGATCAGCAGCAGCGGCAGGCGCAGGAAGGCCGCGGCGACCAGCGCCACGAGGCCGATGGCGATGAGTTCCGGCGGAGGCCGCAGGTTCTGCCCCATCTTGAGCGCGGTCGCGATCACCATGCCGGCGGCCGCGGCCGCGATGCCGTGCATGAAGGAGGCGACGCCCGGCGCATCGGCGAAGTTGTCATAGAGCAGGGCGAGGCCCATCAGCACCGTCAGCGGCCCCGCATAGAGGCCGCAGGTGGCGAGCAGCGCGCCCACGAGCCCATGGAAGCGCCGGCCGATCATCACCGAGGCGTTGCCCACATTGGGCCCGGGCAGGATCTGCCCCATGCCCAGGATCTCGGCGTATTCGCGCTCGGTCAGCCAGCGCTTCTCCTCCACGATGATGTGGCGGGACCAGGCGGCGACACCGCCGAAGCCCAGCAGCCCCATCTTCGCATAGCCCAGGAAGAGTTCCGCCCGGGACGGGATCCGCGTCTCACTCACGGGGGAGCAGCTGCTCGGCCAGCGTGGACCACCAGGAGGCGCCGATGGGCAGGATCTCGTCATTGAAGTCGTACATGGGATGATGGACCGAGGCGTCGTGGGGTCCGCGCGCGCCGCCCAGCATGAGGTAGCTGCCGGCCTTCGCTTCCAGCATGAAGGCGAAGTCCTCGGCGCCCATGGTGGGCTTGGCCATGTGCTGCACGGCGGCCGCACCCGCGATGGTCTCGGCGGCGCGCACCGCGAGGCGCGTGCTCTCGCCCTCGTTGATGGTGGCGGGGTAGGCGCGGCGGAAGACGGGCTCGGCCGTGGCGCCGAGGCTGGCGGCGACGCCGGTCACGATTTCCTTGAAGCGGCGCTCCAGCAGGTCGCCCACCTCGGGCAGGAACCAGCGGGCGGTGCCGGTCATCTTCACCACCTCGGGGATGACGTTGCCGGCCTCGCCCGCATGGATGCTGCCGATGGTGATGACGCCCGCATCCGCCGCGTCCAGGTTGCGGGCCACGATGGTCTGCAAGGCCTGGATGATGGCGGCCGAGGCCACGATGGGGTCCACCGTCTGGAAGGGCAGGGCGCCATGCCCGCCCTTGCCGGTGACCGTGATCTCAAGCCCGGCCACGGCGGCCATGACCGGCCCCTCGCGCCAGAGGAAGGTGCCGGTGGGGGCGCCGGGCCAGTTGTGCAGGCCGAAGACGCGCTCCATCGGGAAGCGGGTGAAGAGGCCTTCCTGGACCATCACGCCGCCGCCGCCGCCGCCCTCTTCCGCCGGCTGGAAGATGACATAGACGGTGCCGTCGAAGTTGCGCGTCTCGGCGAGATACTTGGCGGCGCCCAGCAGCATGGCCGTGTGCCCGTCATGGCCGCAGGCGTGCATCTTGCCGGGGATGGTGGAGGCGTGCGGCAGGCCCGTCGCTTCCAGGATGGGCAGGGCGTCCATGTCCGCGCGCAGGCCGATGGCGCGGCCGGTGGGGCCCTTCGCACCATGGATGACGCCCACCACCCCGGTCTTGGCGATGCCGGTGACGACCTCGTCGCAGCCGAACTCGCGCAGCTTCTGGGCGACGATGCCGCTCGTGCGCACCTCCTCGAAGCCCAGTTCGGGGTGGCGGTGGAAGTCCTGGCGCCACTCCGTCATCTCGGGGTGGAACTCGGCGATGCGGTTGAGGACGGGCATGGGGCAAACTCCGGCTTTGCACCATCAAAACGTCGGTTTGCGCCCGGCGGCAAGGGGGCGGGGAGAGGTGCGCGTCAGCGGGCAGTCCGGGCGGGAAGCTCGCAATCCACCTGGCGGGTGTGGTCCTCGGTGTCGGGCATGTCGCTGATCTGCACCGAGGCGCCGCGCCGGCACAGGGACGCGGCCAGAAGTGCGGGCTGAAACCCCGTGCCCACCACCACCAGCGGGTCGCCCGGGGCGCAGCGATGGGCGGCGATCTGGCGGCGGGCCTCGGTCAGCGTCTCCTCCCCGCTGCGGGGCTGGGCCGTGAACAGCGTCACGGTGCAGGGCTGGAAGGGGTCGGCATGGGCCGGCACCACTGCCAGGCATGGCAGCAATGCGGCCGCGAGCAGGTGCCGCGACATGGCTATGTTCCTCCGGGCGCGGGCCGTTCTGCGACCCCGCATGGAGTCGGCGGCCCATCGCCTGAAGGAAAGCCTAACCCTGCGCCTTGGCAGCCGGCTATAGCGCCGGCGACATGGGGCGCGGGCGCTTTCGCCGTGGCTGCTTCGGACCCTACTGCCCCTCCGGCAGCAGGAAGCGCAGATCGGCCCCCTGCGGCGCCTGGGTCACTTCGCGCCGCACCAGCGCGTCCCAGCCGCGCTTCGGCACCGCGGGCGGGGTCCAGCGGGCGCGGCGGGCGGCCAGCGTCGCCTCGTCCACCAGCAGGTCGAGGCTGCGCTTCTCCACCGAGAGCCGCACGCGGTCGCCGGTTTCCACCAGGGCAAGCGGCCCGCCCGCCACCGCCTCGGGCGCGATGTGCAGCACCACCGTGCCGAAGGCGGTGCCGGACATGCGGCAATCGCTCATCCGCACCATGTCCTTGACGCCCTGGCGGGCCAGCTTCTTCGGGATGGGCAAATAGCCGGCCTCGGGCATGCCGGCGCTGGACAGGGGGCCGGCGCCCTTCAGGATCATGATGTCGCTCGGTTCCACGTCGAGTGCCGGGTCGTCAATGCGGTTCGCCAGATCCTCCAGCCCGTCGAAGACGAGGCAGCGCGCCTCGGTCTCGAACAGCGCAGGCGTGGCGGCGGAGCGCTTCAGGATGGCCCCCTCCGGCGCCAGCGAGCCGTGCAGGGCCACGAGGCCCCCCACCGGCGAGACCGGGTTCTCCCGCGCCTTGATATAGGTGCGGTCCACATAGGAAGGCCCCGCGCCGAGCCGCTCGCCCAGCGTCACGCCATCGAGGTCCGGGCAGTCCAGGTGCAGCAGGTCACGCAGTTCGTGCAGCAGGGCCTTCATGCCGCCGGCGAAGTGGAAATCCTCCATGTAGCCCTCGCCGGTGGGCTTCAGGTCCACCAGCACGGGCGTGGTGTCGGAAAGTTCGTTCAGGCGATGGTAGTCAATCGCCACGCCCGCCCGGCCGGCGATGGCGGCCAGGTGGACCAGCGCATTGGTGGAGCCGCCCAGCGCCAGCAGCACGCGCAGCGCGTTCTCGATGGAGCGCGGCGTCAGCAGTTCGGTGGGCTTCACGGGCTTGTGGATCAGGCGCACGGCCTGGGCGCCGGCTTCCTCCGCGATGCGAAGCCGGTCGGCGTGGACGGCGGGGATGGACGCCGCCTCCAGCGGCATGAAGCCCAGCACCGAGGCGATGCAGGCCATGGTGCTGGCCGTGCCCATCACGCCGCAGGTGCCGGCGGTGGTGGCGAGCGCGCCCTCCACCTCCTCGATGCGCGCCTCGTCCACCTCGCCCGCGCGGTAGCGGGCCCAGTAGCGGCGGCAATCGGTGCAGGCGGCGAGCCGCTCACCCTGGAAGCGGTTGGCGCTCATCGGCCCGGTGACGAGCTGCACGGCCGGCACGCCCGCGCTGGCGGCCGCCATGAGCTGGGCCGGCACCGTCTTGTCGCAGCCACCCACCAGCACGACCGCGTCCATGGGCTGGGCCGAGATCATCGCCTCGGTGTCGAGCGCCATGAGGTTGCGGTAGTGCATGGAGCAGGGGTTCAGGTAGGGCTCGCAGAGGCTGACGGTGGGAAAGCTCAGCGGCAGCCCGCCCGCCATCAGCACGCCGCGCTTTACGGCCTCGATCAGCTCCGGCGCGGTGCGGTGGCAGTTGTTGAGGTCGCTGCCCGTGTCGGCGATGCCCACCACCGGCCGCGCCAGCGCGTCGCGCGAGTAGCCCATGGACTTGGCGAAGGAGCGGCGCAGATACAGCGCGAATTCCCGGTCCCCGTAGTTGGCCGCGTTCCGGGCCAGCCCCTTCTTCTCTTCCATGGTCATTCCCTCATGCCCTCATGCGGGGCGGTGGCACACGCAGCACAGCTTGTTCCCGTCCGCGTCGCGGACATAGGTCCCGTAGTAGTCGGGATGGTAGTGCGGGCGAAGCCCTGGCGGGCCTTCGCAGCGCCCGCCCTGTTCGAGGGCGATGCGGTGGAATGCGTCCACCGTGGCCCGGTCCTGGGCCTCGAAGGCGGCCATGGCGCCATTGCCGATGGTGGCCGGCGCGCCGTCGAAGGGCTTCATCAGGTAGAATTGCGGCGTGGCCTCCGCATGGGTGCCATAGCCGATGAGGCCATGGCCCGGGTCGCTCTCGATGCGGCGGAGGCCGAGGCGCGCCATCAGCGGATCGTAGAAGGCGGCGGCGCGCGCGAGGTCATTGGTGCCGAAGGTGACGTGGCTGAACATGCGGCGTGGCTCCCTGGCTCGGTGTCGGAAGCTTAACGCCGCATGAGGTGATACGTCAGGCGCCGGGCGTGATGCCCGCGCGGCTCATCAGCTCGCGGTTCTGCTCCAGCTCGCGGCGGATGCGTGCCACCAGCGCCTCCGGCCCCGGCTCGGCCTTCACCAGGCCGCGGTTTCGCATGTGTTCCTGGTTGGCGGGGTCGTGGAAGGCGTCGCTCACGGCGGTGCCGATCCGGCGCGCGAGGCCGGGCTCCATCCCCGGCGGCCCCTGCACCGAGAACCACCCGCCGCCCGAGAAGCCCGGGAAGCCCATCTCGGCCACCGTCGGCACATTGGGCATGACGGCGATGCGCTCGGTCATGACCGAGGCCAGCGCCCGCACGCGGCCCGCCTCCACATGGCCGCGCCCGGCGGCCACGAGGATCACCATGCAGTCCACCCGGCCGGAAATCACCTCGGTCAGCGCGGCGGGCGCGCCGTTGAAGGGCACGTGCAGCATGTCGAGGTTCGCGCGGCGCAGCAGCTCCAGCATGGTCAGGTGCGCGGAGGTGCCGACGCCCCAGGAGGAATAGGTCAGCTCGCCCGGGCGGCGGCGGGCGGCCTCCATCAGCGCCTCCAGGCTGGCATGGCGGGGGTTGGCAATGATCAGGCTTTCCACCTCGCAGGTCTGGGTCATGTGGGTGAAGTCGGCCAAGGGGTCGAAACCCGGCTCCCGCAGCGCGAGCGGCGCCATGGTGAAGGTGACGACGGTGCCCAGAAGCAGCGTGTGGCCATCGGGCCGGGCGCGGGCCACGTGGCGGGCCGCGATGGTGGTGGAGGCGCCGGCGCGGTGCTCCATGATGACGTTGCCGCCCAGCCGCGACACCATTCCATCCAGCGCGATGCGCCCCACCACGTCCGAGGCGCCACCCGCCGCATAGGGAATAATGAGGTGCGTGCCGCCCGGCGCCTGGGCGAGGGCGGCGCCGGACAGGCCGATGAGCGGCGCGGCGAGCGCCGCGCGGCGGGTGATGGACATGCGTGTTTCCTCCGGGGTTTCTTGGTTGTGGTGCAGCGTGGCAAGGCATGGGGGGCAAATGCAAGGAATTGCTGCCGGCGCCGGTATGATGATACCACGCCGAAAAAACCAAGCCCGCGCTTGACCTCGCGCACCGGCTGGGGCACATGGGCGTCGGTTTTTCAATTCCAGGGTAGATCATGCTCAGCACACAGACCCGCTCGCTGAAGCCGGCGGAGGTCCAGAAGGGCTGGTGGGTGATTGACGCCGATGGCCTCATTCTCGGCCGCCTCGCGTCCATCGTCGCCAACCGGCTTCGCGGCAAGCACAAGCCGCAATTCACCCCGCATGTGGATTGCGGCGACCATGTCGTCATCATCAATGCCGACAAGGTGCGGCTGACCGGCAACAAGGCCGAGCAGGAATTCTTCTACTGGCACACCGGCTATGCCGGTGGCGTGAAGGGCCGTTCCCTGCGCCAGCGCCTCGAAAGCCGCCACCCCGAGCGCGTGATCGAGAAGGCCGTGGAGCGCATGATCACCCGCGGGCCGCTCGGCCGGAAGCAGATGAAGAACCTGCACATCTATGCCGGCACCGAGCACCCCCATGCCGGCCAGGCGCCCGTGGCACTGGATGTCGCGGCCATGAACCGCAAGAATGTCGCGCCTGGCGCGCAGAAGGCCTGACCCCGATGAGCGAGCAGACCACGGCGAATTCCCTCGCCGACCTCAAGAGCCTCGTCCAGGGCACCCCGGCCGCCGATGGCGCCGCCGAGGCCATCAAGCGCGAGCCGAAGCGTGACGCCCAGGGCCGTTCCTATGCCACCGGTTCCCGCAAGGAGAGCGTGGCGCGCGTTTGGATCAAGCCGGGCAAGGGCGTCATCACCATCAACGACAAGCCGGCGTCGAAGTATTTCGCGCGTCCGGTGCTGCGGATGCTGATCACCCAGCCCTTCCTGGTGGCCGACCGCTACCAGACCTTCGACGTCATCGCGACGGTGGTGGGCGGCGGTCTCTCCGGCCAGGCTGGCGCGGTGCGCCACGGCATCTCCCGCGCGCTGTGCAACTATGAGCCCGACCTGCGCGGCATCCTGAAGAAGGCCGGCTTCCTGACGCGCGACCCGCGTGCGGTCGAGCGCAAGAAGTACGGCAAGATGAAGGCGCGACGTTCCTTCCAGTTCAGCAAGCGCTGATGCCCGGGGCCGGCGTCAGCGCCGGCCTTCCAGGCTGTCATACCTTCCAGAAGGGGCGGGCCCACCAGGGTCCGCCCCTTTCTTATTCGCCCCTTCCGGTCCAGACTTGGCGCAGAGGAAAGCCCCATGACCCCCAGCATCTTCATTGACGGCGAGGCCGGCACCACCGGGCTGCAAATCCGCCAGCGCCTGGAATTGCTGCCCAACGTCACGGTCCGTTCCATCGCGCCCGAGCGCCGGAAGGACCCCGAGGCCCGCCGCGCCATGATGGAGGAGGTGGACCTGGTCGTCCTCTGCCTGCCCGATGACGCGGCGCGGGAGAGTGCGGCGCTGGCCGCCTCGCTGGGCGACAAGGCCCCCAAGCTGCTCGACGCCAGCACCGCCCACCGCGTGGCGGCCGATTGGGAATATGGCCTGGCCGAGCTCTCGCCCGAGCAGCCCGCCCGCATCGCGGCCGCCGCACGCGTCTCCAACCCGGGCTGCTATCCCACCGGCGCCATCCTGCTGCTGCGCCCATTGGTAGAAGCGGGGCTGATCCCCGCCGACCACCCCATCAGCGTGAACGCCGTCTCGGGTTATTCGGGCGGGGGCAACGCCATGATCGCGGCCTATGAGGCGCGCACCGCGCCCGATTTCGAGCTGTATGGCCTCACGCTCGAACACAAGCACGTGGCCGAGCTGCAGCTCCATGCCGGGCTGACACGCCGGCCCATCTTCGTGCCCTCGGTGGGGGATTTCCGCCAGGGCATGATTGACAGCATTCCGCTGCACCTCGACCTGCTGCCCGGAAGGCCGGACCCCGCCGCGCTGGAGGCGGCGCTGCGCGCCCGCTATGCCGGCGCCGAGCATGTCCGCGTGGTCCCGGCCGAGGCGGGTGCCAAGCTCGAACCCCAGGCGCTGAACAACACCAACGCCATCGAACTGCGCGTGCATGGCAACGCGAAGCGCGGCCACGCGGTGCTGACGGCGCGCTACGACAACCTGGGCAAGGGCGCCTCGGGGGCCGCGGTGCAGAATATCGGGTTGATGCTGGGCATCGCGGTGCAGACCACGCTGCCTGGTGCGGCGCAGCAGGCAGCGGAGTAACGCGCATGGGTCCCTTCTATCCCTTCGAAGGCAAGGTGCCGGTGGTGCACCCGGAAGCCTGGGTGGCGCCCACCGCGGCCGTAATCGGCGATGTCGAGATCGGCGCCGGCGCCAATATCTGGTATCATTGCGTGCTGCGGGGCGACACCAACGTCATCCGCATCGGGCCGCGCACCAATATCCAGGACGGCACCATCATCCATGTGAATGCCGGACGGCAGTCCACCATCATCGGGGCCGATGTCACGGTGGGCCACGCGGCCATCATCCATGCCTGCAAGCTGGAGGACCGCGCCTTCATCGGCATGGGCGCCACCGTGCTGGACGATGCGGTGGTGGAGGCGGGCGGCGTGCTGGCCGCGGGTTCGGTGCTGCCGCCGGGCAAGCGCATCGGCGCGCTGGAACTCTGGATGGGCAACCCCGCGAAGCTCGTCCGTGTCCTCACTGTCGAGCAGCGCGCGGGTTTCGACACGACGGCGAAGCACTATGTGGAACTCTCCGGGCGGCACCGTGCCTCGCTCGCCCCCCTGCTGGAACCGGAGACGCACAGCCCATGACCCAGAAGCGCCGCGCCCTGATCCTGATGCTGCCCCTGGCCTTCGCCGCCTGCGCGGCCGTCACCCCGCCCGAGACGGCAACGCTGCCCAGCAACTACCTGCTGGGCGCGGGGGATCCGACGCGGGGCGCGGTCTTCGCCGCTAGCGGCACATTCGCCCGGCCTGGCCAGCTCCAGGGCCAGCCGGCCCTGGCCGCGCGGACGCTGGCCAACATGGAGTACATCACCGTGGCTCTCCCGCAGGACCAGTTGATGACGCTGCGGCTGGACGGCATGACCGAATTGCAGCTTCTCGCCGCGCGCCGCGAGTGGCGGGCGGCGCTGGGTGTCGCCGAGGGCGCGCCCGCGCAGGGCGTGATTGATGGCCTGCTGGCGGCCTCCGCGGCGCTTTCGGCCAATGCGCCGGACAGGGCAGGGGCGGCGTTGGCCACGCCCGCCTTCACCGCCGGGCCCGCGGCCACGCTCGCGCGCCTGGCTTCCCTGCCACCCCTGCCGCAGACGGCCCGCGCCGCCGAGATGGCCCGAATCTCCCTCGACCGGCAGATCGAGGTGCCCCGCGACATGTCCAGCCTGGGCCGCCAACGCTGATGCGCGCGCTGGGCGTCGTCGCACTTGCGGCGCTGCTGGCGGGCTGCGCCGAGGCGCGCCGCCCCGCCGTGCCGGAACCCGCGGCCGAATTGTCGGACGGGCGTGTGGTGGCACCTCTCGGCGCCATCCTGGACCTGGCCGTGGCCGATGCCACCGCGCCCGAATCGGCGCGCGACAACCGCCCGGTTGAGGCCGCGCATGCCGCCGCCCGGCTGGAGTGGCTGTCGGGCGAGACGCGGGCGGGCTACCGGCTGGCCAACATCCCCGCCTCGCACCGCTTCGCCCTGCAACGCGCGGTGGAGGAGAGCCGCGCGGCACTGGCCATCTCGCCCGATGCGACGCCCGAGCAGGTGGTGCAGGCCCTGTTGGCCGCCTCTCGCGCCTTGCAGGCCAATGACCCGGCGGCGCTGCGGCGGGCCATGGACGCGCCGGTCTTCCTGCGCGTGCGGCCCGACGCGCTGGCACGGCTGCGCCAGCCAGGGCCCCGCCCTGGGGCGGCCCTTGCACTTCCCGCGCTGCGCGAGGAGCTGGAGCGCCACCAGGGCTTCGCCGGGCGCGGCCTCGGCGGCTCGGTCGGCACCGAACCGCCGGGGGTGATGAACTGGATGGGGCTGGCCGGCCCGCCGCTCTGATGCGCCCGATCGTCCCGGCGCAGCCGGGACGTGAATCGGTCGCGCAGCGAAGTCCACGCGCCCGATCGTCCCGGCGTAGCCGGGACGTGAATCGGCCGCGCAGCGAAGTCCACGCGCCCGATCGTCCCGGCGCAGCCGGGACGTGAATCGGTCGCGCAGCGAAGTCCACGCGCCCGATCGCCCCGGCGCAGCCGGGGCGTGAATCGGTCGCGCCTCGTTCAGTCCACCGCCATCACGCGCACATAGCTGCCGGGTGCGGCCTCTAGGACCTTGAGGCCGCCATCGCCTGGCTTGCGCGCGGGCACCTGCGTGTTGTCCATGGCGCTGACCCAGCGGTGCCAATCCGGCCACCAGCTGCCGGCGAGTTCCGTGGCCCCCGCCAGCCAGGCCTCGGGGTCGGGCGGCAGTTCTTCGTTGATCCAGTGGCTGTACTTGCCGCTGTCCGGCGGGTTCACCACCCCGGCGATATGGCCGGACGCCGCCAGCACGAATCGCACCTTGCCGCCATAGACCTGTGTGCCGCGATAAGTGCTCTTCCAGGGCGCGATATGGTCCTCGCGCGTCGAGATCATGTAGGTCGGCACCTTGATCTTGCGCAGGTCTATCCTGGTGCCGAGCAATTCGATGGCGCCGGGCTTGATCAGGTCGTTCTGCTGGTACATCCGGCGCAGGTAGAAGCTGTGCATCCTGGCCGGCATGCGGGTGCTGTCATCGTTCCAGTAGAGCAGGTCGAAGGGGAAGGGGTCCTGCCCCAGCAGATAGTTGTTCACCACGAAGGACCAGATCAGGTCATTGGCCCGCAGCATGTTGAAGGTGGTGGCCATTTCGCGCCCGTCGAGGAAGCCGCGCTTGTCCATCTTGCCTTCGAGGGCGGTCAGCTGCTCCTCGTCAATGAAGACGCCGAGTTCGCCGGGCTGCTCGAAATCGGTCAGCGTCACGAAATAGGTCGCGGACTTGATGCGGTTGTCGCGACGGGCGGCCATGTGCGCGAGGGTGGTGGCCAGCAGCGTGCCGCCCAGGCAATAGCCGATGGCGTTCACCTCACGCTCGCCCGTCGCGGCCTCGATGGCGTCGAGGGCCGCCAGCACGCCCTCGCGCATGTAGTCGTCGAAGCCCTTGTCGGCCAGGCTCTCGTCGGGGTTCACCCAGGAGGCGACGAAGACCGTGTGCCCCTGGTCCACCGCCCAGCGGATGAAGCTGTTCTTGGGGCGCAGGTCCAGGATGTAGAACTTGTTGATCCAGGGCGGGAAGATCACCAGCGGGCGCTTCAGCACCGTCTCGGTGGTGGGGTTGTACTGGATCAGCTGCATCAGGTCGTTCTGGAAAACGACCGCGCCCGGGGTCACGGCGATGTTCTCGCCCACGCGGAACTTGCTGTCATCCGTCATGCGGATGCGCAGGCGGCCCTTGCCGCGCTCCAGGTCCGACAGCAGGTTGGACAGGCCCTTGAGCAGGTTGGTCCCGCCCGTCTCGGCCGTGCGGCGCAGCACCTCGGGGTTGGTCAGGACGAAATTCGCGGGGCTCATCGCGTCCACGAATTGCCGCGTGTAGAAATCCACCTTCTGCGCGGTCTTCTCGTCCAGCCCGTCGGCGCTGTTGACGGCGGTGGTGAAGTAGCGCGCCGCCAACAGGTAGGATTGGCGGATGAAGTCGAACACCTCGTTCTCGCGCCAGGCGTCGTCCTTGAAGCGCCGGTCGCCGCGTGATTCCTCGATGACGGGCCCGGGGTCGCCGCCCATCATGCGCCGCGCGGTGTTGGACCAGAGCGTGATGTAGTCCTGCCAGAAGCCCAGCTGCGCCTCCACCAGCTTGGCCGGGTTGGCCATCAGGCGGCTCGTCATCTCCATGAAGGCGCCACCGATGTTCAGCGGGTCCGGGTTGGCGTCCGTCTCGGCCTGGCGCTTCAGGAAATCGGTCACGATGCGCTGGCTGCGCTCCGCCACCTCGGCCATGGTGCGGGTGACGAGGCGGGGGTCGGGCAGGCGGAAATCGGGCGTCAGCTCGCCGGGCTTGTCGGTCATCGTCGGTCCTATGGGCGGTCCTGTGGCAGGAGCCGCAGTCTCAAGGGGCAAGATAAGCGTTTTCGGCGCGCGGCGCGAGTTTCGCGGTGCATTCCGGCGGGCGGCGATCTGCTTTATCCAGGCACGATCCGTCGGAGGGGACAACGCGTGCCGCGCCAGACCATGCCTGCCAAAGCCCTGCCGGGCCTCGTCCTGCTGGCGCTGCTGCTCCCCGGCTGCGGCGGCCTGCCCGAGCGCGGCAACCCTGTCTCCTTCCTGCGCGACGCGACGGGCGCGAGCCTCGGCGCGCGCCTGCCCCCGCCTGGGCTCGACCTGCCCACCCCCAACCTCGCCAGCGTGCCGCCCGTGCCCAACCGGCCGGATCTCGCCACGCGCAACGCGATCCTGCGCGGGCTGGAGGGCACGCGCGAGGACGCAGCGACGCCGCTACCCGATGGCCGGGAGGATGCGCCCCGCGCCGCCGCGGCCGCCCCCGGCAACCCGCCCATCCCCGCCGGCCCGCCCCCGCCGCCGCGCCTGGTGCGCGCGCCGGGCGTGCCCTGGGGGGCCGCGCGCGGGGCGGCGCCCGAGCCCACGCTGCCGCCGCTGCCCGTCCCGGAACCCGGCGCATTGCCGCCACCGCCCGCGCCGGAGCTTCTGGCGCCCCCGCCGCCGCCCAACCTGCGGGGCGGATGACGCCCCGGCACGACTCCGCTACACCCGCCCCATCATCAACCGCCAATGGCCCGCGCCCGCGGGCCTAGCCCGGCAGGCCCCGCGCCCGCCCGACCGAGGAGTGGCCACCCATGGCCGAGGAATTCCACCGCATCCGGCGCCTGCCGCCCTATGTCTTCGCCGAGGTGAACACCGCCAAGGCCAAGGCCCGGGCCGCCGCGGAGGACATCGTGGACCTCGGCATGGGCAACCCCGACAGCCCGACCCCCGCGCATATCGTGGCCAAGCTGGTCGAGACGGTGCAGGACCCGCGCAGCCACCGCTATTCCATGTCCAAGGGCATCCCGGGGCTGCGCCGCGCGCTGGCCGGCTACTACGCCCGCCGCTTCGGCGTGAAGCTGGACCCGGAGACCGAGGTGGTGGCGACGCTCGGTTCCAAGGAGGGGCTGGCGAACCTGGCCCAGGCCATCACCTCGCCGGGCGACACCATCCTGGTGCCCAACCCGTCCTACCCCATCCACCAGTTCGGCTTCATCATCGCGGGTGCGACGGCGCGCAGCATTCCCTACACGCCCGATGACGCGATGCTGGAGGCGATCGTGCGCGCGGTGAAACACTCGGTGCCCAAGCCCACCGCGCTGATCGTGAATTTCCCTTCGAACCCCACGGCGCTGCTGGCCAGCCGCGAATTCTACAAGGAACTGGTGAAGATCGCGCGGCAGCACGAGTTGTTCATCCTGAGCGACCTCGCCTACGCTGAGCTCTATTTCGACGAGGCCAACCCGCCGCCCTCCGTGCTCGAAATCCCGGGTGCGATGGACTGCACGGTGGAGTTCACCAGCCTGTCCAAGACCTACAACATGCCCGGCTGGCGCATGGGCTTCGCGGCAGGCAATCCCAGGCTGATCTCCGCCCTGGCGCGGGTGAAGTCCTACCTGGACTATGGCGCCTTCACCCCCATCCAGGTGGCCGCCGCGGCTGCGCTGAACGGCCCGCAGGATTGCGTGGCCGAGATGCGCGCCCTCTACCGGGAGCGGCGCGACGTGCTCGTGAAGGGGTTGCAGCAGGCCGGCTGGGACGTGCCGCCCTGCGAGGGCTCCATGTTCCTCTGGGCGCCCATCCCCGAGCGTTTCCGCGACCTCGGTTCCGTCGGCTTCTCCAAGCTGCTGCTGGAGAAGGCCAAGGTGGCCGTCGCCCCGGGTGTCGGCTTCGGCGAGCATGGCGACGGGCATGTGCGCATCGCCCTCGTCGAGAACAGCCAGCGCATCCGCCAGGCGCTGCGCGGCATCCGCATCTTCTTGCAGGGGGACAACGTCGCCCCCGTCGAGGAACAGATCAAGGCATGACGTCCCCTCTCAAACTTGGCGTGGCGGGGCTCGGCACCGTCGGCGCCGGCGTGGTCTCCCTGCTGCGCGCCAATGCGGACCTCATCACGGCCCGCGCGGGCCGGCCCATCGAGGTTGTGGCCGTCTCGGCGCGCGACCGTGGGCGCGACCGTGGCGTGGCGCTGGACGGCCTCGCCTGGCATGACGACCCCGTGGCATTGGCCACCGCCCCTGGCCTGGATGCCGTCGTCGAGGTGATGGGCGGCGCCGAGGGCCCGGCCCGCGCGCTGGTGGAAGCGGCGCTCGCCGCCGGCCGGCCCGTGGTCACCGCCAACAAGGCGCTGCTGGCGACGCATGGCGTGGCGCTGGCCCGGCTGGTGGAACGCACGGGCGCCACGCTCGCCTATGAGGCCGCGGTGGCCGGCGGCATCCCCGCCATCAAGGCGCTGCGCGAGGGGCTGGCCGCCAACCGCATCACCCGCGTGGCCGGCATCCTGAACGGCACCTGCAACTACATCCTGACTGAGATGCGCCAGAAGGGCCTGCCCTTCGCCGAGGTGCTCAAGACCGCGCAGGAGCTCGGCTATGCCGAGGCCGACCCGTCCTTCGACATTGACGGCGTGGATGCGGCGCACAAGCTGGCCATCCTGGCCGCGCTCGCCTTCGGCCGGCCGGTGGACCTGGCGGCACTTCATATCGAGGGCATCCGCCACGTCTCCGCGCTGGACATCGCGCTGGCGGGCGAACTCGGCTACCGCATCAAGCTGTTGGGCATCGCCTCGCAGGAGGCGGGTGGCGTGACCGCCCGCGTTCATCCCTGCATGGTGCCGGAAGCGAGCCCACTCGCGGCCGTCGAGGGCGTGTTCAACGCGGTGCTGGCCGAGGGCGACGCCGTGGGCCGCGTGGTGCTGCAAGGCCGCGGCGCGGGCGCCGGCCCCACGGCCAGCGCCGTGGTGGCGGACCTCATTGACCTCGCGCGCGGGCGGGCCGCGCCGCTCTGGGGGGCCGCGTCCGAGACGCTGGATGCCTCGCCCGCCCTGCCCATGGCCGCCCATCGCGGCGCCTACTACCTGCGGCTGATGGTGCTGGACCAGCCCGGCGTCATCGCGGACGTGACGGCGGTGCTGCGCGATGCGCGCATCAGCCTCGAATCCATGCTCCAGCGCGGCCGCGCGCCGGGCGAGCCGGTGCCCGTCGTCCTCGTCACCCATGAATGCGAGGAGGCGCAGATGCGCCAGGCTCTCACCCGCCTCGCTGCCCTTCCCACCGTGGTGGAACCCCCCGCCATGATCCGCATCGAGGCGC
Organism: Roseococcus sp.; assembly: GCA_035998215.1. Classification (GTDB taxonomy): domain Bacteria; phylum Pseudomonadota; class Alphaproteobacteria; order Acetobacterales; family Acetobacteraceae; genus Roseococcus. The sequence continues at coordinate 63,572 of DASYHU010000030.1, read as the reverse complement.
TGTGAGCGTCCACCCCCGGAGGAACGAGAGATGAGCGAGACCGAAGCCAAGCCCGCCATGCAGGTGGACCGCAACCTGGCGCTGGAGCTGGTGCGCGTGACCGAGGCCGCCGCCCTCTCGGCCAGCCGCTGGGTGGGCAAGGGCGACAAGAACGCGGCCGATGGCGCGGCGGTGGAGGCCATGCGCGCCGCCTTCGACAGCGTCGCCATTGATGGCACCGTCGTCATCGGCGAGGGCGAGATGGACGAGGCGCCGATGCTCTACATCGGCGAGAAGGTGGGGCTCTATGCCAAGTCCGGCGGGGGCATGCGCGCCGACATCGCGGTGGACCCGCTGGAGGGCACCTCCATCACCGCCAAGGGCGGGCCCAACGCCATGGCCGTGGTGGCGCTGGCCGGCCGCGGCGGTTTCCTGCACGCGCCCGACGTCTACATGGACAAGATCGCCGTCGGCCCCGGCCTGCCCGAGGGCGTGGTGGACCTGGACCGCAGCCCGGAGGAAAACCTGCACGCGCTGGCCAAGGCCAAGGGCGTGGGCGTGGGGGACCTCACCGTCTGCACGCTGGACCGCGACCGCCACAAGGACATCATCAAGGCCTGCCGCGCCGCCGGCGCGCGCCTGATGCTGATCCCCGACGGCGATGTCTTCGGCGTGCTGGCCGTGGCCCAGCCCGAGGCGGGGGTGGACATGTATCTGGGCTGGGGCGGCGCGCCCGAGGGCGTGCTGGCCGCGGCCGCGCTGCGCTGCATCGGCGGGCAGATGCAGGGCCGCCTGATCTTCGAGGATGACGGGCAGGTCGAGCGCGCGCGCGAGATGGGCATCACCGACATCCACGCCAAATACTCCATGGAGGACATGGCGAAGGGCGATGTGATGTTCGCCGCCACCGGTGTCACCACCGGGCCGCTGCTGCGCGGCGTGCGCTTCTTCGCGGGTGGCGCCACCACGCATTCCATCGTGATGCGCAGCAAGTCCGGCACGGTGCGCTATGTCGAGGGGCAGCACAATTTCCGCGTGAAGCCCATTTTCTGATGGAGACCGCGCTCGGGGTCGAGCGCAGCCTGAGCGGGCGGGCCTGGCACTGGCGCCCGCATGAGGGAAGGATCGCGGCGGGGCTGTCCCAGCGCCTGGGACTGCCGGAACTGATCGGCCGGCTGATGGCGGCGCGGGGCGTGGGTCTCGACGCCGCGCAGGACTTCCTGAACCCCACGCTGCGCGCCCTGCTGCCCGACCCCTCGGTGCTGCTGGACATGGACGCGGCCGCGTCGCGCATCGCCGATGCAGTGGCGCGCGGCGAGCGTGTGGCCGTCTATGCGGATTACGATGTGGACGGCGCGTGCTCGGGCGCCATCATGCTGCATGCGCTGCGCGCGCTGGGCGTCGAGGCCACGCACTATGTCCCCGACCGCCTGGCCGAGGGGTATGGCCCCAACGGCCCGGCCATCGCGCGGCTGGTGGCGGCCGGCGCCCATCTCATCATTTGCGTGGATTGCGGGATCGCGGCGCATGAGGCGCTGGCGGTGGCGGCGGGCCAGGCCGATGTGGTGGTGCTGGACCACCACAAATCCGACGGCGCGCCGCCGCGCGTGGTGGCCGCCGTGAACCCCAACCGTTTCGACTGCCCTTCGGGCCTTCGGCAATTGTGCGCGGCAGGGGTGGCCTTCCTGGCGGCGGTCGCCGTGCAGCGAGAGTTGCGCCGGCGCGGCTTCTTCGCCGCCCGTCCGGAGCCCGACCTGCGCCTGCTGCTGGATTTGGTGGCGCTGGCCACGGTCTGCGACGTGGTGCCGCTGGTGGGCGTGAACCGCGCCCTGGTGGTGCAGGGGCTTCGCGTGCTGGCACGGCGCGAGCGCCCCGGAATGGCCGCGCTGCTGGACCTCGCGGCCGCACGGGATGCGCCCAGCGCGTATACGCTGGGCTTCGTGCTGGGCCCGCGCATCAATGCGGGCGGGCGCATCGCGGCCCCCGATCTGGGCCTGCGCCTGCTGACCGAGGCCGACCCCATCGCGGCCCGCGCCATGGCCGAGCGGCTGGATGCGGTCAATCGCGAACGCCAGGAGGTGGAGGCGGGCGTGCTGGCCTCCGCCATGCGCCAGGCCGAGGCGCAGCGCGCGGCGGGCCACGCCGTGCTGCTGCTGCATGGCGAGGGCTGGCACCCGGGCGTGGTCGGCATCGTGGCCGGCCGCGTCCGGGAGCGCTTCAACCGCCCGGCCTGCGTGGCGGGCGTGGCGGATGGGGTGGCCAAGGGCTCGGGCCGCTCGGTGCCGGGCTTCGACCTGGGTGCCGCCATCATCGCCGCGCGCCAGGCGGGGCTGCTGGTGGCGGGCGGCGGGCACGCCATGGCCGCGGGCTTCACCATCGAGGCCACGCGCCTGCCCGCGCTGCACGCCCTGCTGGACGAGGCGCTGGCCCCCGCGCGCGACCTGCCGGATGTGGCGCCCATGGTGCTGGACGGCGCGCTGACGGTGCGCGGCGCCACGCTCGAACTGGCGCAATCCGTGGCGAGCCTCGGCCCCTTCGGCGCGGGGCATGACGAGCCGGTGCTGGCGCTGACCCGCGCGCGCGTCGTGAAGGCAAGCCGTGTGGGGCGGGAAGGGACCACCATTCGCTGCTTCCTGCAGGGCGAGGATGGCGGGCGCCTCAAGGCTGTCTGCTTCCGTGCGGGGGATGGCCCCCTGGCCGCGGCGCTGGATTTCCCTGGCGCGGCATTGAACCTCTGCGGCTATCTGCGGACTGAACACTGGCAGGACCAGGCGGGTGTCGGGTTCCACATTCTGGACGCGGCGCGCTGCTGATCGCCCGTTGTTGCGGCAGCGTTCAGAATCCGTGAGAGAAAATTCCTGTAGATCACTGAAACCTCGTGACGTCAGCCCAGGCGCGTGGTTGTGATACAAGAAAAATTTCAACCCAACCTAAAAAGCCCTTTGCGGATAACAATTAACTTATGATTAAAATCAACCTCATGGTTTGCCGGGAATTAGGAGCACAATCCATGGGTGAAATTCTTCCTGTCACGAAAGGGCCGGTATTGGATCGGAAGGTGCGGGAATGCCTGGATCGCTGGCCCCAGCGGCCCCCCGGCATCGAGCCTTCGCTCAAGCAGCCGGGAACCTGGCTCAAGGCACGGCCGGACAGTGCCTGCACCGTCCACCAGCCCTATCTGAAGCTGCCGGGTTCCAAGCAGCTCAAGACCTTGCCGGATGGGCTCTATCTCCACTTCAGCCCCCGCCCGGATGAGCCCTATGTGGACATCCTCTGCATCGAGGCCTGCAGCACCTACCAGAACCTGCTGGACAAGCGTTCGCGCTTCGCGCCTTCCACAGGTTCCCTGCTGGCGGTGTGTCCCGTGGATTGGCTGATGCAGCCGATCAGGCCTGGCAGCGCCATTCCACGCTGGCGGCTGATCCGCACCATCAACCATGAGCCGCGCGCGCCGCTCATCCTGCCGGTGCGCGATGCGCGGGTCCTCTTCGCCCTGCGGCCACAGCACTACATGGGCTTCGTGTCCTCACAGACCGCCCACGCGCATGAGTTCTATTGTCCGATGGATGCATTGATGGATGAGGGCGGGGACCAAAATCCTGCCCTACGCGCGCTGATGGCCCGTGCGGCTGCGGCCGCCAACTTCATGGAACTCCCTGACCGGGCCGAGGGCTGGGATGGCGCCTCGCTGGACAAGGATTGAGCAAGGGCGGCGCGCCGGCACGCGACACACGCCGCCGGCGCATTTCCTCGGCACCCGGCAGAGCCCATAAGGAAGCATCCGCCCCCCTCGAGGTCGCCCGCCTTGCTTATCACCGATCCCTGGTTCTACGCGCTCGCCATTCCGGCCTTCCTGCTGACGGGCATCAGCAAGGGGGGCTTTGCCTCCGGGGCGGGGAATGCCGCCGTGCCGCTCATGTCGCTGGCCATACCGGCACCCCAGGCGGCCGGCATCGCGCTGCCGGTGCTGTGCGCCATGGACATCTCGGCGCTGCGGGCCTGGTGGGGGAAATGGGATGTGGCGCAGCTTCGCGCGACCCTGCCAGGCGCCATGGTCGGCATCGCGGCGGGCAGCCTCGTCTTCGGTGCCCTGTCGGATGCGGCAGTGAAACTCATCATCGGCCTCATCACACTGGCCTTCATCGCGCGCAGCCTATGGCTGGAACGGGCGGGGGCCAGCCGCGCGCCCGCCGGGACGAGCCACGCCAAGGGCAATTTCTGGGGCGGGGTCTCGGGCTTCACCAGCTTCATCGCCCATGCGGGGGGGCCACCGCTCGCGGTTTATCTCTACCCGCTGCGGCTGGAGCGCGCGCGGCTGGCCGCCACCACCGTCTTCTTCTTCGCCAGCATCAACTATGTGAAGCTCGTTCCGTATTTCTTCCTGGGCGCGCTGTCCGTGCAGAACGTGCTGACCAGCCTGGTCCTGCTGCCGCTCGCGCCCATCGGGATCAGGCTGGGCGTCTGGCTCTCGGCGCGGGTCAATGACAAGCTGTTCTACCGCATCATCCATGTGCTGTTGTTCGCGACCGGCTGCCAGCTGGTCTATGAGGGACTGAAATGACACGAATCCTGGGTGTATTGGGCGGGATGGGACCGCTGGCCTCGGCCGACTTCATGCGCCAGCTCACGCTGCTGACGCCGGCCGAGGACGACCAGGACCATATCCCCACCATCCTCTGGTCCGACCCGCGCGTGCCCAACCGCACGGCGGCTCGGCTTGCGGGCGGCGAGGACCCGTTGCCCGCCCTGATGCGCGGCATCCGCGGGCTGGAGGCCGCCGGGGCAGGGGCCATCGCCATCCCCTGCAACACGGCCCATGGCTGGTTCGACGCCATGGCGGCGCAAACCCCGCTCCCCATCCTCCATATCGTGGACGCGGCCCGGGCCGACCTGCTGCGCCAGAGCGTGACCGAAGGCCCGATCGGCCTCATGGGCACCGCCGGCACGCTGGCCATGCGGCTCTACCAGGAGCGCATCGGCTTCGACTGCCTCACGCCCTCGGACGAGGAGATGGCCCGTCTGGTCACGCCGGCCATCGGCGCCGTGAAGGCGAACCGGGTCGAGGCGGCCTACGCGCCCCTGGCCGAGGCCGCGCGCCTGCTGCGCGCGCGCGGCGCCAAGGCGGTGGTGCTGGGCTGCACCGAGATCCCGCTCGGTATCGCCGCCGGCCCGGCCATGGACTTCCCGGTGGTGGACACGGTAGCGGCCCTGGCGCGGGCGGCCGTCACCTGGTCGGGGCGTCAGCCCGTCCAGTAGCCCTGGTGGGGGAGGGCGCCCTCGTCTTCCAGCAGGGGGCCCAGCACCGTGACCCGCTCGGCCGCGCTCTCCAGCACCGCGCGGCAGGAGAGCGACAGGCCCGCATTCTCGGGCTTCGCATTCCGCAAATCCAGGATGGCGCCGGCGGAAAGTCCGTACACGACGCGCCCCACCCCCGTGTAGAAGATGGCCGCCGCGCACATGGCACAGGGTTCGCCACTGGAATAGATGGTCGCCGCGCGCAGCCGCTCGCGCGGGATGCCGGCCGCGATCACCGCCCCGCAGGCGTTCATCTCCGAATGGGCCAGGGTGCCGCCGCCGGCGGCGCCCTGGGTGGACATGCCCTCGGCGAGCACATTCCCGTCGGGCTCGGCGATGACCGCGGCAAAAGGCCGGTCGCCGCGCGCCCGCGCCTCACCGGCCAGGGCGAAGGCGCGACGCAGCAGCGCGAGGTCGAGCGCGGTCGCGGTCATGCGATGGGCTTCACCCCGCACCAATCCGCGATGAAGGCGGCCATGGCCAAGGTGGTGGTCTTGAGGTGGGCGAGGTTCGTGCGCTCGTCGAAGGCATGCGCGCCCTCGCCCTTCGGGCCATAGCACAGGGCCGGGATGTCGAAATACAGCCCGTAGAAGCGCGTGTCGTTGACCGCCGTCGTGATGCGGGCCGGCATGTCCTCGCCGAAGGCCTGGCGGTGGGCGTCGGCCAGCACGGCCTCGGCCTCGGTGCCGGGTTCCAGCACATAGCCATCGGCCAGGAAGCCGTGCCAGAGGATGTCGGGCGGGTTGTTGGCCAGGAAGTTGTTGGAGCGCGCGGCGGCCGCCACGGCGCGTTCCACGCCGGCGCGGGCCTCGGCCACATCCGTGCCAGGCAGCAGGCCGATGCGGCAATCCACCTCGCACCAGGCGGGCGTGGAGCTGGCCCAGTCGCCACCGCGAATTATGCCCGGGTTGAACTTCACCGGGTCCGGCACGTCCTTGTACCAGGGGTGGGATTTCGCGGCCTCGTTCACCGCGGCCGTGTGGTCATACAGCGCCTGGATGAGGTGATAGGCGCTCATGATCGCGTTGCTGCCGGTCTGCGCCACGGCCACATGCACGGGCACCCCGCGCACGCGGATGCGGAACCACAGCGTGCCGGTGTGCGCGCGGGTGATGGTGCCGCCGGTGGGCTCCGGGATCAGGCAGGCATCGGCGCGGTAGCCGCGCAGCAGGGTCGCCAGCGCGCCATTGCCGGTGCTCTCCTCCTCCGTCACGGTCTGCAGATACACGTCGCCGCAGGGGGCGAGGCCCGCCCGCGTCAGCGCCTCCATGGCGAAGCACATGGCCGAGACGCCGGCCTTCATGTCATGCGCGCCGCGCCCATACATCCAGCCATCATGGATGGCGGCGGCATAGGGCGGGTGGCTCCACATCTCATGCGGACCCTCCGGCACCACATCAATATGGCCCTGGATGATGAGGCTGCGGCCCGTGGCGGGCTCGGCCCGCTTCGTCGCCACCACCTGCATGGACAGCGCCGGGTCCACCTCCACCATGGGGCTCGCCTTGGGGTGGTCGCGCAGCGGCACATCGGCGATGGAGAAGCGGTCCACCACATAGCCGCGCTGCGCGAACCAGCGCGCGATGTGGTCCTGGAGCGGCCCCTCGCGCCCGCGCAGCGAGGGGTGGCGAACGATCTCGGCCAGGAAGCGCACCTGTTCGTCGAAGCCCGCCTCGACCGCTTCCGAAAGACGCTGAAGGATCGCTTGGTCAGCCATGGGACGGGTCCTGTTCAGGCCGGTGTGGCCAGGAGGGCATTGGTGTAGAAGAGCGGCGAGGGGTCATAGCGCACCCGGTTCCGCAGCCCCGCCCAGTTATTCCGCAGGTAGTGGACGGGAATGATGCCGAGGTCGGAGGTCAGCGCCCGCATGGCCTGCTGGGTAAGTGCGGTGCGCCGCGCCTCGTCCATGGTCCGCAGCGCCTCCTCCAGCGGGCGGTCCACCTCGGGGTTGGAGTAGAGCAGGCGGTTGAAGGGGCCCACACCCGTCGCCGGGTCCCGCGTCATGGCCACCTGGCGCATCATGTTGGCGGCTGTGCTGGTCGTGAAGGTGGCGAAGATCACGGAGAATTCGCGGGCCGTGGCGCGGCTGTAGAAATTGGCCGGCGGCAGCACCTCCACCCGCGTCTCGACGCCGGCGCGCGTCCAGCCCTGGGCCACCGCCTGCAGCAGGTCCGCATCGCCGGGAATCCAGCCATTCGGCCCATGGATGTTGAGGCGGAAGCCCTCGCCCCAGCCGGCCTCGCGCAGCAGGGCGCGGGCGCGGTTCACGTCATAGGCCATCTCCGGCAGGTCCGGCACGCGGTCGGGCAGGGAGGGGGCGGCGAACTGGTTGGCCGGCCGCCCCTGGCCCTGGAACAGCCGCTCCACGATGCCCTGGCGGGGAATGGCGAGGCTGAGCGCCTGGCGCACCCGCACGTCGCGCAGCGGGTTGCGCTCCAGCGGCTGGCCTGCGCGGTTGAACATGTGGGGTGCGGGTTCGCGCACCGTGTCCGGCATGATGTAGCTGGTGGTCACGCTGTCCACGCTGAACAGCGCGATGCGCGGATCATTGTTGAAGCGCGGGATGTCCTGGAAGGGGACGTTGTCAATCAGGTCCACATCGCCCGACAGCAGCGCCGCGCTGCGCGCGCTGGCATTGGTCAGGAAGCGGAACACCGCGCGCGGCCAGGGCGCCGGGTCGCCCCAGTAGTCGGGGTTGCGTTCCACCTCCAGCCTCTCGCCCTGGGCGTAGGAGACGAATTTGTAGGGCCCGGTGCCGATCATGCCCCGGCCGGCGTTGAAGTCGGCCAGCGTCGCGTTCGCGTGGATGCGGCGCGAGAGGATATGGATCGCGATGATGTCGCGCGGGAAGAAGGGCGTGGGCGCGCTGGTGTGGAAGCGCACCGTCACGGGGTCCACCACCTCGACCCGGCGCACGCTGCGCACCATCGGCGTGAAGGGACCGGGCGAATTGGGCACCTGGGGCACCCGCTCGAAGCTGAAGGCGATGTCCTCGGGCTCGAAGGGCGTGCCGTCATGGAAGCGCACGCCGGCGCGCAGCTTGAACTCCCAGGTCAGGTCATCCACCACCCGCCAGGATTCCGCCAGGCGGGGGCGCAGGCTGCCATCGGTGTGCATCTGGACCAGCGTCTCGAAGATCTGGCCCAGCAGCGCGTTGTTGTTGTTGGTGCTGTGGAAATGCGGGTCCATCCCGGTCGGGATGCCGGCCATGCCGACCGTCAGCGGGCGGTTGGGTTGCGCCAGCGCCGCGCCCGCGGGCAAGGCGAGGAAGGGCGAGGCGAGGAGGGCACGGCGTTGCATGAAAGGCTCTCGTCAGGGCGGTGAAGGATGCCATGCGATGCGGCGGGCCCGCCCCTGTCAAGCCGTCACTCCACGCGGCGGCGGAAGAACAACAGGGGGATGCCCACGCCTGCCACCAGCGCCCCCAGCAGCATCCACTTGATCCAGGGCTGGTAGTGCGGCGCGCCGAATTTCTCCAGGAAGATGATGAAGATGACGGTGGAGCCGATGATGCTGAAGCCCACGAATCGGCCCGCGATGCTGACCTCGTGCCGGACGTTCCGCTGATCCATTGTGTTCCTCCCTTGGTCCGGCTTCACCTGGGGCCGAGTGCCGCCGCGTAAAGCTCGGGCTTGAAGCCCAGCATCCGCCGCCCGCCCAGGTCCAGCACGGGCCGCTTCACCATCGAGGGCTGGGCGAGCATCAGCGCCACGGCGCGCGCCTCGGTGAGGTCCGTGCGCTCGGCCTCGGGCAGCTTGCGGAAGGTGGTGCCGGCGCGGTTCAGCAGCGCCTCCCAGCCCAGTTCCGCCACCCAGGCGCCCAGCAGGGCGGGGGGCAGGCCATCGGTCTTGAAGTCATGGAAGCGATAGGCCACCCCCGCCTGGTCCAGCCAGGCCCGCGCCTTCTTCACCGTGTCGCAGTTGCGGATGCCGTGCAGCGTGATCAATGGCCGCGTCCTCGCCCTTTGTGCCGTGGCCAGTGTGGCGCCTTTCGGGGGCGTCGTGAAACCGGGTTCTGCGTCCGGCGTTGCGCCGTTGCACACCCGGAGCATTCCCATGGCCAAGCAGCCCCCGCAGCATCAGGACCACCAGCCCGGCAGCGAGGCCGCGATGACGCCGCGCCCGCGCAGCTTCATGGAGGGCTGGCCCCGCGGCGACGCGCTGGAGGGCAAGACCGCTATCGTCAGCGGGGGCGATTCCGGCATCGGGCGCGCGGTGGCCATCGGCTTCGCCAAGGAGGGCGCCGATGTGGTGATCCTCCACAAGGAGGAGCACGAGGACGCCGCCGAGACCCTGCGCCACATCGCCGAGGCCGGCGGCCGGGGCCACGCTATCGCCGGCGACATCGGCGACCCGCAATTCTGCGCCCGCGCGGCGCTGGAGGCGGTGGAGTTCCTGGGCGGGCGCGTGGACATCCTGGTGAACAACGCGGCCGAGCAGCACCCTTGCGAGGACTTCGCCGAAATCCCGGTGGGGCAGGTCGACCGCACCTTCCGCACCAACATCCTGGGCATGTTCTGGCTGACCAAGGCGGTCCTGCCGCACATGCCGAAGGGCTCGGCCATCATCAACTCCACCTCGGTCACGGCCTACAAGGGAAGCCCGCAGCTGGTGGACTATGCCTCGACCAAGGGGGCCATCGTGGGCTTCACCCGCAGCCTGGCGCTGGCGCTGTGGGAGGACCGGCAGATCCGCGTGAACGGCGTGGCGCCTGGCCCGATCTGGACACCGCTGATCCCCTCCTCCTTCGGCGAGGAGCGCACCTCCGAGCACGGATCTGGCGTGCCGCTGGGCCGGCCTGGCCAGCCGGACGAGGTGGCGCCCTGCTACCTCTTCCTGGCCGATCCGCTGCGCTCTTCCTACATGACGGGCCAGGTGTTGCACCCCAATGGCGGCACGGTGGTGAACGGGTGAACCGCGCCCAGTGGTAAGCCGGGCTGCGCAAGCCCGGCTGGAAACCACCCGATTGGGCGGTGGCGCTGGCGGGCCTTTTGTGGCTGTCCATCCTGGCCTGCGTCGTTCTGTTCCGGCCCGTCAGCGCCTGGGCGGCGGGGCTGATGCTGCCCTACCTGCTCTGGGTGGGCTTCGCGGTGGTGCTGACTGAGGCCCTTCGCCGGCGCAACACATAGAAGGATCCGGGGCGCATCGCCCCGGATCCTTCCCGCCGTGCTGCGTGGTCAGTTGCCGCTGCGCCCGCCGCCGTGGCTCGACTGCCCGCCCTTGCGGCCCGCCTCGCTGGCGCGCTCGCGATCCTGGGCGAAGTTGCCGCCGCCCGAGCCTGATCCGCCGCCATGACCGCCCGACTGGCTGGACTGCCCGCCCTTGCGGCCGGCCTCGGCGGCGAGGGCGTGGTCCTTCGAGAAGGAACGGTCGCCAGGGGCCACGCTCTGCCCACCCTTCCGGCCAGCTTCCGCGGCCAACTCGTGGTCCTGGGAGAAGCTGCGCTTCTCCGCTGGCACGCTCTGCCCGCCCTTGGAGGCGATTTCGCGCTGCTTGTCATTGTCCATCGCGGCAAAGCCACGGTCACTCTTCTGGTTGGCCATGTGGTATTCCTCCGTTTGATCTGGCCCGCCTCTGTAGCGGACATCAGATCAACCAGTCGGGATTAATGTAGTTCCTTCAGAAGTGATGAATGATTATGTAAATCGGGTAACGGTGACTGGACACCACCTTGAGCTTGGCTTTCCTGAATTGTGAGGTTCAAGTGCAGTATTCTTACTTTCCGGCATAAACACACGAAGGGCGCCACCCTGCGAAGGTGCTCGCCGCGCAAAATGCGAGCGGCGCGCGGTCAGCGATACCCATAGGACCGAAGCACGTACATGGTGCCCAATGCGCCACCGAGCCCTGCCAACAGGCAGGCCAGGCCGATCACGGCGCCGAGTGGGGTGAAGCGCTTGGTTTGTGCATCGCGCGTCAGGCGCTCCGTGCGCGTGCCCAGCACCACGAGCGTGATGCCGATGATGAGGAGGGGGCCCACCAGCGCCGACCCCATGCCCCAGCCCCTGATCGAGTCCGCCCCCTGCCGGGCGAGTTGGATCCGCTCGAAGATGGTGGGCCAGGAAATGGCCATGCCAGCCAGCATGCAGGCCAGGCCGGCCAGGCGGTGTTTCACCTCGGAATTCATGAGCTTCTCCGCCGAACGCATGTCGAAGCATCATGATGAAACGCAAGCGGGGGTGGCGGCGAGACCATCAGCCCCGCCGCCCGCGCAGCTCAGCCGCGCGCCTTGCCGGTGCTTTCCGCCCCCGGCCTGCCGCCGAGGCGGCCGGCTTCCGCCAGCCGGTCATGTTCCTGTGAGAAATGCCGGGCGATTCCGGGCGAGGGGTTGGGGTCCTGGCGGGGAACGCCGGTGAACTTGGGCTCGGCCAGGGCGGGGTCGGGCTGGCCGGCCTGGGACGGATTCTGCTTCTTGTGGGCCATGGTCGTGCTCCTCCGGTTGAAGGCCCGCCACGGGGGCGGGCAGGGATTCAACCGATGGGGCGGCCAGGGGTTTCGGGCGCCTGGCCCAGCACCAGGCGCTCCAGGTCCTCGAACACCTCGCGCCAGACCTCCTCGCGGATGGGAAAGCCCGCCAGATGCCGCATGCTGAAGGCGCCCTCGGCCGCCAGGAAGGCAAGGCGCAGCCGGCGCCCCTCCTCGTCCTGCGCCGAAAGGTCACCGATGCGCGAGGCATACCACTCGGCCAGGCTTCCGCTGGCCAGCCCCGCCTCGGTCAGCGCGGCCAGCAGCGCGGCCATGCGGGTGCTGGCCTCCGGCGTCTCGGTCGCCACGCTGCGCAGATGGCCGAGAACACGGGCGCGCGGCGAGGGGTCCGGCCCCGCGAGGTGGGCGAAGCGCTCCGCTTCCACGCGCAGCCAGCGCGCCAGCATGGCCTCGATCAGCGCCTCGCGCGTGCCGAAGGCAGATTGGACGCTGGCCTTGGGCAGGCCGGCCGCGGCGGCGACGCGGCCGAAGGTGAGGGCGGCCGTGCCCTCCGCGGCCACGACGGCCTCGGCACGGTCCAGCAACTGCTCGCGGTCAATGCGCCTCGGCCGTGCCATGCGGATTCCCCCTTGACGTTATTTAGATACGATCGTATTTAAAGAGCGATCCAAGGGCCATCATGCCCTGGGCAATCAAGGAGTATCATCATGGCCTGGGTTTACCTCTTCCTGGCAGGCCTCTTCGAGATCGGCTGGCCCATCGGCCTCAAGATCGCGCAGGTCCCCGCCACGCGGGTGCAGGGCATCGCGATCGCGGTCGGATTCATGGCGGTGAGTGGCCTGTTCCTGTGGCTGGCGCAGCGCAGCATCCCGGTCGGCACCGCCTATGCCATCTGGGTGGGCATCGGCGCGGCCGGGACCTTCATGGTCGGCGTGCTGTTCTACGGCGATCCGGCGACCGTCATGCGCTTCCTGGGCATCGCGCTGATCGTGGGCGGCGTGGTGGTGCTGAAGCTGGCGTCGTGAAGGGGAAAGCCCCCCTCACTCCCACTCGATCGTCCCGGGCGGCTTGCTCGTGATGTCATAGGTGACGCGGTTCACGCCGCGCACCTCGTTCACGATGCGGTTGGACACCCGCGTCAGGAAGGACATGTCGAAGGGATAGACATCGGCCGTCATTCCATCCGTGCTGGTCACGGCGCGCAGGGCGCAGGCGCTGTCATAGGTGCGGCCATCGCCCATGACACCCACGGTGCGGACGGGCAGCAGCACGGCGAAGGCCTGCCAGATGGCATCATAGAGGCCGGCCGCGCGGATTTCCTCCAGGAAGATGCTGTCCACGCGGCGCAGGATGTTAGCCTTCTCCCGCGTCACCTCGCCCGGGATGCGGATGGCGAGGCCGGGGCCAGGGAAGGGGTGCCGGCCCACGATCTCCTCGGGCATGCCCAGTTCGCGGCCCAGCGCGCGCACCTCGTCCTTGAACAGGTCGCGCAAGGGCTCCACCAGCTTCATCCGCATGCCGGCCGGCAGCCCACCCACATTGTGGTGGGACTTGATGGTGACCGAGGGGCCGCCGGTGGCCGAGATGCTCTCGATCACGTCCGGATAGAGCGTGCCCTGGGCCAGGAAATCCGCGCCGCCCACCTTGTTCTGCTCCTCCTCGAACACCTCGATGAAGAGGCGGCCGATGGTCTTGCGCTTCACCTCGGGGTCCGTGACGCCGGAAAGCTGGCCCAGGAACAGGTCGGAGGCGTCGCGGTGCACCAGCTTGATGTTGAAGCGGTCCCGGAAGGTCGCCACCACCTGCGCGCTTTCATTGGCGCGCATCAGGCCGTGGTCCACATAAATGCAGGTGAGCTGATCGCCGATCGCTTCATGGATCAGCACGGCGGCCACCGAGGAATCCACGCCGCCCGAAAGGCCGCAGATCACCCGGCCATTCCCCACCTGGGCGCGAATCCGGGCCACCGCCTCGGCGCGATAGGCGCCCATGGTCCAGTCGCCGCGGCAGCCGCAGACGCCCTGGGCGAAGTTCTGCAAAAGCTGGGCCCCATGGGGGGTATGGACCACCTCCGGGTGGAACATGGTGCCATAGAAGCGACGGGCGTCGTCGGCGATGACGGCGAAGGGCGCGCCCTCGCTGCTGGCCACCACGCGGAAGCCGGGCGGCAGCTTCGTGATGCGGTCGCCATGGCTCATCCAGACCTGCTCGCGCGCGCCGGGCGCCCAGATGCCCTGGGTGATCGCACACTCGCCGGTCACGTCCACGAAGGCGCGGCCGAATTCCCGATGGTCCGAGCCCTCCACCACGCCGCCCAGATGGTGCGCCATGGCCTGCTGCCCGTAGCAGATGCCCATGACCGGCAGGCCCATCTCGAAGACCACGGACGGGGGGCGGGGGCTCTCGCCCTCGTTCACGCTGGCCGGGCCGCCCGAGAGGATGATGCCCTTGGGGGCGAATTCCCGGATTCGTGCCTCCGGGGCGGCGTTGAAGGGCCAGATCTCGCAATAGACGCCGGATTCACGCAGGCGCCGCGCGATGAGCTGCGTCACCTGGCTGCCGAAATCGAGGATAAGGATGCGATCGTGCTGGCTCATGGCCGCTTGGACCATTTTTCCCCGCGCCGCTCAAGCCGCCGCGGCGCGGGTCAACGCGGCAGCTTGGTCGTGGCCGTCGCCGTCAGCAGGGTGTGGATGGGGTCCCAGGCATAGGCAAGCTGCTGGACGGGGGTGCCGCCGAAGTTCAGCCCCTCCCGCGCCACCAGCCTGGCCCCCAGCCGCTCATAGAACCAGCGGGACGGATTGCCCTCCAGCACCCAGGCAAAGGCCGATTGGGCGCCGAGCGAGGCGAGGTGCGAGGCCGTGGCCCGCATCAGCCGCCGGCCGATGCCGCGCTCGCGGAAATCCTCCAGGAGGTAGAGCGTCTCGATCTCGCCCTCCGCCAGCCCGGCGCGGCGGGCGAGGCCGCCGGTCGCGAAGCCCACCACGCCCGAACCCGCGGCCTCATGGCCATCGGCCACCGCCACGAAGCCCGCATGGCCGCCCCGGCGCAGCATCATGGCGCGCTCATACTGCGCCGCCTCCTGCGACACCGAGATCCCCGCCAGGTAGGCATCGGGCAGGATGCCGGCATAGGTCCCGCGCCAGCAGGCCAGGTGCACCAGGGCCATGCCCTGCGCGTCACCCGGGCGGGCGCGCCGGATGGTGACCACCTCGCGCGCCGCCGGTCAGGCCGCGCGCGCGAGCACGGCGCAGAAGAAGCCGTCCGTGCCATGCGCGGCGGGGGAGAGCAGCAGATGCGGGCCAGGGCAGGGGGCATCTCCCGGCAGCCCGGCCTCGGCCCAGGCCTGGGCAAGGGGCACCGCGCGGAACTCGGGCCGGGCGTCGAGCAGATGCTGGACCTGCAATTCATCCTCCTCGGGCAGCAGCGAACATGTCGCGTAGATGAGCCTACCCCCAGGCTTCACCAGCTGTGCCGAGATTGCAAGAATTTCACGTTGTTTCGCGAGCAGCTCGGCAAGGTCCTCCGCCGTGGTGCGGCTGCGCGCATCGGGGTTGCGGCGCCAGGTGCCGGTGCCGGTGCAAGGGGCATCCACCAGCACGCGGTCGAAGGTGCCGGCGCGGCGCTTGGCGAAGCGGTCGCCGGGGGTCAGCAGGTGCGTCTCGGCATTGTGGACGCCGGCGCGGCGCATCCGCTTCGTTGCCCCCTCGAGTCGCGGCGCCGAAACGTCGCAGGCCGTGATCCGCCCCTGGTTCTTCATGTCGGCCGCGATGGCGAGCGTCTTGCCCGCCGCCCCCGCGCAATAGTCCAGCACCCGCATGCCCGGCCGCGCGGCCACGAGGGCCGCGATGAGCTGGCTGCCCTCGTCCTGCACCTCGATCATCCCCTGGAGATAGGCGGGGCTGGCGGCGATGGGGGCGCGGTGGGGCAGGCGCAGCCCGTGGGGCGAGAAGCGCATGGGCTCGGGCTTCAGCCCCTCGGCGCGCAGCGCGCCCAGCGCGGCCTCACGGTCCCCGCGCAGGCGGTTGGCGCGCAGGTCGAGTGGCGCATGGGCTTCCAGCGCGGCCGCCTCCTCCGCCAGTGCCGCGCCGAAGCGCGCCTGCAAGCCCGGATAGGCCCATTCGGGCAGGTTCAGCCGCGGCGCCTCGGGCATGGCCTTGCCCGCCAGCGGCTTGCCCACCAGCGCCTGGGCCACGCCCACCTCGCCCACATCGAGCGCGCCCGCGCCATAGCGCCCGCCCTCGAAGCGGCGCCCGGCCTCATTGGGCTTGAGCCCCTCCACCAGGATCAGGTGCGCCAGCACCAGCAGGCGGGGTGTGATGCGCGCCCCCACCTCGGCCAGCCACCATTCCAGGCGCAGCCGCTGCCGCAGCACCCCCCAGGCGAGGTCCGAGATGAAGCGGCGGTCGCTGCCGCCGATATAGCGCCGCGCGCGGAAGAAATCCGCGGCGATGGCATCGGCCGGGCGGCGGGGCTGGTCCAGCACCGCGTGCAGCAGGTCAATGGCGGCGGCGTGCCGGCCCTCGGGTGTCACGGCCGGGGGTCAGCCATCGGCGCGGTAGTTGGGCGCTTCGCGCGTCACCGAGACGTCATGCACATGGCTCTCGCGCAGCCCGGCATTGGTGATGCGGCGGAAGCGGGCATTCTTCTGCAGGTCGGGGATGGTGGCGGAGCCGGTGTAGCCCATGGCCGCCTTCAACCCGCCCACCAGCTGGTGGATGACCGGCCCGACCGGCCCCTTGTAGCCCACCTGGCCCTCGACCCCCTCGGGCACCAGCTTCAGCGTGTCCTGCACCTCGGCCTGGAAGTAGCGGTCGGCGGAACCGCGCGCCATCGCGCCCAGGCTGCCCATGCCGCGATAGGATTTGTAGCTGCGGCCCTGGTAGAGGAACACCTCGCCCGGCGCCTCGTCCGTGCCGGCGAAGAGGCTGCCCATCATCACGCATTCGGCGCCGGCGGCGATGGCCTTGGCGATGTCGCCCGAATTGCGGATGCCGCCATCGGCGATGGCGGGCACGCCCTGTTCCTTGGCGGCCGCGGCACATTCCAGCACGGCGGTGAGCTGCGGCACGCCCACACCCGCCACGATGCGCGTGGTGCAGATGGAGCCCGGCCCGATGCCGATCTTCACCGCATCGGCCCCCGCCTCGATCAGCGCCAGCGCGCCCTCGGGGGTGGCCACGTTGCCGGCCACCACCTGCACGGTGTTGGACATGCGCTTGATGCGCTCGATCGCCTTCAGCACGCCGCCCGAATGGCCATGGGCGGTGTCCACGATGATGACATCGGCCTCGGCGCCCACCAGCAGCTCGGCGCGCTTGAAGCCGTCCTCGCCCACGCCGGTGGCGGCCGCGGTGCGCAGGCGGCCCAGCGCGTCCTTCACCGCGGCGGGGTGGGCCTCGGCCTTGTCCATGTCCTTGACGGTGATGAGGCCCACGCAGCGCCCCTGCTCATCCACCACCAGCAGCTTCTCCAGGCGCCGGCTGTGCAGCAGGGTGCGCGCCTGCTCAGCCGTGACGCCGGGATGGGCGGTGACCAGGCGTTCGCGCGTCATCAGCTCATAGACGCGCTGCTTGGGGTCGGTCGCGAAGCGCATGTCGCGGTTGGTGATGATGCCGACCAGGCGGTTGGTGCCGGGCTCCACCACCGGGAAGCCGCTGATGCGGTGCTGGGCCTTGAGTGCGAGGAGTTCCGCCAGCGGCTGGTCGGGGTGGACCATGACGGGGTTCACCACCATGCCGCTCTCGAAGCGCTTCACCTGGCGCACCTGCTCGGCCTGTTCCTCGGGCGTCAGGTTCTTGTGGATGACGCCGATGCCGCCCCGCTGGGCCATTGCGATGGCCATCGGCGCCTCGGTCACCGTGTCCATGGCGGCCGAGATCAGGGGGATGTTCAGCGCGATCTCGCGCGTCATCCGCGTGCGGGTGTCGGTCTGGCTGGGCAGGACGGTGGAGTAGGCGGGCAGCAGCAGCACGTCGTCGAAGGCGTAGGCCTCGGCGATGCGGATGGGCTGGGGGGAATTGGTGATGTCTGCCATGGGCGGGGGCCTTTCGGGCGGTCACGCGCGACCTTGGCGCGCTCCCTTAACCCCCGCGCCCCATGCGGGCAAGGGAGGTTTGGCGTGCGATCCGCGGAGGCGGCATCGCCGGAGCGGTGAATCGCCCGCCCGGCCAAGTGGCGTGCGATCCGCGGAGGCGGCATCGCCGGAGCGGTGAATCGCCCGCCCCAGCCAAGGCTGGACCGCGATCCGCGGCAGCGGATTGCGGCCTAGGGACGGAACCCCGTGGCCACGACATAGGTCTCGCTCGATTCCTTGCGGCTCGCCGGCGGCTTGGCGTGGCGGACCTCGGCGAAATGGGTTTTCAGGCGCGTCAGCATGTCGCGCTCCGCCCCGCCCTGGAACAGCTTGGCCACGAAGGCGCCACCCGGGTTCAGCACGCGCAGCGCGAAATCCAGCGCCAGTTCGGCCAGCGCCGTGATCCGCAGGTGGTCCGTGGCACCATGGCCCGTGGTGTTGGGCGCCATGTCCGACAGCACCACATCGGCCGGGCCGTCGAGGGCTTCCAGCACCGCGCGCTCGGTCGCCTCGTCCTGGAAGTCGCCCTGGAGGATGGTGGCGCCCGCCACCTGGTCCATGGGCAGCAGGTCCAGCGCCACGACCTTTCCATGGGCGCCCACGCGGTGCATGGCCACCTGCGTCCAGCCGCCAGGCGCGGCACCGAGGTCCACCACGCGCTGGCCGGGCTTGAGCAGCTTGAAGCGCTCATCCAGCTCGATCAGCTTGAAGGCGGCGCGGGAACGCCACCCGGCCTGCTGCGCCGCCTTCACATAGGGGTCGTTCAACTGGCGGGCGAGCCAGCGCTGGCTGGCCGTGGTGCGGCCACGCGCGGTCTTGAGGCTGGTGTGCGTCTGGCGCTTTCCGGGAGGAGGGGGCATCGGTGGGGCTTACGCCGCCCCGCGCCCGCCGTCACCACGCATGAGCCGCATGAGCATGCCCTCGCGCAGGCCACGGTCGGCCACCGTCACCTCCGGCATGGGCCAGAGGCGGCGGATGGCGGCATAGACGGCGCAGCCTGGCAGCACGAAATCCGCCCGTTCCGGCCCCACGCAGGGGTGGGCCACCAGCCCGGCCCGGCCCATGGCGAAGAGGGTTTCCAGCGCGTCATCGGCGGCATCGGCGTTGATCCGCTGCCCGTCCACCAGTTGCCGGTTGTAGCGGGGCAGGGCCAGCACCACGCCGGCCAGCGTGGTGACGGTGCCCGAGGTGCCGATCAACCGCACACCCCCCGCGCGGATCTCCTGGCCGATGCAGTGCAGCCGGTCGAAGGCGGCGAGCCGGTCCGCGATGTCGTCCACCACCGCGCCGAAGCCGCGCGTGGTGAAGCAGTCCTCGCCCTCGGACAGCGTGACCACGCCGCAGGGGATGGAGAGGTAGCCGATGAGTTCCGGCCGCGGCCCGGTGCGAATCCAGGCGATCTCGGTCGAGCCGCCGCCGATGTCGAAAAGGATCGCGCGGCGGTCCCCCTTCTCCAGCAGGGGGGCGCAGCTTTCCATCGCGAGCTCGGCCTCCTCGCGGGGCGAGATGATGCGCGGGCGCAGCCCGGTTTCCAGTGCGGCGCGGGCCAGGAATTCCTGGCCGTTGCGGGCGCGGCGGCAGGCCTCGGTGGCAACGGCGGCGAGCCGCCGGACGGGGCGGCGCTCCAGCCGGTCCGCGCAGGCGGAAAGGGCCGCCAGCGTGCGGTCCATCGCCGCCTCGGACAGGGTGCCGGAGCGCGCCAGGCCCTCGCCCAGACGGACCACACGGGAAAAGCTTTCCACCACCCGGAAGCCGCCGCGCGACGGCGCGCCGATCAGCAGGCGGCAATTGTTGGTGCCCAGGTCCAGCGCCGCGAAAAGCTGCGGCGGCGGGGCGCGGAGGGGTTGGGCGCCTGTCAGGGGCTGAAGGGAGGGGGGCATGAGGGGACACTATATGGTGTGCCTCGTCATGATCCCGAAGTGTTTCATCCGCTGCAAGGGGAAAGCGGGTTGGCAAGCCAGCGGGGCTTTGGTATGCCCCCGGCCGAGCCGACGGCCACCGCAATGACGGGGCCCGTTGGGGGATAGTTTAACGGTAGAACTCCCGACTCTGACTCGGGCAGTCTTGGTTCGAATCCAGGTCCCCCAGCCACTTATTCAGCGGCCAACCCCTCTCCAAACTGCAACCGCGCCAGCCGCGCATACAACCCGCCCTCGGCCACCAGCGCCGCATGGGTGCCCATGGCCACCACGCGCCCGGCCTCCATCACCACGATCCGGTCCGCGCGCCGCACGGTGGCGAGGCGATGCGCCACCACCAGTGTGGTCCGCCCCTCGGCCAGGCGCGTGATGGCCTGCTGCACGGCCTGTTCGCTCTCCGCGTCCAGCGCGCTGGTCGCCTCGTCCAGCAGCAGCAAGGGCGGGTCGCGCAGGATGGCGCGGGCAATGGCGATGCGCTGGCGCTGCCCGCCGGAGAGCAGCACGCCGCGCGGCCCCAACTGGCTCGCATAGCCCTCCGGCAGGGCCATGATGAAGTCATGCGCGGCGGCGGCGCGGGCGGCCGCCTCCACCTCGGCATCGGTGGCCTCGGGGCGGCCGTAGCGGATGTTCTCGGCCGCGGTGGCGGAGAAGATCACCGGGTCCTGCGCCACCAGCGCCATGCGGCCGCGCAGGGCCGCGGGGTCGAGGTCACGCAGGTCCACCCCCTCCAGCGTGATGCGCCCGGCCTCGGGGTCATAGAAGCGCAGCAGCAATTGCAACACGGTGGTCTTGCCCGCGCCCGAGGGGCCGACCAGCGCCACCGTCTCGCCAGGCGCCACGCGCAGGGTGAAACCCTCCAGCGCGGCCGTGGCGGGGCGCGAGGGGTAGTGGAAGGTCACCTCCTCGAAGGCCACGGCGCCGCGCGGGGCGGGCAGGGCCAGGGGGGCGGCGGGGGCGGCCACCAGCGGCGTGATGTCCAGCACCTCCACCAGCCGGTCCGCCGCCGCGGCCGCGCGCTGCACCTCGCCCCAGAGTTCCGACAGCGTGCTGCCGGAGGAGGCCAGCAGCACCGCGTAGAAGACGAAGGCCGTCAGTTCGCCGCCCGTCATCCGGCCGGCGATCACATCCTGCCCGCCCACCCAGAGGCTGAAGGTGATGGCCCCGAACCCCAGCAGGATCACGATCAGGATCAGCATGGCGCGCGAACCCACGCGCCGCAGCGCGGCCTGCACCGAACGCTCCACCGCCGCGCCGAAGCGGGCGCGCTCATTGTTCTCCTGGGTATAGGCCTGGACGGTGCGGAGGCTGTTCAGCGCCTCCTCCGCCTGGGCCGAGAGGTCCGCCACCCGCTCCTGCGCGGTGCGGGAGAGGCGCCGTTCGCGCCGCCCGAACAGGACCAGCGGCACCACGACGATGGGCACCACCACCAGCACGATGCCCGCGAGCTTGGGGCTGGACAGCACCAGCAGCACCAGCGCGCCCGTGGAGGTCAGTGCCGTGCGCAGCCCCATGGAGATGGCCGAGCCGATCAGCGCCTGCAGCAGCGCGATATCGGCCGTCATGCGGGAGAGGATGTCGCCCGTCCGCGCCGTCTCGACGCTGGCGGGCGAGAGGCGCAGCACATGGCCGAAGACCGCGGCGCGCAGATCGGCCGCCACCCGCTCGCCCAGCCAGGAGACCAGGTAGAAGCGCAGCGCGGTCGCGAAACCCAGCGCCGCCACCACCAGGAACATGAAGAGCGCCGCGGCGTTGAGGCTGGACGCATCCTGGCTGGCGAACCCGTCGTCAATCAGTTGCCGCAGCCCCTGGCCGATCATGAGGACCAGCCCCGCGGCCAGCAGCAACGCGCCGGCGGCGGCCAGCGCGCGCTTCCAGTGGGGGCGGAGGAAGGGGAGCAGCACGCGCAGCGCGCCAAGGTTCTTCGGGGCAGGGGCCATGGCGCGCATCATGCCAGCAATCGCGTGGCGCGGCATGGGGGTGTCAGTCCTGGTGGACGGCGGTGCTGTCAGCCGACTAGCCTCGTGCCCATGGACCATGCCCATCCCGGCCCGATGACGCCCCCGCTGCGGCCCGCGCCGCACCGGAACCTCTGCACGGATTGCGGCGTCTCGCGCATGGAGGACCCGAAGGCCTGCGGCCGGGCCTGCCAGTTCGTGGCGCCCGACTATCCGGCGCTGGAAGCCCAGGTGCATGGCCGCGCGCGCGACCCTGCGCGGCCCGACGAACTCCATTTCGGCCCGCACCTGCGGATGCTGCGCGCCAGGCTGCGCGCGCCGCTGCCGGGCGCGCAATGGACGGGCATCACGACGCGGCTCGCGGCCCGGCTGCTGGAAGTGGGGGCGGTGGACGCGGTGCTGACCATGGCGCCCGACCCGGAGGACCGCTGGAAGCCCACCCCCGTGCTGGTGACCCGGGCCGAGGACATGGCGGGCGTGCGCGGCATGCGGATGGGCTACGCGCCGCTGCTGGCGCTGCTGGAGCCCGCGCGGGCGGCGGGGCACCGGCGCCTCGCGGTGATTGGCATTCCCTGCCAGGTCTATGCGCTGCGGGCGCTGGAGAAGGAGCTGGGGTTTGATAGGCTTTACGTCATCGGCACGCCCTGCTCGGACAATACGACCACGGAAAATTTTCATCAGTTCCTGGCGCTACTGGACGAAGATCCCGGAACGATCACCTATCTTGAATTCCGGGCCGATTTCCACGTGGAGCTGCGCTACAATGACGGGCGCCGGCGCGAGATTCCATTCCTGCAACTTCCCATCTCGAAGCTACCCAAGGATTTCTTTCCGCTGACCTGCCGCAGCTGTGTGGACTACACCAATGTGCTGGCCGACATCACCGTGGGCTACATGGGCGGCGAGGGGCAGCAATGGCTCATCCTGCGCAACGCGCGCGGCGAGGAGCTGCTCTCCCTGCTGGGCGATGAGGTCGAGACCTCAGCCCCCGGCAGCGCGGGCAAGCGCACGGGGCCGGTGAAGGGCTTCCTGGCCAACACCCAGCGCGCCGCGGGTGGGTTGCCGCTGCGGCGGATGCCGGGCTGGATGCGCCCCATTGTCGGCTGGCTCATGCCGCGCATCGGCCCGCGCGGCCTGGAATTCGCCCGCGCGCGGGTCGAGATGAAGGCGGTGGAGAGTGTCATCCACCTCCAGCGCGAACAGCCCCGCCGCGCGCCGCGCATGATCCCGGCCCATGTGTGGGATCTGGTGCGGCCCTATGGGCTCGCGCCACGCAAGGACTAGCCGAAGGCCCCCACCTCATGGCTGACGGCGGCCGAGCAGTTCCGCAGCAGGTCAAACATCTGTCGCATCGGGCCGAAGATCTCGGCATGTTCCCGCCCATAGCTCGGCCCCTCATCGGGCGCCGAGGGCTCATGGAAGTCGAGCCCCGTCACGGGGTCGGGCGCGGCGGGGAAGATCTGTTCCAGCAGGGTCACGGCCGGCTCCACGTCGAGGGCCAGGATGCGCGCCAGCACCCCCTCGCGCGTGGCGCCATGCCTGGGACTGAATTCCGGCACCCGCACCGCCAGCAGCCACAGCCGATGGATCAGCGCGAGGCGCAGCGCGTGCAGCAGCACCAGCCGCTCGGGCATTTGCGGCAATTCGGGCCAGGCCGCGCGCAGCGCCAGATGGTCGGCCTTGAGACGCCGGTAAAGGCGCCGCAGCGGCGCCTCCAGCTCCATCGCGTCCAGCGGGTCGGCCACGGCCAGCAGCGCCTCGCGCCGGCCGGGCCGCGCCGTGGCCGAGGCGCGGTCCAACCAGGTGCCCGGGTCCAGCGTGCCGATCACCGCCCGCACCACCCCGATGTCCGAGCATTCCGCCGCCCGCAGCGCCATGGCCAGCGCGCGCCGGAAGCGGGGGGAGCGCGCGCGCAGGTCATGGAAGGCCTCGGGGTTGGCCGTCACCGCCGCCCCCAGCCCGTGCAGCGTGTTCGCGAGCCACCCCACCTGGTGGAGGATGGCGTTGTTCGGGATGGCGCGCAGCTGCGAGGGGTGGGTCAGCCGCGCGGGCCCGCCCACGCCATCCGCCTGCCGCGCGGAGGGGCGGGAGCCGGTGCGCTCCAGCAGCCCCGGCCCGAAACCGCCCAGCAGGGCCGCGTAGCCAGGGTCCGCCACCAGCGCCTGCACCTCGCGCCTGAGCGTCGCGAAGAAATCCGCGCCATAGTCGCTCTCGGTGTAGATGGGGTCCAGACCGGGGGGCGGGGCCGCGAAGGCGTGCTCGGCGATGCGCGCGACGGTCGCGCGCGCCAACTCCGGCGTGGCCCAGAGCAGGTAGCCATCCCCGCCCTGGAAGCTCGATTCCTCGCGCGCCGGCAGCCCGGCCTCGGCGAGCGCCGCCCGCGCCTGGGGCGGGAAGAGGTAGTCCAGCCGGTCGGCGAGGCTGTCCGGGTGGCCGCCGCGGCCGATGCTCTCGCCATGGGTGTCGAAGAGCACGACCTCGATCCCCGACAGGCCATGCTTCCGCAGGAGTTCCGCCAGCCGCAGCTTCAGCCGTTCCACCAGGTAGGAGGCGGCCAGCTGCCCCACATAGCGCCCGGAATCCGAATAGCCGAATTGCAGGCAGAGCCGCCCGTGCAGGCGCAGGTAGTCGCGGAAGGAGGGGCTGCGCAGCGCCTCGTCCAGGACCCGCTCGCCACGCTCCAGCGCATCAGCCGTTTCGAACAGCGGCGAGATCTCCACATGCCGCTCGCAGCCGAAATGCCGCGCGAGCCAGAGTGCCGCCAGAAGGGTGAAGCCCGTCTCCGTCTCCGCGATCAGGAAGCGGATGGGGGCCGTGCGGTCCACGTGCTTCGCGATCTGCGCGACATTCATCATCAGCTTGGCGGCCGAGGCCTGCTCGGCCAGCAGCGCGCCGTAATCCACCGGCCGGGCCTGCACGTTCGCGAGCGCCGCGTTCACCTGCGCCAGCAGGGTGCGGCGCTGGGCCATGTCCTCGGGCGCGGTGGTGATGTCCAGGCGCTGGCGCACGGCGTTGTGCACCTGGGTCGCGTTCAGCCGGACATGGGTGTGGGCCAGCGAAAGCCCATGCGCCACCAGCCCCGCCCGCGCCACGGCCAGCTTGCGCCGGGCGTGGTCGTCCGCAGCTTCCTCCAGCGCGGTGTCGAACAGGGTGAGCAGGGGGGTGAGGTCGGTCATCGCCGCCTCGCGCCGGCCCAGCATCTCGGCCGCCATCGCCTGCACCGCGCCGGGCGTGGGCCGGTCGGGGATGGCGGCGATCTGCATGTTGACGGCATCCACCGCTTGTTCGGCACGCTCGGCGATGGTGGTGCCGGGAAGCTGGGCGGCCAGGCGCTCGAGCTGCAGCCGTTTCATGATGAGGCGCAGGCGCAGCGTGTCCCACCAGCCGATGTCGGTGCGGCCATCCGTGTCATAACCCACCCAGGAGGCGAGCTTGACGGGGGCGGGCCGCAACTGCGCCCAGCGGTCGGGCCAGACGGCGCGGGCGGCATCCAGCAGGGCGCCCGCGAATTCATCCAGCGCGTCGCGACCACGGAGGATGGCGGCGCAGGCCTGTTCGAATTCCTCGGTCAGCGTCACGGGCGTGGGGCGGTGGGGCAGGCCGCGCGGCGGCGCCTCGCCCGTGCTGGCGGCGGCGGCCAGCGCGCCATGCGTGGCCAATGGCAGGGAAAAGGTCGGGTGCGCGGTGAAGACGGCGGCGAAGCGCGCGCGCTCCACGAGGGCGCGATAGGCGGCGAAGGGGATGGGGCTGTCCAGCGGGTCGGGCCGCGCCAGGCGCTGGGCCAGGCCGGGGAAGGGGTCCGCGCCGGGCGCATGGCCCAGGTAGTGGGCCAGCCGGCTGGCCCGCCCCGCCATGGCGTCATCGGCCAGTTGCTGGATGATGTCGCCGAGCCGCCCGAGGTCGAGCGAGCCGTCATCCAGCCCACGGCTCACCGAGAGCGCCGTCAGCAGCACCGGGTCGCCGAAGGGGTCCTGGGCGGAGGCCGCGCGCGCGTCGCGCAGGCGGCCGAGCAGGCGCTGGAGCAGGTCGGGGGTGGTGCCATCCATGAGACGGATGCTGCACCTGCGAAGCGGCCGGAGGCCAGTGAAAACTCTACAGCGTGATCACCATGCCTTGATCACGCCGTGCGCATTGCCGAGCGACTGATTTACGCCTTTGGCGATTCCACCAAAGGCGACCGGACGCTACCCCGTCACCACCGCCCGGATGGCGAAGCTGGATTGGATGCGCGCGACACCGGGCATACGGCTCAACTGTTCCTTGTGGATGCGCTCGTAGTCGGCCGCGTCGCGGCATTCCACGCGCAGCAGGTAATCGGCCATGCCTGTCATCAGGTAGCATTCGCGCACCTCGGGGCAGCGGCGGATGGCGGCCTCGAAGCGGGTGAGGTGCTGTTCCGTCTGCCGGTCCAGCGTGATCTGGACGATGACCGTGACCTGGCCGGCCCGCTGCGGCTCGGCCAGCAGCACGGTGTAGCCGCGGATGACGCCGCGATGTTCCAGCAGCCTGAGCCGCCGCAGGCAGGCCGAGGGCGAAAGCCCCACCGCCTGGGCCAGCTTGGCGTTGGTCACGCGCGCATCCAGGCGCAGTTCGCGGAGGATGGCCAGGTCGGTCTCGTCCAGGGCGTGCATGGTGGTTTGTGCCAGCTTCTCGCAGGATCTTGCAAGAATTCGCGCAAACGCCCGGTTCTGCGCAAGATGCGCCGGAACCACGCATGATCCTCCCCATACTGTCAGCCTGTTCCGGTTCTTCGGGAGGCGGTGATGCGGGTTCTCGTTCTCGGCAGCGGCGTGGTGGGTGTCACCAGCGCCTGGTATCTGGCTCAGGCGGGCCATGAGGTGACGGTGCTGGACCGCCAGGCCGGTGCGGGGATGGAGACGAGCTTCGCCAATGCGGGCCAGGTCTCGCCCGGCTATTCGGCGCCCTGGGCCGGCCCCGGCATTCCCATCAAGGCCATGAAGTGGCTGATGATGCGCTACCGCCCGCTGGTGTTCTGGCCGCAGGCGAAGGGCGGGCTCTACCCCTGGCTGGCGCGCATGCTGGCCAATTGCACCGAGGCCGCCTACGCCACCAACAAGGCCCGCATGGTCCGCATCGCCGAATACTCGCGCGACGCGCTGCTGGCGCTGCGCGCCGAGACGGGCATCCAGTACGACCAGCGCACCCAGGGCACGCTCCAGCTCTTCCGCACGCAGAAGCAGCTCGACGCGGTGCAGGCCGATGTGGCGGTGCTGCGTGAGAGCGGTGTCGCGCATGAATTGCTCGACATGGCCGGCTGCATCGCGGCCGAACCGGCCCTGGCCCGTGTGGCCCAAAAATTCGTGGGCGGGCTGCGCTTGCCGGGCGACGAGACGGGCGATGCCTTCCTCTTCACCCAGCGCCTCGCCGCCATGGCCGCCGCGCGTGGCGTGGTCTTCCGCCAGGGCGTTTCCATCCAGGCCATCGAGCATGCGGGCGGCGAGGTGACAGGCGTCGTCACCGACCAGGGCCGCTTCACCGCCGACCGCTATGTCGTGGCCCTCGGCAGCCATTCCACGGCGCTGCTGCGGCCGCTTGCTGTCTCCATCCCCGTCTATCCGGTGAAGGGCTATTCCCTGACCCTGCCGGTGCGCGACGCCGACGCCGCCCCCGTCTCCACCGTGATGGACGAGACCTACAAGATCGCGGTGACGCGCCTGGGCGACCGTATTCGTGTCGGCGGCACGGCGGAGCTGGCGGGCTTCTCGCTGAAGCTCCGCCGGCCCCGGCGCGAGACGCTGGAACACACCCTGACCGACCTCTTCCCCGATGCCGGCAATCCGGCCGAGGCCCAGTTCTGGACCGGGCTGCGGCCGATGACGCCGGACGGCACGCCCATCGTCGGCCCCACGCGCTACCGGAACCTTTTCCTGAACACCGGCCATGGCACGCTGGGCTGGACCATGGCCTGCGGTTCGGGCCGGCTGCTGGCGGACCTGGTCAGCGCCCGCGCGCCTGAGATCGCCCATGACGACCTGGCGCTGGCGCGCTACGCGCCGGCCTGAGGCGCGCTCGGGCGGCGGATCAGGCGCTAGCCCAACAACGCGGCCTTGAGCCGCGCGATCAGCGCGGCGCGCGCCGCCGGGTCGGCCGCGTGTTCGATGGCCTCTTCCACGCCCAGCAGCAGGGCCGCGCGTTCATTGTGCCAGTCGGGGCGGGAGAGCGCCTCGGGCTCCAGGCGGCGGGCGTTCGGCGGGGCGGGCAGGGGCACCGGCGCCCCGCCGGCGGGCAGGCGCCAGCGCGAATCCAGCACGGGCTGCACCACCTGCTTTCCCAGCCGGGCGGCGAGGCCGAGGGTGGCTTCCGGTTCGCCATGGGTCAGGAAGATGCCGCCCCTGATGGGCCGCCGCGCCTCCACCCAGCGCGCCAGCTCCGGCCCGTCGGCATGGCCGGAATAGCCCTCGATGCGGGTGATGCGGGCGGCCACCTCGATGGTCTCGCCCTGGATGCGGACGCGGGGTGCCCCTTCCTCGAGCAACCGCCCCAGCGTGCCGCTGGCCTGGAAGCCCACCAGCACCACCATGGCCGCCGGGTCCCACAGCCGGGACTTCAGGTGTTCGCGGATGCGCCCCGCATCGCACATGCCCGAGCCCGCGATGACGATGTGAAACCCCTTGTGCTGCGCGAGCTTCCGGCTGGCCGCCCCCTCGACCACATGCAGCAGGCGGTGGGAATTGAGGGCGGCGCGCAGGGCCTCTCCCTCCTCCATGCCATGCGCGTGGCGGGCGAAGACCTTGCTGGCGCGGGTGGCCAGCGGGCTGTCCATATGGATGGTGGCGGCAGGAATCTCGCCCCGCTGCATCAGCAGCACCAGGTCCAGCACCACCTCCTGCGCGCGTTCCACCGCGAAGCTTGGGATGAGCAGGGCGCCGTCGCGCTCCGCCGCCTCGCGCACCAGGGCGGCGAGTGCCGCGCGGCGGGCGTCGGGGGTGATCAGCGGCCGGTCCTCATCGCCATAGGTGCTTTCGCAGATGAGGTGGTCGAGGCCGCTTGGCCCCTCGGGCTCCGGGTGCAGGGTGCCGTCATCGGGGCCGATATCGCCCGAGGCCAGCACGCGCACATCGCCGAATTCCATCTCGATGGAGGCCGAGCCCAGCATATGCCCCGCATTCCACCAGCGCGCCCGCAGGCCGGGGGCGGGCGTGATCCACTCGCCATAGGCGACCGGCTGGAAGGCCTCCAGCGCCGCATCGGCATCGGCGGGGCCGTAGATGGGGCGCACCTCCTCCCGCCCGCGCCAGCGGCGGCGGTTGCGGCGGTTGAGCATCCGCACCTCGCTTTCCTGAATATGGCCGCTGTCGGGCAGCAGGCAGGCGCACAGCTCGATGGTGGCGGGGGTGGCGTGGATGGCGCCGCGGAACCCCTCCTTCACCAGGCGCGGCAGCAGCCCGCTGTGGTCTATGTGCGCGTGGGTGAGCAGCACGGCATCCAAGCTGGCGGGGTCGAAGGGGAAGGGCTCGTGGTTTAGCGCCTTCAGTGTCTTGGGGCCCTGGAACATGCCGCAATCCACCAGCACATGCGCGCCCGGCGCCTCGAAGCGCAGGCAGGAGCCGGTGACGGTGCGCGCCGCGCCATGGACATTCAGGGTGACGGACATCACGGGGCATCCCTTCGCCGCGCCGCTGGTTGGAGGGGGGCGCTTGCGGGCGCATCATGCGCGCCACGGGGCAGGGGGAGAAGATGACGGAACACGATGACAACCCGGCCTATCGCCTGGCGCTGCTCGACGAGGACTTTTTGCGCGGCCCCGCCATGCGCGGCGTGCGGCTGCAGGTCGAAGCCGTGAAGGCCGACGAGGCGTTGCGGGCCGCCCGCGTGGGCTCCACCATCGTCGTGTTCGGCGGCGCGCGCATCGCGGAGGACGGGCCGGGCCACCACCCCCGCTGGTATGCCGAGGCGCGGCGCTTCGGGCAGATCACCTCCCTGCGCGGCGGTGCCCTGGAACCCATGGATGGCTGGCGCCAGAACGTGATCGCGACCGGCGGCGGCCCCGGCATCATGGAGGCCGCCAACCGCGGCGCGCATGACGTGGGCGCCCCCAGCATCGGCTTCAACATCCAGCTGCCGCGTGAGCAGCAGCCCAACCGCTATTCCACGCCGGCACTGACCTTCCAGTTCCACTACTTCGCCATCCGCAAGCTGCACCTGGCCATGCGGGCGCGGGCGCTGGTGGTCTTCCCCGGCGGCTTCGGCACGATGGACGAGCTGTTCGAGATCCTGACGCTGCGCCAGACCGGCCGCACCCCCGCCGTGCCGGTGGTGCTGGTGGACAGCGCGCATTGGCGCGGGCTGATCAACTGGCAGGCCTTCCAGGAGGCCGGCCTGATCGGCGAGGCCGATATGGGCCTGCTGCACTTCGTGGACGACGCGGAGGCGGCCTGGGCCGTCATCGCCGCCCATGAGCCGCCGGTTTTGCCGCGCGGCCCGGGTGTGGGTATGTGAGGCCCCGGCGAGGAGGCGCGCATGGAGCTGGCGGAACGGATGGCAGGACAGCTCGCGCAATCGGCGCGGGTGCTGGAGGCCATGGCGGCGGATGCGGCGCTCTGCGCCACCGCGGCCCGCGTGGCCGAGGTGACCGCGGCCGCGCTGCGCCAGGGCCGTAAGCTGCTGCTCTGCGGCAATGGCGGGAGTGCGGCCGACGCCCAGCATTGGGCGGCCGAGCTGGTGGGCCGCTTCCTGCATGACCGCCCGCCGCTGCCGGCCATCGCGCTGACGACCGACAGCTCCGCACTGACCTGCATCGGCAATGACTACGGCTTCGACCAGGTCTTCGCGCGCCAGGTGGCGGCGTTGGGGCAGGGGGGGGATGTGCTCTTCGCCCTCTCCACCTCCGGCAATTCGGTGAATGTCCTGGCCGCGCTGGAGGCGGCGCGGGCGCGGGGCATGGTCTGCGTGGGCTTCACCGGGGCGCGCGAGGGCCGGATGGACGCGCTGTGCGACCACCTGCTGCGCGTGCCCAGCACGGAGACCGCGCGCATCCAGGAGGGGCATGAGGCGCTGGGCCATGCGCTGTGCGGCGCCATCGAGGCCGCGATCTTCCCGCCTGGACCGTGAGCCAGCGGCGCGCGCTCTTCCTCGACCGCGACGGGGTGGTGAACGAGGATCTGGGCTATGTCCACCGCATCGCGGATTTCCACTTCCGCCCCGGCATCTTCGAGCTGTGCCGGGCGGCGCGGGGCTTGGACATGGCGCTGGTGGTGGTGACGAACCAGTCTGGCATCGGGCGCGGATATTATTCCGAGGCGGATTTCGCGGCACTGACGGAATGGATGCGCGCGCGCTTCGCGGCGGAGGGCGCGCCGCTCGACCGCGTGGAGCATTGCCCGGATGTGGCCCCGAGCCGCCGGCGCAAGCCGGGTCCCGGGATGATCCTGGATGCCGCGGCGGCGCTGGGCCTGGACCTGGGCGGCAGCGTCATGGTGGGCGACCGGCGGACGGATATGGCGGCGGCCGAGGCGGCCGGGGTGCAGAATAGGCTGCTGTTCCCACACGACGTCACAGAAGCCCAGGGGCTACATTTTAGGACTGTTATCTTTCCTGTTGGCGCCGCGTTGAGTGAGGCGATTTCTTTCCTTTCCATTTGAAGCGGCCGATTTTCCTGGCTGCCGCCCCCTGGCCCATCTTCCCATCCCGCGCGACAAACGCGCCGAACCAGCCCCAAGGAGCCACCATGGACACGCTGCCCCCGCTCGACACCATCGCCTTCGAGACACCCGCCCCCCATGTGCTCGTGGCAAGGCTGAACCGGCCCGAGGTCTCCAACGCGCTGAACACCCAGATGGGGCGCGACCTGCTGACACTCTGGACACAGCTCACGGCCGAGCCGGGCGAAACCCGCTGCGTGATCTTCACCGGCACGGGCGGCCGCGCCTTCTGTGGCGGCGGTGACCTGAAGGAGCGCAACGGCATGACCGACGCGCAGTGGGTCGCCCAGCACGAGATCTTCGAACGCGCCTTCTGGGCCCAGATGGACTGCCCCATCCCCATCATCGCCGCGGTCAACGGCCATGCCTATGCGGGCGGCCTCGAGATGGTGCTGGCCTCCGACTTCGCCTATGGCCAGCCCGGCACCCGCTTCGCGCTGACCGAGGTGACCATCGGCATCATGCCGGGCGCGGGCGGCACCATGACCCTGCCCCGCACGGTGGGCGAACGGCGCGCCAAGGAAATCATTCTGACCGGCAAGCCCTTCACCGCCGAGCAGGCACTGGAATGGGGCATCCTGAACGCGCTGCACCCCGCGGAGGGGCTGTTCGAGGCGGCGCTGGAGACGGCGCGCACCATCGCGGGCAATGCGCCGCTTTCGGTGCGGCAGGCCAAGAAGAGCATCCATTTCGGCATGCAGATGGACCTGCGCACCGGGCTGCGCTTCGAAATCGAGGCCTATAACCGCCTGGTGCCCACAGAGGACCGGCGCGAGGGCATCGCGAGCTTCAACGAGAAGCGCCGGCCGGTGTTCAAGGGGCGCTAGCGCCGCCCCCCAAATTCCACGGGTTCTCCCCCAGCCAGGCCACATACGCCGCGACACCCTGCTCCAGCGGTGTCGCGGGTGCCGCGAATCCCGCCTGGCGCAGCCGCGCCATGGGGGCCTCGGTGAAGTACTGGTATTTCCCGGCCAGGTCCGCGGGCATGGGAACATATTCTATATCGGGCGCCCGGCCGAGTGCCGCGAACATCGCCCCCGCCAGGTCGGCGAAGCTGCGCGCCCGCCCGCTGCCCAGGTTGAACAGGCCACAGACGCGCGGGTTCTCCAGCAGCCACAGCATCGCCGCCACCGCATCCCCCACCCAGACGAAGTCGCGCATCTGCCCGCCATCGGGGATGCCCGGGCGGTCGGAGGCGAAGAGGCGCGCGGGGCCGCCCGCCATCACCTCGCGCCACTTGTGCAGCACCACGCTCGCCATGCGGCCCTTATGGGCCTCGCGGGGTCCGTAAACGTTGAAGAACTTCAGCCCGACCCATTGCGGGGGCGCGGGACGGCCCAAGGCCAGCATCTGCGCAACGCGCCGGTCAAAGGCATGCTTGGACCAGCCATAGAGGTTCAGCGGCCGGAAGCGGGCCAGGGACGCCGCGTCCTGCACATCCTCGAAGCCCTCCGCCCCATCGCCATAGGTGGCGGCGGAGGAGGCGTAGAGGAAAGGCACGCGGTGCGCCGCGCACCATTCCCACAGACGCAGCGACAGCATCAGGTTGTCGGCCGCCACCGCATCGCCATCGGTGGCCGTGGTGGCGCTGATGGCGCCCAGGTGCACCACGGCGCGCGGCGCCATGGCCAGGGCCGCCTCCAGCGCTTCGGGGGGCAGCAGCCCCGCCAGCACGCAGCCTTCGAGGTTGCGCCACTTCTCCCCCTCGCCAAGCCGGTCGAGGACCACCACCTCCTCCCCACGCGCGCTCAGCGCCTGGACGAGGTTGGAGCCGATGAAGCCGGCGCCGCCGGTGACGAGGATCATGGGCGCGGGTTATAGCCAGCTTGAGGCGGCGGCAAGCACGGCCGCCAAGGTAAGGATCAGGACATGCGGAACGAGGCAAGGCAGCGGCTGGACGACATCGCGGGGGTGGCGGGCGGCGCCTTCTCGCTGCTGTCGGGCATGCGCGCGGAGATGGAGGCCATGGCCCGCGCCCAGGCCGAGGGCATGGTGCGGCGCCTGGAACTGGCCCGCGCGGCCGACCTTGACGCCGTGATGGAGGTGGCCCGCCGCGCGCGCGAGCAGGCCGAGGCGCTGGAAGCCCGCGTGGCCGCGCTGGAGGCCGAGATCGCCGCGCTGCGTGCCGCCGGCCCGGACCCCGTGGCCGGCGCCACGGGCTGATCCCTGGCCGGGCGCTACCGGGTCAGCCGCAGATCCAGCCCCTTGCGCCGCCACCCCTCGTCAATCTCGTCGAGGTCGGTGAGGCCCGAGGGGTTGGCCCGGCCAGGGCTGTCCCGCAGGCCGGGCTCGCGCAGGGTGCGCCACAGCTTCAGCAGGCGCTGCAACTCATCGAGCGGCGCGCGGTGGTCGTCCACGCGCAGGTCAATGTCGGGAAAATCCTCGACCGTGGTCAGGATCAGCGCCGCCGACTGCCGGCCGCGGCGGTCGCCCCCCGCGGCTTCGCCCGCCTGCATGGCGGCCAGCATGCGCTCGGGCAGGGGCAATTCCTCGCGCGTCAGGAAGGCGGCCGCGGTGTCCGAGATCACCTCCTCGCCCGAGAGCATGTTGCCCGCCACGGACCAGCCCTGGCCGCTGCGCGCACCCGCATAGGCCACGCAGTTCCGCCCCGTCCAGGCCGCGGCGCGGCCGTGCCGGTCCAGCGCATGCACCTGGCGCAGATGCTTGCCGTCGTCGCCCACCAGCGCGCCCTCGATGGCGGCCTGGGGCGAGAGGCCGCGCGCCATCCCTGCCAGCACCGCCGGCCCCAGGTAGCGGTTGGTCAGCGACTGGGTGGAAACGGCGCCCACCCCGCTGCGCACGAAGGGGCAGGACGCTCCGACCGCGAGGTTGCAGGTGGTGATCGCCACGGCGAAGGCCTGGCGCTCGGGGTCATGAACAAGCAGGGACCAAGTCACAGGCGACCTTCCTTTTCCCAATTTCTAGCACGGAGGCGCCGGAAATTGGCAAGATGGACCTTGCGGTTGAGTTGTGGGCCACTGCAACGATTACCCATGAAATGCATGCACGCAAAACGTGTAGATAATGGCCTGAATTACCTCTTTGGGCGGGTATCCCGCACCTCATTGCAATCCACGCTTCTTCCCGTTGTAAGGCCGCCTACCCGGTCTAAAGTCTTGGGAAAGAGAGGAACGAATCCATGTCCAAGATCACCCGCCGCGCCGCCGGCGCGGCGCTGCTGCCGTTGCTCGCCGCCCCCGCGCTCCAGGCCCAGCACGTCTGGCCCGACCGCAACATCCGCCTGATCGTCCCATTCGGGGCGGGTGGGGCGGTGGATACGCTGTCGCGCATCGTGGCGGCCCGCTTTCCGGAGGTCGCGAACGGCCACACCCTGGTGGTCGAGAACCGCCCCGGCGCGGGCGGCACCATCGCCGGCGCCTTCACCGCCCAGCAGCGCCCCGACGGGCTGACGCTCATGATGGCGGATATCGGCGCCAACGCCATCGGCAAGGAGCTGAACCCGAGCCTGCCCTATGACCCGATGACGGCCTTCACCCCCATCATCCACCTGGTGAACCTGCCCTCCGTGCTGCTGGCCCACCCCACCATCGAGGCCCGCACGACGCAGCAGGTGATCGAGCTCGCGCGCGCGCGGCCCGATGGCTACACCTATTCCTCGGCCGGGAACGGCAATGGCTCGCACCTTTTCATGGAGCTGTTCCTGCGCCGCGCCGGCATCCGCATGGTCCATGTGCCCTACCGATCGGGGGCGGAGCTGGTCACGGCGCTGGTCCGCGGCGATGTGCAGTTCGCCTTCCCCTCCGTCTCCTCGGCGCTGTCCATGATTCGGGAGGGCAGGGTGCGCGCGGTGGGCGTGGGCTCGCCCGCCGGCACGCCGCTGCTGCCGGACATACGCCCGGTGGCCGATGTGCTGCCCGGCTTCAACACCGCCATCTGGCACGGCATCCTGGGCCCGGCCGGCATGGACCGGGACCTCGTCCTGCGGATCAACGCCGTCTTCGCCCGCATCGCCGCCATGCCTGAGGTGATCGAACAGGTAGCGCGCCAGCAGGCGGGGCAGATGGCGGCCGGCACGCCCGAGGCCTTCGCCACCCATATCCGCACCGAGTTCGACACCTGGGCGCCCATCATCCGGGAGGCGAACATCCGCGCCTCCTGATGGTCTGGCCAAGCGGCGCCCCCCGCGCTTGAGTGGCGCCCATGGACACGCCCGCCCCCGCCAAGCCCCGCCCCGCCGCCACCATCCTCCTGCTGCGCGACGGTGCCGCGGGGCTGGAGGTGCTGATGGTGGCCCGCGCGCGGGAGGTGGACTTCGCCTCCGGCGCGCTGGTCTTTCCGGGCGGACGGGTGGAGGCGGCCGATTCGGCCCTGGCGCCCGAGGGCGATCCGCTCGGCCATTACCGGATCGCCGCCATCCGCGAGGCCTGGGAGGAATGTGGCCTGCTGCTGGCCCGCCCCCCGGCCCCCCCGCTGGCCGAGGGCCCCTTCGCCGCGCATCTGGCGGGCCTTGGCCTGCGCCCCCACCACGAGGCGCTCACCCCCTTCGCCCATTGGGTGACGCCCGTGCACAGCCCCAAGCGCTTCGACACCCATTTCTTCGTGGCCCCGGCCCCGGAGGACCAGGTGGCCGTGCATGACGGGCATGAGATGGTGGAGGCCGTCTGGATGCGCCCCGCCCAGGTGCTGGAGGAGGCCGAGGCCGGCCGCCGCACCCTGGTCTTTCCCACGCGGCTGAACCTCGGCCGCCTCGCGCGCCACCGCAGCATGGGAGAGGCCATCGAGGCCGCCCGCGCCACGCCCATCGTGACCGTGATGCCCGAGCCGGTGCCGGACGGGGAGGGGAATGTCATGCTCCGCATCCCCGAGGCGGCGGGCTATGGCGGCAGCCTGTTTCCCGCGAAGGACCGCCCTGCCTCCGGCGGGCGTTGGCCGGGGCAGAAGGGGTAGGCCAGGCACTGCCGCTTCCGGCGGCAGTCCACCGCGCGGCCCGTTGATTTGCCCAGTTCCGCGCCAGGAAGGCTTGCCCTTTAGGCCATGGCCGCGCCATGCTGGCCGCCACCCCCGCGGAGGCGCCCATGCCCAAGCACCTCGACGACGCCGCCATCGCGCAATATCGCCGCGATGGCTATGTCACGCCGCTGACCGCCTGCAGCCCCGCCCAGGCGGAGGCCTGGCACCAGGACGTGCTGCGCTGCTGCGGCGAGGCGACGCGGGCCACCTCCGAGGCCGGCATCCGCCAGCCCTCGAACCGGGTGAAGCCCTACCTGCTGTTCCCCTGGGCGGCTGAGATCGTCCGCCATCCGGCGATCCTGGACGCGGTGGAGGATCTGATCGGCCTCGACATCCTGGTCTTCCACACCACGCTCTGGTGGAAGCCCGCGCATTCGGAGGGCTTCGTGCCCTGGCACCAGGATTCGACCTATTTCGGCCTCGCGCCGCACGAGCATGTGACCGCCTGGCTGGCGCTGACGCCGAGCACGGAGGAGGCCGGCTGCGTCACCATCCTGCCCGGCTCCCACCGCCATGGGCAGCTGCCCCATGCCGACCGGAAGGACCCGCGGGTGATGCTCTCCCGCGGGCAGAGCGTGGCCGTCGAGATCGAACCGCGCGAGGCCGTGCCCATTCCGCTGCAGCCGGGCCAGTTCTCGCTGCACGACACGCTGGTGCTGCACGCCTCCCAGCCCAACCGCGCGGCGCATGACCGCATCGGCCTCGGCATCAGCTACATTCCGGCACGGGTGCGGCATGTGGGGCCGACGCGGCTTTCGGCCACGCTGGTCCGTGGCCAGGACACCCATGGGCATTTCGATCTGGAGCCCGCCCCGCGCGCCGAGGCGGATGCGTCGGCGCGGGCCGTGCACGCCGACAGCATCGGCCGCTTCTGGACCGCCAGCGAAGCCATCCCGGAGATGAGCCTGGCGCATTGAGGGAAGGGGCCTAAAGCCCCCGCACCTTCGCCGCCCGCCATTCCGCCTCCATCGCCTCCAGCCCGGCATCGGCGGGTGACTGGCCACGTTCGGCCAGTGCCGCCTCAACCGCTGCGAAGCGGCGCTCGAACTTGGCATTGGCCTGGGCCAGGCAGGCCTCGGGGTCCAGGCCCAGCTTGCGGGCCAGGTTGGCCATGACGAACAGCATGTCGCCCAGCTCATCGGCCAGGCGCGCGGGGTCGGCTGCGGGCAGTTCGGCGCGGAGTTCCGCGGTTTCCTCATCCAGCTTGTCCAGCACGGAGGCCGCATCGGGCCAGTCGAAGCCCACGCGGGCCGCGCGTTTCGTCAGCTTCTCGGCGCGGGTCAGGGCGGGCAGGGCGGTGGCCACCCCGGCGAGCGCGCCCGTCTCGGCCCGGGCCGCGCGCTCGGCGGCCTTGACATCCTCCCAGGCGGCGGTCTGGGCGGCGGCGTCGGCGATCTCGGCGGCGCCGAAGACGTGCGGGTGGCGGCGGATCATCTTGGCGGTGATGCCGGCGGCCACATCGGCGAAGGCGAACCAGCCGCGCTCCTCCGCCATGCGGGCGTGATAGGCGACCTGGAGCAGCAGGTCGCCCAGCTCGTCGCGCAGCATCGCGGGGTCCGGGCCGCGCTGGATGGCATCCGCCACCTCATAGGCCTCCTCGACGGTGTAGGGCGCGATGGAGGCGAAATCCTGCGCCACGTCCCAGGGGCAGCCAGCCTGCGGGTCACGCAGCCGCGCCATGACGCGGAGCAGGGCGAGGGTGGCTTCAGCCGGGTCGGGAGGGGTCATGGGGCGGGTTCTCGCGCGGTCATACACAACTGTCCACAGGCCATAATTACCGCATAAGATTTATTATGGAATTTTCTTGGATGGGGAAAAGCCTGTGGAATACGTCGGGGATCACGGGTGCAGCTCCATCCCGTCGAAGCCGGGCTCGACCCCGTCAGGCAGTTCGGCGCGCAGCGTCGCGTAGTCCAGCGCGCCGCTCATGTGCGTCAGCACGGTGCGCGGCCGCCCCAGCGCCTCGCGCCATTCCAGCACCTGGTCGAGGTTCGCGTGCACCGGATGCGGCGCGCGCTGGAAACAGCCTGCCACCCAGAGCGACAGCCCGTGCAGCCGCGCGAAGCTCTCGGCCGGAAATTCCACCACGTCGGTCGTGTAGGCGAAGCTGCCGATCCGCAGCCCCAGGCTGCGCATCACCCGATGGTCCTGGTCCAGCAGCTCCACCTCCAGCCCGCCCAGGCGCAAGGTCTGGCCGGGCGCCACCTCGCGCGCATCGAGCGCCGGGCGGTAGAAGCCACGCGTGGGCGGCAGGAAGCAGTAGTCGAAGCGCGCCCGTAGCGCCGCCAGCGTGGTGGCCGTGGCATAGAGCGGCAGCGCCTGGCCCATGCGGCGGTTGATGGCCCGCATCTCGTCCAGCCCGGCGATGTGGTCGGCATGGGCATGGGTGATGAGCAGCGCGTCCAGCCGGTCCACCCCGGCCGCCAGCAATTGCGCGCGGATGTCGGGCCCGGCATCCACCAGCAGCCTGGTGCCGTCCGCGGCCTCGATCAGGCAGGCGCTGCGGGTGCGCTGGTTGCGCGGCTCGGCCGGGTCGCAATCGCCCCAGACGCCGCCCAGCTCCGGCACGCCCTGGGACGGGCCGGTGCCCAGCAGCCGGACGCGCAACCCTGTCACGCCGCTTTCGTGAACAGCCGGTGGAAATTGGCCGTGGTGGTGGCGGCGATCTCCTCGGGCGAGACGCCCCGCGCCTCGGCCAGCACCTTGGCCGTCAGCGCGGTGTAGCCGGGTTCGCAACGCTTGCCGCGGAACGGCACCGGGGCGAGGTAGGGTGCATCCGTCTCCACCAGCAGACGATCCGCCGGCAGCCGCGCCGCCACTTCGCGCAACTCGGCCGAGCGCGGAAAGGTCAGGATGCCGGAGAAGGAGATAAATCCTCCCATTGCGATCGCGGCCTCCGCCAGCGCGGGGGTGGAGCTGAAGCAGTGCAGCAGGAAGGCGAAGGACCCCCCTGCCCGCTCCTCCGCCAGGATGGTGGCGATGTCGTCATCGGCGTCGCGCGCATGGACCACCAGCGGCAGGCCCGCGGCACGCGCCGCACGGATGTGACGGCGGAAGCCCTCGCGCTGGGTGTCGCGCGGCGATTTGTCGTAAAAATAGTCGAGGCCGCTTTCGCCGATGCCGATCACGCGGGGGTGTTGGGCCAGGGCCACCAGCTCTTCCACGGTGGGCATCGTGCCCTCGCCCGCGCGGTGCGGATGGACGCCGATGGTGCCCCAGACCTGCGGGAAGCGCTCGGCCAGGGCCATAACCGCCTCGGCCTGAGGGATGGAGGTGCCGATGGTGACCATCCGCTCCACCCCCGCCTCATGCGCGCGGGCGAGGATGCCCTCGATCTCGGCCTCGGTGAAATAGTCCAGGTGGCAGTGGGAATCTATCAACATCAGGATATTACGCCGGGTTCTGAATTTTCTGGAAGAGCGGCGCAGGGGCGGGCAGAACCAACCCTTCGGGCAGCGGCGTGGCCAGGGCGGCGAGGCTGCGGGCCTCGTCCGGTACGCCAAGCTGGTCCAGTAGCCGGGCCATGGTCTCGGGCATGAAGGGCTGCAGCAGGGTGGCGAAGACGCGCAGCGCGTCGTGCAGGTTTCGCAGCACGGCCAGCATCCGCACGGGGTCGGTCTTCTTCAGCGCCCAGGGGGCCTCGCGCGTGATGTAGCCATTGGCCTCGCGCACCGCCTCGAAGATGGCCTCCAGCGCGATATGGAATTCCATTTTCTCAAGGCGTTGGGCCACACGGCTCTCAAGCGGGTCGAGGAAGGCGCCAAACAATCCGGCACTGTCCGCCTCCGAGCGCGCCACACCCGGCAGCCTCCCCTCGCAATTCCGCTGGATCAGGCTCAGCACCCGGTTGGCCAGGTTCCCCAGCGCATCGGCCAGTTCCCCATTCAACCGGTTGGTCAGTGCGGCGCGGGAGAAATCGCCATCCTGGCCGAAGGGCACCTCGCGCAGCAGGAAGTAGCGCACGGGGTCGAGGCCGAATTCCTGCACCAGCGCCAGAGGGTCAATGACATTGCCGACCGACTTGCTGATCTTCTGGCCCTCATTCGTCCACCAGCCATGGGCGAAGACGCGCCGCGGCGGCGCGATGCCGGCGGCCATCAGGAAGGCCGGCCAGTAGATGGCATGGAAGCGGACGATGTCCTTGCCCACCATGTGCACATCGGCCGGCCAGAACTTCCAGAGTTCCGCCTTTTCATCTGGATAGCCCAGCGCCGTGATGTAGTTTGTGAGCGCATCCATCCAGACATACATCACATGCGCGTCATCGCCCGGCACCGGCACCCCCCAGCGGAAGGAGGTGCGTGAGATGGACAGATCCGTCAGCCCCGACTTCACGAAGGCCATCACCTCGTTGCGCCGCGTGGCGGGCTGGATGAAATCCGGGTTCTCCTCGTAGAATTTCAGCAGCTTGTCGCCCCAGGCTGAGAGACGGAAAAAGTAGGAAGGCTCCCTCACCCACTCCACCGGCGCGCCGGAGGGGGCGTATTTCACGCCATCCCGCTCGGTCAGCTCGTCCGGCCCATAGAAGGCCTCGTCGCGCACCGCGTACCAGCCCTCATAGGCGCCGAGGTAGATCTCGCCGCGCTCGGCCAGGCGCTGCCACAGCGCCTGGCAGGCCGCGCGGTGCCGCGGCTCGGTCGTGCGGATGAACCCATCGTTGGAGAGGTTCATGGCCCCGGTCAGATCGCGGAAGGCCTGGCTCACCCGGTCGGTGAAAGCCTGCGGGTCCTCCCCTGCGTCCTGGGCGGCCTTTTCCACCTTCTGGCCATGCTCGTCCGTGCCGGTGAGGAAATAGACCTCCTCCCCGGCCAGGCGGTGCCAGCGGGCCAGCACATCGGTCGCCAGGCTCGTATAGGCGTGGCCGATATGGGGCTTGTCGTTCACATAATAGATGGGCGTGGTGAGATAGACGGGCATGGGCGCCTTCATGGCGCCCGGACGCGCGCCCGGCAAGGTGGCTTCACCGCCCGCGCAACGTCTCCATGGCCACCAGCACGGCCTGGCGGCGGTCCAGCGACAGGCGCTCGGCCTCCTGCGCCTGGCGCGTGAGGGCGCTGGCGGCCTCCACCCAGGCGGCAAGCGGGCGGGTGGCCAGCCAGCCGGGCACAGCCCCGCCCCGCGCCGCCTCCCGCACCGATTGCGTGAGTTGCCGCACCAGCAGGGCGAAGAAGGCCGGGAAGGCCAGCGCCGCGTCCCGCCCCGCGATGCGGTCAGCGAGCGCATGGGCGCCGGCGGCATCGGGCAGGGCTTCGAGGACCGAGCGCGCCAGCCTCGCCAGCTCCACCCCCTGCCCTTCGGCCAGTTCCAGCGCGCGGCCGGGCGCGCCCTCGGCCAGTTCCATCAGCGCGGCGCGCTCGTCAGGCGGCGTGTCGGGCAGCAGGGTGGCGAGGCAATCCGCCATGTCGCCCGCCTCCAGCGGGAAGAGATCGAGGCGCCGGCAACGGCTGCGGATGGTGGGCAAGAGCCGACCCGGCGCATCCGTCACCAGGACCAGCACGGTGCGCGGCGGCGGTTCCTCCAGCGTCTTCAGGATGGTGTTGGCGGAAGCCGCCTCCATGGCCTCGGCGCCATCCACCAGCACCACGCGCCAGCCGCCCTCGGCGGCGGTCAGCGCCAGGAAGTGCCGGGCGGCGCGCACCTCCTCCACCTTGATGATGCGCCGCTTGCCCGGCTCGGCCTGGGGGGCGAGTTCCAGCACATCGGCATGGGCGCCGGCCGCCACGCGGCGAAAGACGGCATCCTCGGGTGGCAGGTGCAGGGGCGGCGTGGCATGCGGCCCGCCGGCCAGCACCCAGCGCGCGAAACGCCAGGCCAGCGTCGCCTTGCCGATTCCGGGCGGCCCGCAGAACAGCCAGGCATGGGCGAGGCGGCCCGAATGGAAGGCGCGGGCCAGGCTCGCCTCCGCCTCGGCATGGCCGAAGAGGCGGGGCGTGGCGCGCGGACTCATGGCGCGCCCAGCCGCGCGCGACAGGCCTCCAGCATGGCGCCCAGCACCTCGGGCGCGGGGCGGGCCGCGTCCAGCACGGCAAAGCGCGCGGGTTCGGCGGCGGCCTGGGCCAGGAAACTGGCCCGGACGCGTTCATGGAAGCCCTGGCCCAGCGCGTCATAGCGGTTCACCTCGCCGCGCGCCTGGGCGCGGGCCAGGCCGGCCGCCACGGGCAGGTCCAGCAACAGGGTCAGGTCCGGCGCGGCCTCGCCCAGCGTCGCGGCGCGCAGCGCGGCCCAGGTCTCGCGCGGCGCCCCCTGCCCGCCCACCTGATAGGCCAGCGTGCTGTCGAAGAAACGGTCGCAGACCACCCAAATGCCAGCCGCCAGCGCGGGCGCGATGGTACTGGCCCAATGCTCGCGCCGCGCGGCGAAGTGCAGGGTCATCTCCGCCACGGGGTCCCAGCCGCCGCGGCCCAGCAGCAGGGCGCGGATGGCCTCGGCGCCCGCGCTGCCGCCGGGTTCACGCGTGCGGAGCACCGGCAGGCCGCCCGACGCCAGGGCGGCGGCCAGCGCCCGCCCCTGGGTGGACTTGCCCGCCCCCTCGCCGCCTTCCAGCGAGATGAAGCGGCCGCGCATGACGGCCGTCAGC
The DNA here is from genome assembly GCA_035998215.1 of Roseococcus sp. Lineage (GTDB taxonomy): Bacteria > Pseudomonadota > Alphaproteobacteria > Acetobacterales > Acetobacteraceae > Roseococcus. The sequence goes on along the minus strand of DASYHU010000030.1, from coordinate 20,713 downwards.
GCCCCAGCAGGCCGCGGGCCAGCACCGGAATCCGGGCCAGGAGGCCCAGCTGGTCCACATCCGCCCCGGCATAGAGCGGCAGGCTGAGCGGCGTGAGGCCCGCGCCCGACACCTCCATCCGCGCCAGTTCCTGCCCACGCAGCACGGGGGCCGGCACGGGCGTGTCGTAGCGCAGCCGCACCTGCAACTGGTCCCGCCAGCCGCGCGGCAGGGTGACGACGACATCGCGCCCCCCCACCAGCGGCACGCTGGGGCGTTCGCCCATATGGACGGGCACGTCCTCGATGGTGTCGGCGGCGCGGAACAGCACCACATTGTCGAAGGCCTGGAAGCCCCATTCCATGAGGCGCTCGCTCTCCTCCGCGCGGGCGCGTTCGCTGGCGAGCCCCGCCACCACCAGGATCAGCCGGCGGTTCTCGCGCAGCACGCTGGCGGTGAGGCAATAGCCCGCCTCGTCCGTGCGGCCGGTCTTGAGGCCATCGGCGCCGCGCATCCGCTCCAGCAGCGGGTTGCGGTTGGGCTGGGTGATGTTGTTCCAGCGGAAGGAGCGCTCCGAGTAGAAGCGGTAATGGTCCGGAAAATCCGTGATCAGGCGCCGCGCCAGGGTGGCGAGGTCGCGCGGGGTCATCCGGTGCTCGGGGTCCGGCCAGCCGGTGGCGTTGCGGAAGTTGCTGTCCCGCAGGCCGATGGTGGGGGCCACGGTGTTCATCAGGTCCGCGAAGGCGCGCTCGCTGCCCGAGATGGCCTCGGCCAGCACCACGCAGGCGTCATTGCCCGACTGGATGATGACGCCCCGCGCCAGGTCCTCGACCGAGACGCGGCTGTTGGGCTCCAGGAACATGCGGCTGCCGCCCATGCGCCAGGCGGCCTCGCTGACCGGCAGCGTCTGGTCCAGCCGCAGCCTTCCCTGCCGGATCTGGTCGAAGACCACATACATGGTCATCAGCTTGGACATGGAGGCGGGCGGAATGGACTGGTCCGCCCCCTTGTCCAGCAGCACCGCCCCCGTGTCGAAATCCATCAGCAGGGCGTTGCGGGCGATGGTCTCGACCGGCCCCAATGGCGACTGCCCCGGCGTAGCGGGCGGCGCCGCGGGCCGGGCGGCGCGGCCGGCCGGGCGCGGGGCCTGGGCCAGCGCGGGCATGGGCAAGAGGGAAGCGGCACCGGCCAGCAGGGCGTGGCGGCGGGTGGTCTGGTTCGGGCGATTCACCATGTCGGGCACTTCGCGCATCTCTCAATCCACCACAAGGCGCAGTTCGGCCAGGCCCACGGCGATGGCGCGGGCCAGGGCCGCATCGGCCTCCGCGAGGCTCCGGTAGGGGCCGGTGCGGACGCGGAACTGCTGCTGCCGCCCACGCGGACCGCCCGCGACACCCAGCGCCTCGACCCGGCCGCCACTGAGCCGCGCGGCCTCGCGCGCGGCCAGTTGCCGGTTGAAATAGGTGCCCGCCTCGATCCAGAGCAGGCCCGGGCGCGGCGCGCCCTGCGTCACCCGCTCGGGCAGGCGTTCCGGCGGGCGGGCAGTGGGTGCGACGGCAACGGCCTGGACCGCCGGGCGCGCGGGGCGCGGCGCGGCGGTGGCGAGGGCGCGCGCGCCGGGCGGCGGGGCCAGGGCCTCGCGCCCCACCTCGCCCACCGGGGCGGCGGCGACGGGCAGTGCCTCCGCCTGCCCCGCCAGGCCCGCGATGGCGGCGCGCGAGGCCTCGGCGTCAATGACCACCCGCGCCTGGAAAGGGCCGGCGGCACCCAACAGCAAGGCGGCGCGGGGTGCCACGGCGATCACGCGCCCGGCCTCGGCCGGGCCGCGGTCATTCACGCGGACCCGCAGCGCGCGGCCGTTTTCCAGGTTGGTGATGGTGACGATGGCGGGCAGTTGCAGCGTGGGGTGGGCGGCAAACATGCCATCCTCCCGCCGCTCGCCATTGGCGGTGAGCGAGGCGCCGGCACGGCGCGGCAGCAGGGCCGCGATGCCGGTCTGGTCCAGGGCGAAATCCTCGCGCGGATAGGCCCAGAGCGGGCCCTGCCGCCAGGGCTCACCCAGGTGGTAGCGCGGCTCGGGCGGCGGCGGCGCGCGGCCGCAGCCCGCCAGCACGGCCAGCGCCAGCAGCCCCGCCAGGGCGCGGCCCATGGTCAGGCCACGCGGTCCGACAGCAGCCCCACCGCCGTCGCGTAGAAATTGGACGGGTTGTAGCGGCGGATGGCCATGAAGTTGCCGCCGACCATGAAGGCCTGGCTGTCCCCGCGCGAAAGCCCCGGGATCACAATGGCCCATTCCCCGCCCAGGTCAGGCAACCTTCCGCCGGCGGCAGGGGCGACCCGCATGCGCGCCCATTCGGCCACGGGCCGCGTGCGGCGATGGTCGGCCAGGGCCGTGTCGAAGCCGGGCGGCAGCGCCACCTCGAAACCCCAGGGTGCCGGTTCGCGCCAGCCATGGTGCGCGAGGTAGTTGGCGATGGAAGCCAGGGCATCGGCCCGATTGTCCCAGATGTCGCGCCGCCCGTCGCCGTCGAAATCCGCGGCGAGGCGCTCGAAGTTGCTGGGCATGAATTGCGGGTTGCCCATGGCGCCGGCATGGCTGCCGCGCATGCGGCTGATGTCCACATGGCCGGCGTCGAGGATGCGCAGCGCGGCCATGAGTTCGGTGCGGAAATAGGCAGCCCGGCGGCCTTCCCAGGCGAGGGTGGCCAGCGCCTCGATCACGTTGAAATTGCCGGTGAAGCCGCCGTAGTTCGTCTCCAGCCCCCAGATCGCGATCACGACGCGGCCGCTCACCCCGTGCCGGGTCTGGATGGCCTCCAGCAGGGTGCGGTTCTGGGCATAGGCACGGCGCCCTGCCTCGATTCGCGTGGGCGAGAGGCGCGCATCACGGTATTGCGGCCAGGTCTGGGTGAACTCGGCCTGGCGGCGATCAAGCTCGATCACCCGCTCATTGGGCTGCAGGCCCGAGAGAGCGCGGTCCAGCGTGGACTGCCGGATGCCCGCGCGGCGGGCTTCGGCGCGCACGCCCTGGAGAAAGGCGGCAAAGCTTTCCTGCGCGAAAGCGGGCCGGGCCGCGAACGCGCCGGCGGCGGTTCCGGCGAGGAGGCTGCGTCGGGTGAACATGGTGGGATAGGTGCCACTTCTATCCGGCTGACGCAATTCGAACCGGCCGGTTCCAGCGCGGGCCCAGACGGCCTAGGATCAGGCGAATTGCGAAAGGAAACACGTCCATGGTCGCGGTCACCGAAACCTTCGCCCGCTATGCCGCCACGATCCGCCACGCGGACCTGCCGGCCGAGGTGGAGGCACGCACGCGCTTCCTCATCCTCGACCTCGTGGGCAACATGGTCCGCGGCGGGGTCGAGGCCGAGAGCAGCCCGCCGCTGCGCGCCGCCGCCCGTGCCATGGGGCTCGGCCACGGCCAGGCCGCCGTGTTCGGCGAGGCGGCGCGCTGGTCGCCCGCCGGGGCCGCGCTGCTGAACGGCGCCTATGCCCACAGCCTCGACTTCGACGACACCCATGCGGCCGGCAGCCTGCACCCGGGCGCCCCCGTGATTCCGGCGGCACTCGCCGCCGCCGAGATGTGCGGCGCGAAGGGTGCGGACGTGATCGCGGCCATCGTGGCGGGCTACGAGGTGACGAACCGCCTGGCCGTGGCGCTGCCCGCCGGCGACCACTACGACCGCGGCTACCACCCGACGGCAACCTGCGGCGCCTTCGGCGGTGCGGCCGCCGCCGCGCGCGTCATGGGCCTCACCGAGGCGCAGATCACGGACGCCTTCGGCATCGTGCTCAGCCAGGCCGCGGGCAGCCTGCAATTCCTGGCCAATGGCGCCTGGACCAAGCGCTGGCAGGTGGGCTGGGCGGCCATGGCGGGGCTCTCGGCCGCGCTGCTGGCGCGCGAGGGCTTCCGCGGCGCCGCGCAGGCCATGGAGGGCAAGGCCGGCTTCCTCAGCGCCTATGCGCCCAATCCCATCCCCGAACGCGCCATCCGCAACCTGGGCGGCGAGTTCGAGCTGATGGAGACGGCCGTGAAGCCCTATCCCTCCTGCCGCTATGGCCATGCCAGCGTGGACGCGGCGCTGGCCCTGCGTGCCGAGCACGGGCTGCGGCCGGAGGAGATCGAGAGCGTGACGATGGGCCTGCCCAACAAGGGTATGCTGCTGGTCGGCGCGCCGCTGGAATACAAGCAGCACCCCAAGAACACGGTGGATGGCCAGTTCAGCGGCCCCTTCGTGGTGGCCTGCGCGCTGGGCCACGGCCATTTCGGCTGGGACAGCTATGCCCGCATGGACGACCCCGTGCTGCGGGCGCTGATGCCCAAGGTCACCTGCGTCGAGGACCCGGAGGTGCAGGCCGAGTTCCCGCGCAACATGTCGGGCAAACTGACCATCCGCGCGCGCGGCCAGGACTTCACGAAGTTCGTGGTGGTCCCCAAGGGCGAGCCGGGCAACTTCCTGACCGAGGCCGAGCTGCGCGCCAAGTTCCACGGCCTCTCCGACCAGGTGCTGGGTGCCGACCGCGCCGCTGCCTTGGCTGATGCGGTGCTGGGGCTGGCCGGGGCCGCGGATGTGAACGCCATGATGCGCCTGGGCAGCACCCTGGGCGCCGAGCCGGCCGCGCGCCTCGCGGGGGAGTGATCCCCTCGCGCGGCGCGCGCGGCGGCTGTATAGGCGGGGCGCCGGGGACAGGTGGCCGAGTGGTTTAAGGCAGCGGTCTTGAAAACCGCCGTGGGGGCAACTCCACCGTGGGTTCGAATCCCACCCTGTCCGCCATTCAATTCTTGCAAGATGTTGATTTGACCAAATTTCCGGGAAAGGCGCCAGGTGTAGCCCCAACGCCGGTCCCACCGCGTGGGCTTGGCTTGGCTGCCTCCCGCTTTTGCCCGTTTTCGGAACGGACAATCCTGGCCGTCGGCGTCCAGGAGCGTGCATCTCCACTCACATGACCAACACGATCCGCGGCCCGCGCATCAGCCGCTTCCTCAATGTGCGCGAAGCCTCCGACTACCTGAGCGTCAGCCGGAGCAGGCTCTGTGAGCTGCTGAAGGACCAGAAGATCCGCGCGCGAAAGTTGGGCGCGAGGACCTTGCTCGAGCGGGACGAGTTGGACCGCTTCCTGGATGGGCTTCCCGAGGCGCGATACCGGTAAGCTACGAACCTGGATTGCGTCCATGGTTCACATGTCGGCAGCCTGCCCAAGTGTCGTTAATGTTGGAGGCATCATCGCAACGTGTGAGGCCTCGATTGGGACAGGACATCGAAGCGCTTTCCCGCTTCTGGGGGAAAGCGCGGCCCCATGCGTCGAGTGGGGCTGAATTCCATCAGCCCCCGCACCCTGGCTGGAACCCTCAGGGGGCCTCCGATGAAGGCCTTTGGTCGGATGTCCCGGTGATGACGGCGGGTGGTACGGCGCCGGAACCTCCCCTTCTGCGCGAGGGCGAGCTGTCGCGCTGACCTCATCCAGGAACGACAAAACGCCCGCCCCCTTTGCTCGGGGCGGGCGTCTGTCAGGTGTTGGTGTCGAGCTTCTCCGCCTGGGTGAGCAGGCGGGCCATGGGGCGGCTTTCGTCACGCATGGGGGCAAAGGCCTCGTTGAGCGCCTCGGTGGCCGCCGCGAGGTTGCGGGCGGTCAGGGCGAGGGCCTGGCGGTGGGCCTCCTGGTGGTGCTTCCCCGCGGGTGGGACGCGCTTCATATCAGCGAGATGGCAGCGGGCCGCGACCGAAATCGCGACGATGGCGAACTGCAGTTCCGCCACCAGGTCGATGAACACGTCGGAGGGATAGGACGCGCCAATGGGCGCGCTGTTGTCTGGCGACATGATTGTCTCCGGATTGTGGGGGTTTTGGATCGCTGCACGAGAGCAGCGGCGTCAGAGGTACTCTGACCCCCCGAAATATACATTCTAATGCATTTATACAAGCATTTTCTGTTTATATTCAGGGTGTTTCTGACTTGAATCCTATTATTCTTGACTGCCGAGAGGAATCCTGGCCAACTAAGAATGTAATCTTATGTTGGCCCGCACCCTCCCTCCCCCGGACCACAGCGCCACCCTGGCCCGCCTCCGCGCCCGGCTGGCCCAGCTGGACCACACCGCCAAGGGTCGCGCCGCCCTTCCCCTGGCGCCCGAGATCAACCACCACCTCCCCTGGGGCGGCCTTCCCCTCGCCGGGCTGCATGAGCTGCTCTCCGACGCGCCCGGCCATGCCACCGGCTTCGCCGCCCTGCTGCTGGCCCGGGCCCAGGCCCGGCTGGCCCGGCGCGCCGCCCTCTGGATCGCGGCCGAGCCCGATGCCTACCTGCCCGGCCTCGCGGGCCTCGGCCTCGATGCCACCCGGCTTTTCCTCCTGCGCGCCCCCCGCCCGCGCGACGCGCTCTGGGCGGCGGAGGAGGCGCTGCGTTCCCCCGCCACCGCCGCCGTGCTGCTGCTGGGCGCCCGCGCGCTGGACATGACGGCCGCCCGCCGCCTGCAGCTGGCCGCGGAGGCCGGGGGCGGCATCGCGCTCCTGCTGCGCGAGGAAGCCTCCACCGCCGGCCCCACCGCGGCGCTGACCCGCTGGCGCATCGCCCCCCGCGCCGTGGCCGCCACGCCCCACCATCTGGGCCCGCCCGCCTGGGAGGTCTCGCTGCTGCGCGCACGCGGCGGCCAGCCCGGCACCTGGCTGCTGGAATGGGACGCCGCCACCGGCCAGATCACCACCCAAGCCGCCACGCCTACGGCCGAGCGGAGGCGCGCCTGATGGCAGGCCGCCGCTGCGCCCGCACCCCCGCCCTGCCGCTCCCCCTACCGGAGCGGCGGCTGCGGCCAACCGCACCCACCCCCGCCTCGCCTGAACCTCCCAGGGGGCATCGACGCTTCCTGGTGCTGCACGGCCCAGGCATCGGCGAGATGGCGGCCTGGGCACTGCGCTTCTCGCCCCTGGTCGGCCGTCGCGGCCCCGACGCGCTGCTGATCGAGACCACCGGCCTGCCCGAACCAGAGCCCGCGCTGCTCACCCGCGTGCTGGCCGCCTTCGACCGCGCCGGGCGGCCCGCCACCGGCCTGCTGGGCGCGGCACCGGCGGCCCTGGCCGCGCTGCTGCGCGCGGGCCACCCCCCTTCCGTGCTGGCGCCCGGGGAGGAGGCGGCGGCGCTGCCCCATTTGCCCGTCAGCGCCCTCGCCCTGCCGCCCGAGACCATCCAGGCGCTGCACCGCCTGGGTCTGCGCGACCTGGCCACGCTGGAGGCGCAGCCCCGCGCGCCCCTGGCCCGCCGCTTCGGGGGCGCGCTGATGGTGGAACTCGCCGCCCTGCGCGGCGCGATGGCCCCCTTCACCCCCATCCGTCCCCCGTCCCGCCATGTCGTGGCGCGGGATTTCCTCGAACCCCTGCTCACCGCCGCCGCCCTGGCCCATGCGCTGCGCCTGCTGGTGGCGGAGCTGTGCGAGGGGCTGAAAGACACGGGGGAAGGTGCACGCGGACTGCGCCTTACCGCCTTCCGAGGCGATGGGAGCTGGCAGGCGCTGGGCCAGGGCCTGGGCCAGGCCAGCCGCGACCCTGTGCATATCGAGCGCCTGCTCGCCCGCCGCATCGAGGAGCTTCGCCCCGAATTCGGCTTCGAGCGGATGATGCTGGCCGCCCCCCTCACCGAGCGGCTGGAGGCCGCCCAGTCCGCCCTGTCGGCTGAGGGGGCGCCGGAGGAGGCCCTGCCCCAACTGCTCGACCGGCTGGGGCAGCGGCTGGAGGTCTGGCGCGCCGTCCCTCACGCCTCCCATTGGCCGGAACACGCGCAGCGCCGCGCCTCGCCCTTCGCGCCCGCCGCGCCCTTCAGCCCCGCGCCACGACCGCTGCGCCTGCTGCGCCGCCCCGTGCCGCTGGAGGCCGTGGCGCTGCTGCCGGACGCGCCGCCCAGCCTGCTGCGCCACAACGGCCGGGCCGAGCGCGTGGTCAGCGCCGAGGGGCCGGAGCGGCTGACCCCCGAATGGTGGCAGTCCGGCCGCCAGGCCCCGCCGCGTGACTATTACCGCGTGCAGCTGGCCTCCGGCGCGCGCTGGTGGGTGTGCCGCCGCGGCGAACCCGGCGAACCCAACGCCCGCTGGTTCCTGCATGGGTATCTTTTTTAAGGCCCTCAAACGCCGGGCGAGATTTCTTGCGCCCTCAAGCGCCGGGCGCGCGCTCCGCGCGCTTGGCTTCGCCGCGCCACTGGCGCGCCGGGCCGTGCGGTTGGTTGGGCGGCGCCGGCCGCTGTGCGGCCGGATTCTCGAGGGCTGCGCCTGATGTTCGGCGAGCCGGCCGCCCTCTCCAACTTCACCTTCCTCGACGGCGCCTCCCACCCGCAGGAACTGGCGGAAACCGCGCGTGCCCTGGGCCACACCGCGCTGGGCATCGCCGACCGCAATTCCATGGCCGGGCTGGTGCGCGGCATGGTGGCCTGCGAACAGGCGGGGCTGCGCTTCCTGCCCGGCGTGCGGCTGCACCTCACGGACGGCAGCGAATACCTGGCATGGCCCACCGACCGCGCGGCCTATGGACGGCTCTGCGCCCTGCTTTCCACCGCGCGGATGATCGCCCCCAAGGGCGAATGCCCGCTGGACTTCCAGAGCCTGCTGGCGGCCGCCGAGGGTCAGGTGCTGGCGCGCATCGCCCCCCACGCGCCCGACGCCGCCTTCGCCACCCGCCACGCGCGCGAGGCCCGCGCCCTGCGCGACCGCCTGGCCATGCCACTGCTGCTGGCCGCCGCGCATCGCGCCGGCGGGGCCGACCGCCATCGCCTCGACACCCTCGCCGCCCTCCCCGAGGCGCGGCTGATCGCGGCCGGCGGCGTGCGCTACCACGTCCCCGCGCGCCAGCGCCTGGCCGATGTGCTGACGGCCATCCGCCTCGGCTGCACGGTGGACCGGCTGGGCCTCGCCGCCGAGCCCAACGCCGAGGCCTGCCTCAAGCCCGAGGCGGAGCTGCGCCGCCTCTTCCAGGGCCATGAGGCGGCGGTGGACCGGGTGGACGATGTGCTGGACACCTGCCGCTTCTCGCTGCGCGACCTGGCCTATGAATACCCGGACGAGATCCTCGACCCTGGCCGCACACCCCAGGAAACGCTGGAGGCGCGCGTGGCCGTCGCGGTGCGCGAGCATTGGCCGCAGGGCGTACCGGATCGCGTGGCCACGCAGATCGCGCATGAACTCGCCCTCATCGGCAGGCTGAACTACGCGCCCTACTTCCTGACGGTGCACGAGATCGTGCGCTACGCGCGTGGCCAGGGCATCCTCTGCCAGGGGCGCGGCTCGGCCGCCAATTCGGCCGTGTGCTTCGTGCTCGGCATCACCGCCGTGCCGCCCGACAAGCACGAACTCCTGTTCGAACGCTTCATCAGCGAGGCGCGCGACGAGCCGCCCGACATCGACGTGGATTTCGAGCACGAACGCCGCGAGGAGGTGATCCAGCACATCTACGCCCGCTATGGCCGCGACCGTGCCGCCATCGCCGCCACCGTCATCCGCTTCCGCGACCGCAGCGCCATCCGCGAGGTGGGCAAGGCGCTGGGGCTTCCGGAGGACATCACCGCGCCGCTGGCCAAGGCGGCCTGGGGTTCGGAGGATCTGGGCTGGGAGGGCATCGCGCGCGAACAGGGTTTCGACCCGGAGGAACCACGCCTGCGCCTGGCCTGCGAACTGGCCTCGGAAATCCAGGACTTCCCCAGGCACCTGGCCACCCATGTCGGCGGCTTCGTGATCACGCGCGGGAAGCTCACCGAGCTTTGCGTCGTCACGCGCGCCGCGATGGAGGACCGCCACACCATCGAATGGGACAAGGACGACATCGAGGCGCTGCGGATGCTCAAGGTGGATGTGCTGGGCTTGGGCATGCTCTCCTGCATCCGCCGCGCCATGGGGATGCTGGGCCTGCGCCAGCTGACCGACATCCCGCAGGATGACGGTCCCACCTATGAGATGCTCTCGCGCGCCGACAGCCTGGGCGTGTTCCAGGTGGAAAGCCGCGCGCAAATGAACATGCTGCCGCGCCTCAGGCCCACGAAGTTCTACGACCTCGTCATCCAGGTCGCGATCGTGCGGCCTGGGCCCATCCAGGGTGACATGGTCCACCCCTATCTGCGCCGCCGAAACCGCGAGGAACCAGCGGATGTGCCCCCGGGGCTTGAAGCCGTACTGGGCAAGACGCTGGGCGTGCCGCTCTTCCAGGAGCAGGCGATGAAGATCGCGATCGTGGGCGCGGGCTTCTCGCCGGCGCGGGCCGACCAGCTGCGCCGCGCCATGGCGACCTTCAAGCGCAATGGCGACCTGCCGCAGTTCCGCGCCGAGTTCCTGGAGGGCATGGCGCGCAACGGCTACGACCCCGGCTTCGCCGAACGTTGCTTCCGTCAGCTGGAGGGCTTCGGCACCTATGGCTTCCCGGAAAGCCATGCGGCGAGCTTCGCGCACCTCGTCTACATCTCGGCCTGGATCAAGTGCCACCACCCGGCGGTCTTCGCGGCGGCGCTGCTCAACAGCCAGCCCATGGGCTTCTACGCCCCGGCGCAGATCGTGCGCGATGCGCGCGAGCATGGCGTGCGGGTGCTGCCCGTGGACGTCACGCGCAGCGATTGGGATTGCACCCTGGAGGAGGGCGCGCTGCGCCTGGGCCTGCGCCAGGTGTCGGGCCTGTCCGAGGCGGCGGGGCGCCGCATCGCCGCCGCGCGCCCCTTCCGGGACCTGCCCGACCTGGCGCGCCGCGCGGGTCTGGACCGCCGCGCCGTGGAGCAGCTGGCCGAGGCGGATGCGCTGCGCGGACTGGGGCTGGACCGGCGCGCCGCCCTCTGGGCCGCCGCGGCCGTGGAAAGGCAGGTGGCACTGGAAGCCCCCGTGCCGGAGGCCGCGCCCCAACTTCCCCTGCCCAGCGCGGGCGAGCGCGTGGTGCTGGACTATGCCAGCACGGGTCTGACGCTAGGTCCGCACCCCCTGGCCCTGCTGCGCCCGCGCCTCTCCGCCCTGGGCTGCGCCGACACCCGCGCCCTGGCCGCGGCACGCCAGGGCGCCTGGCTGCGGATCGCGGGGCTGGTGCTGGTGCGGCAGCGCCCCGGCAGCGCCAAGGGGGTGATGTTTTTCACGCTGGAGGATGAGCACGGCACCGCGAACCTGGTGCTCTATGCCGACCTGCAGCGGCGCTTTCGGCGGGAGGTGGTCTCCTCCCGGCTGCTGCTGGCCGAGGGGCGGGTGGAGCGGACCGAGGCGCTGGTGCCCATCCTGCACCTCATCGCGCGGCGGATCGAGGATGGGTCCCATTTGCTGGGCGGCCTCGACGACGCAGCCTTCGACGGCGCGCTGGCGCGAGCGGATGAGGTGGGGCGGGGTGGGCCGGCGCCGCGTGGGCGCGGGGTGGTGGTGCCGGCATTGGCGCAACCCAGCCGGGATTTTCGGTGAGGGCACCCGGGACAACAAGCTTGTTCTGAGGCGGATCGTGCCGTTGCCCGTTTTCAGAAAACGTCGCGCTTGAGGTCCAGGAGGGCCATCCGCCCATGGTCGTGGCATGCCCTTCTCATCAAAGCCTCAGGGTGCGGCCAAGCCGCACCCCTCCCCTCGCCGCCGCTCCCGCGTCCGGCGCGACCCCTCCCTCGTCCCGGCCATCGAGGTGGCCCGGGCCTGCGAGGTGACGTTGCGCACGCTCAGCGACTGGGAGGTCCAGGGCCGCCTCATTCCCGTCCGCTCGAACGGCCGCAGGTACTACGAGCGCGAGGAGTTCCTTCGCTTCTGGGCCACGCGGATAGGTATCGTTCTGTTTGAGTTGGATGAGTTCGTTGAGTGAGAGTGGTGCGCGTTAGACTTGGTAGGCGACCTCCCTCCATGCGGGGGATCAGGCACGCGAAGCACCTGAACTCCCTCGGGCGCGCCACGAAGGGGGTGGTGGAGAGGTTGTGGAAGGACAAGTACGTACCGCAACAATGAAAAGCAGCCACGCACAACGACCTCAGTGGGCGCCAAACCGGTAGCCCACACCTGGTTCGGTCCGGATGAGCGTTGCGGCAGCTCCAAGTTTTTGCCGAAGCTGCGCGACGTAGACGCGCAGATACTGCGTATCCTCGACATGGGCGGGCCCCCAGACGGCGGTGAGCAGTTGCCGCTGCGTCACCACACGGCCATCGCCCGCGCGGGCAAGGGCTGCCAACAGGTCCCATTCCCGTGGCGTCAGGTGCAGCGCCTCCTGGCCCTCCAGGCGCGCGACGCGGCGGGTCAAGTCCAGTTCGAGAGGCCCGAACCGCATCATGCCGTCCCGCTTTCCCTCAATGGGCTGCCCGCGCCTGAGTGCAACCCGGATGCGGGCCAGCAATTCGGCGAGCGCGAAGGGCTTTTCCACATAGTCATCAGCGCCGGCATCGAGCGCCTGCACCTTCTCCGCCTCACGCTCCCGCGCCGAAACCACGATCACGGGCATCAGACTGAAGGCGCGCAATCGCACCAGCACGTCCTGCCCGTCCATGTCCGGCAGGCCGAGGTCCAGCAGCGCCAGCGCCGGCGCCTGCGTGGCCGCCAGGCGCAGCGCCTCAGCGCCGGTCTCCGCGCGCAGTGCCGCCAGGCCCGCCGCCTCGAGCGCCGGCTTCAGGAAGCGATGGATCTGCGGCTCGTCATCCACGACCAGAATTCGCGCGACGTCCCTAGCGCTCATGCGGGAAACCGGAGCGTGATGCGCGTGCCGCCGCCCTCGGGATGGATGGGGCTCTCTGCCGCGATCCTGCCGCCCATCGCATGCGCAAGCCCGCGGCAGATGGCGAGGCCGAGGCCCGTGCCAGCCGCCACGCGATCGGCGCGCGTCACGCGGAAGAAGGGGTCGAAGACGCGGTGCAAATCCTCGGCCGGAATGCCCGGCCCTTCATCCTCCACCGCGATCGCCACCTCATGCCCCTCGCGCCGCGCTGTCACGCGCACCGGCGCTTCCGAGAATTTGAGGGCGTTGTCCAGCACATTGCCCAGGATCTGGTCCAGCAGCGCGGGGTCCAGGCGCGGTTCGGTCAGCCGCTCCCGGACCATCACCCTGATCTCGCGTCCCGTCGTGCGGCGCGCGCGCGCCACCGCCACCTCCAGCGCCTCCGGGATGTTCACCGGCTCACGCCGCGGCTCCAGCTGCCCGTGCTCGATGCGCACCATGTCCAGGATGTTCGACAGGTAGCGCGAGAGCCGTGCCGTTTCCTCCTCTGCGGCCAGCAGCAGGTCGGCGCGGGTCTCCGCGGGCAGCGCGTCACCCGAGGCCCGCAGCGTGCCCAGCGCCCCACGGATCGAGGTCAACGGCGTGCGGAGGTCATGGCCGAGCGAGGTCAGCAGCGCGGTGCGCAACTGCTCGGTCTCGGCGCGGGCGGCGCCGCGGGCTTCGCGTTCCATGAGCTGCGCGCGCTCGATGGCCACCGCCGCCTGGTCGAGCAGCGCCGTCAGGGCCTTGTCCGTCTCGCCCGCCAGGGGCTCCGCGCGGTCATCGAGCTTCACGCCCACCAGGCCCACCACGCCACGCGCGGTGCGCATGGGGCGGAACTGCCAGGGTGCCGTAGGTAGGGTGTCGGTGTCGCGACCGGCCGGACGGCCCTGCGCCAAGGCCCAGCGCGCGGCGGCCATCGCCGTCTCATCCAGCTCCATCGTGACCGGCATGGCGGCCCGCACCACCGGTTCCGGCGCGGCGCCCGGCAGCAGCGGCTCCAGCGGCATCACCACGGCGCTGGGCGTGCCGGCGACGCGCGTGGCTTCCTCGGCCACGGCGGGCAGCAGGTCCGCCAGCCCGCCGGGCCCGCCCAGGCGGCGGCTGAATTCCACCAGGCGCCGCAGCGCCAGCATCCGCGCCCGCGCCGTGCGGACCGAGCGGCCCAGCCTTCCCGTGGTGCCGGCCAGCAGAAGCGCCACGGCCGCGAAGGCGCCAAGGCCAACCAGGTCCGCGCCTTCCAGCAGCTCGAAGGTGTAGCGGGGCTCCAGAAAGAAAAAATTCCAGCTGAGGAAGCCGAGCACCGCGCCAGCGGCCGCGTGCCACGGCCCCAGCAGGGCCGCCAGCGCCACCACCACGGCCAGAAACACCATGCCCAGCGTGCGTTCGGCCAGCAGTCCCTCGGCGCCATAGCCCAGCGTGACCACCAGGGCGATGGTCGCAGGCACGGCGCCCCAGCCAAGCCAGGGCGGCAGCGCGGCCGGCGCGGGTAGCGCCGCGCGCGCCTTCCCGGCCGGCCCAGGCACGATGTGCAGCGTGAAGTCGGCGGCACGGCGCGCCAACGTCGCGGACAGGGTCCGCCCCAGCCAGCGCCGCCATACGCCGGGCCGCCCCCGCCCGATGACGATGTGCGAGGCGTTGCGCGCCCGCGCCTGGGACAGGATGGTGGCGGGCAGGTCCGCGCCCACCACCGTCTCCACCTCGGCGCCCAGCCCTTCCGCGAGGCGCAGGATGGGCGTGGGGTCCGCGGCGTCCACCTCCCCCGGGCGTTCCACATGCAGCACCACCAGCGGCGCGCGCAGCGCATCGGCGATGCGGCGGCCCTGGCGCACCACCGTCTCGGCCGAGGGGTCCGCGCCGACCAGGGCCAGCACGCGGTCCCCCGCCGGCCATGGCCCCGCGATAGCATTGGCGCGCATGTAGCCGGTGACGTCGGCATCCACGCGCTCGGCGGTGCGGCGCAGCGCCATCTCGCGCAGCGCGGCCAGGTTGCCCTCGCGGAAGAAGCCGCGCATGGCCCGCGCCGCCTGGTCGGGGCGGTAGATCTTGCCCTGGCGCATCCGCTCCAGCAGCTCGGCCGGCGGGATGTCGATGAGCTCCACCGCGTCGGCGCCGGCCAGCACGGCATCGGGCACCGTCTCGGCCACACGGATGCCGGCGATGCGCGCCACCGCGTCCGACAGGCTCTCCAGGTGCTGGACATTCATGGTGGTCCAGACCTCGATGCCGGCATCGCGCAATTCCTCCACATCCTGCCAGCGCTTGGGGTGGCGGCTGCCGAGGGCATTGCTGTGGGCGAGCTCGTCCAGCAGCAGGATCTGCGGGCGGGCGGCCAGCGCGGCGTCGAGGTCGAATTCCTCCAGCACCTGGCCGCGATGTTCGAGGCGCGCGCGGGGCAGGATGGGCAGGTCGCCGACCTGGGCGATGGTCTCGGCGCGGCCATGCGTCTCGATGATGCCGGCCAGCACCTCGGCGCCGCCGGCCCTGCGGCGGCGGGCCTCAGCCAGCATCTCATGCGTCTTGCCCACGCCGGGTGCGGCGCCGAGGAAGACCTTGAGCCGCCCGCGTCCCTCCCGCGCCGCCAGGGCCAGCAGCGCGTCGGGGTCGGGGCGATCCGGGTCGCGAGGGTTTGGCATGCCCCCTTCTAGCGCGGCGCCACGGGGGCACCCAGGGCGAGGTTGAGCCGCAGCACATTCACCCGGGGCTCGCCCAGGAAGCCCAGCAGGCGGGGTTCCGTGTGGCGGTCCACCAGCGCCTGCACCTGCGCGGGCGGCAGGCCGCGCGCCGCGGCCACGCGGGGCACCTGGCGCGCGGCGTTTGCCGGGCTGATGTGCGGGTCAAGGCCGGAGCCCGAGGCCGTTGCGGCATCGCCCGGAACGCCGCGCTGGCCCTCAACCCTCGCGCGCACCGCCTCCAGCAGGGAAGCGCTGGTGGCGCCGAGGTTGCTCGGACCATCGCCCTCCCTGCTGCCCGAGGGACGCGGCTGGAACCATTCGGGCCCCTCCATCCGCCGCACGATCAGCTCGGAGCCGACCACGCGCCCCTCCCGCATGATGAGGCTGCCATTGGCCTCGCGTGGGAACAGCGCCTGCGCCATGCCGGTGAAGCCGAGCGGCACCACGAGGCCGAGCAGCAGGGTGAAGCCGCCCAGCGTAACGAGGGCGGGACGAAGCAGGTTCCACATGGTTCAGACGATCCCCAGCCAGGTGAGACACAGGTCGATGGCCTTGATGCCGAGGAAGGGCACCACGAGCCCCCCCAGCCCATAGACCGCGAGGTTGCGCCGCAGCAGCGCCGCCGCCCCCAGCCCGCCACGTCCCACGCCGCGCAGCGCCAGCGGCACGAGTGCGACGATGATCAGCGCGTTGAAGATGACGGCGGAGAGGATGGCGCTTTCCGGACTGGTCAGCCCCATCACGTTCAGCGCCGCCAGCCCCGGATATTGCGCAACGAAGATGGCAGGCAGGATGGCGAAATACTTGGCCACGTCGTTCGCGATGGAAAACGTGGTCAGCGCGCCGCGCGTGATGAGCAGCTGCTTGCCGATCTCCACCACCTCGATGAGCTTCGTGGGGTCGCTGTCCAGGTCCACCATGTTGCCGGCCTCGCGCGCCGCCTGGGTTCCGGTCTGCATGGCGAGGCCGACATCGGCCTGCGCGAGGGCCGGCGCGTCATTGGTGCCGTCACCTGCCATGGCGACGAGGCGGCCTTCGGCCTGGGCGCGGCGAATGTAGCCCAGCTTGTCCTCCGGCGTGGCCTCGGCGAGGAAATCGTCCACGCCCGCCTCGGCGGCGATGGCCGCGGCCGTCAGCCGGTTGTCGCCGGTGACCATGACGGTGCGGATGCCCATGCGGCGCAGCGCGTCGAAGCGTTCGCGGATGCCGGGCTTGATCACGTCCTTCAGCGCGATCGCGCCCAGCACCTGGCCGTCACGCGCCACCACCAGCGGCGTCGCGCCCGCGCGGGCGATGCGGGTGACGGCCTCGGTGAGGGCGGGCGGGGTGGCGTCGGCCATGCGATCGGCCGCGGCCTTGCGGAAACTGCCGCGCCCGGGCAGGTCCAGCCCCGAGACGCGGGTCTGCGCGGTGAAGGGGATGATGGTGGCGCCGTCCGGCACCGCCTCCGCCGCCACGCCGTGCTTTTCGCGCGCCAGCACCAGGATGGAGCGGCCCTCCGGCGTCTCGTCGGCCAGCGAGGCGAGGGCGGCGGCTTCCGCCAGCTCGCGCTCGGTGACCCCGGGGGCAGGGATGAAGCTCGCCGCCTGGCGGTTGCCGAGCGTGATGGTGCCGGTCTTGTCCAGCAGCAGCACGTCCACGTCGCCCGCCGCCTCCACCGCGCGGCCCGAGGTGGCGACGACGTTGAAGCGCACCAGCCGGTCCATGCCCGCGATGCCGATGGCGGACAGCAGCCCGCCGATGGTGGTCGGGATCAGCGTGACCAGGAGTGCCGCCAACACCGGCACGGAGGGCGGCGTGGCGTGGAAGCTCGCCAGCCCCACGATGGTCGCGACCGCGATGAGGAAGACGATGGTCATGCCCGCCAGCAGGATGTCCAGCGCGACCTCGTTGGGCGTCTTCTGGCGGGAGGCGCCCTCCACCAGCGCGATCATCCGGTCCATGAAGCTGTTGCCAGGGGCGGCGGTGACGCGGACCACCAGCCAGTCCGAGACCAGCGTCGTGCCGCCCGTCACCGCGCTGCGGTCGCCACCGGATTCGCGGATGACGGGCGCGCTCTCGCCCGTCACGGCCGCCTCGTTCACGCTGGCGATGCCTTCGATGGCCTCGCCATCGGCGGGAATCAGGTCGCCGGCTTCGACGAGAATCAGGTCCCCCTCGCGCAGCTCGGCGGCGGCGCGGTCCTGCCATTGGGTGCGGTCCCCGGCGCGGGCCAGCAGCTTGGAGCGTGCCTCGCCGCGCGACCGGCGCAGGCTTTCGGCGCGCGCCCGGCCACGGCCCTCGGCCAGCGCCTCCGCGAAGGTGGCGAAGAGGACCGTGAGCCACAGCCAGGCGGCGATGCCGGCCTGGAAGGCCCATGGATCACCACGCCAGGCCGCCAGCACCGCCAGCAGCGTGACGAGGATGGAGACCACCTCCGTCACGAAGATGACGGGGTTGCGGATGAGGTGCGCGGGGTTGAGCTTCAGCACCGCGTCGCCCAGGGCGCGGGCCAGGATGGGCCGGCCCGGAGCTTCCGTCGTCGTGTTCATGGAAGATGCCTCAGAAGGTCTGGCCGGCCATCAGCGCGAAATGCTCCGCGATGGGGCCGAGGAAGAGCGCGGGCAGGAATTGCAGCCCACCCAGGATCAGGATCACGCCGCAGAGCAGCCCCACGAAGAGCGGTCCATGCGTGGGGAAGCTGCCGGCGGATTGCGCCGCGCGCGGCTTGCCCGCCAGGCTGCCCGCGATGGCCAGCACCGGCACGATGATGGCGTAGCGGCCCAGCAGCATGGCGATGCCGAGCGTCGTGTTCATCCAGGGCGTGTCCGCCCCGAAGCCCGCGAAGGCCGAGCCGTTGTTCCCCGCCGCCGAGGAATAGGCATAGAGGATCTCGGAGAGCCCGTGCGGCCCCGCATCCTGCACACTGGCCAGCGCCACCGGCAGCACCGCCGCCATGGCGCTGAAGCCCAGCACGCAGACCGGCACCACCAGCACCGCCAGCATGGCGAGCTTCACCTCGCGCGCCTGGATCTTCTTGCCGAGGTATTCGGGGGTGCGCCCCACCATCAGCCCGGCGATGAACACCGCCAGCAGCACGAAGACCAGCATGCCGTAGAGGCCGGAGCCGACACCGCCGGGCAGCACCTCGCCCAGCTGGATCAGGAACATCGGCACCAGGCCGCCGAGCGGCGTGAAGCTGTCATGCATGGCGTTCACGCTGCCATTGGAGGCGCCGGTGGTGGCCACGGCCCACAATGCCGAGAGCGCGATGCCGTGCCGCACCTCCTTGCCTTCCATGTTGCCATCGGCGGGGTTCAGGCCGGCGGCGACGTGCAACGGGTTGCCCGCCGCCTCGGCCGCATAGGTGAGCGCGGTGCCGGCGACGACGAAGATCATCATCACCGCGAACAGCGCCCAGCCCTGGCGCATGTCGCCCACCATCCGCCCGAAGGTGAGCGTCAGCGCGAAGGGGATGGCGAGGATGGCCCAGAGCTGGAGCAGGTTGGTGATGGCTGTCGGGTTCTCGAAGGGATGCGCCGAATTCACGCCGAAGAAGCCGCCGCCATTCGTGCCGAGTTGCTTGATGGCGACCTGGAAGGCGGCGGGGCCGAGCGGCAGCACCTCGCCGCCCTCCAGCGTGGCGCCGGCCGCGAGCGTCTGCGGCACGCCCTGTGCCACCAGCAGCAGCCCCAGCAGCAACGCCAGCGGCAGCAGGAGGTAGAGCGTGATCCGCGTGAGGTCCGCCCAAAAGTTCCCGAGTGCCTGCACGCCGCCCGCCGCCAGGGCGCGCGTCAGCGCCAGCGCCAGCGCGATGCCAGTGGCCGCCGAGAGGAAGTTCTGCACCGCCAGCCCCGTCATCTGCGAAAGGTGCGACATCGCACTCTCGCCGCTATAGGCTTGCCAGTTGGTATTGGTGATGAAGCTGATGGCGGTGTTGAAGGCGAGCCAGGGCGAGAGTCCCGGCAGCCCCGCCGGGTTCAGCGGCAGCACGCCCTGGAGGCGCAGCAGCGCGTAGAGCAGCAGGAAGCCCGCCGCGTTCAGCGCCAGCATGGCCAGCACATAGCGCTGCCAGCCCATGCCCTGCGCCGGGTCCACGCCGGCGGCGCGGTAGAAGCCGGTTTCCAGGATTCGCAGGAACCGCACCCGCCCCTCGGCCACGGCCGCGATGTAGCGGCCGAGCGGCACGGCGGTGACGAGCACGAGGGTGAGGACGAAGGCGATCTGCGCCCAGCCGATGAGGGTCATCACAGATCCTCCGGCCGCAGCAGCGCCCAGACGAGGTAGCCAAGCAGGCCCGCCGCGACGGCGCTGCCCAGAACAAGGTCCAGCATGGCGGCCTCAGACCCGGTCGCAGGCGTGGGCGTAAAGGCCCATCAGCGCGAAACCGCCGAGGCCGAGGGCCAGGAGAAGAATGTCAAGCATGGTGGCTCCCTCCCGGACGAAGGGCGCCCGGGTCAGGGTGAACATCCGCCTGGTGGGCGCAAAGGGGCCATTCGGATTGCCAAATCAACCCGTAAAGGCGGCGTAAAGGCCCTCGGGACGGATCGCGTGCTGTGCGGGCCGGCGGGGATGGACGCCTACGCTCTTTGCGCAGGATGCCGGCTCCGTGCTGAGAACTCTCCCCACGCCTCCATCATCGGCCGCCGCTCCTCCAGTAGGTCATCTCTGGCGTAGGCGGCCCTCACCCGGTCCTTGTCGACATGGGCCAACGCCATCTCCCCCAAGTGGTCCGGCCAGCCCTGTGCCCGCGTCCAGCCCCGAAAGCTCGACCGGAACCCGTGCGGCACCACCGCCCGACCCGCCTCGTCGCGCCAGCGCGGTAGGGCCCCCTCGGGCAGGTCGTCCAGCGACATGCCCCGCAGCAGCATGGACAGCCCCATGTCCGACAGCGGCCGCCCTTCCCGCCCACCGGGAAAGACCAGCGCCTGGGCACGCTCCGGCCCCTCCGGTGCCAAGGGCCGAACCTCCTCCAGCACCGCCATCGCCGCGGCACTCAGCGGCACCCGGTGCAGCCGCTTGGCCTTCATGCGCGCCGCGGGGATGGTCCAGAAGCGTCGCGCATCATCCACCTCGCCCCAGCGCATCTCACGCACCTCGCCGCTCCGGGCCGCCGTGAGCACCAGGAAGCGCAGCGCCAGGGCCGTCATGCCCCGGTGCCGCGCGAGCGCCTCCAGGAAGGCCGGCACCTCCTGCCAGGGCAGCGCCGGCAGATGCTCCACCAGCCGCAGCTTGCGGGGTGAGGGCAAAAGTTCCGCCAGGTGCCCGCGCCAGCGGGCGGGGTTCTCGGTCACGTCCGTCAACGTGGTGGAAAATGGTGATGTGCTTGAGGTGGCCACGGCTCAGGCGGCCTTGGGTGGAAGTTGCAGGGTTTCGTTGGTGGGTGGCGGGTTGAGCATCTCGCCCATGGCCTCCACACCCATGTAG
>DASYHU010000006.1:0-2324 GCA_035998215.1 Roseococcus sp. | reverse complement strand
CGGAGGCCGCCGAGGCCGAGGCGCTGGCCATGCTGCGCGCGGGCCAGGGCGCCAAGGCCTTGCACGAGGAATTCGGCGGGCGGCTGGAGTGGTGGCAGACCTGGGCCGGCGAGAAGCGGCAGGAAGGGAGGGCGGCGTGATCGCCCCGCACGAGATGATCGTGGACCTGTTCGCCGGCGGCGGCGGTGCCAGCGTCGGGATACTGCGCGCCACCGGCCGTCACCCCGACCTCGCTGTGAACCACGACGCGACCGCCATCGCCGTGCACACGGCAAACCATCCGGGCACGCGCCACGCCCAGGCGAGCGTCTGGAAGGTCGAGCCGCGCGAAGCTTGCGCCGGCCGCCCGGTCGGGCTGCTTTGGGCCTCGCCGGACTGCCGGCACTTCTCCCGCGCCTCGGGCGGCGCCGCACGCTGGCCGAAGATCCGCACGCTGCCCGGCGTCGTCATCACCTGGGCTTCGCGCGTTCGACCGCGGATCATCGTGGTCGAAAACGTCGCCGAGATGCAGGGCTGGGGGCCGCTGCTTGAGAACGGCCAGCCTTGCCCGGCTCGCATAGGCCGCAGCTTCAAGGCTTGGTGCGGCCGGCTGCGCGGTTTGGGCTACACGATCGAGTGGCGCCAGCTCTGCGCCGCCGACTTCGGCGCCCCCACCACCCGCAGGCGCCTGTTCGTCGTGGCGCGCTGCGATGGCGAGCCCATTACCTGGCCGCAGCCCACTCACAGCCGCCGCCCGAGCATGTTCGAGGCGCCTTGGCGCACAGCCGCCGAGTGCATCGACTGGTCAATCCCCTGCCCGAGCATCTTCGCGCGGGGCAAAGAACTGGCCGAGAAGACGCAGGCGCGCATTGCCTACGGCGTGCGCCGCTTCGTGCTGGACGCCGCCGATCCGTTCATCGTGCAGATCACCCAGAAGGGCGACGCGGCGTTCCGGGGCCAAGGCCTCGGCGATCCGCTCCGCACCATCACATGCGCAAAGGGCGGCGAGTTTGCGCTGCTGGCTCCGGTGCTCACCGGCTGCGGCGGGCGCGCCGGGCAATCCCCGCCGAAAAGCGCCGAGAAGCACGCCGTCGTTGCCGCCTTTCTCGCGCAGCACAACACGGGCGTGATCGGTCACTCGGCCCGCCGTCCCGTCTCCACCATCATGACTGCCGGCTGCCACCAGCAGCTGGTCACCGCCACGCTCACCCCCGCAGAGGCCGAGGGCGCGGAGCGCGTGGCCGCCTTCCTGCTGCGCTACAACGGCACCAACATCGGCCAGCGCCTCGATGCGCCGCTCGGCACCGCGACCACGAAGGAACGCTTTGCCCTAGTCACCGTCGCGGGCGTGCCGCACGTCATCACGGACATCGGGATGCGAATGCTGCACTGGCGCGAGCTGGCGGCGGCCCAGGGCCTGCCGGACGACTATCGCTGGATCGGCGAGGACGGCGCCGAGCTGGGCAAGACGAAGATCATCCGGCTGATCGGCAACAGCGTCAGCCCGCCGCCAGCGGAGGCCCTGCTGCGCGCGCTGCTCGGCCGGCGAGAAGAACGGAGGGCGGCGTAATGCCTGACGACATGGACCTCGCCGCCGATCGTGAAACCGTCTGGCTCGCCCGCACCATCGAAGCCCACCGCCCGCGCCCCCAGCCCGGCCGGCTGGAATGCGAGGACTGCGGGGAGACGATCCCCGAGCTGCGCCGCCAGGCCGCGCCGTGGGCCGTGTGCTGCGTGCGGTGTCAGCAGGCGAGGGAGAGCCGACATGGACGGTGAGAAGCGCCCGCCGATCCGCAGCCACGCGAGCGCGGGCGTGGTGGTGCACGTGCTGCCCGGCGCGACGGCGCAGCAGCTGCGCGACATGGCCGCGATCCTGCGGCGAGAGGCGGATGAGATGGAGGGGAAGGGATGAGCGACAACCACGCAACGCTGGACGAGCAGATCACCGAAGTGAAGCGCGAGGTCGTCATGCGAGAGCGTGTCTATGGCGGCTGGGTGCTGAACGGCCGGATGAAGCTCGAAGACAGCCAGCGTCAGATACGCCGCATGCGCGCCGTGCTGGCGACATTGGAGAAACTGCGCGCGGATCGGCGCGCTGAACAACCGGAGATGTTCTGATGAACCTGACCATCGAAATGCACGATCCGTGCAAGAAGCTGCCGCCCCTCAACACGCCGATCTTGGCCGTGGTGGAAAGCTGCGTAGATCGCGGGCGCGGCTTCAAGGCCGAGTATGACTTCCGCGTGCTGCGGATCATCTGCGAGGACGTGGACGGCGACGAGGACGAGGGCGCGGCCATCTGGGGCGAGTTGGAGCGCGGGGAGACGAAGTGGGAAGACGCGCAG
>DASYHU010000001.1:0-4068 GCA_035998215.1 Roseococcus sp. | reverse complement strand
GAACAGCCTGGCGCCGGTGCGGCCGCAGTCCTGGCACATGCCGGCGGCGCGCTGGATGACGGCCTTGGACCACTCGCGATGCTCGGCCGTGCGGTAGTGAGGGTCCGCCTCCTTCGGCGGCACGGAGAGCCGCATGGGCGGGCGGCTGGTGAGGCGCTGGCCGATGGTCTTCACAGGCTTCGCTCCACCCGCCCCACGGCCATCTCGGCCTCGTGGTCGCGTCCAAACAGGGTGAGCATGATCCGGATGCGGTCGCGGCTGGACCAGAGGCACACGCCATCGAAGCCGGCCCAGGGCCCGACCTTGACCTTCACGCGCTCGCCGGGCGCGACGGGCTGGTTGAGTTGGTCCCGGAGCTTCGCGTCCTCGGCGGCGGCGTTCTCGGCCACGAGCTGGATGACGGCGGCCGGGACCGGGGTGGGGCGCTCGGGGGCGTGGCACAGGAAGGCGCGGATGCCGCGGGTGTGGAAGGCGCTGCGCCAACCGGGCGCCGTGAGGTCGAGGGCGACGAACAGATAGCCCGGGAACATGGGGGCGTGGACGATGGTGGTCTTGCGCCGGATGGTGCGGCGCTCGAGGACTTGGGGCTGGTAGGCGGTGAAGCCCTGGTCGGTGAGCCTGTCGAGGGCCTCGGCGTCGCGGCCGGGGTGTGTCTCTGCGACGAACCAGGCTGAATGGCTGCCGCACGGCAGGTGCAAAACTTGCGCCTGGCCGTGCCTTGGGGCGGACACTGCCGCATCCCGTTCGCGATTGTCAACCATGGCGTGAGAGGGCTCCTGCACGGGGCGCGGGGTCAGGCGTCGAGGGGGCGGGGCTTGTCCTCGCCAAGGGCGCGCCTGGCGCGGTCGAACATCGCCTGGGCGCGGACCATGTCGCCCTCGGAGGCGTAGCGGTCGCCAAGGGCGCGGTAGTGGGCCGCGACGTGCTCGGCCCGCATCCCCACCGCCTCCGTCATGGGGGCGCGCTTCGGCTTGGGCGCGAACTCCGCCACCAGGGCCGCCATGGCCTCCGGGCAGGCGCGCGGCTCGGCGGTGGCGGGCGGGGCCGCGACGGTCGCGGCGGCGATGCGGCGCAGCGTGGCCAGCTCCTGCCGGAGGGGCGCGGCCTCGGGGCGAAGCCATTCGTCCAAGTCCGCGACGGCGGGCCAGAAGGCGAAGCGCCGGCAGGCCTCGCGCTGATGGTCGCCGTCCAGCAGCGAGGCCGGCAGGTCATGCAGGACCGTGGCGCATGTGGACGCGAAGGCCGCGACCGCCTCAGCCGTCTGGGGGTTGCGGACGGCGGCGGAGAGGGGGCGGAGGAAGGTGGCCCACTGCGCGGCCGTGGCGGGCGCCATGCTGGCCTTGAGGGCCGCGAGCTTGCGCTGGGCTTCGGCCTGGACCGAGGCGGGCACGGGCGCGGGCTCGTAGCCGCTCGACCACTGGCGGAGGGTTTCGGCCAGGGCCTGCGACTGGGTGGGGGCGGTGGTGGCGAGGGCTGTGGTCACTGGAGGATGAACCCCTGCTGGTCGATGGTGACGCCTGCCTCTTCGGCGGCTGCTCGGAAGGCGGCGACGCGGCGGGCGCTGGCGTCGTCGCGTGGTGGTGGGGCACGGGTTCCCATGCGACGGCTGATGGCGGCGCTGATCCACGCGGCCGGGTCTGCGGCGCGTGTGGCTTCGGCTTCGTGCAGGACCGCGGCCAGCATCGCGCAGTCGTCGCCGGCATCTCGCAGCCATCGGCCCAACATGGCGCGGGCCGGGCCATCGGGCTTTCCGGTCAGGCGGCGGGTGCGGGCCAGGCCTTCCCGGAACAGCGCCGTCCTGGCGTCGGGCATCGGCTCGAACGGCCCCGCCACCACGACGCTCGCGTCCGAACCGTTAGGTTCGGAATATCTCTGGCCTCTGGTCTCTGGCCTCTCGCGCGCGCGTGAAAGGGGGGGCTCCCCGGTGGGGGTGGGGGGGCTACCCCCTCCCGTAGCCCCCTCCCCGGTGGGGGGGGTGGGGGGGGCCTCCCCCTCGGGGGGAGGGGGGGGAGGGGATGCCTTAGCCTTGCTGGCGTGGAAGCGGCCCTCAGCGCGCGCCGCCTCGTCACGGACCATGCGGCGGCTGTAAATGATGCCATCGGGGGTGCGGGCGAGGACGTTGTTCGCCTCCAGCTCCCGCAGCAGCTTCACCAGGGCCTGGACGCTGAGGCCCGCCAGGCGGGCCAGGGCGGCGTTGGTCGGGGCGGCTTCACCCACCAGCAGGTGGCCGTAGGGGCTCGCGTCGTGCATCACGGCAATGAGGTCCATCCAGACCCCGCGCGCGGCCGGCGAACACATCCGCAGGCCCGGGTCTGCCAGCCAGTCCTGCGGGTAGAACTTCATCCATGTGACGTTCTCGGTGCTCATACGGTGGCCCCCTTCCGCGCTTCGAGCCGGCCGGCGGCGCGCGCGTCATCATCGAGTTGCTGCGCCATCTCGCGCAGTTCCGCGCGCAGCTCGGCGCGCGACATCTGGGCCTCTCCGCTGGCCATCATCCGCAGCAGCGTGGCGCGGTTGGTGAGCCGGATGCTCAGCGGGTCGCGGAGAGGGAAGGTCATGCTGGCTGGTCTGCCGACCAGACCGACAGCGAGGCATGCGGCGCTTCGGCATAGCGCCGGCAGACGTAGGCGCTGACGATCTGCCGATCATCCGCCCACAGGATGCCGTTGCAGGCATCGCCCACCAGCTTCAGCACGTTGTCGAGGTCGGGCTTGCCAGTGGGCCAGATGGCGCCCGCAAGGGCCTGCTCGCGCTTCTTCTTGGACCATGACGCCGGCACCGGCACGGCCAAGGTCAGCGACAGCCGGACGGCGCAGTCCATCGGCGGTCCCTTGTAGGCGAGCGCGGCGCATGTGCGGACGAAGGCTTCGGCCGTCTCCGTCTTCTTGTCCGTGTAGGCCCGCCCCTTGCCGAAGCGGGGGCGCCCCTTGCCGCGAAGCTCGCCAGGGATTTCGATCGTCAGCACGTCACATCCCCAGCGCGCGCTTGTAGAGGTCGAGCAGGGTATCCTGCTCCTCCACCTCGGCCGGTTCCTTGCGGCGCAGCATGATGAGCTGGCGGATCACCTTGGGCTCGAGGCCCGCCGATTTCGCCTCGGCGTAGATGTCCTTGATGTCGGAAGCGAGCGCCTTGCGCTCCTCCTCCAGCCGCTCGACGCGTTCGACGATGGAGCGAAGGCGCGCCTTGGCGATGCCGCCTGGCTCCTTGTCCTCGATGTCGTCCTGTCGGGGGTCCATGACGGTGTCGCCCATGGGGCTGCTCTCCTGCTGGATCACCGCCGCCGCACGGCCGGGCGCTTCTTCGGGCCGGGCTGTGCGCTGCGGATGATGTTGGAGACCTGGATCTCGGTCAGGCCGGTGGCGGCCGCGATGGCGTAGGGCTGGTGCTTGCCGCGGTGCATCTGGAGGGCCTTGACCATCTGCTGCGGCGTGGGCGTCGCGTCGCGCTGGCCGAGCTGGTCGATCTCGTCGGCCAGAGGGATGGCGGTGTTCACGAGCATGGGGTTCGGGTCCTCGGTCATTGCCGCATCTCCTCCGCCGTCGCGCGGCCATGGGCGATGATGAGGGCAACGAAGACGACGCAGCCGAGGCCGATGGTGATGCCGAGCGCGATCATCGCCGCGCCGCCCGGGCCAGGCCCGCCGCAACGGACCATTCCAGCCGCTTGTCCTCCAACCGCTGCTGACCGGGGCCGACATGCGTCAGGGCATGGCAGGCGGGGCAATAGGCGCTGTTCGGCACGCCATCACGGCCGGTGCGGCGGGGCTGGTCGCAGAAGCGGCGCTCGGCCGGGCGGCGCTCCTCACCCCACAGCGGATAGCGGCAGCCCTCCCCGGCGCGCTGCGGCGCGACGCGCGGCAGGGCGGAGGCACGGACCATGGCGGCGAGGTCCTGGACCGTGCGGGCCATGGCGGGGGCGGGCGCGGGTGCGGGCTCGGGCGCGACCTCCACGGGCGGCAACATCGCGACCTTGGCGGGCCGGATGCCCTCCGCCTTCTTCGCGCGGCGGCGCAGCGTGTATTCGCTGGTCGCACGCTGGGCGGCGATGGTGACGGCGCCGGCCCCCAGC
>DASYHU010000029.1:0-13821 GCA_035998215.1 Roseococcus sp. | reverse complement strand
GCTGGGGGCCGGCGCCGTCACCATCGCCGCCCAGCGTGCGACCAGCGAATACACGCTGCGCCGCCGCGCGAAGAAGGCGGAGGGCATCCGGCCCGCCAAGGTCGCGATGTTGCCGCCCGTGGAGGTCGCGCCCGAGCCCGCCCCAGCGCCCCGCCCGCTCGCCGCTCCGCGCGACGGATGCCGCTTCCCTCTCTGGGGCGACGGTCGGCCCACGCACCGCTACTGCGACCAGCCGCGCATCACGAACCGCGAGGGCACGCCCACCAGCGCCTACTGCGCGGAGCATCATCGGCGCTGCACGGTGCGCGCCATCACGCTGTCCGCAGAGCAGCGCGCCGCCATCGCGCAGCGAATGTTCCTCGCCCGCGCGGCCCGCACCCAGCAGGACGGCCGCACCAAGCTCGTCACCTCGTCGCGCCTCGGCGGAGACCTCGCATGACCGCCCTCTTCATCGGCCTCGGCGCCCTGGTGTTCGTGCTGGGCGCCATCTTCGGCGCGGCCCTCTACGGGCACGCGCGGCAGTGCATCGAGGACCTCAAGGCCGAGCGGCCCGGCTGGTGGGACCTCTAGATGCTGGCCCTTCTCGACGAATTGGAGGCGTTGCGGCGCCTCCACCAACTCCCGCACCCCGACCCGCGCGCGCCGCAAGGCAGGGTCGGTGCGGCAGCCGGGCGCGGCGGTCAATCCGCGCATACCCAGGGCAGTGTGGCCTTTCCTCCCGGATGCAACTGCGGGGCGCGCGCGCTTAGCCCCGGCTTTTTGGGAGGCGCGCCATGAAGCCCCTCGTCGCCCTGCTGTCATTCCTCATCTGCGCCGCCGACTGCGACGAATGCCTCTGCACCGAGGGCCACACCGCCGCGTCGTCCTGCGCCGTCGCAGAGGCACATGTCCGCGAGGGCATGCAGCCGCATCAGGTGCTGCACATCGTGGGGTGTGAGGAATGAGCACCATCACCGAACAGCAGTTCGTCCAAGTCCTGCGGATGAAGCGCAAGCACACGCCCGAAGCCATCGCGGAAGCGACAGGCGTTCCGCTTGTGTCGGTCCACAACATCATCCGCACGTCCACCAAGCCGCCGAAGACGCGGCCGCCCATGCGAAGGAGGCGCCGTTGCTGGTGAAGACCGACATGCTGCTGGGCGACGAAATCGACGCCCTCGGCCGCAAGGGCAACTCGCGCAAGCTGGTGCAGCCCTCCGAGGCCATGGTCCAGCGCGCCATTATCCAGATGTGCCAGTTCAATGGCGTCATGGCCGTTCACGTCCCGAACGAAGCCAAGCGCTCCATGCTGGGCCACGTCCGGGCCAAGATGGACGGCCTCCGCGTCGGCTTCCCGGACCTGTTGCTCTACCGGGCCGGCGGCAAGCACGCGCTGTTCGAGGTCAAGGCGCCAACCTGGAAGGCGCCACAGCCGCCCAAGCCGGGCCGGAAGCCATCCAAGGCCTACAGCAAGTGGGCTGACCGGATCGCCCTCTACGAACGCCTCCGTGGCTACGGCTTCGAGGTGGAAGTCGTGCAGTCGGTGGACGACGCGCGCCGATACCTCCGGGCATGGGGGTGGGCGCGTTGACGATCAACCTCACACCAGACCAGCAGCGCGCCGCAGCCGAGATCATCGCCGCGCGCGAGCCTGGCGCCCGCCACCTGCTCACCGGCTACGCAGGCAGCGGCAAGACCACCCTCATGCAGCACCTCGCGCAGGAGTGGATCGCGGCTGGCCTGTCGGTTGTTCTGACGGCACCCACCCATAAGGCCGTGGCGGTCCTGTCCAGCGTGACACGCTGCGCCACTACGTCGAGCCCACGCCGGCCAATCCCGGCTGGTGGGCAGAGGTGCCGTCATGGCGGGTTCTGCTGGCCCGGCCCGACGCTTCGGAGGTTCCGGTCCATCTGTGCGCCGACACCAAGACCTACAACGCCATCGTGGACAAGATCAAAGACCAGGCCGCCGAAGACCGCGGCAGGTGGAAGCACCTGCACGACTTTAAGGGCGCGATGGCCAACCTCCAGAGCAT
Organism: Roseococcus sp.; assembly: GCA_035998215.1. Lineage (GTDB taxonomy): Bacteria > Pseudomonadota > Alphaproteobacteria > Acetobacterales > Acetobacteraceae > Roseococcus. The sequence goes on along the minus strand of DASYHU010000029.1, from coordinate 11,808 downwards.
CTATGCGATGACCGTCCACACGAGCCAAGGAAGCACCTTCCGCAACGCGTTCGTGGACCTGGGCGACATTCGCCGCCGCGCGCGCAGCAACGTCCTTGAAACCCAGCAGATGCTCTATGTCGCGGCGACCCGCCCATCCCATGCCCTGATGCTGGTGGGCGCATGAAGACCCATCCGGACGTGGAGCGCCTTGCCCTGCTGGGGTGGCACATGGTGCCCGCAACGGCGAGCAAGAAGGGCCGCTTCAAGGGCGAGCGATATGGGCTGACCAGCTTCATCCAGGCCGCCACCACCGACCTGGACCGGATCGAGGAATGGTCCCGTGAGTTTCCGGGCTGCTGCTGGAAAGCGCGGCCGCGCGGTTCGGGTGTCTGGTTTCTCGACGTGGACGTGCCGGGCGACGATCACGCCGCCGATGGCGTGGCCGCTCTCCGCGCCCTCTGCGACCTCCACGGCCCCCTGCCGCCAAGGCCGCATGGGCGTTCGGCCTCTGGCGGGCATCTGCTGGTCTTCCGCGACACCGGCCGCCCTATCCAGCGCGGCAGCGGCAAGCCAGCGCCAGGCCTGGACACCCTGCACATGGATCTGTGCGCCATGGTGCCCCCGTCACGCCGCAAGGGGGGCGCCTACAGGTGGGTGGTGGCCCCGTGGGAGCTTTCCCCACCTCCCGCGCCGGAATGGCTCCTGGCCCTTCTGGCGCCGCCTCCAGCGCCACCACGGCCAGCGCGCCCCATGGTGCCGACCCAGGACCGCGCCATGAAGGCTCTGATCCGCTCCTTCCGCGAGATCGAGGGCGCGCCACGCGGCCAGCGCAACCAGGCCCTGCACCGCCGCGCCGTCCTGGTCGGGGGCTTTGTCGGTGCGGGCGCCTTGGACCGTTCCACCGCTGAGCGCGAGCTGATCGCCGCCGGCCTCGCCGCAGGGCAGTCCCGCTCCGAAGCCCAATCCACCGTCCGCTCCGGCCTCAATGCCGGCGAGCAGCGACCCATCGCATGGGGGCAAGCATGAACCACATGAGCGCACCCGGAGGCATGGCCGAGCTGGACCAGCGCATGGACTGCGACGACAGGAAGCAGCCCTACGCCACCCTCGCCAACGCCATGCTGGTGATGGCCCTGGACCCCGCCGTAGCTGGCCGGCTGTGCCATTGCGACTTCCGGGACGTGTCCTTGCTGACAGGGCCGCCGCCGAAGGGCAACCCGTCCGATCCGCACGCTCCAGGCCCATATCCGCGGCCCTGGACCCGCGCCGATGCGGCCCTGTTCGCCGCCTACATCCAGCGGACCTACACCCACAAGATGCGGCGCGAGACCGTCGAGGACGCTATGGAAGTGGAGGCGGCCCGCAACCGCTGGCACCCCATCCGAGACTGGCTCGCCTCCCTGACGTGGGACCGCATCCCGCGCCTTCACCGCCTGATCCCGCAGGGCTTCGGCGCCAATCCCACGCCCTACACCCAGGCCATCGGCGCCAAGCTGTGTATCGCGGCCGTGCGCCGTGTGCGGCAGCCCGGCGTGAAGTTCGACCACGTCCCGGTTGCCCAAGGCGCCCAGGGGCGCGGCAAGTCCACCGCCTGGGCGGCGCTATTCGGGCCCGACCTGTTCTCCGATGCCCTCCCGGATGACCTGGCCGACAAGGACGCCGCCATGGCCCTCCGTGGCGTGTGGGGCCTGGAAATGGCCGAACTGACCCAGCTTCTCGCTTCCGAGCCCGAAGCCATCAAGGCCTTCATCACCCGCGCCGTGGACCGCTACCGACCACCCTACGGGCGCGTCGTGCTGGAGGTGCCGCGGCAAGGGGTGCTGGTAGGGACCACCAATGCGCAAGAGTGGCTACGCGACCCCACGGGCAACCGGCGGTTCTGGCCATTCGACTGCGGCGAGATTGACGTGGAGTGGATCAGGGCCAACCGCGAGCAGCTATGGGCCGAAGCAGCCCAGCGCGAGGCCGAGGCCGAACCGCACTGGCTGGACGAAGCCGATGACCGCGAGGAAGCCGAGGCCCAGCAGCAAGAGCGGATGGTGGAAGACCCGTGGCATTGGAAGGTCCGGGACTACGTGGACGGCCTCCGGGACGTGAAGGCCTCGGTTCTACTTGAACACGCCATCAACATGCCCGTATACCAGCAGACCCGACAGGCTCAGATGCGCATCGCGGCCATCCTGACCCGTTTGGGGTGGCGGAAAGTGCATAGCCGAGCGGGCAATTCGTGGGAGCCGCCGCTGTGAGCGGTCATCCCGTGAATACCTTTCGGGCGTGTGAACACCTCTGTGAACACCTCTGTGAACACCTCAACCCCACGGAAAACGTGGGTTGTGAATACCGTGAACACCTTTTCGCGCTTCCAAACCCCTATGCGTATGTGTGGGATGTTGTTGATTTAGGTATTCACGGTATTCACGGTATTCACAGGTGGCGGTTTCCTGCGGGTTTGAGGCGTGAACACCTCGCCGCCGAAGGTATTCACGCGGCCGGGCAGGTATCCACACATGCCTGAGCGGCCCTTCAAAGACCCCACCCCCGCCCAGCACGCCCAGCGCCACGCCATGGAGGCCATCGCCCGCCATGCCGAGCTGCTGGCCGAGCAACCCCCCATGCCGCCCAACAGCGACCCCGACGCCAAGGCCTACCGGCAAGCCTACGTGCAGCGCATGCGCGACGTGGCGGAATGGGCGTGGGGGAGGGCAAGGCAGTGACCAGCGCCGAAACGCGCGCGCGTCCCATCACCAAGGAGAGCACCATGCCTGACGGTTCCATCGCCCGCCGCCGCAAGCGTGGCCAGCCCGCATCCTCAACGCCCATGGATCACGGGCCGCCCTCCATCACCCTCGACGCCAAGGGCAAGCCGGTGGCTTTGCTGCATCACCGCCTTGAGGTGGTGGACGCCGCCGACCCGGACAGCCCAGCTCGCACCATCCGCCGGGCCCGCGTGGTCTGCCACTACGACACGGCCTGGAAGCGCGGCGCCCTCACGGATGCCGAGCGCGAGGCATGCGACCGCTACGCCATCCTCTGCGACCGGGCAGAGGGCGCCCAGGAGCGGCGTGGAGGCCCTTCCGAGGCGTCGAGCCCCTGGACACGCACCCCGCCCCTGACGGCACTTCAGGCCCTCGCCAGCCTGCGCCAGGCCGACAAGGCGGTTGGGGGCGATGGGGCGGCACTGCTGCGCCTGTGGGTGACGCATAACGTGGCGGCCGAGGAAATCGCCCGGCGACGTGGCGAACGGCGCGAGGTCTGTATGGGCCGGATCAGGGCCGCAACGCTGCGGTTGGCGGAGTGGTGGGAAATGGCTTGACGAGCGCCGCGCCGATGTGCATTCCTGCGGCATCGTCAAGAGTTGCGCCCCGAGCCTAACCGCCGGGGCGTTTTGCGTTCCGGCCCTACACTTCCACCCGCTGGCTGCCCGGCCTGGCGGATCGCCCGCAGCAGCGCGCAAGCGTCAACGCCGCGTGGGTGACCGGATGCCTAGACAAGCGGCGATGCGCGGAGCCGGGCAACTCATCAACGGAGGCGATCATGGGCACGAAGCGCAAGCCGAAGGGCGGCGGGCGGGGCTACTGATGCCTCGCACCCCGCGCAATCCAGGCTCGGGCAAGCGACCCGTCAACACGCCCGCCAGCGGCCCCGGCGCGGGTTCGTGGGGCGGCCCGGCCAAGGGCGCATCAACCTCGCGCATCAAGCCCGGCGACCCGGACGGCATCCGCGCGCTGCGTTGGGATGCTGACAACATCGCCCACAAGGAAGAGATCGCGGCGCAGATGCGCGGCGTCCTCTACTACGTTGCGCTTAAGGGCGAGGGCGAGGCGGCGCGGATCAACGCGGCCGACAAGCTGCTGGATCGGATCGAGGGCAAGGCGGTTCAGCGGCAGGACGTGACGAGCAAGGGCGAGCGGCTCGGCTATGTCATCACGGCCCCGGCCGAGGCGGAGGACGCGGACGCATGGGCGAGGCAGCACCAGCCCAAGTAACGGTCTGGTCGCCACAGCCTGGCCCGCAAACGGCCCTACTCGCCTGCCCCGTGTTCGAGGTGTTCTTCGGCGGGGCGCGCGGCGGAGGTAAGACGGACGGCGTGCTGGGAGAGTGGGCGGTGCATGCCGACCGCTACGGCCGCAACGCCATCGGCCTCATGGTGCGCCGGTCGCGCGTTGAATTGGCCGAGACATTCGAGCGGGCGCGGGTGCTGTTTGGGCCGCTGGGCGCCACGTTCACCACGGTTCCGATGCGCTGCGTCATGCCGGGCGGCGGGCGGCTCACGTTTGCCTACCTTGAGCGCGACGCGGACGCCGAGAGCTACCAGGGCCACAGCTACACCCGCGTCTACGTCGAGGAGGCGGGAAATTTCCCCAGCCCGGCGCCCATCCTCAAGCTGTTCGCAACGCTGCGCTCTGGCGCTGGTGTCCCCTGCCGCATTCGGCTGACGGGCAACCCTGGCGGGCCGGGCCATCAGTGGGTGCGGGCGCGCTACATCGACCCGGCGCCGATGGGCTGGAAGGTCCTCCGAGACGAGGCTTCCGGTCTTGAGCGGGTCTATATCCCGAGCCGCGTGACGGACAACGGGCACTTGGGCGCGGATTACGTCGCGCGGATCAAGGCTTCTGGCGCCCCGGAGTTGGTGCGGGCGTGGCTTGAGGGTGATTGGAGTGTCATTGCAGGGGCCTTCTTCCCCGAGTTCGCGCTGGATCGCCATGTGATCGCGCCGCGCGAGCTGCCTTCGCATTGGCATCGATTCCGCAGCCTCGATTGGGGCAGCGCGCGGCCGTTCAGCGTGGGGTGGTGGGCTGTTTCGGACGGCACGTTGGCAGGCATCGCGCGGGGCGCGCTGGTCCGATACCGCGAGTGGTATGGCTCGACCGGAACGCCCAACGAGGGCCTGCGTCTCACGGCCGAGGAGGTCGCGGCGGGCATTCGCAAGCGCGAACGTGGCGACGCGGAACGCATGAGCGGCGTGGCTGACCCGGCGATCTTTGCCAGTGACGGCGGCCCGTCCATTGCCGAGCGGATGGCGCGGGCGGGCGTGGTGTTCAAGCCAGCGGACAACGCCCGAGTGCCGCGCAATGGCGCGATGGGTGGCTGGGATCAGGTGCGGCAGAGGCTTAAGGGCGATGCGGAGGGGAGGGCGATGATGTTGATGTTTTCGACCTGCACCGACGCCATCCGCACGCTGCCGGCCTTGCAGCACGACAAGAGCCGGGCCGAGGACGTGGATACCGAGGGCGAGGATCATGCGGCGGACGAAATCCGATATGCCTGCATGTCGCGCCCGATGACGAAGGAGCTTGCGCCGGTCGAGCCCGCGCTCCCCCCCGGCACTTACCGCATCCGCGACCTGCGGCCTGAGCTGCCGACGCGCGGGGGGCGGATTTGATGGAGGCCACTGCCGCCGCGCCTGTGGCTGAAACGCCCGAGCAGTTCGGGCCGCCGCCCGTGGGCATTGCCCGGCGCTGGGTGGCCGAGATCGAGGCGTTCGACCGCGAGCGGCGGGCCTATTGCGAGCGCGGCGAGAAGATCATCCAGCGCTATCGCAATGAGCATGCGCGCGACGAGCGCCGGTTTGCTCTGCTGTGGGCGAATGTCGAGGTTCTCAAACCCACGGTCTATGCGCGCGACCCTTTGCCGCGCGTGTTCCGGCGTTTCCGCGACCGCGACCCGGTGGGGCGTGTGGCGGGGCGGCTGCTGGAACGTGTGCTGACGTGCCAGATTGAGAAGCAGGGCGACTACGGTCTTGCCATGCGCGCGGCGGTGCAGGACTTCCTGCTGCTGGGGCAGGGCGTGGCGTGGGTGTTCTACGAGCCCGGCGACTACATGGCCGAGACGAGCGACCGGGCCGTGCTGCAACACGTCCACTGGCGCGACTTCGGTTTTACGGCAGGCGCGCGCACCTGGCAGGAGGTGACGGCCGTTTGGCGCGTGTCCTACCTCACGCGCACGGAGTTGGTGCAGCGATTTGGCGAGGCGGGCGAGACGGTGCCGCTGGACCGCAAGCCAGCCGAGTCGAGCAGCCGCCAGACTGATGACGAGGTGATCGGCAAGGCAACGGTCTATGAGGTCTGGGACAGCGCCACGCGCGAGGTGATTTGGCTGCATCGCGCAGTGCCGGAGCCGCTGGACGTGCGGCCTTATCCGCTGCGGCTGCATGGCAAGTTCCCGTGCCCGCGTCCGATGTTCGGGACGCTCACGACCGGCTCAACGGTGCCGGTGCCGGACTTCATCTACTACCAGGATCAGGCGCTTGAGCTAGACGACCTGACGGCGCGCATTGCGTCTCTATCGCGCGCCATGCGGATGATTGGCTTCGTCAGTGGCGAGGCGCAGGCTGACATTCAGAAGGGCCTCGACAGCACGCAGGACGTGGCGCTGGTGCCCGTGGAGGCGTGGGCGCTGGGGCAGGGGCGCCCGATGGACAACGCCATTGCCTGGCTGCCTGTCACGGACGTGGCGAACACGCTGGCGCGGCTGGTGCAGTTGCGCGAGCAGGTGAAAGCCGACGCCTACGAGGTGACGGGCCTTTCGGACATTCTGCGCGGGCAGACGGCGGCGAGCGAAACGGCGACCGCGCAGCAGATCAAGGCGCAGTGGGGCGCGGTGCGAGTGCGCGAGCGTCAGCAGGAGGTGGCGCGCTACTGCCGCGACGTGATCGAAATCATGTCTGATGTGGTGTGCGGGCATTTCGGCGTGGAAGCCATCATGGCGGAGGCCAATGCCGAGGCGCTGCCTGAGAATGACATGCCGTATCTGCTGCCGGCGCTTCAACTGCTGAAGGGCCCGGACGCGCTGCGGACCTATCGCGTGGACGTGGAGACGGACAGCACCATTGCGCCGGATGAGCTTGGCGAGCGCCAAGCGGCGACGGAGTTGCTGTCGGGGATTTCGTCTTTCCTGGGCGCGGCGATGCCGATGCTGGGCGGTGTGGCGCAGCAGGCGCCGCACGCATTGCAGCCCATGACAGAAATGGTGTCGGGGCTGCTGACGATGGCGATCCGGCGCTTCCGTGGTGGCGAGGAAGCCGAAGAATTGGTCGAGAAGGCGATGCAGGCGTTGGGGCAACCCGCCACGCCCATGCAGCAGATGGGTGCATCGCTGCCCGTGATGCCGGTGCAGGGGGGCATCCCTGGTGAGGCGGCGGGCATGGCGGCCGGGGTGGCGGGCGTGCCTGTCGCCCCGGCTGATCCGATGATTGCGGGGCTGGCGCCGGAGATGATGCAGTGAGCCGCACGACCTACGTTTGGTGCCCCGAGGCGGGCGCCGTGGTCGAGAAATGGCGTGCGGCCCGGTATCGCGGCGACAACGGCGCCCCGACGCTGCTGGCCGCGCCGATGGTGTGGGGCGTGATGCCCGAAACCAGGCACATGATTGACGGCAAGGTTTACGACAGCCGCGAGCAGTTCAACCGCACCACGCGCGCCCATGGCGCCGTCGAGTGCGGCAAGACGGAAATGCGGCGACTGATGGAGCGCGGGAACAAGCCGGTTTCGACCGGCCCAACAGTCGCGCAGTCCATCAAAGAGGCGTTGCAGCGTCACGGGCATCTTTAGCCCTTCGGCGCCATAACCCCGAGGATCACATCACATGATTGAGGAAGTTTCTCCGTCCTTGCGGGCGGCGATTGAGGCTGCGTGGCCGGCTGAAAACGAGGACGCGCCGCCCGAGGCGACGCAGGCCGAACAGCCGCGCGGCGATGACGGCAAGTTTGCGGCGAAGGAAGAGCCTGCGGCTGAGCCGGAAGCCGTCGCGCCGGTCGAAGATGACGACTACGACGAAGGCGTGGGCCTCGACCGCGAGACATGGAAGCTCACTCCCGCGCAGGCGCGCGAGCGGGCCAAGGCGCTGGCGAAGGAGGCCAAGGAAGCGGCCGAGCGTGCCCGGCAATACGAGCCGCTTGAGGGCATCTTGGCGCCGCGCCGTGACGCGCTGCGGGCCAGCTTCGGCAACGAGGCGCAGGCGCTTGAGCAGTTGTTCCACCTCTCCGACTGGGCGGGGCGGGACTTTCCCGGCTTCGTGCGGCACCTGGCGCAGCAGCGCGGCGTGGATCTGCGGACGCTGGTGCCGCAGCAGGAGGCGCCCCAGCAGGCACAGCCGCAGACCTACGACGAGATTGTGGCGCGGGCGCGTGATGAGGCGCGCCGGGCCGCCGCCGAGGAATACCAGCAGCGGGAAATCGCCCGCTCGCTATCCGAGTTCGACGCCAACACCGCGTATGAGTTCCGCCATGACCCCGAGGTTCGGAAGGTCATGGGCGGGTTGCTCCAGAGTGGTGCGGCGTCTGATTTGCCTACCGCCTACCAGATGGCCGTCAAGGTGCACCCGGTTGTTTCCGCCAAGCTTGCCGAGCGCGAGAGCGCCGAGCGGGCCAAGCGGGACGCGGAAGATCGCGCCAAGCGGGACCGGGAGAAGGCGGCTGCTGCGGTGAGTGTCCGAGGTGCGCCGGGAACGGCGGTCCCTTCGGCCGCGCCGCCTCCCACAACCGTTCGAGACGCCATCATGCGGGCCATGGATGCCGGCGCCGGTCGCGTCTGAGGATTGAGCCATGAGCAACCCCAACTACAACACCATCGCCACCACGACGATTGAGAGCCGCACGCGCGCTCTCGCGGACAACATCACCAACAACTCTGCGCTGCTTTACGTCATGCGGCGCCGGGGCAACGCCCGCCCGGTCTCCGGTGGTCGCCTGATCCTTCAGGAAATCGACTTCGCGGCGACGACCAACGTGGGCTGGTATAGCGGCCTTGGCACGCTGACCACCAACGCTTTTGAGACGGCGACGGCGGCGGAATATCCGATCCGCGAGGCCTATGCCTCCATGGTCATTTCTGGCCTGGAAATGGCGCAGAACCGTGGCCGGGAGCGCATGATTGATCTTCTCGATGCGCGCATCGGGAACATGGAAAAGTCGCTCATGAACCTCCTGAATACGGGGGTTTACAGCGACGGTTCGGGCGGCGGCGGCAACCAGATCGGCGGCCTGGGCCTGCTGCTGCCGCTGAACGCCGCCACGGGCACGGTGGGCGGCATCAACCGCGCAACCGCGACGTGGTGGCGTTCGGTGGGCGTGCGTTCCAGCGTCAACTACGGCGGCGCGGCGAACAGCGCGACCATCCTCAACCACATGGGCCGCACGTTCAACGCGCTCACGCGCGGCACGGACGTGCCGGACCTGATCCCGGCCGATGGCATCGCCTACCAGCTTTTCATGGATGCCATGAGCGACCGGCAGACGATCATTGACGTGCAGATGGCGGAGGCGGGCTTCATCACGGCGAAGTTCCGCAATGCCAATGTGGTGATGGACAGCGGTGTTGGCGGCGCGGCGCCGGCTAACTCCATGTATTTCCTCAACACGTCCTACATCTTCTGGCGCCCCATGGCGGGCATGGACGTGTTCCGCCTGGGCGGCGAGCGCGAGCCGATCAACCAGGACGCGATCATCCGCATGATCGGCTGGAAGGGCAACATGACCCTCTCCAACAGCAGCCTCAACGGCTACCTCCGCACCGACTGACGCGGGGCCAAAGGGGGCGGCGCGGTGTCGCCCCCTACAACTCCCGGAGCCACCATGACCGACGAAAGCCCTATTCTCTCCATCGCTGATGGAGGCACCTACATTGACGAGCGCGGCATGGAGCGGCCGACGCATCGCTTTGTCAGCTTCCGCTTCGAGGCGGTCGAGAACGAGGCGAAAAGCCGCATGACCGGGCGCCGCGTGTTCGAGCGCGCGCTGATCATGCGGCAGCACTACCCCGGCGCGCGCGATACCCTCGACCGCGAAATCCTGCGGTATCCCGAGGGCAGTGACGTGCCGATCATCCAAGAGCCGGACATCTGGCCTGCGGTGCGGGACACTGCGGAACAATGGATGCGGAACCAGGCCGAGGCGGTGTCTGGCACGCCATTGTCGCTGCTGGCGCTGAACGTGGCCGAGCTGGCGAGCCTCAAGGCGGGCGGCGTGGGCTCGGTGGAAATGCTGGCCGCGCTGCCGGATGCCGCCCTGCGCGCCTTCGATGGCGCGCGCGAGATGCGCGACAAGGCGCGGCGCTATCTGGACGCGGCGCAAGATGCGGCCCCACTGGCGAAGGCTGAGGCCGAGGCGGTGGCGGCGCGAGATGAGGCAGCGGCGTTGCGGCAGGAGGTGGCGGAACTCAAGGCCCTGCTGGCGCGGCGTGACGATGCTGACGAGGGCGCGGAACCGCGACGGCGTGGGCGTCCGCCCAAGGCGAGGGATGAAGCAGCATGAGCCAGAACATCGGCCGCAGCATTCTGCGGCGCGGGCGCGTGACGCCTAACACGCCGGCAGGCGGTGCGGCGGCTAGCGCTGTGACGGTGACGGGCATCGTGAGCCCAGCCGGCGCGCGTGTGGAGACGGCATGGGGCCTGACGAACACGACCCCGCCTGACACCGGCTGGGGCGCGGCCACGAATGGCGGCGGCTTGGCCGAGACGTGGACGCGCAACACCACGCGCCCGGCTGCCGGAACGTGGTGGCTGTGGGCGCGGCGCACTGACTGGCCCCGCACGGTGGGAGTGGCGGTGGCGCCTACGGTGGTGACCTGACGTCATGAGCCTCGCCACCACCTGCGCTTCGTTCTGGCTGCGCGCCGGGCTGGGCGCGCCCACGCCCAACGTCTGGATTTCGGCCAGCGATGACGCCACGCAGGAGGTGGTGGAGTTCGCCCGCGAGGCGCTGCGGATGGTGGTGGAGGCGCATGAGTGGCAAAAGCTCATGCGGACCTACACTGTCGCCATCGGCGCAGGCCCTGAGCAGACCGTGGCGCTGCCGGTGGATTACGGGCGGCTGATCCCTGGCACGGTGTGGCTTTCGGCCATGGCGTGGCCGGTGAACGGGCCGCTGTCCGATGCGGAATACGAGGCGCTGAAGCAGCCGCCCACCGCCTCGGCATGGCCGGTGTTTCGCATTTCCAATGGTGCGCTGGATTTGCTGGCGGCGGCGCCGGGCACGTCTCTCACGCTGCGCTATGTCACGGGGCATCCGGTGACGGCGGGCAGCGTAACGCGCGAGACCTGGCAGGCGGACAGCGACACGGCGCTGGTTGATGAACGGCTGATCGCGCTGGCGATGATCGCGCTGTGGCGCGACGCTCGCGGGCTGAACGCGCAGAACGCAGCGGTGATGTATGCCAACGCTCTGGCCCGTGCGCGGGCGCAGGACCGGCCGCTGGGCGTCATGGGCATGGGGCCGGGCGCGCAGAACGGGCGGGCGCCTGTCGGGCTGCCCAATGGTTCCACGGTGGTTCCGATATGAGGCAGCAATGAGCGCATCTTACAGGCGTCGACGCATCATGATTATCGGCGCAGGCCGGCAGGGCGGCGGCGGCGCGTCTTTCGGCGCGCGCCTCATCCAGCCCGGCGCGCTGGCGGGCGGCGGGCTGGTGACGTTCTCGCGCGCGCAGGCGGACGGGGCGCGGTCCACGGCGCTGGCTGCCGATGGCACGACCTGGGTGGAGTATGGCGCGGACCAGCCTCGGTTCTATGGTGCCGCGCAGCGGCTACTGATCGAAGGGCAGCGCACCAACATCTGGACCAACCCGCGCATGGAGCCGGTGTCCGGCGGGGGGCTGCCCACCACCTACGCCACGTCGGGCACGGACACCAGCATCACCACCTATCTCGCGCAGTCGGCCTCGCTGGGCGTGCAGGGGCGGCGCGTGCAGCTGGTCGGCACGGCGGCGGCGAACATCTTTCGGCATCTTGGCACGCTCCCGGTGGCGCTTGCCGAGGGCAGCTACGTGTTCAGCCGCTTCGCCGCGTTCCTCAGCGGCTGGGGCGTTCCGGCGCCGCGCTTGACCGCATTCG